>CAWDHT010000015.1:0-267663 GCA_963802165.1 uncultured Chloroflexia bacterium | reverse complement strand
TGTGTTGGGCTCGGTGGCCGCCACGAGGCTGGGCATCGTGGACCTCGACGCTCCCGTGCAGGTCTGGATCGCTGGTCGCTGGTTCCCCGTCGTCGGCATCCTGGACTCGCTGCCGCTCGCCCCGGAGCTGGACCGGGCGGCCATCATCGGCCGCGACGCCGCGGCGACCTGGCTCGAGGCAGGCATCGCGCCGTCGACGGTGTACATCCGCGTGAACCCGGCCAGGGTCGACGAGGTGCGGGCGGTCCTGGGGGCCACCGCCAATCCCCAGAACCGCGAGGCCGTCAACGTGCAGCGTCCGTCGGACGCGATCGAGGCGCGGGCCGCGGCGGCGACCACGTTCACCACGCTGTTCCTCGGGCTGGCGGCGGTGGCGCTCGGCGTGGCGGCCCTCGGCATCGCCAACGTGATGCTGATGACGGTGCTGGAACGCCGGCCGGAGATCGGCCTGAGACGGGCGCTGGGCGCCACGCGGGGTGCGATCGCCGGCCAGTTCTTCGGCGAGGCCCTGCTGCTCGCGGCGATCGGCGGGGTGCTGGGCGTCACCGCGGGGATGGCGATCGGCGCCGCCTACGCCACCAGCCAGGGCTGGCCGGTCGTGGTCTCCATGCCGGCGGTGGCGATCGGCTTCGGGGCGACCCTGCTCGTCGGGTCGATCGCGGGTCTGCACCCGGCGATCCGGGCGGCGAACGTGCCCCCGACGGACGCGCTGCGGGCCGGCTGAGTTCGGGGCATGCGTCCCGGTCCGGCTCGCCCGCTCGGGCCCTGGGGGCCAACGACCGGGCGTTGACCGGGTCAGTCGCGCTCGTGGTCTCGCAGGCAGAGCTGAGGGCACTCGCACGCCGAATCCCACGACGGCCGCGCCACGGCACGTCGGCGCTCCGCCGGGGAGGCCAACTCGGGGACGCCTAGGCCGGTGGCTTCGGTCTGCGCGAAGGCTGCCCCGCCGGAACCGGACCCTCCCGCTATCGTGAGGATGTCGACTCCGCCGTCGATCGTCATGCCGCGTCCTCCCCTTGTGCGAGCGTGTATCCCCGCTCGCCGTCGAATTGCTGCAGTCGCTCAACGTGCATCCAGCGGTGGCTCGCGCCAACTGCCCAGAGCAGGCTCATGAGCTCTGCCTCGGTCGGCTCCACCCCGTCGGCCGCGAGGAAGCGGCAGCGGAAGTGGTCGACGAGCGTCGGCATGGCGCCACGAGCCGGGTACACCACGGTGCCGCGGTTGGAGATCATCTTGAGCCGGAGCACGGTCCCGGCCGTCACGGCCTCCAGCGACGCCCCGAGCTCCTCGGGCGTGCGGTCCCACTCGACGAAGACGTCCATGCCGACGACGGCCCGTGTCTCAGCTTTCCGCGGCGAGTCGCTGATGGCCGGGATCACGAGGCGGCTCCTCGACGGCCTCGCCGACGCGGTCCCGGTCGTCTCGCCCAGGCGCTCGATCACCGCGTCCGCGAACGCCGTCGTGGACACCGGCTCGCTGCCGGGCACATCGCGGGTGTGGATCCCCGCCGCCAGGGCGGCCTCGACCGCCCGCTCGACCCGGCCGGCGTGGTCGTCGAGGCCCGCGTGCCGCAGCAGCATGGCTCCCGACAGGATCACGGCGCACGGGTTGGCGGTATCCGTGCCCGCGTACTTGGGCGCCGACCCGTGGACCGCCTCGAAGATCGCGACGTTCGCGCCGAGGTTGGCCGACGGCGCGAAGCCGAGCCCCCCGACGAGCCCCGAGGTGAGGTCGGACAGGATGTCACCGTTCATGTTGGTGGTCACGATGACGTCGAACTGCTCCGGCCGGCGGACGAGCTGGTGGGCGCAGTTGTCGACGACGAGGTGGCGCGACTCGACGTCCGGGTACTCCGTGGCGACGGCCTCGAACACCCGCTTCATCGTCCCCTCGGTGAGCTTCATGATGTTCGCCTTGGTCGCACAGGCCACGCTCGAGCGACCCTCCGCCCGCGCCAGCTCGAAGGCCAGCCGCACGACCCGCTCGCTTCCTGGCCGGCTGATCAGCTTGAGGCACTGGGCCACGTCGGCCGTCTGCTGGTGCTCGATCCCCGCGTACAGGTCCTCGACGTTCTCGCGGACCACCACCAGGTCGATGCCTCGTCCGCTGAACGGCGTTGGGACGCCCGCGAGCTCGCGCACCGGCCGGATGTTGGCATACGTCTCGAACAGCTTGCGGAGCGTCACGTTCGCGCTCTTCTCGCCGAACCCGACCGGCGTCTCGAGGGGACCCTTGAGGGCCAGGCGCGTCCGCGCGATGGATGCCAACGTGTCGTCGGGCACGCCCGAGGTCACGCCCCGGCGGAACACGGAGGCGCCAGCCTCGGCGTCCTCCCACGCGATGGGGGCGCCGGTGGCGTCCAGGACGCGACGTGCCGCACCGACCACCTCGGGGCCGATGCCGTCGCCGGGGATGAGGGTGACGGGGATGCGGTTCATGCCCGAGACAATACACACAGAGACTTCATGAAGTCAACTGCATACATCCGAAGCAGCGGCGAGCGTCCGCGCCGTGAGGGCGACGTGCCACAGCTACGTGCCGCGATGGATCCGACCTTCCCCGGCGGGTGCTGATCGCGCTGCGCTGGATCATGCGCGGCTCCCCAGCCCCGTTCAGGTTGCTCGGCCCGGGCATTGGTCCAGTGACACGGCGTCGCGTCAACGAGGCCAGCGAGGAGCTGGCCGGCGACCGCCTCCTGGTGGGCTGACCGCAGGCGCGTCGCCGTCGTCGATCAGGGCGGCCCGTCAGTCCCAGTCGCCGAGACCGGACACCTTCTCCAGGTTCCGCAGCTTTCTCTGATCACCCAGGGTCCCGATGACCACCTCGTCTCCGTCGAGACCCACTCAGGCCATCGAGACGTCGGGGTCTCCGTGCCGGTTGAGCGTGACGACGTGGGCTAGCGGACCGCCTTCGATGAACGTCCGGACGGCGTCGGACAGGTTGGCCATGACGACATCGTACGCGCCCCGCGCAGCATCGCCCAAGGGGTTGTACTCCTCGGGCGTACGACACCGCCGGCGGTCTCGCCGGGTCCCGATCGCGCCCCGGCGGCTTCGGACCGCCATGACCGCGCCGATGGCGACGCACTCGGACGCTGCGGGCCGATCCACACATCCGGGGGCCTCGCCAGACCGAACGAAATGTATGCACGACATCCTCGGCCGGATTCGCCGCTCTCCCTCCATCCTCGATGTGATCATGCTCTCCGACCAGCTCGTCGCCGGTGCTGCGGTCGCCCTCGAGGCGGCCGGCGGCTCCGGCAGCGGGGCGGAGCGCGTCAGCCGGTCGCTGATCGAGGCGACGCGCGACCGGACGGACGCGCCCACGGCCATCGCGGCCGCCAGGGCGCTCGCGCACCTGCCCGTCGCGACGAATGACCCCTGGCTCAAGGAGCTGCTCGGATCCGACGTCCTGCTGGCACCCCACGTCGCCTGGTCGCTGGCGGACCGCCGCGCCGCGGAGGCACTGGTCGACCCGCTCGTCGACCTCGTCGAGGCCGGTCGGGTCGGCGGGATGCTCGCCCAGCGGACCCTCGTTCGGTGGGCTGTCGAGATGCCGGAGCCGATCGTCCAGGTCCTCATCGCACGCCTTCGAGGGGCCGGATCCCCCGGGCGGGCACGCCTGGTCGAGACGCTCGGCGTGGTCGGCGCGGGCGGTCGGCGGCTGACCGAGATGGCGCTGGATCGCGACGAAGCGATGGACGTCCGGACGGCCGCGATCGCCGCACTCGGTGATCGGCCCGGGGTTCACGCGAGGGCGCACGACGTCCTGACCCGGCTCTCGGCGGGGGACGACATCGCCGGCGATGCGGCCCGCCTCGCGCTCCTCGATCTGCAACCCTGGGTCGCCCCCGCGGCACCGGCCCAGGACGACGTGCTGCGCGTCGCGCAGGTCCATCTCGGCGGTCGCCTCGACCGGTTCCTCGCCCACGCCGGCGAGGGCGACACGGGAGGGATCGCCACGCTCCTCGTCCAGCTCGGCGACGCCCTGGCCGCCGACCCGCGGATCGCCGAGGTGACCACGATCGGTCGGGGGAACGCCGCCGAGGCGCTCGAGTCCCTCCAGCGGGTCGACCGTGCCGCCATCGCCGGTCCCGAGGACGGCGGCCACGCCGTGATCGCCGCGCCCATGGAGGCGCACGAGACCACGTCGTTCGCGGGTACGTGGCCGGCCGTCGTGGCTGCCGAGCGCGGCTTGCGCCGTGTGCTCCGCGTCCGCCCGCCCACGGTGCTCCACCTCAGGATGGCCGACGTCGGGAGCCTTGCTGCATCCCGGATCGCGCGCCGCGAAGGGCTGCCGTACGTGTTCAGCCTCGCTCCCGATCCCAACGCCCTGATCGCCGAGATGGAACGCTCCGGCGAGCTCGACCGGGCGACGTTCGGAGAGGCCGATGCCCGGGCCGCCCTCTGGTACCGCGCAAGCCTCGTGCGCCACCTGGCCGACAGCGCGCAGCAGATCGCGCTGTTCCCCCGGCGAGAGCTGGCGGTCCGCCTCCGTGGCCTCCTGGGCATCGACATCGCGGCAGACCCGGGGCGGTATCACGTCGTCCCCGAAGGGATCGACCTCGCGCAGGTGCGCGTCGCGCAGGCCGAGGTGGCCCGCGCCAGGCCTGGCACGGCGGCCGCGGTGCAAGCCGTCGTGCCCGCCGTCACGCCCTCCGCGCCGGCCGTCGTTCGAGACCTGGCGGAGCGCATCCGGGACCTCGGGCCGGACCGGAGCGGTCTCCCGCTCGTCGTCAGCGTCGGTCGCCTCACCGAGATCAAGGGGATGTCCCGGATTGTCGAGGCGTTCGCGGCCGATCCCGCACTCCGCCGGCGGGCGAACCTGGTGATCGTGGGCGGCAGCCTCGAAGACCCGACGCCGGAGGAGCGCGCCGAGATGGACCGGATCGAGGCCATCCGGGCCGACCATCCGGCGCTCGCCGAGGCGTTGATCCTGCTCGGCCATCGTCCGCACGACGACGTGCTGAGGGTCATGGCGGTTGCCGACCTGGGCTTCGACGCCGCTGTCGCGCCGGGTGGCGCGTATGTCTGCGGCAGCCGCAAGGAGGAGTTCGGCCTGGCGATCGTCGAGGCGATGGCGGCCGGCCTGGCGGTCGTCGCGCCACGCGTGGGCGGCCCTGCGTCGTACGTGGAGGACGGTGTCACCGGTCTCCTCGTGGACACCATGGACCCGACGGCGATCGGCGCGGGTCTTCACGGCGCGCTGGATCTGGCTGCTCATCAGGGCCGCCGGGAGCGGGCGCAGCGCCTCGTCGAGGAGCGGTTCACCATCGGCACGATGTCCGAAGTGCTTGCGCGCATGTATGGGACGGCGCGGATCGCCAGGGCGCCCAGGCACGGACCGGAACGGAGGGCCACGGCGCCCCGCGACGGGGCGATGCGGAGGGCTGCACCGCGGCCGCTGGTGGCGGCGTGACGCTGCTCGTCGTCAGCCCCGACTACGCCTCGCATCTCTTCCCGCTCCTCGCGCTCGCCGGTCCCTGGTCGGCGGCGGGGGAGCGCGTGGTCGTCGCCACCGGGCCGGCCGTGGCGCCGCTCGTCGAGCAGGCCGGCTTCGAGCGGGTGCCGCTCGTCCTGGGCCGTGGGTCGAATGCGGGGACGGCCCGAGCGGACGACCAGCCGGCCGGCGAGGACGAGAACCTGCGAGCCTTCTTCGCGGCGACTCGTGCCGGCATGGTCGCCACGCTCCGCCTGCAGGCCGAGCTGCGCCGCAACGACCTCCTGTGGCACCCAGTCGACACCGCGCGGGCGACGATCGATGCCGTCCGAGCCGTTGCGCCCGACGCCGTCATCGTCGACCACCTCGCGTTCGGGGCCACGCTGGGCTTGCGCGCAGCTGGCATCCCCTACGCCGACGTGGTGCTCGGTCATCCAACCGCGCTCCCGGTCGGCGGAGAGCGATACGGCGTACCTCCCGCATGGCCCGCCGCGTTCCGTCCCGACCCGGCCGAGTTCGCCGGCCTCGCGCAGCTCGCCGACGAGGTCGCCGGCCGCTTCACCGACGACTGGAACCGGGCGCTCCACGAGCTCGACCCGACGGCGGCCGGGGTCGACGACGCGTTCCGGGTCCACGGCGACCTGGTCCTCTACAGCTATCCGGAGGCGCTCCACGATCCGGTCCGGGCAGCCGCCCTGCCGTCGCGCCATGCGTTCCTCGGGTCATCGGTGCGGGACGAGACGCTCGACGCCGAGGCGGCCGACTGGCTGGCCGAGGGTGCCGGGCGACCCCTCGCGGTCGTCTCGTTCGGGAGCTTCCTCACGGCCCGCGCCGACGTGCTGGCCCGCGTTGCGGCCGCGCTCCGGGAGCTTGACGTGCGCGTCGCCCTCGCCACCGGCTCAGCCGACCCCACGGAGCTCGGTTCGTTGCCCGGGGACTGGCTGGTGCGGCCGTTCCTGCCCCAGGTGGCCCTGGTCGCTCATGCTGCCGTCGCGATCACCCACGCCGGCAACAACGGGGTGACCGAGGCGCTCGCCCACGGCGTGCCCCTCGTCGTCCTGCCGTTCTCGACCGACCAGTTCGCGGTCGCCGCGGATCTCGAGCGGACGGGCATCGGCCGGGCGCTCGATCCCAACCGTGCGGTTCCGGCCGAGATCGGCGACGCGGTCCTCGAGGTTCTCGAGGGACCCGCGGCGGCGAGAGCCGCCGACCTCGCGACGCAGCTCCGTGCGGACCCCGGCCCGCTCCGCGCCCGGCGCTCAGTGATGGCGCTGCTCGCGGGGTCCTGAGCCCTCTCGACGTGGTGGAGCGACACCTCCGCGAGTCGCGGCTCCGCTGAAGCGGATCAGGACCGTCTACCGCCCCAGGGGAGCGAGGGTGACCGTCGCGCGATCAGCCCTGGCCCCGCAGCCAGTGGCGGATCAAGCCGGAGGCCCAGGCGTAGTGGCTCGACGTCGCTGAGACGGCGTAGGAACCCACCGAGGTCGAGCCCGTCCATCGGTACCGCCTCTTGGTGAACAGGTCCTCGTCCGAGTATCCAGACAGGACGAGCATGACGTGGGAGTGGGAGTCCCGCAGCCGATCGCACACCGCGTCCCACGGGTCACCGGCAGTGTCCGCGTGGATCCGCTCGTTGAGGCCAGGGGTCTGGGCCCAGGTGAACCCCTCAGCCGGTATCGGGGTGGGCTCGCCTCGGACCCCGGCCTGCTCCCAGAGCAGCCACATGCGGTGCCAGGCATCGAGGTGGGCGAGGATGTCCTTCACCGACCAGGAGTCGCATGCACCCGGCGGCTCACGGGCGGAGGGCGACACGGCCTCGACCGTGACCCACAACCGATCGAACTCCTGTTCGGCGGCCGCCATCAGCTCGGGCTTGGAAGTCGGGCGTCCCACGGGCTCAGCATAGCCACAGGTCAGCACGGTCGCAGGGGGACAGCAGGAGACCGACGACTGCGTGCCTACGGCGCGATCGCCACCGCCAACGCATCGAACCACGTGTCGAGCGCCGCCGAGAACGTCGACCCAACCATCCTCGAGTCCGGCTTCGGCAGGCCGCCCGCCGTCAGGGCAGTCCGCAACTCGTCGGTCGAGGCGCGGCCCTCCACTGCTCGCACGGAGTCCGGGGCGCCTTCGACCCGCTCGGCCAGGGCGAGCGCGGCCAGCACGCAGTGCCACCGTGAAGCCTCGTCGCGCGCAGATGCGGCGCCTGCGGGGAGCCAGGAGCGGAGCGGTACCCCCTCTGCGAGGCAGATCCGGTCGGTGTTCCCGATGCGCGCGACCTCGGCGAGCCCGGCGAGGGCCATGTCGGCGACGGCGCCCGCCACGGTGCGCTTGCCGAAGCGGGTCCGCGCGGCGAGGTCGGCGATTGAGATCGGCACCGGCGCGACGAGGAGCGCGGCGAGCACGTCAGCGCGCGCGTTGACCCCGAAGGCGGCCCGGAGGCGCCAGACCAGCCGCGCTGGGGCGACGAGGTCGCGAACGACGACGAGGCCCGACCGCGGCGCGATGCCGTCCCAGGGTCCTGCCGCTCCGCCCCGGGCAGCCAGCGGCCAAGGTGGACCGCCGGCGCGCCGCACGGCCGCCGCGAGCGTCGCCGTCTCGTCCGCCACGCCGAGCTCATTCGCCACGGTCCGCAGGCGAGCGCCGTTGACAGCCGTCCCGTGGCGGGTGCCCCAGGCCAGGGCGGCCTCCGCGATCCGCGACTCCAGGGGTCCGAGCCGGGCGGTGGCCGCGAGCAGCGATTCGAGGTCCACGATCGCGGTCTCGGCCGGGCCGTCGAGCTGGCCCCCGAGGGCGATCCACTGGGATGCCAGCCGGCCGAGCGCGGAGATCCGGAGCCTAGCGCCCGATGTCATCGACAGTCCCGTCCACGCCGAGCCGTGCCAGGACGGCAGCCAGGAGCTCTTGGTACCCGGGCGACGGGTCACGAAGCCGTGTCCAGGCGGCAGCGCGCCGCAGCTCGTCGGCGGTCGGTGCAAGGGCTTGGAGGTCCGCGAGGTGACGCCCGGGCGCGGGCCAGCGGTCGGCCGATGCCCAGAGCTTGAGCGCGACCAGGTCCTCGCGCCCGGCGATCCACAGGCGCAGCGCTCCGAAGGCCACCGGGCTGAGGCGCGCCTCGAAGCCATCGGGCAGCGGGCCATCGAGCAGGGATGCGGGCCCGAGGTTGAGCCAGTCGTCGGCGAGGCCGTACGCCCGGGCCACGTCGAGGGCAGCCCGTGCCAGTCCCGGCGGCAGCGCGTCGAGGCGGGCGATCGAGCCGTCGGCCCGGCGCTCGCCCACGACATCGCCGTCCTTCGTCGGGCGCGAGACCGTGCCGCGGAGCAGGAGGGCCGCGCCGCCGACCACCACGAGGTCGTAGGCATGCCCCCGCGAGCCGAGCACATCGCCCAGCGCGCGGAGCGCCTCGGTCAGCGAGGATCGGTCGAGATCGGTCATGGAAGCAGTATTGACGACAAAGCGCGCATGTCAAGTACGTGATACGCGCAGGTCACATGCTCTAGTAGATTGATCCCGATAGGCTGGCCGGGCACGCTCATCGTCATCGAGAGCCGCAGAAGTGCCGCGCCTCGACCACCCTGGCCGGGAAGGGCGGACGCGGCTGCCTTGGCGCGCCCGACAGGTGTTGGGCGCGCGACCAGGCGGGTCGCTTGTCGGGTAGCGGCCCCGGCTCCATGTCGGATGGCCGGAAACGATCCGCGGTGATCAGCCTCGCGGAAGCTCCGCTGCCGCCGCTTCGTCCAGGAACCAGGTCGCCGTCCCGAGCCGGGCGACCCGGACCGGCAGCTCGCGGACGTCGTCGCCGGTCCAGGCCCGGCCCAGGTTGGCCGCCTTGGACCCACCAGCGGCAACCACCAGCACCGCACGCGCGGCCGCGACGAGCCGCGGATGCATCGTGACCCGCGCCACGTGGGGCTCGATGTGCGTGGGGGCGGGCACGGCGCAGACCAGCACGGGTTGGTCCCACACGGCGGACCACGGAAAGACCGACAGGACGTGTCCGTCGGGGCCTACGCCCAGGATCATGAGATCGAGCACGGGCGTCCCGTCGGCATCGGCCGGCACGAGAGCCGAGACATCCGCCGCGTACCGGGCCGCCGCCCAGGCCGGGCTCTCCCCGAGCGCGATGGCCTCGCCCGCCAGGATCGGGTGCAGGTTGGCGTCCGGGATCGGCAGGCCGGCGATCGGCAGCACGTTGGACAGCGGGTGGTCCGCCGGCACGAAGCGGTCGTCGCCCCACCAGGTGTGGATGCGCGACCAGTCCAGCGCGTCGCGCAGGGTCGCATCGCGCAGCGCCGCGTAGATCCCGGGTGCCGCGGAGCCACCGGTCGTGGCCCAGTGGGCGATGCCCCGTGCCTCGACCGCCGCCGCCAGGATTCGCGCGATCTCGGCTGCGGCCGCCGCGGGGAGGGCGTCGGTCGGCAGCACCACCAGGCGCGGCGCGGCCCCGTCTCGATGCGCGGATCCGCTCACGGGCGTGCCTCCCCGATGAGCCGCGCGGCCATCCGGATCGTGGCGACCGTCATTGGGTCCCGCCCACCCGTCTCGATGGCCTCGCCCAAGAGGTCCACATCGGTGCTGCGCCGCTCCCTGAACGTGCGGTCCATCGCCTGCACCCCGTCCACCCAGGTGTGGACATGGACGTCCTCGGCAGCGGCGGTGACGTCGGCGCGCAGCTCCGAGCCGCGCCGGTCGGCCAGCATCTCCACGCGCAGCGTGGTCCCGGGCGGTTCGGACGAGGCCAGCGGCCGGATCACCACGCTCACCTCCGACGAGGTGCCGCGGACGAGCCGCGCCGCCAGCCCCCGGTGGAGCGGCGACTTCTCCCCGGGTCGCGGCCTCGCGGACCCCGCAGCCCTGGATCGGGGCTTCACCGGCTCCAGCGACTCCGCGACCCGCAGGCCCAGCCGCGCCGCCAGCCATGCGACGTGGTAGAGCGGCTTGACCACGTTCGTCGTCCCGGGCTCCCCGGTCTCGGAGCCAGTTGCATAGGTCACCGACACCCGCCGCAGGTGTCCGAGGTATGGCCGGAACTCGGGGACGTCGAAGATCCCGGCGATCGCCTCCCGCCAGCGAGCCTGCCGGACGAGCGCGAAATCGCGGATCGCCAGCCGCCCGTAGCGGTCGAACAGTCCCGCCAGCTGCGCCAGCCGAGCCAGCCCGTCCCCAGTCCACGACGAACCGTCCACCAGGAGGCGGTCCGTCATCTCGAGCAGCGCACCCGCGGGCTCCGAGCCGAAGGGCGGCTCGCCCGGCCACCACACTGTGACCGGCAGGTCGTGGATGAGCAGCGGAGCGACCAGCGCGGACAGGTGCCGGCCGGTCTCGCCGCCCGCGGTGAGGAGGATCTGCTCGGAGCATGTCTCGGGCGCATCCGCGCGCGGCAGCACGCAGTGGGCCTGGATGCGCGCATCCAGCCATGGCGGCCCATCGGGATCGGCGGACAGCACGACCAGCGTGCGCGAGGGATGCCGGCCGGTCAGCCGGGAGATGGTCTCGGCCGACCGCTCGCCGATCTCCGGGCGGCGCGCGATGACCACGAGGTTCATCACCGACGTCCGGGCCGCGACGTGCCGCCCACCGCGCTCGCCCTGCTCGGCGTCGCCGGGGACGACGAGGTCCGGCTGCGCCCAGATGCGCGCCAGCTCCTTCTCGATGTCGTCGATCGAGTGGGCGGTCGACGCCCAGCGCATCGTGGGCTCGCCGGGAGTCGGCGGATCCACGAGCTCGATGCGACCCCCGCCGGCCGGCCGGGTGCCGACCGCGATGATCTCCCCGGACTCGCGCTCGCCGCCCTCGGTCGTCACCGGGCTCAGATCCTCCGCCACCGCCGCCCGTCGCGGGCGAGCAGGTCGTCTGCGGTCTCGGGGCCCCAGGTGCCCGACTCGTAGTTGGGGAAATCCGGCGCGGGCATCTCCGCCCAGGCCTCAACGATCGGGTCCACGATCGACCAGGCCTCCTCGACCTCGTCCGCGCGGGTGAACAGCGAGGCGTCGCCCAGCAGGGCGTCCAGGATCAGCGTCTCATAGGCATCCGGGCTGTCGTTCTGGAACGCGGAGCCGTACGTGAAGTCCATCGTCACGTTGCGCACGTCGATGCCCAGCCCGGGGACCTTGGCCCCGAAGCGCAGCATGATCCCCTCGTCGGGCTGGATCCGCATCGCGAGCAGGTTGGCCTCGGGGTCGCTCGCGCTGTCCTTGAACAGCTGGTGCGGGACCCCCTTGAACTGGATCGCGATCTCCGTGGCTCGCTTGGGGAGCCGCTTGCCCATGCGCAGGTAGAACGGGACGCCGGACCAGCGCCAGTCGTCGATCGTGAGCCGGGCGGCCACGTACGTCTCCGTCTCGGATGCCGGGTCCACCCTCGGCTCCTCGCGGTAGCCCACCACGGGCTTTGCCGACACCCAGCCCGGGCCGTACTGGCCGCGCACGACGTCCCGGGTCACCTGCTCTCGGGTCAGCTCCGGGATCGCGCGGATCACCTTGACCTTCTCGTCGCGCAGCGCATCCGCGTCGAAGGTCGCGGGCGGTTCCATCGCGACCAGGCTGAGCAGCTGGAGCAGGTGGTTCTGGAGGAAGTCCCGGCTGGCGCCGGTCTCCTCGTAGAACGCACCGCGGCCCTCGATGCCGATGGATTCGGCCACGGTGATCTGCACGTGGTCGATGTGGCGGCGGTTCCAGATGGGCTCGAAGATCCCGTTGGCGAACCGGAAGACCAGGAGGTTCCTGACCGTCTCCTTGCCCAGGTAGTGGTCGATGCGGTAGACCTGCCGCTCGCGGAAGACCTTGCCCACCTCCCGGTTGAGCCGGATCGCGGAGTTGAGGTCGCGGCCGAACGGCTTCTCGATGACGACCCGGCGCCAGCCGCCCTCGTGGCGCTCGTGGTCGAGGCCGACTCGCCCGAGGTGGCCCACGACCTCGGCGAACTGCGACGGCTGGGTGGCGAGGTAGAAGATCCGGTTGCCGCGCGTGCCGCGTTCCAGGTCCAGCGCGTCCAGCCGCTCCGCCAGCGCCTGGTAGGTCGCCGGATCCGCGAAGTCGCCCTGGTGATAGGAGATCCGCTCCGCCAGCTCGTCCCAGGCCTCGCGGTCCACGGGAACGACGCGCGAGTACGCGTTCAGCGAGACCTTGAGCTCCTCGCGGAATGCCTGGTCCGTGTACGGGCGGCGGCCGACGGCGACGATGGCGAACTCGTGCGGGAGCAGGTGGGTCCGCCACAACTGGTACAGGGCCGGGATTACCTTCCGATGGGCCAGGTCACCCGTGGCGCCGAACAGGACGAAGGCCGCCGGGTCCGGCACGCGCTCGAGCCGCAACCCCTCGCGGAGCGGGTTTTCGGCTGACCGGCTCGCCGGAGCCTTGCGCTTCGATTCCGTGGCCAGGCGCAGGTCGCGCATCGTGCGCGGCGCCTCCTTCCTGGCCGGGGCGGAGGGTGCGGAGGGCCTTGCGGGCGCGGAGGAGGTCGCGGCGGGCGCGGAGGAGGTCGCGGCGGGCGCGGGTGCCCCCGGCGCGGCGGGCGCGGGTGCCCCCGGCGCGGCGGGCGCGGGTGCCTCCGCGGGGCTCGTGGTTGCCTCCGCGGGCCCGTTCGCCTTCGCCGACGCCGCGACCCTGCC
This sequence comes from uncultured Chloroflexia bacterium, assembly GCA_963802165.1. Lineage (GTDB taxonomy): Bacteria > Chloroflexota > Limnocylindria > Limnocylindrales > CSP1-4 > CAIXZV01. Next base: position 254,615 of record CAWDHT010000015.1, on the reverse strand, counting down.
CCTCGTTGCTGCCATTCAGTGCCCCTTACGCGCGTGGCGCGTGCAACACGGGTTCGCACCGCTCGTGGATGTCGGGCTGGGGAGCTGGAGCGCGTGGTCCACGCTCGCTCGGGCGTCACGGTGCACGGGAAACGCGTCACCCGCGTTGTCGGTGCGGACGGCTGAGGTGCCTCGTGTCGAGCACGCGCAACGCGCGTATCCAGCGCTGGTTCGGGGGGAGGCCAGCGCTACCACGCGTGCACCTCGTAACTGGTGCGCGCCCATCCGGCAGCCCCGAATTGCACGCGCTGGGTGCGTATCCCGCGCAGATCCTGGGCGACCACCGGGCGCGGTGCGGGTCTAGGCACCGGCGCGCGCCGCCTTCGCGGCCTTCCGGTCCCAGGTCCGCTCGATGTAGGGAATCGCGGCAGGCGTCTTGCAGCCGGTCTCACCGTGGTCCACGACGACGACACCGATCCGACCGGCGACCGCCTCGGCTGCCGCCCGGAGTGTCTCGTCGCGCACGCCGATGGCGATCACGCACCCGTTCATCGCGTGGCGTGTCCGGTTCCCGGCGCCGGCGATGCCGGCCTCGAGGCGCTCAAGCAGGTCCAGGAAGAAGGCGTGATCGAGCTCGGTGTCCTTGAGCGCCAACTGCCCGTACAGGTCCCAGCCGGCCTGCGCGGTCCAGTCCCGGTCCGAGCTCGTCCAGCGATCCGCGCGCTCGCGCACGCCCGGGACCAGGGCCGCGATCCCTCCCACGAACACGTCGACCAGCGAGTAGGCATCGATGTCGCCCAGCCACGCGTCGAGCGTGGTGTCCGTCATGACGGTGGGATCGGCGACCTTGCACGCCAGCAGCCGGCAGTCGAAGTTGCCGGTCGACCAGAGTCCTTCCGCCAGCGGCTGGTCCCGCTTCGCCTCCTTCGCGAGCTTGTCGAGCACCGCGAACGACACCCCGTACAGCGGGTCACGGGCGCCGTGGCGCCGGTAGGTCTTGCGCGTCTGTTCGGTGCCGGCCGCCTCGAGGCGGCCAACGGCCGTCGCCAGGTCCATGGCTACTCGGTCTTGACCGCGTGGCCGCCGAACTCGTTGCGGAGCGCGGCGAGCACCTTGGCGCCGTAGGAGTCGTCCTGGCGCGAGCGGAACCGCGTGAGCAGGCTGAGCGTGATGACGGGCGCCGGTACGTCCTTGTCGATCGCCTCCTGCACCGTCCAGCGCCCCTCGCCGGAGTCCGCGACCCAGCCCTTGAGGTTGTCGAGGTCCTGGCCGTTGGCCTTGAACGCGCGGACCATCAGCTCCAGCAGCCAGGAGCGGACGACGGAGCCGTGCATCCACATCTCGGAGATCGCGGCGAGGTCCAGCGGGTAGTCGCTGGCGTGCATGATCTCGAAGCCCTCGGCGTAGGCCTGCATCAGGCCGTACTCGATGCCGTTGTGGACCATCTTCACGTAGTGCCCGGCGCCGGGGCCACCCACGTGGAGGTAGCCGCCCTCGGGCGCGAGCGAGTGGAAGACCGGCTCCAGCGGCTTCACGTACTGGTCCTCGCCGCCGACCATGAGCGCATAGCCCACCTGGAGGCCCCAGATCCCGCCGCTGGTGCCCGCATCGACGTAGCCGATGCCCTTCTCGGCCAGCACCTTCTGGCGCCGGACGTCATCGTGGAAGTTCGTGTTGCCGCCGTCGATGATCGTGTCGCCCGGCTCCAGGTGCTCCAGCAGCTCTTCGATCTGGGCCTCGGTGGCATCGCCGGCCGGGACCATGATCCAGACCGCGCGCGGCCTGGCCAGCTTCTCGACCAGCTCCGCGATGGAGAATGCCGCCTCTGCGCCCTCCTTCGCGATGTCCCGCGTCTTCTCGGGCGTCCGGTTGTAGGCCACGATCTCGTGATCGTCGCGAAGCAGGCGGCGAACCATGTTCGCGCCCATCCGGCCGAGGCCGATGAAGCCGATGCGCATGGGGGATCTCCGTTGGGCGGCCGGGACTGGCCACGATGGCGTTCGTAGAGCATAGGCCCGCATGCGGCCATCCGCCCATGCGTGGCGACCGCGGAGGCGACTCGTCTCAGAGCGGCAGGTCGGAGGACCGGCGCTGGTGAGGCTGGGGCGCGGCCCGCACGTGGGCGACCACGTCCGCCAGCCTGGCCGTGGCGAGGGCGACGACCTTGTCGCCCGCCCCGTAGTAGAGCGACAGCACGTCGGTCACCGGGTCATGGACCCAGCCGTTGGGGAACACGACCTTGTTGACGTCACCCTGGATCTCGTACGGGGCGGACGGTCCCATGACCCACTCGTCCGTCCGGTTCAGCACGATGCGCGGGTCCTCGAGGTCCAGGAGTGCGAGCCCCACCCGGTAGATCGGGCCGGACGACGTGGCATGGACGCCGTGGTAGCAGAGCAGCCATCCCTCGGGGGTCTCCAGGGGCGGCGGCCCGAGCCCGATCTTGCCGGCGTCCCACCATGCCCCGTTCCGCGCCTCGAGCAGGAGGCTGTGGTCGCCCCAGTGGCGGAGGTCGGGGGAGTACGAGATCCAGATGTGGGCGTTCCCACGCAGCGGGGAGGGCCGGTGGAGCATGGCCCAGCGGCCGTCGAACCGGCGCGGGAAGATCGCCGCGTCCTTGTCCTCCGGCGGCATGACCGGGCCCTTCCTCCGGACGTCGCGGAAGTCGCGCGTCATCGCCAGCGACACGAGGGGACCCCGGTCGCTGTAGGCCGTGTAGGTGATCGCCCACTCTTCGAGTTCCGGCAGCCACGTGAGCCGCGGATCCTCGCAGCCCCAGACCTCCTCGGGGTTCAGCTCCGGCTGTGCCTCCAGCAGGGGTCCATCATCGATGCGCCAGTCCGAGGCGCCGTCACGGCTGCGCGCGACAATGAGATGCGAGATCCCCCGCATGTCCTCCACGCGTACGAGTAGCACGGTGTCGTCGGCGACCCTGGCCGCACCCGGGTTGAAGACCGCGTTGGCGCGGTACGGGAGATCCGCGACCGTGATCAGAGGGTTGGCGGGATGGCGCCGGAACAGGACGTCCTGCTCGCCGGGATCCGAAGTCATGAGCATCACCTCTTGCCTGTGGGCACGGCGAGCGCCCGTTCTCGAGCCGTCACAGGCGGCGTTGTGGTGGTGCAGCGTCGCAGCGTGCGCATGCGCTCAAGCGCGGCCAGCCACATGAGGGTGGACTCGGCTCCCTGGTTGAGGTTCACGCCGTGCGGCTCCAGGCCGTCCCGGCAGGCGCCCGACGCCGGGAGGGCCACCGGCAAGCCGACGTCGTTGTCTCCGAGGAACCACCCGTAGGCGCGCTCGGCCGCCTCGCGATACCGCGGCTCGGACGACACGGTGAGCGCGGCTTCGCAGGCCAGGATCATTGCGGTCGCCTCGATGGGCTGCTGATCGAAGTGGGCGCGCGGGCCGCCCCGCCGCCACCACCCGTCGTTGCCGATCGGCGAGAAGACCCCGTCGTCCCCTACCTGGACCGCGATCAGCCAGTCCAGGGCGTCGAGTCCATGGCGTTCGAGCCCGGCGTCACCCAGCCGACGGCCGGCGACGATGAGGGCCCGCGGGAGTAGCGCGTTCTCGTAGGTCAGCACCGGTTCCGGCCACGGCCAGTCCGAGTCGTGATCGCCGGTCGTCGCGAAGGCGTTGCGCAACCGAGAGGCGAGGTTCACCAGCGCGGCCTCCGTTGCCGCATGGAGCAAATCGCCGAGCGTGCCGCTGTCGAGCGCGGCGACGCACCCCAGCGACGACGATGCGATCGCGCGGAGGGCGCGCAGCCGCCGGGTGCCGGGCAGCGCGGCCGCGAACAGGTCGCGAGCCCGATCGCCGAGGTGCGGATCGACGTCCTGCCCCAGCGCGATGCCCAGCGCCAGCAGCGCGCGGCCCTGGCTGTCCTCGGACGGGTCGTTGCGGGACCAGCCCTTGTCGGCACCGCGGAAGTTCCGGAAGCGCCGTGCCGCCGGGTCGAATGCCGCGCCCACGAACCGGAGCGAGCGCCAGGCGCTGTCCTCCACCGCGCCCCAGCCGAGCTCCGGCGCATGCGCGAGGTCGACGAGCAGCGCCCGCGCGACGTCGTCCGTGCAGTACCCGAACTGGTGGTCCGGGACCGGCCCGACCGCGTGCTGCCAGATCCCGAGCGGGCCGGTGATGGCGGCCAAGTGCGCGCGGCTGACCGGGTAGAGCGGCCGCTCAGCCACGGGCGACCGCGAGGTGGGCCACCGGTCGCAGGATCGGGACGGGCCGTCGAGCGGCCTCAGCGAAGATCGCGGCGTACGCCGCCCCGACCGTGGACCAGGTCATGCCGCGGCTGTACTCGTAGGCACGGCGCCCGATCGCCTCTCGCTCCTCGCGGTTCCCGAGCAGCTCGACGATGGCTTCGGCGAGCGCCTCCGGCGAGCCGGGCGCGACGAGCCTCCCGCGTCCGCCTGCGAGGCGCTCACGGGCGTAGGCGTAGGGCGTGGAGACCACGGCCTTGCCGGCCCCCATCGCGTAGGACAGGGTGCCCGACACGATCTGGTCGAGGTTGGGATAGGGCGTCACGAAGATGTCCGCCGCCTCCAGCCAGGTCCCGAGCTCCGTGCGCCCCACGAATCGGTCGACGAAGCGCACGTGGTCGGTCACCGCGAGGGCCTCGGCGGTGGCCTCGAGCCTGCGTCGGTATGCCTCGCCTTCGTGCAGCAACAGGTCCGGGTGCGTGGCCCCGAGGACGACATAGAGCGCCGAGGGGAACGAGCGGCTCACGGCCGGCATCGCCGCGATCGCGGATTCGTATCCCTTGCCCGGGCCGAGCAGGCCGAAGCTCAGGATCACCAGCTGGCCCGCGAGGTCGAGGTGTGGCTTGACCGTGTCGGGATCCACCAGGGGCAGGCGCGGCACGCCGTGCGGCACGATCCGCACGCGCCCCGGCTCCACGCCGTATGCCCGCGTGAGCAAGGATGCGGCCGCTTTGGACATGACCACCGTCGTGGCCGACATGCCCACCAACTCCGTGAGGATCCGTCGCTGGGACGGCGTCGGCGTCCGCAGCACCGTATGCAGCGTCGTCACGACCGGCAGGTCCAGGGCCCGGACGAAGTCGAGCACGTAGGCTCCATCGGTGCCGCCCCAGATGCCGTACTCGTGCTGGATCGAGACAACCTCGACGTCCGACGCGTTCAGGGCGGCGGCAACGGCGAGGTAGTCAGCGCGCGAGTCGCGGCGGACACGGTGCCGGACCACGCTCGGGTAGGCAGCCGGGCCGCTGACCGGGTGCAGCGCGACGACCTGGTGGGGACCCACGGCGGAGGCCAGGTCGCTGGTGAACGTGGCGATGCCACACCGATGCGGCGCGTACGTGGACACGAAGGCGGTGAACGCCATGCGTAGCTCCAATCGAGGAGCGATCCTGCGGGAACCGATTCAGCCCCCGGCAGGGTCGCCGGGATTGGCCGGGGCGTGGCCGTGACGGCTGACGGCCTGTAGGCCATCAGCCCATCCGGGACAGCCGAAGCCGGGAGTCGGCTACGCGCCGCTCACCTTGTTCGCGCGGGGGCCCTTGGGGCCGGCCTCGACCTCGTAGGTGACATGCTCACCGCCGTCGAGGCGATCGAAGCTCAGCGGCGGGACGAGGCTGTCGCGGTGGAAGAAGTAGTCCGTCCCGTCCTCGCCCGTGATGAAGCCGAAGCCGCGATCCGCGACGACCTTCTTGATGGTGCCTGTGGCCATGGTGGTGGCCCTTTCCCGTCCCGAACCGTAGAGGAGACGCACGGCCCGTTCGAGAAGATTGACTACGACCACGCGAGGCGCTGCCGGGTACGGCAGCCACCCCACCATACGCGCATGTCACGATTCCCACAACGACGGCCACCTGGTGCCGCGGCGGTTCGCGGGCAGCCTGACGGGCGTCTATGGCACCCGCGAGGACGTCGTCGCCTTCGTGCGCGAAGAGCGCGCGGTCTGGGGCGAGTAGCACGGTGTCCCGGGCGACGCTCCACGCCGCGATCCCGGAGGGCGACCGAATCCGCCATCAGCCGTTCCAGCGCCTCCCCGACGCATGCCGTTCGACCCTGAGGGGCGGCGTATCACCAGTGGTGCTGGATGACGCCCGAGAGGGCGTTGCGATGCCCGTTGGGCTCGCCATCATCACCCGCTGTGATGCCCGCCCCGTATCCGCCCGTTTCGGGGCATGCCCGGCGGAGATCCCGGGGAGATAGCACCGCCGGTGATGATCCGCGCGGTCGGCGGTCGCCCCGGCGCGGTCGGCGGTCGCCCCGGCGCGGTCGGCGGTCGCCCCGGCGTCATGCCCATGCGCCCGTCGGCGCTGTAGCTACCCGTCCTCGCGGGTGAGCGTGAGGTCGCGGTTCAGGCGCCACGTTCCGTCCGGCCCGCGGTGCCAGCGCTGCGCGAAGCGGCCTCGGGACCGGGCCGTCTCGCCGGCGCCTGGACCGAACCGTGGGGCGAAGGACATCCGCCAGGTTCCGGCCGCGTGGGCGACCGCCGGATCGAGCGGGTCCTGCTTCGCCCACTCGACATCGATCTCGAAGGCGACGGCCTCGAACCGCTCCCGCGCGTAGTGGGCCATGTCGCGCAAGCCCTCGTGCCCCAGGACGTCCGGCCCGGAGCCGTCGACGATGGCGCCGTCCGGCTCGAACAGGGCACACATCGTCTCGGCGTCGGCGGTCGAGAGGGCCAGCGCGTAGCGCGCGTTGGCTTCACGGAGCGTGTCGCCCAGCGGGTCGTCGGCGGGCTCGAGCTCCCCGGGTTCCACCCACTCGAGGTCCTGCGCGGAGCTCTCGGATGCGTTGGGCCCCTCGGGTGCCTCGGGAACCGCCTGGGGGTCGCTCACTCGTTCACCGTCAGTCGGCTGCGCCCATCGAGTCGGCCTCGATCGCGAGGATCTTGTCCACCCGGCGCTGGTGGCGCGGCTCGCCCGAGAAGCTCGCTCCGAGGAACGCCAACGCGCACTCGGTCGCGGGCTCGATCCCGATCACCCGTGCCCCGAGCGCCAGCACGTTCATGTCGTCGTGCTCAACGCCCTGGTGCGCGCTGTAGGCGTCGTGGCAGAGGCCTGCCCTGAGGCCGCGCATCTTGTTGACCGCGATCGACGCGCCCACGCCGGATCCACAGACCAGGATCCCGCGGTCAGCGTGTCCCGTCTGGATCGCCTGGCCTACGAGCCACGCGAAGTCCGGGTAGTCGTCCTGCGGATCGGAGCCGTCGCCCCCGAGGTCGATCAGCTCGTGCTCGCCGGCGGTGAGGCCCTCCAGCTTCGCGAGCAGCTCGTCCTTGAACGCGGCACCGGCATGGTCCGCGGCGAACGCGATTCGCATGACCTGATCCCTCAGTGATCGCCGTGGGGCGTGTGGAGCGTCGGCTGGCGCCCGTGGAGGCCCTCGCGAGCAACCTTCCACCCCACGTCGGTGACACGCGCCTCGGTCAGGCCGAACTCCTTGAGGATGGTGTCGGCCGGGGCGCTTGCGCCGAAGTGGTCGATGCCGATGATCGCCCCCTCGTCGCCCGCGTACCGCTCCCAGCCCATCGAGACGCCGGCCTCCACGGTGACTCGCTTCTTCACGGCGGACGGCAGGACCGACTCGCGGTACGTCTCGTCCTGGGCCTCGAAGCGCTCCCAGCAGGGGAGGCTCACGACGCGTGTCGGCACGCCATCCGCCTCGAGGTCCTCGGCGGCTTCGAAGCACAGGTGCAGCTCCGACCCCGTGCCGATCAGGATCAGCTCCGGCGTGCCGCCCGAGGCCTCGCGCAGGACGTACCCGCCCCGGCGGACGCCCTCACGCGCGAGCTCCGCTGTGCCTTGCAGGGTCTGCAGCTTCTGGCGGGTGAGCGCCAGCGCGACGGGGCCGGAGGTGGCGCCGGCGATCGCCGGCCGCTCCACCGCGAGCGCCCAGGCCGCGGCCGTCTCGTTCGCGTCGCCCGGACGGACGAACCACAGGTTCGGGATCGCGCGCAGGGCGGCGTAGTGCTCGACCGGCTGGTGGGTCGGGCCGTCCTCGCCCAGGCCCACGGAGTCGTGGGTCCAGACGTAGATCACGTGCAGCTCGGAGAGCGCCGCAAGGCGCGCCGCGCCGCGCATGTAGTCGCTGAACGTCAGGAACGTCGCGCAGTACGGGAGGAACCCGCCGTGATAGGCGATGCCGTTGGCGATGCCGCCCATGGCGTGCTCGCGGACGCCAAACCGGATGTTGCGGCCGGCGTGGGAGGCCTCGAAGTGGTCGTGGCCCAGGGCCTTGACGTCCGTGAGGTTGGACTCCGACAGGTCCGCGGAGCCGCCGAACAGCTCCGGCACGCTCGCGGCGAGCGTCTGGATCAGGTCCTGGCTCGCGTTGCGGGTCGCGACCCCGGCTCCGGTCTCGTAGACGTTGAGTCCGGCGTCCCAGCCGTCCGCCAGGCGGCCGGTGACGCGCCGGCGCAGCTCGGCGGCCTCGGCCGGGAATGCGGCGGCGTAGGCGTCGAGGGCCGAATCCCATTCGGCCACCGCGGCCTTGCCCGCGTCCACGGCGCGGAGGAACAGCTCGCCCGCCTCCTCCGGCACGAAGAACGTCCTGTCCGGGTCCCAGCCGTAGGCCTCCTTGGTGAGGCGGACCTCGTCAGGCCCCAGCGGGGCGCCGTGCGCCTTCTGGGTGTCCTGCTTGTTCGGGCTCCCGAAGCCGATGTGGGTCCGCACGGCGATGAGCGAGGGCCGGTCGTCCGCCTTTGCGGCCTCGATGGCTGCGTTGATCGCGGCGACGTCGTTGCCATCGTCCACGCGCTGGGTGTGCCAGCCGTACGCGTCGAAGCGCGCAACCACGTCCTCGGTGAAGGTCCAGGCGGTGGGGCCGTCGAGCTGGATCCGGTTGTCGTCGTACAGGGCGATCAGCTTGCCGAGCTTGAGGTGGCCCGCCAGCGATGCGGCCTCGGCCGTGATGCCCTCCTGGAGGTCACCGTCGGAGCAGATCACGTACGTGCGATGGTCAACGATCTCGTGGCCGGGCCGGTTGAACTCGCCCGCGAGGCGCCGCTCCGCGATCGCCATGCCCACGCCGTTGGCGAAGCCCTGGCCGAGCGGGCCGGTGGTGGCCTCCACGCCCGGGGTGACGCCGTACTCCGGGTGGCCCGGGGTGATCGATCCCCACTGGCGGAAGCTCTTGAGGTCGTCGAGGGAGACCGCGTACCCGGTCAGGTGGAGCATCGAGTACAGGAGCATGCTGGCGTGGCCGGCCGACAGGACAAAGCGGTCCCGGTTCGGCCAGGCGGGGTCCGTGGGCGCGTGGCGGAGGTGCTTCGTCCACAGGGCGAACGTCATCGGGGCCATGCCCATGGGCGCGCCCGGGTGCCCGGAGTTGGCCTGCTGCACGCCGTCGATGGACAGGGTGCGGATGGTGTCGACGGCAAGCCGCTCGAGCTGGTCCGTGGGCAGGGTCATCGCTGTCTCCGGGTGCGCGGAACGCATTGGCGGGACTGCGGGCGCCGATGGGGCGACGGGCAGCGCGGCGCGTTCGGCCGCGAGAGGCAATCGTACCGCGCCCGGCGTCGCGGGCCCGGCGTATGCTCCGGCGATGACCAGCCTCCCGGGGTCCCGTCGCACCTCCACTCCCCATCGTGGGACGGTCGCCCCGGACGCGCCCGCCGTCGTCGTGCTCGGCGACCTCGTGGTCGACGTCGTGATGGCCCCGGACCGGGACCTGGCGCGCGGCACGGACGTCACGGGCCGGGTGATGCTGCGCCAGGGCGGGTCCGCCGCCAGCACGGCACGTTGGCTCGGGCGGATCGGAGCCCGGAGCACCCTGGTCTGCGCGATCGGACGCGATGCCCCCGGGCGGGCCCTGGTCGCCGTTGTCGCCGGCGACGGGGTCACGGTGCGAGCGGTGCGCGTAGCGGGAGCCAGGACGGGGCGGATCGGCGTGCTCGTGGAGCCGGGTGGCGAGCGCTCGTTCGTCACCGAGCGTGGCGCCGCGCTCCTGCTGCGCCCGGAGGACCTGCGACCCGCGTGGTTCGCCGGCGCCGATGCCCTGCATCTGCCCGCCTACTCCCTGCTGGACCAGCCGCTCGGTGAGGCCGGGATGGCTGCGGCCGTGCTCGCCCACCAGCTCGGGGTCCTGGTGTCGGTGGACCTCTCGTCGTCGGCACCCCTGCTCGCACGGGGCCGCCAGACCGCCCTGTCGCTGATCCTGAGCGCGGCCCCGGACGTGCTGTTCGCCACCAAGGACGAGTCGCGCGCCCTGGTGGGCGGGAAGCACGAGGAGCAGCTGCTGGACCTGTCGCCGGTCGCCGTGATCAAGCGGGGTCGCAAGGGCGTGGCGGTCCTGGCCCGTGATGGCCGGAAGCACCTCCGCTTCGAGGTCGCGACCCGGCCCATCGAGGGAGCCGACACCACCGGCGCGGGCGACGCCTTCGACGCCGGGTTCCTCGCCGGCTGGCTCGAGGCACGCCGGAAGGGCCTGTCGTTCACGGCCGCCCTCCGGCGCGGTGCGGTCCGGGGCAACGGCACGGCCCACCGCCACCTCTCGAACCCGCCGGGAGAGCTCGTCCTGGGCTGAGCGTCAGCCTTCGGCCTCGTGCTCGACGTGCTTCCAGCGCATCCAGGGCGCGGAGTTGAAGAAGCTGGTGACCACCGAGCCCGGGCTGACCAGCGCGTCCGCTGCCGTCAGCAGCTCGCCCGGGAGGGTCAGCTCGGCCGCGGGCAGCGCCGACAGCGCCTGGGCCTCGGTCCTGGGGCCGATGATGGCCGAGGTGATGCCCGGCTGGCCGATGACCCAGGCGTAGGCGGCCTGGGCCGGGTCCAGGCCGTGCAAGCGCGCCTGGGCGGCGAATGCGTTGCCCACCCGGATGCCGGCGTCGGTGACCCGTTCGGCATAGATGCCACCGCGCAGCGCTGCGCGCGTGTCGGCACCGCGGCCCTCCGCGTACCGCCCGGCCAGCATGCCCATGGCCAGCGGCGACCAGCAGATCACGCCCACGCCGTGCGCCTGGCAGGCCGGCACCAGCTCGTTCTCGATGCGGCGGTCGAGCAGGTTGTAGGGCGACTGCTCGCTGACGATGGCGGCCAGGCCCAGGCGCTGCGAGGTCATCACCGAGGTGGCCACGTGCCAGCCGGGCGCCGTCGACGAGCCGATGTACCGCACCTTGCCGGCGCGCACCAGGTCGTCCAGCGCGCGCAGGGTCTCCTCCAGCGGCACGTCCATGTCGGGGCGGTGCGACTGGTAGAGGTCGATGTGGTCGCGACCCAGGCGCCGCAGCGAACCCTCGCAGGCACGGATGATGGCCTGGCGCGAATTCCCGCGGTCGTGCAGGCCGGGCCCAAAGGGGTAGTGGAACTTGGTCGCCACCAGCACGTCGTCGCGAGCCAGCTTGCGCAGCGTGGCACCGACCAGCTCCTCGGCGGCACCCGCGGCGTAGGAATTGGCGGTGTCGACCAGGTTCACCCCGGCGTCCAGCGCCGCGGCGATGATGCGTTCGGACTCCGCGGGGGGCGTCGGGTTGGTGAAGTTGTCGGTGCCCAGGACCAGCGTCGAAACGCGCAGCCCGCTGGCGCCCAGGGCGCGGTACTGCATCAGCCGGCCGACCAGCCGCCGTCGACCGGCACCAGCGCGCCCGTCATGTAGCTGGCGGCGTCGGAGCACAGGAAGACCACCACCCTGCCGATCTCGGCTGGTTGCGCGAGCCGGCCGTTGGGCACCACGCGGTCGGCCATCTCGGCCAGCTGGGCGTCGGTCAGCGGCACGGCGCGCCCGGCAGCGCGCAGCATGGGCGTGTCGACCTCGCCCGGGCACACCGCGTTGACGCGGATGCCTTCGCGTGCGTGGTCGAGCGCGAGCGAGCGTGTCAGGTTGTGCACCGCGCCCTTGGCGGTGGCGTAGGCAACGTGGCCCTTGCCACCGGCGCCGCCCCAGATCGACCCGAAGTTGACGATGGTGCCCGAACCCTGCGTTCGCATCGGCCCGATGGCGGCTCGGCACATGAAGAACGTGCCGTCGACATTGACCCGCATCTGCCGGTACCAGGCGTCGTTGGTGGTGGCGGGCGCGTCAGCGCGCACGATCACGCCGGCGGCGTTGACCAGGATGTCCAGGCGGCCGTGGCGGTTGACGGTCTCGGCCACCGTCGCGTCGCAGAAGGCCGGGTCGGACACGTCGCCAGTGAAGGCGACGGCCGGGTGATCGATGAGGTCAGCGCCCAGGACGATGGCCCCGGCTTCGGCGAGGAGCTGGGCGGTAGCCGCGCCCATCCCGGACGCGGCTCCGGTGACGATGGCAATCCGGCCTTCGAGCATCATGGCGGCGAGCATAGCCCACGGTTGCCGGCTGGAGTGACCTCGGCGGTCCAGGTCCTTGACGGCTGTCAGCGGCGCGCGAAGATGTCCATATGCCTGACGCGCCCGACAACAAGCCCCTCGTCCATCGGCGCGGACCCGACGGCCGGATGGAGGTCGGCCCGGACTGGGAGCCGCTGATCGATCGCCAGATCCGCGAGGCGATGGAGGAGGGCCAGTTCGACAACCTGCCCCACCAGGGGGAACCGCTCCCGAACGACGACAACCCGTACGCGGGGGAGTCGGGGCTCGCGTTCCACGTGCTCAGGAACGCGGGCGTCGCGCCACCGTGGATCGAGGCCGACAAGGAGGTCCGCGAGCTCCTCGGGCGGCGCGACGCGATCCTGGCGCGCGCCGCCACGGGATCCGCGCCGTCCGCCATCGCGCGAAGCCGCGACCGCACCGTCCTCGAGGAGCTCGTGACCCGGATCAACACGTCCATCGCGCGGGTCAACGCGCAGGCGCCGACGGATCGCCAGCAGCGGCGGCCGCTGGCCCTCGCCGCCGAGATCGCACGCTACGACGAGGCGTGCCGCCGGTAGGCGGGCCACGGGCGCCGCTACCGGGCCCTATGCCTTCAGGTGACCGTCGAACCAGTCGAGGATCCGGGTCATGCGGTCGATGCGCCGGTCGATCCGTCCCGTCGCCTGGATGCCGTGGTACTCCTCCGGGTAGATCACGAATTCCACGTCGCGCCGCAGCCAGCGCAGCGCGGCGAAGTACTGCTCGTTGTCGGCGGCGGGACAGCGGCGGTCCGCCTCGGACTGGAGCATGAGCAGCGGCGTCCGGACATTGGCGACGTTGCGCAGCGGTGACTGCCGCCAGAGCTGATCCACGCCATCCGGGGTGGTGGGGTCGCCCATCCGAGCCGCACGGCAGTACTCAGGCCCGCTGTCGCTGTGCGCCCAGGCCGAGACCTGGTTGGTGACGCCGTTCTCGGACACGGTCGCCCTGAACCGGTCCGTGGTGCCCACGAGCCAGTTGACCATGAAGCCGCCGTACGACAGGCCCAGGGCCCCCAGCCGGTCCGGGTCCGCCAGCCCGATCCGCACGACATGGTCCAGCGCCGCGTGCACGTCCTCGGCGTCGGGACCGCCCCAGTCGCCCAGTTGCGAGGCGATCCACTCCGCGCCGTAGGAGCACGAGCCGCGGATGTTGGGCAGCACCACGCGGTAGCCACGGGCACAGAGCAGCACGACCTCCAGGCTCGGGGCCGGCGACCACGCCCCCAGGGGCCCGCCATGGACGTCCACCACGGTCGGCAGGGCCTCGTCGTCAGGGACGCCGGCCGGCGAGGCGATCCAGGTCTCGATCGGTCCGCCGGGTCCCGGCACGTCCACGCAGCGCATGGACGGCCACGCGAGCCGATCGATCCAGGCCGACCCCATCGTCGTGACGGGCCGGACGTCTCCCGAGGGCTCGATCAGGCACAGCTCGGGCGGCCGTGCGCCGACCGTCGCGGTGACCGTCACCCTTCCACCCCCGACGCCGAGGGTGTGGGCCATCACGTCGCCGTGCGCCAGCCGCCGCGGATCACCCGCCGGCCTCCCCGAGGCGGGGTCGACCGGGAACCGCCACGGATGTGTGCGGCCGCGGTCCGAGACCAGGACGATCACGCCATCGGGTCCGTCCCATGTCGGGCCGGGGGACTGCTCACCCTGCCAGCCGGTCAGGTCCGTGTCGGCCCAGTTGCCGATCGGGCGGTCGAGGTCAGGAGCGAGCGCGACGGCCGGCGCACTCCCGTCGGCCGGTCCCACGAAGAGGGTTGGCGACACGTCGTCGAAGAAGTCGGGATCGTCCACGCCGACGCCGGCGAGCCAGCGGCCGTCGGGGGAGTACGCCGGTCGAGAGACCGGCCCGGCCAGCGCCAGGATCTCCCGGGGCTCCGGCATCGACGACGGTCGCTTGGCCCGGCGGGCCGCCGCGCCGCCCGGAACCTCGACCTCCCAGATCGACGTGCGCGGGTGGAGATCGGCGTCCTCCCGGGGGTCCGCGACGATCGCGATCGCCCGCCCGTCCGGCCGCCACGCGAACGCATCCACCCCGCAGGCGAGGTCGGTGAGCCGCCGGGGAACGGCCCCGTCCGAGGCATCCACGATGTGGAGCTGCCGCCTGCGGTCCAGGTATCCGGTCTCGTCCCAGCGGTAGTCCAGGGTCGTCACGCGACGGGCGCGCGGCTCCATGGCGTCCTTGTCATCGGGCTTCGGCACCGGGCCCACGATGAAGCGCTGCGGATCCGTCCTGGCGCGGAAGGCGATCCGCCGGCCATCGGGTGACCACGCGATGTCCACCGCCGACAGCTCCCCGAGCGCCGGTCCCACGCTCTCGCCACCTCGGAGATCGAGGATCCGGATGTCCTGGCGATGGACGGCCGGCGTGTGGCGCGTGAACGCCACGCTGGTCCCATCCGGCGCGATCCGCGGCTCCATGTCCCGGACCGTGCCGGTGGTCAGCTGGCGCGGCTCCGCGTCGTCGACGCCCAGCGGCACGAGCCACAGGTGCGAGAGGTACTCCTCGCCTTCCACGAACCGGCGAGTGACGATGGCGAACGAGCCGTCAGGGGCGAGGTCGTGCTCCTCGAGGACGACCTGCTCACGGAGGGACTCAGGGGTGGGGGGCCGGAGTGTCCGGCGGCGCGGCGTAGGCATGGCGCGAGACTAGAGTCTCGGACGCTCCGGTGCACGGGCCGTATCACCCGACGTACCCTGACCGCATGATCACCCCCGACCGCCTGGCCATCGCGCCCGAGGTGGCCGACGCCCTGCGCGACGGCACCCCGGTCGTCGCCCTCGAATCCACGCTCATCAGCCATGGGCTGCCCTATCCGCAGAACGTGGAGGTCGCCACCGCGTCCGAGGCCGCCGTCCGGTCCTCGGGTGCCGTGCCCGCGACCGTCGCGCTCAACCGGGGCCGGCTCCTCGTCGGCCTGGACGCCGACGACCTCGAGGCCCTGGCCACCGCCCCCAAGGGCAGCGTGCGCAAGGTCTCGCGGCCGAACCTGGGGCTCGCGATCGCCTCGGGCGAATGGGGCGCGACGACCGTCGCGGCGACGATGATCGCGGCGGAGGCGGCGGGCATCCGGGTCTTCGCGACCGGGGGCATCGGCGGCGTGCACCGCGGGGCCCTGGGCGGGGGCGCGGTCGCCGGCGGGGGTCACGCGACCTTCGACATCTCCGCCGATCTCGACGAGCTGGCCCGGACGCCGGTCGCCGTCGTGTGCGCGGGCCCAAAGGCGATCCTGGACGTGCCGCTGACGCTCGAGTATCTCGAGACGCGCGGCGTGCCGGTGGTGTCCGTGGGGATTGACGAGGTCCCCGGGTTCTACTCGCGGCTGTCCGGGATCCCTGCGCCCAGCCACGTCCCGGACATCGCGGCCGCGGCGGCCGTCATCCGTGCCCACGCGGCCCTGGGCCTTACCTCCGGACTCGTCATCTGCAACCCGGTCCCCGAAGCTGACGGGCTGCCCCTGGACATCGCCCGGGCCGCGATCGAGCAGGCGATCCGGGAGGCGGACGAGGCCGGGATCTCGGGGGCCGCGGTGACGCCGTGGCTGCTTGCCCGCGTCGCCGAGATCACCGGCGGCGCCTCGGTCAAGGCGAACATCTCGCTGATCACCAACAACGCACGGGTCGCCGGGCTCCTGGCGGGTGAGCTGACCGGGCCTGACGCCGGCTTCAAGCGGGGCTGATCGGTTCGGTCGCCCGCCAATAGCGCCGATCCACACCTCGGTCCATTCGGTGGGGGCCGCTGCGCCGGACGCAGGTGGGCACGCATCGGCGCGCCCGTTCAGGAAGCGGACCGTAGCGCCGCTGGGTGCCCGGAGGCCCTGATGGCTCCTCCAGTCGAGTCCCGTCGGCCGATCCAGTTCGACGGCGGACGCATCCGTGTTAGATCGACATCTTCCATCAACCTCGCCTGGAGTGGTAGGCTGCGGGCCCCGCCAGCCCGTCCCGAGGGACCTCTATGTCCGCCGAGCACACCGGCCAGAACCTGCCGCCCGCGATCTCCGTGACCGGGCTCCGCCGTGTCTACGACATGAAGCCGGAGCCCGTCGTCGCGCTCGCCGGGGTGGACCTCGAGGTGGCCCCGGGCGAGTTCTTCGGCCTCCTGGGACCCAACGGCGCCGGCAAGACCACGCTGATCAAGATCCTCACGACGCTGCTGCTGCCGAGCGAGGGCAGGGCCAGCATCTTCGGCTTCGACGTGGCGACCGAGACGAAGCGGATCCGCCGGATCATGAACATGGTCGCGGGCGGGGAGCAGTCGGGCTACGGGATCCTCACCGTGCGCGAGCAGCTCTGGATGTTCAGCCAGTTCTACGGCCTGGGCGGCAAGGAGGGCTGGCAGCGGGTCGACGAGCTGATCGAGGCCGTGGGCCTCGGCGACCAGCGCCTGCAGCGCGTGAGCACGCTGTCCACCGGCCAGCGCCAGAAGATGAACATGGCCCGCGGCCTGCTCAACGACCCGTGGATCCTGTTCCTGGACGAGCCCACGCTGGGCCTGGACGTGGCCGCGGCGCGCGGTATCCGGGACCTCGTCCTGCAGTGGAAGGCCGCCGTCCCCGGGCGGACCGTGCTGCTCACCACGCACTACATGGCCGAGGCGGACGAGCTGTGCGAGCGCATCGCCATCGTGGACCACGGCCGGATCCTCGCCATCGGCACCCCGGACGAGCTCAAGCGCCGCGTCCAGCGCGAGTCCATCTTCCGGCTGGAGCTGGACCATCTCGACGGCGGGGCACCGGCGCTCGCGCGGCTGCCGGGCGTCGTCTCGGCCGCCCTGGCCGCCGACATGGACCCCGAGGCGCAGCGCGTGGCCGTCAACCTGGTGCTCGAGGAGGACGGGGCGCTGGGCGCCGTCGTGACCGCCCTCGCCGGGCTCGGTTCGCAGATCCTGGCGCTCCGCAAGTCCGAGCCCACCCTTGAGGACGTGTTCGTGGAGCTCGTGGGGCGGGGATTCGCCGACGAGGACGAGCCGGAGGGTCCGGCGCCCACGGCGCCGGGGGCACCGGAGCGAGAGCCGGACCAGCCTCCCGAGCTGGGCGAATGACGGATCCGGCCGGCATCTTCGCGCACTCGCGCGGCGGCACGGACCCCCGAACCGCCTCGGATTGGACGCGCCGCCAGGTCGCCTCCAACAACCTGCGCGCGCTCGCCGGCCGTGCCTACCCGCGCGTCCGCGGCATGACCCGCGAGCCGTCGTGGCTGTTCTTCGAGATCCTGCTGCCGTTCCTGACCACGTCGGCGTTCGTGCTGGTCTACCGCGCCCTCGAGGCGCCCGAGGCGTACGTCGGCTTCGTCGTGCTCGGCGGGGCCCTGTCGGCGTTCTGGCTCAACGTCGTCTGGATGATGGCCGCGCAGCTCTACTGGGAGAAGAGCCAGGGCAACCTCGAGCTCT
The DNA here is from genome assembly GCA_963802165.1 of uncultured Chloroflexia bacterium. Taxonomy (GTDB): domain Bacteria; phylum Chloroflexota; class Limnocylindria; order Limnocylindrales; family CSP1-4; genus CAIXZV01. The sequence continues at coordinate 236,965 of CAWDHT010000015.1, read as the reverse complement.
ACTTCGCGGCGCCGATGAACCTGATGGCGGTGATGCTGGGCATGGCCGTGGGCGGCCTCGTGATGAGCTCCCTTCGGGCGACCGCGGTCCTCGTGATCTCGGCGCTCGTGTTCAACGTGACCTTCGAGGTCCAGCAATGGGGCCTGGTGGTCGTGGTGTTCCTGCTGACGATGTCGGCCCTCTACGGGCTGGGGATGGTGCTCGCGAGCCTGTTCCTGCTCTGGGGCCGCGAGGCGTTCCACATGACCAACGTTCTCATCGAGCCCGTCTACTTCGTGTCCGGCCTCAACTTCCCCGTCGGGCGGCTGGGTGCCCTGGGCGCGGTCGCGATCGCCACGATCCCGTTCGCCGTGGGCCTGGACGCCATGCGCCAGCTGGTGTTCGCCGGCCAGCCGTACATCACCGGCACCCCGTCGCCCGAGGTGGAGGCGTTGATCCTGCTGGCCATGACGGTGGTGTTCTCGCTCCTCGCCCGCGTGATGATCCGGAGGATCGAGCGGATGGCCCGGTCCCGCGGCAGCCTCTCGATCCGCTGGCAGTGAGCGCCCGGCCCGCCAGCATGACCGGCTTCGAACCCGTCCGCGTCGAGGGCGGTGGCCTGACCGACACGGCCCGCAGCCTCCGGACCTCGATGCTCCTGGGCTGGCGGGTGGAGTCCAACTGGACCGACCCCACCCTGTTCCTGATCTACACCGTCGCCCGTCCGGTCTTCTCGCTGCTGCTGCTGGTCGTGATGATCCAGATCATCGGCGGGGCGGCGAGCGAGGAGGCCCGAGCCTTCGTGGTCCTGGGCAGCGCCCTGTGGGCGATGCTCGTGGCGGGGATCGCGGGCCCGGCCTGGTCCGTGCTGGAGGACCGGGAGCGCTACCGGATGCTCAAGTACCTGTACGTGAGCCCGTCGACGTTCCTCGTGCTGCTGGTCGGCCGTGGCGGCGCACGCCTGGCAACGGGCGCGATGGGCACGGTCGTCGCCCTTGGGTTCGCGGTGATCGTGCTCGGGCTGAGAGTCGATCTGGCGGCGGTCGACTGGCCGCTGCTGGTCGCCGCGCTCGTCATGGGCCTCGTTCCGATCATCGCCCTCGGTGTGCTGCTGGCGGCGGTCTGCCTCCAGACGCGCCAGGAGAGCTGGTCCTATCCGGACGCGTTCGCGGGTGCCCTGTTCCTGATCAGCGGCGTGGTCTTCCCACTCGCCGTCCTGCCCTATCCCGTCCAGGCGATCGGCCTCGCCAACCCCATCACCTGGTGGCTGGCCGCGGTCCGCCTCGCGGTGGTCCCGGACGGCCCGTCGTCGATCGGTGGCACAGGTTCCCTGTGGACCGCTGTCACCGGAACCGCTGCACCGGACGCAACGACGGTCCTGTGCGCCTTGTTCGTGACGGGGGCGATCGTTACACTCGCGGCGATCGCGATCTTCCGATCGAGCGACCGACGTGCCCGCGAACTGGGCCTGCTCGACCGGACCACCGGCTCGTAGCCATCCGATCCGGGGCAGCCCCCGTGGGGCCTGGGACGCCGCAGCGAGGGAGCAGACATGCGGATCTACGAGGGAAGTCCCCGCCAGGACTTCGAAGAGGTCTTCCGCTCGATCGGTGCTTTCCTGGACGGCCATGGCATGCGGGACATCCTGCTGCTCGAGGTCCCGGACGGGTTCATCGTGCAGGGCCTCGCAGCCGCCGGTGCCTCGAGCTCCGCCTGGTCGGAGACCGTGGGCTCCATCGGCAAGGAGACGCTGTCCTTCCTCGACGAGGACATCGCCAAGTTCATGGAGGAAGCCGCGCAGCGGCGCGGGACCGCCGAGGCCACCGGGGCGGCCGAGCCCGTCGCCGGCCTCCATGAGCAGGCGCTGCGCGTGATCGGGCACTGGATCGACCAGCAGAAGCCCAAGGACGTCTTCCTGTTCGAGCAGGAGGGCGCCTACGTCGTGCGCCTCAACATGGGCGGCCAGGCGGGCGTTCACCACGAGCTCGCCGAGTTCACGCGCGACGACGTCGAGGGCCTCGTCGCCCAGGCCCCGGCGCTCCGCAACCAGGCCCTCCGACCCGGCGGGCTGAGTGCCGGAGGGATCGCCCGGCCCGTGACAGGCCGTCGCATCGGGGGCACAATCAGGTTGACCGCGTCGTAACGAAGGAGGCCCAGGCCGATGAAGGCACTGAAGACCGTTGCCGTCGCGCTGGGGGTCACCCTTGGCGCGCTGATCGTCATCCCGCTCGTGGTGCTCGCCGGGCTGTTCGTCTGGCTCAAGCTGACCGAGGAGGACGACGAGGAGGCGCTGGAGCTCGAGCAGGAAGGCGCCTGATCGACGCGCCTCCGCCGGCCGACCCAGCGCCCGCCGGCGCTCCCACCGAGACTTCGACGCCCGCCGACCCGGCGGGCGTCTCCGTGTCTGCGTCACGCGCGCGTAGTTCCGCGTCATCGGGTGCCGCGCGTGTCCGTGAGCGCCGCCTCGCCGAGCTGGGGGTCCTCGCAACCGTCGTCATCTGGTCCGCGAACTTCGTCGTCGCCAAGGCGGCCGTCGAGGCGCTCGGGCCGCTGACCTTCACGTCCCTCCGCTACATCGTGGCGACGGCGACCCTGTTCCTGCTTGTCCGCTGGAGGCTGGGTCCGGTCCGGCCGCCGGGACGCACGGCCTTGACGCTGGTCGGGCTGGGGATGCTGGGCTTCGGCGGGTACCAGCTGGTATGGAGCATCGGGCTGACGCAGATCACGGCCGGGAACTCCGCCCTGATCGTCGCCGTGTCGCCGGTGCTCACCGTGCTGCTCGCGGGGGCCGTGGGGATGGACCGGCTGACTCCGCCGAAGCTCCTGGGCGCGCTGGTCGCGTTCGGGGGCGTCGCCGTCGTGGTGACGGCCGGCCAGGAGCTGTCGCTGGGGGCGTCGCTCGTCGGCGAGCTGCTGACGCTGGGGGCGGCGGTCCTGTGGGCGGTCTACACCGTCGCCGGCACCCGGATGCTGCGCCAGGTGGACCCCCTGCAGGCCACCGCGTGGGCGGTGCTCGGCGGGACCCTATTCCTGTTGCCGCTCGGGGCGTACGAGATCGCGAACTCGCCGCCGCCCGACGTGACCCCGGCCGCGGTGCTCGGGATCCTGTACTCGGGGGCATTCGCGGCCGCCGTGGCCAACGTCCTGGTGTTCAACGCGATCCGCCTGGTTGGCCCGTCCCGTGTGACGGTCTCCCAGTTCCTGGTGCCCTTCGGCGCGGTGATCCTGGGGGCGGTCTTCCTCGCCGAGCCGGTCGGGATCGCCCAGGTGGCCGGCGGCGCGGTCATCGTGTTCGGGGTGTGGCTGACACGCCGGCGATCAGTGCTTCCGGGGGCGGTGCGAGTGAGGGTGCGCGGCGCTTGAGGGCACGGCCGAATGCCCTTCTTGCGGCGCACGATCGCCTCGGTCATGCGCGATGGAACGATTCCGGCGCACGGTCCCCCATGATGTGCAGAACGGCCGAGGGCCGTCGTCCAGGGGATCGCAACGCCCATGCAGCACGAGCTCGTCCGACGCGCGCAGGCCGGCGACCACGACGCCTTCTCGGCGCTCGCGGCCGCCGCGGTCTCGCGGCCGCCGCGGTCTCGCGTCTGCACTGGACGGCGCGCCTGATCCTGCGCGACGAGGAGCATGCCCGCGACGCCGTCCAGGACGCGCTCATGCGGGCGTGGCTGGACATCCGGGCCGTCAGGGATCCCGAGCGCTTCGACGAGTGGCTGTACCGCGTCCTCCCTCGCGCTTCCCTGACGCATAGGACTGGTCATCGGTCGAGCGCGCGCGCCGGGTGCCTGAACCGGCGCCTCGCGGTGGCCGGGGCCGCGGGTGTCGGGGCTGTCAGCCCCAGCGGTCCCAGCGGGCGAACTCCTCGAACGGCACCCAGCCGCGCTTGAGGCTCGGTGAGCGAACGTCGGGGAGCGGCCGGCCCACCGGCATCACGCCGATCGGCGTGAACTCCGCGGGGATCCCGAGGAAGGCGCGGATCTCGTCCACGTCGCCACCGGCGAACCCGGACCCGAGGCCCTCATTCACGGCCGCGAGCATGATGTTCTGCATCGTTGCGCCGACGTCCACCCACCAGAACGGCACCGGCCAGACGATCTCGTTGCCGTCCTCGTCCACCTTGTCCGCCGCCTGGTAGCGACGGTGGTAGATCGCCTCGCTGACGCACGGCACGAACTGCGCGGCGCACTCGCTGATCCAGGGACCCATCTCCAGGTCCTGGTCGTCGTCCTCGTGGCAGATCCGGGCGAGCTCCCTCCGCCGTGCCGGGTCCGTCACGACGACCAGCCGCTGCCCCTGCGAGAAGCCCGCCGACGGCGTCCGCTGGGCGATCCGCGCGATCCGCTCGATGACCTCCGGGTCCACGCGACCCTCCTCGAACCGGCGGACGGCGCGGCGCTTCATGACGACGTCGGTGAACTCCATCGGGACCTCCGTTCGGGAGGAGCCTGCGACCTCGGCATCGCAGGTCCTCGCAAGATCGCCATTCTGGAACTGGGACACTTTCGGCGTGGAGAGCATCTCACTCCCATGACCGGTATTGCGACCGACGAGCGGCTGATCGGCGACACGGTCGTTCGTCGGGCGATGTCCGGCGACCGCGACGCATTCACCCGGCTGGTCGCCATGTACGACAGCTCGATGGCGAAGGTGGCCTACGTCGTGAGCGGTGACCCCGACGTTGCCCGGGACGCTGTGCAGGCCGCCTGGACGATCGCCTGGCGCCGGCTCGGCGGCCTCCGCGATCCCGGCCAGGTCCGCTCGTGGCTGCTCACGATCGCCGCGAACGAGGCACGCCAACAGGTCCGGCGTCGTCGCCGGCACACCCTCGTGGACCTGTCGATCGTCGACGACGCGACGGACGGCCGCGGGGATCCGGGCGACCTGATCCACCTCATCGACCTTGAACGGGCGCTCCACAAGCTCAAACCGGACGACCGCGCGCTCATCGCGCTGCGGTACGTCGCCGGCCTCGACTCGACCGAGATCGCCGCCCAGCTGGGCGGCTCGCCATCGGGCATCCGCAGCCGGCTCTCCCGGGCCATCGAACACCTTCGGACGGACCTCGACCATGCGTGAACCTGCTGATTTCGACGCGCGCCTGACCGAGGCACTCGGCAGGTACGTCGCGCGAGCACCCGCGGCCCCGGACATCCTGGATGTCGCGGAGGCTGCCATGGGACCGGACGATGCACGCGCGCGCCCCTGGTCCTTCCCAGGCTTCCGGTCAGCGCCGCTGCTCCTGCTGCTCGGCCTGGTGCTCCTCGCGATGCTCGCCGTGGCCTTCGGCGCAGGCGGCGGGCTGATCCGCCGGGATCCACTCGCGGTAGCCGTCCCCACGCCTGTGCCGAGTCCATCGCTCTCGTCGGCCCCGAGTGACGCGGTCATCGGGGACGGCGAGGTATGGATCGCGTACATGGCCTCGTTCAGGTCGAACCTGATCGAGGCGATCCGCCCGGACGGGACCGGGCGCCACCGCCTGTTCCCGTTCGTCCCCGGTGGGGAGCAGCAGCATCCCGACTGGTCGCCCGACGGGCAGCGGCTTGTCTTCAGCGTGATCGGGACGGACACGCAGGTGATCTGGATCGGCGATGCGGACGGCGGCAACACGTCCCTGCTCGTCGACTGTCAGGTGCCCTGCAAATGGGCCGACGAGCCGGCCTGGTCGCCCGATGGGGGATCGGTCGCCTACCAGCGGATGACGTCCAAAGGGGGCGTCGACGTCTCGACGCTCGAGATCCTCGACCTCGCGACCCGGCAGACCCGCGTCCTGTTCACGGCCCCGACGGGGCAACAGGTCTCCGCGTCGCGGTGGTCCGGAGACGGAACCCGCCTCGTGTTCGAGTACCTGACCTCTCCGGCCGCCGGTGCGGAGGTGACCGACGAGGCGCTCGCGATCATCGACGTGACCGCGGGGCCGGCGGCACCGCGCGAGATCACGAAGCCCAAGGACCGCTGCAACAACCCGGACTGGAGCTGGGTGAACGACCGCATCGTGTGCTCGAAGCCCGTCCTTTCGTCCGGGGTGGACGGTCCCAGCGATCTCTACACGGTCCGGCCGGACGGGACCGGGCTCGCGGCCCTGACCGATCTCGCGGCCTCAGGCGGAAGTGCGATCAAGCCGACCTGGCTGCCCGACGGATCCGGGGTGATCTTCAACTCGGAGGGCGTGATGCGCACGGTCCGTGCCGACGGAACCGGCCTCGTCTCGGCGACCAGCGGCGGCGTGGTCGAGGGGCTCCACCCGAGGTTGCGTCCCACGCCCTGACCGCCTGGATCCGCTCCAGGAGCACCAGCCCTCGGTCGCCGGCCGGCCTGGGACACTGCGCGGCCCGTGAGCATCTCACTCCCATCGGCGGACATCGCCCCACGGACCCGTGGCCATCCAGAGGTGCAATCGTGAAGCGTCCTGCGCTCCTTCTCGCGTCCCTCGTTCTCGTTGCGGCGTGTGGCGCCGCTCCGGCCTCCACCCCGGCACCATCCGCATCGGCTGCTGCGACCGTCGAGATCCCGACGGCCGCGCCGGTCCCCACGCCCGCGCGAACGGCCGTTGCCACCCCGACCCCGACCCCCCGGCCGACCGTCCTCCCCGGCGAGGAGTGGCTCGCGTTCCAGGGCGACGACGGCGGCGGTGTCTACGGCGTCCGCCTCATCCGCCCCGACGGCAGCGACCTGTTCTTCCCGACCGACACCGCGGAGGGCACGGAGCAACTGCACCCGGACTGGTCCCCGGATGGCTCGAGGCTCGTGTTCAGCACGATGGGCGCCGCCGAACGCGACCTCTGGGTCACCGACGCCGACGGGAGCAACCCCGACCACATCGTGATCTGCGACGCGTGCGCGGTGGCCGACGAGCCCGCCTGGTCGCCGGACGGGAAGTCGATCGCCTTCCACCGCCAGGCACTGGTGGGCGACACGTGGGTGTCCACGCTCGAGCTCTACGACGTCGCCACGCGCGCAACGCGGGTCGTCCTGACCGCCGCGCCGGACCGCGTGATCTACGCCCCGCGGTGGTCGCCGGACAGCTCGAAGGTCGTCTTGGAGTACGTGCACCGGCGCGACGGCTCGATCGGCTTCGACGACTTCGACGCCGGGGAGCTCGTGATCGTGGACACGACCGCCGCGAAGCCCAAGGCCGTCCCGATCACCGATAGCTCGTACTGGCCGACGAATCCCGACTGGAGCCCGGACGGCAAGCACATCGTGTTCGTCGCGCCGCTCGATCCCTCGAAGTTCGACGACGAGTCCGACCTCTGGACGATCAACCCCGATGGGACCGGCCTGAAGCAGATCACCCACTTCGCCGACGAGCACGCCTTCGCGATCCACCCGGACTACACGCCCGACGGCACGCGCATCGCGTTCGTCACCGGGACGGTGGGTGCGGACACGTCGGTCATGGTGACCGTCGCCGCGGACGGCAACGATCTCCAGCCGGCCACCAGTGGCGGCGATCGCGCAGGACTCCATCCCCGCTTCCGCCCCACGCCCTGAGCGGAACCCTCCTGCCCATCCGACGGGGGCAACGGCTGACGGCGAACGGCGACTTCGTCGCGATGGACCCTGCGTGCCAGCACTTGGATCCCGGGTCACGGAGCCGGGGTTGGCCACGATGTGTACCTGCCCCAGGATCGGGATGATCGGGTCGACGAGCGCCGGGGCCCAACTCCTCCTGCCGGGTGAGTCCTGGATCGTCTACGAGGGCCCGATCTCGGGCGGTGTCGGCAACCGGGCCGTTCGCCCTGATGGGACGGGCGACCACTTCCTCACGCCGGATGTCCCGCTCCCGCCCAAGGGCTGGCAGGTCCACCCCGACTGGAGCCCGGACGGCGCGCGCCTGGCCTTCGCCGCGGACGACGCGGGCGACCCCGCGGGGTCCGGCACTGCCGGAGTGGGCACGCGCGACCTGTGGGTCTCGAACGCCGACGGTACCGGTGCCGAGCGCGTGCTGGACTGCAAGGACCCCTGCACGCAGACGGACCATCCCGCCTGGTCGCCCGACGGGCGCACCCTCGCCTTCACCGGCTGGGATCTTGTCGGTGGCAAGAACGTCCACGGCCGCCTGGCGCTCCTCGACCTCGAGACCGGCAAGGTCCGGACGCTGATGACGGTGAAGGACGACCGGGATGCGTTCGCGGGGCCGCGGTCGCCCGATGGTCGCCGGCTCGTCGTGGAGATGCAGTCCTGGTCGAACACCACCTCCGACGCGGACATGACCAGGACCGCGATCGGCGTGGTTGACCTCGACGCCAGGACACCGTCCCTGAAGCGGCCGACCGACTGGACGCTCTGGGCGACCTACCCCGACTGGCACCCGGACAAGGATCTCATCGTGTTCTCCACGCGCCCATGGGCCGACCTCGACGGCCCGTCGAACCTGTACACGATCGGCCCCGACGGGTCGGCCATGACGCGGATCACCACCTTCGGGGACCTTGGCCGTGCCGACCCACGGGCCGTGCAGCCCACCTGGACGCCCGATGGGACCCGGATCATCTTCACCAAGGTCGTCGGGACCGGGTTCGGCAATCCCACGATGATGACGATCCTCCCCGACGGTACCGGCCTGGCATCCGCGACCGCATCGGGAGAGCTCTTCGGCACGCACCCGAGGCTGCGCCCGGTGCCGTGATCCTGCGGCGATCGTCCTCCGGAGGGCAATGCACCGGGGACTCCCAATCCGCGCCTTCCCCCAGGACGAACACCGTGACATGACAGGCTCCCGCCCTGCAGCAGCCCAGGATCCCCTCGAGGAGCTGGTTCGGCGCGCGGCGGACGGTGACGTCGAGGCCTTCGCCCGCATCGTCCGGCTGCACAACGAGGAGATGACGCGGGTCGCCTTCGTCATCGTCGGCGACCCCGCCGCTGCGGCCGCCGCGACCGAGGCGGCATGGTTCGACGCCTGGCCCGGCCTGCGCCGCAAGCGGATCCCGCAAGCCCTCGGCTCGTGGCTGTGCTCGCTCGCTGCCGCCGAGGCGACGAGCCTGGCACGACGCCGGGATGCGCGCGGCGCGACCACGCCCGAGCTCGACGATCGCCCGGCCGACCTCCCGGTCGACGACGCGCTGCTGAGCGCCCTCGCGAGGCTGGACCCGCAAGGCCGCGCCCTGCTGGCGCTGCGCCATGTCGGCGGCCTGTCCATGGCCGACGTCAGCGAAGCCGTGCGCCGGTCCCGGCCGCCGGTGGACGTCCGGCTCGCGCGGCTCACCCGGGACATCGGCGGGCTGGAGCCACCAGACTCCGACCCTGCCGAGCTGGATCGCCTGCTCGGGCAGCGCCTCCGCGCCTACGCCTCTGCCCCGGTTCGTCACGTCAGCGCGGACGCGACGGCGCGCAAGGCTCGCGCCGAGGAATCGCTGGAGCGCACCCGGGTGGTCTCGGTCGCCATCGCGGCGGTCGTCGGCGTGTTCGTGGCGATGCACCCGCACATCGCGAGGCTGTTCTTCGGGCGCTAGAGGGCCCGCGTCAAGCGGACCGTCGGGCCTGACGCCCGTGCAGGAACCTCGTCGAGGCCAGCCCTACCACGACCAAGCCGGCGGCGATGATCACGAGGGTGCCGATGGCGCCGTCGGCCCCCGACGTCGGGGCGGTATCGCCCGGCTCAGGTGGCCACGGGGCGTTGAAGAACGTGACGAGGTCCACCATCCCGCCCACAGCTTCGGGTCCGAACTCCTCCCGGACGCCGGGGGCGAGCACGTACTTGCCAGTGGCGCCTTCGTCGGTCGCGCGGACCGCGACCCAGTAGGTGCCATCCTCGGGGGCGGTCGTCCGGATGCCACCCCAGGCGATGAAGCCGAGACCACCGTGGGCCTCGCGCTCGCCGCCTTCGGCCTGGTGGGCCAGGGCGCCGTCGGCACCTGCCGCGGTCGTGAGCTGGGCGGTCTCGTCATCGGCCGGCGCGGGGAGTCCCGGGCCGATCACGGCGAAGGAGGTCGCGATGCCACCCGCGGCGTCCGGCGCGGTCACCTCCACCACGAGCGCGTCGCCGGCCCGGAGGTCCATCCGGTACCAGTCCACCTCGCCGGGCGCGTCCAGGGTCGCGCCGATCGCGCGCGATAGCGTGGGGTCCTCGAGAAGGAAGGCAGTCGCCGGAGACTCGTTGCCGGGCTCCACCACCATCGGCGCATGGGCCGCAACGGGCGCCACGGCGATGAAGAGCAGCAGCGAGGCCGCGGCGATCCCGACTCGGACGTTCATGCCTCAGGTTCGCCGCGGCGCACCCGACGGATGCGGTGAGGCTCCTGCCACGGATCCGGTTGGGCTCGGCCGGCCGATCGCCGGGACGCCTGGTCGGGGGTCGGGCTCACCGTCAGGCCCGGTGGTCCGCCGCCCATTGGCGCAGGCGGGCTGCGATGTCCGCCACGTCGCGGATCGAGCCGTCCGCGATCGACACCACCAGGTCGAAGGCGTCATTGACCGGCGCGCGCAGGTCTCGGTCGTTCAGCCGGTAGAACAGCCGCACGGCGACCCACCCGAGTCGCTTGTTGCCGTCGATCAGGGCGTGGCCGGTGACGATCGAGTGGAGCAGGGCCGCCGCCTTCGCATCCAGGTTCGGGTAGGCATCCTCGCCGTAGACGCTGGCCCGGGTGCGCGCAACCGCCGCCTCAAGGAGCCCGACGTCCCGCACCTCGGCCGGCCGGCCGAGCGCTGCCTCTGCCGCCGCCAGCAGGTCGTCGAGGTCGAGATGCTCGGTCACATCTCGCCGAGACGTCGCAGGAGCTCGGCGTCCTCGGCGACGATCGCTGCGAGATGCTCATCGCGACGCCGTCTGCGGCGGGTCACGTACTCGTCGATCGCGGTGCGCGCGACCTCCTGCATGGACCGGTGCTCGCGGCGGGCGGTCTCCCGCAGGGCCTCGGTCTCGGCCGCGGTCAGGCGAAGGGTCATCGGCATGGTCCGATGATACCGAGCGGTATCACGTCGTCAAGCGTTCTTCCGCCTCGGTGGCTTCCCCGGCGGCCTCCACGTGGGCATCGCCTGGGTCTGAGACACTTCGCCGCCTCACGACATCTGTAGGGCATGGAGCACGAACTGGCGTCCCCCAAAGGGCATCGCGACGAACACCGTGGCGCAGGCCGCGGTGGGCGACGCCGTGGCCTTCGCCCGGATCGTGGCCGCCCACCACGACCCCATGGCGCGCCTGTGCTTCGTGATTTGCGGTGACCAGGACATGGCACAGGACGCCGTCCAGGCCGCGTGGCCCATCGCCTGGCGCAAGCTCGGCTCGCTCCGAGAGGCAGGCAACCTCCGTCCCTGGCTGGTGACGATCCCGCCAACGAGGTACGCCAGGTAATGCGCCGTCAGCGGCGCCACAACGTTGTCCAGATCGAGGTCGCGGACGTCGGTTCGGACATGCACGACCCGTCGACGCGGGCGGCCCATTCGGATCTGGCGGCGGCGCTGCGACGCCTCTCCCCCGAGGACCGGGAGCTGCTGGCGCTGCGCCATGTGTCCGGGTTCGATGCCACCGAGATCGGCAAGGCGATCGGGATGTCCGCGTCGGGGGTGCGCACGCGCCTGGCGCGGGCCGCCGCCCGCCTGCGATTGGAGCTCGGCGATGACTGACGACACGTACGACCCCCGGCTGGCCCGGGCACTGCAGGCCTATTCGGACGGCGGCGTCCGACCGATCGACGCGATGGCCGTCGCCGAGGCGGCCCTGGGTTCAGCGAGGCGGCCCAGCACGTCTCGAACTGCGATCGTTCGCCTCGCCCTGGCTGCCACCGTGGTGCTCGCCACGGTCGGCGCTGCCGTCGCGTTGGTCGGCAGCCGCCCGCAGACGGCGGAACCGATTCCGAGCGCGGTGGCGCCGGTTCCGGGCCCGGTCACGCCGGCATCCGGCGCGGTCTCGGTCACGGGCGCGATGATGCTGGACCGGCAGCGGCATGCCGCTGCGCTGCTGCCTGACGGACGCGTGCTGGTCGTGGGCGGAGGCAACGGATCTAGCTCGCTCGACAGCGCCGAGGTTTGGGACCCGGCGACCGGCTTGTTCAGCGCGACCGATTCGATGACGAGCGTCCGGAGTCTTCCCACGGCGACCCTGCTCGACGATGGTCGCGTGCTTGTCCTGGACGCCCGACGGGCATCCGCGGACATCTACGACCCGACGACCGGCACGTTCACGGCGACCGGTTCGCTCACTCCTGACGGTGGTGAGTATGGCGATCCTGCACGACCGGCAACGCTCCTCGCGGACGGTCGGGTCTTCGTCGCCCCGGCGGCCAACCTCGCGGATGCTCGTGCCGATGTCTGCGACCCGTCCTCGGGGACATTCGCCCAGACGCCTCCTGTCCCGTGCGGTCCCGTGCAGACGGCCACTCGCCTCCAGGACGGGCGCGTGCTGCTCACCTGCCTGTCGCTCATGTTCGTCGAGTACGGGCCAAGCGCGGTCCTCTGCGACCCGGTGGCGGACGCCTACAGCGAGACGGGTGCGCCGACATCGCGCAACTCCGCTGCCGCGGTGCTCCTCGCCGACGGCCGGGTGCTGATCGGGGGCATCGAGCCGGCTCGCACCGAGGGTCCGGCCGACTCCCGGCCTTCCGGGGCGAGCGACACGGTCGACATCTACGACCCGGCGACCGGGTCGTTCACGGCGCTGCCGATCTTCCCCACCAGGATCGTCACGGCGGTCGCGCTCAAGGAGGGCCGGGTCCTGCTCGTCGGACCGGCGTCGATGACCATCCTCGACCCGGCAACCGGCGACACGATGCGGGTCACGGGGATCGCGCTGATCGACCCCACGGCCACGCTGCTCCCCGACGGCCGAGTGCTCATCGTCCGCGACGACGGCATCCTGGGGGGCCCACCAACACCCACCATCATCCTGGACCCGAGCCTGCTGCCCGGTCCATGAGCCGTCGGTCACGCCGAGCGTTCAGCTGCGGGAACTACCGCCCGCGGGCCGCGCTCGCCGAGCGGGCATCCTGGATCGTGACGATTGCGACCACGTCGGCCTGCTCGTCCCAGACGTAGACGAGCAGCATCCATGGCCAGGGTCCGAGGATGAACCGGAACTCGGACCACCTGCCCTCGAGCGCAGGCCCAAGCTGGGGAAACTCGGCGAGCGCGGCGATCGCCGTCCGGACCCGATCGGTCGTGGAGGGATCCAGGCTGTGGGTGCGGATCATCGACTCGAGATCGGCTCGCGCCGACTCGGTGACCACAACGCGCGCCACCTTGGCTACAGCTCGTCCAGTGCGATCACGCGCCCGGTTGCGACGTCGGTGAGGCCCTCCTGGGCGCGCTCCCACGCGCCGGGCGTCGAGTCCAGCAGCATCGTGATCGTCCCGGGATCAGGATCGGCCTGATCGAGCGCCGTCGAGAGCAGGGACCGGGCGAGCGTCCCAGGATTGAGGTAGGTCCGTGCCGCCAGACGGTGGAGCCGTGCCGCGTGCTCGTCATCGAGGAGCACGTTGAACCGGTTGGTCTGCTCGTTCGTCACGTATCCACCTACACGTAGTCACACGATCCGTGCATGAGCCTAGACGGCGGTCATGGGGTCGTCAAGGACTCCAGCCCTCCCGGTCAGAACCCCAGCACGCGCGTCCCGATGAGGTAGCTCACCGTGGCGACGGTCCCGCTGAGCACCGTGCCCCATGCGATGTCCACGACGGCGAGCGTCACCGGCCAGCCCTGGAGGGTCGCGAGGTTCGTGAGGTCGTACGTCATGTAGGTGAAGAAGCCGAACGCCGCGCCGAGCAGGAGCGCCTTCGTCCAACTCCCCTCATCGATTGCCGGCACCACCGCGAAGAAGATGATCCCCGCGATCGACAGCAGGTAGAACAGGATGGCCGCCGGCCAGACGATGGGATCCGCCATCAGCGAGCCGATCTGGCTGCGGTAGAAGTCGCGGGCGACGACCCCCAGCCACACGAGGTCGATCAGGAAGAAGACCGGGACCGTGACCAGGTACAGCAGGACGTATCTCGTCAATGCGCCAGGTTCCATCTGCTTTGTCCTCCGCGCTCCCGGCACCGAACCGCAACCGGCGCCGGCGATGATTCCGGTTGTCCCGGGTCCCTCCGATTCGATAGCATGGGAAAAACCCCGGAGGACCGCGACCCATGGCGAAGTATGTCTTTGTGACCGGAGGAGTCACGTCCTCCCTCGGCAAGGGCATCACCGCCGCAAGTGTCGGCCGCCTGCTCAAGGCGAGGGGCCTCAGCGTCCGCATCCTCAAGCTCGACCCGTACATCAACGTGGACCCGGGGACGATGTCGCCGTACCAGCACGGCGAGGTGTTCGTCACGGACGATGGGGCCGAGACGGACCTGGACCTCGGCCACTACGAGCGGTTCATCGACGAGAACCTGACCCAGGGCTCCAACGTCACGACCGGCCGCATCTACTCCGCGGTCATCGCCAAGGAGCGCCGCGGGGACTATCTCGGCGGCACGGTCCAGGTCATCCCGCACATCACCAACGAGATCAAGGAGCGGATCACGCGCGTCTCGCGCGACGGGGACCCGGACGTGGTCATCGTCGAGGTGGGCGGCACCGTGGGCGACATCGAGAGCCTGCCGTTCCTCGAGGCGATCCGCCAGATGCGCAAGGACCAGGGGCGCCACAACGTCCTGTACGTCCACGTGACGCTGCTGCCGGCCCTGATGGCGACGGGCGAGCTCAAGACCAAGCCAACGCAGCACTCCGTCAAGGAGCTGCGGGGCATCGGCATCCAGCCGGACGTGATCGTCCTGCGCTCGGACAGCGACGTGCCGGACGAGATCCGCGAGAAGATCGCCCTGTTCACGGACGTGGACGTGGACGCGGTCATCCCGGCCCCCACGGCCTCCACGATCTACGAGGTTCCCCTCCAGTTCGAGGCGTTCGGATTCGGCCGCCTCGTGGTGCGCGAGCTGGGCCTGGGCGATCCCGATGCCGTGCCCGACCTCGACGGCTGGCGGGCGCTGGTCGCACGGATCAAGTCGCCCAAGCCGACGCTGGAGATCGCGCTCGTCGGCAAGTACATCGAGCTGCCGGACGCCTACCTGTCCGTGACCGAGGCCCTGCGCCACGCCTCGTGGGCGAACGGCGTGGACGCGAAGGTCCGCTGGGTGGACAGCGAGACCCTGACACCTGAGAACGTGGACGAGCGCCTCTCGGGCGCCGCCGGCGTGCTCGTTCCCGGCGGATTCGGCCACCGCGGCATCGAGGGCAAGGTCCTCGCCGCCCACTGGGCGCGCGAGCGTGGGCTGCCCTATCTCGGCCTGTGCCTGGGTCTCCAGTGCGCGGTCATCGAGTTCGCGCGCGAGGTCATCGGCACGGGGGACGTCAACTCGACCGAGTTCGACATGTTCACGGCCAACCCGGTGATCGACTTCATGCCCGACCAGCGGGACCTGGAGGACAAGGGCGGCACGATGCGCCTGGGCCTCTACCCCGCCAAGCTGCTCGCCGGCTCCAAGGCCCGCGCCGTCTACGGCACCGAGGTCATCTACGAGCGCCACCGTCACCGCTTCGAGGTCAACAACCGGTACCGGCAGACCCTGGAGGCTGCCGGGATGCTGCTCTCGGGCCTCTCGCCGGACGGCCGCCTGGTGGAGATCGTGGAGCTGCGGGACCACCCCTGGTTCGTGGCCAGCCAGTTCCACCCGGAGTTCAAGTCGCGGCCCGAGCGTCCGCACCCGCTGTTCCACGGCTTCGTGGCCACGGCGCTGGCGTTGCGTAACGGCGTGGAGCCGCAGCTGACCGCCGTCGGGCCCGGCGCCGAGCTGGACGTCCAGACGGCGGCAGGCCCGGACCGCGAGCCCGAGGCGACGTCCGCCTCCTGAGGCCTGCTCCACGAGCCCGGGGCCCCGTCAGCAATCGCCTGGGGCCAGCTCAGCGAGCCCCGGGGCCAGGTGGGCGGTTGCCAGCTACCCGATCACGGGTGGTGCTATCTGGCCGTTTCCCGCCCGGCCCCCACGGCCACCGGGCGAGATGCCGTCGAGTTGATCACCCCGGGTAGTGCGGGGGCGGCATGGTGCCGGATTCCGTCCGCAGATGGGCGTGGACCCCCGGGAACCTCCTCGGATAGCACTCCTCGTGATCAGAGGCCGGCTGGGTGCCCGATGGCGGAGGTCGGCGCCTCGCACGCGATGCGCCCTTCTGCCTCGCCCGAGGAGGCGCGTCGGACGTAGGCGCTTGTCACCGCGCGGACCCGGGTGCAGACTTCGGCAAACCCACGTCGCCAAGCATCAGGATGACCGGCGCGTCCCAAGGTGGAAGCTGCGAGGCAACGCCTGTGCGACCTAAGCCGCGTGACTCCGCTGCGAGCGATCCGCACACGCCTGGACTCGGCCCGCACCTGATCCTCTCGCGCCTGCGCCCGCCCCGGCCGCAGCTCGAGACCGTGTGGCGGCGCCGCCTTCTCCAGGAGCTGTCGGCAAGCTCGGCCTCCATCGTGACGGTCACGACACCCGGCGGGTTTGGCAAGACGATCGCCCTATCCCAGTGGGCCGAAAGCGATCCTCGTCCCTTCGCGTGGCTGCAGGCCGACGGGGCCGACGACGACCCGGTGCTGTTTCTAGCCTATGTGGTCGCTGCCCTCGGCGCCGTCATCGACGGGGATCCGATGGTGGAGGGCTGGCTGCAGCTCGCTCCACCTCCCGTCGCGACACGCATCCTGCCGGCACTCTCCATGGCCGTGAACGCCGCGGCGCCGTTCGTCCTCGTCATCGACGACACGCACCTGATCTCCAACGATGTCTGCTGGCAGATCGTCGACCTGCTGGCGCAACAGCTTCCGCCGGGGGCGCAGCTCTGCCTGAGCGGGCGGGCACTGCCTCCGCTGCCAATCCCCCGGCTGCGCGCGGAGGGGCGCCTGGTAGAGCTCGGTCCCGCGAACCTGGCGCTTGACGCCGCGGAGACCGCGGATCTGCTTCGCCTGTCGGGAACGTCCGCGACCGCCGAGACGGCCGGCGACCTCTGCCGCATCACGGAAGGCTGGGCGACGGGCGTCTATCTCGCGGCGCTTGCCGGTCCGCAGGCACTCACCGAGGCTTGGCTGGCAGGTATTCATGGGAACCGCCGCGAGATTGCCCGCTACTTTGCCAGCGAGGTCCTGGATCGGCAACCGCCGGGTCTGGCGCGCTTCCTGCTACGGACGTCGATCCTGGCGCGCCTCTCGCCCGGAGTCTGCCGCGCCGTGACCGGCGACCGACAGGCGGGAACGCACCTGCGGACACTCGCGCGGCAGAGCCTGTTCGTCAGCGCTCTCGACGATGCGGACGAGTGGTTCCGCTATCACCATCTGTTCGCCGAGTTCCTGCAGGCGGAGCTCGCTCGGAGCGACGAGACCGAGGTCGCGACGCTCCACGCGCGCGCCGCGTCGTGGTTCGAGAGCCGCGGCGCGCTGGACGAGGCCGTGCGGCACTGGCTGGCGGCGGACGACGTCGCCCGCGCAGGCCACATCGTGTGTCGCGTGCACATGGACTACGCGCAGCACGCACGGCACGAGACGACCCGGCGCTGGCTGGAGATGTTCACGGACGAGCAGATCCTCTCCGACCCGGCCCTGACGATCACGGCGGGCTTCGTCGGTCCGATGACAGACGACACGCCTCGAAGCCGGAGATGGGTTGGCCAGGCGCTCCGAGCCCATCCGGCCGGCGGCGACTGGCCTGGCGCGAACGTCCCGATTCGCGCAATGCAGGCCCTTCTCTCCGCCTTGCTGGCACCCGATGGCATCACGCCGATGCGCCAGCACGCGGAACTCGCGTTCGCCCTCAGCGACGCGGTCGACCTGACCGTACACGCGGCAGCGGCGACGACCCTCGGAGAGGCGCTGTGGCTCGCCGGCGGCAACGAGGAAGCCGCGCGCTACCTGAGGATTGGCGAGGAAGACGGGGCCGTGGCTCACTGCTTCGCCCAGGTCACCGCGATGGGCGTTCAGGCTCTCTGCCTGGCGGACGAGGGTCGCTGGGCAGAGGCCCGGCGCAAGATGGTGGCAGGCTTCGCGCGTTTCGAGGAGGCGGAGCTCGTCTGGATCCCCGCGCTCCTCCCGCTGCTGCTCGCCCGGGCGCGCCTCGAGGCCCGCGCCGGCGACCCGGTTGTGGCCGAGCGAGTGGACGCGATCGCCAAGCTCGTCCGGGGCCGCAGCGTCTCGCCCTATCTGACGCTCCTTGTCGAAGTGGTCCTGGGCGAGATCTTTGTCGAGCGCGGCGATCTCGCGGCGGCGACACGCTGGATGCACGCGGGCCTCGATCATCTCGCGTCCTACCCTGACGCAGGTGTTCTCGGCCTGCGCCTGGTGCGGCTCCGGGACGTTGTCGACCGGCGACGGTTGATCGAGCCGTTGACGGGCGCGGAGCACCGCATCCTCGAGTTGCTCCTCACGCAGCTCACGCTCAAGGAGATCGCCGCCCGGCTCGACGTGGCGCCGGAGACCGTCCGCACGCACGTCCGCGCCATCTATCGCAAGCTCGACGTCCACGTTCGCAGCGAAGCCGTCGCCAGGGCCCAGGACCTCGGGGTGCTCGACGTCGACTGATCCGCCCGTTTCGGGCGACGCCATGGCCATCGGGCCGTGGCCCGCAGGGACGCGGAAGCGGAGTCGAGTCACCCTCCCGGATCGACGCAGTTGGCGGTTCTCTGCTCTCCGGTCGGGCGCTACCCCGATTCGGGGGATGCGCTTCCTCGTGCACCCGCCTACGGTGTAGCGCGGGACGAATCCCGTTGGTGTCCGGCAGATGCGGGCATCCTGTGGTTCGGACCATCGGAGCGACCGGGAGACGCGAGGTGCAGTGCCTGCCGCGCGCCTCCCCGGCACCCGGCCGTCGGCGGAGGTGGAACAGCGGAATACCGCACCTGGTGCGACTCCAGCGGTTGCCTGCTCGCGCCGGCTCGAGGAAGGGACCCAGCTGACGCTTGGAGAGGCATGTCGCACCACGAGGGCGTCATGGTCGAGAGCGCCAGTCAACGCATCGCTCATCGCGCAAGGCGATGGCGACGCACATGCGGGTGGTGGCCGTCACTCGTCATCGCATCGGTGGCCTGCCTGCTGGTCGCGTCCGCATCGCCAGTCGCGGCCCACGCGCGGCCGGTTCCGGGCGGTCTGGGCGACCTGATCAGGATCCGCCCGTGGACCGGCTGGCATGTCGAGCCGCCGATCGGGCTCGTGATCTGGGCGGCATGGCCGCATGTCTGGTGTGAGCCTGCCGATCAGGCCTGGCACGCCGGTAACGTGGCGATCCGATGCACAGCAATGGACCTCGGTACCGGCCTGGTGGACCCGGCAGATGGCGCATTCACGCTCTCGACCAACGTCCCCGCCGGGGAGGCCGACGCCAACGCATCCACCGGGGTGCGCTCGATCTGCAACGCAGCCGGCAACTGCCGGGCCGCGGGGCCGATCTCCGGCATCCAGATCGACCGCGTGCCACCCCTCCTTCGCGTGACGTTGGACCCGCCTGCCGGGCCCTACCCACGGGGCACCACGGTCCAGGTCGGCTTCTCCTGTACCGACACCGCGTCGGGTATCGGGTCGTGCCCCTCTGCGACGACCCTGGACACGACCAGCCCGGGCCTCCACACCGCGACGTTCAGCGCCGTTGACGAGGCGGGCAACGTGACGTCGACGGCCGTCCCCTACACGGTGCAGGCAATTGGCATTGCGCCGATGATCGTCACCCCGGACCCTCGCGGCGAGATCGGCTGAGCCGGACAGCCGTGGGCCCGCGTCCCGGGGACGTCACCTGCCCGCACGACTCGCCTGCACATTGACATTGACGCCACGCGCGACCGTCCGATATCCTGCTCCCATCCCCACCGGCCGCGCGCGAAGGCAACCAGATTCCGCGCGAACAACGGCCCGTGGCGCGACTCATCGTTCCCCGCCGATCGCCCGGTGCCGGACTCCACCCCTCTAGGTGTGTTCACCCCAATGCCCAACGGCCCCGACCAGCGCCCCAGCCGCAACCGCCGACCTCGTCGACGCTCCCAGACCACCAACCGCCTGCCCGTCACGGAGCAGGACGAGGTAGCGGAGCTCGAAGCCGCGCGCGAGCGCAACGACCTGGCCATGCGCGACCTCACGGAGATGTCCGTCAAGGAGCTCCGCGAGGTCGGCCTCAAGCTCGACATCGAGGACGCGACCTCCGATCGTCGCGACGACCTTGTCGACCAGATCCTCCAGGCCCAGACGGAGCGTGCCGGGCTCGACTATGCGTTCGGCATCCTGGACGTGGTCGACGACGGCTACGGCTTCATGCGCCGCCACGGCCTGCTGCCGAGCAACGACGACGTCTATGTCTCGTCGAGCCAGGTGCGCCGTTTCGGCCTCCGCATCGGCGACCGGGTCACCGGAGCGGTCCGCGCCCCGCACGAGGGCGAGAAGTTCTGGGGCCTGATCCGCGTCGACAGCGTCAACGGCGTCGATACCGACACCGCCCGCCGGCGCCCGCACTTCGGGGACCTGACGCCGATCCACCCGATCGAGCTGATCAACCTGGAGTCGGACCCGAAGAACCTCAGCCAGCGCCTCGTCAACCTGGTCAACCCGATCGGGAAGGGCCAGCGTGCCCTGATCGTGAGCCCGCCCAAGGCTGGCAAGACGATGCTGCTCAAGAGCATCGCCAACGGCATCAGCGCCAACTACCCGGACATCCTCCTGATGGTCGCCCTCATCGGCGAGCGGCCGGAGGAGGTCACGGATATGCGCCGCAGCGTCCACGGCGAGGTCATCAGCTCCACCTTCGACGAGCCCACGGAGAACCACACGCACGTCGCCGAGATGGCCCTCGAGATCGCCAAGCGCCAGGTCGAGACCGGCCGCGACGTGGTGATCCTGCTGGACTCGGTCACGCGCCTCACGCGCGCCTACAACCTCGCGCTGCCGCCCAGCGGCAGGACGCTCTCGGGCGGCATCGACCCCATCGCCCTGTACCCGCCCAAGCGGTTCTTCGGCGCCGCGCGCAAGATCGAGGAGGGGGGCTCCCTCACGATCATCGCCACCTGCCTCGTGGACACCGGTTCCCGGATGGACGACGTCATCTACGAGGAGTTCAAGGGCACCGGCAACTCCGAGCTCATCCTGGATCGCAAGCTCGCCGAGAAGCGGATCTTCCCCTCGATCGACGTCCAGCGCTCCGGCACCCGGCGCGAGGAGCTGCTCCTCGAGGAGGGCACCCTCAAGATGGTCTGGACGATGCGCCGGATGCTGTCCGCGGTCGGGACCAACGAGGGCATCGAACTGCTGCTCAACCGGATCTCCAAGACCGAGAACAACGCGCAGTTCCTGATGACGCTGACCAAGAGCCTGGACTGAGGGCGACCCATCCAGCCCCGGCGTTGACCCGGCGACGCCCCGCTCAGCCGGTCGGATTCGCGGAGATTCGGGACCTTCGGCCCGGTGTTTCATGCCCCGGTCCCACGCGCTCCAAGGGGCAGGACCGTTTGCGCGCCTCACCCGGACTCTGGTAGGGTCCGACTGGGGTTTGGTCGTCCGGAAACACGCCGGAAATGGTCTCGGGGGACCAGTTGACCACCATCGCGAACCCCTGAGAACCGGTCAGGGCGCCCCCAGGTGCCCCGTCCCAGCACCGGTCCTCGCGCTGGAGAACGTATTGCAGAAGCCGACGGATGGCGTGCAGCTCCCCGCTGAGCCTGCGCACCGCCGCCCCTATCGCGACACCGTGACCGCCCGCTTCAACCAGCGGAGCGTCCGGTTCGCTCGAGGCACCCGGGCATGGTTCGCCGACCATGCCGGCGTTCCCGTCGGCTCCGCCTCCACCGTCGTGCGTTCCGCCCTGCGCCCGTTCGCCTGCCCGGAGCGCTCCCTGCCGATCGCCGTCGCCGCCATCGTGGCCGTGGCCTCGATGCTGGCGGTCATGCCCAGTCAGACCACCGGTGCCGTGGGCAGCGTGTCGGGCCGGGGCCAGGACATCCGGCTCGCCGTCAACGGGGGCCTGGGGCGCCCGGCCGAGGATCTCGTCGACGCGCCCGAGTACGACGGGGTCGACGCCCGAGCGGGTGGCGATGCGATGAGCTTCGCGCCCGTGGTCATCCCCAAGGATGTCGACATCGCGGCCCGGGCCGAGGTGTCGAGCACGGAAGCCGTCAACTTCCTCGACGATGGCACGATCCTCACGGGTTACGCGCCCAAGACCAGCGTCGAGGACGGGGCGGACCTGATCCGGCGCTACAAGGTCAAGTCGGGGGACACCCTCGTCACGATTGCCCGCGAGTTCAACGTGTCGATGATGACGCTGTGGTGGGCGAACAAGCTCAAGTCCAAGGACGACCTGCACGTCGGCCAGGTCCTCCGGATCCCGCCCGTGTCCGGGCTCGTCGTCACGGTCAAGGACACAGACACGCTGGAATCGCTCGCCAAGCAGCACGGCGTCAAGGCCAAGAAGGTCCTCGAGCTCAACGGTCTCGATGACCCGACGCTCGTCGTCGGCCAGGTCCTGGTCCTGCCGGGTGCCAAGGGCGCCCCCATCCCGACCCCGAAGCCCACCCCGAAGCCAGCGGCCAAGTCCCGGTCGAGCGGGGGCGGAGGCGGTGGTGGCGGCTCGAAGACGAGCAGCAAGCCCCGCAGCGGCGGTGCGAGCTACAACGGCGGCCAGTTCCGCTGGCCGGTCGTCGGTGGCGGCAACTACATCAGCCAGTACGCTCACGCCGGGCACGTTGCCCTCGACATCGCCGCGGACTACGGATCTCCCGTCGTCGCCGCGGCCGGTGGCCGCGTGGACTTCGCCGGCTGGAAGTCAAACGGCGGCGGCTGGCAGGTGTGGATCTCGCATGGCGGCGGCCTGTACACCACCTACAACCACATGGCAGGCGTGTCGGTCGGGCGCGGCCAGTCGGTCGGGCGCGGCCAGCGCGTCGGCAGGCTCGGGTCGAGCGGCTGGGCGACCGGTCCCCATCTCCACTTCGAGGTCTGGCGAGGTGGGAGGCCCTGGGCCGGCGGTAGCCAGGTCAACCCGATGCGCTACTTTTAGCGCCAGCACGCCCCGCACTCGACGCCTGTGACCGGGCCCCAGCCGGGGCCGTGCGACAATCTCCCCGATGTTCCTCGACGATGTCCGCATCTCCGTGCGAGCCGGTGCCGGCGGTGACGGAGCCTCCACCATGCGCCACGAGGCTCATGTCCCCCGCGGCGGTCCCGATGGTGGCGACGGTGGCCGCGGCGGTTCCGTGTACCTGCGTGTGGACGCCGGCCAGACCGCGCTCTACGACTTCCGCTTCAAGCACCACTTCTCGGCCACGCCTGGCGGCCGCGGCGAGCGCCAGAAGCGCCACGGCAAGGCGGGGGAGGACCTGTATCTCGCCGTCCCGCCCGGCACCGCGGTCATCGACCTCGCGAGCGGCGGCCTGATCGCGGATCTCGTCGCGGTGGGCCAGGAGACGATGGTCGCGAAGGGCGGCCGCGGCGGTCTGGGCAACGTGCACTTCGCGACGGCCACGCACCAGGCCCCCAAGCACGCGCAGCAGGGCGAGCCCGGCGAGGAGAGGGAGCTGCGCCTCGAGCTCCGGCTGATCGCCGACGTCGGCCTGGTCGGGCTCCCCAACGCGGGCAAGTCCACCCTGCTCGCCGCGCTGACCGCTGCGACGCCCAAGATTGCTGCGTACCCGTTCACCACGCTCGAGCCCAACCTCGGGGTGATGGACCTGGGGATCGAGGATGGGCGGCGGCCGACCATCGCGGACGTGCCCGGGCTCATCGAGGGGGCGTCCTCGGGGGCGGGGCTGGGGCACGCGTTCCTGCGCCACGTCTCGCGCACCCGCGTGCTGCTGCACATCGTGGATGGCGCCGCCCGCGATCCCGCGTGGGACCACGGCATCATCCGTGACGAGCTGGAGGCCCACGACCCGGCCCTGCTCGCCAAGCCAATGCTCACGGTGTTCAACAAGATGGACCTGCCGGCCGCGCGTGACGCCTGGCCGGGGTTCGAGGCGTCGATGCGCCGGGCCGGCCTGGCGGTCCTGCCGATCTCGGCGGACGACGGCCAGGGCCTCGACGCCCTGCGCGAGGCCGTTGGCGACCTGCTGCCCGACTTCGACGCCCTCGCGGAGCCCACGGATTCCGCCGACGTGGTGGTCCACCGCCTCGAGGCGGCCGGTGACGGCTTCACCCTCGAACGCGAGGACGGCGTCTACGTGGTGAAGGGCAAGAAGATCGAGCGGCTGGCCAACCAGACCAACTTCGACAACGAGGAGTCCGCGCACCGGTTCCAGCGTGACCTCGCACGCGTCGGCGTGGATGGTGCGCTGCGCAAGGCCGGCGTGCGGCCCGGTGACACCGTGCGCATCGGGATCGTGGAACTGGAGTGGGAGCCGCCCGAGGACGACAGGTGACGGTCGACGGCACGTCCCTCCCCCCGCTGGAGGAGGTCCTGCCGCCGGCACCGGTGGTGCCCGGATCGGTCGGGATCCTCGGAGGCACCTTCGATCCGATCCACCACGGGCACCTGGGCATCGCCGAGGAGGCCCGGGAGGCCCTGGGACTCGAGCGGGTGCTGCTGGTCCCAGCCTCATCGCCTCCCCACAAGCCCGGGCGACCCGTGACCGATGCCGCGCACCGGCTCGCCATGGTTGAGCTGGCGATCGCGGACAACCCGGCCTTCGCGGTGAGCCGGATCGAGGTCGAGCGGGGTGGGGCATCGTACTCGCTGGACACCCTGGAGGCGCTGCGCTCCGAGGGCATCGAGCAGCCCTGGTTCATCCTCTCCGCCGAGGCGCTTGCGGGGTTCCCCGCCTGGCGTGAGCCGGACCGGATCCTCGCCCTGTGCCGCCTGGCCGTGGTGCCGCGCGGCGGCTACGACCCGCTCGACCGGGCGTGGGTTGCGGATCAATTCCCGGGGCGCGAGGACCGCGTCACGTTCCTGCCGGGGCCTCTCTTGCCGATCTCGGGTAGCGTGGTGCGACGACGGGCCGCCGTCGGGCGCTCGGTGCGCTACCTCGTGCCGGACGCCGTCGCCCGCTACATCGCCGACCACCAGCTCTACACGGACCCCGCCCGGAGGACCCAGACCACGTGACCGACCCCGTCCACACCGCCACCCAGCGCCCCGATGGCCTGCCGGCCCGCGACACCGCGGCGCCCGCCTTGGATCTCGCACCGCTCGACCTTGCCCGGCGCATCGTGGAGCTCGCGGAGGACAAGAAGGCCGCCGACATCGTGCTGCTGGACCTGGGCGAGCTGACGACGCTGGCCGATGCGTTCGTGATCTGCTCCGGCGGCTCCGAGCGGCAGATCAGCGCGATCGCCGACGGGATCGTGGAGGGCCTGCGCGACGAACGCGTCAAGCCGATCGGGCGCGAGGGGACGTCCGAGTCCCACTGGGTGCTGCTCGACTACGGGAGCGTGATCGTCCACGTCTTCACGCCGCCGGAGCGCGACTACTACGAGCTCGAGAAGCACTGGTCCGGTGCCCGGGTCGTGGTGCGCGTCCAGTAGCCATTCGCCGATCCGCCGGGGTGGGTACCGGCCCCGGAGGTACCGACGGGTCATGTCGGCGCCCGGGCGCCGCACCTAGATTGGGGCCATGCCGTCGGCCAGCCAGGCCGGCGCCCCCGGAGACGCCCCGATGTCGGGCCTGCGAGACCGCTGCCCTGGTTGCAGCCGCCGCCTCATCATCACCCGGTTCGACACGACCTTCCGGCTCTCGGACCGGACGGAGCGGCTGTGCTTCGGCATCCCCGGCGGCCTGTGCGAGGACTGCCACCAGCTCTACATCGACCCCGAGCTGATCGAGCTGTTCGGCCTCGGCGATGCGCGCTGCGTGTTCGCGATCGAGAGCGACCTCGTCATGCAGGAGGAGGCCTGGTCCTCCGCCGACTGACGGTCGTGGGCCCGTTGGTCCAGCCGGTCCTGCCCGGCGACACCTAGCCGGCCCGGCGTGGCGCCGGTCGCACGGCGCTCGCGGTGGCACGTGACCGCCCGTCCGCGACCCGCTCGCGAACCCACAGCGTGAACGCCAGGCGCACCTGCCGTTCCGTGCTTCCCGAGTCCACGGCCCCCTTGATCATCGCGTCCAGCTCCAGCACGCCCTCGAGGGCCGCGTCGAGCTCGGGCAGGGTCCAGCGCCGAGCCTGCTCCACCAGCTTCTGGGCCCGGAACGGGTGGCCCCCGATCGCCTTGACGATGTCGGGCGGACGGCGGCCCGAGGCGGCAAGGTCCGCGGCGATGAGGATCTCCCGCAGCCGGCGGTGGAGCTGGACGATGACGACCGGGAGGGGTGTCGTGTCAAGGAGGCGATCCAGCAGCGGGCCGGCGATGTCCGCGCGGCGATCCGCGACGGCGTCGAGCATGGCCCAGGTGGAGTCCGGGATCACCTCCGGGACCAGCGCCTGGACATCCTCGATGGTGATGGGCGCCGCCTGGCGGTAGATCGCCAGCTTCTCGAGCTCTCCGGCCGCGAGCGTCCCCTGGCGCTGCCGGTCCACGTCGCCCTCCGAGACGAACCCTCCGACGCGGCGGGCGAGCTCCTCCGAGGCGTCCCGGTCCAGGGTCACGCCTCGCTCCACCGCAAGGTTTCGCAGCCAGCCTGCCAACTGGCCGGCCTTGGGCGCCGCAAACTCGCGTGACTCTCCGCCGACCTTGATCACGGCCGCCTCGAGCGCCGCGTACATCGCCGCTCGCTTGTTGCCGGCGTCGCCCTGCTCCACGAAGACGAGGGCGTTGCCCGGAGCCACGACGCGCAGCGCGCGCTCCAGGGCCTCCCGTGCGTCCTTCGAGCGGAGGAGCGGTCCGGGGTCCGTGACCACGGCCACGCAGCCGCCGCCGAACATCGGGGCGGTGCCGACACGCTCGGCGATCTGGGCGGCATTCGTCTCGGCACCGATCGCCCGCCAGCGGTCCGGGGCCGCACCGGTCTCCTGCTCGAGGCGGCGGGCGATCGTCACGACCGCGCGGTCCAGCGCGAAGCCGTCGCCGCCGCGGTAGTAGGCGATGACGGGCACGCTCACCGGGCGGCCCCAGGCGAGGTGGCCGCACGCAGGGCCGTCAGCCGCAGGGCCGCCTGCCGGATGGCGCGGCGGGACCAGCGCAGACGCCGGACCGCGTGCGGCTCGATGCCCGCGAGGCCGCAGATCTCGCGTTCCAGGGCGTCAGCGCGAGCCACCACGAGGGCGGCCGTCTGGTCCGCCCAGCCGGGTCCGCTCGGCGGCCGGTCATTCGTCCCGAGCACCGGATCCCCCGGTCCGGAGGGGTACCGGCGCCCCCAGGAGGCGAAGCGAGCGGCCATGGGCCCCAGCTGCTGCCCGGCTCGCTTGTCGGCGTAGGCGATGATCCGTGCCTCGACGGGCGCGGCGGCGAGGCGGGCAGCATCGCCATCGTCCGCGAGGCGTGGCACTGGGTGGTCCCGGACCAGCGGCGACAGCTCGCCCATTCCACGGACCTCCAGCCAGGCTGCGGACCCATCGCCGTGGCGGAGGCCGACCATGCGGCCCGCTGGGATCTTGTCCACGTCGTGGAGCAGCGCCGCCGCCTCGACCGCTCGGATGTCGACCGGCGTCCCGTTGCGGGCGATCGCGTGCGCCAGCCACGACGCGACGTCGGCCACGGCGCAGGCGTGGCGCACGGACCACGCGGGCGGGTCCAGGGACAACAGCAAGCTGGCGGCCTCGCGGCGCGCCGGGACGGTCATGCCGGGAATCGTAGCCGGTGCGGCGCGCGCCCGAGGCGTGGACCACCAGTCCATCCATCCGCAGGTCCACCACGATGGTCCCGTGGAGGTCCGTGCGGTACACGCGGGCCCCGATGTCCCGCAGGCGCGCCAGGGTCGAGGGCGCCGGGTGCCCGTAGTCGTTGCCGGCGCCCACGGAGGCAAGGGCAAGGCCGGGGCGCGCCGCGTCCAGCAGGGCGGCGCTGGTCGCCGTGGCGCTCCCGTGGTGGGCCACCTTGAGGATGTCGACCCGAGGGAGGCCCCGGGCGACCAGCCGCGGGTCCACGTCGTCCTCGGCGTCGCCGGTGAGCAGGAAGCGACGGCCGTTCGCCTCGCCGAGCAGGATGATCGACGTGTCGTTGATGCCGCGGCCCGTGGACGCTGGCTCGACGGGCACCCCTGCCTCCGGCCAGAGGACGGTCAGCGTCACCTCGTCCAGGCGCAGCCGGGCCCCGGCCGCCAGCGTGGCGCGAGGAGGGCCATGGCGCAGCGCCTCGTCCCAGGCGTCCCAGCCCGGGCCCGGGCCGTGCATGCCGGGCTCGAAGACCCGGCCCACCCGGTACCGGTCCAGGACCCGGACGAGGCCGGCGACGTGGTCCTCGTGCGGGTGTGTCAGCACGACGAGGTCGATCCGGCGATCCCACGGCGGGACGCGGGCGTCGAGCTCCAGGAGCAGCCGCTCAGGGTCCGGCCCGCCGTCCACCAGCATCCGGCCGCCGGCCCGGCTCTCGACCAGGATCGCGTCACCCTGCCCGACATCGAGCATCACGAGGCGGGTCGTCCGGCCGGCGGTGTCGGCCAGGGCGAGCGTCGAGAGCGCGACGACGATTGCCGCGACGACCGCCAGCGTGCGCGCACCGCGCGAGGCGGGGGTCCGGAAGCTCCGGGGTATCGGGCCGCTCGAGCGCGTCGTGCCGCTCCGCACAGGCGGCCGGCCGCAGTCCGCCGTGTCCGTCGCGCACGGGCACGGCGCACGATCGAGGGTGCCGCCAGGACCAGCGCGGCGGCCACGAGCGCCGCCGCCGGCCCGGCCTCGGGCGGGATCGCGACAGCGGCGAACGGCAGGCCGGCGGCGATCCGCACGACCGCCACGATCACGTGCAGCAGCAGCCAGGCCGGCAGCCCGAGGATCGTCGCCACGGTGCCCGGGAGGCCGAGCATCGCCAGGGCGCCCCCGGTCATGGCCAGGACGCCGGCGCCCATCGCCGCCGGAACCAGCGGGACGACCGCGAGGTTGACCGCCGGGGCCACCAGCGAGAGCCTCCCGAACGTCACCAGCACGTCGGGGAGCGTCGCCGCCTGCGCCGCCAGCGAGATGCCCAGGCCCTCCGCGAGCCAGCCGGGGACGCGCCCGCCCGCCAGCCCTCCGATCCAGCGGCCCAGCGGCGTGCCCCAGACGAGCAGCCCGGCGGTCGCGGCGACGGACAGCCGGAACCCGGCATCGCCGATCATCGCCGGTTCGGCAACGAGCATCGCGAACGCCGCCAGGGCGAGGGCCGCAGGGGCACGCCCCGCCCTCCCCGACTCGCGGGCGAGCAGCACGACGGCCGCCATCACCGCCGCCCGGACCACCGACGGCGATGCCCCCGCCGCCAGCACGTAGGCGAGGATCGTGCCGCCGACGACGATGGCGACGACGCGCCGCGGCCGGCCGCGCAGCATCGCCCCGACGAGGCCCGCGACGATCGCGATGTTCCAGCCTGAGATGGCGACGACGTGACTCGCCCCGGCCGTGGCGAAGTCCGCGGCGAGCGACCGGTCCACCCGCTCCCGGAGCCCGATGAGGATTCCGGCGGCGAGACCGGCCTCCGGCTCCGGGAGCGCGGATTGGAGGGCGTCACCTGCCGCATCCCGCATCGGCTGGAGCGAGAGGCCGGCGGGTGGCGCCAGGAGGGCCACGGACGTCGCGTGCAGGCTGCCGGCCGCCCCGCTCCGCCGGAGGTATTCGCCGTAGCCGTCGTCGTCCGGAGGTGGACGAAGGCGGCCTCGAACCTCCACCGTGTCGCCCGCGCGGACCGCCGGGAACGCCGGCAGGGTGACGGCCACCCGGACGGGCCCCGGCTCAACCCGCAGCGCCAGCCGCGCGACCTGGTCGCCGTCCCGCGGGGAACCCACGGACTCCACGACCGCCGTCCACGGTCCCGAGCCGTCGGGGAGGGGAGGGACCGGCGGCGCAGCGGGACCCAGGAGGACGCGCAGCCCCAGCAGGATG
The DNA here is from genome assembly GCA_963802165.1 of uncultured Chloroflexia bacterium. Taxonomy (GTDB): domain Bacteria; phylum Chloroflexota; class Limnocylindria; order Limnocylindrales; family CSP1-4; genus CAIXZV01. The sequence continues at coordinate 207,187 of CAWDHT010000015.1, read as the reverse complement.
GCGCCAGTGCCCCCGGCGAGCAGCGGGACCGCGCCACGGAAGCCTGAGGGCCGCGCTGCCAGCCCTGCAGCGATCATCAGGAGTCCGGCCACCAGCGCCCCGATGGCCGGCTGCCCGGCCCAGACCCAGCCGGCAGCACTGGCAGCCCCAACCGCGAGCCAGGCGCTCCTCGGCGCCCGGGCGGGTACCGCCCTCACGGTCCGACGGTCACGAGCGACCGCAGCTTCTCCATCGTCGCGGCACCGACGACCTTCCGGGCCAGCAGGTCGTCCACGGAGCCGAACGGTCGCTCGTCGCGCGCGGCCATGATCTTCGCGACGGTCGCGGGACCAACCCCGGGCAGCGTGTCGAGTGCCTCGGCGGATGCGTGGTTGATGTCGATGGGTCCGCCATCCACCGCTACGCCCTGGCTGCCGTTCCCGCCGCTGCCGCCGGGCTCACCCCCGGTCGCGGCGTCACCCCGGGCGGGCACCCGGACCTTCTCCCCGTCGCGGACCGGCGCAGCGAGGTTGAGCTGCCGGTCCGCGAGCGCGGCGTCCACCGTCCCGCCATAGCCACCCGCCGCCTCGATCGCGTCGGCGACACGGGCACCCTCCGGTAGCCGGTACACGCCCGGACGCGCCACGGCGCCGCCGACGTCGACAACCAGATCTGCAGCAGGTAACGCCGGATCCGTCGGCCAAGTCCCCCCCAGCTCGGCGGATCCGGCGCCCAGGCCGACCGCACCCTCGACGCCGATGACCGGCTCGTCGCGCGTGGTGACCAGGATGGCCGCGGCGGCGATGGCGATGGCGACCGCGACGAGCGCGATGCCGATGGCCGGCCACGGCAGGTCGCGCGTCGCCGGCGCCGTCTCGGGTGATGTGGGTGCGGGTTCGGTTGTCTCGAGGACGCGCCACGGCGCGCTGGAGGGCTCCACGGGTCGGACGTCTCCCCGGCGGGCCCGGCGGCGGGCAATGGGGCAGACCACCCGTCCCGTAGGGGGCACGTCCTGCGGGACGGGTGACCAGGGCAGACGTTACGACCCGCCACTTACGCGCCACTTACATGGCGACCCCGGAACCAGCGTCCTGCGGCGGCTCGGGCTAGCATCGACGTACCGACACAGGAGCACCATGGCCGAGGACCCCTTCCCGCGCGAACGCGTCGGCGCCACCCTGCGCCGCATGCCCGCGTACCTGAAGCTCTCGTGGCGGCTCGCCCGGGATCCGCTGCTCAGCCGCGCCCGGCGGGCGACCGTCATCGCCGCGGCCGGCTATCTCGCCTCGCCCGTCGACCTCGTGCCCGGCATCATCCCCGTGGTCGGGCAGCTCGACGACATCGCCTTTGCCATCGCGGCCCTGAAGATCGCACTGTCCGGCCTCGACCCGGCCCGCCGCCGTGAGCACCTGGAGTCGGTCGGCCTCGGTGACGACGATCTTGCCCAGGACCTGCGCACCGCGGTAGCAGCGAGCGCCTGGCTCGTGCGGGCGGGCGCACGCACGACCGGCAGGGCGGCCAAGCAAGGCGGCAAGGCGGCGGTCGTCGGTGGCAAGGCGGCCGTGACCGGCGGCAAGGCGGCCGTGACCGGCGCCAGGGCCGCCGGCAGGGCGACCGCGAAGACGGCCTCCGCGGCCGCGACGGCGGCATCGAAGGTGGCCCCCACGGCCAGGGGCGCCGCCACGAAGGCCGGACCCGCGGCCAAGGGGGCAGCCGCAAAGGCGGGGCCGGCGGCGAGAGACGCCGCGAGCCGGGGCATCGCCGCGGCCCGCAGCGCGACCTCCTGGGGTGCCGCCGCCAAGGTCAGGGTCTCGGTGCGCCGTCCCGCGGCTCTCGGTTCCGGTACGGACCCCGCCGACGACCGACTGTCTCTCGAACCCGACGTGATCGAGCTGCCCGGACCCCGCGACTCAGCTGAGGGTCAAATCGGGGGCGCTGGCGCAGAGGTCGCCCGGGATCCTGCAGGAATCGAGCCTGAGCTCCTCGCCAGCCCCGGCAATCCGACTCCCCAGCGAGTCGGCGGCTCGCACAGCGACGGCGGCTCGCACGGCGACGGCGGCGCGCAGGACGGCGAGCGCCAACGTCACCCGCGAGGCACGACGACCGACCCTAGACCTTCTCGAGCAGCGGCCTGACCTCCGTCGCGAACCGCGTCATCGACTCCTCGTCGTAGTCGGCCGGCATGCCGACGATCAGGTGCCGGTAGCCAAGCGCGACCTTGGGCGCGAGCTTCTCGGCGACGTCCTCGGGCGTCCCGACCGGCTGGTCCTCCCAGTGGCGCGCTACGCGGTTGCGGTCGAACGCGGCGTGGAACAGCCGTTCCGCCTCAGCGCGGTCGTCCCGGATGAACACGGTGCCGGTTCCCGTCGTCCGCTCGATCTCGGACGGATCGCGTCCCACCGCCTCGCAGTGGGCGAGGAGGACCTCCTCCTTGCGCCGCATCTCGTCGACCGTGCCGCCGATGTTGTTCATGTCGCCGTACTTCGCGACCAGCTTGAGGGTGACCTTCTCGCCGCCGCCGCCGATGCAGATCGGCAGGTGGGCCTGGATCGGGCGGGGCAGGTTGCGCGTGTCCTGCGAGTTGTAGTGGGGACCTGCGGCCGTGGGCTCCGTCCCGTCGAGCATCCCGCGCATGATCGGCAGCGCCTCGCCCAGCCAGCGGAGGCGCTCCGGGAACCCGGACCCGAACTCGAACCCGAAGTCCTGGTGCTCCTCCTCGAACCACGCTCCGCCGATGCCGAGGATCGCGCGGCCGTTGCTGATGTGGTCGAGCGTCGTCGCCATCTTGGCCGTGAGCGTGGGCGCCCGGAAGGTGTTGGCGCCGACCATGAGCCCGATCCGGATCCGCGTGGTGGCCTGCGCCCAGGCAGCCAGCGTCAGCCAGCCCTCGTAGTTGGGGCCAGTGGAGTCGCCGACGATGGGGTACAGGTGGTCCCAGGTCCAGAGCGTGTCGTAGCCCAGCTCCTCGGCGCGGACGCCGGCCTGGAGCAGCGCGGGCCACTCGGTGTACTGGTTCCAGCAGAGGGCGCCGATCTTGATGTCAGTCATGACGCCAAGTCTATGCCCCGGCTCGCCGCGCCACCATGGTTGGACTGAACCCGGAGGCTAGTCCCCACTCAGCGGCCCGGGCCGCTACCCCGAAGCTGGCCGCGGCCAGGAAGCGTCCGCCGTGGGCTTGGGCTTGGGCTTGGGCTCCGGCGTGGGCTCCGACGTCGGCTCGATCGTGGGCATCGGGTCGTCGCCGTGGGACTCCTGATCGGAGGTTCTCCGGTGCGTGCGCCGCGCTGTCGGACGGATGCTATGGCGTCGCATCCGAACCTACGGGGTCATCTGGATCGGCGATACATCCTCTGTCCGATTCCGGCCCGCGAACACGAGCGCGGCGGTCCCGTCGGACTTAGGCACAGGGGCGGCGGGATCGCCGTGCTCCCCGAACCTACCGCTGCTGCACTCGTCCGCAATGTCATAGTTCACATGCGTGCGCAACCCGCCCTCGGGACGACGGGCGGGACACGAGGAGGATGTCGGTGGGCGCGATAGAACCGGTGGGTGTTCATCTCGCACGGCTGCTGCCGGACGCCGCCGACGACACGGTGCGTCGCCTGGAAAGTGCGGTTCGCCAACAGGCGTTCCGCCGCCGCGATCTCCTGCACGCGAGGGGGATGCAGCTGCCGCCCTTCGTCCTGCTCGATGGGCACGTCATGTTTCGCCGCGTCGTCGAGACGGGGCAGGTTCGCGCCGCGCTGATCGCAGGGCCCGGCTTCCTCGGCGGGCTTCACTCGATCAGTGACCCGGATGCTGACGCGCTCTACGAGCTGGTGGCCCTGACCGACGGGACCTGGACGACATGGGATCCCAGGCACCTGCGTGAGCTCGCGCTGCAGGATGCCGGTCTTGCCATCGGCCTCCTTGACGTGGCATCGGAGCACGAAGTCGTGCTCAACATGCGGCTCGATGAGCGGTCCTTCGCGAGTGCGCGTCAGCGGATGGCCTCGATTCTCCTTCGGTATGGGAGCGTGATCTTCGACACACCCCATCCGGTTGCGCGTCGAGCGGACCTGGCCGCCATGATCGGTGCGAGCCGCGTGATGATGTATCGGACGCTGCACGCCCTGGAAGCCGACGGTTTCGTGAAGCGCGATCGCGGCGGCGGGATCCGCGTCGTGGACGAGGAGGGGCTGGCCCAGCTGGTGGAGGTGGCAGCCCCGGATGGCGCTCCGGCTCTCTGACCGCTCGGCGCCGAGTCTTGGCGGGTAGACGGGAGACGGCCCCCACGACGCGCGCGGCACGCACGCCTGACCACCCTGCTCGCAGGGTCCCGGGCGCGGTATCGTCGCCCCGGATCCACCAACGCCCACGACCGCTCCGCGGCCGGCCGCTACACGAGAGGAGACGACGCGTGACCCGTCAGCCATCCCTGCGCCCGATGCGCCGTCCGTTCGCGGCCGTGGCCTTCGTCGCCGCCCTCATCGTCGTGGGTTCCGTGGCCGCGTGCTCCGCATCGGCCGCGAAGCTCACCGGCCCGGTCTGGCAACTCTCCAGCGTGACCGAGAAGGTGCCGGCGTTCCAGGGAGTCGTCCCGCCCGAGGACCAGTCCCGTTACACCATCACGTTCAACGAGGACGGGACCGCGGCGATCAAGGCCGACTGCAACAACGTCGCGGCCACGTACAAGACGGAGGAGACGAACATCACGATCGTCCCGGGGCCGTCGACGCTCGCCGCGTGCCCGGATGACTCACTGGCCGACAAGTTCGTCGCCGGGCTGAGCAGCGCCACGACCTTCAACGTCCGCCCCGCCGGGCTGACGCTGTACATCCTCAACGAGGGCAACCTCGAGTTCGTCGCGGCCAAGTAGCGAGTCCGGAGCCGCGCGGCCGTCGGGGGGATGCGTTCTCGGCTCCGGCCTCAGAGCGCCAGGACGCCGACGATCTCGCCTTCCTCGATTTCGCCCGTGGGCACGAACCCGTAGTCGAGATAGAGCGGCTCGGGGCTCCCGGGGCCAGGGCACCAGCTCACGAACAGCCGGGTCGCGTTCGGGAGCGTCCGGACGTGATCGGTGACCAGGTCGAGGACGCGGCGCCCGTAACCTCGCCGCTGCAGGCCGTCGGCGATCATCAGCCGCCACAGCCAGTAGTCGGCCGCGTCCGGGTCCACCGAGAGCATCACGAAGCCCACCGGCACGTCGTCCGCCACGATGGCGCGGTACCAGGCCCGGGGCTCGAACAGCGCCTCGGCGAAGGACACGGCGTTGGGGGCGACGAACCCGCGCTGCGCGGGTGCGACCTGCAACCCGCAGATCGACCGGACCATGTCCTTGCGTGACCTCGCGCAGTTCGACGACCGCACCCTCGGCAACCGAGCGCGGGAGGGCGGCACCGGCCGCCGGCCACTCGCCCGCGGCCTCACGCCTCGCGGCCCAGTCGGCGATCCCGTCGGCCTCGGGGCGGGCCGGCACGGGGGCCTCCCGATCGCTCACCGCAGGACGATGTTGACGAGCCTGCCGCCGCCCGCATGGATCAGGCGCGCGACCTGTCGGTCGCCGATCGCCGCCAGCACCTTGTCGCGCGCCAGGATGATCTGCTCCAGCTCGAGGTCGCTGATCCCGACCGGCACCGTGACCTTGTCACGGAGCTTGCCGTTGATCTGGATCGGGAGCTCGCGCGTGGCCTCCACGATCGCGGTCTCGTCCACGTGCGGCCATCGCTGGACGTGGACCGACTCCCATGCTTCGCCGCGGGCATCGAGCCGGCGCGCCCAGAGCTCCTCCGTGATGTGCGGCGCGGCGGGCGCCAGCATCAGGAGCAGCAGCCTGACCGCCTCGTCCCATTCGGGCAGACCGGCCACGGACGTGCCGCGGTAGCGGAACAGCACGTTGGACAGCTCCATCAGCTTCGCGACCATCGTGTTCCAGCGGAAGCCCTCGTAGTCCTCCGTGACGTCGCGCAGGGTCCGGTGGGCAGCCGCACGCATCCGGTCGCGCGCGTCGTGCTCCTCCTCCCCGGCCGGGAGCGCGCCCCCGGTCTGGTCGCCCGGCTCGCGGCCGTGCGGATCGGTGGCGATCGCCCACACGCGGTTGAGGAACTTCGCCGGGCCGCTGATGCCCCCGGCGCTCCACGGGCCGCCCTGGTCCCAGGGGCCCATGAACATGAGGTACAGCCGGACCGCGTCCGCGCCGTAGCGCGCGACCAGCGCGTCGGGGTCCTCGACGTTGCCGCGGCTCTTGCTCATCCGCTCACCGTCGGCGCCCAGGATCTGGCCCTGGTTGAACAGCCGGTAGAACGGCTCCCGGGCGTCGACCAGCCCCAGGTCCCGCATCGCCTTGGTGAAGAACCGGCTGTACAGCAGGTGCATCACCGCGTGCTCGGCACCGCCCGTGTACTGGTCCACGGGGGTCCAGTCCTTGACGAGGTCCACGTCCACGGGTCCCTCGGCGTTGTGCGGCGAGAGGTAGCGGAACCAGTACCAGGACGAGTCGATGAACGTGTCCATCGTGTCCGTCTCGCGCCGCGCGGCGGCGCCGCACTGCGGGCAGGCCACGGTCAGGAAGTCCACGTCGCGCGTCAGCGGGTTGTCGCCGGAGCCGCGGTAGTCCACCGTCTCGGGCAGCAGGACCGGCAGGTCGGCCTCGGGCACCGCCACCGGGCCGCAGGCCGTGCAGTGGATCACGGGGATCGGTGTGCCCCAGTAGCGCTGGCGGCTGATGAGCCAGTCGCGCAGCCGGTACGTGACCGCCTGCTCGCCCTTGTCCCGCTCGCCCAGCCACTTGACGATGTCGTGCCAGGCCTCGGCCGCCGGCCGGCCGGTGAAGTGGCCGGAGTTGACCATGACCTCGTCGACGGTGTGCTCGGTGAACGCCGCGGTCAGCTCCTCGTCCGCATCGGCGTCCTTGGGCATCACCACCTTGACGATCGGCAGGCCGAACGCCTGCGCGAAGGCGAAGTCCCGCTCGTCGTGCGCGGGGACGGCCATGATGGCGCCGGTGCCGTAGGTGCCCAGCACGTAGTCCGCGATGAAGATCGGGATCCGGGCCCCGTTGACGGGGTTGATGGCGTCCGCGCCGATGGCCACGCCGGTCTTCTCGCGATCCGTCGACAACCGGTCGATCTCCGTCTTCGCGGCCGCCTGGGCGACGTAGGCGTCGACCTCGGCCCGGCGGTCGGGCGCGGTCAGCGTCGCGACCAGCTCGTGCTCGGGCGCGAGGACCATGAACGTGGCGCCGAACAGCGTGTCCGGGCGCGTGGTGAAGACCCGCAGCTCCTCGCCGCCGGCATGGTGGCCGGACGGCGCCGTCTCGAACACGATCTCGGCGCCGGACGAGCGCCCGATCCAGTTCGTCTGCATCAGCTTGACCGGCTCCGGCCAGTCGATGCCCGTGAAGTCCAGCAGGTCGTCCGCGTAGTCGGTGATGCCCAGGTACCACTGGGGCAGCTCGCGCTTCTCCACCTGCTCGCCGCAACGCCAGCAGCGGCGGTCGGTCCCCTCGACCTGCTCACGGGCGAGCGTGCCGTCGTTGGGGCACCAGTCCACGGGGGAGACCGCGCGGTAGGCCAGGCCCTTCTTGAGGAACTGGACGAACATCCACTGGTTCCACTTGTAGTACTCGGGGTCGCAGGTGACGACCTCGGCGTCCCAGGCGAACGTCGCCCCCATCGTCCGCAGCTGGCCGCGCATCTTCTCGATGTTGGCCATGGTCCAGTCGCGCGGGTTGATGTTGTTCTTGATCGCGGCGTTCTCGGCCGGCAGCCCGAAGGCGTCGAAGCCGATCGGCAGGAACACGTTGTAGCCGTGCATCCGCTTGTAGCGGGCGATCGCGTCCGTGGGCGTCTTGATGTACCAGTGGCCGATGTGTAGCGCGCCCGACGGGTAGGGGTACATCGTCAGGAGGAAGAATCGCGGCCGGGAGTGGTCGCGGAGGTCCGTGTCGTAGAGACGGAGGTCGGCCCAGCGCGCCTGCCACCGGGGCTCGATGGCCGTGGGCTGGTAGCGCTCGGCGCGATCGCGCGGATCGCGTTCGGCGCCGTCGCCGGTGGACTCGATGTCGCCTGTCGTTGTCACGGTCCCGTCCCTGCTCTGAATGAAACGAAACCCCCCGCCGGTCCCGGCGAGGGGTCAGGTTATCGGCGTTAGCGGGGTGTTGGTGGAGCTAAAGGGATTCGAACCCTTGACCTTCTGAATGCCATTCAGACGCTCTCCCAGCTGAGCTATAGCCCCACGCCGGAGCGGCAGTATAGCGCAAGGCTGGGACGGTGGAACACGACGCATGCCACAGGCGGGATCGTGGCCTCTGGGTTGGCACAGAGGACAGCCCGGTCGGTCGGCAAGGACATCGACTTGCGGCTTTGGCTCCCACGCGTGGCGTTGTTCTCAGGCCGTTGTCAGTCGGTCATCCAGACTCGAGGGGCCGGCTGTACTCGGTGCCCCTGCTGACGACCTGGAACCCGCAGCGCTCGTAGACGCCGACCGCCCCGCCCTCGTTCTGCGCGTCGACACCGAGAGCGCCTTCGGTCATGCCGCGTTCGCGCAACAGCGGGAAGCTGGCCGCGATGAGGGCCCGGGCCAGTCCGCGCCGTCGCCAGGGGCGCCGGACGCTGATGTGCTCGACCATGCCGCGCTTGCGGCCGAGCCGTTCGTTCTGCTCAGGGTGGATGTAGCTGCGGACCATGCCGGCGACCTGCGGGCCATCCCACGCGACCCGCCAGAGGCTGGTGTCCGACTCGACCGGGTCGTTGAAGAACTGGTCGCGTTCGGCCCCGCCGGGTTCGGCGAACCCCCAGTGATCGCGAAACGCCTCGACTTCGGCCTCGTAGATCGCCTCCATGTCCTCGGGTCGGACATCACGGATCTCGAGCCCGGCCGGCAGCGGCGCGTCAGGCAGGTCGTCCATGGTGGGTCGGACCATGGCGTAGTAGCGGCGGATGGGCTGGTAACCGCGCGCCTGGATCGCAGCCTCGAGGACCGGGTCCACATCCGTGGCGTTCGTTCGGGCGACCTTCGGGCCTGGTCCGTGTGTCGCGGCGATCTCGGCCAGCCGGCGTTCGGCGAGGTCGAACAGCGCGTCGAAGATCGGGTGCGCCGATACGACCGGATCGAGGAAGACGATCGGCTCATACACGCGGGTGTCGGGTTCGTCGTGCCACCCGACCCGGACATAGGCGATGAGGTGCCCGTCGAGCTCCGCGAGAAACAGGTCGCGCGTGAGATCACAGCGCTCGATGTGCTCGTAGAACCGCTGAAACTGCGCCTCGCTGGTGAAGAAGGAGTCGTTCTGGGCGATGCGGACCGCGTTCGCGATCTCGTTCATCCGCCGGTAGTCGGCCGGCGCATCGAGCCGGCGGTACCGCAGTCCTGGAACCAGGGACGCGGGGATGTCGGTCGTCTCGATCGGGAGCTGGTCCCCCTGGGTCATGGGGTCTCCTGACGAAGTCTGGCGCGCGGCTGGGTGGAGATGCCACGGCGCCGTCGTTCCCGCGCGATCTGTCGGCGCTTGGCGTGGAAGCGCAGCGTACGTCTGGCGTCAAGGTCGCCGACGGCTGGTCGCCAACGGATGCCCGTCCGAGGCGGGGCTCGCCAACAGGCCCCAACCGGCGTCTGTTCAACGGCGGCTGTCGAAGCCTGCCCGCAGCACCACGACCCGACCGACCTTGCGTCGATCAGCGTGGTCCGGGTCCGATTGCCGCCGCCGGGTAGGCACGCCATCCGTGTGCGCCGTCGCTGGCGTAAGGCACCCGTCCCACGCTGGCGCTGCTTTTGAGGTACCCGAGGACATCGCGGTGAGGCAGGCGCCGGATGGCGGCACGACGACGCGCGCCGAGGATGTGGACATCAAGAGATGCCGGTCGTAGCGGCCCCGATGGACGGGACCGAGCCGGCATCCAGGGAGGATCCGATGTCCGCAGCCACCAGCACCGCACCCGCCACCCAGGACATGCGCCGGGCCGGCGCCGCGCTGGGCGCCCTCGCCCTCGCGGCCGCACTCGTCGTCGCGGCGGCGTTCACCCAGGTCTCCTCGACCAAGTCCCAGGCCGCTCCGGCTGCCGGGTCGGCGGCGACCGCTCACGACCACGGCTGGAGCACCGCGAGCGCCGTGGGCAGCCGGGAGCTCACCGTCCGCGGCTCGAACGGCGGCGGTATCAACTACACCGGCATCCCGTACCCGGCCCCCGGGCATGCGGACCTTGCCGTTCCCGGCGAGTTCGTCCTCGGCCCCGGGAACCTGGCTCCGGTCGGCATCGCGGTCGCGCTGCCGCCCGACCTGACGCCGATGCGCGGCGAGTTCCGCCTCGGTCCCGGCCTGGCCCAGCCGTCCGGGATCGCCGGGACGATGCAGCAGTCCATGACGCAGGAGCTCATCGTCCGCAGCTCGAACGGCGGCGGTCTGAACTACACCGGCATCCCGTACCCGGCCCCCGGCAGCGCCCTGGAGCTGACCATCCGCGGCTCGAACGGCGGCGGGATCTCGTACACCGGCATCCCGTACCCGGCGCCCGCCAGCGGCCGCGCCGGTGGCGCAAATGGGACCCGCCTCGCGCAGTGATCGCAGGTTCGGCGCCCGAGGCGCCGGCGATGCGTCACCTTCTCGGCCATCGCAAGCGCCGTCCCAGTCGGGACGGCGCTTCGCCGTCTCTCCGTACCGGCTGTCGCGGTCGTGCGCCCTTGCCCGGAAGGGACAGGTGCGTCGCAGGTTGCTCGGGTTGGCAAACGACGCCAGGGCACGGCCCGGCCCCGGGACTCACGGCTCCACGATCACCCGGAAGAGCTGCTGGGCGGTGAAGGTCGTGCCGTCGTCCGCCCTGCCGGATAGCTCGACGCGCACCGCCCAGTCTCCGGCCGGAGGCGCCGGGAACGTGATCGCGCCATCGACGCCGGGCCCCGCGTCAGAGCCCAGCGACGCCTCCGTCGGCGACTGGCTACCGGCCGCGATGGCCTCGTGGTCGACGTAGGCCGCCGTCGCCCCGGTGAGCACCCATCCCGTGGGCAGGGACAGCTCCAGCACGCCGTTCGCGCGCACCGCCCGCGCCTCCGGCACCTGGCGCCAGGCGGGTCCGCAGCCCTCGTCGGTCGAGGCGCCGCCGGGGATCGCGAATGCGAGCAGGCAGCTCGTGTAGCCGGGCGCGGAGGACGGCCCGTTCCCGTCATGGAGCGTGGCGCTCGGCGCCACGAAGACGGCGCCGGCCTGCTCGCGGGTGTAGGAGCGGAGCTCGAGGTTCAGACGCACCGCGTGGTCCTGGGTGATCTCGAGGCGGGACGGCCCGGTGCCGGCGGGGACGAACTCCATCACGTTGGAGGCGAGGCACGCGGCGTCTCGGGCGATCCCGTCCACGACCAGGTGGATCAGCCCCTGCCCCTCGCAGCCGAAGCTCACCACCAGCGTCGCGCCTGGCGCCACCACGGGCGCCTCGACGGGCGCTGTCTCCCCGGCCGTCATCGTTCCGTACATCGTCCCGAGCAGCGTGGAATCGAACCCGAGGGCGGGCGCTTCGGGGTAGCGCCTCAGGGCCGAGATGTGGTCGTACAGCAGCATGCGCCACGCAGTCCCGGCCGGAGCCTCGACCACCACCGACGTGTGGGTCGCGTTCACGATCTGGGGCTCCAGCGCGGTCCAGACGGTTAACCCGGGCGTCCCGCACCCGTACCTGGCCACGGGTGAGGTGACGCCGCCACCGCGGACCGACACGCGCACCTCGCCGGTGCCGGTGCAGGCGAGCACGACCTCCAGGTTGAACCTCCCTGCGACCTCGCCGAACTCGACCTCACCCGCCGCCTTGTCCCCGACGCCTTCGTTCCTGAGCAGCTCGACCGTGCTCGACGGGTACGCCGCGAGGTCCTCGTACGACGGCAGCACGTCCGACGCGGAGGGCTCGGCCGACCGGACGGGCCCGTCGGCCATCACCTGGACGGGGATGAGCCAGACGTCGGTGTCGTCGGTCCCGTCGGTTGTCCGCCACGTTGCCGAGAACAGCAGTACTTGGTCCCCGGGCGGGATGGCCCTGACCGTGACCCGCCGCCCATCGGAGGACACGGCCAAGGTCGATACGGATTCTTGCGGATCCGTGCGCGCCGCCAGCGCAGCCCGCAGATCGGCCAGGGAAACGACGCCCACCCCGTAGTCGGCGAAGCAGTACCGCCCGGGGTCGAAGCTGAGTCCCATCTGGTCGTCTACCGCGAGCGGGCCGCCGGGTTCCGTCCAGTTGGTCGGGCCACCGGACACCGTTCTGCCGTCGTACGTGTGCCACATCAGCGTGCCGAGGAAATCCACAGGAATCCCACCCGCGGGAAGCCCGGATCCGTTGTCGAGCTTCAGGTTTCGGGCCAGCGCGTCCCCGCTGAGTGGCACGCAGTCGTCGGGCGACGGCGAGGCGGCCGGGGACGGCGCAGCAGTAGCGCCGCCTTCGCCGGCCATCCCGCCGACCACCAACCGCCATACGGTGGCGGTGGAGGCCGTCACCACCACCTCGGACGGGGTGTCGAACCCCGGGAAGGAGAAGACGGTCGGCTGCTGGCCGCACGGCATCGCGCCGCCTGGTCCAGCCTCCTGTCCGCGCCGGAGGCTGACGCTGACCGAGTTGCCACGGCAGTCGAACACCCAGTCGACATAGGCGTTGGCGGGGATCGTCGCGATCACCGTCTCCTTGGGGCCGGTGCCCGGCGCGGCGCCTGCGAGATCCTCGCTCTGCGCCAGCACGACCTGGCCGCCCTCCGTGGACAGGCGCGCCGCGAGATCCGCATACGACTCCAACTCGGCGGCCCGCGGGTCCGGGGACGCCATTCCGGCGGATGGCAGTGCGGCGTTCCTCCATGCCCCCACGCCAACGACGAGGATCACGATGGCGGCGGCTGCCGCGAGCAGCGAGACCGGGATGCGCAGCAGGGTCCTGGTGGATCCCCGTTCCCGGCGAGCCCGCTCCAGGTCCTCGGCCCGAAGCGTAAACGCCAGGGTGTCGGCCTCGTGGCGGAGCGCGTCGCGGAGGCGTGCCTCCAGCCGCGGATCGAGCTCGTCAGCCATGGGAGGCCTCCCGCGTTTCGCCGTTCTCGCCGAGGGCACGGCGCATCTGCTCCAGGGCCTCGCGGAGCTGCGTCTTCACCGTGTTCTCGCTGGTGCCGAGGGCCTCGGCCGTCTCGCGTACTGATAAATCAGCGTAGTAGCGCAGTACCACGGCCGCACGCATTCGTGGCGCCAGGCGGTCCACGCACGAGAGAAGCGTGAGGCGCTCGTCCTCATCGGTCCAGCGCGCGGGCCGGTCCGGCACCACGTGGAGCTGGACGACGCGGGAGGATGACCGCCGCACGCCGAGTGCCCGGTTGGTCGCGATGCGCAGGAGCCACGGCCGGAGCTTCTCCGGGTCCAGGAGCTGGTCGCCGCGATCGAGCGCGGTCAGCAAGGTGTCCACCACCACGTCCTCCGCCGCCGCCCGATCCCGAAGGATCAGGTAGGCCACGCCCTGGATCTCGCGTCCATATCGCTCCAGGAGATCGTCGAGGACCTCGGGGCGGTGTCGGCGCAGGGCTTCCACGGTCATCTGGGATTCGTTCCCCTTGGCAGGCGGCATTGGGCGACCGCTTCAAAGGGTAGATGCACGGGCGCGGCGATTCGGGTGACTCCCGCCACGGGTACGATCGCCGCGATGCCCTTCGACCTCCTGATCCGCGGCGGCACCCTCATCGACGGCACGGGCCTGCCCGGGCGACGGGCCGACGTCGGCGTGACCGGCGACCGCATCACCGCCGTGGGCGACCTCTCGGCGATCCTCGACGCCGATGCCGCGACCGTCATCACGGCCGAAGGCCTGGTGGTCGCCCCCGGCTTCGTGGATCCCCACAACCACTCCGACGCGTCAGTGCTGCTGGACGGCGCCCTGCCCAGCCACCTGCACCAGGGCTACACGACGCTGGTCTCGGGCAACTGCGGCTACACCCTCGCGCCGCTCACGCCACCGGCTCGCGCGCTGCTCCAGCCGGACCTGGACACGCGGACCTTGGACCCGGCCTGGACGACGTTCGCCGAGTACCTCGAGGCGAGGTCGAGCGGCAGCCGCTGGGTCCCAACGTCGCCTTCCTCGCGGGCCACGGCACGATCCGCGCCGCCGTCCTGGGCCCCGACGACCGTACCCCGGACGAGGCGGAGCTGGCGGCGATGGTGGCCCACGTCGAGGAGGCGCTCGACGCGGGCGCGTTCGGCATCTCGACCGGGCTGATCTACCCGCCGGGGATCCACGCGCAGCTCCCGGAGATCGCCGAGCTCGTCGCCGTGGCCGCGGGCCGGGGCGGCCTCTACGCGACCCACATGCGCAACGAGGCCGCCGGCGTCGCTGCCGCCATCGACGAGGCCATCCAGACCGCGCTGGCCGCGGAGCGCATCGCCGGGCACCCCGCGCGCCTGCAGATCAGTCACCTCAAGGCCGCCGCGCGCTCCGTGTACGGCACCGGCCCGGCCCTCGTGGCGCGGATCGAGGCCGCCAGGGCGGCCGGACTGGACGCCGCCGCGGACCAGTACCCGTACACCGCCGCCCACACGACCCTCGCCACGATCCTGCCGCCGGACCTCCTGGCCCTCGACCTCGACGACGCCGTCGCCGTCCTCCGCGACCCCGCCGGCCGCCGACGCATTCGCGACCTCCAGGCTCAGCGGCATCGCCGGCTGGGAGAACGTGGCCGCGGACCCCGGCTGGGACGGCATGGTCATCGCCTTCTCGGCCACCCGTCCCGCGTGGAACGGCAGGTCGCTGGCGGAGATCGCCGCGACCGAGGGCGGGGATCCCGCCGACCTGGCGATGGACGTGCTCGCCGACGAGCGTCTGGCAGTCGACTGCGTCCTGCACTGCATGGACGAGAGCGATGTCGAGGCGATCATGGCGGTGCCCTGGATCGCCGTGTGCACCGACGGCGAGGCCCGTCGCCCGGGTCACCCGGTCCTGGGCCGGGGCATCCCGCACCCCCGGGCGTACGGCTCCGCGGCGCGCGTCCTCGGGCGGTACGTGCGCGAGCGCGACGTGCTGCCGCTCGAGACGGCCGTCGCGAAGCTCACCGGCGTGCCCGCCGCGCGGGTCGGGCTTCGGGATCGCGGCATCGTCCGCGAGGGCTGGGCGGCGGACCTCGTCGTGTTCGATGCCACGACCGTCATCGACACCGCCACCTTCGAGCACCCGGCCAACTACCCCGCGGGATCCCTCACGTCATCGTGAACGGCCGGATCGCCGTCCGCGACGGCGCGGAGACGGGCGTCCGTCCCGGCCGTCTGCTGCGCCGCGCGTCCTGAGGGCGAGACACGAGCCCCATGCCCAGCCGCCCCGAGGAGACCACCGAGACCCCCGCCGTCGCCCGCCTGCCCGGCGGCGACCTCCCATACACGCTCCGTCGCTCGCCTCGCGCCACCCGCCTGCGCGTGACGATCCACCCGGAGCGCGACGTGGTGGTCACCGTCCCGCCCGCAGGGCGCCGTGGCTGGGCCCATCCGGAGCCGGTCATCACCCGGTTCCTGGCGGACCGGGAGCCGTGGGTGCGCCGGCACCTCGACCGCCAGGACGCCACCCGCGCCCGCCTGGACGATCGCCCGCCCCTGGACGAGGGCCGCCTGGTCCCGTACCGCGGCGTCCCGCACCGGGTGCGCGTGGAGACGGCGCCATCGGGCACCCGCCGCAGCCGCGTGTCCCGCGTCGGTGGCGACGACGGCGACGAGCTCCTCGTGGAGCGGACCGCCCGCGACCGACGGCCGACGGCGGCCATCCTCGAAGCCTGGCTGCGCGAGCGGGCCCGCGCGGACCTGGAGCGCGCGATCGACCGGCACGCACCGGCGCTGGGCGTCACCCCCGCGAGGGTCACGATCCGCGACACCACCACGCGCTGGGGCAGCTGCTCGCGCAAGGGCGCGCTCTCGTTCTCGTGGCGTCTGGTCCTCGCTCCCCCGGATGCCCTCGACACCGTCGCTGCCCACGAGCTCTGCCACCTCCGCGTGTTCGGCCACTCGCAGGCGTTCTGGACGCTGCTGGCGACGCGCGTCCCCGATCACGCCACCTGGCGCCGCTGGCTCCGCCGGCACGCCCCGGAGCTCCACGCAGCGCTCGACTGACCCCGACGCGATCACCGCGGGCGGGGAAACAATCCGTGGCCCTCGTGCGTCACAGGCATGTCCGCAAGCGGCCACGCCATCGCATCGCCCTCCGAGGTCCCATGTCCCCGCGGTTCACCGTCGCTCTCGCCGCCTCCCTCGCCCTCGTGGCCGTTGCCGCGTGTTCAGGCGCCCCGTCCACACCCGCCACGCCCGTGGCCCAGGGCCCGGTTCCCACCCCCGTCGCGGTCCCCTCGCAGCCAGCCGCTCCCGCCCCCACCGCCACGCCGGTCATCGGCGGCGTGGACGGCGATGCTGGCGGCCCCGAGCTCACCATCGAGACCGTGGACGCCGACACCATCGTGGCCTCGCTCAGGGATCCCGACGCCAAGGCCTGGCGCCTGGTCGTCTCGGGTACCGGCGAGCAGGGTGGCGAGCGCTGGGAGATCGTCGTGGAGACGGGCGACGTCGGGCCCGTGATCACGGCCACCGAGGTCCGCGGCGGCCAGGTCGTGGACGTGCTGGACCTCACCGGGTTCTACGACGGCACCGCGGCGGCCGGCGGCTGCCACTCCACGCTGCCGGTGTGCCTGGACTCCGACGGGTTCCGTGTGCCGGAGGGCGACGGCCTGTTCTCGGTCCGCCTGGATCTCCCCGAGGCCCAGGTGCCCCTCGTGATCCGGGGTGGTGCCGCCGGGTGGGACGGTGAGCCGTTCGTGCTGGGTCCATGGCACGACACCGAGGCGTTCGCCTGGGGCGAGGGGTAGGGCTCGGCGATCCCTCGCGGACACGATGACGCCCGCCTCGACGAGGCGGGCGTTCCGATTCCGAGGTGCTGGTGGGCCGGGGCAGAATCGAACTGCCACAGCCGAAGGCGAGGGTTTTACAGACCCTTGGGCTCACCACCTGCCCAACCGACCCACGAATGGTGGAGATGAGGGGACTCGAACCCCTGGCCTCCGCGATGCGAACGCGGCGCTCTCCCAGCTGAGCTACATCCCCACGGGAGCCGCACCCGACGGATCGGGTGGACCGGCGGGAGAGTGTAGCACGCGAGTTCTGGCGGCCTCCGGGTTGCTCTCCCGGTTGCTCACTGGGTTGCTCTCGCCGCCACGGCTGACTCGCCCTCGTGTCATCCCGAGGGCCGGCACGAGGAGCTGGCCGATGATTCCGCTGATTCTGGGCCCCAGGTCCCAGCCAGACCCCGGGATCTGAACCCCTGGCGAGTCAAGAGCCCGGTCCGACACAGGGCCGTGTCAGGACCCGCCGGAGACACATCAGGGAGTCGCGGAAGCCCGGGATGGGCCGTCCCGACTCCCGGGCCCGGAAAGCGGCGTTTCGCCCCTTGACGAGTAGAACAGACGTTCTATTATTGGACGTCCGATGGCTCCTGCATCCGACATCTCCGAGGCACTCGCCGCCCTCCAGGCACGCTGGGGATCGGCCGCTCCACGGCGCGGCGGAGACCTGGTGCTGGCGACCGAGGGCGCCCTGGCACGGGCGCCGATGACGATGCCGGACCCGCTCCCGGAGCCGGCCAATGCGCCGGAGCCGGCCAATGCGCCGGAGCCGGCCGGTGCGCCGGATCCCCTCGCACCCACGCCCCTCGCGCCCGTCGTCACGCGCCGTCCCGGGACCCCGGCCCCGGACGCGGACGGCCGCATCGTCCCCACGGGGTTCGCGGCGCTGGACGCCATCCTCGGTCCGGGCGGGCTGCCCCGGGCCGCCACGGTCGCACTGCGCGGGGCCGCGTCCTCGGGCAGGACGACGGTCGCGCTGCGGACCGCCGCTGAGGCGCAGGCCGGCGGAGCGATCGTCGCGTGGCTGGACCTCGCTCGTGCCTTCGATCCCGTGGAGGCCGTCGCGCGCGGTGTTCGCCCGGAATGGCTGGTGGTCCTGACGCCGGTGGACCTCGAGGAGGCACTCGCCCTCGCTGGCGCACTGCTGGCCGCGCGGACCGTGGACCTTCTGGTCGTGGACCTGCCCGAGGGTCGGGACCCGGCGGTGGCCGGGAAGCGGGTGGGGGACCGGCTGGGCAGGCTCGCCGCGCTGGCACGCCGGGCGGGCACGCTCCTGGTCGTGCTGGAGCCCGCCAGCCTCGGCCGAGGTCTCGCCGCCGCGGTCGAGGAGGCGAGCGGACTCCGCCTGGAGCTGCGCCGCTCGGGCTGGATCCGCCTGGGCCGGGACGTCGTCGGGCAGCGGAGCGCCGTGGAGGTGGCCCGCAACCGGTACGGCCCACCCGGTCGCCGCGCCACCCTTGAGATCCTGTACGCCGAAGGTGGCCCCCGCGATGCCTGCCTGGCGCGCCCGGAGCTGCTGGACGGTATCGCCGCCCCCGCCGCACCACCGGGCGCGATCACCCGGGCACCAGACCCGCCGCCACCCGTCGACCTGAAAGGCCCCCACCGATCGATCGATACCCATGCGCCTGCTTCACCTGCTCTGGCCACACCTACCCCTCCGCCTGGCGCGGAGCCGGATGGAGACCCCGTCGAGCGACGGCACCTCCGGCTCGTGGCCGCCCGGCCCGATCATCCTCGGCGGCCAGCCCTGGACAGACGGGATCGTGGTGGACGCGGATCCCCTCGCCCGTGCGCTCGGCGTTCGACGGGGGATCCCGCTCGGGAGCGCGCACCGGCTCGCGCCCGAGGCGACCTTCCTCGACCTCGCGCCTGACGCGGACCGGGACGCGGTCGAGGCCGCCTGCGAGCGCCTCGCCGTCTTCAGCCCCGGGATCGCCGGCACCAGCGATGTCTCGGACGGGGCCTTCGGGCGGATCGCCGTCCACGTCGACGGCCTGACGCGGCTCTGGGGGATCGAGGAGACGCTCGTCGCCCGGATGGCGGCGGTGCTGGCGCCGGTCCTGCCGGGTCCACCGCGCGCCGGCATCGCCGGCACGGCGTTCGCGGCCTCGGTTGCCGCCGCGCACGCGGAGGAGGGCGGGCCACCGTTGCTGGTCGCGCCGGGGACGACGAGCGGTTCCTGACGCCCTATCCGGCCCGGCTGCTCACCCGCGACGTGGACATCCGGGCGCGGCTGGCGCGGTTCGGGCTGCGGACGATCGGGGCGGTGGCGGAGCTGCCGCGCTCGGCGCTGGTGGCGCGGTTCGGCGACGAGGGGGCGCTGCTGCACGCCCGTGCGCGGGGCGAGGAGACCGAGCGGTTCCGGCCCCGGAGTACCCCCGAGCGGATGGCGCTGGGCATCTCGAGCTGGATCCCCCGGCCGAGGGACTCGAGGCGATCCGCTTCGTCCTGCGGCGGCTCGCGGCCGCGCTCGCGGACCAGCTGGCGGCGCGGGGTCAGCGCGGCGGGCCTGGCACGCCTCGTCGTCACCCACGACCTGGCGTTCGCGCGCCGTGGCACCCCGCCGGAGCTCCGCCTGGAGCAGCGCCTGCCGGAGCCCACCGCGGACGCCGAGGCCATCGAGCGCCTGCTCCTCGCCCGGCTGGAGCAGGCACTCGCCCCCGGCCGCCGTCGCGCGCCTGGAGCTGGAGCTGGGACTCGTGGAGCCGGCGCGCGGCCAGCAGCTCCCGCTGTTCACGCCGCAGGCCGCGAGGGACGCACGCCTCGGCTGGCAGCTGGCGCGCCTGGCGATCGCGTTCGGGGCGGACCGGGTGCGGCGGGTGGAGCTGGTCGACACCGAGGCGCCGCTCCCCGAGGCCCGCTGGCGCTGGCAGCCGGTCGCCGGGGCGGCCGTGGTGGGCGGGGATCGCGAGGTGCGGTCATGACCCGGCTGCTGCGGGAGCATCCGCTCATCGACGCGGAGCTGGACGCAGGCCGGCCGCCTGGTGGCCATCCGCTGGAACGGCACGCGGGAGCCCATCGAGGTCTGCAACCGCTGGCGCGTGGAGGAATCCTGGTGGCGCGAGCCCATCGCGCGGGACTACTTCAAGGTGGTGGGGGCGACGTGGCTGGCGCTCGTGTACCTCGACCGGACTGGCCGGCACGTGGCACCTGGAGCGGCTCTACGACTGAGCGAGTCCGACGGGACGACGGGTTGGCGGCGACCGGTCGGGGAGCGGGCGGGATCGTCAGACGGAAGCCGGCGACCCGAGCAGGATCGTGATCACGAACAGCGAGAGCAACAGCCCCACGACCAGGACAAGAACGCCGAGGTCACGAGGTCGCGTCGTCTGCACCGTTGCCCTCACCCCCAAGGCCCGGACCTGCACCGGCCGGTCGCCACCCCATTCGACGCCGCGACCCCTCCGGATGTTGCGGATCAGGCGGGGAGCGACGAGGCGACGAGCAGCACGACGAGCACGGCGAGGGTCAGGGCCAGCAGCCCGGCCCCCAGGAAGTGGCGCGACGTGGGCTCCATGCGCTTCGCGTCTCCTTGTTGCTGGTCAGCCCTCGCCGCCGGCACAGCCGGCGCCGTAGAGCACCCTGATGATCGTCGATCCGTCGACCGGACGGAAGGTCAGCTGGAGGCGGCACTCCGGGAGGTCGCTCGACACGTCCAGCACGCGACTGCCGTCCTCGAGCGGCGACGAGAGATCCCCCACCGTGAAGCCCAGCTCCGCGAGCGCCCCCTGGTACCAGCTCGCAACCTCGTCCCCGCCCGCCTCGGCCAGCCACCAGCCGCTGGCAGGCTCGTCGAAGCCCTCGGCGGGCCTTGCGCCGGGGATCACCGGGAAGCCGTCGGGGACGACGTCGAGGATGGCGCCCCACTCCGTGTCCGTGGATCCGCCGCCGGGGACCTGCGTGGGCTCCGGGGGTTCGGTCGCCGGGCCGGAGCTGGGTACCGGGACGATGGTGGGGGGCGGGCCTTCGGTGAGAACTGGCGTGGGCTTCGCGGCGGTCGATGTCGCGGCGGCCGGGGCGGACGGGGTCGCCGTGGCCGACGGGCTCGGACCTCCGCACGCGGCGGCGACGACGGCGATCGTGATCGCGATCGCGGGGATGACGCCGAGCTCTGACGGTGGTTCGCATCCCGCGTCATGGTAGCGGTCCCCCGTCCAGGCTCGATAGCCGCGGACGGGAAAGGACCCTCGCCGCCCCAGCGACGAGGGTCCTTTCGGTGGGTCACCGGGCTGCCCAGGGCCCGGTGGCCAGGTCGACGGCTCCCATCGCAGGAACCGCCGCCGTTCGATCGTCTCGTGAGCCCCCAGGCCGACGGACGAGCGTGAGCTACGCGGCCACCTCCGCGATCGCGGGCAGGAGGCCGAGGATCGCGATCGTCACCAGGGCGACGGCCGCCAGCCGCAGGAGGAGGTCGAGGGCGACGTGGCGGTCCGGTCGGTGGATCAGGTTCGCAATCACGCCGTTGAGACGCGCAACCCCCCTGTTTGGTTGCGTGTCCAGCGGGCGATTTTCCAGGAGGCACGCCCGCCGCCGATACAATCGGGCGAGTCCCCGCCAGCCTGAGGCCGCACCTCCACCATGCCCGTCGCACCTGCATCGCTCGTCCTTCCCGGCCGGTTCCGGGCGGCGATCTTCGACATGGACGGCCTGCTCCTGGACACGGAGCCGCTGTGGCACGACGCGGAGCGTGAGCTCCTGGAGCGCCACGGCGACACGTTCTCCGACGCCGACCTGGAGGCCTCGCACGGCCGCGCGCTCGTGGACACGGCCGCGGTGTACGGGGAGCGTCTGGGTCTCCCGGCCGACGCTGATCGAGCGGGAGATCGGCGAGATCATGCTGGCCCACTACGCGGCCGGGGCGCCGCTGCACGCGGGTGTCCGAGACCTGGTGGACGCGCTGGAGGGGCGGGTCGCGCTGGCGGTCGCGTCGAACACCTCCGCGGACCTGGTCCGGAGTGCGCTGGATGCGGTGGGACTCCCGGCGCTGGGGGTGATCGTGTCGGGCCAGGACCTCGGGCGGCCGAAGCCGGCGCCGGACGTGTACGTCGCCGCGTGCCGGGCGCTCGGGGTGGCGCCGGCCGACGCCATCGCGTTCGAGGACTCGCCGATGGGCGTGCAGTCGGCGCTCGCGGCCGGTCTGTTCGTGGTCGGCGTGCCGGAGCGGCCGGACGTGGACCTCGCGGCGGCCGGGGCGCACGTCGTGCTCGGGTCCCTGGGCGAGGTGATCGTCGAGGGCTGACGGAGCCGCTTCGGGCTGGACGTTGATAGAACAGATGTTCTATCATTCCTGCCCGCCCCCGGAGATCGCCGCCGTGGCCCATCCCCCCTATGCCGAGCTGCACTGCCACAGCCACTTCTCGTTCCTGGATGGCGCATCCGCACCGGACGACCTCGTCGCGCGGGCCGTGGAGCTGGGCCTGGCCGGGCTCGCGATCACGGACCACCAGGGCCTGTACGGCGCGGTCCGGTTCTCTGCCGCCGCGGAGGCCGCGGGGCTGAGCCCGGTCATCGGGATCGAGATCGAGCTGATCGATGCCGCGGTGCCGGACCCGGGTGGGATCGTGGTGCCGGCGAGGCGCGCGTGGAAGCCGGGGAGGCGAGCGCCGGTGGTCCCGGAGCCGCCTCGCGTCCTGGAGGGCCGCCCCGCCCGTCCTCGCCCGGATCGCGCCCGGCTGCCCGGCCACCGTGAGGTCCGCAAGGAGGACCACCGGGGGATCGGCGAGGCACAGCGTGGGCCGCACCTCGTGCTGCTGGCGCGGGACGCGACCGGCTGGACGAGCCTGTGCCGGCTGGTGTCGCGGGCGAACCTGGCGGGCACGAAGGCCGTCCCCGGGTTCACGCAGGCGCTGCTCGCGGAGCACGCGGAGGGGCTGATCGCGCTGTCGGGGTGCCGGCACGGGGAGCTGGCCAGGCGGCTCCGGGCAGGGGATCGCGAGGGTGCACGGGCCGTGGCGGAGCGGTACGCGGCGCTGTTCGGGTCGGCCCCCGGGTCGCGCGGGGGCGGCGGCTCGTCTCCCGGCCGCACTGGCGCAGCAGGCGCCGGGTTCGTCTTCGAGCTCTCGCACCACCTCCTGCCCGACGACGACTGGCTCGCCTCGGAGACGGCGCGCCTGGCGGCCGAGCTGGGACTGCCGGTCGTGGTCACGAACGACGTCCACTACGCGCTCCCCGAGGGCCGGGAGCTGCAGGACGTGCTGACGGCGATCCGCCACGGCCGGTCCCTCGCCGATCTTGCGGACCTGCGGCGGCCGGACGGCGAGTCGTACCTCAAGGGCGCGCCGGAGCTGCTGGCCCTCCCCCCGGGCGACGGCGCCAGCGCCGTCGCGGACCCGGTGCTGGCACAAGCCTGGCGCGAGGGCATCGCCAACAGCGTCGAGATCGCGGGCGCTTGCCGCGTCGAGCTCACCTTCGAGCGCTACCGCTTCCCGGGCTTCCCCGTGCCGAAGGGCCAGACGCCCTTCTCCCACCTGTCCGAACTGTGCTGGGAGGGTGCCCGGCGCCGCTACCACCCGCTCACACCTGCGGTGGTGCGGCAGCTGGCCCACGAGCTGGATGTCATCGAGCGGACGGGTCTCGCGGAGTTCTTCCTCATCTGCTGGGACCTGATGCAGTTCGCGAAGCAGCGCGGGATCCCGGCCCAGGGCCGCGGCAGCGCCGCGGGCTCGATCGTGACCTACGTGCTGGGGATCGCCCGCGTGGACCCGATCCGCCACGAGCTGCTGTTCGAGCGGTTCATCAACGAGGGGCGGACGGCGTACCCGGACGTGGACATCGATTTCAGCTCCGAGCGTCGGGAGGAGGTCATCCAGTACGTCTACGGGAAGTACGGGCCCGAGCACACGGGGATGGTCTGCAATCTCGTCACGTATCGGGCGCGGTCCGCGGTCCGCGAGGTGGGGTACGCGCTGGGGTTCCCGCGGCCGCTGGTGGACCGGGTGGCGAAGGCGCTCGAGACGTACGACTCCGTGATGGTCCGGCGGGACCTCGAGGCCGAGGGCGGGTTCGGGGGGTTCTTCGCGCGGCCGGGAGAAGGCACGGGCGATGGCCCGGGGGAGTCCCCGGGCGATGCCCCCGGGGATGCGGTGCGGGGTTCGCGACGGGTCGTGGCCGAGCTGGCGGTGGCGGGCGCGGCGGCCCTGGCCGGTGAGCGCGGGCTCACCGACGCGATGGGCCAGCTCAACCACGAGCGCGGTGGGCGGCTGGGGGCACCTCCAGGTCCCGAGGGCCTGCCGCGACTCGCCGCCGGGTCATCTGGAGAGGTTCCACGAGGAGCTCACGCCGGATTCGTGCAGGAATCGGCGCGACCCCTGCATGCGAGTCCCGGATCTGACTCCGTGGTGGGTCACGAGTCGGCACGGAACGGGGAATCGGCACGGAACGGGGAATCGCCACGGAACGGGGGATCGCCACGGAACGGGGAACCGCCGCTGCCCGAGCGTCGGCTCGGCGGGGATGAGGGGGACCACTGGCTCCGGCACCGGGTTGGGACGTTCTCGCCCGGCGGTGATCCCGGCAACGGCACCTGGGAGGGCGCCCCGGGCGCTGCACCCGCGATCCGGTCCGGCGGCCCGGGCGACGACGAGGGTGGCCCGGGCGACTCCCCGGCCAGCGTCGCATGGCTCCGGGCTGGGCGGGGGACCGGGTCCGGCGTCGCGTCGCCTCGGCCCTCGGATTCCCCGAAGGTCCCGGAGCGCCACGAGGGTTCCGTCGCGCAACTCCCGGACTGGGAGCGCTGGCTGGAGCTGTGCGCCCGCATCGACGGCTTCCCCCGCCACCTCTCCATCCACAGCGGGGGCATGCTCGTGACCGCCGCCCCGCTCATCGACATTGCCCCCGTCGAGCGCGCGACCATGCCCGGCCGCGTCGTCGTCCAGTACGACAAGCGCGATGTCGAGACGATGAAGCTGATCAAGCTCGACCTGCTGGGCCTCGGGATGCTGGCGGCCATCGACGAGACCGTCCAGCTGATCGAGCACGACTGCGCCGTCTGCCTGGACCTCGACCGCATCCCGGAGGAGATCCCTGAGGTCTTCGAGATGCTCGGGGCCGCGGACACGGTCGGCGTGTTCCAGGTGGAGTCGCGAGCGCAGATGCAGACGCTGCCGAAGTCGAGGCCGCAGAGCCTGGACGACCTGGTCGTCGAAGTCGCGATCATCCGCCCCGGTCCCATCCAGGGCAACGCCGTCCATCCCTACCTCAGACGCAAGCAGGGCCTGGAGCCGGTCACGTATCTCCACCCGAGCCTGGAGCCCATCCTCCACGACACCCTGGGCGTGATCCTGTACCAGGAGCAGGTGATGCGGATCGCCATCGACGTCGCAGGCTTCACGCCGGCGGGCTCGGATGCGTTCCGGCGGGCGATGGGCACGTACCGCTCGGAGCGCGAGATGGAGAAGCTCCACGCCGAGTTCGTGGACGGCTGCGAGCGCATCCACGGGATGCCGCGCGAGGACGCGGAGGAGCTGTTCCGGCGGTGCGCCGCCTTCGCCAGCTTCGGCTTCGCCAAGAGCCACGCCGCCGCCTTCGCCCGCACCGCCTACGAATCGAGCTTCCTCAAGCTGTTCTACCCGGCCCAGTTCGTGACCGGCCTCATCAACGCCCAGCCGATGGGCTTCTACCCGGTCGAGGTCCTCGTCAACGATGCCAAGCGCCACGGCGTGGCGATCCTGCCGGTGGACGTCAACCGGAGCGCCTACCGGACGACGACCGAGTGGGTCGGCCGGCCGGGCTGGGCGCTGGCGGGGACGGTGGGCGACGACGGCACCCACGACGTCGATGGGGGCGAGCCGCTGCCCGACGGCTGCGGGATCGAGGCCCGGCCCGTCGCCCGTGCGTTCGTCCGCGTGCGTGATCCCGGCGGCTGCCTCGCGCGATCGGTGGGCGGCGGAGTCGATGACCGGCTGGGGGATCCGGCTGGGGCTGCACCTGGTCAAGGGGATCGGCGAGGAGCAGCAGGTGCGCCTGGACGCCGAGCTCGCTCGCGGTCCATACGCGGACCTGGCCGACGTGGTGGAGCGGACCGGCCTGGCGGAGGAGGTCGTGGAGCGGCTGATCCGCGCGGGCGCGCTGGACTCGCTGGGGCGGCCGCGGCGGGAGCTCCTGTGGCAGTTGCGCGAGGTGGCCGGGGCGTCGAAGGGGCGCGTGGACGGGAAGACGCGGGGGTCGAAGGGGATCACCCGCGCCGCCGGCCGGCCGATGGACCTGCGGCTGCCCGCGACGGAGGCGCCGTCGCTGCCGCCGCTGACCGAGCCGGAGCGACTGGGTGACGCCTACGCGGTGGTGGGGCTGGACGCGCGGCTCCAGGCCGTGGCGCTGTTCCGGGGATCGCTGGACCGGCTTGGCGCGGTCACGAACGGCTCGCTTGCCGAGCGGCGGCCGGGCCGGGTGCTCCTGGGCGGCCTGGTGGTCACACGCCAGCACCCGATGACGGCGCGCGGCACGGTGTTCCTCGCCCTCGAGGACGAGACCGGGATGGTCAACGTCACGCTCTGGCCGGACACCTGGGCCCGGTTGCGCTCGGTGGTCCGGCGTCACGCCCTGCTGCTGGTGGACGGGGACCTGCAGCGTGACGGCGAGGTGGTGAACGTCGTGGCGCGCGAGGTGCTTCCGTTGGTGGAGGCGACCGCGCGGACGGGCGGCCCCGGGGCGCCCCCCGGGGTGCGCCAGATCGGCCAGGCGGGGATGCGGCGTTCGTTAGCGCCGCTTGCGTGTGGGAGACGGGCATGCGGTGACCGGGGAGGTCACCGCATGAGGGAGAGTGGGGGCGACAGCGGGGAGAGGAGGAGAACCGCTGCCGCCTGACCCGCCTCGCCCCGAGGGCGGCGACCCCGGTCCGGCCCGAGCTTCCGTTACGGGGCCGCCGACTCCGAGGCGAGACGCGTCTGCCCACTTCTTCGGGTGGCGGCCGTCGACGGATTGGCAAGGCCACGTGCCGTGGCGAAGTCGCCAGGTCGCGGGGGATCGCCCGGTCGCCGGACCGGACCGCGCGATCAGCGAGCGGGCTTCTGCTTCGCCTTGCGCGCCTGCTGCTGGGCCTGGCGGTTCGGGTTCGCGAGGTCCAGGAACCGGCGGTACCACGCGGCGGCCGACGCGAACAGCGCGGCGCCGATCGGCGACCAGGCGGCGTGGCCGACGATGACCGCCTCCGCGGAGCCGTCGCCGGTGAGCAGGCGTCCGGCCGGCGTCTGGAGGACGACGATCGCCACGATGGTGACGAAGATGCCGTAGATCAGGCCGCCGAGCCAGCTGGCGCGCTTGGCCGCGAAGCCGATCAGGAACGCGCCGATCGCGGGCGGTGGCTGGAGCGCCATCGTGCCCAGGAAGTAGGGGATCGTGCTGGACCCGACCACCTGCTCGAGCTGTTCCGGGGTCGCGGTGCCGACCGGGATGGCGGCCATCGCGTCGGAGTAGGCGATGACGAACAGGGCTGCCGCCCCGATCGTGATGCCCATCGCCGCGAGGAAGCCCCAGTTGGTGAGGACCTGCGGCAACGCCTTGAGGTCGCCCCGCATGTCAAGCGGGCGCATCGCGCCGCGGAACGCCGTCCTGATGCCGGGACGCTCCGGCGGGCCGCCCTGCGCGGGGGACTTGCCCTTCGTCGGGGCCGCGATCTCGTCACCGGGCTCGGTGGTGGCCAGCGTGGCCTGCTCCGCTCGATGGCGGCGACGGGCCTCGGTGCGATCGGTTCGCTTGGCGCGGGCCACGAGCTCCTCCTGGTGGTAACGACGGCTGCGCGCGATGGACGCGGCCGCTGCATGGTACCGGCTCGCCGCCGGACGGGCGTGTGAGCAGCACGTAAGTGGCGTGGGGTAGCCTGCCGCTCGCCTGCCCCGCCGCCGATGTTCCCGCCCGGAGGTCCTCGATGGCGCGTGCCCGGCTCGCGGCATATGCCGCGCTCATGGTTGTCCTGCTGCTCGGCGCTGCCGCATGGCCGCCGCCGCCCCGATCTGCACCGATGGAGGCAGCGGCGGCGATCGGCTGGCCGCCGTCGGACGGCCTCGTGGTCGCCGAGATCGTCACCGGAGGCTCCTCTGCCTCGGATGAGTACGTGGAGCTGGCCAACGCGGGCGTGGTGCCCGTGGACCTGGCCGGCCTCGAGGTGGCCTACGTCACGAGCTCGGGCGCGACGGTGACCCGCAAGGTGGCTTGGACGGCATCGCTGCTGGTCGAGCCGGGACGTCGGGTCCTGCTGGCGAACGCACTCGGCGTCTACGCGGCGGCGGCCGACGCGACCTACGCAGGGGGGCTGGCCGCCACCGGCGGCTCCATCGTGCTCCGTCCTGCGGGCGGGATCCCTGTCGATGCGGTTGGCTGGGGCGATGCCCTGAACTCGTTCGTTGAGGGTGCGGCTGCGCCTGCGCCCGCGGCGGGCCGGTCCATCGACCGCGTTGCGACGGACACCAACGACAACGCCGTGGACTTCTCGGTCAACGCGGCGCCCCTGCCGCAGGGGCTGGCGTGGGAGCCGACCCCGTCGCCCACGCCGACCCCGTCGCCCACGCCGACCCCGTCGCCCACGCCGACCCCGTCGCCCACGCCGACCCCGTCGCCCACGCCGACCCCGTCGCCCACGCCGACCCCGTCGCCCACGCCGACCCCGTCGCCCACGCCGACCCCGTCGCCCACGCCGACCCCGTCGCCCACGCCGACCCCGTCGCCCACGCCGACCCCGTCGCCCACGCCGACCCCGTCGCCCACGCCGACCCCGTCGCCCACGCCGACCCCGTCGCCCACGCCGACCCCGTCGCCCACGCCGACCCCGTCGCCCACGCCGACCCCGTCGCCCACGCCGACCCCGTCGCCCACGCCGACCCCGTCGCCCACGCCGACCCCGTCGCCCACGCCGACCCCGATCTCAGCTGCGCGCGACTTGCAGGACGGAGCGGCCGTGATCGTCGAGGGCACCCTGACCACCGCCCTCGGCGGCCTGGAGAGCGGGCGCACGGGCTTCGTGCAGGATGCGACGGCCGGACTGGCCGTGTACCTCGACACAGAGCTGGTCCCGGCAGTCCAGGCCGGGAGCCGCGTGCGCCTCGCAGGCACCGTCGACTCGCGATACGCCCAGCGGACGCTCCGCGTGACCGCCGGGAGCGTGGTCGTGCTGGGCCACGACGCCTTGCCGGCGCCCCTCCCCTGCGTCACAGGCGCAGCGGGTGAGCCCGTCGAGGGGCTGCGGCTGACGCTCGTCGGAACGGTCACAGAAGCGCCATCGGCCTTGAGTGACGGCCTGGGTCTGATCATCGACGACGGCACCGGTCCGGTCCGCGTGATCGTCGGGCCAGCGGCGCTGGGAGACGCTGACCCCGGGCGGGGCGACGTCGTCACTGCGACGGGCCCGCTTGGCCAGCGCGACAGCGGGGGCACGGGTCTCGCCGGCTACCGGCTCTATGCGACGCTGCCGGGCGAGCTCGTCATCGAGCCGCCCGTCCCGTCGCCCTCGCCCACACCGCAGCCCACGCCAACGGCGAGCCAGGCCCCCAGCTCGTCGCCGACGCCAGCGGCGAGCCCGACACCCCGCCCCTCGGCGACACCCCGCCCCTCGGCGACACCCCGCCCCTCGCCGACCCCGACCGCTCCACCGTCGGCGGCGCCGCTCACCGTCGCCGAGGCGCGCATGGTCACCGTTGGCGGGACCGCCACGGTCCGTGGCGTCGTCATCGCCGAGGCCGGGCGCTTGGGAACGCCACGTCTGATCGCGATCGGCGACGGGTCGGGCGGCGTCCCGGTGCGCCTCGCCGACGGGCAGGTCGCCCCGGGACGCGGCACGCTGGTCGAACTGCGCGGCACGGTTGCCGCCCCGTACGGCCAGACCGAGCTCCGTCTGGTCGTGGGGGGCCTCTCGCTCATCGGTCACGGCGACCTTCCTCCGCCCCTCGCGCTCGAGGCCGGAGCGGTGACCGAGGGGACCGAGGGTCGCCTTGCTCGCGTCAGCGGAACGATCACCGCCGAACCGACCAGGGCGACGAGCGGCGACGTGGCCTTCACGCTTCGAGGCGTGGACGGCATCCCGCTGCGGGTCATGGCCGATGGGTCGGCCGGTCTGGACATGTCGCTGCTGCGCAAGGGCACCACGGCAACCCTGACCGGCATCGTCGGCCAGCGTGCTTCGCGCAAGGGCGCGCTCGACGGGTACCGCCTCTGGGTTCGTGACGCGGAGGACGTGCTACCGATGGCCGGCCCCTCGGCCTCTCCGCACGCGTCGGCCTCTCCGCACGCGTCGGCCTCACCGAGGACCTCGCCGCATCCGTCGCCACGCGCATCCGCTTCCCCGGCCGCGGCTCCTCGCGTGACGATCGCTCTTGCGCGCCAGCGTGAGGGCAAGCGCGTCACCGTCGAGGGAACCGTGACGGTGGCAACAACGCTCCTGGATGCCTCGGGCCGGCGGACGATCGTCGAGGACGGCACGGCCGCGATCGAGCTGTACCTCGCCCGTCCTGATGCCTCCATCCGGCCCGGGGTGCGGGTCCGCGCGAGCGGCATGGTGGGGCGCGCTTGGGGCGCGCCGCGCCTGCGGGTGGACGCAGTCAGCGTCGTTGGGCGGCGCGTACCCAAGGTTCGGGACCTGCGGGCGGCCCCGGGTGCCGCCACCGAGTGGCGTCTCGTGCGCGTTCGCGGGACGCTGTCCGACGTCCACCGGTCCGGCGACCGCTGGACTGCCGAGCTTGTCGCCGACGGCATCCGCATCCCACTCGTCGGCCTGCCGGGCGGCGGCATCGCGGCCCCGACGGTCGCGGAAGGTCGCCGGGCCACCGTCACGGGCATCGTCAAGCGACCGTACCCCACGGCGACGGACCAGCGGTTCGCGGTCGTGCCGCGCTCGGCGCTCGACCTCGTCCTTGGTCCACCCAGCGCGGTCGCGTCGTCGGCCCCCGAAGGCGCTGGCGGCGCGTCCCACGGCACAGAGGTCCCCGGAGGCGACGGCTCACCCGCGACCGGCCCGGGGAGTGGGTCCCCAGGCACGGCCATCCCGGCCGGCGCGGATGTCACCCTGGCGGATCTCGCCACGCGGCTAGGGGCGACCGTTCGCGTGGGCGGCCTCGTGACGGCCGTCGAGTCGGGGGCCTTCCGCCTCGACGACGGCACCGGGTCGGCGAGGATCGTGCTCGAGGGGCCGGCCGTCGAGCTCGCTACGCTCCTCCAGCCGGGTGATGCGGTCAACGCCACGGGGACACCGGAGGTCCGCGGCGAGGTCGTGCTCGTCGTGAGCGACGTTGCCGGCGTGGTCCTGCTTGGCGACCTGGACGACGATGGCGACTCGCCCGCTGGTCGCCTGCTTGCCAGGACGGGTTCAGGGGGCGGCGGCACACCCGGCGATCCGAATCCTGCGCTGGACTCCGCCACGCTGGTCGCAGGCCGCAACCCGGCCCCCCTGGTCGTGGGGCTGGCCGCAGTCGCGCTCGCGGGCGCCATCGCGGCAGCCCTCGCGGCCCATCGGGTCAGGGCCGGGCGCCGGCGGGCACGGGCGCGCATCGAGGCTCGCCTGGATGCCATCGTCGCCGCCCCACCGCCCCCCGCAGGCCCGCATCCGGCGGGCTGACCACGCCATCCTGTGACCCCGGACGGGCCGGCTCGGCCCCGGCTGACCGCCCGTTCGGGGGCCTCGCCGTCGCCCGCGTGCGGCCCTGTACGGCTCGAGCGTGCGCGAGCCGGCTTGACGCTCGTGGAATCGCCCCCCTATCCTCGGGCGAGCCTCACGCCATCCGAGCGTGGGCGAACCAGGGAGCGAGCACTTGCCGAACGCGGACGAACGCGTCGCGGTCCCCGCCGGCGAGCGGCAGTACCACATCGGGCTCGGCCCGGGTGAGCTGGCGGACTACATCCTCCTCCCGGGCGACCAGGATCGCGTCGAGCGAGTCGCAGCGCGCTTCGACTCCGTCGAGCGCACCCACCGCCACCGTGAGTTCGCCAGCGCGACCGGCCTGTACAAGGGCCTCCGGGTCTCGTGCGTGTCCACCGGCATCGGCACGGACAACGTCGAGATCGTGATCAGCGAGATCCTTGCCCTCGTCGAGCGTCCCACCTTCATCCGAATCGGCTCCTGCGGCGCCCTCCAGCCCGGCATGGAGCTCGGTGACCTGGTGATCTCGACCGGCTCCGTCCGGCTGGAGACCACCACCAACTGGTTCGTGCACGAGGGGTACCCGGCGGTCGCCCACTACGAGGCGGTCGTCGCGCTCGTGGAGGCCGCCGAGGGACTGGGCCTGCGCCACCACGTCGGGATCACGGCCACGGCGCCTGGGTTCTACGGTGCGCAGGGTCGCCCGATCCCGCAACTGCCCATCCGCTACCCTGACCTCGCTGAAGAGATGGCCCGCCAGGGCATCCTCAACTTCGAGATGGAGGCCTCGGCGGTCCTCGTGCTAGCCGGGCTGGGTGGCTGTCGTGCCGGTGTCGTGTGCGCCGTGTATGCCAACCGCCGGACCGGAGCGTTCGTCGAAGGCGACATCAAGGATCGGGCGGAAGCCGCCGCGATCGATACGGGGCTCGAGAGCCTCCGGATCCTCGCGGAGATCGACCGCCAGAAGACACAGGCCGGGGCGGCGCGATGGCGCCCGTCGCTCTGGGTACCGAACTGAGCGCCAGAGCCCAGCGATCCCGTGGATTCGAGAGGCGTGCTCTCGCGACGCGGCTTGCGTGAGGAGGACCGGACAATGGCAGAGGCCTACTGCGTCAAGGACAAGAAGAAGGTCGAAGTCCAGAACGCCGAGCAGGTCACGATGAAGAACGGCAAGCCGGCCCTCAAGGGCACGTGCCCCGAGTGTGGCGGCAAGGTCTACCGGATCGGCGGCTGACGGCCCCCTATCGTTCGCGATGACCAAGAGCCCCCTCCGGCCCGGCCGGTGGGGGCTCAATGGTGTTCCGGCAGGGTCGCAGTGGCCCGTGCGGACCGGGCCGCCCGTCGGCTGAGCGTGCCAGCCCCTTTGCTAAGATTCACCCGAACGCTCGAACCTGCACCCGCCGAGGTCACACCCTGTCCGCACTCAAGGTCATCGCTCCCGGCCTCGGCATGGTTTCGCGTCGAGCGGGAACGAACTCCCACGATCTCCGATCCTCCGCCCGACGCCCCCGCCAGGGAGCGCCGGCCGTCTTCGGGGTCGCCGTCACTGCCACGCGTCCGGTGGTAGAGGCAGCGCTCCCGACGTCGCCCCGACCGGGTATCGCAAGCGGGCAGCGAAGGGTTCGTCCCTCGGTTCGCCACGTCTCCCCGTCGAGCGCGCCTGCCCGGTCGCTCGTCGATCTACTTGCCACCTATCAGGAGGTTCCTCGATGACCACTCGCGTCGGCATCAACGGCTTCGGCCGCATCGGCCGCCAGTCCCTCAAGGCGCTCATCGAGCGCGCCCCCGACGTCGAGGTGGTCGCCGTCAACGACCTCGTGGACGTCAAGACCAACGCCCTCCTGTTCAAGCACGACTCGACGTACGGCGCCTACCCCGGCGAGGTCAGCCACACTGAAGACGCGATCGTCGTCGACGGCAAGGTCGTGAAGGTCCTCCAGGTCAAGGACCCGGCCACCCTGCCGTGGGGCGATCTGGGCGTGGACATCGTGCTGGAGTCGACCGGCCTGTTCACCGATGCCGAGAAGGCCGCCGCGCACATCCAGGCCGGCGCCAAGAAGGTCATCATCTCCGCGCCCGCCAAGAAGGAGGACATCACGATCGTCCTCGGCGTGAACGAGGGCGACTACGACCCGGCCAAGCACAACATCATCAGCAACGCGTCCTGCACGACCAACTGCCTGGCGCCCGCCGCGAAGGTCGTCCACGACAACTGGATCATCAAGCGCGGCCTGATGAACACCATCCACAGCTACACGAACGACCAGCGCATCCTGGATGTGGCCCACAAGGATCCGCGCCGCGCCCGCGCCGCCGGTCTGAACATCATCCCGACGACGACCGGCGCCGCCAAGGCCCTCGCCCTCGTGATCCCGGACCTCAAGGGCAAGTTCGACGGCTTCAGCCTGCGCGTCCCGACCCCGACGGTCTCCGTCGTCGACTTCACCGCGGAGCTCGAGAAGGACGTCACGCTCGAGGAGCTCAACCAGGCCTTCCGCGACGCCGCCGCCGGCCCGCTCAAGGGCATCCTCGGAGCCTGCGACGACCCGCTCGTCTCGAGCGACTTCCGCGGTGACAGCCGGTCCTCGATCATCGACCTCCCGTCCAACATGGTCCTGGGTGGCAACTTCATCAAGGTCATCGCCTGGTACGACAACGAGTGGGGCTACAGCTGCCGCGTCGCCGACCTCGTGAAGTACGTCGCCGACCGCATGTGACCCGGAGCCCGTAGCGGCTCCCGGAAGGAACGTGACAATGGACAAGCTCACCGTCCAGGATCTGGACGCCGCGGGCAAGCGCGTCTTCGTGCGCGTGGACTTCAA
The DNA here is from genome assembly GCA_963802165.1 of uncultured Chloroflexia bacterium. GTDB lineage: Bacteria > Chloroflexota > Limnocylindria > Limnocylindrales > CSP1-4 > CAIXZV01. The sequence continues at coordinate 172,981 of CAWDHT010000015.1, read as the reverse complement.
CGTCCCGCTGCAGGACGGGCGGGTCACCGACGACTCGCGCATCCGCGCCGCGCTGCCCACGATCAAGCACCTGCAGGCGCAGGGCGCTCGTATCATCCTGGCCAGCCACCTCGGCCGGCCCGACGGCAAGGTCTCCGACAGCCTCCGGCTCCGCCCCGTGGGCGAGCGCCTCGGCCAGCTGATGGGCAAGACCGTGCCGGTCACGGGCGATGCCCTGGGTGCCGGAACGGAGGATGCCGTCGGCCGCCTCCGCAACGGCGAGATCCTGCTGCTCGAGAACCTCCGCTTCCACGTGGAAGAGGAGAAGAACGACCCGGAGTTCGCCGCAGCCCTCGCGGCGTACTGCGACGTCTACGTCAACGACGCCTTCGGGACGGCGCACCGTGCGCACGCCTCGACGGTGGGGATCGCGAAGCTCCGCCCGGCCTACGCCGGCTTCCTGATGGAGAAGGAGATCGCGAACCTGGGCATGCTGGTCAACAACCCCGAGCACCCGTTCGCGGCGATCATCGGCGGGGCCAAGGTCAGCGACAAGATCAAGGTCCTCAAGAACCTGCTGGCCAAGGTCGACATCATGGTCATCGGCGGCGGGATGGCGAACACCTTCCTGCTCGCGCAGGGCAAGGCCATCGGCAAGAGCCTGGCCGAGCCCGACCGGGTCGAGGACGCCAGGGCGATCCTGGCGGCGGCCGAGGAGAAGGGCGTCAGGATCGTCCTCCCGGTGGACGTGGTCGTGGCCAAGGAGGTCACCCGCGGCACCGAGCACAAGACGCTGTCCGTGGACAAGGTCCCGGCGAGCTGGCACATCGTGGACGTGGGCAAGCAGAGCCTCGAGAACATCGAGGCGGCCCTGGCCGACGTGAAGACCGTGCTCTGGAACGGCCCGCTGGGCGTGTTCGAGATCCCGAGCTTCGCGCACGGCACGAAGACCGTCGCACGCTTCCTGGCCGACCGGGCCGCCGATGGCGCCAAGGTCGTGATCGGTGGCGGCGACTCCGTCGCGGCCATCACCCAGCAGGGCCTGGCCGACAAGATGACGCATATCAGCACCGGCGGCGGCGCCTCCCTCGAGTTCCTCGAGGGACGTGAGCTGCCGGGCGTGACGGTCCTCCTGGACCGGGAGGGTGCCAAGTGAGCGACACCACCATCGCCTGGGTCGACGCCAGGGAGATCCTCGACTCGCGGGGCAACCCGACCATCGAGGTCGACGTCGTCACCGAGGACGGCTCGCTGGGCCGGGCCGCGGTCCCGTCGGGCGCCTCGACCGGCCTGTTCGAGGCCGTGGAGCTGCGTGACGGCGACAAGGGCCGCTTCGGCGGCAAGGGCGTCCTCACGGCCGTCTCCAACGTCACCGAGCGCATCGGGCCCTCGATCCTCGGCTTCGACGCCGCGGACCAGTCCGACATCGATGACGTCCTGATCGAGCTGGACGGCACGCCCAACAAGGCCGAGCTGGGCGCCAACGCCATCCTCGGCGTGTCGCTGGCGTGCGCGCACGCGGCCGCCTCGGCCCACGAGATGCCGCTCTACCGCTGGCTCGGCGGCGTCGGGGCCCGGATCCTGCCGGTCCCGATGTTCAACATCCTCAACGGCGGCAAGCACGCCCAGGACTCCACGGACTTCCAGGAGTTCATGGTCATGCCCGTCGGGCTCGCCTCGTTCCCGGAGGCGCTGCGGGCCGGCGCGGAGATCTTCGCGGCGCTGCGCACGATCCTTCACGACGAGGGACACGCCACGGGCCAGGGCGACGAGGGCGGCTTCGCGCCGTCCCTGCCGACCAACCAGGCCGCCATCGAGGTCATCCTGCGGGCGATCGAGAAGGCCGGCTACAAGCCCGGTGAGCAGGTCGCGATCGCGCTCGATCCGGCTGCCAGCTCGTTCCTCGTGGAAGGCACCGGCGTCGAGGGCGTCACCGGCCAGTACCGCCTGGAGCGGGAAGGGCGCACCCTCGAGTCGGGCGAGATGGTCGACCTGTGGGCCGACTGGGTCGCCCGCTACCCGATCGTGTCGCTCGAGGACGGACTGGCCGAGGAGGACTGGGCCGGCTGGAAGGAGCTGAACACCCGCCTGGGTGACAGGGTCCAGCTTGTCGGTGACGACATCCTGGTGACCAACCCGGCCTTCATCCGCCGCGGCATCACCGAGCAGGCCATGAACTCGGTCCTGATCAAGCTCAACCAGATCGGGACGCTGAGCGAGACGATCGACGCGATCGACCTCGCGCGGCGCGCGGGCTGGTCCGCCGTCGTGTCCCACCGCTCGGGTGAGACCGAGGACACCACCATCGCCGACTTCGTGGTCGCGATGGGCACCGGCCAGATCAAGACCGGCGCCCCCTCGCGCTCCGAGCGGGTCGCCAAGTACAACCGGCTGCTGCGCATCGCCGACGAGCTCGGCGACGACGCCCGGTACCTGGGTCGAGCGGCGCTCTCGGGCGCGGCCGGCCGCGGGATCTTCTGATCTCCGGAGCGCACCGAACGCGCACGGCGCATCCTCCGCGAGGGGGGTGCGCCGTGAGCCGTTTCATCGACCGGGGAGCCGTCGGGGCCGCCTGGGTCGGCCTGGGCATGGCCGTCACGATCGGCGTCTCGTTCCTGCTCGTGATCCCGATCGAGTTCCTCGTCGTTCCGTCCGCCCTGTTCGGCGGGATGATGATCGGGTACTACGCCAACGCCCGGTCCGACCGGCGCGGCGGGCCGTGGGGCCGGGTCATCGCCAACGCGCTGTTCGCGGGGCTGGTCACCGGCCTCACGCTCGCGGTGCTGTACCTCGCGGTGAAGGGCCTGTTCTTCGTCGCGGACGATGGCTACCGGGACGCGTCCTCCGGCGGACGCCTCACCTGCGAGACAGGGCCCGACTGCGTCTACGAGCGCTACCTGGCCATCGGCCGGGGTCCCGACTTCGAGGCGGCCGGGATCACGGACGTGGATTCGTTCACCCGCTTCTACTGGGGCGACCAGCTCAACACGGCGGGGGCGTTCCTCGCGCTGTCGCTGGGTGGGTCGCTCATCGGCGGCTTCATGTACGGCGTCACGAACCGGCGCAGGCCCGAGGACGACGCCGCCGGCGAGGCCCCCACCCCGGCCTGAGGCCCGTGCGCGGGTGGAATCAGGAAGCCGCCCCGGTCGATGACCGGGGCGCTTCGGTGATCGACGAGAGGTCGAGGACTACTCGGGCTTCTGTGGCCTTCGTCGCTCTTCGGTGCAGCCTTCGCCGCGGCCGGCTTGGCCGTCGCCTTGGCCGTCGCCTTCGGCGCGGCCTTGGTGGTCTTCGCGGTCGTGGTCTTGGCCGCGGTCGCCTTCGGCGCGGCCTTGGCGGTCGTCTTGGCAGCCGCGGTCTTGGTCGCGTCCCTTGGTCGCGGTCGCCTTCGGCGCTGCCTTGGCGCGGGTCGTCTTCGCGGCCGGGGCCTCGGCGACCGGCGCCGCGGCCGGAGCGGCCTCGGCGCGGGTGGTCTTGCTGAGGGCGGCGCGTGCCTTGCCGGCGGCGGTCTGGGCGCCCTTGGCCTTGACGGCCTTGCCGGCGGCGATGCGGGCCTTGGCGGCCTTCGCCGCTGCGGCCTTGCCGGTGGACTTCGCGACGTGCCCGGCGCTCACGACGGCCCCGCCACCCACGGCGGCGTTGACCTTGAGCGTGAGGCGGCTCTTGCGGCGCGCTGCGGCGTTCGGATGGATCGCGCCCGCCTTGGCGGCGCGATCGAGGGCCGAGATGGCCGCGCTCAGCGAGGTCGCGACGTCCGCGCTCTCGGGCTGGGCAGTGGCGACCGTGACGGCCTTGGCAACGAGGGTCTTCGCCGCGGACCGACGGGGCTGCAGGATCGCGTGCCGGCGCTCAGCCTGGCGGACGCGCTTCAGCCCGGACGGGTTGCGAGCGCCCTGCCATTTCCGGGGCGTTCTAGCCAAGGTGGCTGATCTCCGTTCCGTGTGTGTGCGAGTGAATCACGACGCGCGCGGGCGAAGCCTGCCCGAGGCGCGACGGCGAATGGTAGCAGAGCCGCGCCGGAATCGGCCAGCAGCAAGTATCCCTGTCCGCGGCTGTCGCCCAGCGCCTCATCCGACATCGGATGCCATCCACGGGCCGGCACTCGGGGGCTGCAACCCGAAACCCGAGTCTCGGCCCGTGGTCTCGCACCGGGAGGTCGGATTCGATTCGATCGCGGATGACGCTGGCGCGGGGAGGCCCTACAGCCTCGGCGCTGCCGCCGCGAGCGGTAGCGCCGGATGAGTGCCGCCGTGGAGCTGTCGTGCCCGACCGAGACGTCCGCCGCGGGGCTCATCAGCTCGCCGGCGATCCGCGTCGCGAGGACCTTGCCCAGCTCCACGCCCCACTGGTCGAACGAGTCGATCCCCCACAGAACGCCCTGCACGAAGACCTTGTGCTCGTACAGGGCGATCAGCGAGCCCAGCACGCGGGGCGTGAGCTTGTCGGCCAGCAGGACGGACGTGGGCCGGTTGCCCTCGAACACGCGCGCGTCCACCTGGTGCGCGGGGACGCCGTCGGCGATCACCTCGTCACGCGTCTTGCCGAACGCGAACGCCTCGGCCTGGGCGAACAGGTTCGCGTTGAGCAGGTCGTGGTGGTCGCCGATGTCGGTGGTCGGGTTGATGAACCCGATGAGGTCGGCCGGGACGACATGCGTGCCCTGGTGGAGCAGCTGGTAGTAGGCGTGCTGACCGTTGGTGCCGGCCGTCCCCCACACGATGGGCCCCGTGTCATAGGTGACGCGGGTGCCGTCGAGGCGGACGGACTTGCCGTTGGACTCCATATCCAGCTGCTGGAGGTAGGCGGGGAACCGCGAGAGCTCCTGGCTGTACGGGAGGACCGCCTGGGTCTCGAACCCGAACGCGTTGCCGTACCAGGTGCCCAGCAGCGCCATCAGCACGGGCAGGTTGGCCTCGAGCGGCGCGTGGAGGAAGTGCTCGTCCATCGCGTGGAACCCCGCGAGCAGCTCGCGGAAGTCATCCGGGCCGATCGCCACCATCAGCGACAGCCCGATGGCGGAGTCCATCGAGTACCGCCCGCCCACCCAGTCCCAGAACCCGAACATGTTCCGGGTGTCGATCCCGAACTCGCGCACCTTCTCGGCGTTGGTCGACACCGCCACGAAGTGGCGTTCGACGGCCGCCTCGTCACCCAGCCCGGCCACGAGCCAGTCCCGCGCCGTCCGGGCGTTGGTCAGCGTCTCGAGAGTGGTGAAGGTCTTGCTGCTGACGACGAACAGCGTCTCGGCCGGGTCCAGGTCCAGGGTCGCGTCGCGGATGTCCGTCCCGTCGATGTTGGACACGAACCGGAAGCGCATGGACCGGTCGGTGTAGTTGCGCAGCGCCTCGGTGGCCATCGCGGGACCCAGGTCGGATCCGCCGATGCCGATGTTGACCACGTTGCGCACGGGCCTGCCGGTGAATCCCTTCCACTCGCCGCGGCGGACCTTGAGCGCGAACGCGCTCATGCTGGCGAGCACCTCGTGGACGTCCGGGATGACGTCGTGGCCATCGATCACCAGGTGGTGGTCGGCGGGGGCGCGGAGGGCCGTGTGGAGGACGGCGCGATCCTCGGTCCGGTTGATGTGCGCCCCGCCGAACATGTCCGCTCGCCGGTCCTCGACGTGGGCGGCCCTGGCCACCGCCAGGAGCAGGGTCATCGTCTCGTCGGTGATCCGGTGCTTGCTGTAGTCCAGGAACAGGCCGGCACCCTCGGCGGTCAGGCGCTCCGCGCGTTCCGGGTCCTCGGCGAAGAGGTCCCGCAGGTGGCGGTCCCTGATCGTGGAATGGTGGGCCATGACGGCCTGCCACTCGGGCATCCGGTCAAGGGGGGCAGCAATCGTGGTCTCGTCGGTGCTCATTGGGCCATCGTAGACCCGCGGGCTCGCGCCCGGCGTCACGCCTCCGGGACGGCGGCCCATCCCGATGGACCCAGCGCCCAGAGCTCGCCCAGCGCGATGTCGAACCAGCAGCCGGCGAGCGTCAGTCCGCCGGCCGCCTCGCGCGAGCGGATCCAGGGGAACGTGCGCAGGTTCACGAGCGACTGCTCGACGGTGCGCCGCTCAAGCTCGCGGCGGCGCCGCTCCGGGTCCGCGTGGACGGCGGGATCCATGTAGGCGCCGAGGTCACGCAGGCCTGCCACCCAGGTGCCGATGAAGTCCGTGGCCGTGAGCGGCGCCGCATCGTCGAAGGCCGCCGCCACGCCGCCGCAGCGCCCGTGGCCCATGACCACGATGGCGGAGATGCCGAGGGCCAGCACCGCGAATTCCAGCGCCGCCGAGGCACCGTGGCTGCCCGTATCCGGCGCGTACACGGGGACGAGTGCCGCGACATTGCGCACGACGAACAACTCGCCCGGCCGCGCATCGAAGACGGTCTCGGGGCCCGATCGCGAGTCGGAGCAGGCGACCACCATCGTCGGCGGGCGCTGGCCCTCGCTCGCGAGGCGCTCGTAGCGCTCGCGCTCGGCCGGGTAGCGGTCGCTCCGGAAGCGGCGGAAGCTGGCGACGAGGTCGGCGGGAAGAGCGGGGTCCGTCATCATGGCATCGTAGCCGCTGTCCTCAGGCCAGGGTGAAGACACGCGCCTCGACGACCTCGCGGTCCTCCAGCGTCGTGGTCGAGCGGACGTCGTAGCGGGCGAGCACCACGAACCCGGACGCCGGCAGGTACCTCCTCCCCGGATCGCCGAGCAGGACGCGCGTCCCGCGGGAGGCGGCGCTGCGCAGCCAGGGGAGAACGCGCTCGGCGAGGGGTCCCTCGTACCAGGTGTCCGCGGCCAGCAGCACGTCAACCTCGGGCGGGGGCTCGTCGAGGAGGTCCCGACGCACGAATGCCAGATGCACGCCGTTCGCCCGGGTGTTCATTCCGACGGCCGCCTCGGCGAAGGGGTCGATGTCCGCTGCGATCACCTGGGTCGCGCCTGCCTGCGCGGCCGCGATGGCGACGAGCCCGCTCCCGGTCCCGAGGTCCAGGACGCGGAGGCCGGCCACCTCGGCCGGGTGCTCCTGAACGTATCGCGCAAGGGCGAGCCCGCCCGCCCACGCGAACGCCCAGAAGGGGATCGGTGCGCCCTCGGTGCCCAGGGCCTCCTCGGTCGCTTGCCAGACCGGGTCCACCTCGTCGGCGAGGTGGAGGCTGATCCCGGGGACGCCCGCCACCGGCCGCAGCCGGGCGTGGTGCGCCACGAGCGAGCGGCGGCGGGACAGCGGCAGCGCGCGCGGTGCCTCGAGGGCGGAGACGCGCCGGCGGGGCCTGGACATTGCGGGAGGATCGCACGACGACCCGTCGGGCGTGCGGGCGACTGTCCGGAGCCCCGGTCCGACCCGGGACGGTGCTGCGACCGGCTCGGGCCGGCGCTACGGTCCGGTCCCCGGACGGGCGCGTCACCCCAGGCCGGCTCCCGTTCGGTGAGGACCACTCCAGTGGACGCCGCAGGGGCCTGCATCGACGGAGCCGTTCGCCCACTGGTCCGTAGCACCGCTGCAGGCCCGGGGGCGGTCGGCTCCGAACCTCGGGTGGGCCGGGGCGCCACGCACGCGACCCGCTACACTCCCGCCTCGTGACCATCCCCCAGTCCCGCATGCGGAACTTCTCGATCATCGCGCACATCGACCACGGCAAGTCCACGCTCGCGGACCGCCTGCTCGAGCTGACCCACACGATCGAGGGCCGGCAGATGATGAGCCAGGTCCTGGACTCCATGGACCTCGAGCGCGAGAAGGGGATCACGATCAAGGCCCGCGCCGTGCGCCTGGAGCACACCGCCAACGACGGCCTGGTCTACGGCCTCAATCTGATCGACACCCCGGGCCACGTCGACTTCGCATACGAGGTGAGCCGCAGCCTGCAGGCCTGCGAGGGCGCGATCCTCGTCGTGGACGCCGCGCAGGGCATCGAGGCCCAGACGCTGGCCAACGTCCACCTCGCCCTGCGCGAGGGCCTCACGATCATCCCGGTCCTCAACAAGATCGACCTCCCGTCGGCGCAGCCCGACGTCGTCATGGAGGAGCTCGAGAACGTGCTCGCGATCCCGCGCGAGGAGGTGATCCTGGCGTCGGCCAAGGAGGGGACCGGCGGTCCCGGAGATCCTCCAGGCCATCGTGGACCGGATCCCGGCCCCCAGGGGCGATCCCGCGGCACCGTTGCGCGGCCTCGTCTTCGACTCCCACTACGACCCCTACAAGGGCGTCGTCTGCTACGTGCGCCTCGCCGAGGGCACGCTCCACGATCACGACGTCATCCGCCTCATGGCGAGCGGCGCCGAGACGGAGCTCCTGGAGCTGGGCGTCTTTCGCCCGCAGCTGGTCCCGGTCGACAGGCTGGTCGCCGGCGAGGTGGGCTACGTCGCGACGGGTCTCAAGAACGTCCGCGAGGCGCAGGTGGGTGACACGGTGACGACCGTGGCCAAGCCCGCGACCGAGCCGCTGCCGGGCTACCAGGAGGCGAAGAGCCTGGTGTTCGCCGGGCTCTACCCGCTGAGCGGTCCCGACTACCCGCTCCTCCGCGACGCCCTCGAGAAGCTGCACCTCAACGACGCCTCGTTCACGTACGAGCCGGAGAGCTCGGTCGCCCTGGGCTTCGGGTTCCGCTGCGGCTTCCTGGGCCTGCTCCACATGGAGATCGTCCAGGAGCGCCTGGAGCGCGAGTTCAACCTGGACCTCATCGCGAGCGCCCCGTCGGTGGAGTACCGGGTGGAGCTGACGATGAACCGCGGCTGGGTCAACGTGGACAACCCGGCCAAGTTCCCCGACGTCGGCGAGATCGAGTCGATCGAGGAGCCCTGGGTCAAGCTGGGGGTCGTGACGCCGGACCGCTACATCGGCGCGCTGATGGAGCTCACGACCGGTCGGCGTGGCACCTTCGCGAACATGGAGTACCTCGATCCGCAGCGCGTCCACATGCACTTCGAGCTGCCGCTGGCCGAGCTGATCGTGGACTACTACGACCAGCTCAAGAGCCGGAGCCAGGGCTATGCGTCCATGGACTACGAGGAGACCGGGTATCGCGCTGCCAACCTCGTCAAGCTGGACGTCCTGGTCAACGGCGAGCCCGTCGACGCGCTCAGCCTGATCGTCCACCGGGACCGCGCCCAACTGACCGGCCGCCAGCTGGCCGCGAAGCTCAAGCAGCTGATCCCGCGCCAGATGTTCGAGGTCCCGGTCCAGGCGGCCATCGGCAGCCACGTCGTCGCACGCGAGACCATCCGGGCGATGCGCAAGAACGTCCTCGCGAAATGCTACGGTGGCGACATCACCCGCAAACGCAAGCTGCTCGAGAAGCAGAAGGAAGGAAAGCAGCGGATGAAGCGCGTGGGGTCCGTGGAGATCCCGCAGGAAGCATTCCTCGCGATCCTGCGCATGGGCGAGGAATGATGCCCAGCGCTCTCGGCCGACGCACGCCCGATGCCTGATCTGCCCATCCCCGACGTCCTCGGCCTGCTCGACGACGTGCCGGACCCGCTGCGGGTCCTCATGGTCCTCGGGCTGCTGCTCCTGCTGATCATCCTGCGCTTCGACGCGGAACGCTTCAACGCCGCCGAGTACGACGACATCGACCGCTGGGGTCGTCCCCCGTCCCTGCTGCGCAGGCTCGCGTGGTACACCCTGGGCATCGGCGGGATCCTGCTCGTGCTCAAGGTCCACCCGGACCCTGCGGGCCAGCTCTACCTGGGCCTGGGCGACCGCCTCGGGGCGGTGATCCTGGGCCTCGCCTACGGGGCGATCGGCGCGGCGATCGCGGTGGGCATCGCGCTCTACCGCTACCACTACGTCCGGTTCCCGCCGACCCGCCTGTATCCGGCCAAGATGACCAACGCGATTGCGACCGCGTTCCTGGACGAGGCGATCTTCCGCGGGATCCTGTTCGGGTTCCTGCTGGGCACGGGGATGGATCCCAATGCCGCGAACCTCATCCAGGCCATCGTGTACGCCCTGGCGACGCGCCTCGGGGCGCCGGGGAGGCCGTGGTACATGCTGGTCACCTCGCTCCTGATCGGCCTTGCGGGCGGCTGGCTGACCGCAACCACCGGCGGCATCGGCGCCGCGTTCCTGGGCCACTCGATCACCCGCATCGCGATCTTCCTCACGACCGGCCACGCGGGGATCCCGAAGGCGCGTGGCACCGAGGACGAGGAAGTGGAGCGTCGCAGGCGGACCCCGGAGGGCTGGCGGGTCCTCGATTCGGGCGAGACGCGGGAGCGCTGAGCATCCACCCGGGAGTGCCGGGCATCGACCCGGGAGCGCCTAGCGTGGGCCCGCGGCCCCCGGTCGCCCTCTACGTCCACGTCCCGTTCTGTGTCTCGCTCTGCCCGTACTGCGACTTCGTCGTGTACGCGGGGGCGGCGGCGCGCGGTCCGGCCTCGCGGGTCGACGCGTTCACGGAGGCGCTGCTCGCCGAGATCGCGCTGCGCGCCGATGCGGCCGATGTCGCCTTCGGGCGGGAGCGGCCGGCCCTGCGGAGCGTCTATCTCGGGGGTGGGACGCCCACGCTGCTGCCGTCCGCCTCGCTGGCGGCCATCCTCGATCTCGTGCGGTCGCGCTTCGGCATCGCGGACGGGGCGGAGGTCACGGTGGAGTCCAACCCCGGGCCGGACGAGCGGGGCACGGCGGCCGAGCTGGCCGCCTGCCGGCGTGAATCGCCTGTCGCTAGGAGCGCAAGCGTTCGACGTTGGCCTGCTCCGGCGCCTGGGGCGTCGCCACCGTCCGGAGCACGTCGGGGCGGCGGTCCGCGAGGCACGTGAGGCCGGGATCGGGTCGGTGTCGGTCGACCTGCTGTACGACGTGCCGGGCCAGTCGCTCGAGGCATGGGCGGCGACGCTGGAGGCGGCGATCGACCTGGGCGTCGACCACGTGTCCGCGTATGCCCTGACGCTCGACGATCCCGACGCCGAGGGCCTGACGGGACCGCTGGGCGACCACCTGCCGACGACGGCGGGCGCGCGGCGCTGGCGGATTGCGGCGGCGGAGGCCCAGGACGACGATCGCGCCGCGGCCCAGTACCGGCTGGCGGTGGCGCGCCTCGGCTCGGCCGGGTTCCGCGGCTACGAGATCTCCAACTGGGCCCGGCCGGGCCACGAGAGCCGCCACAACCTCGTCTACTGGCGCCGCGAGCCGTACGAGGCGGTGGGTCCCGGCGCGCACGCGTTCGACGGATCCGTGCGGCGCTGGAACGCGGCGCGGCTGGACGGGTACCTGGCCGCGCTCGCGCCTTCGGCCGGGGGCTGGCCGGCCGGGAGCGGGGCGGTGCGGCTCCCGCCCGGCGGCTCGGAGGCCGTCGAGGACGATGCCGCCGCGGCGGAGGCCGTGATCCTGGGCCTGCGGCTGGACGAGGGGCTGGCGCGCGACGCCGCCGAGCGCGGGCCCCTGTTGCCGCACCTGGACTGGGCGCTGGACGCGGGTCTCCTGGAGACCGTGGAAGCGTCCACCGGCGAGCGGGTTCGCCTCACGACACACGGCCGCCTGCTCTCGAACGAGCTCTTCGCGCGCCTCGTCTGAGCGTCACGCCCACCGATCCACAACAATGATGGCGGCCGCAGGCGCCCCGTCGGCCGCGTGCACTGAGGAGCTGGGAGCAATGGCGACGACGGAGAGTGGGCGGCTGGCCGGCGTGGCCGCGGCGCCGGGCGTGGCGCGAGGCGCGTGGGTGCACGTGCGACGGCGCGAGCTTCCGGTGGGCGGCCGCGTGGCCCCGGACGCGGTCGAGGCCGAGGAGGCCAGGCTCCGCGCAGCGTCGAACCAGGCCGCTGACGACCTGATGGCCCTCTCGGAGCGCGTCGGCGCCGCCGGCCACGACGACGAGGCCGCGATCTTCATGGCCCACGCGGCGATGGCCTGGGACCCGGCGCTGGTCGATACGGCCGCGGCGCAGGATTCGCGAGGACCTCGAGGACGGCGTGGCCGCCATCGTGGCCGCCGGCGCCCAGGTCGCCGCGATGCTCGCGGCCCTGGACGACGAGATCCTGTCCGCGCGTGCCGCCGACGTGATCGACGTGGCGGACCGGATCGCACGGCTCCTCGCCGGCCTGCCCGTGGAGGAGTCCCTCCTGCCCTCGCCGGCCGTCGTGGTGGCCGAGGACCTGTCGCCGTCGCTCACCGCCACGCTACCCCGCGAGAACATCCTCGGGATCGTTCTCGAGGGGGGATCCCCGACGGCGCACGCGGCGATCCTCGCCCGCGCCTACGGGATCCCGGCGGTGGTGGGGACGAAGGGAATCCTGGCCGAGCTCGAGGCCGCCGGATCGGACGCCGAGCTGGCGCTGGACGGGGCCACGGGCGAGGTGATCATCGCGCCCGACGCGGCTGCGGTGGCGGACTTCGACGCCCGGGCCGCGCGGTTCGCCGAGGCGCGCTCGGCCGACCTCGCCGAGGTCTCGCTCCCGTGCGTGACGCGGGACGGCGTGGAGATCACGCTGCTCGCCAACATCGGCACGCCCGGCGAGGCGGCGCCTGCCCGCGCGCTCGGGGCACGGGGCGTCGGCCTGTTCCGGACCGAGTTCCTGTTCCTGGAGCGGTCCACGCCCCCGTCGGAGGACGAGCAGACGGCCTCCTACCGCGAGGCGGTGGAGGCGTTCGACGGCGACCCGATCACGATCCGGCTCCTGGACATCGGTGGCGACAAGCCCATCCCATACCTGCCGATGCCCCCGGAGGACAACCCGTTCCTGGGGGTCCGGGCGCTCCGGCTCGCCCTCGACCGGCCCGAGATCTTCGTGACCCAGCTGCGCGCCTGCTACCGCGCTGCCGTCGCGGGTCCCGTCAAGGTGATGGCCCCGATGGTCGCGGACGCGGGAGACGCTGCGCTGCTGCTGGAGCTGGCGATGCGGGCGCGCGATGGGCTGCGGGCCGATGGGGTCCCCTTCGCCGAGGTCGACCTGGGCGTGATGCTCGAGATCCCGTCGGCGATCCTCGCGGCCGATGCCTACTTCGGGTCCATCGCGTTCGCCAGCCTCGGGACGAACGACCTGACGCAGTACGCGCTGGCGGTGGACCGCGGCAACCCGGCGCTTGAGCGCTACCGCGACGCGATGCATCCCGCCGTGTTGCGGCTGATCGCGATGGCCGCCGACTCGGCGGCGCGGGCCGGGATCTCGCTGTCAGTATGCGGGGAGATGGGCGGCGATCCTGTTGCGGCGCTTGCCCTCGTCGGCCTCGGCGTGCGGCAGCTGTCGATGGGGGCGGCGTCGCTGCCCGGGGTCCGTCGGGCCATCCGCTCGGCCGACGCGGGCGAGCTCCGGACCCTGGCGTCCATGGCGCTCTCGGACCGGTCCGCGGCGGATGCCCGGGCGAGGTTCGCGGCCTTGGTTCCGTCGGGCTGATGGACAGGCCCCGCCGGGGCGTTGCCGCGTGGGTGGCTGCCGCCATCCTCGCGTGCACGGTTGCCGCCTGCGTGACGGCTGGCCCCGGGACGCCGGTCCGGGCTCGGGGCGACGTCGGCATCCTGGTCGCGCCGTCGCCGCAGGTCCGCGACGGCCAGGTCACCGTGGGCTGTGCCGCGGCGCTGATCGAGGGGGAGCTCGTGGAGGACCTCGATACCGGCGTCGCGATCCTGGACGGAGGATCTCCCCGGCCGGTGGTGTGGCCCACCGGCTACTCGGCCCGTCGGGCGGGGAGCGAGGTCCAGGTGCTCGACGCGTCCGGCGGTGTCGTGGCCACGACCGGCGAGGTCGTCTCGATGGGCGGCGGCGCGATCGACGGTGGCGGCGTCCGCTGGTGGGCATGCGACCGCGGGATCGCCCCGCTGGCGTCACCGTGAGCTTCGCGGCCGTCGTCTACGCCCTGGCCACGGCGGTCGTCGTCGGGTTCCAGGTCGCGCTCGCGGTGGGTGCGTCGTGGGGCGAGTACGCGATGGGCGGTCGCTTCCCGGGCCGGTTCCCTCCGGCGATGCGCGTGGGGGCAGTCGTGCAGGCGGTGATCCTGGTCCTGCTGGCCGTGGTGGTGCTCGACGCGGCGGGAATGGTCGGGCTCGGCTGGACGGCGGTGCAGCCGTGGCTGGTCTGGGTGCCGGTCGTGTTCGCGGCGATCAGCGCGGCGATGAACGCGGTCACGCCCAGCAAGGTCGAGCGCCGGGTCTGGCTGCCGATCGGGCTCGTGTTGCTGGCGAGCAGCCTCGTGGTGGCGCTGACGTCCGGCTGACTCCGCGTGAAGGAGGCCCGCAGGGATTCCGCCGGATCGAAGGTGGCGCTGGATCGGCGCGCGTCCGAAGCTCGAGCAGCGCATCTCGGTAGTGCCCGAACGGCGAGGGGTGCCCTTCGGCCGACGGACAGCCATAGGGCGGCGCTCTCTGGGTTCATGGGCAGTTCATCATGCCGTGGCGCTCGAAGTAGCCGACCGGGACGACGCCCATGAGGATGGTCCGGGCTTCCACCATCGCGCCGTTGGCGATCATGCCCTCCTCGGGCGGGGTCTCGCTGAGCCTGGGCCCGCCCGGGAAGTGATCGATCTGCCACTCGACCGTGTAGCCGCGGTCGCGCAGCCACTGGTCCGCTTCTGGAGGCGTCATGAGCTCGACCCCGCTGCAATAGAGCGGCTGTCCCTTGTTGAAGGCACCCTCAGCCGTATGGACATCGGTCCGTACGACGACGCTGGCCGCGGTCGCGAAGCCGGCACCGACGCCGAGGACCAGACCCACCACCAGAGAGGCAAGGGCCACTGGGACGACCCTCCCGCGAGCGCGCCGGCGGTGGTCAGGACCCCACTCGCTGCTCTCCATCGCTCGCAGCCGTGCGGCGAGCTCCTCGTCCGAGGCGATCATGATCGTTCCTCCCCGAGCTCAACCCGCAACCGGGCCTTCGCCCGTGATACCCAGCTCGCGACGGTCCCCTCCGGCACGTGGAGCGCATCGCCGATCTCCGCGTAGCTGACACCGTCAAGGACGTGGAGTACGAGCGCGGCCCGTTGGTTGCGCGGGAGCCGGCGCAGCGCATCCCATAGCTCGAGGTCAGCGGGCACCAGCGGTGCCGGCGCCGCACGCAGAGCCGTCGCCAGCGCCCGCCGCCGCCGTCGGAGCTCGTTGAGCGCCAGACGGACCCCGATGACCTGGAGCCACGGCCACAGGGCTCCGCCTGTGAAGTCCGCCTCGTGCCGGATGGCGCGCAGCCAGGCTTCCTGCGCCAAGTCCTCAGCTTCGTCGTGATCGCCCACGACCAGGGCGAGGCGACGGACGAGCCGGGGCCGCAGCGCGAGGACCTCGTCCTCGAAGACCCGCGTCGCGGGTGCTGCGGCCTCGACCACCAGTTCGCTCACTTCCCTCGGTGCCCTCGCGTGCCGGTCCTACTCTAAGAACACCGGTGACCCCGGATTCCTTGCAGGGCGCGCTCCCGAAGCAAGAACCTACGGCCAGATCGTGGCGAGGCCGCGGAGCAACGCAAGGGCCTATCGGCAGTGGAGCTGAGCAGGCGTAGGACGGCTGCGACCTTCATGACCCAGGGGCTTCACACACCGGGTGGCGACGAGCGGCTGATCCCCCGTCGTTGACACTCTCGATGGACGATTGCTAGACTGCGAGCAACGCCGTTAGCACTCTCATGGTGCGAGTGCTAACCAACGCAGGAGAGCCTTATGGCGCGTCGCGTGCGTCGCTCCAGCGGCCCCCTTGATCTTCGCTCCCAGGCGATCCTTCGGGCCGTCATCGAGGAATACGTCACCACCGCGACGCCGGTCGGCAGTCATGCCCTCGTCGAGCGCTACCGCCTCGGCGTGTCCAGCGCCACGGTCCGGGCCGTCCTGGCCGACCTGGAGGCCGCGGGGATGCTGATGCATCCGCACACCTCCGCGGGTCGCGTCCCGACCGAGCACGGCTACCGCTACTACGTCGAGTCCATCGTTGACTCGGTGCCGCTGCCGCCGGTCGAGCAGCTGATGATCCGCCACCAGTTCGGCCAGGTGGAGTACGCGAGCGAGCACTGGTTCCGGCTCGCCGCCACCACGCTCGCCTCGGTGACCCGCGCCGCCGGCCTGGCCACGCCCGCCAAGCCCAGCTCGGCGCATCTCCGTCGCCTCGATCTCGTGAGCATCAGCGATCGGCTCGCCAGCCTGATCCTCGTGCTGCGCGAGGGCGCGCTCAAGCAGGTGCTGATCACCCTCGACCGCCCGACGGACCAGGAGGAGCTGTCGACTGTCGCCAACCGCCTGAACGAGCTGCTCGACGGCCTGACGGCCGGCCAGGCAGCCCGCGCCCTGGCGGCCCTGGACGAGGATGACCCCGCGACCGAGCTGCCGCGCCGCGTGGGCGAGCGAGTGCTCCGCGCGCTGCAGGAGTTCGACGGTGCCGCCATCGAGGAGCTGTTCTCCGACGGCCTGCTGAACGTCATGGCCGCGCCCGAGTTCGCGCAGAGCGAGAAGCTGCGGCGCGTCTTCGCGGCGCTCGAGAACCGCGCCTACCTCGCGGAGCTGATCGCGGGCGTCGCCGGCTCCGGCCGCGTCTGCGTCTTCATCGGCTCCGAGAACCCGGCCGAGGAGATGGCGGACGTCTCGCTGGTCCTGGCTCCCTATGGGCATCCCGGTCGCGCCGTGGGCGTGGTCGGCGTGCTGGGCCCCACCCGTATGGCCTATCCGCAGGCCATCGGCACCGTCCGTTTCGTATCCGGGCTCATGAACGAGCTCATCGACCACCTCTATGCCTGACCAGCCAGCCACCGGATCCCGGAGACCCATGAACCGCAAGACCCGTGCCGAAGAGCGGATCGAGGAGCTCGACACCTCCCCGGCCGCCCTCACCGCCCAGCTCGAGGCGCTCACCGCCGAGCGCGACGAGGCGCTCGCCAAGGTGGACGAGTACGTCGGCCTGCTCCAGCGCGAGCGCGCGGAGTTCACCAACTTCAAGCGCCGCACGGCCGAGGAGCGGCAACGCGACCTGGGTCTCGCCGGCGTGGACCTGATCACCAAGGTCCTCAACCTCGCCGACGACTTCGACCGGGCGATCGACACGCGGCCCACCGACCTGGACGGCAACGCCTGGGCGGAGGGCGTCGCGGCCATCGACCGCAAGCTGCGCCTCCTCCTCGAGAGCGAGGGCGTGACCCAGGTCGACGCGGCGCCCGGCACACCATTCGACCCCCGCGATCACGAGGCCGTCGTGATCATCCCGGGAACCGGCCACGCCGAGGGCGAGATCGTGGACGAGATCCGGCGCGGCTACCGGCTCCGCGACCGGGTCATCCGCCCCGCGCTGGTCGCGGTCGCGGGTGGCGACGACGCCCCGTCCGGACCCGTGAACTAGCAGCTTCCGTCACTCCCATCACCTTCGACCAACGAGACCAGGAGACACCCCCGACATGGGCAAGATCATCGGCATCGACCTCGGGACGACGAACAGCGTTGTCGCGGTGATGGAGGGCGGCGAGCCCACCGTCATCCCGTCGTCCGAAGGCAATCGCACCGTGCCGTCCGTCGTCGGCTTCCCGAAGTCGGGCGAGCGCGTCGTCGGCCAGCTGGCCAAGCGCCAGGCGGTCACGAACCCCGCCAACACCGTCTACTCGATCAAGCGCTTCATGGGCCGCCGCTGGGACGACCCGGAGGTCCAGCGCTCCAAGGGCTTCGTGCCCTACAGCGTGGAGAAGGACCCCAAGAGCGACGGCATTCGCGTCGTCGCCGGCGAGCACCACTACACGCCGCCCGAGATCAGCGCGATGGTTCTCCAGAAGCTCAAGGCGGACGCCGAGGCGTACCTTGGCGAGAAGGTCACCGAGGCCGTCATCACCGTCCCCGCCTACTTCGACGACACGCAGCGCCAGGCGACCAAGGACGCCGGACGGATTGCGGGGCTCGAGGTCAAGCGGATCATCAACGAGCCCACGGCGTCAGCCCTGGCCTATGGCCTGGACAAGAAGCACGACGAGAAGATCGCCGTGTACGACCTGGGCGGCGGCACCTTCGACATCTCGATCCTGGAGCTCGGCGAGGGCGTGTTCGAGGTCAAGGCCACCAACGGCGACACGCACCTGGGCGGCGACGACTTCGATCAGCGGGTGATCGACTGGCTGCTGGCCGAGTTCAAGAAGGACCAGGGCATGGACCTTGCGAAGGACCAGCAGGCCCTGCAGCGCCTCAAGGAGGCCGCGGAGAAGGCGAAGATCGAGCTGTCCTCGACCGCCACCACCGAGATCAACCTGCCCTACATCACGGCCGACGCCACCGGCCCCAAGCATCTCGTGATCTCGCTGAGTCGAGCCAAGCTGGAGTCGCTCGTCGGGGACCTCATCGAGAAGACCAAGGCCCCGGTCATCGCGGCGCTCAAGGACGCCGGGCTGAAGCCGTCCGAGATCGACGAGGTCATCCTCGTCGGTGGCATGACCCGCATGCCGGCCGTGTCCGAGGCGGTCAAGAGCCTGTTCGGCAAGGAACCGCACCGCGGCGTCAACCCGGACGAGGTCGTGGCGATCGGTGCTGCGATCCAGGCCGGCGTGCTCGGTGGCGAGGTCAAGGACGTCCTCCTCCTCGACGTCACGCCGCTGTCCCTGGGCATCGAGACCCTGGGCGGCGTCATGACCCGCCTGATCGACCGCAACACGACCATCCCGACCTCCAAGTCGCAGGTCTTCTCCACAGCATCCGACAACCAGAGCCAGGTGGAGATCCACGTCCTTCAGGGCGAGCGCGACTTCGCCGCCGACAACAAGACGCTCGGCCGGTTCATCCTCGACGGCATCCCGCCCGCCCCGCGCGGCATCCCGCAGGTCGAGGTCACCTTCGACATCGACGCCAACGGCATCCTCGACGTCAGGGCCAAGGACCGTGCCACGGGCAAGGAGCAGCAGGTCCGGATCACCGCCTCGTCCATGCTCAGCAAGGACGACGTGGACAAGATGGTCCGCGACGCTGAGAGCCACGCCGACGAGGACAAGCAGCGGCGCGAGGAGGTCGAGCTCCGCAACCAGGCCGAGCAGCTGACCTACCAGGCCGAGCGGACGCTCAAGGACCTCGGCGACAAGGTCTCCGGCGAGGACCGTGGGACGGTCGAGTCGCAGGTGTCCGCGCTGCGCGAGGCCCTCAAGGGCTCAGACGTGGCGTTGATCCAGGCCGGCATGACCACGGTCATGGAGACGCTCAACCGCGTGTCCGCGGCCGCCTACCAGGCCTCCGCGTCCGAGGCGGATGGGGCTGCCCCCGATGACGGCGCCGAGGCGCCGGGCCCTGACGCCGGGCCCTCGGCCGACGCCGGCGACGAGACGGTCGAGGGCGAGTTCAAGGAGGTGTAGCCTCCCGGTCGCCCGCCCGAACAAGGACGTTCCACGGCCCGCCGGTCATCGCCGGCGGGTCGTTCGCTGTGCGACGGTGGGCCACTTGCGTCGCGCACCATAATCGGGTGACACGTGCACAGGAGGAACGGATGACCGAGACGACCTGGAAGTGGGCAAGCCTGGACGGCAAGGCGCTCGAGCTCGTCCAGGAGGCCGAGGCGACGATCGGGGCCGACATCGTGCTGGTCTATACCGAGGGCGGTCCGAGGATCGACGGCAGGACGCGCCTCGGCCTGCGCCCCGCGGCCCTGGACGCATCCCAGCTGGAGTGCCTGCAGGGCATGGAGCAGATGATCGGCGCCGTGGCGGTCGCGTACCACCGCGGGTAGGCTCTCGACACCGACGGGGACCTCGATCCCGGTCACGCCGGGCCTGAGTCACCGCACGCCCGACGAACCGCTCCGCCCCGCCGGTAGACTCCGGCGATGGCGATCCGGCAGGGGAGGCGACTCGGTGACCGGCGCGTGCGCATCGAGCGGGTCACGCCCGTCTCGTACGAGGCGGCTCCCAAGCGGATCCGCCGCCCGCCGCCGCCGCCAGCGGTCGCACTCGCAACGGGTTTCGCCGCGCTCATCGCCCTCGGAACGCTGCTTCTGGCGCTGCCGATCTCATCGGCCTCCGGCACCTGGACGCGTCCCATCGATGCGCTGTTCACCGCTACGTCGGCGGTGTGCGTCACGGGTCTGGTGGTTCTCGATACCGGCACCTACTGGAGCGGCTTCGGCCAGGTGGTGATCTTCGGGCTGTTCCAGCTTGGCGGCGTGGGGTTCATGGCCGGGTCAACGTTCTTCCTGCTGGTGCTGGGCGGCCGCCGGGCGGGGCTGCGGGACCGCATGGTCGCGCAGGCGACCACCGGCGCGGCGGACCTCGGGTCCGCTGTCTCAGTTCTCCGGCGCGTCGCGCTATTCGCCCTGATCGTCGAGCTGGCAGGCACCGTGCTGCTCACGGTCGCCTTCCTGTTCCAGGGGCGCGAGCCGCTCCAGGCGGCCTGGTACGGGGCGTTCCACGCGGTGAGCGCGTTCAACAACGCGGGCTTCGATCTCATGGGTGGCTTCACCTCGCTGACCGCCTACGCCAGCGATCCCCTCCTCCTTGGCACGATCGGCGGGTTGATCATCCTCGGCGGGCTCGGGTACGTCATCCTGGGTGACGTCGTGTTCCACCGCCGCTGGAAACGCTTCTCGCTCGAGACCCGGCTGGTGCTGCCAACCACGCTGGCGCTGCTCGTGGTGGGGACGGTGGCCATCGCGGCCTTCGAGTGGTCCAACCCGGCAACCCTGGGCGGGATGCCCGAGTGGCAGCGGGTCTTCAACGCCGGCTTCGAGTCCACGACGCTCCGGACGGCCGGGTTCTCGGCGATCCCGACGGGCGAGCTGGCCACGGCATCCCTGTTCATCGTCATCGTCCTGATGTTCATCGGCGGCGCGTCCGGATCCACCGCGGGCGGCATCAAGGTGAATACCTTCTCGCTCCTGCTCGTTGCCATCGTCTCCACGGCACGGGGATGGCCCTTCGTGTCCGCGTTCGGCCGGCGGGTCCCGGACGCGCTGGTCTACCGCGCCCTCTCGGTCGCCCTGTTGTCGGTCGCCGCCGCGATCGTGTTCTCGCTCGGGCTGCAACTGCTCTCCGGAGCGTCGTTCATCGCCGTCGTCTTCGAAGCCGTCTCGGCCATCGCGACCGTCGGCGCGTCCACCGGCATCACCCCCGAACTCCCGGATCTGGCGCGCCTCTGGCTGGTGCCGGCCATGTTCCTGGGACGGCTCGGCCCCCTCACCCTGGCCCTCGCGCTGGCGGCTCGGACCTCCGTGGTCCGGTACCGACCGGCCGAGGAGTCCATCCGCATCGGCTGAACAGGAGGACCACGATGAAGCACGCTGTCCTGGTGATCGGCCTGGGCCGCTTCGGCGCGGCGGCGGCCCGCGAGCTGATGGCGATCGGCCACGAGGTCCTCGCCATCGACACGGACATGGCCATCGTCAACGACATCGCGCCGGACGTGACCCACGCGGTCCAGCTCGATGCCACCGACGAGGAGGCGCTCCGCAACGTGGGCGCCGGGGAGTTCGCCTTCGCGCTCGTGGCCATCACCGGACGGACGGAGGCCAGCATCTTCGCCACGATGGCGCTCAAGAACCTGGGCGTCCGAACGGTGATCGCCAAGGCGGGCACGACCCTGCACGGGAAGATCCTGGAACGCGTGGGGGCGGACCGGGTGGTCTTCCCGGAGCGCGAGATGGGCCAGCGGGTGAGCCACGCGCTGACCGTCCCCAGCGTGATCGACTACCTCGACGTGGCGCCCCGGTTCGGCATCGTCAAGATGCGGCCACCGGCATCGTTCGTGGGGCGGACGCTCCGGGACCTGGACCTGCCGATCCGCTCCGGGCTGACGCCGATCGCCCTGCGCCGGGGCACGGAGGTGGCCATCAACCCTCATCGCGACGAGGTGGTGCGCGAGACGGACGAGCTCATCCTGATCGGCCGCGATGACAAGCTTGACGAGCTCGGCCGCTAGCGGTCGCCGGACGCGTCCAGCTTGGTGAACGCGCGCGCGCACACGCCGGCGGACGCGAATCGCGGCCCCGCGCTACGATGCCCTTGACGAACCGACCGACCGGTCGGTCGGTATCAACGAGACTCGAGACGATGGGCAAGCCCGATCCCGCCGAGCAGAGCCGGAGCCGCCGCGAGCGCATCCTTGACGCCGCGTTCTCCACGTTCGCCAGCCGCGGCTACCGCGAGACGGCCGTGGACGACATCGCCGGCGCGGCCGAGACGTCCAAGGGCGGCATCTACTTCCACTTCCCGACCAAGGAAGCCATCTTCCGCGAGCTCATGTCGACTACCGCGGACAAGTTGGTGGCCAAGGTGGAGCGGGCCGTGGCGCTCGAGACGGAACCCGTCGCGCGCGCCGAGGCCGCGATCCACACGGTGCTCGCCGTGTTCTCCGGCCACCGGACGATGGCCCGGCTGCTGTTCCTCGACACGGTCGGGGCCGGGCGCGTGTTCCAGACGGAGGCCAATGCCCTCCACGAGCGCTTCGCGCGGCTGATCCAGGGCTACCTCGACGAGGCGGTCGCCACCGGCGCCTGCCCGCCGATGGACACGAGGATCACGAGCATCGCCTGGTTCGGGGCGATCAACGAGGTGGTCGGACAGTGGCTGTTGGCGGAGCAGCCGGGCCGCCTCGAGGACGCCTATCCGGCCCTGCGGGCCGCGTTGCTCCGGAGTGCGGGCGTGTCGGCCGAGAGGATCGGCGAGGTCCCGCTCCCGCCGCCTGGCTGGGACTTCCCGGAGCCAGTTCGATGACCGCCGTGCTCCCACCGGGCACGGGTGGCGCCATCCCGGTCCCCGGGGACGTGGCGGCGGGTCTGGGCGAGCGGCTGGCCGAGCTGCTGGATGCCGGGTCGGACGACGCCACCCTGGTCTCCGCGACCGTGCCGACACCGTCGATGGACCCGATCTCGCTCGTCGCCGCGGCCATCGAGGCGGACCTCGAGGTCGCCCTCTGGCTCCGTCCGTGGGAGGGGACGGCCTTCGTGGGCATCGGGCGAGCCTGGGCCACCTCGCCGGCCGGAGCGGACCGCTTCCGCGAGGCCGAGGCGGCGTGGCGCGACGTGATGGACGGTTCGCGGATTGATCGGGGCGGCGTGGACGCGCCTGGTGCTGGCCCGATCCTGCTGGGCGCGCTGGGGTTCACGGGGCGGGCGCCCGCGGCGGACGACCCGTGGGGTCCGTTCGGGCCGAGCTCGCTGGTGCTGCCGGAGCTGCTCCTGGCGCTGACGCCCAGCGGCGCGAGCCTCACCGGTTCGCGGGCCGGTCCCGTTTCGCCCGCCGACGTCCGCGGGCTCGAGCGCCGCTGGGAGCGCCTTGCGACCCGCGCCCGTGCGCTGGCCCCCAACCCCAACGGCATGGTCGCGATGCCGGTCTTCGCGTCGCTCGCCACCATCGACGAGCGACCCACGCATGACCACTGGCGCCGGCTGGTCGGCATGTTCTCCGGCGCCGTCGGGCGCGGGCGCATCGACAAGGTGGTCCTGGCTCGCCGCGTGAACTTGCGCTCCCCGGTGGAGCTTGACGTCCCGAACGCCCTGCGGCGCCTCGCGGCCAGCGCTCCCGAGAGCACGACGTATGCGTTCCGGCGCGGCGGGCGCACCTTCCTGGGCGCCACTCCCGAACGCCTCGTGCGCACCGAGGGTCGCACCTTCCGCACGGTTGCCGTTGCCGGCACGATCCGCCGCGGGGCCGATGCCGTCGAGGACGAGGAGCTGGGTCGCGCCCTGCTCGCGTCCGAGAAGGATCGCGAGGAGCACGCGGTCGTCGTCTCGTCCATCCGGGACCTGCTGCGTCCGGTGGCCGACAGCCTCACGGTCGCCCCGGAGCCTGGGGTCATGACGCTGCGCTTCGTCCAGCACCTGGTCACCGAGATCTCGGGGACGGTGCCCGACGCGCACGGGTTGCTCGCCCTGGGCGAGCGGCTCCACCCCACGCCGGCCGTGGGCGGCGAGCCTCGCGACGTGGCACTCGCGCTGCTCGACGAGCACGAAGGCTTCGATCGGGGCTGGTACGCCGGGCCGGTGGGCTGGCTGGGCGCCGACGGCGACGGCGAGCTGTGCGTGGCACTCCGCTGCGGGATCGTGGACCGGACCGGTGCGACGCTGTTCGCCGGCTGCGGCATCGTCGCGGACTCCGACCCGGACCTCGAGTGGGAGGAGTCGCGGATCAAGCTCCGGGCGGTGATCAGCGCCCTGGGCATCCCGGCTGACGAGCGATGAGCAACGCGGCGGGCCTGCGCGCCTTCGTGGAGGAACTGGTCGCCGCCGGCGTCCGCGACGCGGTGGTGTGCCCAGGATCACGCTCCACACCGCTCGCGCTGGCGCTCCGTACTGCGCCGGGCCTCCGGGTGCGGGTGCTGTACGACGAGCGGGCGGCGGGATTCTTCGCGCTCGGGATGGCCA
This sequence comes from uncultured Chloroflexia bacterium, assembly GCA_963802165.1. Classification (GTDB taxonomy): domain Bacteria; phylum Chloroflexota; class Limnocylindria; order Limnocylindrales; family CSP1-4; genus CAIXZV01. Next base: position 148,814 of record CAWDHT010000015.1, on the reverse strand, counting down.
GGACGGCGCGGCGACCCGTCGTGCTGCTGGCGACCTCGGGGACGGCGGTGGTGGAGTTCGCGCCCGCCGTCGTGGAGGCGCAGCTGGCGCGGGTGCCGCTGGTGGTCCTGACCTCGGACAGGCCCGCGGAGCTGCGGGGCCGGGGCGCGCCGCAGGCCATCGACCAGACGCACCTGTACGGGCGGGCGGCCAAGTGGTTCACGGAGCTGCCGCTGCTCGACGGCGAGGCGGTGACCCTCGCCCACTGGCGCTGGGTCGCGGGACGGGCGGTTGCGGTTGCAGTGGAGGGTCCGGCCGGACCGGTCCAGGTCAACGTCCCGTTCCGGGAGCCGCTCCTGCCCGATGGCCCGCTCGGACCGGTCGAGGGCGACGCCCAGACCGGGGTCGCCCTGGCGCCAGACGCCTTCGTGGCGGTCGTCCGCGGCCGGCGGACGCTCGACGACGCCTCCTTCGACGCGCTCGCCGCGCGGCTCGCGGGTGTCCGGCGCGGGCTGATCATCGCCGGCCCGGACGACGACCCGGCGCTCCCCGCGGCCCTCGCCGAGCTGGCGCGCGTCACCGGGTTCCCGATCCTCGCGGACCCGTTGTCGGGGTTGCGCACCGGCCCCCATGACCGAACGCACGTCGTCGGCCGCGGCGACCAGCTCACGCGCCCCGGCCCCTGGCTTGATGCGCACCTCCCGGACCTCGTCCTGCGGACCGGCGCGATGCCGACCTCCAAGCCCATCCTGGAGCTGCTGGCGCGAGCCAGGCCGGAGCTGATCGTGGTCGACGGCGACGCGGGCTGGCGCGAGTCCGCGCTCGTCCCCGCGACCTTCGTCCACGCCGACGCGGCGACGACCGCACGGGCCCTCGCCGGGCATACGGCGGTGCGCGCGGCGCCGCCGCTCGAGGCATGGACCGCCGCATGGATGGAGGCGGGGCGTGTCGCCGAGGGGGCGATGGGCCTGTGGCTCGACACGCTCGACGAGCCGTTCGAGGGCATGCCCTGGTCCATCCTCGCCGACGCGCTCCCGGACGGGGGCGTTCTCTGGGCCTCGAGCTCCATGCCGGTCCGCGACCTGGACGCCTGGCTGCCGTCCACGGATCGTGCGATCACCGTGCGCTCCAACCGCGGCGCCAACGGCATCGACGGCGTTATCTCGACGGCACTCGGGTCTGCGGCCGTGGCCGACGGGCCGGTGGCCCTGGTCGTGGGCGATATCGCCTTCCTCCACGACCTCAATGCCCTGGTCGCGGCGCGTCTGCACGGCCTGTCCGCAACGATCGTCCTCGTCAACAACGACGGTGGCGGCATCTTCTCGTTCCTGCCGCAGGCCCAGCCGGCGGCCGCCGTGCCCGGGTCCGGCCTTCCGGAGCACTACGAGGAGCTGTTCGGGACACCGCACGGCATCGATCTCGCGCCGATCGTCAGGGGGCTGGGTGGGGAGCACCGGCTCGTGACCGACCGGGACATGGACGCTGCGATCCGCGACTCCGTCGTGCGCCCCGGCGTCCGCGTCCTGGAGCTGCGGACGGACCGGGCACGGAACCTCGAGCTGCACAGGGACCTGGCGGTTACGGTCCGGCGAGCGCTCGACGAGCTCGTCGAGAACCGGTGAGCGGCATGGACGTCGAAGGCCTGCGCTGGGAGGTCCGCGACCGGGCCTCGGGCCGGCCGCTCCTGCTCCTGCACGGCTTCACGGGTCGCGGGACCTCCTGGGGCGACCATGCACCGGACCTCGCCCGCCGGTTCCGCGTCGTGACGGTGGATCTGCCCGGCCATGGCCGCTCGGGCACCACATCCGATCCGGCGCGCATGAGCATCGAGCGAACCGCCGAGGGCCTGGTCGAGATCCTCGGGCGCCTGGATGCCGCGCCCGCGCACGTCCTCGGCTACTCGCTGGGTGCCAGGATCGCGCTGCGCATCGCCGTGGCCCACCCGGAGGCCATCGACCGCCTCGTCCTCGAAAGCCCGTCCGCCGGGATCGCGGATCCGGGGGAGCGTGCGGCGCGCCGGGTGGCGGATGAGGTCCTGGCGGACCGCATCGAGCGCGACGGGATTGCCGACTTCGTCACCGCCTGGGAGCGCAACCCGGTGTTCGCCACGCACGCCGCGCTCGCCCCGGCGGTCGCTGCCCGCCAGCGTGCCATCCGCCTGCGCAATGATCCGCGCGGCCTGGCCGCCAGCCTGCGCGGCGCCGGTCAGGGCACCATGGAGCCGTTGCACGACCACCTCGCCGACGTGCGTGCGGCAACGCTCGTCATCGGCGGCAGCCTCGACACCGTCGGCCGCCCCCGTGCGGAGCTGGTTGCCCACGGGATCCCCGGCGCCCGCCTCGAGCTCATCGACAACGCCGGCCACACGCCCCATCTCGAAGCCCCCGCGGCCTTCCGCCGCCTCGTCGTCGACTTCCTGCAGGAGGACCTCGCCGCATGACCACGCCCGTGACCTGGACGCCCGTCGTCGAGTACAGGGACATCCGCTACGAGCACTCGGGCACCGGCATCGCCAAGGTGACGATCAACCGCCCCGAGGTGCGCAATGCGTTCCGTCCGCAGACGGTCCGTGAGCTGATCGACGCCTTCGCCCGGATCCGCGAGGACGCGTCCATCGGCTGCGTCCTGCTCACCGGAGAGGGCGACAAGGCCTTCTGCAGCGGTGGCGACCAGAAGTACAAGAGCCACGGTGGCGGCTACCTGGACACGGACGGGGTCGCCCGCCTCAACGTCCTGGACCTCCAGCGCCAGATCCGCTCCCTGCCGGTCCCGGTCATCGCGCTCGTCAACGGCTACGCGATCGGCGGTGGACATGTCCTCCACATCGTGTGCGACATGTCGATCGCGTCCGACAATGCCGTCTTCGGCCAGGTCGGCCCCCGCGTCGGCAGCTTCGACGCCGGCTTCGGCGTGGGCCTCCTGGCGCGCCTCGTGGGCGACAAGAAGGCCAAGGAGATCTGGTTCCTGTGCCGGCAGTACACGGCCCAGGAGGCGCTGGCAATGAACCTCGTCAACAGGGTCGTGCCGCTCGCGGACCTGGAGGCCGAGGGCGTGCAGTGGGCCGATGAGATCCTGGACATGAGCCCCACGGCGATCCGGTTCCTCAAGTCCGCGTTCCTGGTCGCGACGGACGGCCTCGCCGGCCTCCAGGAGTTCGCCGGCAACGCCACGGGCCTCTACTACACGACCGACGAGGCCCACGAGGGCTCGACCGCGTTCCTCGAGAAGCGGCCCGCCGACTACCGCAAGTACCCGCGGCGCCCGTGATGACCGACACCGCCGCGGTCGACCACCCCTCGGCCCTCTCGATCTGGGTCCAGGCCGCCCGGCCCCACACGCTACCCGCGGCGGTGGCCGGCGTGGCCGTGGGGCTGGGCGCCGGGCTGGCCGTGGGCGCGCCCCTCCGGTTGGACACGGCCCTGGGCTGCGTCCTGGTCGCGCTGCTGCTCCAGGTCGTGGCCAACTTCGCCAACGACCTGTCGGACTTCCGGCGCGGCGCCGACACCCCGGACCGCCAGGGACCCGTGCGCGTTGCCGCGGCCGGCCTCGTGACCGAGCGCCAGCTGGAGGTGGCCATCGCGATCACGATCGGCCTGGCCGGCCTGGTCGGGCTGTGGCTTGTCGCCGTGGGGGGCTGGGTCCTGCTCGTGCTGGGCGCACTGGCGATCATCGCCGCCCTCGCCTACACCGGTGGACCGTTCCCCTACGGCTACCGGGCGCTGGGCGAGGTCTTCGTGTTCGTGTTCTTCGGCCTGGTGGCGGTGGCGGGGACCGCCTATCTCCAGGTCCTCCGGTTCGACGCCCTGTTCCTGGTGGTCGCGATCCCCCCCGGGGCGCTGATCACCGCGATCCTCGTCGTGAACAACCTGCGCGACATCCCGACCGACACGGCCGCCGGCAAACGGACCCTCGCCGTCGTGCTCGGGCGGCACCGGACGCAGGGGGAGTTCGGGGCGTTGTTGGGGCTCTCGTACTTCGTGCCGGCGATGCTGTTCCTGGCGTGGATCGCGGGCTGGACGCCGTCCGGCGGCCCGGCCCCGCTGCTGCCCTTCGTGCTGCTGCCGCTCCTCACCCTGCCGATGACGACGCCGCTGCTGCGGACGGTGCGCGGCTTCCGGGAGCCCCGGGAGCTCAACCTCGTGCTCAAGGGGACGGCCCGGCTCTCGCTGGCCTTCTCGCTGCTGTTCGCCCTGGGCCTCGCACTCAGCGGGCTCGTGCCGGGCGGTGGCGCATGACCTGGTCCGCTCGCGTCCATCGGGTCCGCGTCCCATTCCGCGTGCCGTTCCGGACGGCGGCCGGGACGTGGTCCGAGCGCGAGTCGTGGCTGCTGCGGCTGGCGGCCGAGGATGGACGGCTGGGCTGGGGCGAGGCGGCGCTCGAGGACGAGACCGGCCGGCCGGTTCTCGAGGCCCTGTTCAACGAGCTCGTCGTCACCGGGCTGGCGCCGTCGCCGGCACTCGTTGACCGTGCCGGGATCGCCGGGCGCGCATTCCGGGCTGCGCTGGATGGCGCGCGCCAGGACATGGCGGGATTGCCGCGGGGGCAGCGGGCTCCGAGTCTGCCGGCGGTTGGCGTCAACGCCACGATCCCGGCAGGGGCGACGGCCGCGACGGTCGAGGCCGCCGAGCTGGCCGTCGCGGCCGGGTTCCGGACGCTGAAGGTCAAGGCCGGCAAGGCGGACACGACGGCAACGCTGGTGGAACGCATGGGAGCCGTGCGAGCTGCTGTTGGCGACGACGTCGAGCTCCGGCTGGACGCGAACGGGACGTGGGGGCTGGAGTCGGCCACCAGGAGCCTGCGGGCGCTGGCCGGGTTCGCGCTGCAGTACGTGGAGCAGCCGCTCGGTCCGGGGGCGCTGGCGAAGGGGGCTGTGCTCCGGGATCGGGTCGGCATCCCGATCGCGGCCGACGAGGCCGTCACGTCCGTGGCCGCGGCCCGAGCGGTGCTCGACGCCGGGGCGGCCGACGTCCTGATCGTGAAGCTGTCCCGCGTCGGGGGTCCCGTGGCCGTCGCCGAGATCGCGGCGCTTGCCGCGGAGCGGGGCGTCCCGGTGGTGATCAGCTCGCTGTTCGAGACGGGCGTGGGCCTGGCGTCGGGTCTCGCCTGTGCCGCCGCGCTTCCCGACGTGCCCGGGTGGCCGGCCGCCAGCCGGGACCACGGGCTCGCAACGGCGGACCTGCTCAGTGACGACCTTCTGGTCGCCCGGCTTCTCGTGAGGGCCGGGCGCATGCGGGCTCCTGGCGGACCGCGGTGCGGTGCGCTCGGGGTCACGGTCGACGAGGCCGTGGTCCACTGGTACGAGGTCCCCGACGCGTGACCTGGTTCCCGGAGGCGCTCCTGGCGCGCCACGCGCGCGACGCGGGCGGCGAGATCGCCCTGGCCGCGGAGGGCACGGTCCTGACGTGGGCGGAGCTTGACGCCCGGGCATCCGCCGTTGCGGCCTCTCTCGCCGGGGCCGGGATCAGGGCCGGAGATCGTGTGGCCCTGATCGGGTCGACCGACGCGGACGGTGTCACGGCCCTGATCGGCATCCTGCGGGCGGGCGCCGTGGCGGCCCCGGTCCCGGCAGGGCTGACGTCGCGCGAGGTCGCCGTCACACTCGAGGTGCTCGCGCCGTCGATGGTCCTGCGCCTCGCCGGGATCAGTGCCTCGGACCAGCCGTTTCCGGCGCCGGACCGCGACCCCGAGGCGCCGGCCGTCGTCGTCCTGACCTCCGGCACCACCGGCCGGCCCAAGGGCGTCGTGCTCTCATCCCGTGCCATGGCGGCGAGCGCCGACGCATGGCTGGCCGCGCTGCCGCCCGCGACCGGCTGGGCCATGCCCCTGGGCCTCGGTCACGTGGCGGGTCTCGGGATCGTGTGGCGGGCGATCCGCGGGCGGGTGCCGGTGCGGATCGTGGAGCCGGGCGACCCGGCGGCCTTCCTGGCGGCGCTCGGAGGGGCGGTGCCTGTGATCAGCCATGCGCCTCCTGCGGTCAGCCACGCGTCGCTCGTCCCGGCCCAGCTCGCTCGGGTCCTGGACGCCGCCGGCGACGCTCCACCGCCCGCGAACCTGCGCGTGGTCCTCTTGGGCGGTGGCCACATCTCTCCCGCGCTCGTCACCCGGGCGCTCCGTGCCGGCTGGCCGGTCGTGCCGACCTACGGTCTGTCCGAGACGGGATCCGGGGCCACGGCGCTCACGACGGGTGATGCCTGGGACCGCCCGGACTCCGCCGGCACCGCGCTCCCCGGCGTGCGCGTCACGATCGCCGGTGAAGACCGGGACGGGGTGGGGGAGATCGTGGTAGAGACCGCGGCACGGTTCTCCGGCTATCTCGGCGAGCCCGGTGGGTCGGCGCCTGCCGAGGCGCCCGTCCGGACCGGCGACCTCGGCCGCCTCGATTCGGCCGGTCGCCTGTTCGTCACCGACCGCAGGCTCGACCGCATCGTCCGCGGCGGGGAGAACGTCAGCCCGGCCGAGGTGGAGGCCATCCTCCTCGAGCACCCATCGATTGCCGACGCCGCCGTGGTCGCCTGCCCGGACGACACACTCGGCCAGGTCCCGGTGGCGGCCGTGGTGCTGGCCCCCGGCGCACCGTGTCCCGAGGACGGTGCGCTGGCCGCCCACGTCCGGGCGTCGCTCGCCGGGTACAAGGTGCCGACACGGTTCGTCCGCCTCGACGCCCTGCCCCGCACAGCCGGAGCCAAGCTCCGCCGTGATGCCGTCCGCGCGCTCCTAGCGGGCGAGCGGGCCGGCGAGCTCGCGAGGCCCGGTGGCGACGCCATCGGCTGGCGCGTGACGGGCACCGGGCCGCGCCAGGTGCTCCTGCTTCCCGGCACGCTCTCGACCGCAACCCAGCTGGACCGCCTGGCCGACGCCCTCGCGCGACCCGGCGACGTCACGGTTCATGCCCTGGACCGCCGCGGCAGCGGCTCGAGCCGCCTCGCGGACCCGCGCCCGCTCGACGTCACCATCCACGTCGACGATCTCCTCGCCTATCTCGACGCCCGCGGGATCGACCGGGCGGCAGTCGTGGGCGTGAGCTTCGGGGGCGTGCTGGGCCTGGAGCTCGCCGCACGCCACCCGGACCGCGTCGCCGCCGTGGTCGCCTATGAGCCGCCGTACGGGCCGGTCGCGGAGCCGGCGATCCAGGCCGCGTTCGCCGAGCTCGCCGTCGCCGTCGCGGAGGCCCACCGGACCGGCGGCGCCGCCGCGGCCGCCGAGACGTTCCTGCGCGCCGTCGCCGGGGACGCCGCCTGGGACCGCCTCTCGCCCCGGGCCCGACGATTCCTGGAGCACGAGGGAGACGGCGCCCTCGCCGACGCCGGCCTGGCGGGCCTCGATCCCGGGGGTCTCACACACATCACCGCGCCGGTCACGATCCTCACCGGCGGGGCCAGCGAGCCGTTCTACGCGCCCATCGCCGACGCCCTCGCCGCCCGCGTCCCCGGCTCCCACCGGGATACCCTCGAGGGCCTCACGCACCCTTCGCCCATCACGCAGCCGGGCATCGTGGCCGCCGCCGTCCGAGCCTGCCTGGAGCCCACCCGATGACCGCCGCCCTCCCGCCCGATCACACCCCGTCCGGTGCCTCCACCGGCGAGGGCAACGCCGCCGCGCCGCCCGAGGTCCAGGTCATGTTCGACCGGATCGCGCCCCGGTACGACCTCATGAACCTGCTCATCTCCGCGTTCCAGGAGCCGCGCTGGCGGAAGCGGCTGGTCACCCGGGCGGGGCTTGGGCCGGGGAGCTCCGCGCTCGACGTCGCGTCCGGGACGGGCAAGGTGGCGGCGGACCTGTACGCGAGGGTCCAGCCCGGCGGCCGGGTGCTGGGGGTGGACCTGTCACCCGGGATGACCGCCGTGGCGCAGCAGCGGTATGCCGGCCGCGGGGGACTCTCCTACACCGTGGGTGACGCGCTCGACCTTCCGACCGAGGACGAGTCCTTCGATGCGGCCACCATCGCCTTCGGCATGCGCAATCTGCCCGACTACCGGCGCGGGTTCGCGGAGATGGCGCGCTCCGTCCGGCCGGGCGGCAAGGTGCTGTGCCTGGAGATCGCCCGGCCGCGGTCCCGGCTTGCCCGGTTCATGCGCTGGTGGTTCGACCGGATCGTCCCGGTCATCGGCAGGCTCGCCGGCCAGGGCTCGGCCTACGGCTACCTCGTCAGGAGCGTCCAGGCCTACCCGTCGCCCGAGCGGATCGCCGAGATCATGGGCGAGGCGGGCCTGGTGCACGTGACCTGGCAGGGACTGACCGGCGGGATCGTGACGCTGCACGAGGGAACCGTCCCGGGTCGCTGAGGGCGCGGCCGCGGCATCCGCAAGGACCCCGCAGGGGTGCCCCGGGCTTGGGGACCGCGCCCGGACGCCCGCCGCCGACCGTACCAGACCGCACCGGACCTCTGCGTCCTAGCGGCCGTCGGACGATCTCGCGCATTGTGGGTGACGGAGCGTCCGTCTTCCCGCCAGGAGCCACCACCGTGCCGCGCCTCACCAGCCGCGTCTTCACCGACCTGGCCATCTGGATGACCGGGTTCGGTCTCGCGATCGGCCTCGTCTTCCCGCCCTTCTGCCTCCTCCTCGGCCTCCCGGCCGAATCCGTGCTGACGCCAATGTTCTACGCAGCGACCCTGTCGGCGGGCCTGGCCGTGGGGGTGGTGAATTTCGCCCTGGCCCGGCTCGTGGTCGGACGCCGTTTCCGGGCGCTGGCGACGGCGATGACGAGCGTCGAGTCACAGCTGGCGTCTGCCGTCTACAGCCAGGACTGGACCGGTTGCGACCCGGAGCGGTGCGCGCTGGCGGTCGATTCCGACGACGAGGCTGGTGCCACGGCCCAGGCGTTCAACAGCCTGATCCGGACGCTCGCCAAGAGCCACGCGGTGGAGACCGCGATGCACGACTTCAGCGCGGTGCTGTCCCGGGAGTTCGAGCTCGAGGGCCTCGGCTCGGCCGCGCTCGACGGCCTGCTCCGGCACACGGCCTCCGACGCCGGGGTGATGCTCGTGGTGCGGGAGGACGAGCTCGTCCCGCTCGCCAGCCACGGCATCCGGGCGCCCGGGGACCTGGCCGCCAATGACCACGTGCGGCGCGTGATCCGGCTCGGCCAGGTCGAGCGGCTGCGCGTCGGGGCGCAGGAGCTGGTGGTGGACTCGGTCCTGGTGGGCGTCGCCGCCCGGGAGATCCTGGTCGTCCCGGTCGCGTTCAAGAGCATCCCGCTGGGCGTGATCGTTCTCGCGACCGGGGGCACGTTCGAGCGAGACGACATCGAGCTGGTCGACCATCTCAGGATCGATCTCGGCCTCGCCGTGAACAACGCCCTCGCCCACGATCGACTAGAGCGTCTGGCCGCCATCGACCCGCTGACGGACGCCTACAACCGCCGCTTCGGGCTCGGTCGCCTGCGGGAGGAGTACTCGCGAGCCGTCCGCGCCGAGGCACCGTTCGGGATCCTGATGGTCGACATCGATCACTTCAAGGCCGTCAACGACACCTACGGCCACCTGGTCGGCGACCGCGTCCTGCGTGCGGTCGCGGGCGCCTGCCGGCGCGTCGTCCGCGAGGGCGACGTGCTGGTCCGCTACGGCGGCGAGGAGTTCCTGGTCCTGCTGCCGGGTGCCGGCCGGGACGACGTCCTGCAGATCGGGGAGCGGATCCGGCGCGCGGTGTCCGAGACCACGGTCGAGGACGGGGCCAGCCGCCTGAGCGTGACCGTGAGCGTCGGTGCCACGACCTTCCGCGATACCGTCGAGACGCCGGACGCGCTGGTCGCCCTCGCGGACCGTGCCCTGTACGAGGCCAAGGACAGCGGCAGGGACAGGCTCGTCCTCGCCTGACCGTCGCACCGCGGCGAGCGGTCAAGAAGGCCGCGCCTGCCGCGGAGCACTAGGCCCCACTCGGTATCCTGCGGCTCGTGGCCAGCCCTCTCTCGACCGCCGCCGAGATCGTCGCGCCGGCGAGGCTCAGCCGCAGCTTCCGCTGGCTCCTGGCGTCGTCCGTCATCACCAACGCAGGCGACGGCGTCGCGCTCGCAGCCGGGCCGCTGCTCGTCGCCTCGCTGACCCGCGACCCGCTGCTGGTCTCGATGGCTGCCCTGGCCCAGGTCCTGCCCCAGCTGTTGTTCGGCGTCCCGGCCGGCGCCGTCGCGGACCGTCACGATCGGCGGCGGATCGTGGCGGGCGTGAACCTGGTTCGGGCGGCGGTGCTGGCCATGCTCGCCGCCACCATCGTCCTCGACTCGGTGAGCATCATCGCCGTCCTGGGCGCCCTGTTCGCCCTAGGCGTCGCGGAGACGTTCGCGGACGTTGGCAGCAGCAGCCTGCTCCCCAGGCTCGTCCGACGCGAGGACCTCGGGATCGCGAATGCGCGCTTGCAGAGCGCGTTCCTGCTCACGAACCAGCTGCTGATGCCGCCGGTGGGAGCCTTCCTGTTCGCCCTGGGCATGGCGCTCCCCTTCGCCACCAACGCCGCGTGCTTTGCGCTGGGCGCGCTGCTGGTCTCGCGGATCGTCTTGCAGCCGACCGGCCAGCCGGAGGCTGAGCCTGCGCAGTCGCGGCCAAACCTGAGGGCGGACATGGCCGAGGGCCTGCGCTGGCTCCTCGCCCACCCGCCGATGCGGACGCTCGCGCTGACGATCTTCCTGTTCAACGTCACGTTCGGGGCGGCGTGGTCCGTGCTCGTCCTGTACGCGAGCGACCAGCTCGGCATGAGCGCGGTGGGATTCGGCCTGCTCACGACCGCCATGGCGGTCGGCGGGATCATCGGGACCACGTCCTACGGGCGCCTGGAGCGCAGGTTCTCGCTGGGCGACATCATGCGGGTCGGCCTGCTGATCGAGACCGCGACGCACCTCGTGCTGGCCCTGACCACGTCGGCGGCGGTCGCGCTGGCCACCTTCGTGGTGTTCGGGGCGCACGCCTTCATCTGGGGCACGACGTCAACCGTCGTCCGCCAGCGCGCCGTGCCCGATGCCCTGCTGGGCCGGGTGACGGGCGTGTACACGGTCGCCGGGTTCGCCGGGATCGTCGTCGGGACGCCGATCGGCGGCCTGCTCGCGCGCGACTTCGGCATCACGGCGCCGTTCTGGTTCGGGTTCGTCGGTTCGGCGGTGCTGGTCATCGCCCTGTGGCGCCAGTTCCCCAAGATCGCCCACGCAGGCGATATGGCACCAAATGACATCATGTGACATCACGTGGCTATCCTGCGATCATGCGGATATGGACGAGCAGCAATACCTGACGGCGAGGGAGACGGCGGAGCGCCTGGGGATCAGCCTCCGGACGGTGCGGCGGCGGATCGCGGACGGATCCCTCGCGAGCCTGAAGATCGGCGGCGTCGTGCGCATCCCGGCATCGGCACTCGAGCCCCCTCCGGCGGACGCCCCGAGGACGGCCCGGGAGGCGGCGGTCTCCCATGGCTCGGCTCGCGAGTCCGACGAGGACTACGTCCGAAGGTGGAACCGGGAACACTGGCCAGACTCCTGGGGACGGATGCTTGACCGGCGGCGCCGGGCCTTCGCTGCGCTCGAGGAAGCCCGCAGGCAGACGAGACCACCGAGCGGTCCTCACGACACCGTGGACGCGATCCTCAATCAGGCCCGGGATGAGTTCGGACAGCGCCTCCTGGAGTTCATGCCCGACCCGAAGGAGCCGATCGAGTGAACTCGATGGTGCTCGACGCGAGCGTCATCCTGCGCTGGGCGTTCGAGGACGAGGCAGATCGATCGGGCGCGGAGGCGCTCGCACAGGCGCTTCAGGCGGGAAGGATGTCCGTGACGGCCCCACCCAACTTCCTCCTGGAAGTGGCGGCATCGCTCGTCATCGCCTTGCGTGCGGGACGGATCACCCGATCCACGATGGACGTCGTGATGGGAGCCCTCGGCGCCATCGCCATCGACGAGGTGAACGCACATCAGTTCGCCGAGGCCGTGGTCGAGGTCGCCCTCCGAACAGGGACGAGGGTCCCAGATGCCGCATATCTCGAGACGGCGCGACGCAGTGGGGCGACGCTCATCAGCGCGGACCGCTTCCAGCTCGAGGGCGCGATGCGCATGGGGCTTCCCGCCATCCCCCTGGGCGAGGTGCCGGCACCGGAACCCTGACCCGGCTCGGCAGGCGGCCTGCGCTACCATCCGGGACCGATGCCCGACCAGACCGTGCCCCCGCCGCTCATCCATGCCCGGGGGCTGACCAAGCGCTTCGGCGTGTTCACGGCGGTCGACGCCATCGACTTCGACGTCGCGCCGGCGGAGAGCTTCGGCTTCCTGGGCCCCAACGGGGCGGGCAAGACCAGCACCATGCGCATGATCGCCTGCGTGTCCCCCGTGTCCGCGGGGACGCTCCGGATCCTCGACCTGGACCCCGCGCTGGACGGGCCGCGGATCCGCGCGCGCCTGGGCGTGGTGCCCCAGCAGGACACCCTCGACACGGAGCTGTCGGTCCGCGACAACCTCGTGATCTATGGGCGGTACTTCGGGCTGACGCGGGCCGAGAGTGGCCGTCGCGCCGACGGCCTCCTCGAGTTCGCGCAACTCTCGGAGCGCGCGCAGGACAAGGTCGAGCCCCTCTCGGGAGGGATGAAGCGGCGCCTGACGATCGCCCGCGCCCTGATCAACGAGCCGTCGATCCTGCTGCTGGACGAGCCAACGACCGGCCTCGACCCGCAGGCGCGCCATCTGCTCTGGGAGCGCCTCTACCGGCTCAAGCAGCGCGGCGTGACGCTCGTCCTCACGACCCACTACATGGACGAGGCGGAGCAGCTGTGCGACCGGCTCGTGGTCATGGACAAGGCGACGATCGTGGCCGCGGGATCGCCGCGCCAGCTCATCGAGCAGTACGCGACCCGCGAGGTCACCGAGATGCGCTTCCCGGTCGGCGTCCAGGAGACCCTCGAGGGGCGGCTGAACGGCCTGGGTGAACGCGTCGAGCTGCTCCCGGACCGGGTCCTCGTCTACTCCGACGACGGCGAGGCGGTCGCGGTCGCGGCACACCAGCGGGGCCTCGTGCCGGAGACGGTCCTCGTCAGGCGAAGCTCGCTGGAGGACGTGTTCCTGCGGCTGACCGGCCGCAGCCTGGTGGACTGATGGCGATCGCCGAGGCGCCGCTCGGGCCGTCCGCGCCCGGAACGCGCCTGCGTCGCCGCTCCCCGCTGGCCGGGGCGCGCGCCGTCTACGAGCACCAGTGGCTGCTCTACGTCCGAACCTGGCGCGGCTCCATCTTCGGCAACTTCGCCCAGCCGGTGCTGTTCCTCCTGGCGATGGGCGTGGGGCTGGGTGCCTACGTGGACGCCGGCAGCGGCGCGCAGGCGCTGGACGGGGTGTCGTATCTCCAGTGGCTGGCGCCGGCCCTGCTGGTGTCCACGGTGATGCAGGGCTCGGTATTCGAGGCCACGTTCCCGGTCCTCGCCGGGTTCCACTGGATCCGCCGGTTCCACGCCATGTACGCGACGCCGATCTCCCCGTATTCGATCGCCGCGGGACTCCTTGGCTGGATCGCCACGCGGGCGACCCTGGTGGGCGGCATCTTCATGGTGGTGATCGTCCTGTTCGGGGCGGCCGCCACGCCGGGCATCGTGCTGGTCGTGCCGGTCGGGACGCTGACGGCGCTCGCGTTCGCGGGGCCGATCGCCGCCTACATGTCCACCCAGCGGGACACCTCGTCCTTCAACTCGATCTGGCGGTTCGGGATCACGCCGCTGTTCCTGTTCTCGGGCACCTTCTTCCCGATCACGGCGCTGCCCGAACCGCTGCAGGTGATCGCCTGGCTGCTGCCGCTGTGGCACGGGGTGGACCTCGGACGTGCCCTGGCCCTGGGCACGGCCTGGGAGGCGCCGGTCCTCATGCTGGCGCATCTCGTGATCCTGGCCGCGATGGCCGCGAGCGGCGCGATCGCGACCTTCGTGATGTTCCGACGGCGGCTGGAGCGGTGACGCGATGAGCACCCTCCTCGCGCTGCAGCGCGTGCTTCCGTTCGGCTTCGGCGGACGCCGGGCGCTGCTGCTCATCGAGCGCAACCTGTTCATCTATCGCAACAGCTGGCTCATGATCGTGTCCGGGTTCTTCGAGCCGCTGTTCTACCTGGTCTCGATCGGTCTCGGGATCGGGGGCATGGTGGGCGACGTCGCCGGGCCCGATGGGACCCCCATCCCGTACGCGATGTTCGTGGCGCCGGCCCTGCTGGCGACCGCGTCCATGAACGGGGCGATCACCGAATCCACGTTCAACGTCTTCTTCAAGCTCAACTACCAGAAGACGTACGACGCGATCCTGGTCACGCCGATGGACCCGGGCGACGTGGCGCTGGGCGAGATCGGCTGGGCCGTGATCCGGGCCACCCTGTACGCGCTGGGGTTCATGGTGGTGATCACCGTCCTGGGCCTGGTCGCCTCGCCGTGGGCGGTGTTCGCCGTCCCGGCCGCGATGCTGCTCGCGTTCGCCTTCGCCGCCGCGGGGATGGCCGCGACGACGTTCATGCGCAGCTGGCAGGACTTCGACCTGATCAACCTGGTGGTGCTGCCGCTGTTCCTGTTCAGCGGCACGTTCTTCCCGATCACGGCGTACCCGGAGCCCCTGCAGGTCCTCGTGCGCCTGACGCCGCTGTGGCAGGGGACCGACATGATCCGGGCGCTGACGACGGGCTACGTGGAGCCGTCGATCCTGTGGCACGTCGTGTACCTCGGGGTGATGGGCCTGGTCGGGCTCGCGGTCGTGGGCCGGCGCCTGGACCGGCTGCTGCTCAAGTAGGGCTCGCCGCACGCGCGATCTCGCCCCAGCGCCCGGCGTCCAACGAGGCCCGTTCCGGCGACCCCCGCTACGATCCGCGTGATGCCCGCCACTCACCCGGCCGCCGTCGCGCGAGCGGCCCGTGACCTGCCCGCCCTTGACGCCGCCATCTGCGAGTGCGCCGCCTGCCCCCGGCTGGTGGCGTGGCGCGAGGAGCAGGCGCGCATCAAGGTCGCACGCTTCCGCGACGAGACCTACTGGGGTCGCGCCGTCCCGGGTTTTGGCGACCCTGAGGCGCGGATCCTTCTCGTGGGACTGGCGCCGGGTGCTCACGGCGCCAACCGCACGGGGCGCGTCTTCACGGGTGACGCATCCGGCGACTTCCTGTGGCGAGCGCTCCATGCCGTGGGCCTCGCGAGCCAGCCGGAGGGCCGCCGGGCCAGCGACGAACTGACACTCACCGGGGTCCGCGTCCTGGCTGCCGTCCGATGCGCCCCCCCGGCGAACAAGCCGAGCCCGGGCGAGCAGGCCGCGTGCCGTCCCTACCTCGTCCGCGAGCTGACGCTGCTGGACCGGCTCAAGGTCATCGTGCCGCTCGGCGGGATCGGCTGGGACGCGACGTTGCGGTCCCTGGCGGCCCTCGGCTACGACACCCCCGCTCCGAAGCCGAAGTTCGGGCACGGCGCGGAGGCTCGGATCGGGCCCTACGACCTGGTCGGTACCTATCACCCCAGCCAGCAGAACACGTTCACCGGTCGCCTCACGCCGCCGATGATGGAGGCCGTGTTCGCTCGTGCCATGGAGCTCGCACGCCTATCCCATTGACAACCGGCTGGCTCCAGCTCGCCCGGCGATGCCTTGGCCGCGACTGGAGCGCGCCCCAGGAACGGTCATAGGATCGACGAGAGACCGCCCTGGCGCCCCTGCCCTGCCACTCACCGACCAGGTGCGTGGTATCTCGGCCCTCCGATGCCATGGCAGCCACATACCGATGAAGTGCGTGCTGGGTGCGACATCGGGGCGGGTTCCCGGCCACCGACCGACGTGGTGCGTGGTTGGCCGGCATCACCTGGCCGAGGACGCATGTCGTCGGTGCGCGGCAGGGTCGTGGGTGCGCGCGCGGGGGGTGTGGCGGCGACCGTTGGGCCCGAAGCCTTCGCCAGGCCACCAACACGCACCACGCGACGCACCGCATCGGTGTCTGGCCAGGTCACGCAGGCTTCGGCATCCACGCGCCACTTGCCGGCTCCGGCCTGTCCGCCGACGGTGTCCGTCGCCATCGATCGACGGTAGGCCAGCGACACGTCTGCCGTTCGAGAGCCGACACGTTCATAGCCGATAGACTCACAGTCCCATGACCGCCGAACGCGACTACTACGAGGTGCTGGGCGTCGACCGCACCGCCGGCGACGCCGACATCAAGCGCGCCTTCCGCAAGCTGGCCCAGCAGTGGCACCCGGACGTCAACGAGGATCCCAAGGCCCAGGAACGGTTCAAGGAGGTCAACGAGGCCTACCAGGTCCTCTCCGATCCGCAGCGCCGGCAGGCCTACGACATGTTCGGCCGGGCTGGAGTCAACGGCGGCACGGGCGGCGGTCCCGGGGGTCCCTTCGGCGCCGGCGGTGCGGCCGGCTTCGGCGGCTTCGGCGACATCTTCGATGCCTTCTTCGGGGGCTCGGCGGCGGGCGCGGCCAGGCGTGCGCGACCCAGCCAGGGTTCGGACCTGCGGTACGACCTCCGGATCTCGTTCGAGGAGGCGGTCCTGGGCGCGGAGAAGGAGATCGAGTTCCCGGTCCTCGGAAGGTGCGAGACCTGCAGCGGCTCCGGGGCCAAGGAGGGTTCCGTCCCCGTCCAGTGTCCCCAGTGCAACGGGCGCGGCGAGGTCCGGTCCGTGCGCCAGACGATGCTCGGGCAGATGGTCAACGTCGCCGCCTGTCCGCGCTGCCGCGGCGAGGGCAAGGTCGTCGAGAACCCCTGCGCAACCTGCAAGGGCGAGGGCCGCACCGAGCGGCGCCGCAGCCTCCGGGTCTCCATCCCCGCCGGCATCGACGAGGGCCACCAGATCCGCCTGACCAACGAGGGCGAGGTCGGGCCCCGTGGCGGCGCGCCTGGGAGCCTGTATGTCGCCATCCACGTCGCGGACCACCCCACGCTGACGCGCGAGGGCACGGACCTGTACTACGAGGCCGACCTGTCGATCGCGCAGGCCGCCCTGGGCACGAAGCTCCACGTGCCGACGGTCGACGGCGAGGACGCCGAGGTCGAGATCAAGCCCGGGACCCAGCCCGGCACGGAGATCAAGCTGCGGGGCCGCGGTGTGCCGCACCTGCGTCGCCAGTCGGTGCGGGGAGACCTCCACGTCATCGCCAACGTCACCGTGCCGACGAAGCTCTCGAAGCGCCAGCGGGAGCTGCTCGAGGCGTTCGCGAAGGAGACGGGCGAGACGGTCTCCGGACCGGGGCTGCGCGAGAAGCTGGGCCTGTGACAGACCGGGGTGCCGCGGCCGACCGGCCGGCCGGCGCCGCCCCCGGGACCCTGGCCGACATCGATCTCGCGGTGGCTGCCGCCACACCGGGCGCCTGGCTGGAGCTGTCCGTCGCCGCCGACCACGAGGCGGTGGAGGCCGTGTCCGAGATCCTGGCGCGCGCCGCCCCAGGCGGGACTAGCGTGGAACCCGCCTTCGAGCTGGTCGAGGAGGGCCTGGCGGCCCGCGTTGACCTCGCCCGGCCGGCGATGGTCCGGGCGCTATCTCCCGATCCTCGATCCCGAGGCGGTTCGCGGATCCGTCGCCCGGGCGGAGCGCGACCTGGGCCACCTCCAGGCATTCGGGCTGCGCCCCATCGGCGACCTCTCGGCTCGCGTGGTGTACGAGGAGGACTGGGCCAACGCCTGGAAGGCGCACTTCCCGGTGCTGCGGGTCGGGCGCCGGATCGTGATCCGGCCGACGTGGCGGCGCCATCGCCGGGAGCCGGACGACATCGTCCTCGCCCTGGACCCGGGCATGGCGTTCGGGACGGGGCTGCACCCCACGACGCGCCTGTGTCTCGCGGCACTCGAGTCGCTGGCGGATCGCGGGCTGCTGGCGTCCGGCGCCACGGACGGCGGTCCGGCGCGAGTCCTGGACGTGGGCTCCGGGTCCGGGATCCTGTCGATCGCGGCAGCGAAGCTCGGGGCCCGCGAGGTGCTCGCCGTGGACGTGGACCCGATCGCGGTCGACGCCTCGGCCGCGAACGCGCGGCGCAACCGCCTGGCGCGGGTCATCCGGTCCCGCGAGGGGAGTGCGCCCAGCGGCGAGGGCCCGTTCGACCTGGTGCTCGCGAACCTCATCGCGTCGCTGTTGATCACGCTGGCCGACGGCCTGGTGAGGGACCTGCGGCCGGGCGGCACGCTGCTGGCCTCCGGCATCTTCGAGAACCGTGAGGCCGACGTCGTCGCGGCGTTCGAGGCGCACGGCCTGGTGGTCGCGCACCGCTGGACCGAAGGCGACTGGGTCGCGCTCGAGGCCCATCGCCCCGCCTGATCCGTGCCTCATGCGAAACGCGCCGATCGCACGGAGAACGCCCGTGCGCATGAGAAGCATCTTGACGCATGAAGATACGCTCAGGAGCATGAGAATTGCCACGATCTCAAGAGGCGGCCAGGTGTCGATCCCGGCCGACATCCGCCACCGATGGGGGGTTCGCCGGGTGGTCATCGTGGAGCGCGGCGACACGCTCGAGATCCGGCCCCTCCCCGATGACCCGATCGCGGCGGCGATGGGGTCGCTTGCCGGCCCCGGGCCCACCACCGACGAGCTCCGGGCGGAGTCGCGTGCCGAGGAGCTCCTGGTGTACGAGCGGAAGGGGTGGCTGTGACCGTTCTCGACGCGCAGGCCATCGTTGCGGGTCTCACGGCCGAGCCCGCGATGGCCGCTGTCACGCGCATCCTGCGCGATCGCGACTCGGTCCCGATGGTGTCCGCCGCCACCGTCGCGGAGACCATGGACGTCCTGGTCCGGGGGCGTCACCACCGGGTCGAGCGCTGCGATGCCCAGCTCGAGCTCCTGTACTCCGGCGGGCTCGAGGTTGTCCCGGTCGACGAGGAGATCGGTCGCCTGGCAGGTGTCCTTCGAGCCCGTCACTGGAACCGTGACCACCGTCCGGTATCGCTTGCGGACTGCATGGCGTTGGCGACGGCGATGATCAGCCGCGAGCCACTCGCGACGGCCGACGCCGCCCTCATCGGCGCAGCCCGGGCAGAGGGCCACCCGGTCATCGTGCTGCCAGACTCGCAGGGCCGCGTGGCGCCCTGACCTCCTGGTCAGCGTCCGGAACGAGCCCCTTCCCAACCCTGCGCTACGATCCACGGACCCGCGCGGGCCAATCCCCAGGACCCGCGCCAGCGAACCCGGACCAGATGCCTGACCTGTCCTCCCTCTTCCCGTTCATCCTCGCGACGCACATCACGCTCGCGATCGCCCTGTTCGTGCCGAGCCTGCTGCTGCCCTTCACGCTGCGGAACCGCCTGGTCAGTCCCGGCTACGACGCGCCCGCGCCCGGTCGGTTCGTGCGCGGCCTGCTCTGGATCCAGGCGCATGGGACCCTCGCGATCGGGATCGGTCTGGCGTTCACCGGGATCGCGATGATCACCGTCCTCGGGCCGCGGATGCTCGAGCAGCCCTGGCTCCTCGTGAGCCTCGCGACCTACGCCGTGACCGCCGTCGTGGTCTTCGCCATCCAGCGACCCACGCTTCGCGGCCTCGTGCGGCGCGACGACATCGCAACGGACACGGATCGCGAGGCCTGGCGCGACCGCGCGCGCCGCCAGCGCTACATCGCGTACGGCGTGACCACGGCCGTCGGCCTGATCGCCTTCCTCATGTCCACCAAGCCGGTGCTGTGGTGACGGTCGAGACCGGATCGCCCGGCCCGACCCCCGGGTGGCCTTCCGCCCCGACCCCCGCATCGCCTCCCGCCCGACCGCGGTCGGCCGCCATCGTCAACCTCGGCTGCAAGGTCAACCAGTCCGAGATGGAAGCGGCCGCCCGGCTCCTGCGCGAGGCCGGGATCCCGCTGGTCGAGCCGGCGCGGGCCGCGGACCTCTACCTCGTCAACACCTGCACCGTGACCTCCACGGCGGACGAGAAGTCTCGTTCCGCGGTGCGCCGCGCCCGCCGGGCGAACCCCGATGCGCAGGTCGTCGTGACCGGCTGCTCCGTCCAGGTGGACCCAGGGACCTTCGCGGCGCTCGATGCGGGGGCCCGACTCGTGGGCAACGACGACAAGGCCGCGTTCCTCGCCGAGCTCGAGGCCCTCCTGCGGATTGACGATCGTGCCGAGACCACCCCCGACGACGGGTCGCACGAGCCCCTGGACGCCGCCCTGCCGACGCTCTCCGGCGTGGAGGCGGTCGCGGCCGGCGACCTCGACGGCGTGGCCGACGACCGCGCCTCGGTCGAGCGCACCCGGGCGTTCGTGAAGGTCCAGGACGGCTGCTCGTTCCACTGCACGTACTGCATCATCCCGCGGGCCCGCGGCGCCGAGCGCTCCCTGGCGCCGGACGTCGTCCTGGCCGACGTGCGACGGGCCCTCGCCGCCGGCCACCGCGAGATCGTGCTCACGGGGATCAACATCGGCACCTACGACGGCGGCTGGTCCGAGCGTGGGCGCCCGTGGCGCGCACGTCAACAGCGCCCTGACCCTGGCCGGACTGGTCCGCAGGATCCTGGACGAGACGCCCGTCGAGCGGATCCGCCTCAGCTCCATCGAGCCCCAGCACGTGGACGACGAGCTGCTGGCCGCCTGGGTGGACGGCGCACCGCGCACCCTGCCCCACGTCCACCTCCCGCTCCAGAGCGGCGACGACGGCGTGCTCCGCCGGATGGGCCGCCGCTACGTCGCCGACGACTACGCGCGCCTCATCGAACGCGTCCGCGCCGCGATCCCGGGCGTCGCCGTCCACGCCGACGTGATCGCGGGCTTCCCGACGGAGGACGACGATGCCTTCGACCGTTCGGTCGCCTTCATCCGCGGCCTGGACCCGGCCGGCCTCCACGTGTTCCGCTACAGCCCCCGGCCCGGGACGCCCGCCACGCGCATGGATGGCCAGGTCCCGGAGCGCACGAAGAAGGGGCGGGCCGCGGCGCTCCTGGCCATCGGTGCGGACGCGAAGGCGGCGTTCGCCCGCCGGAGCCTGGGCACGACCACGCGCGTTCTCGCGGAGAGCCGTCTTCCCGACGGCCGCTGGGTCGGCCACGCGCAGGACCACGTGCTCGTCGCGGTGGCGCCGCGACCCGGCGATCCCGGCGATCTCGAGAATGCGATCCTGACCGTGCGCCGGACCGCGGTCGACGGGGAGGTCGCGGAGCGCGTGACGGGCGAGATCCTCGCTGTGGATCCCGCGCCGCGTACGCTGCGGGCCCGCGTGCCGGTACTGTCGATGTCGAACGGAGGGGCGCATGCCCGCTGATTGCCTGTTCTGCCGGATCGCCGGGGGCGAGATCCCGGCGACGAAGGTCCACGAGGACGACCTCGTGTTCGCGATCCGGGACATCAACCCGCAGGCCCCGACGCACGTCCTGGTCATGCCGCTGGCGCATGTCGTCTCGGCGGCGGACCTGACCGAGGCCGACGCGCCCCTGCTCGGCCGGCTGTTCTCGGTCGCCGCCGAGCTGGCGCGCGCCGAGGGGCTGGACGGCGGCTGGCGACTGGTCAGCAACGTGGGACCGGACGGCGGCCAGTCGGTCGCGCACCTCCACGTTCATCTGCTCGGTGGCCGGCCCATGGCCTGGCCGCCCGGATGACGACGACGGCGCCCCAGGACGCCGGCGGGCGACAGCGCGGCGGCCCGCCGCTGTGGTTCACGATCGTCGCTGTCGGCAGCCTGGTCGTGGCGCTGCTGCTGCTGGCCCTCCAGGTGCTGGGCATCGGCGTCGGGGTCCGCGTCGCCACGCCCACCATCGCCCCCACCGGCCAGGCCGCGGAGGTCACCCACGCGCTCGTCGTGAAGGCGCTGCAGGATGCCGCCTTCCAGGTCCAGGACCCGCAGACCGGGTACCGGCCCGGCGAGAGCCCCGACCTGGTGGACGTCCCGCGCCGCCTGGTCCAGGCGATCCTGCCGGAGCAGCCCCTGGGCGGGTACGTCGTGGTCTACGAGCTGCCGAGCGCCAACGAGGCGGACCGCGTGGGTCGCGAGCTCAGGACCTATCTCAGGGGTGGCACCGGCGCCATCCAGTACCCGCGGGACACGCAGTTCGTGATCCGGCGCGTGGGCCAGACGCTGGTCTTCTTCCCGTGGTCCGCGGAGGCGTCGCCGGACGCGCGGGTCGCGGAGATGGCGGCGGCGCTCGAGACGGTGGGGACGCCGGTGGAGCGATGAGCGAGACCTTTCGCGCCACGATCGTGCAGACGGGCAAGACCGCCTGCGGCATCCAGGTTCCCGAGGCGGTCGTTGAGGCGCTGGGCGGGAGCCAACGCCCCGCCGTCGTCGTCACGCTGGATGGCTACACCTACCGGTCAACGGTCGCGCCGATGGGCGGCGAATGGTGGGTGGGCGTCAACTCGGATCACCGCGCGGCGTCCGGCCTCAAGGCAGGCGACGAGGTGCAGGTCACCCTGGAGCTCGACACGGCCCCGCGCGAACTCGAGATCCCTCCGGAGCTGGAGGCCGCACTGGACGCCGACCCTCAGGCCCGGGCCTTCTTCGACGGCCTCTCGTACAGCAACAAGCGCGTCTTCACGCTGAGCGTCGAGGGAACCAGCAACCCCGAGACCAAGGCCCGCCGCGTCGAGAAGGCGATCGCCCTCATGCGCGAGGGCCGCGTCCGCTAGGTCAGCCCTGGCTGCCGGAGGCGCCCCCGTCCTCGTCCACCGGCAGTGGCGTGTCGACGGCCGCCCACGTGCGCACCCGGTCCCGCTTCACCTTGAACGTGTGGGTCCGCGGAAAGTCCGCCTCCGGCCACAGGCGCCAGCCGGCGATGCGCTGGTTCGGGCCCAGGCTCGCGTTAGCCGCCTTGACCGCCGCCTCGATCTGGCGCCGGAGGTCGTCGGGCGTGGAGCTCTCGATCGCCGAGGCGGCACGCTTGTCCGCCGGGTCCCCGTGGGTGCCGGGTGCCAGGACCACCGCCTCGATTCGGCCGGGTCGCGTCTCCACGGCCACCGAGTCCCGGATCCCGGCCACGCGCATGGCGTTCTCGATGTCCTCGGGGTACACGTTGAAGCCGTTGGGCAGGACGATGATGTCCTTCTTGCGGCCGTGGAGGTGGAGCCGTGCCCTTCCCGTCGAGCTGGCCCAGGTCGCCGGACATGTACCAGCCGTCCTCGGTGAAGGCCGCGGCGGTCGCGTCCGGGTTGTTCCAGTAGCCCTTGAACAGCGTAGGGCCGCGGAACTGGATCTCGCCGTCCCCGCGACCCGCATCTGCACGGGCTTCGGCGGGACGCCGACGCAACCCAGCGGGTGGTCGTCCATCGTCGTGGCGCATCCGGCGCCGGTCTCGGTGGCGCCGTAGCCCTGGAGGACGATGACGCCGATGTCCTCCCAGGCCTGCTGGAGTGCCGGTGGCAGAAACGCGCCCGCGGTGGCGAACAGCCGCAGGCCGCCGCCCAGCTGCGCGTGGACGCTCTTGAACAGGAGGCGCCGGGCGCGTAGGGCAGGTGCCGGGCGATGCCGCCGCATCCGCGTTGAAGGTCGCCGTCTGGCCCTGCTTCTCCGACCTCGCGCTCGATGGCGCTCCAGAACAGGTCCACCACCTGCGGGACGAGGAGCATCGTCGTGACGCGGTGCTCGCGCAGGCTGTCGAAGATGACCCGCGGGTTCCGGCTGCGGACGATAGAGGATGTCCGCGCCCGACGTCCATCGCGTAGAACAGCGTGACCTGCTGCTCGAGGCTGTGCGACAGGGGGAGCAGCGAGACCAGCCGGTGCTCCATCGGCTTGATGATCCCGTGGAAGCTCTTCACGCCCGCCAGCGAGTTGGAGTGCGCGAGCATCACGCCCTTGGGGTTGCCGGTGGTGCCGCGCGTGAACACGAGCTGGTAGACGTCCTCCGGCTTGCGGGCGCTCCCAGGACGTCGGACCTGTGCCTCCCAGTTCGCTGGGAACGTCTCGTCCGGCTCCTCGGACAGGCCGTCCACGATGGTCGTGGGGAAGCGTTCGAGACCCGACCTCGCGTGGGTCGGCGGCGTCGCGGCCGGTCCCCAGCAGCAGGCGCACCGCACCCGAGGCGCTGATGATGTTCGCGATCGCGTCCGTGCTCATCCGCGAGTCGAGCGGCACATAGATCAGCCGCGCCATCATCGAGCCGAAGTAGGCCGCCGGCAGGGCGGGCGTGGACGGCGACCAGGTCAGGACGCGGTCGCCCGGCTGGAGTCCGAGTGCACGCAGGCGCCAGGCCGCGAGGCGGCTGCGGCGCAGCACCTCCGCGTAGCTCCAGTGGAACGTCGTGCCGTCGTCACGGCGGAGGCCCAGCGCGTTGCGGTCCCCGTACCGTCCGGCGCTCTCCTCAAGGAGATCGAGCAGGGTCTCCATGGCGCCGCGATCGTACAGGCGCTACCACGGGGTGGGAAGTGCCGCCGGTCAACGACGGGCGGCACGCTGGACGAAACCGGCTATCCAGCGTCCTGCGAAAGGCGTACCGTCTGGGCGCGACCGCCGCCGCGCCGCGACCGCAAGCGAATCCGGGTGCAGCCCCCACATCGCGGAGTCGCATCGTCACCTCGGCGCCGATCGTCGACTGGTGTCGACCGTGGGGGTAGGCAAGTGGCCGCCGATGGACGTGGCGAAGTGGCTCGAGGTGGTGGCGCAGGCCATCGCCGCGCTGCTGGCCGTCTGGCTCGGGCTCACCGTCGCGACCCGCTCCAGCCTGCCGGTCGCCCGCGTGTTCACGTTCCTCGCGCTCGTGGTCGCGACGTGGAGCAGCAGCATCATCGTGCAGCGGCTGTCCACGTCGGCTGACGCCAGGGCTGTCGGGCGATCCATCGAGGACATCGCGGCTGCGCTGGCCATCGGGGGCCTGGCCCACTTCGCGCTGTCGGTCTCGACGGACGGCCACCCCTCGCGCCGACAGCTGGCCATCGTCGTCTTCGGCTACGTGATCCTCGTGGCCTTCGGGATCCCGACCATCTTCCACTTCGATGCGCAGGTTGCCCCCAACCCGCCCCACTTCTCCTTGGGTCCGATCCCGGGTGCGGTGCTCTTCTGGGGATGGGTCGCCGCGCGGCTGGCCGCGATCGCCGTGGGCGTTGCCTGGTTGCTCCGCGCCATGCGCTCGCGGGATGCAGGCCCACTCCGACGGCGCCAGCTCGGGGCCGCCCTGGCCACGATCCTGCTCGCCGGGTTCGGCGCCAGCCTCCGGTTCCTGCCCGTGATCGGCGACGCGGACGCCTGGATCGGAACCTCGTTCATCACGCTCGCCGTGGTGTGCGCGTCGTACGCCGTCTTCGCGGCGGGCCTCTTCTTCGGCCCCGCGGTAGCGGCGCGCGCCTTCCGCACTTCGGTCCTGGGTGGCGCGGTGGTGGCGATGCTGATCGTGGTGCTGCTCGCGATCCAGGTGTTCAGCTCGCGCGTCCTGGGACTCGAAGGCCCCTTCTTGCCCATCCTTGGGCTGGTCGTCATCACCGCCCTGTACGGGCCCCTCGGCTGGCGCCTCCGGGGGAGGGTCATGAGTGGCGGCTCGCCGGCCGTCGCCAGGGATCGCCTGCTGCACGCCCTGGGTGAGCGCGAGCTTGCGGTCAGCCCGGCCTCGGCGGGCGTCCAGCCCGCGCTTGCCCACGTCATCCGGGCGCTCGACGTGACCGGGCTGACCGTCTCCGCGCCGGACGGGACCGTGGTCGCGGCCGAGGGGACGCCGCCGACCTCGGACCTGGTCATGCCCATCCCGCTCATGGACGGCGGCGAGCTGGTGGGAGAGATGCGCGTCGGCGAGACCCTCTCCGGCGCCCCGCTGGACACGCGCGACCTTCGCCTCCTGGAGCTGTCGGCGTCATACGTCGCCAGCGCGCTGCGAACGGGTCGTCGCGAGGATGAGCAGGCGACCGAGCTGGCCCGCCTCGCGGACGCCCGCGCGACCGTCGATTCGCATGCAGCCGCACTCCACACCGCGCTGGTCGAGCGGAGCGACGTGGCTCCGGGCGTGCGCGTCTTCGCGTTGGGCCCGTTGCACATGGAGCGCGCCGGGACGCGGATCGAGCACTGGGGCGGCGACAAGGCCGGCAGCCGGCAGGCGCAGGGCCTGTTCGCCTTCCTGTTCGACCGCGGCGAGCGGGGTGTGGCCAAGGACGAGGTGCTGGAGCTCATCTGGCCCGACGTCGACCTCGAGCGCGCGGACCTCGCGTTCCACAGGACGATGGCGGGCCTGCGCGCAACCCTGGACCCGGACAAGCGACGCGGTGGGGGAGCGGCCGTTCACTTCGGGAACGACCGCTATCGGCTCGACGGGTCTCTTGTCGCCTGGTCCGACGTCGACGCCTTCCTCACAACGCTCGACGCCGCCGCCGCCTCCGACGGGCCCGCCCGGACCCGACTCCTCGAGGACGCGCGACGACTCTGTCGGGGCGAGTACCTCGACGACTGTCCCTACTACGGCGACAGCGTCTTCGTCGAGGAGCGGCGGGTCCTGCTGCGCAGCCGTTTCGTCGACCTCGTCCTCGCGCTCGGGGAATCCTACGAGTCGAGCGGGGACCGGATGTCGGCCGCGGCTGCGTTCCGGGAGGCCCTGATACGGGCGCCGGACGGGTGCCCACCGGCCGTCGCGGGTCTCGCGCGCCTGGGGCTCTGACCACCGCAGGATCACCGCAGTCGGGCCGTGGGGGTTCCGCAGGGGTCGGCGTGCATGGTGCGGGTATCAACGACTCGCACGAAGGCGACTCCGATGACCGCCGCCACCTTCCCGCTTCCGGCCTGCGGCCCCACCGCCACCCGACCCGCGGGCCCCGCGGCCCGCGACATCGCGACCTTGATGTTCGAGCGCCACCACGACGAGCTCCTGCGCGCCGCGCTCCGGGCCTGTCGTGACCCGGAGACGGCGGAGGACCTGGTCCAGGAGGCGCTGCTAAGGCTCATCGTCGAGGTCGACACCCGCGGCGCGCCCGACAATGTGCGGGCATGGCTGCACCGGGTGATCGCGAACCTGGCCATCTCGCTGGGCCGCAGGGCTACCGTCAGCCGTCGTCACGCGGGCGCGCTCGTGCGCCGCGACGAGCCGGCGACGCCCGAGGCTATCGTCCTGGATCTCGAGTCCCGGTCCGCGCTTGCGGCAGCCCTCGGGACGCTGTCGGAGTCCACCCGGACCGCGCTGGTGCTCGCGGCGAGCGGCTACCCCGGGGCGGAGATCGCCGCGGCGATCGGCCGCTCGGACACCGCGACCCGCACGCTGATGAGCCGGGCGCGGCTCAAGCTCCGGGATCGCCTGGCCGCGTGACATCGCCAGACACGGGACCCTCGATAGAAAAGGTGCCGTGTCGGACGGCTCACGGGCTGAGCTTCGTGCCCGGCGCGAGGGTGATCTTGAGCTCCACGGTCTCGCCCGGCGGCACGACGACGTGGCCGCTGCCCACCGGCGCCGAGTCGCCATTCTCGTCCATGAGGGTGATCGTCCAGCCGCCCGGCGCACAGGGGAGCTCGAAGGTCCCACCCCGTCCGACGCCGTAACCCATGTCTCCGACACCGCAATCGCCGCTGCCGGGCCCGGGCCGGTCGGGCTGCCAGCGCACCTCGAGAATGGCGTCGGGCGGCGGCGCAGAGCCGTCCGCGTGGAGCACGGTCCCGCGGATCGCCCCGCGCTCCAGGAGCCGGATCCCCGTGCCGTCCGACGACACCCGGAGCATGTCGGCCGGGACGCCGTAATGGGCGACGATCAGGGCCGGCGCCTGCGGGTTCGTGCTGGAGATCTCGAGGTCGGTGACATTGGCCATGAGGTCCGCACCGACGCCCATTGGGGCAGCATCGATCTTGTGCATCCAGTCCCAGTCCGCCGAGATGCGGTCCTGGAGGTCCCGCAGCTCCTTCTCTGAGTAGCGCACGAAGCGGACCTCGAGCGGGCCTGGGCCACCCGGCCCGGCGATGATGCCCAGTCGGTGGAGCGCTGGGTTGGCGGTCCAGGCGGCCACCACCGTGTGGCCCACTTGGTCGATCCATACGCCGCCGAACTCCCGCTCCTGCCCCGCCGCGTAACGGTTCACGGCCGCGACGACGGCCTGGTAACTGTCCTGGCGGGCCTGGAACTCCGCCTCCTCCTCGGGGAGCATCGGGAAGTCGAGCATCGAGATGCTGGCCCGGGGATCCGCGGCCACCCGGCGGACCCATGCCTCATCCGAGCGGAGCCCGAACTGCTTCCGTTGGCTGATGGCGTAGGCGATGGCCGCCTCGTCGGCCGCGTCAGGGGAGGCAGTGGCAGCCCCGGGCGAGGCGCCGGTCACGATGAGCGGCGCGACCTCGGACGGCATCGACGATGGCGACGGAGACCCCGCGCTGCCGCAGCCCGCGACCTGGAGCGCGGCAACAAGAGCGAGCCCGGCGATGCCAATCCGGCCGTTCATCTGCGTCCCCCTGCTGGACCCCGCTGCCACGGACATCATGCTCCGCTGGGCGGGTCTACGGGCTCGCACCTGTCCATTCGACTCGCCGGGAGGGCGGATCGTTGCGCAGCCGTGATGAGGAGGCCATCCCACTGGATGAACGTGCCGCCTGGGGGGTGGATCCTCCATCGGCGCTCCCGTAGACCGGCGGGGCGGGTGACGTCCGTCACCGTTGGCTCCAATGGCTCCTCGATAGGGAAGGTGCCGTGTTTGACCCTTCCACGGGCCGCGCGTACACTCCGGCGGCCTGCCGGCAGGCTTGGCGTGCCCAGCACGTCGCCCGCCGGGACGCCCCCGCGCCGTCGGGCATCGCGCGCGGATGGCGGGTACGAGACTCCTGCCCGAGGAGGTGAACCGGATTTGGCCGAAGTCCGAGTGGGTGAGAACGAGACGTTCGAGAGCGCCCTCCGTCGCTTCAACAAGAAGATCCAGCAGAGCGGGATCCTCGCCGAGGCTCGTCGTCGTGAGCACTACGAGAAGCCGTCGGTGAAGCGCAAGCGGAAGGAAGCGAAGCGCAAGAAGAACGCGCGCGCGAGCCAGGGCTGAGCCCAGGCCCCGCGGCGGTCGCAGTGACCGGCCGCGGTGCCCACGGCCACCCCAAGCGTCGACCCGGGAACCCGTCCCGGAACCCCTCCATCGGCGCAGCTCGCGGGCACGGCACCACGTCGGGGCACAACGACGACGCCGTGACGCCCGAGGAGCCATCCGGTGACCCTTCGCGAACGACTTCAGGACGACACGACCGCTGCGATGCGGTCGGGTGACGCCCTGCGCCGTGACACGCTGCGGATGGTCCAGAACGCCATCTACAACGTGGAGAAGAGCAAGCGAATCACGCTGTCCGACGAGGACATCCTCGCCGTGATCGTGCGCGAGACCAAGACCCGCCGCGAGAGCGTCGAGGCCTTCCGCAAGGGTGGTCGCGAGGACCTCGCCGCGAAGGAGGAGGCGGAGATCGCCATCCTTGCCGAGTACCTCCCCGAGCCGCTGACCGACGACGAGCCGCAGCCCTCGTCGCCCAGGGCATCGCCGAGACGGGCGCCGCGTCCGCCCGCGACCTGGGCAAGGTCATGGGCTGGATCTCGCCGCGCATCCGCGGCCGGGCCGACGGCAAGGTCGTCTCCGGTCTCGTCGCGCAGGCGCTCGCCGACGCTGACCTGGCCGCACACGACACGGAGCACTGACCTCCTTCGTCGGAGGGGCATGACCATGCTCGCCAGACCCGCAGAGCACGCGAACCACTTCACCCGCCGCGACGCGGGCCGCCTCATCCTGGCGTCCATCCTGCTCATCGCGGCCATGTCGGTGATCCTGGGCCTTGACGTCCTGCCAGCCCAGACGCAGCTCGAGGAGGGCAAGCCCGCCCCTGCCAACGTCGGGGCGCCGCGGGCCGCGCAGTACGTCAGCGACGTCCTCACGGAGCGCGAGCGCGAGGCCGCGCGGAAGGCCGTCGAATTCCAGTACGACTTCACGATCGCCCGGGGAGCCTCGGTGGCGGCGCAGCAGATGCGCGAGCTGGACCGCAAGGTCGCCCCGATCGATGCCGCGTTCGCGGAGGGCGTGACGCCGGAGGACCGCGCGGCGATCCTCGCGGACACCCTCGCGGGCGACCTGGGGACGGACGACAGGGCGACCCTGCTCGCCCTCGATGCGGTCCGCTGGGAGGCCCTGCGGGCCGAGGCCGCGAGGATCCTGGACACGATCGAGCGGTCCGAGCTCCGGGACACGGAACTGGCCCCGATCCGGGACGGGATCCAGAGTCGGTTCGCGGGCGATCTCACCGGGCCGGAGGCGGCGCTCGCGGCGGCGCTGATCCAGCCCTTGATCGTCCCCAACTCCTCGTTCTCCGCCGTGCTCACCGAGCAGGCGCGCACCCGCGTCGCCGAGGGCGTCGCGGACGTCGTGAAGTCATGGCAGCGCGGCGAGACGATCGTGCGGAGCGGCGACCGCGTGGACGAGGTCGCCTTCGAGGCCATCGACCGCTTCGGCCTCAACGAGGGTGGCCTGGACGTCGCCCGGCTGGTCGGGTTCATCGTGCTCTCGATCCTGGTCATCGGCCTGCTGCTCACCTGGACCTGGCGGTTCCGTCGCGAGTTCTGGCATCGCAACAACGTCCTCCTGCTGCTCAGCCTGCTGCTCCTGTTCTCGGTGTTCGCGCTCAAGCTGACCGCCGAACGGGCCTGGGTGCCATACGCCCTGCCGCTCGCGGCGGTCGGGATGCTGGTCACGGTGCTGCTCGATGCCGGCGTCGCGATGGTCATGACGGCGCTGATCGCGATCCTCGCCGCGGCCGTCAACGGCGCTGGGCTCGAGCTGGCGGCGTACGTGATGCTCGGCGGCATGGCGGGCATCGTCGGCGTGCGCCGCGGCGACAAGCTGTCCGTCTTCGTCCAGGCGGGCGTCGGCGTGTTCGTGGTCCAGGCGCTGGTCGTCATCACGTTCGCGCTGCTGGGCGACCAGGACGTCCGCGGGGTCCTGGAGCTCGTGGGCGCCGCGGCGGTGTCCGCGGGCGGAGCCGCCGTGGCGGCCGTGGGGAGCTTCGCGGTCATCGGGTCCGTGTTCGGGATCGTGACCGTGTTCCAGCTGCTCGAGCTGGCCAACCCGTCCCAGCCGCTCCTGCGCCGGCTCCTCGTGGAGACGCCTGGCACCTATCACCACTCGCTGATGGTGGGCAACCTTGCCGAGCGTGCCGCCGAGTCCATCGGCGGCGACCCGCTCCTCGCCCGCGTGGCCGCCTACTACCACGACGTGGGCAAGCTCTCGAACCCGGCCGCGTTCATCGAGAACCAGGCCGGCGGCGACAACATCCACGACGAGCTGGACCCAGAGACCTCCGCACAGCTCCTCAAGAGCCACATCGGCGCGGGCATCGACATCGCCTACAAGTCCGGGCTGCCCAAGGCCCTGATCGCCTTCATCCCGCAGCATCACGGGACCGCGGTGATGTCCTACTTCTACGCGCGGGCCAGGGAGCAGGCGGCGACGCCGTTCGGCGGCCTCGACACGGCCGAGGGCCGCAGGGCGGCGGACGGCGTGGACGTCCGCAAGTTCCGCCACGGGGGCCCCAAGCCGCAGTCCCGCGAGGCCGCCATCATCATGCTCGCCGACTCCGTCGAGGCGTCCGTGCGATCCCTGTCGTCCCGCGACGAGCCGGCGATCCGGGCGATGGTCGCCCGGATCTTCGAAGAGCGGATCGGCGACGACCAGTTCGACGAGTGCGACCTCACGCTGCGCGACATCGAGATGATCCGCGAGGCGTTCGTGGAGCAGCTCCTGGGCATGTACCACCAGCGCGTTGCGTACCCGCAGAACAAGGTCGTGGAGCTGGAGTCGCGGCGCGCCGCCGGCGACAAGTAGCGCTCCGCCCGCCCGATCAGCGCTCCGCCCGCCCGCAGCGCCGTCCCGTGCGGGCCACGCAAGAAATCGCCGTCGAACCCACGCGGCTATTCCTGCCACGCAAGGAATTGGCGTCCTGGCCGGCCTCGGCTCCGGTTCGGGGCCGGTTTCCCGTCGTCGACGTGCCTGCCATGCACGACTCCGACCGTGCTGGCCAGAATTCCTGCGCGCTGCGCACAGCGAGCTGGCGAACGTGCGTCGTGCCGACCGTCCCGTGACCAAGTCCGCCGGGTAGGATCACGGCGTGGGCAGTCACTACCTTGGCTCGTGGCGGATCGACGTCGAGTGGCGTGACGGGGTCGCCCGGCTCCTCCCTGAGGCGCGGCTCGCGCGCGTGGCTGCGGCCGCCCTCGATGCCGCCGCGGCCCCGCGGCCATCATCCATCGGCCTGATCCTGTCCGACGACGCGGAGCTGGCGGAACCTGAACGAGGCGCACATGGGCAAGCACGGCCCGACGGACGTCCTGTCGTTCCCGCTTCTCCCGCCCGAGGCCTATCCACCGCACCCCGGCAAGACCCCCGCCGCGGACGACGCGGCGGCCACGGCGGCGGGACCAGGGGAGGGATTCGCCCTCCCGCCGGGTCGGCGGCAGCACCTGGGCGACATCGTCGTGTCCGTGGAGCGGGCCGTAGACCAGGCGGCGGCAGGCCGTGGCGGCCAGACGGGCGACGTGCGCTGGGATACTCGCGACGAGCTCCGGCTGCTCGTGACCCACGGCGTGCTCCACGTCTGCGGCTGGGACCACGCCGAGCCCGACGAGGAGACGGCGATGCAGGCGCAGGAGCGGAGCCTGCTGGCGACCTGATGCACGGACCGTCGACGGTGAGGACCACAGCGGGCGCTCTCGGCCGGGACCCTGGTCGTGGCGCTCCTGGCCGGCTGTGAGCGCATCGTTCCGGCGACGCCGATCGGCGGGCTGGCGACGGCGGACATCCCGGCGGAGCTGCCGTCCATCGAGCCCGGCGACGTCCGGTTCACGTGCGGCCGGATCCCATTCGACCCGGCGATCCTCGCGGAGCGTCGCACCGACGAGTCGGCCGACACGGCCGTCGCCGGCGCCCTCCGCAAACACCTCGCGCGCGACGAGATGGACACTGCCTGGCTCCCGGACGCGGGCTGGACGCTGGTGGGCCAGGACGCGCAGGGCGCGGAGTTCGTTGCCCCGGGCGAGGGGGAGCAGGCCTACGTCGTCGTGTCCGTCGGGCCCCTGATCGGCGAGCCCCAGGCGTCCTTCGCAGTGGGCGGGCTGGCCGTGGACGGCTGGGGCGGCTGCACCCCGACGCGGGTCCTGCCCGCCGGCATCGGGGTCGCCACCTGGGAGCTCGCGCCGGGCGAGGCCGTCGGGCCCGCGACGACCGGCGTTGACGTCCTGGTCACCGAGTGGGACTGCGCCAGCGCCCAGTCGTCCGAGGGGCGCATCGTGGGCCCGGAGGTGGTCGCCACCGCCGAGGCCGTCACCATCACCTTCGCGGTCTGGGGCCTGCCCGGTGCCCAGATGTGTCCGGGCAACCCGGCCACCCGGGTCCGCGTGACCCTGCCGGAGCCGCTCGGCGACCGGCGGCTCCTCGACGGCTCAACGCTCCCGGCCCAGCCTCGGTCCTGAACGGGTCCGGGCCGTCGGCGGGGAATGACCAGACCGACGGCCCTGAATGGCCTACGATCCCAACCCTCCGATCGTGACTTCGAACGGCGACAGGACCACGCCCTGCTCGGGGATCACCGACGACTGCAGGATGGCGGACTCCCACCTGTAGGTCCCGGACGTCACCACCCGCGCCAGGTAGCGCAGGGTCTGCGTCGGGACCTTCGGATCGGGCGATACGCAGAAGTCGACCCGCTGTCCCACGACTCGCCACGGAACCACGTGGGTCCGACCGGGGGTCGCACCCTCCTCCTCGGCCTCCTCCCAGCGTCCGCCGGTGGCGATCGGCGCGAGGCCGGACGGGGCGAGGTCGGTCATCTGCCAGCAGCCGGTGTCTGCGTTGCGCCCGAGCGTCACCTGGAAGGACACGACGACGGTGTCGGTCGGCCCGATCCGCCCCGCAGGCGTCACGGCGCGCTTCACGGACATGCCCGCCGGTGCCGCCAGGTCACCCTCGGCCACCGGGCCGTCCCAGCTGGCCGCGACGATCACCGAGCCGCTGACCGGGTCGATTCGCAGCGTCTTGCGCTGCGCCGGGGTGACCGCCAGCTGCGCCGGCGCATCGCCGGTCACCGTCACGACCGTCCGGACGCCGTCGATCGTGACGGCGGCGGTGGCATCGGCCTTCGGCATCCTGCTCGCCCAGCGCGAGGCGGCGATCACACGCTCCAGGTCCAGGACCGTGTCCTTGGGCGGATGCGCCGTGATCTCCGCGTCCATGTCCGCGGCGATTGAGTCGCCCAGGGCCGCCGCGACGATCGCGAGGCGGGCCGTGGACACGGCCGTGTCCTCGGCGGTCTTCGCCTTGACGCGGACCCACGGGCCCAGCCGCTCGCCGTGGTCGGCGAGGACGTCGCGGTAGAGCCTCCGGGCCGTCGTCTCGTCCCCCACGGCCAGGGCCGCGAGCGCAACAGTCACCTGCTGGACCACGGTCAGGTCCTTGCGCGACGCCGCCAGCGTGACCTCACCGATCGACGCGTCGCCGAGCGATGCTCGCCCGAGCAGCAGGTACAGCTCGCGGGTGAGCGGGAGCCGGCCCTCGGTCTCGTCCGGGAGTTCCTCGAAGTACCGCCGGAGCGCGTCCCGGTTGACCCGGCGGTCACCCGAGAGCGCGGCCATCGCGGAGAGCTCGAGGTCGGATGACGCCCAGGGCACCACGCCGATGCCGCCATAACCCTGGAACGCAAGGAGATCGGGCTCGGCGAGCCCCGGGCTGTTCGGGATGCCGAAGCCGGTCGCCAGCAGGTCGCGCGCCATCGCCGCCGCGATGGCGACGTCAGCGCGATAGGGCTCGGACCGTGCGCTCTCGAGCAGCATCGGCACGACGCGGCCGCGGCCGGCATCGACCAGGGTCACCCGTGTGAGCCCATCCCCGCCGCCCACGGTCGTACCCGGGGTGAGCGGGCCGGAGGTGACGTGGGACCGGATGGCCCGCGTCTTCACGACCTCGAAGGTCCGCGTGATCGTGTCGCTGAGGGCAGGCGTGCGACCGGGAGTCGTCGCCGTGACCCGCAGGCGGTGCGTGCCGACCGGCATGGCCGGAAGGTCGACCTCGACCGGTTCGAACGCCGTCGCGTCGGCCGTCACCGCCGCGAGCGGCACGGTGCCCGACGTCACGGTGAACCGGACCTTGTCGCCGGCACGCAGCGCGGACCCATAGGCCCGCAGCCTGACCGCAGGCCGGTCGACGGCCAGGTACTCAGGCGCCACCACCACCTCGGCGAAGAACGGCAGCCCCACTGGGACGTGGACATGGCCGACGCCTGCCTGGAGATCGGAGGTGATCGCCGAACCGACGACCCGCCACGAGGTGAGGTCGTCGGAGAGGTCGAACGAGACCGTGGCCCGGCCATCCGCGCCGGTCGTCACGAGCCTGGCCACCAGCCAGTCGCGGAAGTCCTCGCGATCACCCCCGCCGCCGGTGGTGTCGCCCTTTCCATCACCGTCCTCGCCGAACGGGCTCGCGTGCGACCAACCCGTCGCCACGAGCCCGCTGTCGATGGATGCGTACAGCTCACCCAGCGGGTCGTCCATGCCGGCGGCACCCATGGCGAACAGCTTCTCGTCCACGGCGCGCACGAAGACGGTCGCCGATGTCGGTCCACCGGTCGCGGTGCTCGTGGTGACCGTGACCGTCACCCGCTCACCCGGCTGGTAGCGGTCCCGGTCCGTGGTCAGCGCGACGTCCAGCGACCGATCCTCGGTCCGCAGGTCGGCGCCGAACTCACCACCGGACTCGTACCCGGTGCCGGTGAACCGGACGGCGCTGATG
This sequence comes from uncultured Chloroflexia bacterium, assembly GCA_963802165.1. Classification (GTDB taxonomy): domain Bacteria; phylum Chloroflexota; class Limnocylindria; order Limnocylindrales; family CSP1-4; genus CAIXZV01. The sequence continues at coordinate 113,278 of CAWDHT010000015.1, read as the reverse complement.
CGGGCGTTGGGGACGAGCGCGGACGTGAAGCGGGTCGAGAACGAAGGCGAACCCTGGACCCCGGCGGAACGCAGTCCGCGTGCCAGGACGGTGAACAGGTAGCGCGAGACCTGGGGGTTTGGGATCCCGTGGGTGAACCGGACCTTCACGGTGTCACCGACGCTGTAGGTGCCCCAGCCCTCGTCGCTTCCGGCCCGGACCAGGCTTGCGCCCTGGTCGTCACGCGACTCCCAGGTCGAGGCCGATCCCCGCGACATGACGGTCCGACCCGCGGAGTCCGCATGCGTGCCCAGCACACCGTAGGAGCGGTCGCCACCCCTGACGCTGACGACCAGCCGGAAGGTGCCGTTCGCGCCGGTCGTTGCGACCTGCGCCGGCAGCGCCTTCGTCCGGGTCGTCGACTCGTAGATGGGGACGGTGCGCTTGGCGATGAAGTCGTACCGCGTGCCCGTCTGGCGGGTCACCTGCGTGTCCTCGCTGATCCTGATGTCGACGCGCCTGCCCGCGAGCGGGGCGCCCCGCGGGTCGATCTCCGACAGCTCGGTCCCCGGATCCTCGTCGTAGCGGGCGAAGTCCACGTCGTGCACGGCGCCCGTGATGGTGAGGCTCGTGCCCTTCAGGACTGCCTCCACGTCGAGCACGGCCGTGGACCGGAACACGACCACGGGAGCGTCCGCGTAGATGTCGCCCTCCTCGGGATCGTTGGCGCGGACATGGACGGACTGCACCGCCCACTGGCTGTCGTCGGAGTCGTCGCCGCTCATGCGGACGGGCACGCCCGCGGTCGTATCGCCCGCGGCGTCGGTGGTCGAGACGATCGGGGTGCCAGCGCTGTCTTCGGAGTCCTCCCCGTTCTCGGCGGTGAAGCGGAGGTCCGAGCCGGTCACCGGCGTGCCCTCGAAGAAGGCCGCTTCGGCGTTGACGGTCACGCTGCTCCCCGCCAGGACCGCACGCTTGGGGACCGTGAGCGCCAGCTTCCAGGCAGGCTTCGCGATGGGGCCGACGAGGAGCGTCCTGCCGGCGACCTCGGCGTCGCCGACCCGCATGGTGACCTGGTACTCCCCAGGCGGCAGGTCGGTGAACGACAGGTTCGCGAGGTAGGCGCCCGCGGGGTTCGGCTCGAGCGTCCTGCGGGCGATCGCCGCTTGCGTGGCGAAGGCGCCGTCGGAGGCCGCCGACAGCGTCACGTCGACCGCCTTGGGCACCGAGCCGCTCTGCCGGTTCCTCACGACGCCCCAGACGTTGATCGTGTCCGTGGTGCGGTACTGCCCCCGGTCGAGCGTCAGCAGGTTCCACCAGGCGTCGTTGCTCTCCCGGGCACACCTGCTGCAGTAGGATCCCCCCTCAAGGGGCAGGAACATCTCGCCGCCGCGGGTCCGGATGACGGCGATGGACGTGACGCCCTCTTCGGCGTCGGTCAGGAGCGCGCCCGGGGTCTTCGCGACGATCAGGCCGTCGTGATCGGTCGTGCCCAGCCCCTTGCCGGCAATCGTGACCCGTGCCCCGGAGAGCGCCCGGTTCGTTCGGAGGTCGTTGACCCACACCAGGCTTCGAGTGGAGCTGACCGTCGAGTACGCCGCCACGTCCGTGACCTGGAGGACCGTCTGCCGGGCGATCCCGGCGTGGGTCACGGTCACGACGTACCAGCCGGTCGGCAGACGCGACGGGAGCCTGAACCAGCCTCGCCAGCCGTCTTCGACCTGGTTGACACGCACCGAGCCCTCCAGGACCTCGGGCAGCTTCCCGGTTCGCACGGGCGTCGTGCTGCTGCGGATCGTCCAGTCGGGAGCGGCCACGACTCCACGCCAGGCTGCGACGGCGGCCGTGAGGCCCGGCAGGCGGTGGACGACGACGTCAACCTGCTTCACCCGCGCGGCATTCTCCTCGAGGTCGATCCTCAGGCCGATCGCAGCGCGCTCGTCCGGCGTTGCGTCGAACAGCGACCGAGCGACGGTGACGTGGGCGCGGGAGACTGCCCTCCCGTCGTCTCGAAGCGGATGCTCCGGCTCTTCTCGAGCGACATGCCGGTCTCGACGATCGGCAGCCCGCGGCGGACGTGACCGTGTACAGCGTGTTGCGGGCGAGCGGCTTGTTCGGGGACGAAGGCGAAGGTGGCGCCGTGCTGCTCCCAGCGGCCGGCGACGTCCGGCGAGATCGTGACGTGCTTGCGAACGTCCGTGAGCCGGACCCCAGGCTGGTCGAAGGTGACCTCGATGCCCGTGTCGCGTGGCACGCCGGAACTGGAGTCGCCGGGCAGGGTGTGGGCCACGTTCAACGGCCATGCGGCCTGCACCGCCCACGCGGCGGCGGCGGTTCCATCGGCGCGTCGGAGCTCGAAGCGGTAGATCTGGGCCGGGCGCAAGGGGGCGGCGGGCCGCAGCACGGCATCGCGTCCCTCGACCTTGGCCACGCGGAGCTTGAGGGCCGGCGACACGACGAGCCGGTCGGCGAGCGTCCGCACGGGCGTGTCGGTCAGGCTCGTTAACCTGAAGGCGGTCGAGAGCGCGACGCTGGTCTCACCGGCACGCGTCGCCACCGAGCCGAGCGACCGCGGGGGTGGCGGGGACGTCGAGCTTCGTCCAGCCGGTGGTCGGCGACGTCCGCGGATCCGCGCGGCAGGGTCGTCACGCCGGGTGTCGCCGCGGGTTCGGCCGACCGTCGGGTGTCGCCCGGGCCCGGAGGTCGACGTCGGGCCCAGCCGCAGAGCGATGCCAGTCGACAGCGAGGGCGAGGAGGACGACCCTCCCCCGGTGGTAGGCGAAGACGGGCTCTGGCTCACGCAGCCCGCCGACGAGCGCGAGGACTCACGACGAGCACCGGGATCGCGCCGGCCCGACCTTCCACGAGACCCCGCCGAGTGGACGGACGCCGCATCCCGCCGCTCATCGTTCCGCTCCCTGGTCGCAGCGGCCATGCAGGCCGTCTCTTCGACCGAGGGTGAGACGCGCCGGGCCGGTCGCCCGTGACAGGAGCGCGCGACTGACCTCGAAGGTGACCGGAGGCCAGCCGGCGGGTCGCGGGTCCGCGCCGAGGAGCGCGGTACCATGGCGCCAAGCCCCGTCGGACGTCGTCCCGGGGCCGTTCGCCGTGCGCTCAGGAGGTTTGGACCCGCATCGTGAAGCTCGTCGTCGGCCTCGGCAACCCTGGAAGCCAGTACGAAGCAACGCGTCACAACATCGGGTGGATGGTGCTCGACCGCCTGGCTGACCGGCACGGGCGGTCCGGCCGTGGCCGGCAGCGCGACGCGTCCTCGACGATCGAGCTGCGGACCAAGGGCCTGGAGCTGATCCTCGCCAAGCCGCAGACGTTCATGAACGACTCCGGGGTCGCGGTGCGCAAGCTGCTGGCGCGGGACCGCGTGCCGCTGGGCGAGATGCTGGTGATCGCGGACGACTTCGCGCTGCCGTTCGGCAAGCTCCGGTTCCGTGAGTCCGGGTCGCACGGCGGGCACAACGGGCTGCGCTCCATCATCGACGAGCTGGGCACGGAGAAGTACGCGCGGCTCCGCGTGGGAAATCGGCGAGCCGGGGCGCGGCGCCGTGGACCACGTCCTCTCGAAGTTCGCGCTCGACGAGCGGACGCGTCTGCCGATCCTGCTGGACGCCGCCGCCGATGCCGTGGAGGCATGGGCCCGCGAGGGGACGTCGAAGGCCGCGAATCGGTTCAACAGCTTCGAGCTGCAGGCGCCGGCCGCGCCGGGCGAGGACGATCCCGCGGCGCCGAAGCCGGGCGAGGTCGGCGGACCCGCGGACGAATCCGGCGTGCGCCGGACGAAGACGGGCTGGCGCCGGATCCTAGGTGGGGACGGCGTGGCTGGAGGCGCCGGAGGCGAGGGCGGCGGATCCGCCCAGGACGAGGGCGGGCGGAATCGGCGTTGAGCGACCGGTACCGCGGGCGCACGACCCGCCAGCGCAACGTCGCCGACCGGGTCGCCCGGGAGTGGGCCGAGCGGCGCGCGGCCGCGGAGGCGAGCGAGCAGCGGGTCGACCTGGATCGTGCCTCCGCCGAGGCCGAGGTGGAGTTGCTGGACCCTGCGGCGCGACCGGACGCCGGCGCGGCGGGCGAGGCCTCTCGGGCGCTGGGGCGGACGCGCGGAACTCCGGCGGCTCGTTTGGGCGATCGTGGCGTGCCCGGCCGGGGGGCGGGACGACGCGTCCCGGACCTGGCGGCGCTGCCCCGCTTGCTCCATGCCACGGGCTCCTTCGCGACCCTGCGCGAGCGGCTCGGCCCGGTCGCCGCGCCGGCGATGCACGGTCGGCACGCCGGGCTGACGGCGATCCCCCACGGAGCGAAGTCGTTCCTCGCCGCGGCGCTCGCGCTCGACGAGGGCGGTGAGCGTGTCTGCTGGGTGGCCCGGGACGCCGAGATCGGCGACCGCGTGGCGGAGGAGCTGGGGGCGTGGCTGGGCGACCCGGCGCTCGTCGCCGTCCTGGAGCCGCGGACCTCGCTCGCCTACGAGCGCTCGGAGCTCGTGCCCGACGAGACGGCCGCTCGCGTTGCCGCGCTGGCGGCGTGGCGGGACGGCTCTGCGAAGGTGCTGGTCGCCAGCGTCCAGGCGCTGCTCCAGGCCACCCTCGCACCGGGCGACCTGCCCGCCGCCCTCCGGACGCTGCGGCCGGGCACGCGCATCGGGCTGGAGCCGCTCCTGGCCGAGCTGTTCGACCGCGGGTACACGCCGGTGCTCGAGGTGGCGGGCCGGGGCGAGTTCGCCCGGCGCGGCGGCATCGTGGACGTGTTCCCGCCGTCGGCGCCGCTCCCTGTCCGCATGGAGTTCTTCGGCGACGAGATCGACTCGCTGCGTGCCTTCGACCCGACCGACCAGCGATCCGTCGGGCCCGTCGGCGAGGTCACGCTCCTCCCCGCGACGGAGTTCCTGCTGCCCGACGGAGGGGCGGACGCGATCCGGGCGCGCCTCGGGCGCCTGGTGGGACGGCTGCCGGAGCGCCTGGCCCTGGACCTGGCGCGGTTCGCCGGCGAGGCCTCGCCCGAGCGACCGGCGGCGGTCCCGGTCGGGCGCGCGCTGTCCACGGGTGACGCGGCCGAGGTGTGGTCGCGGCTGATCGCCCCGTCCACGGGCCTCGATCACCTCGATCCCGCCACCCTGTTCGTCCTCGACGAGCCGGGTGAGCTCGCCGAGGCCGCCGACTTCCTGTGGCGCCAGGCCGAGGAACGCCACGGCGAGCTGGTGGAGCAGGGCGAGCTGCCGCGGGACTGGCCGCAGGCCTTCCTTCCGCCACGGGACTGGAAGTCGCGCCTGCACGGCGCGCGGACCCTGGAGCTCACCTGGCAGTCCGAGGCGGGCGAGGCGGCGGGGATGGCCCTCGCGTCGAAGGGCCTGACGTCGGGCGACCTCTTCGGCTGGCGCGAGCCGGTGCTGCCGCCGGGCCGGACGGAGCGCCTGGTCGATGGGGTGGAGCACTGGCTGGGCGAGCGGGCGCGCGTCGTGCTCGTGTCGGACCAGGCCCCGCGCCTGGCCGAGCTGCTGGGCGAGGCCGGACACCCCGTGGGGATCGTCAGCCGGGTCGCGGAGCCGCCGCCGCCGGGCGCTATCGCGCTGGTGGAGCGCAGCCTCAACGGGGGCTTCGAGGGAGGTCCGGACGGCCTCGCAGTGGTCACGGACCGGGAGCTGTTCGGCAGCGTGCGGGTCCGGCGGCCGAAAGCGATGCGCCGCGTCGTTCCGCGCGACATCCTCGAGCGCCTGACCACCGGCGACATGGTCGTCCACATCGACCACGGCATCGCGCGCTACGAGCAGATGCTCCGGCGCGGCGAGGCGGGCCAGGAGCGCGACTACCTGGAGCTCAGCTTCGCCGCGGGCGACCGGATCTTCGTCCCCGTGGAGCAGATCAACCGGGTCAGCCGCTACTCCGGCGGCGACAACCCGCAGCTGTCGCGCCTGGGCGGCACCGACTGGCTGCGCACCAAGCAGCGGGTCCGCAAGGCCGTCAACGACCTCGCGGAGGAGCTGCTCAACCTGTACGCGAAGCGCGAGGCAGCCGCGGGCTTTGCCTACGCCGTCGACACGCCGTGGCAGGCCGAGATGGAGGCCTCGTTCCCGTACGAGGAGACGCCGGACCAGCTGCGGGCCGCCATCGAGGTCAAGGTGGACATGGAGGCTCGCAAGCCGATGGACCGCCTGGTCGTGGGCGACGTGGGCTACGGCAAGACCGAGGTGGCGCTGCGGGCCGCCTTCAAGGCGACCCAGGACGGCAAGCAGGTCGCGGTGCTCGTCCCGACGACCGTGCTAGCAGGGCAGCACTTCACCACGTTCACACAGCGCTTCGCGGCGTTCCCGATCACGGTCAAGCTGCTGTCGCGCTTCGTGGGGGCGAAGGAGCAGGACAAGACGGTCGAGGGGCTGGCGAGCGGGGGCGTTGACATCGTGATCGGGACGCACCGGCTGCTTGTCGAAGGACGTGGCCTTCCGGGACCTGGGCCTGGTGGTCGTCGACGAGGAGCAGCGCTTCGGGGTCGCCGCCAAGGAGCGGCTGAAGCAGCTGCGCTCCGCCGTGGACGTGCTCACGCTGAGCGCGACCCCGATCCCGCGGACGCTCAACCTGGCGCTGGCCGGCATCCGTGACCTGTCGGTCATCGAGACGCCGCCCGAGGACCGGCTGCCGATCCAGACGAGGGTCGCGGAGGCGTCGGCGGGGCTGGTGCGGGACGCCATCCTGCGCGAGCTGGACCGCGGTGGCCAGGTGTTCTACGTCCACAACCGGGTCGAGACGATCGAGGCCCAGGCCGAGCAGCTGCGGCGGCTCCTGCCGGGCGCCAGGATCGTCGTCGGCCACGGCCAGATGGGCGAAGGTGCACTCGAGAAGGTGATGCTCACGTTCGCCGACGGCGCCGCCGACGTCCTGGTCTGCACCACGATCATCGAGTCCGGCCTGGACATCCCCAACGCGAACACGATCATCATCGACCGCGCGGACACCCTGGGCCTCGCCCAGCTCTACCAGCTGCGCGGGCGGGTCGGGCGCTCGTCGCGGCGGGCGTACGCGTACCTGCTCTATCGCCGACGCGAGCGCATGAGCGAGGAGGCCCGCAAGCGGCTGCAGGCGATCTTCAACGCCTCGGAGCTGGGCGCCGGGTTCCAGATCGCGCTGGCGGACCTCGAGATCCGCGGCGCCGGGAACATCCTCGGCGGCGAGCAGTCCGGGTTCATGGCGTCGGTGGGCTTCGACCTCTACTCCCGCCTCCTGGCGGACGCCGTCGAGGAGGCCAAGGCGCGGCGTGAGGACCGGGAGCCGGCGCGTGAGGTGCCGCAGGCGGTGGTGGACCTGCCGGTCGAGGCGCACCTGCCGGACACGTACGTGCCCGAGGAGGCCCAGAAGCTGGAGCTCTACCGGCGGCTTGCGCGGGCACGCTCCGCCGGCGACCTGGCCGCGTTCCGCCAGGAGGTCACGGATCGCTACGGCCCGATGCCCGCGCCGGTCCTCCGGCTGGTCGAGGTGGCGGAGCTGCGGCTGGCCGCCGAGGGCGCCGGTGTTGCCTCCCTGGCCCGCGAGGAGGGGTGGCTCGTCGTGCGGTTCGGGGCGGGGCTCTCGCGTGCGACCGCCATGCAGCTGCTCTCGCCGTCATCCGGGGCGCCGCTGCCGGGCGTGCGGGCGGGCGACATGACGTTCGCCAGCAACCAGGTCCGGATCCGGCTGCCCAAGGACGCGCTCAAGGGCTGGGTGCTGACGCAGGCCGTGGTCTCGCGGCTGGTCGCGGCAGCGGCGATCCCGGTCCAGGCCTGATCCGAACCGGGATCTGCGCTCGCCTCGCCACCAGCCCGGCGCCGGGAGTACCCGTCGAAGGCCGGTTCGCCGAATGGGCCACGGTGCCCGGATGTATGTTGGACCTTGCAGCGCATGTCGAAGGGCAGCGTCACCCGAGTTGGAGTGGACAGTGACCCCGCACGTCTCGGCAGGTGGCCCCGCCGTCGACAGGTGCCGTGTCGCGGAATCCAGGGCAGAGCATCGCGGCTGGCCCAAGGCGTTGCCACTGGAGTCGCCATGATTGAGGCCGAAGTGGAGGTGACGGGGCTCGAGTCGCTCAAGCGGTTCAACCCGACCTGGTGCCTGTTCTGGGGCAAGCACGTTCGCAGCTCGCAGCTCGCGATCTGGCTGCCGTACCTGCGCCGCAGCCGGTTCCGCTACGCCATCATGGCAAGCGACGACCGGATCAGGGACGCCGATCGGGAGATCGTCCGGGCGCTCCCGAACGTGATGATCGTGGAGCCGTTTGCCGAGGCGCTCGACTGGTTCCGGGAGGTGCCGGGCTTCCGCGGCTTCCTCTACGTCGGGACGCAGCCGGAGAACTTCCGGACGGTGAACCGCCTCGGTCGCAAGGCCCACGTGTACATCGGCCACGGCGAGAGCGGCAAGGGTACGAGCGGCCATCGGACGGCCTCGCTGTACGACGCGATCCTCGTCGCTCACTACACGCGACCAGCCGTTTCCCGGGCGCCATCCGTCGATGGGTGTGGGGCGGGGCCTGTGCGATCGGCACGGTCGCTCGTCGAGGACGTGTTGAAGGATCCCTGGGATCACCCCAGGCCGGTGCGCACGATCCTCTACGCGCCGACGTGGGAGAGCTCCTCCAACGGTGACGACTTCACCTCGCTCGACGTCGTCGGGCCGCAACTGGTCGCGATGCTGCCGGAGCTGACCAGGCAGGGCATTCGCGTGATCCTGCGGCCGCACCCGGCGACGGGCCTCCGGCGCCCGGAGCTCGTGCGAGATCCGTGATTCCCTCTACGCGGCGGGCGCCGAACGCGGTGGTGACAAGACGGACGCATTCCGGCGGGCGGACGTTCTCATCGCCGACGTGTCCGGCGTGATGGCGGAGTTCCTGTTCACCGAGAAGCCGTCGGTCATGCCCATCACGAGCAGGCTTGCGAAGAAACACCAGAACGCCTCGTGGCTTGACCACGAGTATCCCTGGGTCTACCGATGGCCGATGACTGCCGTGGATGCGCCCGACCCCGGCCGGCTCGGCGACACGCCCGGTGCAACCGCGCTCCGACAGCTCCTCCACTCGATCGAGGTCACCGACCCATTGAGGGGGCGGCGAGCGAAGGTTGCCAGGCAGATGTTTCGCGGACACCGATCGCTCGAGGATGCCGCTCGGACCTTCGACGTCGCTCTCGATACGGCTGCCCGATTGCGGTGGCGATTGTATCGGGATCCCGCTGCGCATCCCGTTCGCGCTCAACCTGATGCGTGGGCGGGTCCTGGGCCGCCTGGCCGGCCGTCGAGGACGACGCTGAGGGCGGTCAGATCGGGTTCAAGTCGATCACACTGTGATCCGACGGCAGAGCCTCCCGAGGGCGGGGGCGTCGAGCTTGGCCCGCGCCGATCTCGTCGGGGTCTCCTACGGTGGGAACATCAAGCCCAGCGAGACCTGCCCGCACGCGGTGAAGGTGGAGTCGTCACTGCTGAAGCCGCCGCCCGCGGAGACCTGGTCGCCCTCGCGCGCGACCGTCCCGAACAGGCGGGTCAGGACGAGCGTGCCGTCCTCCTCGCTCACGCCGTAGCCGAAGGGCCACGAGACGCGGGTGATCGTGCTCGGTGGCACGGACTCCACGCCCAGGCCCCCGTTGACCTCTACGAGCGTCCCTTGCAGGAGGGCCGTGGGACAGCCACCCGACGTGGTCCCCATGGCGAAGGCCATCGCCAAGTAGAGCGTTCCACCGGCGATGACGAGCGTCACCAGGGCCACGATGAGCTTCTTCATGCGTCATCCCCACGTGCATTGTGCGCTCGCCAGGAATGATTGTCCGGCTCCAGCGGAGCCGGGTGGTAGGGTTTCCTGATGAACGGATCGCTGTTGAAGGACGCGTTCAGCCACCACGTGTGGGCGACGGTGACGCTGATCGATACCTGCCTGGAGCTGGACCCCGGGCAGCTGGACACCGCCGTGCCCGGCACCTTCGGGTCGATCCTCGAGACCCTGCGCCACACCGTCGGCGCGGACCGGTCGTACCTGTGGGTCCTCACCGGCGGCGCGCTCCCGGAGGTCGACGAGGCGTCGATGGACCTGCGGGCACTCCGCGATGTCATGGCCGAGGACGGGCCCGCCTGGGCCGCCTACCTGGCGGGCGACATGGACCCCGACGGGTTCGTCGTACGTCACCGGGACGACGGGACCGAGAGTGGCGCCCCGCTCACGATCCGGCTCGCCCAGGTGATCCACCACGGGACGGACCACCGGAGCCAGGTGTGCACGGCGCTCACGTCGCTGGGCATCGAGCCGCCGGCCATCGACGCGTGGGACTTCGCCTGGAAGGACGGCCGGCTCACGGAGACCGAGACCGGGTCCTGAGGCCGCGTGCCGGGCCGCCGGGTGGCCCTTGGCAGCGACGATCGCCCGTGCCACCCTGCATCGACGCGAGGTGGCCGTGGAGATCGCGATCGTCTTCGGGTTCGGGTGCCAGCTGGCGCTGCTGGCGTTCTTCGCGGCGCACCGCTGGATGCCCGCCCACGAGTGGGCCCTCGGACGCCTGGTCTACGGGCTGGGGATCCCGGCGGCGCTGCTCGCGGTCCTCCTGGTGATCGTCGGCCCGGCGTGGCCGTGGGCGCTTGCGCTCGCCCTGTACGCGGTGTGGGCGGCCGTGGGTGCGTGGCTGGACATCATCCACCCGATCCCGTGGCGTGACCCGCCGCGCCTGGCCATCCTGGTGCCCTATGCGCTGCTGCTGATCGCCGCGTTGCTCGCGTTCTGGATCCCGCTGTGGTGGATCGACCGCCGGCTGTGGGTCGCCTTCGGCATCCTCTACGCGGCACACACCACGCTGAACGTCCTCTCGCACCGGGGCGGGGCCGGCACCGGGGCGGCCCAGCGACCCTGACCGGGTGCCGTGTGGGATCATCGCCGGGTCCGCGTCCCAACCCCGAGGAGCCCGAGCGTGTCCAAGCCCGCTAGCGTCGAGGCGTACATCGCCGCCGCCCCCGAGGACCGCCGGGCCGGCCTCGAGGACCTGCGCCGCACCGTGACGGCGGCCGCCCCACAGGCGGAGGAGTGCATCGCCTACGACATGCCCGCATACCGGCTGCACGGGAGATTCGTGGTCTCGTTCGCCGCGTTCAAGCGGCACTACAGCCTGTTCCCGGCGAGCCAGGTGGTCATCGACGCGCTGGGGGCGGAGGTGGCCCCGCACGTGAAGGGCCGCGGCACGCTCCAGTTCCCGGCGGGCGAGCCGCTGCCGCTGGACCTGATCGCGCGGATCGTCCGGCTCCGTCTCGCCGAGACCGAGGCCGCCGCAGCAACGTCCTGACGGCGGTCCGTCCCGGCTCCTCCGGCTCCCGGTCGCTACTCCGGCTCCCGTGTGCCCTGGTGGAAGCGGACCTGCCAGCGCCCGTCACGCCGGATCCAGATCGACGCCCGGTTCGACGGTCGAGGCGGTCCCAGGCGGTAGGTCACCAGCGCCACGTCGTCCGCGAGCGCCTCCACCGTGAAGTTCTCGAGGTCCACGGGCGGCGTGGGCATCGCGCCGGCGAGCGTCTGGCGCATCGACGGCCTCGTCCCACGTCCGCCCGCTCGCGCCGAACTCCTGGAAGCCGTCCGCTAGCAGCCCTTCGAGGCCGCCGTCGATCCCGGTCGGGTCCGCCGAGGCCAGCGCGCGCTCCAGCCGCCAGAGGGTGTCGCGCAGATCGTCCGTCACGTTGCCGCCTCCTTGGCGATGGTGACGCGCCGTCCCCGGTGTGCCGCGTCCGTCCTCATGATCGGCGATCATCGGGGTTGCCGCCCAGCCGCCGGAGCCGCCGATGACCGCCTCCAGTTCCGAGCCCATCGCCGTCCGCCGCGTCCGCACCCCGGACCTCACCGCGGCGGACCTCGCCCAGCTGCTGGACCTGTTCCCTGCCTGCTGGCCGGCGGGCGAGTTCTCGACCGACGACATCGCTCACGCGATGGGCGGCGTGCACTGGCTGGCCGAGAGCCGGGGTCGGATCGTGGGCCACGCGAGCGTCGTTCCGCGGCTGCTGGAGGCTGACGGCGTGCCGATGACGACGGGCTACGTCGAGGCCGTGGCGACGCACCCGGAGTGGCGGCGGCGCGGCATCGCCCGCCGCCTCATGACCCTGGCCAATCGGTACATCGCCGAGCGGTTCGAGCTGGGTGCGCTGTCCACGGACCTCCACTCGGTCTACGCGCGGGAGGGGTGGGAGCGGTGGCGCGGGCCGACGTACGTGCGCACGGACCGCGGCCCGGTGCGGACCGAGGAGGAGGATGACGGGATCATGATCCTGCGCACGCCCCGGACGCCGGCGCTCGCGGGGACCGAGGCGCTCAGCTGTGAGTGGCGCGCCGGCGACGCCTGGTAACGGAGCGCGCCACGGCTCCGACGAGGCTACCCGGCCGACCGTCAGGCCTTCCGGACGATGTCCCCCAGGCGCACGGTCCCGCCCGTCACGATCCGCACATAGACCCCGCGCATCCGGTTCGCCCGGCCCGTGGGGGTGCTGATCCAGCGCAGCGCATCGGCCCCGAACCGGGCGCTGAACTGCGCGCAGCCGGTGTGCGGGAGATCCGTCACCTCGAGCATGGCGTCCCCGACGGTCAGCCGCGTGCCGGCGGGCAGGTTTCGTCTCGGAGAGATCCAGGTCAAGGTGGAGCTGGTCGCCGGCGAGGGGCCAGCGAGTCCGGTCGGGCTCGATCGCGGCCAGCACGCGCGTGCTCATCAGCGTGAGCTGGGCGGCCGGGTTTGCCGAGCCGTCCGGCCTGGAACGGCTGCCGCGGGCGAGCCAGGTGTCGCCGACCAGCCCGTCCGCCTCGTCCAGGACGGCCTCGACGAGGATCTCGCGCTCCCCGGGGCCCGGTCGAGCGACGATCAGCTCCAGCGGGGCAGCGTCGCGGGGCGAGGCGAGGACGAGGTCGAGATACTGGTCCAGGTCGCGGGCGGGAGGCTGGGCCGGAGGTTCCGAGGGGATGGTGTTCTGCTCCATGGCGGGTAGTGTCGCCCATCGGCCGTCCGGACGTAGGATCAACCCATGGACGATCGAGGTCACCGCCCTGCCGCGCTGGGGTTTTGCGTTCCCCGGCCGTCTGCGCGACGAGCTGACGGCGCTGGCCCTGGCCGGGACGAAGACGACGACCGCCGGCCTGTTGGCGGAGATGGAGCTCGACGGCGAGGCGGTGCCGGAGCCGGGGGAGCGCTCGGTCCTCGTCGACTCCTCCGAGCGACCGGTCGCGATCATCGAGACCGTCGCCTGCCGCGTGGTCCGCCTGGCCGACGTGGACGACCGCCATGCCATCGACGAGGGCGAGGGCTACGCGAATGTCGCCGGGTTCCGGGAGGCGCACGAGCGCTTCTGGAACGGCTACGTGGACGACCTGCGTGCGCGCCTGGGCGACCCGTCGTTCGCGATCACCGACGACACGCTCGTCGTCGCGGAGCGATTCCGGGTCGTTGCGCGGCTGGACATCCCGCCCGGGCCGGTGGTCGTGCGGCTCGTGGGGCCGACGGAGGTCCCGGCGCTGGCCGGCGTCCTCGCCCGTGCGTTCGCCCGCGACCCGATGGTGACCTGGCCGCTCGTCACGGCCGACGACCTGCTTGCCCGCGTCCGAGCGTCGTTCGAGGCGGTGGACACGCCGTTCGCCGCGGAGGGCTGGATGTTCAAGGCAGCCGATGGCCTCGGAGTCATGACGCTGCTGCCACCTGGGAGCTCGGCTCGCGAGGAGGCGCTCGCCGACGCCACGGCGCCCGCGATGGCGGCGCTGTCCCCGGATGGCGGCGAGCGTTACGAGCGCTTCTGGAGCTGGACGTGGTCGATGCTCCCGGCCGAGCCGCACTGGCTCCTGGACCAGCTCGCGGTTGAGCCGGACGCCCAGGGGCGGGGGATCGGCGGGGCGATGCTCCGGCATGCGCTCGAACGGGCGGAGGCCGACGCCCTGCCGCTGTTCCTGGAGACGGCCGTCCCTTCGAACCTGGCCCTGTACCGCCGGCATGGGTTCGAGGTCTTCGCCGAGGGTGACGCGCCCGGCGGCGGCCCGCACGTCTGGTTCCTGCGCAGGGATCCGGGAGCGGGGCCGGACGTGACGCTGGAGACCCGGTCGTGACCCCGTTCGTCGCCATCACGAGCCGCCCCTACCGCGCGGATGACGACGCCGACTGGTGGGCCATCCGCGAGCTGCTCGTCCGGTCGCACGCCGGCTCGCCGCCCGGCTGGAACTGGGACGTCCGTCGCTGGGACGGATCAAGGTTCCACCGCGAGATCGCCCGCCTGCCCGACTGGTTCGCGGCCCGGACGCGCCTCTGGGAGACCTCGGACGGGCGGCTGGTCGGGGTTGTCCACCCTGAAGGCCCGGACGAGGTCTACCTCGAGCTGGATCCGGACTTCCGCCACATCCAGGCCGGGATGCTCGACTGGGCCGAGGCGAACCGTGCGGCGGAGCTAGCCGGTCGCCCCGTGGTGGAGCTGTTCACCTGGGACTACGACCTGCCGCGCCGGGACCTGCTGCGGGATCGCAGGTACGAGGAGCTGCAGTCCGGGGGTTGGCAGCGCCGCCTCCGGTTCGGCGGGTGGGAGCTCGAGCGACCTTCGGCCACCCCCGGCTATCGCCTGCGGAGCACCGCCGAGGACACGCTCGACGGCGACGCGACCCGGATGGCCGCGCTGCTCAACGCCGCGTTCGGGCGGACCATCCACTCGGCGGCCGAATACCGGACGTTCGCGACCCAATCGCCGTCGTTCCGCCACGACCTCAACCTCGTCGCCGTGGCGGACGACGGAACGTTCGCAGCACACGTCGGGCTGACGCTGGACGAGGTGAACCGCCACGGGATCGTCGAGCCGGTCTGCACGCATCCCGGCCACCGCCGGCATGGGCTCGCCCAGGCGCTGATCCTCGACGGCCTGGGACGGCTGCGCGACCTGGGCGCCATCACCTGCAGCGTGGAGACGGGCGACATGGAGCCGGCCAACGCGCTCTACCGTGCGATCGGCTTCACCGAGGAGTACCGCGGCCACACCTGGCGCCTGGATCTCCGCACAGGCTGAGATGCGCTGCCTGGCCGCCTGCTGAACCGGGACGACGGTCGCGACCAGCGGCACTTGCCGCCGACGCCGGAGCCGCCGACGGTGTGGGGCGAAGGAGCGCTGCATGACACTCGCCACTCTCCCCGCGATGCTGGGCACGCAGTACCTCCGGCTGCTGGAGGCCAAGGACGAGGCGGGAATCTTCGACCTGCTGGCCGACGACGCCCAGATCGTGGACGAGCTCACCCGTCAGTGGGTCCGGGGCCGGCACCCGATTGGAGCGGCTCTGCGAGAGCTGTTCACACGGGTGACCGACATCCAGGCGACCGCCCAGGACGTCCACGTGATGCGCTGGGGCGACATCCAGGTGGAGACGTTCACGCTGCACCTGGTCTACGACCTCGACGAAGCGAGCTGCTGGAGCGCGTCGCCCACGACGCTGATCTGGCACCGGGTCGACCACGCCTGGAAGCTGGCGCTGATGTCGTCGATCCCGACCGACTGCGCCTGAGGACCCACGGCGCACGGCGCGATCGCCCCAACGCCTGCTACCCGGCTCGACTATCGTTCGCGCATTCCAACGGCGACGTACCAGCAACGGGGCGCACATGGACATCTCGCTCGGTGAACCTCGCATCTACGGTCTTGAGCCGCGCCTGCCGATCGAGGAGATTCGCCGGCGCGCGGACGAGAAGAAGGTGGGCGCCCTCGGATCCGGCTTCGGCGGCCTGCTGCAGCGACCGAAGGCGGAGGACGTCGTCCTCGCCGCAAGCCAGCGCCGCGTCGAGCCGTTCTGGCACGTGGCCTGCACGGCGCACTACGTCTACGACCGGAGCCGCCTGTACACGGTGCCCGCCAGCGCGAGCGACGTGCGCAGCGTGACGATCCTGGGCTCGGACTTCGCCGTCGTGCCGTCGGGCAAGGGCCCGGCCGCGTTCGCCATGGAGACCCTCGAGCATTGCGCGGAGGACGTCAGGGACGAGCTGTTCATCGATGGCCTGACCGGCACGGCCATGAACAACGGTCCGGCGCTCATCTCCGGGCCCCGGACGGAGGTGCAGGACCCGCTGGCGCTCGCCGCGGACGAGACGATGGTCGTCCCACCCGAGCAGCGCGCGTCGGCGATCGTCCGCCAGCTCCTGGCCAAGGTGCTTCGGCCGCTCCAGGCGGACACGGTCTTCGAGGAGTCGCTGGCCGTCGAGCACCTCGAGCTCTTCTACCGGCCGGTCTGGGCGTTCGAGTACCACCTGCCGGCGAAGGACAAGCGGGGCGTGGTGGAGGTCGATGCCCTCACGGGCGAGGCCAGGACCGCCAGCGCGCTCAAGGTCAGCCAGTTCACGCGGATGGTCAGCCGGGACGCGCTGTTCGACATCGGCGCCGACACGGTGGGTCTCCTCGTCCCCGGCGGCAGCATCGCCGTGAAGCTGGCGCGGGTGGCGCTCGACCGCAACTACTGAGCGGCCTCCGGGTGGATGCGGCCGGGAGCATGCCTCGCCGCCCGACCCGGCCTCGGGCAGAATGGCTCGCGTGTCCGCCACCGTGAGCGTCCCCGTCGCCCCGGCGCGCACGGCTGAGCTCTTTGCCCCGGGCCTGCGCGGCCTGACCATCGGCCTCGTCTCCACGATCACCCTCGTCGCGCTCGAGTCGCTCGCGATCGGCACGGTCATGCCGCCAGGTGGCGGACGAGCTGGGCGACCTCCCGCTCTTCGGCTGGGTCTACACGGCCTTCTTCCTGGGCAGCCTGATCGGCATCGTGCTGGCGGGTGGCGTCCTGGACCGGATGCCGCTCCAGCGGCCCTTCGCGGTCGGGCTCGGGCTCTTCGGCCTGGGCCTGGTGATCGGCGGGCCTCGCCCCGTCGATGCCGGTGCTCATCGCCGCTCGCTTCCTCCAGGGCCTCGGCGGAGGCGCGCTGACCCCGACGGCCTACGTCGCGATCGGTCGCTGCCTCCCGGACCGGCTCCAGCCGCGCATGTTCGCCATGCTGTCCACGGCCTGGGTGGTGCCCGGGATCCTGGGCCCGTCGCTGGCGGCCGTCGTCGGCGAGCTGGCCGGATGGCGCTGGGTGTTCCTGGGACTCCTTCCTCTCCTGGCCCTCGCCGGCGGGCTGGCCCTCAACGCGCTGCGCCACGTGCCGGCCGCCGCGCAGCCCGTCGCAGGTGACGAGCCGCGCCCCAGGAGCGACCTGCGCCGCCTCGGCGCCGCGCTCGCTGCGGCCGCGGGTGCGGGCCTGCTCGTCGCCGGCCTCGGAGCGGCCGACCCGCTGATGCTGGTCGCCGGCACGATCGCTCGGCCTCGCGATCCTCACGCCGACGTTCCGCTGGCTCACCCCGCCGGGGACGCTGCGCCTCGCCACGGCGTGCCGGCCGCCGTCCTCCTGCGCGGCCTGATGACGTTCTCGTTCTTCGCCGCCGACGCCTACATCGCGCTCCTCCTGCAGACGTGGCGCGGCACCCCGCTCGCGCTGACCGGCGTCGTGTTCACGGTGACCACCATCGCCTGGACACTTGGCACCTGGACGCAGGCGCGCCGCATCGACCACTACGGACCGCGTCGCTTTGTCGCCGTCGGCTTCGCCTGCATCGCCGTCGGCGGCCTGCTCACCCTGCCCGTGATCGTGGCCGGGGCGCCGCCGGAGATCGCCATCCTGACCTGGGCCATCCCGGGGATCGGCATGGGGCTGATGTACTCGGCCGTGACGCTCGTGGTCCTGCGCGGCGTCGGTGGGCAGCGAGCAGGGGAGCGCGTCATCGTCGCTCCAGCTGAGCGACATCCTGGGCATGACGCTGGGAGCCGGGGTCGCGGGCGCCCTGATCGCGGCGGGGACGCGCTCCGGGCCGGATGGCCTGGGTCCGGCGCTCGCAGCGGTCTTCATGCTCTCGATCGGGTCGGCGTTGCTGGGCGTGCTCGCCTCGGGCCGGGTCGGCTCCTTCGCCGCCACCCAAGACCGCCCGGCGGCTGCGGTAGACTAGCGGTCCGGCAAGCCCGGACGCCGTCGGCGCCGCCCACCGCGCCAGTACCCGGAGGTCTCCGAACCCCAATGTCCGCCGAGACGCTTCGCGCGAAGATCCGCGAGATCCCCGACTTCCCGAAGCCCGGCATCCTGTTCTACGACATCACCACGCTGCTCAAGGACCCGGCCGCCTACAAGGAGGCCATCGACCTGATGCTCGAGCCGTACCGGGACGCTGGCGTGGACATCGTCGTGGGCATGGAGTCGCGCGGGTTCATCTTCTCGGCGCCCATGGCCTACCAGCTCGGCACGGGCCTGGTCCCGGTGCGCAAGCTGGGCAAGCTCCCGGCCGAGACCCTGACCGTCGAGTACGCGCTGGAATACGGGTCCAACACCCTCGAGGTCCATCGCGACGCCATTGCCCCCGGTCAGCGCGTGCTGATCGTGGACGACCTGCTCGCGACCGGCGGCACGGTCCGCGGGACGATCGAGCTCATCGAGCGGCTGAAGGGCGAGGTCGTGGGCCTCGCCTTCCTCGTGGAGCTCGACTTCCTCAAGGGCCGGGAACGCCTCGAGGGCCGCAAGGTCACCAGCGTCATCACCTACTGATCCGGTGAGGCGCGGCCGCACGCGTCCCGGGCTCCCCGACCGCACGTGAGCGAACCCGTCCAGCCCCCCGATCCCGACCGTCGGCGCTTCTTCCGGCAGTTCGCCGGTGAGGTGGTCACGTCCGTGGGGTCCATGATGGGCGCCGCACAGACCCTCCAGGAGAGCTCCGCGGATGCGGCCCGTGAGTTGCTGGGCGGCCCGGCCGCTTCCTCGCCGGCGACGGGGACCGTCGCGACCCGATCGGGCGGCCCGTCGTTGCCCCTGGCCGCAGGCGTCGAGCTGGACGCCGCAACGGCGGGGTGGAGGGCGCCGTTCCGCTGGGATGGGGACGTGTGCCGGGTCGTGGACCAGCGGCGACTCCCGGACGTGCTCCTGGACCTCGAGCTGCGCGGGGCCGCCGACACCGTGGGCGCGATCAACGACCGCGCGCTGGTGGGCTCGGCCGCGCAGGCCCAGGTGGCGGCAGTGACGCTGGCGATGGTGGCCGCGAAGGCAGCGGGATCGCGTGCCTATGCCCGACGGGCCACGGTCCGCGGGGCCGCCAACGCTCTGCGCCTGACGCGCCCCGGTTCCGCGGCCATGGCCGCCGCGCTGGACCGGATGCTGGCGTTGCTCGATGCGGCCGGGCTCGAGATGCCGGGCGACGAGGTCGAGGCCGCCCTTCGTGCCGAGGCGGAGCGGATCATCGCCGAGGCCACGGAGGACCATGGGGCACTCGTGGGCCACATGGTCCCGATGCTGCCGGGCGGAGGGGACGATCCCCTGCGGGTGCTGGTGGCCGGCAGCACGGGCGCGATGGGCGGGGGCCAGTTCGGGACGGCGCTCTCCGCGGTCCAGACGGTCCACCACGCGGGCCGCCCGATCCATGCGCTGCTTCCTGAGGGCCGCCCCGGCCTCGAGGGTTCGCGTGTCGCCGCATGGGAGCTTCGCCAGGCGGGTGTGTCGCACGCGGTGGTGACGGACGCCGCAGCACCCGGGTGCATCGCCGCAGGCGAGGTCCAGGCAGTCCTCGTGGGCGCTGACCGGATCTGCGCGAACGGCGACGTGGTCGCGACAGCGGGCTCCTATCCGCTCGCCCTGGCCTGCGCCGCCGCCGGAACCCCGTTCATCGTGTGCGGAGCCACGACGGCCGTCGACCTGACGACGGCCGCGGGCGCCGACGCGACGATCGAGGAGGGCCGTCCCACGCTCGTCCTGCGGGCGGGAGGCACGCGCGTCGCGCCCGAGGGCACCCAGGTTCGCAACCCGCTCCAGGACCTCGTGCCCGCGGCGCTCGTCACCTCGATCGTGACCGAGACCGGCGTGCTCGTTGCCCCGTACGGGGTTGCGCTCGCGTCGGCCGTGGCGACGGCGTCGGCGAGGCGGTCGACGGCCGCAGGCTTCGCCGCCCTGCTCGCACGACGCGAGGCACTCGTCCAGGGTGGCGCCGACGGCGGTGCGACCGATCCCACCCCCGTCCGCGATCCCGTCGACGTCGCCGCGCTTCGCAATCCCCCCCGCGAGGCCGGGGCCTGATGGCAGCCGCCACGATCGGCACGCGCACCGCCGTCGCCGCCCGCAGCACGACGGACCGCATCCTCCTGCGCGAGTTCCTGGAGCGTGACCGGCTGTTCGCCGCGTACGCGATCTGCGACTTGGGGGATCGGGAGTTCTCACGCACGCGCTGGGGGATCGCGATGGCCGGCGATGAGCCGATCGCCGTGGGCATGGAGTACAGCGGCCTCACGCCACAGCCGATGGTGGTGATCGGCGATCCCGCGGGCATCGCCGCGATCCTGCGGGACGTCGTGCGACCCCGGGCCGCGTACGTGGCCGCGAAGGCGGAGTCGCTTGCGGCCGTCGCCCAGCACTACCGCGTGGAGCCCGGTCCGGAGATGGTGCGGATGTGGGTGGACCGCGGCACCTTCCAGCCGGTGACATCGCGCGTGGACCGCCTGCTTCCCGTCGAGGTCAACGACCTCAACCGCCTCTACCAGCTGGGCTTCGCCGCATGGCTGCCGTCCTCGGCCGTCGCGGAGGGCGTGTACTACGGCATCCGTGTCAACGGCCGGCTGGTCGCCGCCGCCGGCACGCACGTCATCAGCCGCGAGGCGGGCCTCGCCGTCGTCGGCAACGTGCTCACGCACGCCGACCATCGGGGCCGTGGCTATGCCAAGGCCACGACCAGCGCCGTGACCGCCGAGCTGCTCCGGTACTGTGACCAGGTGGCCCTCAACGTGCGCGCCGACAACCCGCCCGCCATCGCCGCCTATCGACGCCTGGGCTACCAGGAGCACTGCCGGTTCGAGGAGCGTCTCGTCCGGCGGACCAGCCCCGCGTGGCCGGATCTTGGCGCGCCGTTCCGACGCCTGTTCGCCGGCTTCCGTCCGAAGCCCGCCGAGCCGCCGTCACCAGACCAGGCCCACCCCGTGCAGTCGATCCCGTCAACCCTGTCCGAACCCCCGCCGGTCTCGTCCGAGGCCAGCGCAACCCGCGAGGAGCCCACGTGACCGACATCGCCAGCCACGTCCCGCACGACGTCACGGACCTCGCGCTCGCCGAGGACGGCGTGCGCCGCATCGAGTGGGCCGAGCGCGAGATGCCCGTCCTGCGCCTGATCCGCGAGCGGTTCGAGCGCGAGAAGCCCCTCGCCGGCCTGCGCATCGGGGCGTGCCTCCACGTCACCACCGAAACCGCGAACCTGATGCGGACCCTGGCGGCCGGCGGCGCCGAGGTGCACCTGGCGGCGTCGAACCCGCTGTCCACGCAGGACACGACGGCAGCCGCCCTCGTGGCCGCCTACGGGATCTCCACCTACGCGCGACGCGGCGAGGACAACGACACCTACTATGCGCACCTGCGCACCGTGGCTGACACCCACCCGCAGATCACGATGGACGACGGCTGCGACCTGGTCACGCTGCTGCACAAGGAACGTCGCGACCAGCTGTCCGAGATCCTGGCGGGGACGGAGGAGACCACGACCGGCGTCATCCGGCTCCGCGCGATGGCCGCCGACGGCGCGCTGACGTTCCCGGTGGTGGCGGTCAACGAGGCAGAGACCAAGCACCTGTTCGACAACCGCTACGGGACCGGCCAGTCCACGATCGACGGGATCCTGCGCGCGACCAACATCCTGATCGCGGGCCGCAACGTGGTCGTCGCGGGCTATGGCTGGGTGGGCAAGGGCATCTCGTCGCGGATGGCGGGACACGGCGCCCATGTCGCCGTGGTGGAGGTCAACCCGGTCCGCGCCATCGAGGCGCTCATGGACGGCTTCCAGGTCATGACCGTGGGCGAGGCGGCTGCCTGGGGCGACCTGTTCGTCACTGCGACGGGCAACGTCAACGTGTTCCGGCGCGAGCACTTCGCATCCATGAAGGACGGCGCCATCATGGCCAACTCCGGGCACTTCGACGCGGAGCTGGACCTGCCCGCCCTGCGCGAGATGGCCGAGGGCCACGTCCGCGAGGTCCGTCCCAACGTCCAGGAATTCGACCTGGGCGGCAAGCGGATCAACCTCATCGCGGAGGGGCGGCTCGTCAACCTGGGCGCGGCCGAGGGCCACCCGGCGGCGGTCATGGACATGAGCTTCGCCAACCAGGCGCTGGCGGCGGAGTACGTCGCGCAGCACCACGGAGAGCTCGAGGCGAAGGTCTACGTCGTGCCCGAGGCCATCGACGCCGAGGTCGCGCGCCTCAAGCTGGCGGCGCTGGGCATCACCCTGGACGCGATGACGCCCGAGCAGCTGGAGTACGTCTCCTCCTGGCAGCACGGGACCTAGGCCGTGAGCGGCGGGGAGCGGCGAGGGATCGAGGCCGCAGCCGGGCCGCTGGTTGCGCCGTACGGCAGCTGGGACTCGCCCATCGAGGTGGAGCTGGTTGCCGGTACCGCGGTCGGCCTCTCCGAGCCGTGGCTGGACGGGGACGATGCCTACTGGCTGGAGACCAGGCCAACCGAGGGCGGCAGGAAGACGCTGCTCCGCCACGGGCTCGACGGGCGGACGGCCGAGCTGACGCCGTTCCCCTTCAGGGTTGGCAACCGCGTCCACGAGTACGGCGGCGGCTCGTACGCGGTGGACGGCGGACGGGTGGTGGTCGTCGTCACAGGCCGACGGCCGCCTGTACCGGCTGGACCCCGATTCCCTCGCGGATCCCGTGGCGATCACGCCCGAGGGCCCGTGGCGCTATGCGGACCTCTGGTTCGACCCCCGAGTCCCGCGCCTGTACGCGGTCCGGGAGACCCACGCGCCGGACGCGTCCAACGACCCGACCAGCGTGCTCAACGAGGTCGTGGCCCTGGCCCTGGACGGCTCCGACGGCCCGGGCCGCATCTTGGTGAGCGGGCCGGATTTCGTCGCAGGGGCTCGCCCCTCGCCGGATGGGCGGACGCTCGCCTGGCTGGAGTGGGACCTGCCGGATATGCCCTGGGACGCGGTGCGGCTCCGAGTCGCGGAGATCCGCGACGACGGCTCGCTGGGCGAGGTTCGCACCGTGGCCGGCGGCCCCGGCATCAGCGTGACCCAGGCCGCGTGGAGCCCGGCGGGCGTCCTCCACGCCGTCTCGGACGAGACGGGCTGGTGGAACCTGTATGCGTTCGATGGACCAGACAGGGTCGCGGGCGTGGCCCGCAATCTCGCGCCCATGGACGCCGAGCTGGGCGATCCCGCCTGGGTCTTCGGGCGCTCGTCGTACGCCTTCGGTCCTGCCGGCTCCATCCTGGCCGTCGCGCGCAGCGACGGCGCCGACCGCCTCCTGCGCATCGATGCCGATGGGTCCGTCACGCCGCTCGAGACGTCATTCACGGAGTTCGAGGGGTTGCGCGTGGCCGGCGACACGGCCATGGCAGTCGTGGCAGGCCGCCATGATGGAGGCGTCGTCCTGCGCATGGACGCGGCGACGGCCGAGCCCGCGGGGGTCCTCGCGCGTGCTTTGGCGGTCCCGCTTGACCCGTCCGTGCTGCCTGAGGTCGAGCCGATCACCTACCCCACGGGCGACGGGGCGGTTGCCCGGGCCCTCTTCTTCGCCCCGTCGAACGCCGCGTACCGCGCCCCCGACGGCGAGCTGCCGCCGCTGCTGGTGCTCTCGCACGGCGGGCCGACCAGCTCGGCGTCCTCGGCGCTCTCGCTCGATCGCGCGTTCTTCACGTCGCGGGGGATCGCCGTCGTGGACGTGGACTACCGCGGCTCGTCCGGCTATGGACGACCGTATCGCGATGCACTCAAGGGCCGGTGGGGGATCGCGGACGTCGAGGATTGCGTCGCGGCGGCACGGTTCCTCGTGGAGCGCGGTTCGGTCGACGCGACCCGGCTGGCGATCCGCGGCAGCAGCGCGGGCGGCTACACGACGCTCGCCGCGCTCGCGTTCCGCCCGGAGGTCTTCGCGGCCGGAATCAGCCGCTTCGGGATCGCGGACCTCGAGCTGATCCACGTGGACGGCCACAAGTTCGAGTCGCGCTACGACGAGGGACTGGTGGCACCGTGGACCGACGAGGGCCGCAAGGTGTTCCGCGAGCGCTCGCCGATCCACTTCCTGGACCGTGTCCGGGCCCCGGTCCTGATCTTCCAGGGCCTCGACGACCGGGTCGTGCCGCCGTCCCAGCTGGACGCCATGGTGGAGGCGTTCACCGCGCGCGGCCTGCCCCACGTGGCGATGACGTTCGAGGGCGAGGGCCACGGCTTCCAGCGGGCCGAGACGAAGCGCGCCACGTACCGCGCCGAGCTCGGGTTCCTGGGGCGGGTGTTCGGGTTCGCGCCGGCAGACGGGATCGAGCCGCTGCCGGTCCCGGGGCTGGACTGACCACGGGCGAGGGCCGATGCGACGGTCCTGCGATGGCGCGGTGGTAACCTCGCCGCATCCCATCCAACGCTCCCTGAGCTCCGGAGATCCATGAGCATCCTCGACGCGGCGCAGTACCTGTTCACGTCCGAGTCGGTCACCGAAGGCCATCCGGACAAGATGTGTGACCAGATCTCGGACGCCATCCTCGACAGCATCCTGGAGAAGGACCGCGACGCCCGCGTCGCCTGCGAGACCGCCACGACCACGGGCCTCGTGCTCGTGTTCGGCGAGATCACCACGTCGGAGTACGTCGAGTTCCAGAACGTGGTTCGCGACACCGTGTGCGAAATCGGCTACACGAAGGCCGAGTACGGCTTCGACTACCAGACCTGCGGGACCATCGTCAGCGTCAAGGAGCAGAGCCGGGACATCGCCCAGGGCGTGGACCGCGATCACGAGCTCGGCGCCGGCGACCAGGGGATGATGTTCGGCTTCGCGTGCCGCGAGACACCGGAGCTCATGCCGCTGCCGATCTCGCTTGCCCACCGCATGGCCCGCAGGCTGGCCGAGGTGCGCAAGAGTGGCGAGCTGCCGTATCTGCGCCCGGACGGCAAGACCCAGGTCACGGTCGAGTACGAGCACGGCAAGCCCAAGCGGGTCCGCACGGTGGTCGTGTCCTCGCAGCAGGACCCGGCGACCGAGGACCGGATCCGGGACGACATCATCGAGTCCGTGATCCTGCCGGTCATTCCCAGGGCCCTGCGCCCGGTCGATCCTGTCATGCACGTGAACCCGACGGGGCGGTTCGTCGTCGGCGGCCCAATGGGCGACGCCGGCCTCACGGGCCGCAAGATCATCGTCGACACCTATGGCGGCATGGCACGTCACGGCGGCGGCGCCTTCTCCGGGAAGGATCCGACGAAGGTGGACCGCTCTGCCGCCTACGCTGCCCGCTGGGTGGCCAAGAACGTGGTCGCGGCGGGGCTCGCCGACCGGTTCGAGCTCGAGCTCGCCTACGGCATCGGCATCGCAGAGCCGCTCTCGCTGTCCGTCGATTCGTTCGGGACCGGCAAGGTGTCCGACGACAAGATCCTGGACCTGGTGAAGCGCCACTTCGACCTGCGCCCGGCGATGATCATCGAGGCGCTGGACCTGCTGCGGCCGATCTACCGGAAGACCGCCACCTACGGCCACTTCGGTCGCGACGACCTGGACCTGCCGTGGGAGAAGACCGACAAGTCGGCGGAGCTGGCGGCGGATGCCGGCCTGCCGGAGCCGGCGCTGGGCTGACGGCCGCCCGCCCCGGGCGACGGGTCAAACGCGCCTAGAATGACCCGATGTACGTCGTGATCCTGGCCGGCGGCGGCGGGACCCGGCTCCGCCCGCTCAGCACGGCGGCGCTGCCCAAGCCGTTCCTCCCCCTCCTCCCGACCGGCGAGACGCTGCTCGAGCGGACCGTCGCGCGCCTGCGGGGGCCCGAGCTCGACCTGGCGGACTCGGACATCTGCGTGGTGGCGTCGGCGGCGTATGCGCCGCTCGTCCGCCGCCAGGTCCCGGGGACAGCGGTCGTCGTGGAGCCGGAGGGGCGCAACACGGCTGCGGCCATCGCGCTGGCGACCCTCGCCGTGGAGCGCGACGACGACGACGTCATGGTCGTCCTGCCGGCCGACCACCGGATCGACCCGGAGCGGGAGGGCCTGTTCCGAACCGTGCTGCGTGCGGCGGCCGATGGGCTGGCGACCGGGGCGTTCGGCGTCGAGTCGCCACTCGTCACCCTCGGCATCCGACCCACCCACCCCTCCACGCAGTACGGCTACCTTGTGCCGCGCGTGGACGCCGGCGAGGACTTGGCTGGCCTGCGCGCCTACCCCCTGGCCGCCTTCCGGGAGAAGCCCGGCCCGGCGGACGCGGCGGCCCTCGTCGCCTCGCCCGGCGTTGCCTGGAACGCGGGCATGTTCCTCTGGCGGCGGCGGGCGATCCGCGCCGCCCTGGAGCGCCACGCGGCCGACGTGCTCGGCGGCGTGGCCGATGGCCTGGCCTCGGGTGACCTGGACGCGGCCTACCCCCGCCTGCCGTCGCGCTCGATCGACTATGCCGTGATGGAACCGGCCGGCGCGGCGGGCGAGGTCGTGATGGCCGGCCTCGATGTCGGCTGGAGCGACATCGGCACCTGGCCGGCGCTGCTCGCGGTGCTCGGCGCCCAGGGCGTGGAGGGCGGCGTCGTCGAGGCGGGCGAGACGGTCGAGGCCGCCGCCGCAGACCTGCTCGTCGAACGCGGTCCGGACGGGCTGGTCGTCCGCGAGGGCGTAGGTAAGATGGTGGTCCTCGACCCCATCGCCCACCTGCGCGGAGCCCGCGCCGCACGGCCGCTCGTGCAGGCCCTCCTCCAACGGTGTGCTGCAGCGGAGACTCGCACGTGACGAACCCGGCGGAGGCGCCCACCCCCACGACCATCGTGTTCGGCACCGATGGCTGGCGGGCCCGGGTTGCAGACCAGTACACGTTCGAGAATGTGCGCCGCTGTGCTGACGGGGTTGCGCGCTACGTCGTGGGCATGGGCGCGCAGGCGAAGGGCGTGGTTCTCGCCTATGACCGGCGGTTCGCGTCGGAGCACTTCGCGGCGGCAGCGGCCGAGGTCCTGCTCGCACACGACATCCCGGTCGCGATCAGCAGGACGGCCGTCCCCACCCAGATGAGCTCCTACGAGGTGGTCCAACGTGGTGCCGCGGCCGGTGTCGTGATCACCGCCTCGCACAACCCCTGGACGGACAACGGGTTCAAGATCAAGGCGCCGTCGGGCGCCGCGGCCGGGGCGGACATCCTCGCGGTCGTGGAGGCGGGCATCGCCGCGAACGCCGGCACGGCCATCGAGCGGCGGCCGTTCGCGGATGCCGAGGCAGCCGGCCTCATCGAGTGGTTCGACCCGTTCGACGGCTACGAGCGGTTCGTGCGGGGGACCCTGGACCTCGATGAGCTCCGGGCCGCTGACGCCTCCATCCTCGTCGAGCCGCTCTACGGGTCGGGCTCCGGCTGGATCCCGAGGCTCCTGGCCGGGGGCCGGATCCGGGTCACCGAGATCCACAACGAGCGCAACCCGTACTTCGGCGGCGTCAACCCGGAGCCCATCCGGCCGCACGTGGACGAGGCGCTCGCGCAGATCGCGGCCGGCGGCTACGACCTCGGCCTGCTGCTCGACGGCGACGCGGACCGCGCCGGTGCGGCCGACGAGCGGGGCACGTTCCTCCACCAGCTGGAGGTCACGGGGCTGCTGATGTACTACCTCGCCGAGCACCGTGGCCTGCGCGAGCCGGTCGTCGTGTCGGTCAACAACACGTCCACGGCAGCCCATCTCGGGCAGCACTACGGCATCGAGACCCACGAGGTCCCGGTCGGGTTCAAGTTCATCGGTCCCCGGATGATCGAGACCGGCGCGATGATGGGCGCCGAGGAGTCCGGCGGGTATGGCTTCGGGATGCACCTGCCGGAGCGCGACGGGATCTACGCCGACCTGCTGCTCCTGGACCTGTTCCTCAAGGAGCGTGCTCGCGGCAACTGGCCGGTCTCGCGGGCGGTGGAACTGTTCCACGAGCTGGCCGGGCCGTCGTTCTACCGCCGTATCGATGTCCACTTCGACCGTCCCACGTACGACGCCGTCAAGGCGCGGGTGCTCGGCGAGCTGCGGGACCAGCCGCCTGCGGAGCTCGCGGGAGAGCCCATCGTCCGCACGCAGATCCTCACGACGAACGACGGCTTCAAGTGGTTCCTGGCCGATGGGTCGTGGCTCCTGGTCCGGGCGAGCGGCACCGAGCCGCTGGTCCGGGTCTACACGGAGGCCACTTCCCCCGGGCTTCGCGACGAGCTGGTGCTCACCGGCGAGAAGGTGGTCCGCGGCGGCTGAGATTCCCGCGAATCGGGACGATTTGTGGGGCTGACCGACGGGACCCGCGGGTGTAGGCTTCAGGGGCAGCGACCGCCATCACCGGCCAGCGGTTCCGGCCGGACGGCGGCCCTCGTGGACGCCCGCGACGGGCGACTGGAGGTAGATCGGCGATGCACTCCTCTCTCATCGGCAAGGTCGAGAAGGCGAATCGCTACGCTCGTGAGCTGGACCGCATCTCGCTCGAGCGCGTCGCCCTGACGTTCCGTGGGGACAACGACACCCATCACGTCAGCCTCGATGCCGGCCAGTGGCATTGCACGTGCCACTACTTCGAGAGCTGGGGTTCCTGTGTCCACCTGCTCGCGCTGCAGAAGATCTTCGGCGTGATGCTGTCCGAGGAGGCGCAGGTCTCGATCTTCAACGCCACGGCGGTGGGCGCCCTGGCCTGAGGACCGCGGCCCAGACGGGGCCCCGACCACGTTCACCCCGACGCCGCCGGCCACCGGCGGCGTCGCCGATTCCCATCCTCACGGCTTGGGGTCGAGGCGCCAGTAGTAGGCACAGCGACCCCCACCGGCGAACCGGACGTCAACCTGCAGGCTCCAGGTCCCGGGTCGATCAGGGCCCTCGAGGACCACAGGCCCCATGCCACCCTGCTCCGCCCCGGCGACAGCGCCGGCCGTGCCGTCCGCGACCGGCGCCCAAGCCGCGTCCCAGCGCTCGACAAGGAGCGGCGGGGAGAACCTGACCGCGTACGGTCCGGACTCGTGCACTGCCTCACCCGGAGGCGGCACGAGCCATGGTGCATCCGAGCCCGTGCCCAGCCAGGTGAATCCACCGAGCTCGCCCGGTACCTCATCGGCATCGATCGGCGTGAGCGCCGCCGCCGGAGGACCCCCTATCTCCGTGGGCCGCGGGGTGACGGCCGCAGATGGGGCCGGCGCGACGGCCGGCACGGCAGTGATGTCCGGCACGGCGGTGATCTCCGGTAGTGGCCTGATCGCCGGGAGGTCGCCGGTCGCGCATCCCGCCGCAAGCACGACGACGAACACGCCGAGGATCGGGACGGACCGCCATCGGCGATCGACGCCGGGGGAGCTGTCGGGCTGCGACGACACGATGCGACCTCCTGCTGCTAGCGGGCGCTCATTGACCGGGAAGTGGGACGGACTGGGGACACAGGCCGGTGGTGCACGCCGCGCTGACGGTCACCGTGATGGCCGCCGACGACGAGCCGCGCAGGCCCTCGGAGGCCGGCTTCCGGAACAGCGCCCGGAGATCCGACGTCGAACGCATCACGAGCCCCACCGAGTACGTGCCCGCTGTAGGGCCCGGGACCATCGTCAGGACGTCGGTCCAGCCGGAGCCCGTCCGCTGCTGCAGGACGACCGGGCGCCCGCTGACGGCGTTGTTCGAGAGCCTCCCGGTGCCGTTGCTGCCCAGGTTCGCCGTGAACGTCACCACCGACCCGGCCACGACCGAGGTCCGCGTCGCCGTCATCGACAGCTGCGTCGGGACGTTCAGGCAGGTGCTGTACGGCGTGCTGCTGGTCGGGACGTCATAGATCTGCTGGAGCGTCGCGACGTCGCAGCGTCCGAAGACATGGGCGTTGTAGAACGCCCTGGGCTTGGCCCGGGAGTACGTCTGCACCACGGCGTCGCCGTAGTCGCTGTCGTCGGGCAGGTTGACGTGGTGGCCCAGGCCTAGCACATGCCCCAGCTCGTCGAGCGTGATGTTCTCGGCGTCGTAGCAGCCGTTGGGACGATCCGTCGCCTCGCACCAGCGAAGCGTGCCCCAGTCGAACCGGTGGCCGTTCTCCCGGAGGTAGACCGCGAACCAGTCCGGGGCGTCCCGCCGGAAGCAGGCCAGTCCGTTCACGCCACATGGGACGTCGACGCCGTACGAGATCGAGTTCGATCCGCCCGAGTCGTAGTCGAAGCTGGGGGCCTTGCTCTTGTGCGAGGCATTGGCGTCGTCGGCGGCGGCGTTGATCGCGGTCTTGATCGCCGTCGGCGGCACGGCGCCGGAGCCCCAGCGGTAGGCAAGCAGCTGGTTCTGGCCGAAGGGGCCGCCCATGAACGGGTCGGGCGTCGCCGCGAGCGCCGGCAGCACGATGGCCGTGGTCGCGGCGAGCGCAAGGATGAGCGCCGCAAGGGTGGGAACGCGCCTGGTCATCGTGAGACCTCCGCGAGATCCGCGGACGAGCCGCCGATCGGGTCGAACGCACGCATCGTCGTCGCGGCCGGGCGCCCTCGTGGCGCCAGGGCCACGCGTCCCGGCGGAGCCTCCGCCCCGGCCGTCGCCGTGGAGCCGGCGACCAGCGGGGCGCCACCGGCCTCGCGGCCGTCGACCCGCCGCCCCGTTGCGATCCCGAGGACCTTCACGCGCTCGCCGGCCGTCTCGTAGACGAGGTCCGTTCCCGCCGGACCGCCGAGCACGGCCGCGCCGGCATCCTCGGCCAGCAGGGTCCGCCCGCCGGTGGCGAGGTCGACGGCCTCGACCGGGCAGGGCAAGCCCGGACATACCGAGCGGACCACCGCGCTGCCGCCCGTCACGCCCAGGCCCGGGCCCGTGCCCTGCAGGAGCTCGACAGCCCCGGTCGCGGGATCGAGCACCCGCACACGGCAGGCCTCCGCGCCGCACGAGGACACGACGAGCCGCCCGTCCACCGCGATCAGCAGGTCCGTGGCGAACGTCGGACCCAGCGCCGGATCCGGCTCCAACCCGTCGAGCACGCGGACCGCCGAGCCGCCGATCGTGCGGCGCCAGACGCCGAGATCCGCCCGGGTCGTCCGGTCCACGCGGTGCTCGAGGATGGACTCGCCGTCCGGGTCGAGGACCGCGCTCCGGATCACGGCTGCTTCATCGGCCACGGCCGTCGCACAGCCCCGGGTCGGGTCCAGGAGTCGAAGCTGCGAGGCCGTCCCGTCGTCCTCGCCCGCGAGCACGAACCCGCCTGCCGGCCCCGACGCGAACGACTCCGGCGCCATGTCGAGGTATCGCGGCGCCTGCCCGGCGATCCCCGCGGTGAGCCGCCGCGCCGTCAGTGTCCCCGAGCGGTCCAACCGCGGATCCAGCCGGTACCAGGCACCCGTCCCCGGCGGTCCGCCCGGTGTCGGTGGCCGGACACGGGGGAGGGTCCCAGGCGCGGCCAGCGCCAGCGCCGGCCACCGGCCGGCCCGAGCCGAGCGCGCCGGCAGCGATCACCACCGCCAGGGGAGCGATCCTCAGCCATCGCAGGGTCTCCATGAGCAGATACCTCCTCCGGCGGGGACATCGAGTGGCGGGAGGAGGGCGAGGTGGCCATGGTGCGCGTGACCAATTACCTGCCACTTACACCGGACCGGGTGCTAGAGTGCCGAGGTCAACGGGGCCCTCCGGCCCCTGCAGAACCGACGCGGTGTGGTCGCGAAGCCGGTGTGATTCCGGCACAGTCCCGCTACGGTGACCGCCCCCCCAGGGGCGCAAGTCCGGTCGCCGACCCGCCGTCGCCGCTCGAGCCTTCGAGAGAAAGGTCAGGCGTAACCGTGCGATCCACCGCCTGACCCCTGCTTCGTACCCCGAAGCCAGGGGTCTCCTGTTGTTCGAACCCGAGTCGGAGTTCCCGTGGACGCACGCCCTTCCCGCCCCTTCCTTGCCGTTGCCGGCCTCCTGCTGGCCGTCGTGCTCGCTGCCTGCTCGTCGGCGCCGGCCGCCAGCCTCACCCCGTCGCCGGCCACGCCGGCCCCGACGACGGCCCCCGCCACCGTGGCCCCCACGCCGGTGCCCACCAGCGCGCCGCGACCGAGGCACCCCTGTTTCCCGTCGAGCTGACCGACGACGAGGACGGCTCCGCCACCATCCCGGCCGAGCCCACGAAGATCGTGTCCCTGACCCCCGCCGCGACCGAGACGCTCTTCGCGCTCGGCGTGGGCGACCGCATCGTCGGCAAGGTGGAGGACTTCACCCCCTACCCGGAGGCCGCCGCCGCCATCCCCGACGTCGCCAAGTTCGGCTCGGTGGACGTCGAGAAGATCGTCGCCCTGGGCGCGGACCTCGTGATCGCCGGCGGCAACAACTTCAACCCCCCCGAGTCGATCAAACAGCTGCGCGACCTCGGCGTCCCGGTCCTGGTCGTCTTCGCGCCCGACGTCGCCGGCGCCCAGAAGGACATCGAGCTGATCGGCCGGGCGGTGGGCCGGCCCGACGAGGCGGCCGCGGTGAACGCGTCCATCCGGCAGGCCTTCGACGACGTGGCCGCGGCGACGGCGGGCAAGGACCCCGCCCGCACCTACTACGAGCTGGACGCGTCGTCCGGCTACTTCGGCCCGGCGCCCGACTACTTCGGGACCGAGATGATCAAGATCGCCGGTGGCGATCCGCTCACCAGCGGCACGAACGGCGTCTACCAGATCGGGGCCGAGCAGATCCTGGCCTTCGACCCGGAGGTGATCCTCCTCGGCGATGCGGCCTACGGCGTGACCCCCGAGCAGGTGGCCGCGCGCCCCGGCTGGGACACGCTGACCGCGGTCAAGAACGGCGATCGTTCGGCCCATCGACGACGTCGTCGTCACGCGGCCGGGTCCACGCCTGGCCGAGGGCATCCGGGCGCTCGCGGTCGCCATCAACCCCGACCTCGTCCTTCCCTCGCCGGCGCCCTAGGCCCCTCCATCGATGACGACCACCCCTGTCCCCGCGGGCGCCCGGCACCGGCCGGTCATCGCCGCCCCCACGCGCCTCGGGCGTGCGGGCTGGCTCGCGGTGGCGGGGGTCGTCTCGCTGTTCGTGGTGCTCGTCGGCGGGATCGTCCTGGGTTCCGTCGACCTGGCGCCGCCAACCACGGTCGCCATCCTCGCCAAGCGCCTCCTCGGCGTGGACCTCGGCCTCACCTGGGCTGCCACCGCCGAGGCGATCGTCATCGACCTCCGGCTGCCGCGCGTGCTGACGGCCATGGTCGTGGGCACCGGGTTGGCCGTCGCCGGGGCGACGTTCCAGGCCCTGCTGCGCAACCCGCTCGCGGACCCCTACGTGCTGGGCACGGCGTCCGGCGCGGCGCTGGGGGC
The DNA here is from genome assembly GCA_963802165.1 of uncultured Chloroflexia bacterium. GTDB lineage: Bacteria > Chloroflexota > Limnocylindria > Limnocylindrales > CSP1-4 > CAIXZV01. Next base: position 80,074 of record CAWDHT010000015.1, on the reverse strand, counting down.
CGCGATCGCCGTCCTCATCCCCGTCCGGACGCTGTTCCTCCAGTTCGGGCTGGTCAACACGCTTGCCTTCGTCGGCGCGATCCTGTCCGTGACCGTCGTGTACAAGCTGTCGCGCAAGAGCTCGCTGTCACCGTTGACGTCGCTCCTGCTCACCGGCTACGCGGTCGGGTCCCTGCTCTCTGCGGGGCTCGCGATGGCGATGTACCTGTCGGGCACCGGCCTGCGCCAGATCTTCAGCTTCCTCCTCGGGGGCTTCGACGGGACGTCCTGGGCCCGGCTGGCGGTGGCGGCGCCGCTGATCATCGGCGGGACGATCGCGATCCTGCTCCGGGCCCGTGCCCTCAACGGCTTCCTCCTGGGCGAGGAGGCGGCGGCCCACCTGGGCGTGGACGTCAAGCGGGAGCGGGTGATCCTGATCGGGCTTGCCTCGCTGGTCACGGCGGCCGGCGTCGCGGTCGCGGGCCTCATCGGGTTCGTGGGTCTCGTGGTGCCGCACTTCGTGCGCATGCTGGTGGGGCCGAACGCCCGCCTGGTGCTGCCGATCTCCGCGCTGTTCGGAGCGAGCCTCCTCGCTGCCGCCGACGTGGTCGCGCGGATGCTGGGCGGCGTGCCCGTGGGCGTGGTCACGGCCATCATCGGGGCGCCGTTCTTCCTCGTGCTGCTGCGACGTGCCCGCACGGGGTACGAGCTGTGAGGGCACCCGCCCTGCTCGCCGACGGCGTGACGGTGGAGGCGCGTGCACGCGCGATCCTGCGTGACGTCTCGTTCAGCCTCGAGCACGGCGAGCGAGTGGCCCTCATCGGGCCCAATGGCGCGGGCAAGTCGACGCTGCTCCGCGTGCTGGCCGGGATCCTGCAGCCGGCTGCCGGGCGGGTCCTGCTCGACGACGTGCCGATCGCCACGTTCGACCGGTCGGAGGTCGCGAAACGGCTGGCGGTGGTCCCGCAGCAGACCGCGCTGCCGTTCTCGATGCGGGTCGAGGAGGTCGTGGCGCTGGGCCGCCTGCCCCACGAGGCCGCCCTGCGGGGCGCGAGACCGTCGGACCGGGCGGCCGTGGCGGCGGCGATCGATCGGGTGGGCCTGGGACACCTGATGGGCCGCGACGCGCGCGAGCTCTCGCTGGGCGAGCGCCAGCTGGTCCTCCTTGCGCTGGCGGTCGCCCAGGCAGCACCGGTCCTGCTCCTCGACGAGCCCACCGTCCACCTCGACCTGCGCCACCAGGTTGAGGCGATGGAGCTCCTGCGCGACCTCAACGAGCGTGACGGCACGGCGCTCGTCGCCGTCCTCCACGACCTGGGCCTGGCCGCGCACTTCTTCCCGCGCCTCGTGATCATCGAGCATGGCCGGATCATCGCGGACGGCCCGCCGGTCGAGGTCCTGACCGACGAGCGGATCCGCGAGACGTTCGGCGTGGAGCCCGCGCTGGTCCGCCTGGCGGCCGGCGTCAACGGGGGCTGAGCGGAGGTTGATCGGGCGGGTCCGGTACCCTGTCGCCGTGCCCCTCCTTCGTGTTGTCCTCCTCGCGCTGATCGTCGCGTTCGCCGTGGCATGCGGCGGCAGCGCGCCGTCGTCCCGGGCGAGCGCCGCGCCGGAGTCGACGGCAGGCGCCCCGGAAGCACCCGGCGAGTCGGCCCAGCCGACAACCGGCGGCCGCACGGCCCAGCCGGAGGCGACCGAGGATCCTGACCCGACCGACGAACCGGTCGTGACCGACGAGCCCGAGCCCACCGAGGAGCCGTCGGCGAGCGAGGAGCCGGTGACGACCGATGCGCCGACCACGAGTGATCCCGCGACGAGCGCGTCCGGCGCGGCGGAAGCCTGCACCGGCAGCGACGACAACCGCGCGTTCTTCGAGGGCATCGCCCGGGCGGCGGACTGGACCGTCCTGTGCGGGGTGCTGCCCGGCGGCTGGTTCGTTTCCCAGGGGTCGTACCGCCTCGCGAACGGCGGCAAGCTGCTGATCGGCTACAAGGGCCCGGGCGGGGCCACGATCGCGCTCTCGCAGGGCGCCTTCTGCTCCTCCGCGGACGGGTGCGTCCCCGACGGATCGGAGGTGGGCGCTGCCGCCCTCGGGCCGCTGGACGCCACGCTCTACCAGACGGCGGACGGGTTCGCGATCGTCGCGGCCCCGGGCGAGAACCCGAGCTGGCTCATGACCACCACGGGCCTGGACCGGGACTCCGCGGTCGGGCTACGCCGCGGCGCTCGCGGAGGTCGGCCGGTAGATCGTCGTCCGCCCGCGGCCGCGCGCGTGAGGCCGCGTGCCGGACGCGGTCGCGCGGCTGTGCGCCTGGCGACGCCCGGGCCCAGAATGGCCCCATGCGGATCGATGACTTCGAGCTCGAGCGGTTCTTCGCGCGGTACGAGTTCTCCGTGCGCCATCTCCTGTGTGCATCGGATGTCGAGGGCTGGCCGATGGCCGACCTGCTGGCGCTCGCGGACCCGGACGCCGCCGGCCTCTGGCGGGACCTGCGCCTCGGGTACACGGAGGCCCCCGGGCATCCGCTCCTGCGTGCCGAGATCGCGACGCTCTACGACACGATCGCCCCGGACCAGGTCCTCGTCTTCAGCGGCGCCGAGGAGGCGATCTTCGTCACGGCCAACGTCCTGCTGGGTCCCGGCGACCACGCGATCGTCGCCTGGCCGGCGTACCAGAGCCTCCACGAGGTGGCTCGCGCGACCGGCGCCGACGTGACGCTGCACGAGCTCCGGGCGGAGGACGGCTGGACCATCGACGTCGACGCCCTCCGCGCCCAGGTCACGCCCCGGACCAGGCTCATCGTCCTCAACGTCCCCAACAATCCGACGGGCTATCTCCCGGATGCCGCCACGTTCCAGGCCGTCGCGGAGATCGCCGCGGATGCCGGCGCGACGCTCCTGTGCGACGAGGTGTACCGGTTCCTGGAGCACGATGGGGCAGACCGCCTTCCGGCCGGCGCGGATCTCGGTCCCCAGGGCGTGAGCGTCGGCGTGATGAGCAAGTCGTTCGCGCTGGCCGGCCTGCGCATCGGCTGGCTCGCGACCCACGATGCCCGCCTCCTGGACCGCGCTGCGCGGTTCAAGGACTACACGACGATCTGCGCCTCGGCGCCGGCGGAGATCCTGTCCCTGATCGCGCTGCGGGCGCGCGACCGGGTCCTCGCCCGCTCCCGGGCGATCGTGGACGGGAACCTCGCCCTGCTGGACGCCTTCTTCGAGCGGCGTGCCGGCCAGGTCTGCCTGGGTCCGTCCGCTCGGGGGTCCCGTCGGCTTCCCGGAGATCTCCGGGGCCGTGTCCGTGGATCGCTTCGCGCAGGGCCTGCTGGAGGCCGAGGGCATCCTGATCGCGCCCGCGTCGGTCTTCGGCCACCCGGGCAACCACTTCCGCCTCGGCTTCGGGCGGACCGATCTCCCGGTCGCGCTGACGGGTCTCGAGGCGTTCATGGAACGCATGCTTGGTGACGGGTCCTGAGCGCGCCCGCGACCGTAGGCCGGGTTCCGGGCCCGGCCACGCCGCCGACCGGCCCCCGACCCGGCGACCACCGGCCCATGGAAGCGGCCCCTCCGGCCCTCCGGCCCGGACCGGTACCGGGGCATCCTCAGGCTGCGCCCATCGCACGGAGTCCTGACATGTCTTCTCGCGCGCCCCGCCGCGCCGCCCGCCGCCTCATCCTCGCCGCTGCCGCGGTGCTCGTGCTCGTCCCGGTCCTCGCAGGCTGCGGCACCACCCCGCCCGGCGCACCGGAGGGGGCGGGGATCGTCGGCGAGGGCGACGTCCAGACCGAGATCCGCGAGCTACCGCCCTTCACCCGGGTGAGCGTTGCCGCCGGCATGAAGGTCATCGTCGGCGCCGCCACGGAGCAGATGGTCAAGGTGGCCGCCCAGGCGAATATCCTCCCCCTCATCACCACCGAGGTCGTCGAGGGCCAGCTCATCGTCACCCTGAGTGCGGAGGGCGGCGTCTCCGCCACCAAGCCGATGTCGCTCACCGTCGAGATCCCGGTGCTCGAGTCAGTCGCGCTCTCCGCGGGGTCCGTGGGCTACCTGGAGCACACCGGTGGCGATCTGAACATCGACGTCTCGGGGGGCGCAGAGCTGACTGGGATCGGCACGACGCCGGACCTTCGGCTCACCGCCACGACCGGCTCCCACGCCAAGCTGGGCGAGCTCGTCGCCCAGGCCGCGGAGATCTCCATCAACGACGGGGCGACGGCGGAGATCAGCGTCGTGAACTCGCTGACCGGCGTGGCCGACGGCGGCTCCACCGTCATCCTTGCGAGCAAGCCGGCGACCGTCGACGTCCAGACGGCGTCCGGCGCCACCATCCAGGGCGGCTGACCGGCCGGACGCGCTCGCGCACCACGCCGCGCGTCAGGGAACCTTCGGCACCTCGGGCAGACGCGCGAACGCGTCCACGAAGCGGCCCATCATCTTCGTCGCGAGGACGAGGTCCTCGACCCGGATGTTCTCGTCCGGGGCATGGAGGTTCGCGTCCGCGCGCCCGGCCCCCAGCATCGTCGCCGGGACGCGGTGCCGGGCGCAGACCTGGTGCATGGGCACCGTGCCCGCCATCGACACGCCGATGCTCGCCGGCTTGCCCGTGACCGCCTCGGACACCCGGGCGGCGAGCTGCACGACGGGATGGCTGGGCGGCGTCCACCAGGCGGGCTCGCCCTCGCGCACGACGATGTCGATGTCAGCGTACCCGCGCCCATCGAGGTGGCGGCGGATCGCGTCCACGATCGCCGCCGGCTCCTGGTCGGGCACGATCCGGATGTCGAGGCGCGCGCGGGCCTCGGCGGGCGTCACGGTCTTGGGCGTCTTCTCGGTGTGCCCCGACCACAGCCCCTGGATGTTGAGCGTGGTCTGGAAGGTGAGCGCCTCGGCCGCCTCGTAGCCGTCGAGTCCCGCCACGAAGCGGTCGACGCCGAAGTCCTTGCGCAGGTCGTCGAGCGCCGCGAGGTCCATCGCGTGGATGGCCTCGAGCTGGTCCGGCGCCGGTGGCCGCTTGCCGTCGTCCAGCCCGTCGATGGCCGGGCGGCCCTCGGCGTCCCAGAACGTGGCCAGCGCCCCGACGAGGCGGTGTGCCGCGTTCGGCAGCAGGACGGACAGGCTCGAGTGCGCGTCGTGGGCGATCGTCCTCACCACCAGCTCGAGCACCACGATGCCCTTGCCGCCCCCGTAGACGGTCGGGCGGCCCTCGAAGTCCAGGTCGCCGCCCTCGATCAGCGCGGCGTCGGCGACCCGCAGGTCCGGCCGCTGGTCGAGCAGGTCGTCGAGCGCCCCGGAGCCGGTCTCCTCCTGGCCTTCGACGAGGTGTCGGACCCGGCAGGGGAGCGGCCCGATCGCGTCGCGGTAGGCCTCCAGCGCCCAGACCCGCGGCAGGAACTCACCCTTGTTGTCGGTGGCGCCGCGGCCCCAGACGCGGCCGTCGCGCAGCACGGGCTCATACGGCGGCGTGGTCCACAGGTCCAGCGGCGCCGCGGGCTGCACGTCGTAGTGGACGACGCTCGCCAGGGTGCGCGGCCCCGCCCCGAACTCCCCGATGACGAGCGGCGGGACCCCGGGCAGCTCCACGACGTCGACGGTCGCACCGGCGTGGCGCATGCGGGCGGCGGTCCACTCGGCCGCCTCGCGCAAGTGGGCCTCGTCACCGCCCTCGGACGGGATGCGCAGGAACTCGACCAGCTCCTCCACCCAGCCGCGATGCGCTCGTCGACGAGGCGGTCGAAGGCCGCGAAATCGGTCGCGGCTCGGGGGCGACGGCGCCGGGGTGCGGGCCGTCGCCGGTCATTCGCGCTTGCGCGGCAGGTCGAGGAACGGCAGCTCCACGACGCGGGCGGTGACGCGCCCGCGACGGCCCTCGACCGACCACTCCACCTGGAGCCTGGTACCCACCCGCTCGTAGCGAGCCGGGACGAACGCCAGGGCCAGCGCCTGCTTGAGGATCGGGCTCCAGCCGTGCGAGGTCGCCTTGCCCACCTGGCGCCCGTCGGCGAAGACCGGGACCGGCGCGCGGTCCACGTACGGGCTGATGGCCGGCGGCAGGCCCTGGGCGTCGAACAGGCCTTCGATGTCGTACCAGTCCAGGAGGAGACCGACCAGTCGCCGGCTCGGGCCACCCGCGGCGACCTCGGCCTGGAGCGCGCGGCGGCCGACGTAGTCGCCCTTCTCGAAGCTGACGAGCTTGCCGAGACCGATCTCGAACGGGCTGTAGTTCTGGTCCGGGTTCATGGCGTGGCGCGCCGACGTGTAGTCCACCTCGAGCATGACCATCCCGGCCTCGAGCCGGACGACGTCGAGGGCATGGATGCCCGCGGGCCGGATCGCGTAGGCCTTGCCGGCGGCGAACAGCGCGTCCCAGGCGTCCGTGGCGGCATCGGCAGGGATCCACAGCTCGTAGCCCAGGTCGCCCGTGTAGCCAGTACGGCTGACGTCGATCGGCACCCCGCCGACCTGGCTCGTGCGGCGACGGAAGTAGCCGAGGTCCGCGAAGCTCTCGCCGGTGGCGGCCTCCAGGACTGCGCGGCTGTACGGACCCTGGAGGGCCAGCGCCGCCAGCGACTCCGTCACGTCCTCGATCTGCACGTCGAGGCCGGCGGCGTTCTGCGTGAGCCAGCGATACTGCGGGTCGGCCGCGGTCCAGCGCAGCTCCTCCTCGCCGACGCGATGCACGGTGCCGTCGTCGATGACCTTGCCGTGTTCGTCGCACCAGGGCGTGTAGTAGACCTGCCCCACCTTCATCCGCGTCGCGTCGCGGGTGATGACGCGGTCGGCCAGGCGGAGCGCGTCAGGTCCGGTGACGCGGTACTTGTAGAGGGGGCTGACGTCGATCACGGCGGCGGCTTCCCGGATCGCGTTGTACTCGATGTCGTGGAAGTCGGCGTACACGGACGAGGCGAAGTAGCCCGCCCACTCCCGCCACTGCATCTTCCTGTTGAGGGGTGCAGTGCGGGGATGGAACGCGGTGCCGACGCTCACGGGGCTTCTCCTGATGGGCTGACCGGGTGAGTATGCATGAGATGTATGCAGGCTGGATGACAGGCCAGGCTCGTCTCAGCTGCGGCTCAGCAGCGCGCGGCAGCCCGTCGTGCCGACCACGCCGCCGCCGAACGAGATCAGGAGACCGGCAGCCGCCGTCGTACCCTCGCTGCGCCCCTGGGTCAGTGCCGCGATGACGCCCAGCGTGCCGATCCCCGCGACGGCGATCATGCCGCCCCATGCCGCTGAGCGGGCCTGCGGGTGATCCGGGCGCTGCAGGATGAAGACGCCGATGGCGACCGCGGCCACCGCGAGGACGAGGGTGCCGATGCCGGCCGTCGTCGCCACGCCCGCGACGGTCGTTCCGCCGGCCACGTCGAACCAGGGGAGCAGGGTTCCGACTGCCGCAATCGCGCCGCCGACGATGAGGGCGCCCGTCCCTCCCCGCAGGCGGCGGCCGAGGGTGTCGGTCGAATTGAACGCGAGGGAGGGGGCCGGCGTCTTCGTGACCGGCGCGCTGGCGGCGCGTCGCGCCTGCTTGGTGCTCATGGGATGGGACCGTACGCGAGGGACCCCGGGTGCGCAAGCGGACACGCAGCGCGGGCTGCCACGTGTCAGGCGCGCTGGTCGACGAGAAGATCTGCGAGTGGCCTGCGTACCTTGGGCGACGGCGAGTCTGCTGGATGGCCCAGCGGCGTGAATGCCCACGGGACGACGTTCTCCTGCAGCTCGAGGACCTCGCGGGCCGCTGTGGGATCGAACGCCGCGACCCAGCAGGTCCCCAGCCCTTCGTCGGCTGCCGCCAGGATGAGATGCGTCATCGCGATGGTCGCGTCCACCCCCGCGGCCGACCAGCCGTCGGAGGCGCGGACCCAGCCCTCGGCCGGGACGGCGCACACGGCGAGGACCAGCGGCGCCTGGACGAACCAGCCGCGGTCGTAGATGCGGCGGAGCTCGTCCTCCCGGCCCTCGGTCGCGAGCACGACCACGCGGAAGGCCTGGCGGTTGGCCGCGGTCGGCGCCAGCCGCACCGCGTCAAGGATGCGTGCCAGGGCTCCGTCGTCGACCGGGGTGGGCTCGTAGGCCCGCACGCTGTACCTCGTCCTGACCAGCTCGGCGAAGCCCACCGCAGTCATCCTCCTGTTCCCGAGCACCTCGGGGCCATCACGGCACGGTAGCAGGCATCGGCGGCGCCCAAGAGGCGCGGTGTCAGGCCGCGGTCTGCCCGTAGGTGAGGACCGGGACGCCCTGGGACTCGAAGTCGCGAGGGTTCCGTGTCACAACCACGGCCTCGAGCGATCGAGCCACGCCGGCGATGATCGCATCCGACAGGGATCGGGGTCCATGCGCTCGCCGCTGCCTGCGCGATTCACCGGCCCACCGGGCGGCGTCCGGGTGCGTTGAGACGTACTCAAGGGCCCGGATCAGCGACCCGATGACCAAGGCTTCGTCATCCGGCCCCTTCGAGAGCGCCTCTGCGACGATGACGTCGCACGTGTACAGGTCATTGGGCTGACCGAACAGGTCGTCCAGCAACTCGGCCACGCCCGCGCGATCGTGCGCGTGGTCGATCAGGACCGTCGTGTCCAACAGGTATCGCATCCTCGTCCTCCCATACCCAGGGTCGTTCCCATTCCTGGCGGAGGGTCGCGAGGTTCTCGAGGACCTCCTCGTCCGTCTCGCCCCACGTCGTCGATCCCCTGAGGGCCCCGGCGAGATCCCGGAACACCCGGCGGGCGTTGTCCCGGCGGACCTGCTTCGCGACGACGTCCGCGATGTACGCGCTGCGACCCCGTGGGCCCGCCACCTCGTCCACCAGCGCGAGGACCTCCTCGGGGATGGTGATGTTCGTCCGCACGAGTGCCATCGTGTGCACCTGAATGTGTAATGGATAACACACACGATAGCACACACGCCACTCAGCCTGACCGTCGGCTAGACTGCATCAACTTGATGCAGGCTGAATAGCGGCCGCCCCCGGGTGGTCGCGCAGGTCCCGACTGGAGGGTGGGCGTGCCGCAGCGTTACGACGCGGTGATCATCGGCGGGGGGCACAACGGGCTCATCTCCGCCGCGTACCTGGCACGGGCCGGGCTCAAGACGCTGGTGCTGGAGCGCCGGTACGTCCTGGGCGGTGCCGCGGTCACGGAGGAGATCGTCCCGGGCTTCCGGTTCTCGGTCGCCAGCTACGTCGTCAGCCTGCTGCGGCCGGAGATCATCCGGGACCTGGACCTGCCCAAGTACGGCCTGGACATCCTGCCGCTCGACGGCACGTTCACGCCGCTCCGCCCCGGGGAGGGGCCCAAGGGCGGGGGCGGCGACTACCTGTGGCGCGTCAACGACCATGGCCGGACCGTCCGGGAGCTGCGCCGCTGGAGCAAGAGCGACGCCGAGGCGTACGAGGAGTACGGCCAGCTCATGGTGGAGATGGCCCGCTTCATCAAGCCGATCCTGGGGATCGTGCCCGCGGACCCCACCGACAACGACCCGCGCCCGCTGATGCCGCTGGCCAGCCTGGCCCGCCGCTTCGCGCAGCTGCCCGAGCGCCAGCAGGCGGTCTTCGTCCAGCTGATGACGATGTCGGCCAAGGACTTCCTGGACCAGTGGTTCGAGACCGATCCGCTCAAGGCCACGATGTCGGCGTCCGGGATCATCGGGACCTACCAGGGCATCCGCTCGCCCGGCACGGCCTACGTCCTGCTGCACCACTACATGGGCGAGATCGACGGCGCCTTCCGCGCCTGGGGCATCCCCAAGGGCGGCACCGGCGGCGTGTCCTACTCGATCGCCCGCGCCGCGCAGGCCCTGGGCGCCGAGATCCGCACCGAGGCGCCCGTCGCCCGGATCATCGTCAGGAACGGCCGCGCCACCGGCGTTGCACTCGAGTCGGGCGAGGAGATCGAGGCCTCCGTCGTGCTCGCGTCCACCGACGCGAAGGTCACCTTCCTCGACCTCCTGGAGCCGGGCACGCTTGACCCCGAGTTCGAGCAGGAGATCCGCCGCTTCAAGTTCCGGGGCAGCTCGGGCAAGGTCAACCTCGCGGTGGACCGGCTGCCGGACTTCACCTGCCTGCCGGGCGAGGGCGAGCACCTGCGCGGCGCCATCTCCTTCAGCCCCACGACCCGCGAGATGGAGCAGGCGTACGACGACGCGAAGTACGGCCACTGGAGCAACAAGCCGTACATCGACATGATCATCCCCACCCTCGTCGACCCGCAGATGGCGCCTCCGGGCAAGCACGTCATCAGCTGCTTCGTCCAGTACGCCCCGTACAAGCTGGCGCCCGGGCTGGGGACGTGGGACGACAACCGGGAGGCGTTCGGCGACGCGGTCATCAACCGCATCAGCGAGTTCGCCCCGAACATCAAGGACATCATCATCGGCCGCCAGGTCCTCACCCCGCTCGACATCGAGCGGACGATGGGCCTCACCGAGGGGAACATCTTCCAGGGCGAGCTCAGCCTGGAGCAGCTGTTCTTCAACCGGCCGGTCCCGGGCTACGCCCGCTTCAAGACGCCCGTGCAGAACCTCTGGCTCTCCGGATCGTCCACCCACCCGGGCGGCGGCCTGATGGGCGCCAACGGCCGGCTGGCCGCGCTCGAGGTCCTCAAGTCCCGCGGCCGGAAGGTGGCCTGACGATGGCTGACACGATGAGCACGTACGACGCGATCGTCGTCGGGGCCGGGCACAACGGCCTCACCGCCGCCGCATACATGGCCAAGGCGGGCCTCCGGGTCCTCGTCCTCGAGGCCCGCGGGATCGTCGGCGGTGCCGCCGTCACGGAGGACCTGGGCGGCGCCCGGGTGCCGTCGCTCGCCCATACCGTGGGGCGGCTCAAGCCGGCGGTCGTCCGGGAGCTTGACCTGGGGAGCCACGGCCTCGCCCTCGTCGCCCCGGAGGTGCGGGTCTTCGCACCCCAGGCGGACGGCCGCGCCGTGACGCTGTACACCGACCTCGCCAGGAGCGTTGAGGCGCTGCGCCCGTTCTCCGAGGACGACGCCACCGCCTTCGTGGAGTACGACCGCCGCGTCCGCTCGCTGTCGCGGTTCCTGGCCGATCTCGGCGACGAGGCTCCGCCAGACATCGCGGGACCGGGCTTCGGGGACGCGCTCCTCGGCCTGCGCCTGGGCCGCGCGTTCCGCGGCCTCGGCAAGCACGACGGCCGCACGATCCTGCGCGTGCTCGCGATGGCGGCCGCGGACTTCGTGAGCGAGTCGTTCGAGAGCGAACCCATCCGCGCGACAGCCGCGTGGCGCGGCGTCCGCTATACCGCCATGGGCCCCTGGTCCGCGGGCACGACCGCCGTGCTGCTCGCCGATGCCGCCGGCAACGACGGTGGGGCCGCTGGCGAGACGGTGTACGCGAAGGGCGGCCCGTCCGCCGTGTCCGAGGCGCTGGCCTCCGCTGCACGCGCCGCCGGCGCGGAGATCCGGACCGGGTCGAAGGTCATCGCCGTGACCACGCGCGACGGCGCGGTGACCGGCGTGGCGCTCGCGTCCGGCGAGGAGATCACGGCCCCGGCCGTGGTGTCCGGGCTGGACCCCAAGCAGCTGTTGACATCCCTCGTGGACCCGGTGACGGTCGGTCCGTCGATGCGCTGGCGGGCCGGCAACATCCGGACGCCGGGCACGGTGGCCAAGGTCAACCTGGTCCTGGACGGGCTGCCGGAGTTCCCGGCCGCCGGGGGCGACGCGAAGAAGATCCGTGGCCGGATCCAGGTGGGCACCACCTCCATCGACGATGTGGAGCGTGCCTTCGACGCCTCCAAGTACGGGCTCCTGCCTGCCTCGCCGGTGCTCGAGGCGACGATCCCGTCGCTCGTGGACCCGTCGCTGGTCGCCGGCGCGCCCGAGGGCACGCAGGTGATGAGCGTGCTCATGCAGTGGATGCCCGCGACTCTGTCCGCCGAGGACTGGGCGAGTCGCCGGGACGAGGTCGGCGATCTTGCCGTCAGGACGCTCGAGACCGTCGCCCCGGGGCTGGGCTCACGGGTGACGGCCCGCCAGGTGCTGACCCCGGTGGACCTCGAGATCGAGTACGGCCTCAGCGGCGGCCACCCGCTCCACGCGGAGCCCGCCCTGGACTCGTTCTTCATGTGGCGGCCGCTGCTGGGCTGGTCCCGCTACCGGATGCCGGTGGACGGGCTGTACCTCGCCGGCTCCGGGGCGCATCCTGGTGGCGGTGTGACGGCGACCCCCGGTCGCAACGCCGCGCGCGAGGTGATTGCGGACCACAAGAAGCGTCGGAAGTAGCCGCGCTCACTGTTCGGGCCCCGGCCCGGCGGCGGCGGCCTCCTCGGCCGCCGGGTGGCTGCGCCGGCCGCGCCGGGCCGTGGGGGAAATTGTGCGCCGGGCGCACGAACGAGCCCACTGAGGGACGGATCGGTCGCCTGAAGAGGCATTCGTTGCGCGACGGAGCCACCGCATGCGCCAAGTCGAACGCTGCGCGACCGAATCGTCGCGCCGTGCGCCCGTTGGATCGCCAGGCGCCCGAACCGGTGCCATGCCCCGAACGGGCACCGCGCCCCGGCATGGGCCGCCCTCACGGACCTACCTGCGGTCCAGGCGTGCCTCGTCGGCGAGCCTCTCCTCCTCGGCCTGACTGGACGCCGGCACCTCGTCCTCGCCCGCGGCCACGCCCTCGAGGGTCCAGTCCCATTCCCGCAGCTGGCGCAGCAGGCGCCGACCCGTGAGGTCCAGGTGGATGGGCGTGACCGAGATGCGCCGGTTCACCACCGCGTCGAAGTCCGTGCCCGGAACGCGGATCCCTGATGGCGGCGGCCCCCCGATCCAGTAGTAAGGCAGGCCCCGCGGGTCGAAGCGGGAGACCAGCTCGTCCGAGTAGATCCGCCGCCCGACGCGCGTCATCTCGAACCCGCCGCACGCCTCGATGGGCACGGCCGGCACGTTGACGGAGAGCAGCTCGCCGCGCCGCAGGCCGTGCTCAAGGACGTTGCGGGCGACGACCGCCGCCGCCTTGGCCGCCAGCGCGAAGTCGATGTGCTCCTCGTACTCCTGACTGATCGCGAAGGCCGGGCAGTTGTTGATGACTGCCTCCATCGCCGCCGACACCGTCCCGGAGTACGTGATGTCATCGCCCAGGTTGGCGCCGTAGTTGATGCCGGACGCGACGAGGTCGAAGCGCTCCTCGAAGAAGCCCAGGAACGACAGCGAGACGCAGTCGGTGGGGGAGCCGTCCACGGAGTAGCCGGTGGAGCCGTCCGCGAGAGTCCGCTCGCGCACCCGCAACGGCCGCATCAGCGTCTTGGTGTGGCCGACGGCGGACTGGTTCAGGTCCGGCGCCACGACGGTTACCTCGCCAATCGGGTCCAGGGCCAGCTTGAGCGCGAGCAGCCCACGCGACTCGATGCCGTCGTCGTTGGTGACGAGGATCCGCGGACGGCTCGTCCAGCTTCCCAGGGGCCGGCCGATGCGCTTGATCGAGCGGGGCTTGCCCCGGGGACCTGCGACGGGTTCGCCGCGCTCCTTGTCCAGGTCGCGGCGCTCTGAGCGGGCGCGCTCGCGGGTCATCTCCGGGGCCCGGGCCGGTGCCTGTCCGTGGGCCGTCGCGTCGTCGACGGCGGGCGCGTCCTCGCGGGGCTCGTCGCTCATGCCGGGGCCTCACCTCCGGCCGGGGCCTCACCTCCGGCCGGGGACGCGTCCTCGGTTGGGTTCACCATCTCCGCGACCTCCGCGGGGGTCGCGGACGGGTGCGCCTGCAGGACCTTGGCTGCGATCACTTCCTCCACGTCCGCGTCCACCCCCGGCACTGGTTCCCGTGGCCGCCGGACCTCGCGTCTTTCGCGGGCTGCCACGCGCTTCGTCGCGCGGTCCGCGACGGTCCCGCCCTCCCGTGCCCGCGCCACCCAGTAGAAGAACAGGGCCGAGATCACGGCCGCGATCGGGATGCCGAAGATGGCCCCGGGGATCCCCGCGATCCTGGCGCCCACGACGACGGATCCCAGGACGATGATCGGGTGGATCCCCACGGAGCCGGCCATCAGGCGCGGCTGGAGGATGTTCATGGTCACGAACCAGGCAATGCCCATCAGGATCGCCACGGGAAGCACCGGCCCGTTCGGCATCAGCATCGCCACCAGCACCGGCGGCATCCAGGACACGAATGGCCCGAAGAACGGGATCATCTGGAGGACGCCGGCCGCGACGGTCGTGAGCGCCGCGTACTGCAGGCCGAAGGCGACGTTGACGCCGGCCGTGAACAGGCCGAACACGAGGCCCATGACCAGCTGGCTGCGGAGGAAGCCTCCGAAGGAACGGGAAACGCTCAGCTGGAGCACGCGGGCCTGCGGCACGAAGGACGGTGGCACGAGGCGGTAGATGAAGGCCAGGATGTCCTCGCGATCGAGGGCGATGTAGATCGACAGGATCACGAGGATCAGGACGTTGCCGAAGACGCCGAAGCTGGCCACCGCGACGGACCGGAGCGGATCGATGAGCTCCTGCGCCCACGTCTGGAGGTTGGCCACGATGTCCCCGGCCTGGTCCACGAGGTTCACGGTCAGCCCCAGGGCCGCGAGCCGTGCCTCGAGCTCCGCGAGGACATTGGTCAGCTGCGTCTCGAACTGCGGGGCGTCCCTGACGAAGTCGCTGATCGACGAGACCAGGCTGGCGGAGGCCTGGATGACGATGCCCAGCGAGCACGGCCACGATGGCGAGGTAGACGATGATCACCGCTGCGCCCTGCGGCACCTTGGGGATCCTGGCCACCGCGTTGATCAGCGGTGCGAGGGCAAACGACAGGAGCCAGGCCAGGAAGAACAGCAGCAGGATGTCGAAGAAGGCGTAGAAGACCGTCGCGACGTCGTTGATGACGATGAACCCGAGCGCGATGACCGCCAGGATCAGGACGGCGTCGATCAGGCGGCGCTGGCGCTCGGTGAGGAGGTCCGTCGGCATCTGCACAGCCTACGACGGCCGGAGCGTCCCCGGCAGGGGCGCTAGCGCAGGCCCATCCTGGCGTGGACCTCGGCCATCGTGGCCGCGGCCATGGGCTTGAGGCGGTCGGCGCCGGCCTCGAGGACCCCGTCGATGTCGGCCGGGTGCGCCATCAGCTCGGCGTACCGCTCGCGTGCCTCGGCGTACCGGTCGATGATCCGCTGGGCCAGCAGCTTCTTGGTGTCCACGCAGCCGGTCCGCGCGGTCGCCTCGCCGTCCCAGATCTCCTCGTAATCGTCGCCGAAGAACTGGTGGAGCTGGCAGACGTTGCACACCGACGGGCGCCCGGGATCGGTGCGCTTGATCCGCTCCGTGTCGGTCACCATCGACATGATCTGCTTGCGGATCTCGTCGGGCGAGGCGAGGATCTCGATGGTGTTCCCGACCGACTTGGACATCTTCTTGACGCCATCCGTGCCGAGCACAACGGGTGCGGACGTGTAGACGGCCTGCGGCTCGGGGAACGTCTCGCCGTAGCGGTAGTTGAACGCCCGGACGATCTCGCGCGACAGCTCCAGGTGCGCCGCCTGGTCCTTGCCCACGGGCACCTTCGTCGCCTTGTAGATGATGATGTCGGCCGCCTGGAGGACCGGGTAGGTCAGCAGGCCGTGGTTCACGTCATCGGGCTGGCTGGCGACCTTGTCCTTGTAGGTGGGCGTGCGCTCGAGCCAGCTCACCGGCGTGACCGTCGCCAGCAGCCACATGAGCTCGACGTGCTCCGGGCGGTGGCTCTGGACGAACAGCGTGCAGTGGTCCGGGCTGAGGCCGAGCGCGAGCAGGCTGGCCGCCATCTCGCGGGTCCGGCGCCGCAGGAGGCCCGCGTCGTGCGTGCTGGTCAGCGCGTGGTAGTCGACGATGCAGTAGATCGCCTCGTACTCGTACTGCAGCATCACGTAGTTGCGGATCGCGCCCAGGTCATTGCCCAGGTGGACGATCCCGGACGGCTGGATGCCGGAGAAGATGCGCGGACGCGGGGCGGGCGCTTCGGCGGGCGCAGGGGCGGGAACAAGCTCGACGGTCATCGCGAGGCAGTGTATCGGAGGGCGACCCCGGCTCGACATGTCCCGGCAGCGCCACGTTCGCTACCATCGCGCCCACATCCCTTCCCAGCTGCGAGAGCCCACCGTGAGCGTTCAGCCCCTGCGCGTCGGCGTCATCGGCGCCGGCACCGTCGGCCGCGAGGTCGTGCGCGCCTTCCTCGAGCGGTCCCCGCGACTTGCGCCCATCGACGGGACCCCGCTCGTGCTGACCGCGGTCGCGGAGAAGTTCACGGAACGCGCGATCTCCGGCGGGATCCCTGCGGAGCTGCTCACGGATGCGCCGGCGCACCTGGTCGCGAGCGACGAGGTGGACATCATCGTGGAGACGATGGGCGGCGCCGAGCCGGCCCACACGCTCGTGGCCGCCGCCCTGGCCGCCGGGAAGAGCGTGGTCACGGCCAACAAGCACATCGTGGCCAACGACGGCCCGGAGCTGGAGCGCCTCGCGCGCGCGTCCGGTGCGACGTTCCGCTTCGAGGCGGCGGTCGGCGGCGGGATCCCGCTCCTGGGTCCCATTGCCCAGGACCTGGCCGCGAACCGCATCTCCCGGGTGCGGGGCATCGTCAACGGGACCACCAACTACATGCTCACCGCCATGACCCGCGAGGGCCGGGACTACGCGGAGGTCCTCGCGGAGGCCCAGGCCAAGGGCTACGCAGAGGCCGATCCCACGGCGGACGTCGAGGGCCTGGACGCGCTCAACAAGCTGGTGATCCTCGCCGGCTCGCGTTCGGTGAGTGGATCGAACCGGCCGCCGTCGGCAACCGCCCCGGCACCACGACCGGGGCCCCGGGTCTGCCCGGCATCACCGGCGTCACCGCGGAGGACGTGGCGGCCCTGGCCCGCGAGGGCAGGGTCCTGCGCCTGATCGCCACGGTCCGTCTTGCCGAGGACGGCGCCATCGAGGCCTCCGTCGTCCCCACCGCCGTCCCGGCCGACTCTCCGTTCGGGCGCTGCGACGGCGTGCTCAACCGGGTCGAGGTGGACGCCACCCCGGTTGGCCGGGTCGCCTTCGAGGGTCCCGGCGCCGGTGGTTCCGCCGCGGGTGCCGCCGTGCTGGGCGACCTCGTCTCCATCGCGCGCGGCCTGGGCTCGACGTGGGCCGGCTCGCGGGCCGCCACGGAGCTCTCCCGCGTGGAGGTGCGGCCCGTCGCCGGCGAGTGCGTGGCGGCACCGTCGGGCGCCTGCTACCCCGTCGGGGACTGACCGTGATGACGACGCTGCCGGCTCGCCCTCGCCTGGTCGAGAGGTACCGCGAGTTCCTCCCGGTCACGGACGCGACCCCGGTGGTGTCCCTGGGCGAGGGCGCGACGCCGCTCGTGGCCGCCCGCAGGCTCGGCGCCGCCATCGGCGTCCCCAACCTCCACCTCAAGATCGAGGGCCAGAACCCCACCGGCTCGTTCAAGGACCGGGGCATGGTGCTGGCCGTCGCGAAGGCGATCGAGGAGGGGGCCCGGAGCGTCATCTGCGCCTCGACCGGGAATACCTCCGCATCGGCCGCCGCCTACGCCGCCGCCGCCGGCCTCGAGTGCGTCGTGGTGCTGCCGGCCGGCAAGATCGCCCTGGGCAAGCTGCTCCAGGCGCTGGTCTTCGGCGCGCGGGTGGTGTCGTGTCAGCGGCAACTTCGACGAGGCCCTGCGGGTCGTCCGGGCGCTCTCGGAGCAGGACGACCACCCGATCACGCTCGTCAACTCGGTCAACCCGTTCCGGCTTGAGGGCCAGAAGACGGCCGCGTTCGAGGTCTGCGACGACCTGGGCCGCGCGCCGGACATCCTGGCGATCCCGGTCGGCAACGCCGGCAACATCAGTGCCTACTGGCGCGGCTTCCGCGAGTACCGCGACGCCGGGCGCGTCCCGACCACACCGCGCATGTGGGGCTTCCAGGCCGCCGGGGCGGCGCCGCTCGTCCTTGGTCATCCCGTCGAGGCACCCGAGACGATCGCCACCGCGATCCGCATCGGCAACCCGGCGTCCTGGGACCTGGCGATCGGCGCCCGCGACGAGTCCGGCGGCCGCATCTCGGCCGTGTCGGACGATCAGATCCTGCACGCCTACCGCGAGCTGACGCGCCTCGAGGGCGTGTTCTGCGAACCGTCCTCGGCGGCGTCCGTGGCGGGCGTGATCGCGGCGGCGGACGGCGGGTGAGGTCGACTCGGACGCGCTGGTGGTCTGCGTCCTGACCGGCAACGGGCTCAAGGACCCCCATACCGCGGAATCCGGCCTGCCCGTGGAGGTCCTCGAGGCCGAGCCCACGATCGCCGGCGTCAGCGGGGCCCTTGGCTGGTGGTGATGCCGCCGGGCAAGGTCCCGATCGCCAACCCGCCGCCGCTGCCCGCCGCGCCGCTCGACGCAGGCGGTCTGGGCGGCCCTGGTCGGCCGGCGGCTGGTCATCGACGTGCCCGCGTCCACGGCGAACCTGGGTGCCGGCTACGACTGCCTCGGTCTCGCGCTCGACGTCTGCAACACCGTGGCCATAGAGGCCGTCGACGGCGACGGCGGGATCGAGCTGACCGTGACGGGCGAGGGCGAGGGCGAGCTGCCCGCGGTTCGTTCCAACCGGTTCGTCGCCGGGCTCGAGAACGCCCTGGAGGCGTCGATCGGGCCCCGGCCCGCGGCGATCGGCTGGCGCATGGTCATGCACAACCGGATCCCCCTGGCGCGCGGCATGGGCTCCTCCGCGGCGGCATCCGTGGGCGGGGTGTTCGCCGGCACACGTGCTGGGCGGCCGCAGGCTCACCGAGCGGCAGCAGCTCCAGCTCGCCACCGCGCTCGAGGGTCACCCGGACAACGCATCTGCGGCGCTGCTGGGCGGGTTCGTGGTGTCGGCGCATCTCGATGGTCGCGTCGAGGCGGTCCGGTTCGACGCCCCGGACGGGCTGCGGGCCGTGCTGTTCATCCCGGATCGGCGGCTGTCCACCGCGGACATGCGCCGCGTCCTCCCGGCCGAGGTCCCGCTGCGCGACGCCGTGAGCAACATGAGCCGGATCGCGATCGGCGTGGCGGGGATTGCGTCGGGCCGCTTCGAGCTCCTGGCCGACCTCACGGTGGACCGCATCCACGAGCCGTACCGTTCCGTGGCCTACCCACAGCTGCCGCGCCTGACCGGGGCGGCGCGGGCGGCGGGAGCGCTGGGTGCGTTCCTGTCCGGGGCCGGGTCCACGGTGCTGGCGTTCGTCGCCCCGGGCGCGGACGCCGGCCCGGTGGAGGCCGCGCTCGCCGGGGCCGCGGCGGCGGTGGACCTCGCCGGCCGCACGACCATCGTGGCGCCGCGGAACCTCGGGCCGGAGATCATCGAGGGGGCCTGAGCGGCCCGGTGAGCGGCCCGGTGCGGCGACCCGAGTTCCGCGACCCGAGTTCCGCGACCCGGCACCGGGTCAATCCAGGGGTGCTGGCGAGGAGGTGGGGCACGATTCCCGCGGGATCAGCGGTGAACTCCTCGACAGGTTCCCCGAGGTGACTCCCTGGCGGGTCATGGGCGGCGGCTGACACGTCCTGGAGTTGCCAGAGGCGGCGACGCTCGCAACCGACACGGCCGAGGGACCGGCCGGGCCCGCGGAACATGGGCGGCGGAGCCTAGGGCAGCCGGACCTCCGGCGGCGGCGTCCCGTCCACCACGAACTCGTCCGGCTCGGGAGCGCCGCGGACCATGCGCACGGGCACGACCCCGCCCCAGGCCGGCCAGGACTCGTCGCCCTCGTCGTCGTGGTTGACGTCGGCGCGCACCTTCGCCGAGGCCTCCGCGAGGTCGATCCACATGACCGACGTGGCCTTGCGCTCCGTGGCGGTCATCGGGCGCAGCGTCGCCGCGCGACCCGGGTAGAGATGGTCGATGAGGGCGTCGAGGACGGCGTCCACCTCGGCCTCGTCCGTCATCAGATGGGCCGTGCCCAGGATCATCACGGACCGGTAGTTGACCGAGTGGTTGAAGCCCGAGCGGGCGAGCACGAACCCGTCCAGGTGCGTGACGGTGACGCAGACGGGCTTCCCGGCAGTTGCCCGGAGCATCCGGCTGGCCGCG
Source organism: uncultured Chloroflexia bacterium (assembly GCA_963802165.1). Lineage (GTDB taxonomy): Bacteria > Chloroflexota > Limnocylindria > Limnocylindrales > CSP1-4 > CAIXZV01. The sequence goes on along the minus strand of CAWDHT010000015.1, from coordinate 60,101 downwards.
GAGCCGTGCCAGAAGAGGCGGTCGCCCTGGCGCCACACGTTGGTGGGCGTCGCGTACGGCTGGTCGTCGAGGGTCCACGCCACGTGGCCCACGATCGCCTCGTCCAGGATGGCCTCGACGGTGCTGCGGTCGTACTGGCCGCGCTTCGGGAGCCGCCGCACGCGTGTGCGGTCCGACGGCGGACGTCCCGTGTCGGGCATGCCGTCTGCGTCCGGGTCCTCGACGGACCGTGGCGTGGGATCCGGGCTCACCGTCGGTACAGGATCCAGAGCGTGACGCCGGTTGGCGGCGGCGCATAGCCGTAGGCCGGGTTCGGGGCGCCCTGGCCGGTGGGCACGGCCCCGATGTTCGCGATGCGCCAGCCGTCCGGCGCGCGGCGGGCCGCGTCGGCGGCGACCCAGTCCCACAGCGGGTCGCCCATGGTGGTGTCGGCGGTGACGAGGAGCTGGTCGTCGCCGATGAGCCGTTCCTTCATCGAGCCCTCGTTGATGTGCGAGTGGATGGACAGCGACAGGGTACGCGCGTCGCCGGGTGGTGGGAGCCCGAAGACGCGCGGCGCGGGCCGCGCGGGGCGATACGGCCGGCGAGTGCCAGCGCCGGGCGGCTTGACGGCGCCCCGGACACTTCACCCCATGGACGGTCTTGCGCGCTCGGTCGGCGAGGGGATCAGCGGCCTCGTGGGCGGTGCCCTTTCGGCCATCGGCCAGGCCCTGGCGGGGATCGTCGATGGCCTCGCCGCCGCGCTGCCCGCGGGCGCCCTGCCGGTCCTCGGGATCGCGCTGCTCGTGCTGATCCTGTGGCGGATCATCAAGCGCTGACCGTCGCGATCCCGCTGGCAGGACACCCCCCGAACCGGCGGGCCCCGATACCATCGAACCCATGACCGTCGCCCAGCCGGCGCCCGGCTCCCCCGGCGCCGCCCGGGTCCCCGACCACGCCCTGCGGGCCGGACTCGTTGCGGGCCTGGCGTACACGCTCGTCGGGTGGAGGGCGCTCCTCGTCCCGTCGCTCATCCTGTTCGTGGCGCCCGCCTTCGGCCAGGCGGACGCCGGGATGGGCGCGTACTACCTGGCGACGGCGCTGGCCTACGGCGTGGGCGCGCTGTTCGGGGGCCGGTTCATCCGCCGCTTCGGAGCCCACCTTGTCCTGCCGTCCGCGGCGGCGCTCATGGCGGCCGGTCTGCTGATCCAGGGGTTCACCGGGGCGTGGGCCGTGTTCGCGCTGGCGGGGGTCCTCACGAGCATCGGAGCGTCCTCGACGGACGTGGGGATCCAGGCGCTGGTGCTGGACCTCTTCCCCCAGGCCCGCGGGCGCGCCCTCAACCTCCTGCACGTCGCGTACGGTGTCGGCGCGCTCATGGCGCCCCTGCTGCTCGCGGCGCTGGTGGCCGCGGGCGTGCCCTGGCAGTGGCTGATGACGGGGAGCGGGATCGCGATGGCCATCGCTGGGGTGGCTTTGGCGCTCACGGTGCCGCCCGATCCGGTCCTGCACGCCCCAACGGCGGGCATCGAGGCCACGGGGACCTCCGAGACCGCGGTACGCGCCCGCCGTCTGCCCCTGTTCCTCCTCGTGATGGCCGTGTCGATCGCCTGCTACGTCGCGGCGGAGGCGGGCGTGTCCGACTGGCTCGTCCGCTATCTCGCTGCCCTGCCGCTCACGCAGGCCAGCCTCGCCCTGACGCTCTTCTGGGGCGGGATCGCCGTGGGGCGGCTGATCTTCGCCCGCATCGGCAACCGGCTGGATCCCCAGCGGAGCGCTGCCGCCCTCGCCGTTGTCGGCGGCGTCCTGCTGACCGTGGCGCTGGTGCTGCCGATCTCATCCATGTCGCCGCTGCTGTTCGGGGCGGTGGGGCTGGCCTTCGGGCCGATCTTCCCACTGATCGTCGCGGCCGCCGGGGCCCGCATGCCGGGCGAGTCTGCGACGGTGACCGGGACGCTGGTCTTCGCGGCGGTCGTGGGTGTTGTGATCTATCCGCCCGCGATCGGGTTCCTGTCGGAGGTCATCGGGCTGCAGGCCGCGATGATGGGAACCGCGGTGATGGCCTTCGCATGCGGGATCGCGGCCTGGACGGCGATCCGCGTCCGGGCGTAGGCCCCGGGCAGCCCGTCGCCGAGGCCCGCCGGCGGGTTCGGCCTCAACCGTCCGCGGCCTGCGCCTCTTCGTCGTCGGCCCGGCGCTCGCCGCCCTGCGGCGGCGGTGTCCACGAGCGATCCGCGTACCGCAGCTGGCGCTGGATCAGGTCGTCGTCCAGGCGGCGGGCCTCCGCAAGGAGCAGCTCGCGCTCGCGGGCGGCCTCGTCTGCGGCCGACGGGGCATCGTCCTCGGGCGGCGCCGCGGGGGGCTCGCCGCCGCCGAACAGGCGCTTGAGGAACGACATCACACGGACGCTGCGCTGACGCCGGTGAACGCCAGCACCTCGTCCCAGGCGGCCGCAGAGACCTCCGCGAACTCCTCGTGCTTGCGATCGAAGAAGGAGTGCGGGGCCCCGGGGTAGGTGACAACGCGGTGCTCGATGCCGGCCGCGCCCAGCGCGCGTTCGAAGGCCGCGACGGCGTCCGGGCCGATCCCCTCGTCCGCGCCTCCGAAGATCGCGAGCACAGGGGCCTCGAACGTGTCCGCCACCTCGGCGGGTGCCGGCGTCCCGTTGCGTGACGGCCCGACCGGCCACCCGTAGAACCCGATCACGCCAGCGAGGCCGAGCCCGAACCCGTCGGTCAGAAACGCGAGCCGCCCGCCCATGCAGAAGCCCATCGTGAAGATGCGGCTCGCGCCGGTCGCCGCTCGCAAGTGACCAACCGCGGCCATCACGTCCGAGCGCAGACCTTCGTACGTGGTCTGCGGGACGTGCTGGGCCCAGTCGAAGCCCGGCCCACGGTCGCCGAGCCCCGCCGTCCGCCCGAAGTAGTCGATGCCGATCGCGTCAACACCGTGCTCGGCGAGGCGCAGCGCCAGGTCGCGGTAGTAGGCATGGAGGCCGCGCACGTCCGGCAGCACGACTATCCCGGCACCGGTGGGCTCCGCGGCCCGGGCCAGGTAGGCCGCGAACCGGTTGCCGTCCGCCCCCTCGAGCACGACCTCCTGCGCGTCGAGCGAGCCGCCCGCGATGGGCGCGATCGGCGGCCGCGAGTCGTGGTCGAAGCACATGGCGGGCATCTCCGGGACGAGGGCGTGGTGGCGGTGATTGTCGCGCAGGCAGGCCGCGCGTGAGCGACCTGGCGTCACCCACCCGCCACGGCCGGGTCTTCGGGCCCCTCGGGTAGAATGCCCGCCATGCCCAGCCCCCTCGTCGTCATGAAGTTCGGCGGCTCGTCGGTCGCGGGCGCGGAACGGATCCGGCGTGTCGCCCGGCGCATCGTCCGCGAGCGCGAGCGCGGCTCCGACCTGGTGGTGGTGGTCTCCGCCATGGGCGACACCACGGACGAGCTGCTGGCGCTGGCCGCCGCCATCACCGACGAGCCCGATGCCCGCGAGCTGGACGTGCTGCTCGCCACCGGCGAGCACCAGAGCGCCACGCTGATGTCGATGGCCCTCCACTCGCTGGGCGTCCCCGCCATCAGCCTGACCGGACCGCAGGCGGGCATCACAACTGACGGCCGCCACGGGAAGGCCCGCATCGCGGGCATCGATCCCCGGCGCGTCCGGGCGGAGCTCGCCGCCGGCAAGGTCGTCATCGTCGCGGGGTTCCAGGGCATGAGCGCTGCGCCCCTCGAGGGCCTGGAGGACACGCCTTCGGCCAGTGACGTCCATGCCGCCGAGATCACCACGCTCGGCCGCGGCGGCTCGGACACCACCGCGGTGGCCCTGGCGGCCCAGCTCAAGGCCGATCGCTGTCAGATCTACACCGACGTCACGGGCATCTACACCGCGGACCCGCGGATCGCCACGGACGCGCGCCAGCTCTCCGTCGTGGGCTACGAGGAGATGATGGAGCTCGCCCACCAGGGTGCCCAGGTGATGCAGGTCCGGGCCGTGGAGCTCGGCTGGGTCAACGACGTCGTCATCGAGGTCCTCAGCTCGTTCGAGGACGCGCCCGGAACGCAGATCAGGGAGGACCCGCTCGTGGAGCAGCGGAACAAGGTCCGGGGGATCGCCCACGACCGGAACGTCGCCAAGATCACGCTCGTGGACGTCCCGGACATGCCGGGCGTCGCCCGGAGCGTGTTCGGGCCGCTCGCCGAGAACGGCATCAACGTGGACATGATCGTCCAGAACGTGGGCCACGGTGGGGCCACGGACCTGTCGTTCACCATCCCGCGCGTGGAGCTGGCCAAGGCCAAGCGCATCCTGGACCCGCTGATCCGGGACCTCGGGTTCCGGGACATGACCACGGACTCCGCGGTCGCAAAGGTGTCGATTGTGGGCGCCGGCATCCACAACGCACCCGGCTACGCGGCCCGCATGTTCGGAACGCTGGCCGACGCCGGGATCAACATCGAGATGATCTCCACCTCGGAGATCCGGATCACGACCATCATCTCCGAGGACCGCGTGGAGGAGGCCGTCCGGTCGCTCCACGCCGCCTTCGAGCTCGAGCAGCCGGAGACCGTCGAGACGGCCGGCGCCGGCGCGGGCTGAACGCCCCGGTGACCGACGCCGTCGCCGCGACCGGCCAGCTCAGCCGTTTCGAGCGATTCGCGACCGTCGGCAGCACGAACGACATCGTCCGCGCCTGGCTGCTGGACGCAACCCCAGAGGTCTGCCTCGCGGTGGCGGACGAGCAGGTCGAGGGGCGAGGGCGCCACGGCCGGACGTGGACCGCGCCCCCGGGCGCCGCGCTGCTGCTTTCGCTGGGCTTCCGGCCCACCTGGCTGGCGCCGGACCGCACCTGGCGCCTCGGGGGCACGGCGGCGCTGGCGATGTGCGACGCGGCCGAGGAGACGGCCGGCCTGCCCGTGGGAGCGGTGCGCATGAAGTGGCCGAACGACCTGGTGGTCGAAGCCGGTGGCCCGAAGGCGCTGCTCAACGGCGACCTCACGCCCGAGGCCGCCCAGGCCCGCCTCGCGGCACCGCTGGAGCTGCGCAAGCTGGCCGGCGTGCTGGGCGAGAGCGACGGTCTCGGGACGGACGATCCGCGCGTGGTGGTGGGCCTCGGGATCAACGTGGACTGGACGTCGGACGACTTCCCGCCCGACATCGCCTCGAGCATGACCAGCCTCCACGAAGCGTCCGGCGGCCGCCCGGTCGATCGCGAGGCGCTCCTGGTGTCGTTCGTCGACCACCTCACCGCCCGGCTCGACGCGCTCCGCGCCGGCTACTTCGACATCTCCGACTGGTCCGCGCGCCAGGCGACCACCGGGCGCCTCGTGACCCTGGAGTCGGGCGACGGGTCGGCGACCGAGCCGCTCCTCGCGCTGGGCGTGGACGCGACCACGGGCGCCCTGGTCCTGGAGGACGCTGCTGCCGAGGGTGGCGAACGCCGGGTCGTCGCCGGCGAGGTGACCCGCGTGCGGCTCGCGCCGCAGGTGCGGCTCGCGCCGCACGGGGTGTAACGGCATGGTCCGACCGGTGTTGGGAAGGCATGAGCGGACGACGTCCACCGTCGTCGTGCTCGACCGCGACCGCTCGCTCGTCGAGGCGGCCCGCCGGGACCCTGCCCAGTTCGACGCGCTGTACCGGAAGTACCTCGCCCAGGTGTACGCCTTCGCCCTCTACGAGCTCTCGGATCACCACGCCGCGGAGGACGCGACGGAGCGCACGTTCCTGCGCGCCCTCGCCGCGCTGCCTCGCTTCCGTGAGCAGGCCCGCCCGGAGGACGGCCCCGAGGCCTCCACGTTCCGGGTCTGGCTGTTCCGCATCGCGCGCAACGTCGTGGCCAACGAGCGCCGGGCCCGGCGCCGCCAGCCGGCGGATTCGCTGGACGCCGCGCTCGGCGCCGGCCTGGCGATCCGGGACGCGACCGATATCGAGGCCCAGGCGGTGACCCGCGACGAGGCTGCCGGGGCGCTCCGCGCGCTGCAGGGCCTGCCCGACGACCGGCGCCGCGCGCTGCTGTTGCGGTTCGTGGACGAGATGAGCACCGCGGAGATCGCCGGGATCCTTGGCAAGTCCGAGGGCGCCGTCCGGGTCCTCATCCACCGCGGCCTGGGCGCCGTCGCCCGCGAGCTGGGTCACGACCGCGGCCACGATCGAGGCACGCGGTCGTGACGGCCCCGCGTCTCCCGGACCGCGACGCCGCCCAGGTGGACGCGCTGGTGGCGGATCGCTATCTCGATGCGCTGCTCGCCGCCGGTGAGCGGCGCGCACACGATGTCCCCGCCGACGCCGCCCTGGCCCCCGACCTCCGGCACGCCGCCCGCGTGCTCCGCCGGTCCCTCGTCCGGGTCCATCCCTCCTTCCGATTCGAGGAGCGCCTGGCCACCCGCCTGGCGGACCTCGCCGCCGCGCAGTCCGGGTCCGCCCTGGCTGCCGCGGGTGGCGGAAGCGTGATCCAGTTCCCCGTCGCGGCCGCCGATCCCGCATCTGCGGACCCGCTCCTGGACGCGATCCTGCGCGGCGACCTGGATCCCACCGACTCGGCTGCCACCAGGCGTGCCGCGGCCGGGCCCCCGGACCGGCGCCCGATCATCGTCGGCGGCGCCGCCATCACGTCGGCCGCCATCTCCATCGTGGGCGTCGCCATCGTCGCGTGGCGCGCCTCCCGGCCTGACGCCCGCCCGGGCTCCGGGCTCATGGGTCGCGCCGCCCGTTCCGCGCACGCCCGCCGCGCCGCCGCGCTCGCCGGTGCCGGCCTCGGAGGCCACGCCTGATGCCCGTCAAGTTCCCCCAGTTCCGTCCCCGCAAGGACGCCTTCCCGGAGAAGATGTGGACCCGCTGTCCCTCGTGCGAGGAGCAGCTGTTCAACAAGCAGCTCGAGAAGGCCATGAGCGTGTGCCCATCGTGCGGGCACCACTTCCGGCTGTCGGCGCCGGTACGGCTGGGCCAGCTGCTCGACGAGAACACCTTCGAGGAACGGGACACGGGCCTGGTCTCGCAGGACCCGCTCGGGTTCGTGGACCAGAAGGCCTACCCGGACCGCGTCGCGGCCGCGCAGGTGGCCACGGGTCTTCGCGATGCCGCCGTCTGGGGCTACGGCAGGATCGAGGGGCAGCGGATCGCGATCCTGGTCATGGACTTCGGGTTCATGGGCGGATCCATGGGCGCCGTGGTGGGCGAGAAGGTGGCCCGGGCCGCCGAGGGCGCCCTCGCCGAGCGCGTTCCCCTCGTCATCGTGTCCGCCTCGGGCGGGGCCCGGATGCAGGAGGGGACGATGGCCCTCATGCAGCTGGCCAAGACGATGGCCGCCCTGGAGCGCATGCGCGCCGCGCATGTCCCGTTCGTGTCCGTCATGAGCGACCCCACCACGGGCGGCGTGTTCGCCTCGTTCGCGGCCATGGGCGACGTCAACCTCGCGGAGCCCAACGCGCTGATCGGCTTTGCCGGGGCCCGCGTCGGCGCCGGGACCATCGGCGTGGAGCTGCCACCCGGCTTCCAGCGCTCCGAGTTCCTGTTCCGCCACGGGTTCGTGGACCGCATCGTGGCCCGGCCGGACCTGCGCGGGGAGCTCGCCCAGCTCCTGCGCTACCTGGCCCCCCAGCCCGTGGAGACGGCCGTGGTTGACCGCTTCCTCAACCGCGGCAAGGACAGCTCCGCCGGCGAGAGCCCCGCGCCGGACGCCGCGACGACGGTCGACCGCAAAGCCGTCGTCTGGGGTCGCGTCCAGATGGCCCGCAACCTGCGCCGCCCGCGGACCCTGGAGCTGCTGGCGGCGATGGCCGACGAGTTCGTGGAGCTCCACGGCGACCGGCTGTTCGGCGACGACGAGGCCATCGTCGCGGGCTTTGCCATCATCGGCGGCTACCGCGTCGCCGTCGTCGGCCAGCAGAAGGGTGCGGATACCGAGGAGAACGTCCGGCGCAGCTTCGGCATGCCGCACCCCGAGGGCTACCGCAAGGCGATGCGGGTCATGGAGCTGGCCGAGCGCTCCGGCCTCCCGGTCGTCACCTTCGTCGACGTCCCCGGCGCCCACCCGGGGCCCGAGTCCGAGGAGCGCGGCATCGCGGAGGCGATCGCCCGGTCGGTCGGCCTGATGACCCGCCTCCGGACGCCGATCGTCACGGTGATCACCGGCGAGGGTGGTTCCGGCGGGGCGCTCGCGATCGCGGTCGGCGACGTGGTGCTGGCGCTCGAGAACGCCGTCTACTCCGTCATCAGCCCCGAGGGCTGTGCCAGCATCCTGTGGCGCACGACGGACGAGGCCGCCACGGCCGCGCTCGCGATGCGCATGAGCGCCCAGGACCAGCACGAGCTGGGCATCGTCGACGAGGTCATCGACGAGCCGCCGGAGGGCGCCCACACGGATGCCGCCGACACCGGGCGCCGCTTGAAGGCGGTCATCGTCCGCGAGCTGGACCGCCTGACGGCCCTTCCCATCGACACGCTGGTCGAGCAGCGCTATCGCCGGTACCGTGAGCTCGGGCCGTACGGCGAGATCGTCGCGCCGGCACCCATCCCGCCCGTGCCGCCCCGGCAGGGCCTCGCGGACCGCCTCCGCGGGCTCCTCGAAGCCGGCCAGCGCGCGATCCCCGCGCCCCTGCCCGTCGGGCGCCGCCAGGAACAGCCCCCCCGCGAGGACGTCTAGCCGATGCCCGAACCGCAACGCCCGAGGGAACGCACCGCCGCGGAGCGGCAGGCAGACCACGCGAGCCTCGCCCGCCTGTCCGAGACGCTGGTGACGGCGCTCGTCCAGAAGCTCAACGGCTCCGGTCTCGGGGAGCTGGAGGTCCGCGAGGGCGACTGGAGGATCCGGCTCCGCCGCCCGGCGGGCGCCGCGGCCGTCGCCCGCCGTGAGCGCCCTCGGTCCGGCGGCCACGCCGCGCCCCGTCCCGCGTCCCAGCCGTCCGCTCCCGCGCAGCCGCGCGACCCGCACCGCGCCCCTGCGACGTCGCCGGCCGTCGGCACGTTCCGGGCCATCACGCCCGTCGGCAGCAGGGTCCGCCAGGGCGACCGGATCGCCGTCGTGGACCTCCTGGGCATCGCGCAGGACGTCGTGGCACCCATCGACGGGCTCCTCGTGGAGGTCCTCGCCGCCACCGGTGACGCCGTGGAATACGGCGAGGAGGTCGCGATGGTCGCAGAACCGGTGATCACCGACGGCGATGCCGCCGACAAGCCCGCGAGCGGGGACGCCTGACATGATCACCCGCGTCCTCATCGCCAACCGGGGCGAGATCGCCCTCCGGATCCTGCGCGCCTGCCGGACGATGGGCATCGAGGCCGTGGTGGCCTACTCCGAGGCGGACCGCACCTCGCTGGCGGCGATGCTCGCCGACGAGGCGATCTGCATCGGGCCCGCCGACGCGAAGCGCTCCTACCTCTCGGCCCCGGCGATCATCTCCGCGGCCATGGTCACCGGCTGCGACGCCATCCACCCGGGGTACGGGTTCCTTTCCGAGGACGACGCGTTCGCCGATGCCGTCCGCGCGCACGGCATCACGTTCATCGGGCCGTCCGCGCCGGTTCTCGAGCGCTTCGCGTCCAAGGAGGAGACCCGCCGGCTCCTGGCCGCGCACGGCCTGCCCACGATCCCGGGCTCCGGTCTCCTGGCGGACGAGCAACAGGCGCTCGACGACGCCGAGCGGATCGGCTACCCCGTCCTGATCAAGCCCTCCGCGGGCGGAGGCGGCAAGGGCATGCGGATGGTCCGCTCGCCACGCGAGCTGGCCGCGGTCCTGCCGATCTGCCGCTCGGAGGCCAAGGCGGCCTTCGGCGACGACGCGCTGTACCTGGAGAAGTGGCTGGAGGACAACCGCCACGTCGAGATCCAGGTCGCCGTGGACCGCTACGGCGTGGGCGTGCACCTGTGGGAGCGCGACTGCTCCGTCCAGCGCCGGCACCAGAAGATCCTGGAGGAGTCGCCGTCCCCGGCGATGACCGTGACCGGGCGTCGGGAGCTGGCCGAACGCGCCCTGCGGGCCGTGGTCGCCGCGGGCTACGAGAACATGGGCACGCTCGAGTTCCTCGTCGATGCCGAGGGCAACGCGTACTTCATCGAGATCAACTGCCGGATCCAGGTGGAGCACCCGGTCACGGAGATGCTCACCGGCATCGACCTCGTGGCTCTCCAGATCCGGATCGCTGCCGGCGAGCCCCTGGGCCTCACGCAGGCCGACATCCCGCAGCGCGGCCACGCCATCGAGTTCCGGATCAACGCGGAGGACGCGCTGCACGACTTCCGGCCGGGGGCCGGCACGATCGAGCGCTACAACGCGCCGGGCGGGCCCGGGGTCCGCTTCGACTCGCACGCCTACGCCGGCTATGAGGTCCCGCCGTACTACGATTCGCTCCTGGGCAAGCTCGTGGTCTGGGGCCCCACCCGCGAGGCCGCCATCGCCCGCGGCCGGGCCGCCCTCGACGAGCTCGTCATCGAGGGCGTCGTGACCAACACCTCGATCCACCGGGCGCTGCTCGCGTCCGAGCCGTTCCTGGAGGGCAGGTTCACCACGAGCCTGCTCGACCGGATCGGCAGCGCCGCGTTCCTCGCCGGCGAGGAACGCGCCTCGTGACCCTTGCCCACCCCTCCTGCCGACCCTGTTGGAGCCTCACGTGACCGACGACACCCCCGCCCCCGACGCTACCGCCGCGAAGCCGGCCATCGTGCACACGGTGAGCGAGATCCAGGGCCTCATCCCGCACCGCTGGCCCTTCCTGCTCGTCGACCGCATCGTGGAGTACGACCCCGAGGCGAAGCGGATCGTCGGCATCAAGGCCGTCACCGCCACGGAGTGGTTCTTCCAGGGTCACTTCCCGGGGCTGCCCGTGATGCCCGGCGTCCTTCAGGTCGAGGCGCTGGCGCAGACGATGGGCATCTACGTGGCCAAGCAGCCGGGTTTCGGCGACCGGCTCGGGCTGTTCGCGGGTATCGACGAGGTCCGCTTCAAGCGGGTCGTGGCGCCCGGCGACACGCTCCGACTCGAGATCACGATGGAGAAGCTGGGCAGCCGGTTCGGCAAGGGCCGGGGCCTGGCCACGGTCGACGGCGAGGTGGCCTGCGAGGGCCTGCTGTCCTTCGTCATCCCGCCGGCCGGGATGCTCCGTTGACGCGGATCGCGGTCCTCTCGGACATCCACGGCAACCGCGTCGCCCTCGAGGCCGTCCTCGCGGAGATCAAGCGCGACCGGCCGGACTGGGTGCTCGTGGCGGGCGACCTCGTGATGAACGGGCCCGATCCCAACGGGACCGTCGACGTGCTGCGCGCCCTCGAGGCGGACGGCGGGCTCATCGTCTCGGGCAACACCGACATCGCGGTGGGCGACTTCGACTACGGCGCGGCCTTCCCGCAGTACCAGGACGGCGTCCCGGAGACGGTCACCGAGGCCGCCGAGTGGGCCCACGACGAGCTCGGCGACGACCAGCTGGCCTGGCTGCGCAGGCTCCCGGCCGAACGCCGGGTCCGGGCCGGTGACGACCAGCTGGTCCTGGTCGTGCACGCCTCGCCGGGGTCGCAGACCCGCGGCTTCGACCAGGCCCTGGACGCGAACGTCATCTTCGAGCGCGCGGCTGCCACCGACGCGCGGATCATCTGCGTGGGCCACACCCACATGCCCGAGGTGCGCGACCTGGGCTTCAAGGTCATCGTCAACGACGGGTCCGCGGGCTTCGTCTTCGACGGCGACCCGACGGCGTCGTGGGCGATGGTGACCGTGGACGGGACGGACGTCGCCGCCGAGATCCGCCGGACGGAGTACGACGTGCTGGCGGTCGCCAACGCGATCAGCGAGCGGGGTCTCCCCGGCGACGTGTACCGGGCCGCGACGGTGCGCACGGGGAAGCTCGTCCGATGACCTGGAGCTGGCCGGAGCGGCCGCGCCGCGTCGTCGTCACCGGCCTGGGTGCCGTGACGGCGCTGGGGCCGGACGTGGCGTCCACCTGGGACGGCCTGGTCGCCGGGCGATCGGGTGTCGCACCCATCACGCTGTTCGACGCCTCGCGCGTCAGCGTGAAGATCGCGGCCGAGGTCAAGGATTTCGATCCGTCGGGCGTGCTCGACCGCAAGGAGATGCGGCGGACGGACCGCTACATCCAGTTCGCCCTGGTCACCGCGCGCCAGGCGCTGGTCCATGCCGGGCTGCCCGGCCGTCTCGACGAGGCCATGGCCGCCCGGACTGGCGTGATCGTGGGCTCGGGCCTGGGCGGTGTCGCCACGCTGTTCGACAACGTGCTGCTGATGGGGGAGCGGGGGCCGGACCGCATCTCGCCGTTCTTCATCCCCATGGGCATCGCGAACGTCGCCGCCGGGCAGATCGCCATCGCCACCGGGGCCATCGGCCCCAACTTCGCGACCGTGTCCGCATGTGCGACGGGCGGCCACGCGCTGGGCGAGGCCTGGGAGACGATCCGCCGGGGCGATGCCGACATGATGATCGCGGGCGGCGTCGAGGCCAGCATCCACGAGGCCACGGTGGGCGGCTTCGCGTCGATGAAGGCGCTCTCGACCCGGAACGACGATCCGGCACGGGCCTCGCGGCCGTTCGACCGGGGCCGGGACGGTTTCGTCGTCGGCGAGGGCGGCGGGGCGCTCATCCTCGAGGCCCTGGAGCACGCGCAGGCTCGCGGCGCGACACCGCTGGCGGAGCTCGTCGGATACGGCGCCACCGCCGACGCATCGCACATCACGCTGCCGGCACCCGGCGGCGTCGGCGCTGTCCGGGCGGCCCGGCGCGCGCTCGAGAAGGCGGGTCTCGACCCGGCCGAGGTCGACCACGTGAATGCCCACGCCACGTCCACCCCCGAGGGCGACAAGGCGGAGCTCCAGGCGATCCGCACGATCTTCGGCGACCACGCGCCGCGGGTGGCCGTGACCGCCAACAAGTCGATGATCGGCCACACGCTGGGGGCCGCCGGCGCGATCGAGTCCATCGTCACGATCACGGCCCTGCGCGAGGGGATCGTCCCGCCGACCATCAACCTGGACGACCCCGACGAGCACGGCGATGGCCTGGACCTGACCCCGAACGTCGCCACCCGGCGGCCGCTGCGGGTCGCGATGTCCAACTCGTTCGGGTTCGGCGGCCAGAACACGGCCCTGGTCTTCCGGAGGTGGGAGGGGTGAGCGACGACCAGCAGCCCGGTCAGCCCGGTGAGCCGGTGGGCCTGCCCGGCACGGGGAACCTGCCCAGCCCGGTGAACCCGTGGAGGAGGCGCCGATGACCGAGACCCTCGATCCCGTGGAGCGCGTGCCCGTGGGTCCCGGTGATCCCGACGTGTCCGGACCGGCGCCCGTCGCCCCTGACCCGGCGGCCCCGGACCCGACCGACGCGTCCTTGCTCGCCCTCGTCGACAAGCTCACCGCGATCCTCGAGAAGAGCGACCTCGGAGAGCTCGAGGTGACCTCCGGCGGGACCACGATCATCCTGCGCTCGCCGTCCGCGATCGAGCGGCCGACGCCCGTGGCGGCAGCCGGCGCCGACTCGGGCACGGGCGACGCGCAGGCCACTGGCACCCAAGGCCCGGTCGGCGCGGCACCCGCCTCCGGCGCGGCCACGGCGCCTCAGGCGGCTCCCGCCAAGCCGTCCGTCAAGGCCCCGCTGACCGGCATCTTCTACGGCGCCCCGTCGCCCGGTGCCACGGCCTACGTTGCGGTGGGCGACCACGTGGCGGTGGGCCAGATCATCGGCCTCATCGAGGCCATGAAGCTGTTCAACGAGATCAAGAGCGACCTCGCGGGGCGGGTGGTCCGCGTCTGCGCGGACAACGGGGCGCTGGTCAAGGCCAAGCAGCCGCTCATCGAGGTGGAGCCCGCATGACGTCCCCGGCGGCACCCTCCGTCAGGCTCACCGGCTGGGGCCGGTACGCGCCCGCCCAGGTGCTCACCAACGCCGACCTCGAGCGGATGGTGGACACCTCGGACGAGTGGATCGTCACCCGCACCGGCATCCGCGAGCGCCGGGTCGCGGCGGCGAACGAGACAACGTCGTCGATGGCGGCGGTCGCGGCGCTGCGCGCGATCCACACCGCGGGTCTGGTCCCCGAGGACATCGACCTGATCATCCTGGCGACGCTGACGCCGGACTACTGGATGCCCTCGACCGCGGCCCTGGTCAAGGAGGCCATCGGCAACACGAAGGCACCCGCGTTCGACGTCATGGCGGCCTGCTCCGGGTTCGTCTACGCGTATGCCACCGCGACCGCGTACATCGGCGCGGGGATGGCGAAGCATGCGCTGGTCATCGGCGCGGAGCTCCTCACGCGCTTCCTGGACTACACGGACCGGGGCACCTGCATCCTGTTCGGCGACGGAGCCGGGGCGGTGGTGCTCTCCGCCAGCGACGAGCCGGGCACGCCCATCGGCATCGAGATGACCACCGAGCCCCAGGGCGCCTACATGATCTGGCTGCCCGCCGGCGGATCCAAGAGCCCGCCGTCCGCCGAGACGGTCGCCCGCGGCGAGCACCGGATCCGGATGGAGGGCAAGGAGACGTACCGGTTCGCCACGCGGACCCTCGCCTCCACCGCGCTCGCCGCCGTCGGCAAGGCCGGCTGGACCCAGGACGACGTGGACCTGATCGTCCCGCACCAGGCCAACATCCGGATCATCGAGGCCGTGGCCAAGGGCCTGGACATCTCCATGGACAAGATCTACGTCAACCTCGACCGCTACGGCAACACCTCGGCCGCGTCGGTGCCGATCGCGCTCGCCGAGGCCGTGAACGAGGGCCGCCTGGCGGTCGGCGACAAGCTGGTCTTCGTCGCCTTCGGGGCGGGCTTCACCTCGGGCGCCGTGGCCATGGAGTGGACCGCGGACCCGGCCCGGGGCCGGACCGCCGACGAGGCCGTCCGCCCGGAGGACGTCTCCGTCCGGCTGCCGCTGGACTGGGACTCGGTGGACCCCATCCCGCAGGCGCTGGCCGAGGTCCTCGCCCGGCCGCTGCCCGGCCACATGGATCTGTCCGACGTCGTGCCCGGAGAGCCGGAGCACGCCAACCACGTCACCGTCCGCTGACCCGCCCGGGCCGCCTGCGCCGGCCACACCACGAGGAGGACGCACCACATGATCGACCTGACCGGGAAGACCGCTCTCGTCACCGGCGGCTCGCGCGGGATCGGCCGGGCCATCGTGCTCCGCCTGGCCCAGCAGGGCGCCGACATCGCCTTCATGGACCGGGGCGCCCCGGAGACCGCGGCTCAGACCAAGGCCGACGTCGAGGCGATCGGACGGCGGGCCATCTTCTTCGCCGGCGACGTCACCGACCCGGAGGCCTGCACGGCCTTCGTCGGGGCTGCCATCGAGGCCTTCGGCAAGGTCGACATCCTCGTCAACAACGCCGGCATCACGCGCGACGACCTCGTCATGCGGATGGGCATCGACGAGTGGAAGATGGTCCTGGAGGTCAACCTGTTCGGTGCCTTCTACTGCACCAAGGCCGTCCTCCGGCCGATGCTCAAGGCACGCGCGGGACGGATCATCAACATGTCCAGCGTCTCGGGCCAGGCGGGCCAGGCGGGCCAGGCGAACTACTCGTCGTCCAAGGCAGGGCTGATCGGCCTGACCAAGGCCGTCGCCCGCGAGGTCGCCAGCCGCGGGATCACCGCCAACGCCGTGGCGCCGGGGTTCATCGTCACCGAGCTCACGCAGGACCTCCCCGAGGAGCTGCAGGACCAGATCCGGAAGCAGACCCCGCTGGGCCACTTCGGGACCGTGGACGACATCGCCAACGCCGTGGCCTTCCTCGCGTCGGACGAGGCCGGCTACATCACGGGCCAGGTGCTCGCCGTGGACGGCGGCCTGGTGATGATGTAGGGATGCCGTTCACCGTCGAGGCCACCGCCATCCCGGAGGTTCTCATCGTCAGGCCGCGCCTGTTCGGCGACGACCGGGGCTGGTTCACCGAGGTCCTCCAGGTGGACGCGTTCGCGGAGCTGGGGGGCGGCCTGCCGACGACGTTCGTCCAGGTCAACCAGTCGCGCTCCTCGCACGGCGTCGTCCGCGGCCTGCACTTCCAGTGGGATCCGCCCCAGGCCAAGCTCATGCGCGTGGTCCGCGGCCGGGCGTTCATGGTGGCGGTGGACATCCGTCCGGGCTCGCCGACGCTCGGGCAGGTCGTCACCATCGAGGGCTCCCAGGACGAGCCGGTCCTGTTCTGGGCCCCGGCCTCGTTCGCGCGCGGCTTCTGCGCCCTCGCGGACGTGACCGAGATCGAGTACTTCTGCAGCGCGACCTACAACTCGCGCGCGAGTCCGGCATCCGCTGGGACGACCCGGCCCTGGGGATCGCGTGGCCGGTGGACGAGCCGCGGCTGTCGGCCAAGGATGCGGCCGCGGGGACGCTGGCGGACTGGCTGGCGCGGCCGGAGGCGGAGGCGTTCCGGTTCGCCGGCTGAGTGCGTTCGAGGGCAGGGACTGGACTCGTGCGCTACCCTAGCGCGGCATTCCGGGCGGGGAGCGCGGTGACCTGGGCCGCACAGATAGGTACGTTTGGGTGGTGTGCGGTGAGGACTTGGGCGCGTATGGTTCCTGACGGCGCCGCCGTGATCGACGAAGTGCCGAATTCAGAGTGGGGGTCATGACCAACAAGTCGGCGGGAGTCGCCGCCCTTCTCTCGTTCATCTTCCCGGGTCTCGGGCACCTGTACCTGGGCCTGCGGCGCCAGGCGCTGCTCTTCGCGGTGCCGGCCATCCTGGTGGCGGTCGTCATCGGGCTCGACCTGCTCAGCGGCTCGGATTCGCTGCTCGCGTTCGTCATCACCCCGTCCGGCGCCATGACCGCCCTGGCGCTGGCCCTGGTCACCGGCGGCTGGCGGCTGATCGCGATGATCGACGCGGTGCTGGTGGTCCGCCGACGGCAGGGGCTGTCCGCGCGAGCGCTCGTCGTGCCGGTCATCCTGGGTGTGCTGCTGGTCGCGGGTCACGGTGCGGCTGGCTATGTCGCCTACGGCGTGTACGACGCCAGCAGCAGCATCTTCGCGAACGCGGGGCCCGATGACCAGAACGGGACGCCGACCCCGGATGGGTCCGGCGACCTGGCTGCCGCCTCCGGTTCCCCCGGACCCGAGGAGACCGACGACTACAACGTCGCCCCGCTGGAGACGCCGCCCACCAAGCAGGACCGGATCAACATCCTGCTCACCGGCATCGACTCCGCGGAGACGCGGAGCACCGCCCTGACCGACACGATCATGGTCGTCAGCGTGAACCCGGAGGACAAGTCCGTGGTCATGCTCAGCGTGCCGCGCGACATCTCCAGGTTCCCGACCTACGACGGCCGGACCTTCAAGGGCAAGATCAACTCCTTCATGACCTGGGTGCGCAACCATCCCAAGGAGTGGAAGGACAAGCCCTTCCCGGCGCTCATGAAGCAGGTCGGCTACCTCGTGGGCGTGCCGATCCACTACTACGCGGCGATCGACCTCGCCGGGTTCCGGAAGATGATCGACGCGGTCGGCGGCGTCACGGTGGACAACCCGAAGGCGATCAACGACCCGCGCTATGAGTGGCTCGACGGGACGTACGGGTTCACCCTCCCCGCCGGCAAGGTGAAGCTGAACGGCAAGAAGGCCCTCGCGTACGCGCGGTCGCGGCAGGGCGTGGGTGACTCCGACTTCACCCGCGCCGCTCGCCAGCAGCAGCTGCTGGTCGCCCTCCGCAGCAAGCTCACGTCACCCGAGATGCTCCCCAAGCTGCCGGAGATCCTGGACGTGGCCGGCGACACCGTGCGCACCAACCTGCCCACGGACCGGCTCGAGGAGTTCATCACGCTCGCGCGCGAGGTGGACACGGACGCGATCACGCAGGGAGGTGCTGACCTACCCCTACGCCTTCCACCCGCCAACCTCGTCCACCGGCGGCGTGTGGACGCTCCAGCTCAAGATGGACAAGGTGGCCGCGCTGTCCCGGAAGCTCTTCGGTGAAGACAGCAGGTACTCCGAGAACTGATGATCCGCCATCACCTCCGGCTGGTTCGCCTGGCCCTGCTGCTCGCGGACGGCGCGGTGGCGGTCTCGCTGTTCGTCCTCGTCTCGAGGCTGCGCCTGGGCGAGGCATGGACCGGAGCGTGGCAGGCCGCCGGGGCGCCATGGCCTGCCTGGGCGCTTGCGTACGGCTTGCTGTGGGTCGGGGCCGTCTGGCTCCACCAGCTGGATCAGCTCCGATCGCGCTGGACCCTCCGGGGCGAGGTCCTGGACGTCCTGCGCGCCGTCCTGACCGTTGCGGTGGTGGTCTTCAGCCTCCTGTTCCTCGTGCACGCCCCCGAGGTGAGCCGGCTGTTCCTGTTCATCCTGTTCACCGCACAGCTGGTGGTCTCGGTTCTCCAGCGCATGGGGTATCGGGGGCTCCTGATTGCGGCCCGCAGGCGAGAGGTCGGCACCCGCAACGTGGTCGTGCTCGGCACGAACGCCGTCGCGCGCGAGATCGGCATGCGCCTCGAGGCGCACCCTGCCCTTGGCTACCGGGTCGTCGGCTTCATGGGCCGGCCTTCCCGATCCTGCCCGACGGTGCTCGGTCCGCTCGACGCCATCGAGGCCGTCATCCACGAGGACGTGGTCGACGAGCTGGTCGCCGCGTTCGGCCCGGACGAGCTGCCCTATCTCGAGCCCGTGGCGGCGCTCGCGCACCAGGAGGGCAAGCGGCTGCGGGTCGTGCTCCAGCCGGGACTCGCGCCGGTCAGCGGCGGCCGGATCGAGCGACTCGGGGCTCACCAGATCGCCACCGTGTCCAACGCTCCGGACCGCCTGCTCGCCCTGGCCGTGAAGCGTCTCGTCGACGTGGTCGTCGCGGCGCTGGTGCTGGTCGTGCTCGCGCCGATCCTCGCGGCGATCGGAGCTGCGGTGTGGCTGGAGGACCGCGGTCCGGTGTTCTTCCGCCAGACGCGGGTTGGCCTCCACGGTCGCCAGTTCCAGATCGTCAAGTTCCGGTCGATGGTCCCCGACGCCGAGGAGCGGCTCGCCGACCTCGAGGAGTTCAACGAGATCGAGGGGCATGCGTTCAAGCTGGCCGACGACCCGCGGATCACGCGAATGGGACGGTTCCTGCGGCGCACCAGCCTCGACGAGCTGCCCCAGTTCTGGAACGCCCTTCGAGGCCAGATGAGCGTCGTCGGCCCTCGTCCGCCGCTCCCCACCGAGGTCGCAGGCTACGACCTGTGGCACCGCCGCCGGCTCTCCATGAAGCCCGGCATCACCGGCCTGTGGCAGGTGAGCGCGCGCCTCGAGGCCGAGTTCGACCGCTGGGTGGAGCTGGACCTCGCGTACATCGATCGCTGGTCGCTCTGGCTGGATCTCAAGATCATGGTCAAGACCGTGCCCGCGATGCTGAGCGGGCGGTGAGGCGCGAGCGGCTGGTTGCTGGCTGCCCGGTGGTCGAGTGGGATCGGCACCGCGACGGGTATCCTCAGGTGCACCAAGCCACCCCGCCCAGGTAGCGACGTGCGCATAGCCATCATCGGAACGAGGGGTGTTCCCGCTGCATACGGCGGGTTCGAGACGTTCGCCGAGGAGCTGGGGGCTCGACTCGTGGAACGAGGCCACGAGGTCACGGTCTACGGGCGTCGACACGTGATCCCGGCAGGCCTGCGCCACCACCGTGGCATGCGCCTGCGAGTGCTGCCAACGATCCGCCACAAGTACCTGGACACCGTTGCCCACACCGCGCTGTCGGTGACCGACGCCCTGCCCCGCCGGTTCGACGTGGTCCTGGTCTGCAACAACGCCAACGCCCCTTCGCCCTCGTCCCGCGCCTCAGCGGGGCGAAGGTGGTCCTGAACGTCGTGCGTGAGCTCGTCGTGGATCCCGCCGCGCGTGTCGAGATGGGAGCGGCCGCGGGGGCCCGGACGAAGGCCGCCTTCTCCTGGGGCCATGTGACCGACGAGTACGAGCGTCTGTTCAGGCGCTCGAGGTCTCGCGGCAGGGTCCATGGCTCCCCCCCCAGCGGGGATCTCTGACATGTCGCCTGCCACCCTGATCCAGCTTGCCGGGATTGGCGCCCTGGTCGGCCTTGCCCTCATGGCGCTGCTTCCTGTCTGGCGGCTCCCCGTCCTGGCGTTCGCCTTGCTCGCCATTCCCGGGAATGTGGACAACCTGCTCCCTCAGATGACGCTGGATCCGCACCGCTTGGCGAACGCAACCGCACCGGCTATCTCAGCCATCGACATCCTCCTTGCGTGGGTCGTTGTCCTCACGGTTCGCGAGCGGAGGCGCATCAAGCCGGCCGAGGTCCGACTGCTCGTCATCGCGGCTGTCGTGGCCTGCGTGATGACCTTGGCTGTGCTGATGGCGATTTCGCGTGATGTCGAGCCCCTCGCCGCCTTGCGTGGGCTGATTCTGTTCGCCAGAGTCCCGGCCTATGTCTATCGCCACCGAGGTCGCCACCCCCGGCAGCGCCCCCGTCGACTCGACCGTCGCGTCAAGAACCCAGTTCTGGAACCCCGCCCTCGAGATGATCCAAAGCGAGCCGCTCTTCGGCGTCGGCCCGTTCCAGTGGAACTTCCGGCGGTATGAACTCGATCCCAGATCCCCAGTCGTGGTCGCGGATGTGCACAACAGCTACCTTCAGGTGGGGGCGGAGTACGGCGTCCCAGCCCTCTTGGCATACGGCGCCCTGTACGTCGGGACAGCCGCCTTCATCATCGTCATGGCCCTGGTCCGGCGACGTCAGGGCTACCTGCCCTGGGCACTGGCGGCGCTTGCTCTCGCGGCGGGCACCATGCCCCTTGCTGACCTCACAAACTCCCACTTGTTCAACCCTCGCATGGGCGCCTTTACGTGGCTGGTAGTCGCGGCCGCGGCTTCGCTGCTGTGGGAGGGCCACGCCAGGAGTGACAAGGGGACTGGTGTGGAGCAGGCGTCGGCGACGCTCGCGCCAACGGAAGCCTGATCGCGTCCGTGCCTGGCCAGGGCTCGCCTCTGCGGCACCTCTTGGAGCTTGCACCTCTCGCCGTCGGGACAGGCATCTACCAGGCCGCGCGGCTCGTCTTGTCGCTAGTCACGGCCGCGGTGCTCGGGCCGGCAACATTCGGAGCGTGGGTGATGCTCACGCTCCTCCTCCAGTACTCGGCATTTGCGTCCCTTGGCTTCCCCAATGGAGCAGGCCGCGAAGTCCCACGCCGCCTTGGTCAAGGCCGGCCCGAGTTGGCTGCACGCGCAGAGGACGTGGCGCTGAGCGGCGTGCTTCTCCTGGGGATGGTGGCCGCGATTGCCGGCGCTGCGCTCGCCGGTGCTTTGACCAGCGGGCAGGGGAACCCAGCGATCGCTCCACTACTCGGGATCGCGATCATCGCCCAGCAACTGATGCTGCTTGAGCAGGTGCTCCTGAGGTCCCGGTTCCGCTTCTCCTCCGCCGCTGTGCAACTCGGAGTCGTTGGTGTCGTCGTGCTTGTCATCGGGCTCGCGGCGCTCCCGTGGGGCCTCACCGGGCTCACCTTCGCCCTCGTGATCAGCTTCCTCGCCGCACTCGCTGTGGGGCAGCTGGTCCTGCTGCGCCGACCCCGCCTGACCTGGCACCGCGGTGAGGCGCGCGCCATCTTGGGGATTGGGTTCCCCATCATGTTGGCCGGACTCGCCTTCACGCTGCTCACTACACTTGATCGCTGGCTCGTGCTGGTCTTCCTCGGAGACGTGGCGTTCGGGATCTATGGACTCGTGGGGATTGCCATCTCGGGATTGCTCGTCCTGGTCACCGTGGTGGCCCAGCAGTACTACCCGAGGATTGCGCACGCATTCGGGGCGAACCTCCATCCAGACCGGCTGCTTGTGATCGCGGAGCGCCAGAGCATGATCTCCACCGTCGTGGTCGGAGTCGCGGTGGTACCGATGATCGCTGCGGCTTGGCTGCTGCTACCCGTCGTGCTGCCGGACTACGCGGCCGCGGCTGCGCCCGCAACCTTCGCGATGCTTGGGATCCTGGCGTACTCAGGGGCCACGGGGGATGCCAACCTTCTCAACAGCGTTGGGGCGCAGCGCGAATACCTCGCGATCCAGTTGGTCGCGATCGCAATCGACCTGGCGACTGCCGTCGCCTTGATCCAGGTGGGCGCCGGCATCGCCGGCGTTGGGGCGGCACTGCTTGTGAGCATGATGGCCTACCTGGTCATGCTGCGGAGGCGGAGTCAAACCGTTGTTCGCCGTCTGTCGCGCGCGCGCCATGTCGATGGCGTGCTCGGAGACGCCTGAGATGCAGGGATGCGCCGCAGTTGACGTGTTCTCGGTGGTGGAGTCCTGGTCCGGGGCCTGGAACCTGGACGCGGAAGGGCGAGACCGCCTCTCCTTTGACGGCATCCCCTGCGGTGACGCGATCCGTATCGACGTCTTCGAGTTCGTCCTTGAACGCGTCAACGCCGCACTGGGACTGCCGCCGCGCCGCCTGGGACGCCCCCTGCTGCGACCGCTGAGAGCGCGCGGGCTGGATCGGGAGATCCGGACATGGGGCCTGCGTGCAGCGAGCATGGGTCGCCGGCAGCCTCATGAGACACAGCCGGTGGTCTTCATCTCGGAGGGCGCCACGCCATCGGCCCTCGAGTCCTCGATGGCAGTCGCCGCAGAGCTTACCTCTACTCGGGCGGCCATCGGCGCGAGCGACCCGCGCACCTACCGCGCCTGGCGCCGGGCCGGGTGGGACCCGTCCGCCCTGGTGCTGGGTCCGCGCGACGACCGATCGGTGACCCGGCACGCCGCCGCTCGCTCGATGGAGGCATGGCGGGAGGCGCGGTCGCATTGCCCACCGCTCGTTATCGACGGCATGGACCTTACGTCCGCCGCCCTCGAGGCGATGGACAGTTTCGTGCCTCGCTCCGTCCGGAGGCTGGCGGTCGACTGGACAGCAATCGGACGGTTCCTCGATGCTTCCGATGCCGACGCCGTTGTCCTCGCCAGCGACCAGCATCGCACCGGTCGCCTTGCGGTTGAGATCGCGCGCCAGGAGGGAAGGCGATCAGTCGTGCTCCAGCACGGCCTTCCCCAGAACAGGACCGGGTACGTTCCGGTGCACGCCGACTTCCTGATGGCGTGGAGCGAGGCCTCTGCCTCCTGGTTCGTGGCCCAGGGGACGCCTCCCGAGCGGATCCAGATCGTCGGCAACCCGCGACTCGATCGCTTGGCCGATGTGACTTCAAGGTCGATCGACCAGGTCGGCACGACGGCCGCCGTCTCAGGCGGAGGGCGCCGAGTCCTCCTCGCGTTGAGTGTCGCCCCAGTGGCCGTCAACGTCCGCCTTGTCGAAATCGTTCTCGACGCGGTGCAGTCCATCGCGGGAACCACGCTGATCATCAAGGTTCATCCGGGAGGCAGCGACTGGGGGTTTGTGCGGCGCCTCGTCGGCGAACGGGTCGGCGTCCAAGGTGCGGTTCGTATTGTCGAACGCGAGGACCTGTACGCACTGATCGCATGGTCCAACGTCGTCGTCGTGCACCGGTCCTCGGTCGCGGCGGAAGCGCTGGCAGCTCGCCGCCCCGTCATCGCGGTCACGGCAGACGGGACGTCGGTGGCCAGCCAGGACCTCCCAGGTCTGAATCTGCCCGAAGTCGGCGATGCGCCCGGGCTCGCCGCCCTGATCGTCGACCATGCGAGGGACGTCGCAGGGGCCGCGTTCATAGCCGATAGGAAGGCGGCGATCAGCGCTGCGGTCGGACCGCTCGATGGTCTTGCCGCCCGGCGGGCCGCCGACGCGATCGCTGGACTTGCGAAGGGTCAGGTACATCACTCCGGGGCTGGTGCATGATCGCGGATGCAACCGCGGCCACGGCCCCGGGGAGGACCTCGAGCGACGGACCCCACGACCTGCCCTGGAATACCTTGGGGGCGGCCTCCAGTGATGAGGCGGGATCAGCACAAGCGCCGGTTGCCGCGGGGTCGGGCAGGATCGTTGTGGCGACGGGTATCCTCGCCTGAACCATCAACTCTGCCCAGGTAACGACGTGCGCATCGCCATCATCGGAACGCGGGGTGTCCCCGCCGCATACGGCGGGTTCGAGACGTTTGCCGAGGAGCTCGGGGCGCGGCTGGTCGGGCGAGGTCACGAGGTCACCGTCTACGGGCGTCGGCACGTGATCCCGGCACGCCTGCGCCACCACCGCGGCATGCGGCTGCGGGTGCTGCCGACGATCCGCCACAAGTACCTGGACACGGTGGCGCACACCGCCCTGTCCGTCGTGGATGCCCTGCCCCGCCGGTTCGATGTGGTCCTGGTCTGCAACAACGCCAACGCCCCCTTCGCCCTCGTCCCGCGTCTCACCGGGGCGAAGGTGGTCCTCAACGTCGACGGGCTCGAATGGGAGCGCGGCAAGTGGGGCCTGGCCGGGCGGATGTACTACCAGGCCTGTGCGTGGCTGTCGCCGAAGCTGCCGATCACCCTCGTCTCGGATGCCCGTGTGATCGCGCGGTGGTACCAGGAGCGGTACGGGAAGCGGACGCGGTTCATCCCGTACGGGAGCGATGCGCGTGTCCTGGCGCCGGGTGCAGACGTTGGCGCGACTCGGACTCGAGCCCGGTCGCTACCTGCTCTACGTATCGCGCCTCGAGCCCGAGAACAACGCGCACATCGTGATGGACGGCTACGTCGCGTCGGGGGTGGACCTGCCGCTGATCGTCGTGGGAGACGCACCGTACGCCACCGAGTACAAGCGATCGCTGGAGGAGCGGGCCGAGGCACATCCGGGTATCCGGATGACTGGCTACGTCTTCGGTGACGGCTATGCCGAGCTCCAGTCCAACGCGATGCTGTACGTCCAGGCCACGGAGGTTGGTGGCACGCACCCCGCGCTCGTCGAGGCCATGGGCCGAGGAGCATGCATCGTTGCCAACGACGTGCCCGAGCACCGCGAGGTCCTTGGTGACGCAGGCCGCTACTACGCACGCAATGACGTGGACGCGCTCGCGACCGTCGTGCGTGACCTGGCTCGAGGATCCCGACGCGCGCGTCGAGCTTGGGGCGGCCGCGGGTGCCCGGCGCGCGACTCGTTCTCCTGGGACCATGTGACCGACGAGTACGAGCGCCTGTTCACCAGGCTGACCCGGGGCCGGGGCGAGGGTTGATGACGAGGGTCGGACGCCGGCGCACCTGGCGACGCGATCAGCACCATCGCGGCGGCATGGTCTCGCTCGTGGCCGCGACGGCAGCCACGATCGCGTGGGGCACGACCCCTGCCTCACTCCTCCTGGCTGGTATCGCCGTTGTCCTGCTTGCGCGCGAAGACGGCCTCGGTCCACTCGGGGCCGCCGCGGTCGTCGTCCTGACCCTGCCCTATGACCGCGCCGCCAACGGGTACCTGCCGCGGATTGGCACCATCCCGGTGCGGCCGCAGGACGTCGCCGTCGTGATCGGGCTGGCCCTGAGCTTGCCGTCGATCCGGTGGAGGCGACCACGAGCGGGTATCGAGGCCTGGCTGCTCGTGGTGTTCATCGCCGTCGGCGTCGGGGCGGTCGTGGCGGGTTTCGCGGGCGGTAACGATGCTCGCGACATCCTTCGCGATGCTCGATGGTGGTTCCTCTACGGGAGCGGCCTCGTCGTCCTGGTCCTGCCACCGCCCGCACGGGCGCAGGTCGTGAGAGGCGTGCTCCTCGGCGCGATGGCCTTCGCCGTGGTGGTCATCGTCACCGCGATCACGCCCAACGTGGCCGGTGGCCTCAGGGCACGGGCGATGGAGTTCGACTTCGGCCTGTTGCGACTCCAGTACGGCAACTCCGCCTTCCTGCTGCTCCCTCTCGCGTGGGCTGCGTCTGCCTGGATCCGTGGACGCTCGGTCGCCATGGCCCCGCTCTTCATCGTGTCAGTTGCCGTGATGTTGTCGCTCACGAGGACGCTGATGCTGGTCTCCAGCGCCGTCATCGTGCTGGTCCTGCTCGCCTCGCTCCTTGATCGCTATGCGCGTGAGCGCGCAGGCCGTGGACGGCTGCCGCTCGCGAGGATGGGCGCCGCCGTGATCGTCATGCCCATCGCCCTGGGACTTGCGCTGGCCATCACGAGCAGCGCACGGATCGAGACGGCTCCGGCGCAGGGAACACCCGGCGCGAGCCAGCCGCCCAACGGGAACGCCCCCACAGGTGAGGATCCCTTTGGCCGCGTCACCTTCGAGAACGACGAATCTGGACTGGGCTCGATCGCAGGGGGACGGCTGAAGACCTACGAGCGCGCGCTGGAGTTGATCGTGGCCGATCCGATCGGCGGGTCCGGGATGGGGGCCACCGTGGTTGCGGAGTATGCGTTCGGAGGAGAGCAATTCAGCACCCCGGACCGACTCCCGAACGTCGACAACGCGTATCTGACGGCGGGGATGAAGGGGGGCTTGCCGGCGATGGTGATCCTGGGCCTGCTCCTCACCTGGCCGGCCCTGCGAGGCTTGCGCTATCTCCGTGGCCGCAATCTGCGCATCTGGTGGCTTCCGGCGTGGCTCGGGATCCTGGTCCTCACGATGACGCAGTCCTTCGCCACGACTGGCTACGGACCGTTCCTCCTCGGCATGCTCGTGATCGTGTTTGGAAGTCGGCCCTCGCTCGGCAGGGCAACGTCGAGGGCGCAGACGCACGAGTAGGGCCGGCTGGGTGCCGACCGACGTCGCCAGGATCATGGCGCGGCGGAGATGGCCTCGTTCCTCGCCCGTGCCCTCAAGCTCGCAGGCACCGCCCCTGACGCCTTCACCGACGACGAGCAGAGCATCCACGAGCCCAACATCAACCTCGTCGCCAAGGCCGGCGTGGCCACCGGCTGCGGGGCCGGCAAGTACTGCCCCACGGCCAACGTCACCCGGGGCCAGATGGCCGCCTTCCTCCACCGGGCCTTCGGGCCGTAGGGGGAGGGGGGGAGGTGACCTCCATCGGCGCCGCCCCGACTCCGCCCTCCTTAAGGCAGACAGAGCATTGACACCCGGGTGCCACCCGCTTACGGTCGGTGCGAGTCTCGGAGCGTGAGAGGGGTGCGGCCGGCTGGCGGCGATGGGCTCCCTCCTGAGTCTCGGGACGGTAGGAGGTTCAGGGAGTGTTGCGTCAACGTCGACATCTGCTCGCACCCGCCGCGGTGGTCGCGGCCTTTGCGATCGCCTTCCCATTGGGGGTCCTGGCCGCCATCTCGTTCTCGGACGTGCCACCCAGCCACCCCTTCTACAACGACATCCAGGCAGTCGCCGACGCCGGCGTCACCACCGGCTGTGGTGGCGGCAAGTACTGCCCAGAGGACAACGTGACCCGCGGCCAGATGGCGGCCTTCATGAACCGCCTCGGCGCGCTCGGTGCCGGCAAGACCCCCGTAGTCAACGCGAACACCGCGCGCTCGACTGACGGCTGGAGCATCGGCTGCCCGACGGGCACCGTCCTCTCGGGTGGGCTGTGCTTTGACACCGCCACCCGCTCGAGTGCCAACATCTTCGACGCTTCCGAGGCCTGCGCGGATCTTGGTGGGGGCCTCCTGGGGCGTGGCCAGATCTGGAAGCTGCCGCAGGTGCTGGAGCTCCGTGCCGCCATCTCGAACGGCGACATCACGACCGTCGCGGAGGAGTGGAGCTCCACCACCTGGTACGACGACGCCAACACGTTCCGTGGCATGGCCCTCAATGGCATCGCCATGGTGGATCACACGACGCTCGACGTCCTGCCGTATCGCTGCGCCGCGATCCCGCTCAGCAAGGACCTGCTGATCCTGCCGATCAGCGGACCCAAGGACGGGTCGGACCCCGGCAAGATCGACAAGACCAACGACGGGAAGACGAACCCGGACGGCTCGCTCAAGTAGCGGCCCGGTCAACTGGCAAGAGGCCCCGGCGCGAGCCGGGGCCTCCTTCTTTCGTGGCCGAGGTTGCGACGCGTCCGCGGCCGGCGAATGCCTTCAGCGAGTGCGTTCAGCCGCTGCCGAAGGCCCGGCGGAGGAACGCCGCCATCTGCTCCCGGGTGACCAGCGCGGACGGGCAGTACTTGCCGCCGCCACACCCTGTCGCGATCCCCTCCCGGGCGACGAGGTTGATGTTGGTCTCGTGCAGGTTCCCGTTGTCGTCGGTGAAGGCGTTCGGTGCCGCGCCACTAAGGGCTCGGGCACGGGCCAGGAACGAGGCCATCTGGTCGCGGGCCACCTTCGTCGCCGGGCAGAACTTCCCGCCGCCACAGCCGCTGGCGATCCCCTCGCGGGCAACGAGGTTGATGTTCGGCTCGTGGGGGTTGCCGTTGTCATCGGTGAAGGCGTTGGGGGCAGCGCCGGAGAGATCGAGCGCGCGGGCGAGGAACGAGGCCATCTGGTCGCGCGGGACGGTCGCGGTCGGACAGAAGAGACCTGCGCCACACCCGGTCGTGATGCCCTGCTCCGCGTTCCAGACGATGTCGGACCGGAAGCTCGAGGCACCGATGTCGTTGAAGTAGTTGTTCCAGGAGGTCACGTAGTCTGAGAAGTCGGCGTCGCTCCGGGCCTGGGCTGAGACAGCGACTCGCGCCGCGCTGGGATTCCAGTCGTAGAACACGATGTCGAAGGGCGAGCTGCCATGGGCCGGGATCTGGTGCGGTGACGCAAAGTCCCAGTAGGCGTCGATGACGTCACCGCTCGCGTTGTAGACGGCGAGATTGGCATCGGCGTACTCGACCCCGAAGCCGGAGAGGTTGTAGATGGTGCCCGGGTGGTGTCGCCAGCCGTTCGAGTCGGTGTAGGGCACCCCGAGCGTCCACGCCAAGGGCTCCCTTTGGGACGGCGGTGACCGGCGTCCCGGGCTTGGCCGCGACATCGACTGCATCGGCCCCTGGCGGGGCTTCCATCCGGCCCCAGAAGGGGGAGGTTGAGCCGGGAGCAAGCTGGTCGAGGTAGGCGCCAATGGTCTTGGTCCCGACAACGGCGTTTGCGGCATTCTTGACCGTGGCGACCACGCTCACGTAGAGCCGGCGCGTCGACATGCCGTTCAACACCTCGCCCGCGACGTTGAGGTCGTTGTTGGCGTCGATCCACCAGGTGGCGGACACGACGTCGACCGTCCCGGACGGCGCGGCCAGGGTCACGACGTCGCCGGAGATCTCGTGGAGCGGGCCTACGCGTTCCGCGTCCGCGCGAAGGGGGTGGCCGTCCTTCGGCGGGTCCGCACCCAGCGCGGGGCCGGGGGCTCCCACCAGCGCCCACGCGACAGACATGACAAACAAGCTCTGCGCCATGCGTCGCATGACAGCACCTCCCTGCGCTCCCTCTTGGAGCGGTGACGTGAACATATCGGCCGGGTCGCCAGCGGTAACGGGTCCGATGGCCCGAAGTCCGGCCCCGGCGCGAGCCGGGGCCTCCTTCTTTCGTGGCCGAGGTTGCGACGCGTCCGCGGCCGGCGAATGCCTTCAGCGAGTGCGTTCAGCCGCTGCCGAAGGCCCGGCGGAGGAACGCCGCCATCTGCTCCCGGGTGACCAGCGCGGACGGGCAGTACTTGCCGCCGCCACACCCTGTCGCGATCCCCTCCCGGGCGACGAGGTTGATGTTGGTCTCGTGCAGGTTCCCGTTGTCGTCGGTGAAGGCGTTCGGTGCCGCGCCACTAAGGGCTCGGGCACGGGCCAGGAACGAGGCCATCTGGTCGCGGGCCACCTTCGTCGCCGGGCAGAACTTCCCGCCGCCACAGCCGCTGGCGATCCCCTCGCGGGCAACGAGGTTGATGTTCGGCTCGTGGGGGTTGCCGTTGTCATCGGTGAAGGCGTTGGGGGCAGCGCCGGAGAGATCGAGCGCGCGGGCGAGGAACGAGGCCATCTGGTCGCGCGGGACGGTCGCGGTCGGACAGAAGAGACCTGCGCCACAGCCGGTCGTGATGCCCTGCTCCGCGTTCCAGACGATGTCGGACCGGAAGCTCGAGGCGCCGATGTCGTTGAAGTAGTTGTTCCAGGAGGTGCACGTAGTTCGAGTAGTCGACGGCGCCATGACCATCGGCTGCGAAGGCGACGCGTACCGCCTTGGGGTTCCAGTCGGTGAACACGATGTCGAAGGGCGCGCTGCCATGGGCCGCGATCTCGTGCGGCGATGGATAGGTCCAGTAGGCGTCGATGACGTCACCGCTCGCGTCGTAGACGGCCATGTTCGCCACGACGTACTGGACCCCGAAGTCCGGAGAGGTTGTGGACGGTGCCCGGGTGGTGTCGCCATCCGTTCGAGTCGGTGTAGGGCACCCCGAGCGTCACGCCAAGGGCCCCCTTCGGCACGGCGGTGACCGGCGTCCCGGGCTTGACCTCGAGATCGACCGCTGGTGGCCCCTGGCGGGGCTTCCATCAGGTTCCAGAAGGGGGTGGTCGTACCCGGCGCAAGCTGGTCGAGGTAGGCGCCAATGGTCAGGGTGCCGACCACGGCGGCGGCCGCGTTCCTGATTGTGGCGACCACGGTCACGTTGAGCCGGCGCGTCGACATGCCGTTGAGCACCTCGCCCGCGACGTTGAGGTCGTTGTTGGCGTCGATCCACCAGGTGGCGGACACGACGTCGACCGTCCCGGACGGCGCGGCCAGGGTCACGACGTCGCCGGAGATCTCGTGGAGCGGGCCTACGCGTTCCGCGTCCGCGCGAAGGGGGTGGCCGTCCTTCGGCGGGTCCGCACCCAGCGCCGGGCCGGGGGCTCCCACCAGCGCCCACGCGACAGACATGACAAACAAGCTCCGCGCCATGCGTCGCATGACAGCACCTCCCTGCGCTCCCTCTTGGAGCGGTGACGTGAACGTATCGGCCGCGTCGCCGGCGTCAACGGGTCAGATGGCCCGAAATCAGCGTTGCGAGTGCTGCCATGGGGTCGCGAGCCGAATCAGCGGTGTCGCGCTGCACCGCGAATGTCACTATGGGCCGAAGGGCACCGCCCGTCCCGTACCAATTGGGCCGCGAAAGCGTGCACCGGGCGCCTACTGTGTCCGCAACAACCGCGGCTGGACGCGGTGTTCGGCGCCGGGCTGAAGCCGTCGCCCTGTTCTCGCATCCCGGACGGGGCCCGGGACTTCGGTAGTTGAGGATCGAGGGGGTTCCAATGAAGGAGCGACCGGTGCTGCGAAACCAGACGGACCGTGGGCGCCTGGTCGCGCTCCTCGTGACCGCAGTCATGCTCGCCGGGCTCGTCCCCCTGGCTTCGCCAGGGACCGCCCGGGCGGTGGTCCTCGACGCACCGACGCTGACCGCTCCAGGACCCGGAGCCACCGTCACGGGCAACCCGGTGTTCGCCTGGACCATGGTCTCCGGTGCGGCCAAGTACCGGATCCAGATCAGCTCCAGCTCGTCCTTCACCTCGCCCGTCGCGGCCGACACCCAGAACCTGCGCTTCGCACCGCCCACGGAGCTGCCGCTCGGCACGCTCTACTGGCGCGTGGCCGCCCTCGACTCCAAGAACGTCCTCGGGACGTATGCCACGGGCACCTTCGACAAGGCCTGGGGAGCCTCGCCCGAGCCAATCAGCCCGCCCATCTCGGATCCAGCCGACCCCGATGGCGTCGTGAGCCTGGCGTTCCCCACGGAACCCCTGCTGTTCACGTGGAAGCCGCTGGCCGGCGCGCAATCGTACGAGCTCGTGGTGGACGACGCGGACGACTTCATCGGCGCGACCACCTACAAGACGAAGAACACCGCGTACGTCATCACGGAGCCCCGCACGGTCGGCCAGACCTTCTACTGGCAGCTGCGTGGCGTCTCCGGCGGGCTCTACTCGGACTGGTCTGCGGTCGGCAAGTTCCGTTCGACCTGGTCCAGCAAGCCCGTGTTGGTCTATCCGGCGGACAACGCGGTGGACGTCACCGACGTGTACTTCGACTGGGACCCTGTCTTGGGCGCCAAGTTCTATCGCCTCCAGGTCAGTCCGAACGGCGACTGGGCGAACAACGTGACCATCGACACTGGCGAGACCCTCAGGTCCACTCGCTATACGCCGCCGGTCCCCCTGAACAATGGCAACTACTTCTGGCGCGTGCGCGCGCGAGGATGCGGCCGGGAACCCCGGGCCTTGGTCGGATGACGACGGCGTCACGGGCGATGAGCGCGTGTTCCAGCGAGGCTGGTCAAACACGCCATCGCTCGTGTGGCCGGCCGACGGAGCCAGCACGGTGGTCGCGAACCCGAACGATCCCGCGTGGCAGAACCCGACCTTCTCCTGGACGCCTGCCCGCCGCGCGTCGTGGTACCGGGTTCGGTTCGCCACGAAACAGGCGATGACTGCCGGCGGCACTCCAGGGTTGCATCACCAATCGGACGACGTGGACCCCGTACACGGCGGCATCCGGCATTGACCTGACGAACCCGGGCTCCTGCTCGGCCTCGCTGACGTCCGGGACCACCTACTACTGGGACGTTGCCGGCATTGACAATCCCGTCCTGAACCCCGGCATCGACATCTGGACCCCGCCGGGCACGAGCGGCGTGATCGGCCTCCGCTCCAGCGTCCGATCGTTCGTCTACGATCCTCCCACGCCGCCTGCGGGTACCGTTCGCCCCCTCGTCCGACAGGACTATCTCACCCCCGCGCGGTGTGAGCCAGACCCTGATCCGGACCTGGCATGCACGGACTATGAGACTGACACGCCGGCTTCTCAGCTGGACGGCGATCCCTGCCGCGACGAGCTATACGGTCACGGTTTCGCTCGACCCCAACTTCACCAACGTCTACCGCGATCTACGAGACCGAGTTCAACCGGCTCGCGCCGCGCGACTCCTGGAAGCGACAACCAGGCCAACGACGCCTACTACTGGGTCGTGACCCCGAACAGAGCGGTTCCCATCGACTATTCCGACCCCGCCGTGTTCCAGAAGCGCTCGGTACCGGTCTACCGAACTGCTCCGGTGCAGAGCAGCACACTGGAGAACGACTTCGAGTTCCGTTGGGATCACTATCTCGACACCAACCTGGCGTTCGCCGAACCCGTTACGACCCAGCCGCCCACGCAGGAGGCGAAGCGGTACCGCATCACCGTGTCGACGGTGAGCGATTTCGCCACGACGATCGACACCAAGATCGTCAACACGCCGTTCTACACGCCGTACGCCCTGACGTACCCCGAGGGTCCGATCTACTGGCGAGTGCAGGCCATCGACGGCTCCGACAACGATCTCACCTCGAGCCGCCGGGGAACCGGCATGGGCGAGTTCGATCCGGATGCCCCGGGCGTCGTCAACAAGAAGTCCCCCGCTCCGACGCAGTCCTACCCGGCCAACGGAGCGACGGTCAAGGGTGTGCCGTACCTCCAGTGGCTCCCCCTCGCCTATGCGGCCTCCTACGACGTCCAGATCGACAACGACGCCAACTTCTCCTCGCCCGCGGCGACGGTGTCGGCGACGAAGATGAGCGCCTGGGCCTACACGGAGCCGCTCGCGGCCGGCACCTACTACTGGCGCGTGCGGAGAAACGACGCCGACAGTCGTGACGGCGCATGGTCGTCCGTCCGCTCGTTCGTCCTTGCACCCACGGCGCCCACGCTCGTGAGCCCCGCGAACGGGACGTTCCCGTCGCCCGCGACGCTGCTCCTGCAGTGGTCGGCGTCGCAGCCCGCGCCCAGCTACCAGGTCGAGGTCTCGACCTCCGCGACGTTCGCCTCGTTCGTCAGCGGCTATCCGCAGACGACCGTGATGACCAGCTGGGCACCCAAGGCGTTCTTCACCAACGGCACGTACTACTGGCGGGTCAAGGCGCGCAACGCGGCGGGGACGGCGGTGGCGACGTCGTCCGTCTGGAGCTTCAAGATCGGCGAGAAGACCCCCTTCACCGACATCAGCAGCTCGCCCTTCAAGCCCGACATCGAGTGGGTCTACCTCGAGGGGATCACGTCGGGCTGTACAGCCACCCTGTACTGCCCCGACGGCCAGGTCACCCGAGAGCAGATGGCCTCGTTCCTGGCCCGTGCCCTCAAGCTCTCAGGAACTGCCCCCGATGCCTTCACGGACGACGAGAGCAGCATCCACGAGCCCAACATCAACCTGGTCGCCAAGGCCGGCATCGCCACCGGCTGTGCCCCGGGCAAGTTCTGTCCCACGGGGCTCGTCAGCCGGGAGCAGATGGCGAGCTTCCTCGCCCGTGCCCTCGCGCTCAGCGGCGCCGCCCCCGACGCCTTCACCGACGACGACACCAGCATCCACGAGCCCAACATCAACCTCGTCGCCCGGGACGGCATCGCCACCGGCTGTGGCAACAACAAGTACTGTCCGACAGCGGACGTCACCCGTGGCCAGATGGCCGCCTTCCTCCACCGGGCCTTCGGGCCGTAGGGGGAGGGGGAAGGGCAGACGTGTCTGCGGTGTGCCGAATGGCTGTTGCGAGTGAGGACGACCACCGCTAGCGTCGCACCCAGCCTCATCGTGCCCCGAGCGGCCTCGCCACCCACAAGAACTGCGCCCGCGAGGGAGGGATCCAGTCCGAATGCACCGGCGCTTGGCTCGCTTCGCGATCCGCGGTTGCCTGTTCGTACTCGTCGCCAGCACCCTGGGCTCCTCAGGCGTGGTCGCGGCCTCGCCGGATGGCAGGCCTGATCCCTCCCACGCCACGGAGCGACCTGTCCAGAAGATCGCCGCCGGGAGTTCACCGACAGTCACGGCGATCAGTGGCGGATGGGGTCACACGTGCGCCCTCCTCGCCGACAACACCGTGCGCTGCTGGGGTGACAACTTCGACGGCCAGCTCGGCGACGGCACGACGACTGACCGGCCTATCCCCGTGCGGGTATCAGGCATCAGCACCGCCACGGCGATCAGTGCCGGCGGCGATCACACCTGCGCCCTCCTTGCCGACCACACCGTCCGCTGCTGGGGTGACAACTTCGACGGCCAGCTCGGCGACGGCACAACGTTGGATCGGCATACCCCGGTCACGGTGAGTGGGATCAGCACAGCAGTCGGGATCGCCGCGAGTGACGGCTGGGGCCACACGTGCGCCCTCCTTGCCGAGGGCACCGTGCGCTGCTGGGGCAACAACACCATCGGGCAACTGGGCGATCACACGTGGAGCAGCAAGAACGTCCCGGTCGCCGTCGTCGAGATTGCCGTCCATCATCCTTCGGTCGGCCTGCTCGAGGGCGTCGCCTCCATCGCTGTCGGAGGCAACCTCACCTGCGCTGTTCTGACGACCAGAGGCGTCGCCTGCTGGGGGAACAACGGCTACGGACAACTCGGTGGTCTCGGTCACGACACCTGGACCTCGAGCAACACCCCGGTGACCGTCGGCGGGATCAATACTGCGACCGGAGCTGCCGCTGGACTGGACCACGCCTGCGCCGTTCTCGCAGATGCCTCCGTCCGTTGTTGGGGGGGGAACACGACCGGGCAGCTCGGTGACGGGACGAGCGACCCGGATCGACACCAGGCGTCAGTCGCGGTCTCCGGCATCGGCACCGCTACTGCGATCGCCGCACGGAGTCGCCACACCTGCGCCCGCCTCGAGGACGGCACCGTCCGCTGCTGGGGCAGCAATGGCTCCGGCGAGTTGGGCGACGGCACCACAACGCAGCGCAGCGCGCCGGTCGCCGTCACTGGGATCGGCACTGCAAGCAAGATCAGCACGGGCTCCAGCCACAGCTGCGCACTGCTCACCGATGGCACGGTTCGCTGCTGGGGCCGGAACGACTCCGGCCAGCTCGGCGACGCTTCTACGACTGAGCGCCATACCCCGGTCGCCGTCGTCTTCCCGCCCTCCACCCCCTTCACCGACATCGCCGGCTCCCCCTTCAAGCCCGACATCGAGTGGGTCTACACCGCGGGCATCACGTACCGGCTGCACCGCCACCGCCTACTGCCCCGAGGGCTACGTCACCAGAGAGCAGATGGCGAGCTTCCTCGCGCGAGCCCTCAAGCTCACAGGCACCGCCCCCGACGCCTTCACCGACGACGAGACCAGTCCCCACGAGCCCAACATCAACCTCGTCGCCAAGGCCGGCATCGCCACCGGCTGTGCCCCGGGCAAGTACTGTCCGACCGCCCTCGTGTCCCGGGAGCAGATGGCCTCGTTCCTCGCCCGTGCCCTCAAGCTCGCAGGCACCGCCCCCGACGCCTTCACCGACGACGAGCAGCAGCATCCACGAGCCCAACATCAACCTCGTCGCCAAGGCAGGGCGTGGCCACCGGCTGCGGCAACGGCAAGTACTGCCCCACCGCCAACGTCACCCGGGGCCAGATGGCCGCCTTCCTCCACCGGGCCTTCGGGCCGTAGGGGGAGAGGAGGGCAGCGACCTTGGCAGGCCCGGTCATGTCGGACGGCGGAGCCTCCACTCCGCCAGCGACGAGGCCGTCGTCATTGCGGGACCACGGCAAGGGAGGGACAGGCACATGAACAGCACGCACCGGTCCAGTCTCCGCGGGTATCGCGGGAGGATCCTCTCCTGGAGGGCGCCGATGGCTGCGGTGGCGGTCGCGGTGCTGTGCCTATTGGTGATGCCGTCGGGCACGGACCTCTCCAGCACGGCACGAGCCGACACGCCCACCGGTGAGCACTCTTGCGTCGTCCTGAGTGACGGAACCGTCCGCTGCTGGGGCTGGAACTGGAGGGGCCAGCTTGGAGACGGGACGACTTCCGACTCCGCAACGCCCGTTGCCGCGGAAGGGATCACGACTGCCACCGCGGTCGCCACGGGCGAGCGCCACTCATGCGCTCTCCTGTCCGGTGGCAGCATGAAGTGCTGGGGCGACAACTTCTCCGGCGAGCTCGGCGACGGCACGACCACCAACAGTCCTTCCCCGGTCGCGGTGTCAGGTATCACGACCGCCATCGCGGTCGCCGCGGGCGGGGCGCACACGTGTGCCCTCCTTGCCGGTGGCAGCGTGAAGTGCTGGGGCTGGAACTGCCGACGGCGAGCTTGGCGATGGCACGACCACCGACAGTTCACTCCCGGTTGCAGTGCCTGGAATCTCAACCGCAACAGCGATCAGCGCGGGCTACTGGA
This sequence comes from uncultured Chloroflexia bacterium, assembly GCA_963802165.1. GTDB lineage: Bacteria > Chloroflexota > Limnocylindria > Limnocylindrales > CSP1-4 > CAIXZV01. Next base: position 23,331 of record CAWDHT010000015.1, on the reverse strand, counting down.
CCACTTGCGCCGTCCTCTCCGGCGGTGGCGTCAAGTGCTGGGGCAGCAACATCTTCGGCCAGCTCGGCGACGGGACCACTGCGGACAGCCTGAGCCCGGTGACCGTCTCGGGGATCGCCACCGCCTTCACCGTCGCCGCGGGCTGGCAGCACACCTGTGCCCTCCTTGCAGGTGGCAGCATGAGGTGCTGGGGTGACAATGAGTTCGGGCAGCTCGGTGACGGGACGACGACGCAGCGACTCAGTCCGGCCCCGGTTTCTGGCATCGCAACCGCAACCGCGATCACCGCCGGCGCCTTCCACTCGTGTGCTCGCCTATCCAGTGGTCAGGTGAAGTGCTGGGGATCCAATCTGCACGGCGGGCTCGGCGACGGCACCACGGATGACAGATTGCTCCCGGTCGCCGTGTCCGGGATCGCGACCGCGACAGCGGTCGCGGCGGGTGAGTGGCATACCTGCGCAACCGTCCCGGACGATGGTGCGATGTGCTGGGGCTCCAATTCCACCGGCCAGCTCGGCGACGGCACGACGACTGAGCGCCACACTCCCGTCGCCGTCGCCTTCGCCACTGGGCCAACTCCCTTCACCGACATCGCAGGCTCCCCCTTCAAGCCCGACATCGAGTGGGTCTACACCGCCGGCATCACCAGCGGGCTGCACCGCCACCACCTACTGCCCCGACGGCTATGTCACCCGAGAGCAGATGGCCTAGCTTCCTCGCCCGTGCCCTCAAGCTCACAGGCACCGCCCCCGACGCCTTCACCGACGACGAGGCCAGTCCCCACGAGCCCAACATCAACCTGGTCGCGAAGGCCGGCATCGCCACCGGCTGTGCTGCCACCAAGTACTGTCCGGCCGCCCTCGTCTCCCGCGAGCAGATGGCCTCGTTCCTCGCCCGTGCCCTCAAGCTCGCAGGCACCGCCCCCGACGCCTTCACCGACGACGAGCAGAGCATCCACGAGCCCAACATCAACCTCGTCGCCAAGGCCGGCGTGGCCACCGGCTGCGGAGCCGGCAAGTACTGCCCCACGGCCAACGTCACCCGTGGCCAGATGGCCGCCTTCCTCCACCGGGCCTTCGGGCCGTAGGGGAGGGGAGGGGGAGGCCGGGAGAGGGAGGGCCAGGGGCGAGCGGGCCGGGGCCTCACCGAGTCACGAGCGCGCCTGAACCGACATCGGCGGGCGATCCTGTGCGTCCACGCCGGCGCTGGACAAGAAGTGCTGCCTCTGCGTCAGGTGCCGGAGGCCGCCTTGTAGGTCACCTTCGTGCCCGTCGGGACCACCTGGAAGAACGTCCGACCGCGGACCAGCGGGATCTCCTTGCCATCGGGCCCGAAGACCTGCGTGATGTCGCTGGCCCACTTCTTGCGCCACGTGGCCTTCCAGACGCGGCCCTCGCGGAAGACCAGGGCCCGCCCGGAGCCGTACTGGTCGAGCACGACGCGCTTGTGGTGCGGCTCGGAGTTCTTGTCGAACGACTTGCGCATGAACAGCACCACGACGTTGCGGGCGGTCACCCGCTTGCCGTCGCCGGCGTCGACCTGGGCCTTCCCGGCGACGGAGCGGAGGTACTGGTTCTTCGTCCGGTCGTAGGTGTAGCCGGCCGCGCCACGCGGGTACGGGACCTTGATCGTGGATCGCGCAGGCCGGTCCGCGAGCGGGGCATCGTCGACGTAGGCGCGGACACCGAAGCCGGGCGCTTGGGTGGCCGGCATCCCGCGCTTCATCCCGACCCTCCGCAGGGATGCGGTGTTCGTATACCCGTTCTGGGGTGCCCTGCGCTCCTTGATGCGGTGGAAGGCCCCGCCCGAGCCCCCGAGGGCGTCGATGTCGTAGATGAACTTGCCCTTGAGTGCGGGGATCGTCTGACCCAGCGTCATGTAGTCGCCGCCGTAGTGGGCGAGACCGGCTCGATACTCGGCCGCCCAGCGGATGAAGAACGGGCGTCCGGAGCGGACCGGGCCGATGTTCTTGGCCTCGTCGCCCTGGTAGACGAACATGTAGCGGTCCTCGCCACCGTCCGCCGGCGCCTGGTAGATGAGCGCAGCCGCGTTGAAGCCCGCCTGGGGTCGGGCCGCCATGCTGTCGTCGATCAGAACGGCCAGCGGCGTCCGAAACGCCAGCTCTGCCGGTCGCATGACGCCGTCGATGCCGGCCGCAGGTCCGGAGGGGAGGGCGGACGCTGTCGGGCCCGGGCTTTCCGAGGGCTGCATGCTGGCCGAGGCCGAAGGAGACGGCGACGCTGAGGGGGCGGCGGATGGCGCCGGAGTCGCAGGCGGCGGCAGTGACGAGGGGTTCGGGGATGGATCCGTGGACCCGCAGGCGGCAACCAGCATCACGAATGCAAGCCAGGCAGCGGTTCGTCGCACGATCTGTCCGGTGACCTCTAGCAGGCGGGTCGTCGGGGGCATGGTACCCCTCCGCTCGCAGGGTGACCGCCGATGGACTCGAGGGAGCCGAAGGCGGGCGGCGTCGGAACGGATTCCCCTTCCGACTCAGCGCCATCCACCCACCCATCGTCATGCGACGCCAATCGAGCGCCGCGGCCCCCTGACGTGCCAAATGGCCATTGCGGGTCGGTGTGCCCCGTCGCTAGCCTCGCCGGAACGGGTGCGACGCGCGGGGATGCTTGGATCATCGCCCCCGGATGGAGGGGTCCAATGAGACGAAACCGCCGCATGACCGCGGTCACGGCAGGTCTATTTCTGGCGGTGGTGACTGCTGGGCCGGTGGAAGCAGGCGGCCCGGTTGACCGGGACGGCTTGCCGGCCCGCGAGACTCAAGATCCGAGCCAGCGCGTGGCCTTGCGTGATCGCTCTCCGGGAGGCGAGGCCGTGGCTCCGCTGGCGTTCCCCGGGGCCACCGGGTACCTCGCGTACTCGCACTCGGACGCAGGTTACTGGCCCGCCTGGGTGTCGGCAGTGGATCCCGGCGGCACCTACGCGGCGGATCTCACGGCGGCGGGGATCGGCATTGGTGACTCCTACCCCGCGTGGTCTCCGGGCGGCACGATGATCGCGTTCTCCCGCGACATGACGACGAGCACGACCGATGACGCCGACGACATCTTCGTGATGGATGAGGACGGTGGCTCCGTGCGGCGACTCACGACGACAAGCGCCGACGACTACGCCCCCAGCTGGTCTCCCGATGCAAGCCGGATCGCGTTCTCGTCCAATCGTTCCGGCAACTATGAGATCTACACGATGAATGCGGACGGGACCGCGGTGACACGGCGAACGACCAACGCGGCCGGCGACTACGCGCCTGCGTGGTCACCGAACGGCGCCAAGATCGCCTTCCAGTCAACCCGGTCCGGCAGTCTCGACGTCTTCGTGATGAACGCTGACGGCTCCGGTGTCACGCAATTGACGACCGACGGGGCCAGCGACGCAGTGCCGCACTGGTCCCCGGACGGCACCCAGATTGCATTCCAGTCGACTCGCACCGGCGACTGGGACGTGTACGTGATGAACGCGGACGGTTCGGATGTCGTGAACCTGTCCAACAACGGGTCGGGCAACGACTTCATGCCTGCCTGGTCACCTGATGGTGTGCACGTGGCATGGTCAACGGACGAATTCACTGATTGGGACATCCTCGTCACGGCCGTCGGCAGCGGCCTTGTTCAGCCACTCGTCCAAACGGTCGACGACGAGTGGAACCCCGACTGGCAGCCGATCCCCGCATTCCCGCTGGTGGACGCCAAGTTCAGCCCCTTCAAGTCGGACATCGAGTGGGTGTTCAACGCCGGCATCACCACGGGCTGCTCAGCCGAGCGCTACTGCCCCGACGGCTATGTCACCCGGGAGCAGATGGCCTCGTTCCTCGCCCGTGCCCTCAAGCTCACAGGCACCGCCCCCGACGCCTTCACCGACGACGAGGCCAGTCCCCACGAGCCCAACATCAACCTGGTCGCGAAGGCCGGCATCGCCACCGGGTGTGCTGCCACCAAGTACTGCCCCACCGCCCTGGTCTCCCGGGAGCAGATGGCCTCCTTCCTCGCAAGAGCCCTCAAGCTCGCAGGCACCGCCCCCGACGCCTTCACCGACGACGAGCAGAGCATCCACGAGCCCAACATCAACCTCGTCGCGAAGGCAGGCGTGGCCACCGGCTGCGGAGCCGGCAAGTACTGCCCCACGGCCAACGTCACCCGTGGCCAGATGGCCGCCTTCCTCCACCGGGCCTTCGGGCCGTAGGGGGAGAAGGAGAGGCGAGTGGTTGCAGCCCCACGGCGTCCGACACCTAGGTACGAACGCCAGTGCCTCGCCCCCGTGCCGCAGCCCGCCGACCCGTTCACGCCTGGGGCCACCGGCCCGCAACGTCGTCCCGGGGCAACCAGCCGGACAGCCTGCCAGTAGACTCGGAACAAGCTCAGGACGGCGCGCCAAGTGGCCGGAGAGCGTTTCGTTGTCTGCCAACATGTACCGCCACGTACGCGCATGGACGTGGCCGAACCGGAGGTCTGCCAGTTGCGACGACCGTCGATCCGCACCCTCGTGCCCCTTGTGATGCTCGCGCTCCTGGCCTCGGCAAGTGATACGCTGGCGAACGGCCCGGGAGCCGTCCCGGAGGCGGCCGCCACCGCTGAGCAAGCGCGGATCGAGGCGTATTGGACGTCGGAGCGCCTGGCGAACGCGATCCCCCGGGACTACATCATCGCGGACGGGATCGGTGAGGCACGAGCGCCACTGTCCGCGGCGGCCGTCGACGCTGTATCGGGCGCGTCCTGGACGGGTGGCGGAGCGATCAATCAGCGCTCCGGCAAGGTCTTCTTCACGTTCGACCCAGGCGCGACGCCGGGCCAGGCCGACTACGTCTGCTCGGCAGCGATCCTCAGGGACGGCGGGAGTGCCGCCAATTCGCTCGTCCTGACCGCGGGCCACTGCGCCTACGATCGCGCCACGGGAAGCTTCGCCACGAACTGGATCTTCATCCCGGACTGGGATAGTGACCCGGTATTCAACTGTGGCAGCGTGACGTACGGCTGCTGGTGGGCTCGGGCGCTCGTCATCCGCGGTGAGTACGTTGACAGCCCGGATCTCTCTGCATCGATAGAGCACGACTACGCGATCGCCGTCGTCGGTCCGGGCGGGAAGGCGAACACCCAGCTTGACGCGCTCGGAAGCTACCCGCTCCGGACGTCGGACACGACAGCCGAAGATGCTGTGCACGTGTTCGGGTATCCGGCCGACACCCCGTACACGGGCGATGACCTGGTCTACTGCGCCGGCGGTCTCGGCGAGCGCTACCTCGGCCCGCCGTACTCCTTCAACATCTGGAGCAAGGCCTGCGACATGACCGGGGGAGCCTCAGGTGGCCCATGGTTGCTGGGCTCGGTCAACCCCTCCGATGGCAGCGGCGATCTGGTGTCCGTGTCCTCGGTCCGTAGTCTCAGCACCCCGACGCTGTTTGGACCCAAGTTCGATGGACGGATCCGTGCGGCGTATACCACCGCGGCGGGTCTCGCCCCCGACGCCGTCGGCATCGATCATGTATTGGTCACCCACACGATCCCCTTCACGGACATTGAGCGATCGATGTTCTACCTGGACATCACCTGGGTGTTCAACGCCGGCATCACCACGGGCTGCACCGCCACCGCCTACTGCCCCGACGGCTATGTCACCCGAGAGCAGATGGCGAGCTTCCTCGCCCGTGCCCTCAAGCTCACAGGCACCGCCCCCGACGCCTTCACCGACGACGAGGCCAGTCCCCACGAGCCCAACATCAACCTGGTCGCGAAGGCCGGCATCGCCACCGGCTGTGCTGCCACCAAGTACTGTCCGGCCGCCCTCGTCTCCCGCGAGCAGATGGCCTCGTTCCTCGCCCGTGCCCTCAAGCTCGCAGGCACCGCCCCCGACGCCTTCACCGACGACGAGCAAAGCATCCACGAGCCCAACATCAACCTCGTCGCCAAGGCCGGCGTGGCCACCGGCTGCGGAGCCGGCAAGTACTGCCCCACGGCCAACGTCACCCGTGGCCAGATGGCCGCCTTCCTCCACCGGGCCTTCGGTCCGTAGGGGGGTGCGGGGGGGGTCGGCCCCCGCGGGGTGCAGCAGTTCCTGCGACGCGTTGCGGAGACCGGCCGTCGCCCGGCTCGGGCTCGGCGATCCCTCCAGGTCATTCTGGAGAGATCACCGACCCTAGCCTCGATCGAGCGGCTGGGTGGCCATCGCCTGCCGGCTCCGTCCTCCTTGCGGGTTCCTCAAGGGCGGGTAGTCGGCACACGTGACTTCACGCCTGTGCGGCGGGTTCGTTGCCCACGGCCAGCCTGAGGGATGTGACGAACGGCAATTGAAGGCGACCGTCACGCCCGTCAGCGTGCGCTCATGGCGCAGAGCCTCTCCGGCCACCGAGCGGAGACGAGCTGCGCTGCGGAGGGCTGAATCGATGGGCCAGCGCACCAGTCTCGCGGCCGGCGTGTTGACGTTCCTGTTCGCATTGAGCGCCGCGGTGCCGCCTCGGGCGGCCGCGACCGCCGACAACTCGACCTTCAGTCTCTCGGGCGGAGGCGAGTCAGGGTTCCCCATCGCGGCGACCGCGGCGATACCGGCCATCACCGCCATCTCGGCCGGTCGCGAACACACCTGCGCCCTCTTCTCGGACGGGACCGCTCGCTGTTGGGGGCGAAATGACTCGGGCCAGCTCGGCGACGGCACCACGACGAACCGTCTCGCACCGGTATTGGTCCCAGGGATGACTTCCGCCACCGCGATCTCGGCCGGCGCCAGCCACACATGCGCGCTCCTGGCGGACCACACCGTCCGCTGCTGGGGTCACAACTTCTCTGGCCAGCTCGGCGACGGCACGACGACGGACCGCCCCAGCCCGGTGGCCGTCTCGGGGATCAACACCGCGACGGCGATCGCCAGCGGCACGCAACACTCCTGCGCGCTGCTGGCCGATCACACCGTGCGCTGCTGGGGCGCGAACTGGTCTGGCCAGCTCGGCGATGACACGACCACGGATCAGCTCACTCCTGTCCCGCCGGCCGGGATCACCACCGCCACGGCGCTCGCCGCGGGCGAGCTGCACACCTGCGTGAGACTGGCGGATGGCAGCGTCCGCTGCTGGGGCGGCAACCTCGATGGGCAGCTCGGTGACGGCACCACGACGGACCGCCTCGGCCCGGTCGTCGTGTCCGGGATCGGTACCGCGACCGCGGTCTCCGCAGGCGCCGCTCACACGTGCGCCATCCTTGCCGGCGGCGCCGTCCGCTGCTGGGGCTCCAACGAGCGCGGCGAGCTCGGCGATGGCACGACGACACGGCGGTTCACCCCGGTCGCAGTCGCCGGCATCACCACCGCGACGGCGATCGATGTCTTCGTGCACTCGTGCGCCATCCTTGCCGGCGGCGCCGTCCGCTGCTGGGGCTGGAACGGGTCTGGCGAGCTGGGCGACGGCACGACGACGCAACGACTCACGCCGGTCGTGGTCTCGGGCATCAGCACCGCCACCGCGATGGACGCCGGCTACTGGCACACGTGCGCCGTCCTGGAGGATGGATCCGCCCGCTGCTGGGGGAGCAACGACTACGGCCAGCTCGGCAACGGCGCGAGTGACTTTGACGCGCACCCGAACCCGGTTGCGGTCGCCTGGCCCACCCCCTTCACCGACATCGCCGGCTCCCCCTTCAAGCCCGACATCGAGTGGGTCTACACCGCCGGCATCACGTCCGGCTGCACCGCCACCACGTACTGCCCCAGGGCTATGTCACCCGAGAGCAGATGGCGAGCTTCCTCGCCCGTGCCCTCAAGCTCACAGGCACCGCCCCCGACGCCTTCACCGACGACGAGGCCAGTCCCCACGAGCCCAACATCAACCTGGTCGCGAAGGCCGGCATCGCCACCGGCTGTGCTGCCACCAAGTACTGTCCGGCCGCCCTCGTGTCCCGGGAGCAGATGGCCTCGTTCCTCGCCCGGGCCCTCAAGCTCGCAGGCACCGCCCCCGACGCCTTCACCGACGACGAGCAGAGCATCCACGAGCCCAACATCAACCTCGTCGCGAAAGCCGGGGTGGCCACCGGCTGCGGTGGCGGCAAGTACTGCCCCACGGCCAACGTCACCCGTGGCCAGATGGCCGCCTTCCTCCACCGGGCCTTCGGGCCGTAGGGGGAGAGGAGGGAGAGGCGAGGGGAGAGGGGCCTCCCGCTTCACTCGCCCACCTCTTGCGCCACGTGGCTCTCGGGACGCCGGTTCACTCCAACCACTTTGTGGGGCCGACGTTGCCATCGCTGGGGCGGCATCAGCGAGTCCCCGTTGATGCCGCCGGATCCCTGCTTGACGAGATGAGGCTACTCGCCCAGCACGTTGTCGCCGTTCTCGCTGAACGGGAAGAACTCGGCAGTGAGCGATCCCTTGCCCCAGAGGGCCGCGGTGCCAAACTCCCGCTGACCGACGAGCTCATAGGTCTTCGCGACCCCGGTCGGCGCGGCCACGACGAGATCGATGGTCGCCATGTCGTAGCCACTCGTGTCGCCGGCGATCTCGTCCACCTGTGCCCGACCGTAGGTGTCGGCGATCACGGCGGTGGTCCCTAGCTCGCGGATCCAGAACTTGCCAACGACCGGGAACCCGGTCGCCCCGACATTCACGTGGGCCTCGATCGTCGCATGCAGGTGGACGAACCCGGTCCCGCCAGTGATCGGCCCGGGCTGCATCGTGACGGCGGCCAGCGACGCAACACCACCCAGCCCCTGGCTGGTCGGGGTGAACCCGGAGTACCCGATCCGCCCGCCCGTCCGATTGAGGAACGCGGCCATCTGGCCACGGGTGACGTTCGCGTCGGGACAGTAGTTGCCCCCGCCGCATCCGGCTGCGATGCCCGCGTTCGCGACGGCCGTGACATCGGTGTAGAACATGTGATCCGTGGGGACGTCGCCGAAGATGGTCGCTCCGAGGACGGCCGCTGGAAGGACGATGATGAGCGGGATCGCGAGCAGGCTGCGGATGCTGTGTCGCGCGGCAACTCGCACCGAGGAGAGAGCGGGCATCGGGCAGGACCTCCCTTCGCCGCGCCACCCCAACGCGCACATCACGCTGGCGGCGCGACCTCCACGAGGATGTCGTGCGCGACTCATCGATCGCTAGGGCCAGGTGGTGTCATCACTGCCGACGAATGGGTCGGAGGAAGCGGCGCCCCCCACCGTGGGCACGCGGGCGCCACCTGTGGTTGCCACGGCTGCGCCGGACCTCACTCGCCATCTTCGCCGGTCGCGGAACACACGTGCGCCATTGCGAGGGGATCTCGCGTTGCCGGGGTTCCAACGACCACGGCCAGCTTGGAGACGCGTCCAACGAGGCAGCGCACGACCCCGGGCTCGGTGGCCGCCGCAGCCCGCCGGCTGGGCGACCTGGCCGTCGCCTCCGAGTAGCGGCGGCAGGGTGCGCGGGGGCCGTTGGCCTCTACGCGACCGTCAGCCAGCAGCCCAGCGTGCAGGTGCGTAACGTATGGCTCTGACGCGCGCCCCACCGGGTGTCGCCGAGTTGAAGGAGGGAGTCGATGATCTTGCTCGGGTGCCTGCTGGCGCTGGGTCTCGCGGTTGCCCCGCGGCTCTTCCTGGTCATCGCCTGGCTCTTCGCCGACCGCTGGCCCGTCGTCTGGGGCGACGCCTGGATCGCACCCCTGCTGGGCATCATCTTCCTCCCGTACACCACCGTGATGTACCTGCTGGCGTGGACGCCCATTGGCATCTCGGGCACGCTCTGGCTGTGGATCCTCCTCGGGCTGTTCCTCGACCTCACGCACTACGTCCAGGCCGCCCAGAATCGCGATCGAGTGCCGGGCCGCTCGACCGCTGCCGCTGCGCCCGAGAGCGAGTCCATCGCCGAGCCGCCGGCCGCCGTGCCCGGGGGCGGGTCGGCGACCGAACTGCCGCCGACGGCTCCGGTCACCGATCTCGAGGATAAGGGGCCGTCCGGCACGTAGGCACGAAGCGACGCCCTGGAGTGGCGAGCGGCTGGCTGCCACCGCCTCCCTTGACATGAGTCCATACCCCGACCCCAAGGGGAGCAGTGAGAGGAAGCCCGTGAGAGCCCTGGTCGTGATCGGTCTGACGGTGGTGTTGCTGGTCACGCAGGGGTCCGTCACGGCGGTCGCCGGCGGCCCCACGATCATCGATCTGGGCGACGACATCGTCCGCCCGGATGAACTGGAGCTCGCGGACCTCGAGCCCCTGGCTGCCGACCCACTCGCCCTCCTGCCGTTTCTTGACCTGGTGCGCGTCAACAGCATCGGAACGGACGTGATCGACGTCTGGACCTGCGACCTCGCGACGAGCGTGAGCTCGGTCGTGGCACAGCTGGATTCCCAGGTCGTGCCGTACTTCGCCACACACTCGCGAGGACGGGTCACGCCCGACTTCGTCGCCAAGAAGGCCGCCGCGGGCGGCCCGGATGCCTGCCTCGACGCGGCCGCAGCGGGCGCCAGCGCAGGAGCCAATGCGGCGATGATCGTCACGGGCGGCGGGGGCGGCTATGCGGGTCCTGGCACGGGCGGCTCGTCCTGGCCGGCAAACCACCGATGGGCCGTCGTCGGCATCGACGGACTGGCCGCCACGGCGGCCCACGAACTCGGACACACGATCTGGTGGCCGCACTCATTCACCAGGCAGAGCTCAGACGAGTACGACAACGCCCTCGACCTGATGTCCGGCAACTACGGGATCAGCGGGTCCACCTATGGCAGCTACGACGAGCCCTATGACACCGCGGTGATCAACCGCTATGCGGCCGGCTGGATCGACGCCGCGCAGGTCCGCGTCTTGGGGACGTCGGCCACGAGCTTCCGGCTCGAGCCCTCGAGCGGCAACGGCACCCAGATGGGTGTCATCCGCTCAGGGGACATGTACTTCACATTGGGGGCTCGCACGCGCTCCACCTACGACCCGATCCCGACGATCTGGCAGGGCGTCGAGGTCTACGAGGTGACGCCCTGCGCCTCGGCCAGCCCATACGATTGCCCACAGCCCCGGTATGACTTCGGGTTCTGGGAGGTGATCCCCTTCGGGCGAGACCCGTTCGACTACTGGGATTTCGCCTCGTACAGCAAGCCGCTCGCCCATGTCATCTCGGCCGGCGCGAGCAAGACGATCGCGGGCCGGACCGTCTCGGTGGCGGTCGCCTCAGGTGGGGCGTACACGGTGACGGTGTCCGCCGTCACGCCGCCCAAGACCCCCTTCACCGACATCGCCGGCTCCCCCTTCAAGCCCGACATCGAGTGGGTCTACACCGCCGGCATCACGTCCGGCTGCACCGCCACCACCTACTGCCCCGACGGCTATGTCACCCGGGAGCAGATGGCGAGCTTCCTCGCCCGTGCCCTCAAGCTCACCGGCACCGCCCCCGACGCCTTCACCGACGACGAGGCCAGTCCCCACGAGCCCAACATCAACCTGGTCGCGAAGGCCGGCATCGCCACCGGCTGTGCTGCCACCAAGTACTGTCCGACCGCCCTCGTGTCCCGGGAGCAGATGGCCTCGTTCCTCGCCCGAGCCCTCAAGCTCGCAGGCACCGCCCCCGACGCCTTCACCGACGACGAGCAGAGCATCCACGAGCCCAACATCAACCTCGTCGCGAAGGCCGGTGTGGCCACCGGCTGCGGTGCCGGCAAGTACTGCCCCACCGCCAACGTCACCCGTGGCCAGATGGCCGCCTTCCTCCACCGGGCCTTCGGGCCGTAGGAGAGAGGGGAGCGGAGGGGGAGAGGGGCCAGGGAGCGCCATCGGCACGCGGCATACTGCCCGGAGCCGGCGCGTCAACAGCACGCGCCGTACCGGAGCCGACAGCGTTGTCCTGGGCCTTCCTGTCCGCCCCGGAACCGGCCCGGTGACGCCGCGCTCGCCTCGCTACTGGACGCTCGACCACTGGCGCGGCATCGCGTGCCTGATGGTGGTCGTCTTCCATTCCACGAGCGTCTACGCGTACTCGCCCCATGACAGCCCCTCCGATGCCCTCGCCGGGTTCTCCGACGTGGTGCTGGGCGCCACGCGCCTCCTGTGGGCAGGCGTCCCGATCTTCTTCGTCATCAGCGGGTACGCGATCTCGGCGACCGTCGACGGGAGCCGGATGCGCGGCGAAGGTCCGCGTCCGTACATGCGGCGCCGGATCCGTCGGATCTACCCACCGTACTGGGCAATGCTCGGCCTCCAGGTCGCGCTGGTCTTCGCGATCGACGTCGTGCTCAGCCCCGGCCTGCTGACGACGAGCGTGGCGCCGATCGAACGCCCGTGGGAGTTCACGGGTGTCCAGTGGCTCGGCAACGCGACACTCACCGAGTCGTGGCGCTACCACGTCCTGAACCTCGGCAGCGAGCGCGACTACATCCTGGGGCAGGCCTGGACTCTCTGCTACGAGGAGCAGTTCTACCTGGTGGCGGGCGCGATCCTCCTGCTCGCGGCCAGGCGCTACTTTCTCGCTGCGCTTGTTGTCACCGGGTTCACGCTTGTTGCGCCGCCCATCGCTGGCGCCCTCGGCGTCTCGATCGACGGGTTCTTCTTCGACGGCAACTGGTTGATGTTCGCGGCGGGGATCCTCGTCTACTGGCAGGTGAACTACGGGCCGCGACGAGCCCAGCGGCTCTCCTACGCGGCGCTCGCCCTTGGGGGGCTGTACGCGCTGCGCTCCGTGCCGAACCTGTCGCAGCTCGACGAGAACCTGCTGGTCGCCGTCGTCTTCGCCGCCGCGCTCCTGGCCCTGCACCCGCTCGACGATCGCCTCGCGGAATCCGCCCGCCTGCGGCCGATCCGGTTCGCCGGGACGATCTGCTTCAGCCTCTATCTCAGCCATGCGGTCATCGTCCGCTCCCTCAGCCAGGCCATGGCAAACGCCGGCCTGGACGGACCCTCGGCGACGCTCTTCATCGTCGTCCCCCTGTGCACGGCCTCCGCCCTCCTGGTGGGCTGGGCCTTCCACCTGGCGGTTGAGCGACGGTTCCTCAGCACGCGGTCCGGTCGCGAGCGCGGGACCACGCCCGCCCCTGCGCTCAGCGGGTTCGCGGGCGCGGTGGTTGAGACCGCCCCCGCCGTGGCTGTGGATCCGTCCCCGCGCCGCTGACGTCGGACCGCCGGAACCGCCGGTGCCCGCGATCGTCCGGGATCGGCAATGGGCGTCTCGCCGTGTTGGCCGGGACGCGGTCGGCCAATCCCACTGCCCCGCGGCTGCCGATCGAAGGTCGCGCGCTGTGACTTCCGGCCCTGCTGCGCCGACGCGTTGACAGGGGAACCTGTGGGGACTGTCGTGGCGACCCTGTCTGCGACGGGCCTTGCGCCCCTTGGAGAGTCCGACCGTTGCTCTGTTTCCTGCGTCACCTTGCGGTCACGACGTTCACGGTCGTGTTGATGGCAGGCACCTGGGCTTCGCCCAACGTCGTCGCGGCATCGACCACGCCGACCATCACCGCGATCGCCGCAGGCTCGCAGTTCACTTGCGCCCTCCTTGCTGGCGGAACCGTCCGCTGTTGGGGTCGGAACCTCGAAGGCCAGCTCGGCGACGGTACGACGACGACGCGTCTCAGCCCGGTGGCGGTCGCTGGCGTCAGCACCGCCACGGCGATCTCAGCCGGTCAAGGTCACGCCTGCGCTCTGCTGGCCGACGGCACGGTCCGCTGCTGGGGCTGGAACCAGGATGGCCAGCTCGGTGACGGGACCACGACCGACCGTCTCATCCCCGTGGCTGTATCGGGCATCACCGACGCCGTCGCGATCAACGCGGGCGCGAACCACACCTGCGCCGTCATCCCAGGCGGCGTTCGCTGCTGGGGCTACAACGCCTTCGGCCAGCTCGGCGACGGCACGCTGACCAACCGCCCCCTCCCGGTCGAGGTTGGCTGGATCTTCGACGCCCTCCCGATCAGCGTCGGCGGGAGCAATCACACCTGCGCTTTCGCCGCCGCAGGCACCCCGCAGTGCTGGGGTGCCAACAGCCACGGGCAGCTCGGCGACGGCACGACGACGGACCGTCGCCGTACGGTGCCTGTCCTGAGCTTCGGCGATGACTACCCGACGGCTATCGCCACCGGCAGCGACCACACTTGCGCTGTCGTCACCGACGGGGCCCTCCGCTGCTGGGGGTACAACGCCTCCGGCCAGCTCGGCGACGGAACGACCTCAGAGCGACACACCCCGGTAGCGGTGTCCGGGATCAGCACCGCCGCAGCGGTCGCGGCCGGCTACTTCCACACCTGCGCCGTCCTGTTCGACGGCACGGCCCGCTGCTGGGGCCATGGCTTCAATGGGCAGCTCGGTGATGGCGCGGGGACGGATCGCCTCGACCCGGTGACTGTCTCGGGGATCAGCACCGCCACCGCGGTCGCGGCCGGCGACTGGCACTCCTGCGCTCTCCTTGTTGACGGCGTTGTCAGGTGCTGGGGCTGGAACGAGTACGGGGAGCTTGGTGACGGCACGACAACGCAACGCAACACCCCGGTCGCGGTCGTCTTCCCGCCCACTCCCTTCACCGACATCGCCGGCTCCCCCTTCAAGCCCGACATCGAGTGGGTCTACACCGCCGGCATCACGTCCGGCTGCACCGCCACCGCCTACTGCCCCAGTGGCTATCGTCACCCGGGAGCAGATGGCGAGCTTCCTCGCCCGTGCCCTCAAGCTCACCGGCACCGCCCCCGACGCCTTCACCGACGACGAGGCCAGTCCCCACGAGCCCAACATCAACCTGGTCGCGAAGGCCGGCATCGCCACCGGCTGTGCTGCCACCAAGTACTGTCCGGCCGCCCTCGTCTCCCGGGAGCAGATGGCCTCGTTCCTCGCGAGAGCCCTCAAGCTCGCAGGCACCGCCCCCGACGCCTTCACCGACGACGAGCAGAGCATCCACGAGCCCAACATCAACCTCGTCGCGAAAGCCGGGGTGGCCACCGGCTGCGGAGCCGGCAAGTACTGCCCCACGGCCAACGTCACCCGGGGCCAGATGGCCGCCTTCCTCCACCGGGCCTTCGGGCCATAGGGGGAGAGGAGGGGAGAGGGATATGAGATCGATCCTGTTGAGTGTGGTGGCGTCCTTGGGCCTCCTCGCGGGCCAGGTGCCTGGAGCCGCGGGCGCTGCGCCGGAGCCGACTGACGCAGTGCCGCCCCGCGTCGTCGACGTGCTGGAGATCGCGTACTACCCCTTGACGCCAGACGGGAAGTACATCGACATCAACGTGACCGGCGACGTCGGGGGCCTATACACGTCGGTCAAGGCGCATGTCACAAGCGTTAGCGCCAACCTTGCCGACGCCCTGTCGCAGGGGTCGGCCTATCGCGGGTACGCCAATCCGGCAGCTCCTCGCGACCTTGCGTTTCACGTTGCTGCCTCGCTCGAGTTCCTGACGCCAGTTCCGTCTATCCCGAGCAGCTTCAACCCGGACTATCCGAAGCGTGCTGACTACGCGACGATCATGGCTTCGTTCGATATCTGCGACTACGTCGTCCGCCGCGGCGTCGACGAGGTCTGGATCTGGGCATACCAGGGGCCGCACCAGCTCGACATCTCGGAGTCGAAGATGTCCGGCCCGTACGGCGACATCAGCAACAGTTACCGGCTCGACGACATGCCGCACTGCGGGCGTTCGTACGTCGTCTACACCTACAACTACGGTCGAGACACCGACATGGCGGTCGAGGACCACGGCCACCAGATCGAGGCAGAACTCGATCATCTTGACCGGGATCTCTTCCGCGACCTCTTCCAGGGTCCGAACTACCCGGCAACGCTGGGCGTCGCCGGTCGCTGCGGATCTGTGCACAACCCGCCGAACGCGCGGTTCGAGTACGACCGGTCGAACCCGAACAAGAACCCGAGTGACTGCCTTGCGTGGAAGCCGGACGGGATGGGGGCACTGAGCCAGATCAGCTGCGCGAACTGGGGCTGCGCCGAGAATGGTGACGCCGACAACCCCACCCGCAACTACATGGTCTGGTGGATGCAGAACCTGCCTGGTCGGGGCAACACGATCAGCTACCAGGGCAACCGGCTGAGGAACTGGTGGGACGTCTACTTCGACTTCGACGGAGTGATGAGCAAGAACCCTAGTCTGACCGCCACTCCCTTCACCGACATCGCAGGCTCCCCCTTCAAGCCCGACATCGAGTGGGTCTACACCGCAGGGCATCACGTCCGGCTGCACCGCCACCGCCTACTGCCCCAGTGGCTACGTCACCCGGGAGCAGATGGCGAGCTTCCTCGCCCGTGCCCTCAAGCTCTCCGGCACCGCCCCCGACGCCTTCACCGACGACGAGGCCAGTCCCCACGAGCCCAACATCAACCTCGTCGCCAAGGCCGGCATCGCCACCGGCTGCAGTGCCACCAAGTACTGTCCGGCCGCCCTCGTCTCGAGAGAGCAGATGGCGAGCTTCCTCGCCCGGGCCCTCAAGCTCACCGGTAGTGCCCCCGACGCCTTCACCGACGACGACAGCAGCATCCACGAGCCCAACATCAACCTTGTCGCCAAGGCCGGGGTGGCCACCGGCTGCGGCAACACCAAGTACTGCCCCGCGGCCAACGTCACCCGGGGCCAGATGGCCGCCTTCCTCCACCGGGTACTTGGCGGTATCCCCACGCTGCCCGCTGCGGCAGTGGCAGCTGCGGCCGTGCAAGCTGTCAGCCGCGCCTGCGGCCACGCGGGAGCCATCACCCAGCCCAGAGCCGTCGGCCATGCCGTCGCTGGCCCCAGAGCCCTCGGTTGCGCGGTCTCCGGAGCCGGAGGCCAGCCCGTCACGCTCACCACCGCCCCGACGCTCCCGCCCAGTGCGGAACCGAGCGGGACTCCACCGGCCGAGCCCACTCCGACGGCAGAGCCGACTGCCAGCCCGCGCCTCCCAGAGGCGCCCCGAGCCGTCGCCATCGCAATGCCATCGCAGTCGCCATCGCAGTCGCCATCGCATTCCGCCAGCCCCACGCCATCGGCGTCGTCACGCGGGAGTGCCGTGGTGTCGTCCGGGCTGGCCGCGCCGTGACAACTGGCCCGGCGATGATCGACCGCGACGGCGACGGTCCGAGAGGCTGCGGCGCAGGTCCGGCCACATCTGCTTGGCCTGTCGGGGATCCACCTGGCGCCAGTTCGAGCCCGTCGCATCCTGCGGGCTGGCGCTGATTCTGGTCGCTGCGTTGGCGCCCGACGCGCACGGCTTCGCGGTTCCCGCGCAGGCGTCGCCGACCGTGGGGCTTCCCTTCCACACGGGTCGCCGGGCACGACGATTTCGCGGGCGGCCGTCACACCTGTGCCCTGGCGGCTCGACGACGGCACCGCCGCCTGCTGGGGCGAGAACGAGTACGGCGCGCTTGGCGATGGCACGCGGCCACGGACCGGTCCCTCCCGGCCGCCGTGCACAACCCCTGCAACACCGGACCCCTCACCGGCGTGACCGCGATCTCGGCGGCGGCTGGGCCGCCGTTCGGCTCGACGACGGCATCTGCCGCCTGCTGGGGCTACAACAACGGGAACGGCGCGCTTGGCGGTGATGGCACGACCACGGACCAGCTGCCTCCCTCCCGGCCGCGCGTGCACAACCCCTGGCACCGACGACACCGGCGTGACGGCGATCGAAGCGGGGACGCACCACGCCGTGCCCTGCGCCAGGCTCGACGAAGGCACCGCCTGCTGGGGCCGGAACAAGACAACTACGACAGCTCGGTGATGTGACGGCACGACCACGAACCGTGCCTCGGCCGCCGTGCGCGCTACCCCGCCGGCCTCAACACCGGATCCCTCACGGGCGTGTCCGCGGTCTCCGCTGGCTCCGACCACACCCGCGCCCGGCTCGACGACGGCACCGCCGCCTGCTGGGGCTACAACGGTTTCTTGCAGCCAACTGGGCGACGGCACGACCACGGACCGGTCCCTCCCGGCCCCGGGGCCGAACCCCGGCAACACCTGTACCTCGACCCGGCGTGACCGCGGTCTCCGCTGGCTCCGACCCCACCTGCGCCAGGCTCTACGACTACGGCACCCGGCCGCCTGCTCGGCCTGGGCTACAACGGCTACGGCGCTGGCGACGGCACGACCACGGGCAACCAGGTCACCACTCCGGTCGTGCGCCGCCACCACCGGCGACCGCGAGCTCTCTTGCTGCGGCAACGACGCCTGCCTCAGCCTCTACCTGCACCCCGCCGCCTGCTGGGGCTGGAACGTGCACCGGCGAGCCGCGAGCACTACTACGTACCATGCAGGCTCTGGTCGGCGAAACCGGCAAGACCGGGTCTGGCGTGACCGCGATCTCCAGATGATCCTACACCTGCGCCAGGGTGATGGCAACGCCGCCTGCTGGGGCTGGAACGAGTACGGTCAGCTCGGTGACGGCACCACTACCAACCGGCTCACCCCAGTGCCGGTCGTCGGGCTGGGCGGAAGCGGTCCCGGCCTTGCCTCCAGCGATCGGCCCCTGGTGGGCGGCAACACGGTGACCATCGCGGGCACCGGGCTCACGGACGCCACGGCAAGGATCGGCGGCCAGTCGGCCACGGTGCTGCCCTCGAGCACCGATACGGCGCTCCAGGTGAGTGTGCCCCCGCTCGGGCACCCGGAGGCGGCAGGGACGACCGTCGACGTCGAGGCGACCCCCTCGGCGGGAGCCCGCTGTCCTCGCCGGGACGTATACGTACCGCGGCGTCGTCGTGTTCCTGCTGCGGCTTCAACAAACTCGACGTCTCGTCCGAGGACACCTTCCGCAGCCCAGCGGGCCTCGCCTGCGGCTCGAGCACCTGCCGGGCTCGGCGGCCTGGCCGGGTGCCGCGTTCGCCGACTACGGGTACAACGACCGCTGACGGCGGCGCCGGCTGGAACTGTCCGGCCTGGAGGCCGCCTACTCCAAGGTCGCCAGCTTCCGTGCCTTCTTCGACGGCACGGCGGGTAGCGTCCCCGCGCTCGATGCCCAGATCAAGGCCTATGTCGCCAAGCGGTCCGACGTCGACGTCTACCTCGTCGGCCACAGCCAGGGCGGCGTTGTCGCGACCGCGTACCTCGCCTACCTCCAAAGCAACGGCCGCGATCCGGCCGTGATCACCTCGGGCGGCGGCACCGGGCGCCTTGCCGGAGTGGTCACGCTCGACAGCCCGATCGGCGGCCTCGCCGTGCGTGACGCCGAGAACATGGTGCGCGGCGGCACTGGTCGGGATCACCGGCGGCCCGCTTGCCGCGGCGTGCTACCTCGCCTCGGTCGCGTCGCAACCTGCGCCAGTTCGACCAGATCTGGGCGACGGGGAGCAACGTGCCGCGTACGGCGACCGGTCGATCCAGAGAGCGCTCCTTCGACCAGCGGCCGGCCGAACGTGGCCGTTGGGGAGTGGGCCGTGAGCCACGGCGTCCGGGTGCTCACTGTCGGCAACCGGAGTGACATGGTCGTCGGCGCCGGCAGCCTGACTCGGGAGTCTCGACGCAGTGGATGGAGAACGCGAACGGGGTGGCCACCGACGTCGTCGACCTGCTGCTGGGGCGGGTGGTCGCAGCCGCACTCCGTGGCCGCGGGGCCGAGCCACGGGTTCGTGCTGACCAACGGGCAGGTGTGCAACACCGTCCTCGGCATCCTCGCCGTCGCTCCAGACGCCCTGCACCAACTCCCCTCCAGCCTGCCACGTCCAAGGTGGCCGGCAGGGACCTGGGCCGCGCCCCTGGCGGCTGCCGTAGCGCCGACGGTCGCCGTGTCGGGCACCGTGACCGGCATCGGCGGGGCGCCGATCGATGGAGCCTGGCGATCGCGATCGGCATCGGGGGGCGGCAACAGCGCGGCCGTCCAGGCCGACGCCGGGGGGCCTTCGTGCTCGAAGGGCTTCCGAGGGCTCGTACAAGCTCTCGGGTTCGTCGACCCGTCGGGCGACCACGCCGACGGCTACTGGTCCGCCACGGGCTACACCCAGATGCCGCTCGAAGCCGGGCTGGTCGTGGTCGCGACCGACCCGGTCGCCGGGCTCGACGTCACCCTGCTGGTGCTGCTACATCAGCGGCACCCTGCGTGATCACGACGGGCACCCAACTCTCGACGTTGCGGTCATCGCCAAGGGAGGCGACGGCCGAGCCGCTTGCGACGACCGCCAGCGCCGACGACGGGCAAGTACCTGAACGTGACCCTCGATGTCGGCACCTACGTGCTCGAAGTACGTCGACCCGACCGGGGTCCTGGTGCTGGCTATGTCGGCCCCGACGGCTTCGTCCAGGACCTCGCCGCGCTGTTCGCCGTGGTCGGGATCGACGACGCCTACGTCGACCTCGTCATCGGCCTGCCGTCCGCTCCCGCCGACGTGACCGCCACGCCGGGCAACGGGACCGCGCTCATCAAGCGGCTGGCCCCCAGCCTCGGCCGGCGGATCCCCGATCACGGGGTACACCGCGACCAGCGCGCCCGGCGGCAAGACCTGCGCCACGTCGGGCACGCTCTCGTGCACGGTCACGGGCCTCGTCAACGGGACCGCTTACACGGTGACCGTGACTGCCAGCAACACCGTCGGGACGGGCCGCCTTCGAGCCGCGCATCGGGGTGACGCCGACGGCAACCCTCACCCCCTTCACCGACATCGCCTCGTCGATGTTCAAGTCCGACATCGAGTGGGTCTACCTCGAGGGCATCACCACGGGCTGCTCGTCTGGAGCGCGACCGCCCCGACGGCGACCTCACGGTACCCGCGGAGCAGATGGCCTCGTTCCTCGCGCGGGCCCTCAAGCTCACCGGAAAGCGCCCCAGCTACGACGACGAGGCCAGCATCCACGAGCCCAACATCAACCTCGTCGCGAAAGCCGGCATCGCCACCTACAACTTGTAAGTACTGCCCAACGGCCTGGTGTTGAGAGAGCAGATGGCGTCCTTCCTCGCAAGAGCCCTCAAGCTCGGTGGCAGTGCCCCCGACGCCTTCACCGACGACGAGACCAGCATCCACGAGCCCAACATCAACCTCGTCGCCAAGGCAGGTGTCGCCACCGGTTGCGGTGGCGGCGAGTACTGCCCCACAGCGAACGTCACCCGGGGTCATGGGCCGCCTTCCTCCACCGGGCCTTCGGGCCGTAGGGGGAGGGGGGAAGGGAGGTGGAGGTTCCGCGCGTCTGCCAAGTGGGTCGGCCTCGACGTGCCGATTGGCCGTGGCGGCCGGCAGACCCGTCGGTAGCCTCTCGCGATCGAGGGCGGTGCTGGCCTATGACGAAGGGTGGGGAGAGCAGATGAGGCAGCCCGGCCAGTCCGCGGCACGGTCCAGCCTGTCCGTGGCGTGTGCCATCGCGGTGGGGATTGCAGTGCTGCTCGGGTCGCCTGCTCCCGCCCCCGCCGCTCTGGCCGCGGAGCCGGCGGCGACCGGTGCGCCCGACCCGGTCGCCGGACCGGCTCCCGTCCCCCACGGGGACCCGTGTCGGTCCCGCCGGAGATGAGGGGTCCACCGGGCCCGCCACTCCCGGGGCTCGCCACCGGGGCGGCCCGCCCCTCCTCCAGTGCTCGACGCGAGGCGCCGTGCGGCTCGAGCCCGAGGTGGCGGTCGCTGGCACGGACCGACTCGAGCCGGCGGCTGCGGCTGCAGGCAGTGCCTGAACGGTCAGTACGCTCGTCTCCAGCTTCGAGACCATGGTGCTCTCCGTCCAGGGCGACGCCAGCGGGAAGGTCCACATTGCATACCTGCGGACCCAGACGGGCGCCGGGGTCTACTACGCGACCAATGCGAGCGGGACCTGGTCACCCAGCTCGCGTGGGCGGGTGCGGCAGGCTCGGGACCGGCGCTCGCGCTCGATGTGAACGGGTCCGCCCACATTGCGATCACCGCGGATCCGAGTACGACACCGAACGGAACGTACTACGTCACGAACAGGACCGGGACGTGGTCGGCCGCCAGGTCGTGCCCCGGCGCAGACTGGTTATCCGCCCGGCGATCGCGGTGACCAGCGGTGGCAGGTTGACATCATCGCCGGTGCCTTCCAGGCAGGAGACGCGGGCAACGAGCTCGTCCGCGCGACCAACACGAGCGGCAGCTGGGTCGTGTCGCGGCTGACGGCCTCGCCGGACTTCAGCCCATCGGCGGCCGTGGACGGATCAGGAAGGTGCACGTTGCCTTCTTCCGCTCCGGTGCCACCGAGTACTCCTTGGGCGTCTTCTACGCCACCAACAGGAGCGGCACCTGGTCGTCACGCCCACGACGGCCGTTGACCCGACCACCGACTCGATCTGGAGCCCGTCCCTGGCGCTCGACGCCGCTGGCAAGGCGCACATTGCCTTCTCCCGCTCGACGGAGGCGGCCCCGTGGCATGACGGGATCAACCACGCGACCAACGCCAGCGGCACCTGGACCACCTCGCAGATCACGACCGACCGGTACGACCTGAATCTCATCACTCGCCCTCACCGCAGCCGGCAAAGTGCACGTTGCGTTTGGCAAGTTCCCCTATGGCAACCATCCTGAACGTGACGAACACGTCCGGCAGCTGGATGACGAGCCAGCTCACCGACGGCTCCGACGAGTCGCCGTCCCTGGCCGTCGACGGCGCCGGCAAGGTGTACGTTGCCTACCACCGCCTGTTCGGAGTAGGAGCTCAAGTACCTGACCAACGCCGGAGGGAGTTGGACAGGAGCGCAGATCGCCGATTCCGTTGAGGCCGTTGGCCGATCGATTGCGCTCGATGGCAGCGGCAATGCCCGGGTGGCGTACGTCCGGGTGGGCGCCGATCCCGGCCTCTATTACGCCAGCCGGTCGAAGGGGGCCTGGGTCCACGAGCGGGTCACTTCGGACACGTTGGTGAGAGGTGTGTCACTCGCCCTCGATGGAGCCGGCAGGCCCCACATTGCATTCACCACGTCGGCACCTGGTGAAATCCGCTACGCCACCAAGGCGAACGGGAGCTGGGTCATGACGTTGCCTACAGCCGGGGGCGACCGTGAGCCATCGGTCGCCGTCGATGGCCAGGGCGGCGTGCACGTCGTCTACTCGCGCGAAGGCTCCGGTCTGTTCCATGTGACGAACCCGACGGGGGCTTGGGTCACGACTCGGATCTCGACCGGCCCGGAGGACCGCCAGCCATCCCTTGCGCTGGACGCCCTCGGCAAGGTTCATGTCGCCTTCTGGCGCGGGCCGCTCGAAACGGGGCAGGGCGTCTGGTACGTGACCAATACGCTCCGGGACGTGGAAGGTCTCCCCGGTGCAGATGGATGCCAGCAGCTTCCTGCCGTCGCTCGATCTCGACGCTGACGGCCACGCCCACATTGCCTTCAACAACGCCGCGGGGGCGTGAGGTACGCCACCCGCAGATCCGGTTCCTGGGTCACGACACAGGTCACCGTAGCGGGCGCGGATCCAGCGGTGGCTGTGGATCCCCTCGGCAAGGTGCATGTCATCTACTCGTATGTGGTGTGGGCTTGGTCAGGCCCCGACCCGTCCGGG
>CAWDHT010000014.1:0-77954 GCA_963802165.1 uncultured Chloroflexia bacterium | reverse complement strand
CACTCGGCCCGTCGCTGCATGCGTTGTCCGCGAGCCGTTGTGGTGGCGGGTAATCTCGTCGCGTGACGACACCCATCATCGCCGTGCTGCTCGGCACCCGGCCGGAGGCCGTCAAGCTCGCCCCCGTCATCTGCGCGCTGCACCAGGCGGGCGTCCCGACGGCCGTCTTCTCGACCGGCCAGCACCGCGACATGGTCAGCGAGGTCCTCGACCAGTTCGAGATCCGCGTCGACGAGGACCTCGGCCTGATGCGGGCCGGCCAGACGCTCGACCACGTCCTCACGGCGACCATCGCGGGGATTGGCGACCTGCTGGACGAGTACCGCCCGCGAGCCGTCCTCGTCCAGGGGGACACGAGCAGTGCGCTGGGTTCCGCGCTGGCCGCGTTCCACCGGGGCGTCCCGGTCGGGCACGTCGAGGCGGGCCTGCGGTCCGGGGACCTGCGTCTCGCCGTTCCCCGAGGAGATGAACCGGCGCGCCATCGCCGTGATGGCACGCTGGCACTTCGCCCCGACCGAGACCGCGGCCGCGAACCTGGCCGCGGAGGGGGTTCGAGACGGTGTCCACGTCGTCGGTAACACCGTGGTCGATGCGCTGCGGACGATGACGTCCCGGCCCGTGGAGCTGCCCGAAGACCTGGGGGTGATTGCCGCTCGTCCGTTCATCCTGGCCACGGCGCACCGGCGGGAATCGTGGGAAGGAGGGATCGGCGAGATCGCCCGGGGGCTGGCCGGTGTGCTGGCCGCCCTGCCGGAGCTGTCGCTCGTGTTCGTGACCCACCCCAATCCGGTGGCGCGGGCGCCCATCGAGGCCCGCTTCAAGGACGACCCGAGGACCGTCGTCACGGGCCCCCTCCCGTACCACGTCTTCCTGGAGCTCCTGGCGAGGTGCGAGCTCGTGATCAGCGACTCGGGCGGCGTCCAGGAGGAGGGACCGACCCTGGGGGTGCCCGTGATCGTCACGCGCGAGGTCACGGAGCGGCCGGAGGGTGTCCGCGCCGGCGCCGTCCGCGTCGTCGGGACCGATGCCGACCGGATCCGGGAGAGTGCGCTCGAGATCCTGCGGAACCCGGCCGATCGGCGATGCGATGCGGCGGGCCGGCGAAGGGATCTACGGCGATGGCACGGCCGCCCCGCAGATCGTGTCGGTTCTCCGCCGTGATCTGGAGCTGCCTTCGTGATCAATGGCGTCGGGTCCCGATGAGCGGACCGGCGGACGCAGGAGGGTTCGGGCGCAGCCTCGCGGCGCTCTCGGTGATCAGGCTGGTGGGCCTGGGCTTCAGCTTCCTGGCCGGTGTCGTGGCGGCCAGGCTCCTGGAACCGACCGTGTTCGGGGCCGCCGGCGTCGCCCAGGCCTTCGTCATCTTCGTCGCCGTCGTCGCCAACGCCGGACTCACCATGGCTGCGATCTACCGTCTGCGCCGATCGACCACGATCGCCAGCGAGGCCGGGTCGATCATCGGCCTGGTGCTCCCCCTGGCGGTGCTCGCCGGTGTGGCGGTTGGCGTCGGGCTTGAACTCGGTGGCCAGGCGATGGGGTTCCAGCCGTACACGGCCCTGCTCGTGGCCGCGATGGTCCTGGGGGTCGCCACGGTCCTGGCGGACGTGTTCGGCGGCATGCTGCTTGGCCTGGGCGCCAACGGGCCATTCACGATCGCCGAGGGACTCCGGTACCTGAGCACACTGCCGATCATGCTGGCCGTCCTGCTCGTGTGGCCATCGTCGGCCGGGTACCTGGCGGCGAGTGGCGTTGCGGTGGCGATCGCGATGGTCTTTGCGCTGGGCGTCGTCAGGCGCCGCGTGGGCACCATTCGGCCTCGGATCGACCTGCCGGCATGGCGGGAAGCGCTCCACTTCGGGCTTCGTGGTCAACCCGGCAACGTGCTCCAGTACTTCAGCCTGAGGATCGATCTCATCCTCGTCGGCATGCTCGCCGGGCTTGGCCCGGCAGCCGTCTACCTCGTCGTGACGCGCATTGCCGAGGTCTCGACACAGGTGGCCAACGCGGCAACATCCTTCCTGTTCCCAGCCGTCGCGACGGAGGGGGCCCCCAGTCGCATGACCGGCGATGTCGTCCGGGCCGTCATCGTGGTCGTGGCGGCGATGTCGATCGGACTCGCCGTGATCGGGCCGGCGATCCTCGGCATCCTGTTCGGCCCGCCGTACGACACTGGATATCCCGCCATGGTCATCCTCCTCGTGGCCTCGATCCCGCTGTCGTATTCCCGACTGATCTCCGGAGACCTCAAGGGTCGCGGCAGGCCGGGCATCGTGTCGCTCGTGTCGCTGATCGGAGTCCCGATCACGATCGTGGGCGACGTCCTGCTCGTGCCGGTCTACGGGATCAACGGTGCCGCTGCCGTCTCCCTGGTTGCCTACGCCGCGACGGCATCCGCGCTTGCGCGCGCATACCACGCCACCTCTGGGACACCGGCATTGGATCTCGTCCCGAGGGTTGCCGACGTCCGGCTGGTCGGGCATCGTCTCCTCGAGGGAGGCAAGCGACTCGTAGGGGGTCGCCGCCCGGGGAGGACGAGTGCGTGAGAGCCAACAGGGGAGTGCAAGGGTGACCCCACGACTGCCGCGGCTGATTGCCGTCGGCTTCCAGGGCTTCGGGAACGTCGGCGACGAGGCGATCCTGTGCGGGCTGGAGCGACTCCTCGACGGCGCGGCCACCTTCGACACCATCGTGGCCGGCACCGTGGGGCCGGTCTGGGGAGCGAAGGGAGCGCGGCGGATCCACCCGTGGAGGCTCCTTCCCACGCCGGCCGCCATGCGGCGGATCCGCCGAAGCGACGGCCTGATCATCTCCGGGGGCGGTCTTGTCAACGACTACTGGCCCCTGGTGATCCCGCGGTACCTCGCCTGGGTGCTGGCTGCGCGGCTGCTGGGTCGGCCCGTCGTGTGGGCCGGGATCGGTGTCGGTCCGGTCCGCCGACGGCCCTGGAGGATCCTCGGCGGCGTCGCGTTCGCCCTGAGCTCCGCGGTGATCGTTCGCGACCGGGCATCCGAGGTCGCGGCGCACGCCCTGATCCCCGCCGCAAGCGTGACGATGGCCGCGGACCCGGCGTTCGCCATGCGTGCCGACCCGGCCGCGGCGCGCCGCGGCGTCGGTTTCATCGTCCGGTCCCCGGCGCCGGGAGATGAGTCCCTGCTGGGTGCCCTCGTGGAGGCACTCGCCTCCGCAGCCATGGCGCTCCATGCGCGCGGCGTGCCCGTCGACATCCTGACGATGCATCCCGTCGAGGATTCGGCGATCTCTGCTGCCATGGAGGCCGCCTTGTCCGAGGAGGCCCGTCAGGTTGTGTCCGTGTCGCAGCTTCCGGCCGATCCACACGCGGCTGCGATGGCGCTGGACGGCTACCAGACCCTGGTGTCGATGCGACTGCACGGGGTGATCCTCGGAGCGGTCGCGGGCGTGCCGAGCGTCCCCATCGTCTACGACGCGAAGGTGGGCGCAGCGGCCGAACTGCTCGGCCTGGCAGACGTCGCCATTCCCCTGCGCGACGTGACGGCGGGGCGCATCGCGGAAGGCGTCGCGATCCTCGCCCGTCCGGAGCGCATAGCTCGGGCTGGCCGAGCGCCTGGAGGTGCAGCGCGATCGGGTGAAGGTGATCCGCGACACGATCGAGAGGATCGTCGCGTGAGCCGGCGGTCGCGGAACAACCGGGTGGACATCCTGTTCGAACGGGCATACAACCCGGATCCCCGTGTCCAGCGCGAGTCGGCTGCCCTGAGCGACGCAGGCTACGACGTGCGCATCCTCGGCTGGGATCGATCCGGGGCCATGCCGCCAGCAGCACGGGAAGGGGATGTCGAGATTCGGCGCGTGGGCCCGGTCAGTCGAGACGGTCGCGGCATCGCGCAGCTCGCCTCACTGGCCCGAGCGGTCGCTCACTATGTGCCGCTGATCCGCGCCCGCCGGCCGGGGATCCTGCATGCGGTCGATCTCCCGATGCTGGCGGCCGCACTTGTGATCTCACCGTTCGTCGGCCGCCCCCTGATCATCTACGACGCGTTCGAGATCTACGCCGTCATGGAGAGCCACAAGTATCCCCGGCCACTCCTGCGCCTGATTGCGGCGGTTGAGCGCGTCCTCCCACGGTTCGCCGACCTGGTGATCGTGGTCGGCGGCGAACGGCAGGCCTACTTCGCCGAGCGGGGCGTTCGATCGGTCGTCGTGGGCAACTGGATCGATGCCCCGACGGGCGCCCCGAGCCGGGAGGAGGCCCGGGAGTCGCTGGGCATCGAACCCAGCCGCCTGGCGATCCTGTACGCGGGTGGGCTCGACCCTTCCCGGGACATCGACTCCCTGATCCGGCACGCTGAACGCGTGCCCGGGGACCTGGTCCTCGTGGCCGGTCGGGGCGTGCAGGAGGCATCCGTGGCGAATGCGGCCGCCCGCCTGGTCAACGTCCGATTCCTCGGCTTCCTGCCCGATCCGACGACGGCGACGGTTGCGGCGGATCTCCTCTACTACAGTCTCGTGCCCGACCATCCCTACGCGGCTCATGCGGCCCCCAACAACCTGTACGTTGCGATCGCCTACGCGACGCCACTCGTGCATCGGGGGCAGGGGGAGATCGGCTTCCTCGCCGAACGGGTCGACATCGGCGCGCGCTTTGATGACGACGCCTCGCTCGATGCGGCCATCGATTCCCTGCGCGACCCGGCGCGACGTCACCAGGTTGCCCGGGTCCTGTCCGGGCTCCAGGCTACCTACTCGTGGACCCGCGCCGCCACGGCGCTTCTGGACGCGTATCCGCGCCCGAGGGCGTCGACTGGCGGACCGGGCGGGTCGAACCGGTAGGCTCGTTCCCAGCTGCCGGCCGGGAAGGCCTGCGGCTGGGCGGCTCGCCGCCGATGCGCCATCCGGCAGGTTGCGGCGGTCCTCCCCGCTGGTAAGGTCGACGCGGGAGTTCCCGGTTGACACCTTCTGCCGCATCCGGGTCGGGAGTTGAGGATGAGGATCCGCATGCTGCGCCGAGCGGCCCTGCTCGCTCTCGCCTGCATCTTCCTGCAGTTCGGCGGGCCGGACGGGGCAGTGGCCGCCGAGCCCGACGCTTGGCACCGCCGTGGTCCAGGACGGGCTTGTCATCCCATGGGACGTGGCGTTCACGCCGGCCGGCCAGATGCTCGTCACCGAGCGACCCGGCAGGGTCCGGGTCTATGCGAGCGGTGCCGCAGATGCTCTCCTGGTCAGGACCGTGGTCATCCCTGGCGTGCGAGCCGAAGCGGAGGCCGGGCTCATGGGGATCGCGGTCGACGTTGCCTATGCGACGAACGGCTTCGTCTTCGTCTGCGCATCACGTGACGTGAACGGTGCGTGGCGTAACGAGGTGGTGCGCTACCGGGTTGCGGCGGATGGCACCTGGACCGACGAGCTGGTGCTCCTCGGAGGGATGCTTGCGAGCACCCGGCACAACGGGTGCGCCCTCGAGATGGACGCAACCGGGAAGCTCTGGGTGGGCATGGGTGACGCGGGCACCTCATCCCTTGCTCAGGATCCCGACAGCCTCAATGGCAAGGTCCTCCGCGTCGAGCGCGATGGGTCGATCCCGGCCGACAACCCGATCCTTCCCGGCGCCAGCGGCCGGAGCGCCGTCTACAGCATGGGCCACCGCAACCCGCAGGGGATCGCCTTCCGCCCGGGGACCGGGCAGGTCTACGTCGTTGAGCACGGGCCAGATCGGGACGACGAGGTGAACCTGGTCCGGTCTGGCGGCAACTACGGATGGCCCTGCTACACGGGCGACGGAGTGGCGTATCCCACGACGGGATGCGCGTCGGCCAACGCGTACGACGCTCCCGCGTGGGCATCCGACTTCCCCACGCTGGCCACCTCCGGCGGGACGTTCGTGACCGGCAGCACCTGGCGTGACTGGAGCGGCGATCTGCTCGTCAGCACCCTCAAGGAGGCTGACGTCAGACGGATGAGGGCAGACACCTCAGGCACGACGTTGACGCCCCAGCAGGTCCTGTTCAATGGAACCTGGGGCCGGCTGCGAGCGGCTGTCGCCGGGCCGCGCGGTGAGCTCTACCTCACCACATCGACCGGCGTGAACGACCGAGTGGTGGTGGTTGCACCAACCTCCACCCCCTTCACCGACATCGCGGGCTCCCCCTTCAAGCCCGACATCGAGTGGGTCTACACCGCCGGCATCACGTCCGGCTGCACCGCCACCGCCTACTGCCCCGACGGCTACGTCACCCGCGAGCAGATGGCGAGCTTCCTCGCCCGTGCCCTCAAGCTCACAGGCACCGCCCCCGACGCCTTCACCGACGACGAGGCCAGTCCCCACGAGCCCAACATCAACCTGGTCGCGAAGGCCGGCATCGCCACCGGCTGTGCTGCCACGCAAGTACTGTCCGGCCGCCCTCGTGTCCCGGGAGCAGATGGCCTCGTTCCTCGCCCGTGCCCTCAAGCTCGCAGGCACCGCCCCCGACGCCTTCACCGACGACGAGCAGAGCATCCACGAGCCCAACATCAACCTCGTCGCCAAGGCAGGCGTGGCCACCGGCTGCGGGGACGGCAAGTACTGCCCCACGGCCAACGTCACCCGTGGCCAGATGGCCGCCTTCCTCCACCGGGCCTTCGGGCCGTAGGGGGAGAGGGGCGGCCGGCCCCCGCGTGACCCCGCTCGCGCCGTCCGTCGGGCCCGCCCGGTACCTTCGGTTGGTGCCCCCGGGCGCGTCGCGCCGTCAGCATGCAGACCGTGCAGCGCCTCCTCGCCATTCCGCACCAGAACGATCCGCCCACGCGCCGTCTCGGGTCGCGTCCATGCGTTCGTGTTCGCGGGCGGCCTGCTGATCCTCGTCCTCGGAGTCGTCGGCTGGACGATCCGCGGCGGCCCGGAGACGTTCGAGGACGCGATCCTCGTCCTGGACCTCACGATCGGCGGCACGATCCTGTGCACGGCCGCCCTCGTCGGCAGGGCGCGCGCGGCGGAGCGCCGTCGGACGGGCCAGCTGGGCGTCCTGCAGCACGCCGCGCACCGCATGAGCGCCAACCTGACCAGCGAGGACGTGGGCCGGGCGGTGGTCGAGGAGACCCGCCGGGTCATCGACTACCACAACGCCCGGGTCTACCTCCTCCAGCCTCCTGACGACCTCGTGCCGGTGGCGTTCGAGGGAACCGTGGGCGCCTACGAGAAGGTGGACCTGGACATCCTGCGGACGAAGGTGGGCGAGGGCTTCACCGGCTGGGTGGCCGAGCATCGGACGCCGCTGTGCGTCCCCGACGTCCTGGCCGACCCGCGAGGCGTGACGATCCCGGGCACGGACGACGTCGACGAGTCGATGGTGGTCGTGCCGATGCAGTATGACGACGTCCTGGTGGGCGTCATCACGCTGTCCAAGCTGGGCCTCCGCCAGTTCGACGAGGAGGACGTCCGGCTCCTGTCGATCCTCGCGGACCAGGCCGCAACCGCGTTCACCGGTGCCCGCCACCTCGCCGAGGCACGCCGCCTGGCCGCCGAGCTGCGCCAGCTGCTGGACATGAGCAGCGCCCTGTCGGGCTCGCTGGACCCGGTCGCCGTCGCGGACCTCATGGCGGAGCACCTGGCCCGCGCCGTCGGTGCGCAGCAGGCCCAGATCAGCGCGTGGGACCGCGCCGGCGACCGGCTGCGGACCCTGGGCTGCTACCCCGCGGCCACAGCGTGAGGCGCTGGACGACTACTACGACCTCGCGGGCTACCCGCTGAGCCGCCGCGTCCTCGAGGACCGGGTGATCGAGGTCGTGGACGTCGAGGACCCCGACGCCGATCCCGCCGAGGTGGCGCTCCTGCTCGCCGAGGGAACGCGGGGCCTGATCATGCTGCCGCTGGTCGCCAAGGACACGGGCGTGGGCCTCGTCGAGCTGACCTTCGCCGGTCGCCCAGCCGAGGATCCCGGGCTCATCACGCTGGCCCGCACGATGGCGCACGAGGCCGCGATGGCGCTCGACAATGCGCGGCTCTATGAGACCGCACGCAACCTCGCCGACCGGGACACGCTGACCGGGTTCTTCAATCACCGGTACCTGCACGAGCGCCTGGCCGAGGAGGTCGTCCGCGCGGCCCGCACCCGCCGGCCGCTGAGCGTCGTGATGCTGGACCTCGACGACTTCAAGCTGGTCAACGACTCGTTCGGGCATCTCTACGGCGACCGGGTGCTCGTCCACGTCGCGGGGCTGATCCGCGGGACGCTGCGGGCATCGGACGTGGCGGCCCGCTACGGCGGCGACGAGTTCGCCGTGATCCTCCCGGAGACCGATCGCGACGAGGCGGCCCTCGTGGCCGGCCGCATCCTCGAGGCCTTCCGGCAGTCGCCGTTCGCCGCCGAGGGGCGCATGGCGTTCCCGATCGGCGCCTCGATCGGCATCGCGACACACCCGGCCGACGGCCGTTCGGCGACCGAGCTGATCGCGATCGCGGATCTCGGGCTGTACGCCGCCAAGGATGGGGGCGGCAACCAGGTCCGTACGCGCGAGGCCCTGTCGGCCGACGGCGCCGCAGCGCCTGTGGCGGAGCAAGGGTCGACGCATCCCGGACGAGGCGGCCGTGGCCATCGCGGACCGGCGGGCGACGAGTCGCTCGCGGGCGCTGGGGTGGGGTCCGGGTAGCGCTGCGGCAGTACGGAAGTACCGGGACCCGGCCGCCGACAGTACCGGCCGGCCCGCTTGCCCGCGTCGTCGCCGGGCCCCATCCTTGGGCCAGGGTGAGACTTCGGCCGCATACTCCATGGGCGATGGCGGGCTGCGCGCGGACGTGCGGGCCCTGACCCGGCGCCCCCTGCTGCTGTCGCTCCTGGTCCTGGGCGCCGTCGAGACCGTCCGGTTCGCCATCGACCCCCGCACCCTGGACCTCGTCGTGCTCCTGCTCATCGGCGTGGTGACGCTGGCGGCGGCCCGCGAGCGCGGCAGCGTGGTGGAGGGTGAGGGCGCCCGGCGGACCGAGGCCGAGTCGTTCGCGCGGATCCTGCGCGGCCTGTCCCGCTCGGTTTCCCCGGACGCCATCGTGGACGCGATCGTGGAGGAGCTGGGGATCGGGACCGGAGCCGACCACGTGGCGGTCGTCCGCCGCCGCCCCGAGACGCACAACCTGGAGGCGATCCTCTCGCCGACCCGCCCCGGGTCCCCGGCCTCGCGCACGACGATGTCGCTGAGGGAGCTCGAGGATCCGGCGGTGGAGCAGGCGGCCGCGGCGTTCGCGATCGCCGCCTCGCGTGGTCGCCGGATGACGGCGGTGCCGATCGAGCCGGACCCCGACGGGGACCCGGACCTCGTGCCGCTCGGGATCGGCGGGCGGCGCCCGGGTCTGGCGCGGCTGAGCTCCCCCGAACGCGTGCCGCCCGCGGCCGAGGCCGACGGCGCGGTGGTGGCGACGGCGGCGCCCCTTCCCCCGGGCTGGCGCCCATCACAGGCGACGCCCGCCCGCGAGGGTGCGGACCAGCGCATCGCCGATCGCATCGCCGGGCGCCTGCGGGATGTCTACGGCCTGCGCAACCTGCTGGCCGCGCCGCTGCGCGTGAACGGACGCGTGGAGGGGGCGATCGTCCTGTCGCGGCGGGTCAACGTCGAGTGGCCCGAGAGCACCCTCCGCTTCCTGGAGGCCGCGGCCGTCGAGGTGTCGGCGTCGCTCGCACGCGTGTACTCCATGCGCGAGGCGGAGACACGGGCCTCCACGGATGCGCTGACCGGCCTGCCGAACCGGCGCTACTTCGACGAGTACCTGGGCCTGCTCGGCCGCCGCCGCCGGGCTGAGGACCGCGTCGGGGTGCTGATGATCGACATCGACCGGTTCAAGCGGCTCAACGACACGTTCGGGCACGCGGTCGGCGACCACGTGCTGCGCGAGGTGGCCCAGGCGATCGCGTCCGCGGTGCGCGACGACGACGTCCCGGCCCGGTTCGGCGGCGAGGAGTTCGCGGTCCTGCTCAAGAACCCCTCGGCCAAGGTCGCGCTCGACGTGGGGGAGCGGGTCCGGCGCGCGGTCGCCGGGCTGGATCTCCGCCGCCTGGGTGTCCCGGGCGTGTCGGTCTCGGTGGGTGTCGCGGTGGCCGACGATCCGGACGTGGCGCTGGACGTCGTGATCGACGAGGCGGACCGTGCGCTGTACCGGGCCAAGCGCGGCGGGCGGGACCGGGTGGTGGCCGCGTAGGTTCGCCCTACCATGGGGCCATGCCCCCTCCCAGCGGCGACACGCCACTCACCAACGGCGACCTGGCGCGCATCCTCCACGAGATCGGCGACATCCTCGAGGTCAAGGGCGAGGTCGTCTTCAAGACCGTTGCCTACCACCGGGCCGCCGACGCCGTCGCCCGGGCCCCGTTCGATGTCGCGGCGGCATACGGGGCCGGCGACCGGCGCCCGATCCCCGGTGTAGGACAGGCGATCAGCGACAAGATCACGGAGCTCGCCACGACCGGGCACATGGCCTTCCACGAGCGGCTCCTCGCGGAGATCCCGGCCAGTCTCGTCGAGCTGCTTCGGATCCCGGGCGTCGGCCCCAGGACCGTGCGCATGGTCCACGACGCGCTGGGCATCGAAACGCTCGCCGGCCTCCGCCGCGCCGCCGAGGCCGGCGAGCTGCGTGGCCTCAAGGGCATCGGCGCCGGCACCGAACAGCGGATCCTCGAGGGGATCGCCCAGCTGGAGTCGCGGCCGCAGCGCATGCTCCTCGACGAGGCCCAGCGGCTGTCCGACGACCTCGTGGCGCAGCTCGAGGGCACCCCGGGGGTGACCCGCATCGTCCAGGCCGGCTCCCTGCGCCGCCGCCGCGAGACGATCGGGGACCTGGACCTGCTCGTGGAGACGGACCGGCCCGAGGCCGTCGTGGAGCGGTTCACGCAGCTGGGGGCGGTGGACCGGGTCCTGGGCGCCGGCCGGGCGAAGGCGGCCGTCACGCTCCTGCGCGGGCCGCAGGTGGACCTGATGGTGATGCCACCCGGCGAGGCCGGAACCTACCTCGTCCACTTCACGGGTTCCGCGGCCCACAACGTCCGCCTGCGGGGCATCGCTCGCGACCGCGGCTGGAGCCTGTCCGAGAAGGGCTTCCTGCGGCTGGACGCCGACGGCCAGCCGATGGAGGGCGACAAGGCGGAGCTCCGGACCTTCCCCGACGAGGAGGGCGTGTACCGGTTCCTTGACCTCGCCTGGGTCCCGCCGGAGCTGCGCGAGGACCGCGGAGAGGTCGACGCCGCGCGTGAGGGCCGCCTGCCGGCGCTGATCACCCTCGGCGACCTGCGGGGCGACCTGCACAGCCACTCCGAGTGGAGCGACGGCGTCCACACCATCGAGGCCATGGCGGAGGCGGCCAGGCGGCGTGGCTACGCCTACCAGGTGCTCACGGACCACTCGCAGGGCCTGGGGATCGCCCACGGCCTGGACCCGGAGCGCGTGGAGCAGCAGCGCTCGATCATCGCCGAGCTCAACGCCCGTTTCGCGGCGGAGGAGGCGGCGGGAGCGCTCCCCGACGGCGCCGCTCCCGGTGGCTTCCGGCTGCTCCACGGCTGCGAGCTGGAGGTCCGCGCGGACGCGACCCTGGACTACGAGGACGACCTGCTCGCCCGCTTCGACCTGGTCGTGGCGTCCGTCCATGTCGCCCGCAAGCAGCCCCGCGAGCAGCTGACGAGCCGGACCCTGTGTGCCATCCGCAGTCCCCACGTCGATGTCATCGCCCACCCGGCCGGCCGGATGATCCAGTCGCGGGACGATCTGGACCTGGACTGGGACGCGGTCTTCGAGGCTGCCGCGGCCACGGGCACCGCCCTGGAGGTCAACGGCTCGCCGCACCGCCTGGACCTCGCCCCGGAGCGGGCCCGCCGGGCCGTGGAGATGGGCTGCATCCTGGCGGTCGACTCCGACGCCCACCGGACCGATGAGCTGGCCTACGTGCGCTGGGGGGTGGACCAGGCGCGCCGGGCGTGGGTGGAGCCCCGCCACGTGCTCAACACGCGATCGCGGGCCGAGCTCGTGGCCTGGGTCGCGGGGAAGCCCGGCCGGGTCTGAGCCCCGCGACGTACCATCGCCCGCGATGACTGCATCGCCTGCCCCGCCCGTCGACGTCACCCTCGCCCGCCGCGAGCTCGTGCTCGTCGCGGTGATCCTCGTGGCGTTCACGCGCCTCGTGGAACGGTCGGATGCGTTCCTGGTCGCGGTCCTGCTGCCGATCGTGATCATGCTTGCCGGATCGGCGATCCTCCGCGCGGACGAGCGACCCGGCCGGCCCTTCGAGTCCCTGCTGGTCCCGGCGGTGCTCACCGGGGGATCGGCGGCGGCGCTGCAGCTGGTCCCTGCGGGCCTGGGTCTCGTCCCGGCGCTGGCGGCCTTCGCCTTCGGCCTGGACCGGATCCTCGCCCTGGAGATCCGCCTGCTCGCGCAGTCGACGGGTGTCACCGACGGCGACCGGGCGCGGATCCTCGCCGCGGCCGTGGTCACGGCCTTCATTGGCTTCACCGGCGTCGCGGTGCTCGTCCCGGGCGGGCTCCCGGAGCCGGGGTTCGCGGGTATCGACAGCGGGCTGTCCGAGGGCTGGCTCCTGGTCCTCGCCCTGGGCGACGCACTGGTGGCGCTGGTCCTTGGCTACCGCGTCGCGTCCGTGCGCTATGGCAGCCCGCGGGATGCGATGCGCTCGGCGCTGACCTACGCGATCGTGATCGCGGTTGCGGCCGGGGCGCTCCGCGCGATGGACGTGCCCCGGCTGGTCGGTCCCGCCGCGCTGACGCTGGTCTTCTACCTGTGGGACGCGCTGCACGCCACGGCGCCCGCCCGGCGGCGCGAGCCACGCTTCCTGTGGGAGACGATCCTCCTCGCCGCGCTGGCGGTCGTCGTGATCGCCTGGAACCTGCGGCTCCGCGTCTGAGGCCCGTCCCGTTTGACGCGCGGGGCGGGGAGTGTTAGAAACACGTGCCCGCGACCGTTGGCCGGTTCGGCGTGCCATGCCTTCGACACGCCCCGGCGCGACGCTCCCGATGCACCGAAAGGACGACCTCCACGTGACCTTCCCCGAGATCGACGCCGCCGCCCAGACGCCCGCAGGCCAGACACGCCTGAAGCGGCAACTGGCCGAGCAGGCCATCGCGCAAGCCACCGCCGCGCGGTGGTCGGAGGCCGCCGAGACGAACCGCCGCCTGCTCGAGCTGGGGGCGGATTCCGAGGCGGAGAACCGCCTCGCCAAGGCGCACTGGGAGATGGGCGAGCTGGCGATCGCGCGCGAGCACTACCAGAAGGCGCTGGCGCTCGACCCGACCAACCGCATCGCCGAGCGCAACATCGATCGCCTCAAGATGCTGCTCGTCGAGGCCGGCGAGAAGACCGTGCCGGCGAAGGAGGGCTCCAAGGCCCCGGTCAGCATCTTCGTCGAGGAGACCGGCAAGACCGGGTTCGCCCACCTGACCAGCCTCGCCCGTCCCGCGGAGCTCGCCCAGGTCAACCCGGGTGACGCGGTGGAGCTCATCCCCGAGGGCAACCGCCTGGTGGCGATCAGCAACGGCATCCGGATCGGGATCGTGGAGCCCCGGGTCGCCGCCCGGCTGCTCAAGCTCATGGCCGACGGCAACAAGTACCTCGCCGGCGTCACCTCGCTCGGGGACCGCGACGTCCGCCTGATCATCCGCGAGGTGTACCAGGACCCGCGCAACTACGGCAAGGTCAGCTTCCCGACCGCCGCCAAGTCCACCGACCTGCGCCCGTACACCAAGGGCACGCTCGTGCGCGAGGACGAGGAGCTCGAGGAGGACCTCGAGGACGACATCGAGGACGAGGAGATCGAGAACCTCGACCGGGTGCTGCCGCCCGAGGAGACCACGGACGAGGCGTTCGTCGAGGAGACGGACGAGCTCGACGAGGCGTGACCGCACCGGGCGTCTGCCAGCCGGCTGACGCCGCGCGCCGGGTCTGCCAGCCGGCTGACGCCGCGCGCCGGGTCTGGCGCCGGCCTGGATCCGGCGGCCGAATCCCGGGCATTCGCGGCCGCAGCGCGGGCATGATCGCCGACCTCATCACCGCTGGTGCTATTCGTTGGGCGAACCCGCCGCCTAGACCCGGAATGTCGTCGTTCTTGGGGCCCGGCTGATCACCCCGGGTGATATCCCGACCCGTATCACCGTCAGGCTACGCGTGAGCGTCGGCGATAGGCACCGGATAGCACCGCTGGTGATCAGCACCCGCGTGGAGACCGCGTGCAAGACGCTACGCCACTGCCCGGGCACGACTGCGCGACTCCGCGCCGATCGTCTGCGACAATCTGAGCCCATGGCTGGTCGCGCCCTGCTCCTCCGCGTCGAACCGGGCTTCAGCCTGCCGGCGTACGAGCGATTCGCGCCGCCCCCGCCGCCCGCGCTCGTCGCCGCTCGTCTCGAGGCCTCGTCCTCGCCCGGCGACATCGTCCTGGACCTCTTCGGACGCGGCGGCTGGGTGGCCCGTGCGGCGATCGACAGCCAGCGTAAGGCGGTCAGCCTCGAGTCCAGCGCCCTGGACCGGCTCCTGGCCGAGGTCGTCCTGCGCCCGCCGGACCTCCGCCACCTCGACGCCGCGATCCAGTCGCTCGCGGCATCCGCCCGCCGCGAGTCCAGCCTCAAGGCGTCGATCACCGACCGCTATGCCAGCCGGTGCGCCACCTGCGACCGGGCGGTGATCCTGGACGAGGTGACCTGGGTCGCGGAGTCGACGGATGAGGACGGACGGCCCGCCGGCCCGCGCCCAATCCGCAAGCACTATCGCTGCCCCGTCTGTCGCGACCAGCTGGGTGGCGGCGAGAACCGCCAGGCACCCGTGGACGCAGCGGACATCGAGCGCGCGATGGACCAGGAAGGCGCCGAGATCCGCTACGAGCTCCGCGACCGGTTCCCCACGCTCGACGGTGGGGAGGCGCTCGTGGATGAGCTGCTGGACCTCCACACGACGCGCCAGCTGGTGGCGCTGGCGGCGATCCTGGAGCGGGCCGAGGGCGATCTCCGGGCCGCTTCCATCGGTGCCGCCATGCGTCTCGCGCTGCTGCACGCGATCGCCCCGGCCAGCCGGCTCGCGACGTCGGCAGGGCGAGTCGCGCCGCTCAAGATCTCCGGTGGTCACGTCAAGCTGCCCGGCAATGCGCAGTGGCGCGAGCGGAACCCGTGGCTCGCCTTCGAGGACGGGGTCAGGGTTGTGCGTGGTTTCATCCAGCGCCTGGAGAGCGGGACCTGGGGTCCGGTCCCGGCGCGCTTCGGGGACGACCTCCGCAGCCTCGCCGAGGGCGCCGCGACCGCCGTTGTCAAGCAGGGCACGCCCGCGGCGCTCGACGCCCTGGGAATCGAGGCCCGCCACGGCGCCGGCATGGGCGTGCGGCCGCGCGTCCGGCTCGCCCTGGGGACGCCGCCCCTGCGCCCCGTGGCCGAACGCCTCGCCTGGGCGTACCACGGCACCTCGTGGATCCTCGGCCGCGAGGCCGCGGCGACGCTCCCGCTGGAGCCGCTGTTCGGGCCCGCTGTCCGCCCGACGTGGGGCTGGCAGGCCGCGGCGATCACCCGCGCGCTGCGGGCCGCCGAACCGGTGATGGGCCGGGACGCGCGCGTCGTCCTGCTGCTCGAGGGCGATGGGCCCGAGTCGCTCGTCGCCTGCACCCTGGGCGGCGTGACCGCCGGGTACCGGATGGCCGGCGCGCGACTCCCGGAGGCCGGCCGCGAGACGGGCGGCATGGTGGAGCTGGTCCCTCCCGGATCCGGGGCGGTGCCCCGGGGTCCCAGGACGCGCGCCAACCAGGCCCTCGCACCGCTCCCCGGCGGGGCCGGCGACCCGGACCTCGGATCATCGGATCGCCTGTTCTCGCCGGCTGAACGTGGGGCCAACGTGCCGTTCTCCGTCGAGGCCGCCGAGGCGGCGGTCGTCGATGCCGCGGTCGACGTGCTCAAGCTCCGGGGCGAGCCGGTGTCCTTCGAGGGGCTCCTGGGCGAGATCCTCGTCGGGCTCGATCGCACCGGCCATCTGCGACGCCTCGTGCGCCCTCCGGCGCCCGCGCACCCGGACGAGGAGGCCGCGCCCGCGTCCGGTCGGGCCGGTTCCGGACCTCAGCCCGCCCAGGAGCCGAGGTGCCCGTCCCGGCCCAGGGGCCCGCCCCTCCCGGATCCCGCCCCGGCTCCGGGACCCGTTTCACCACCCACCGCCGACCACGTCGATCGCCTGCTCACGCTCGTGCGAACCGCGCTCGCGAGGGCAGAGGGGAGACGGCTCCTCAAGGTGGGTGACGATCGCTGGTGGCTCCGGGAGAGGGCCGATGTCGAGCTCGCGGCCGTCCCGCTCGCCGACCGGGTCGAGTGGGCCGTGTTCAGTCTCCTGTCGACCGCCGGCCCGCTGTCAGAGGCCGCGTTCCTGGACCGCGTGGCCGGGCTGTTCACGGGTCCCGATCTGCCGGACGAGGCGCTCGTGCGCGCCTGCCTGGAGTCGTACCGGAGCATCGCGAGCACGCCGGACCGCCTGTCCACCACCGACGACCTGGCCCGTCGCAGCAAGGAGCACAGCCGGCTCATCGCGAACATCGTGGATCTCGGCCACCGACTCGGGTTCAGCTGCTGGGTCGGAGAGCGGCAGCAGTCCCGGCGCGTGGGCGCCCACACGCTGGCCGACTACCTGGAGTCGCGGGAGCTGTCCGGACCGCCCAGCCTGGGCAGGATCGCGGCCCGCGACCTCGAGGACGTGGATGTCGTCTGGTACGTCCGCGGGAAGATGGCGATGGCCTTCGAGGTGGAGTGGACGGCCATGCTCTCCGACACGGTCCTGCGGCACCATGCCCGCATCCCCACGGACGAGCGCCTCGTGCGGTTCCTCGTCGTCCTCCCGGAGCGGGTGGAGCTGGTCCGCCACAAGCTTGACCGCTCGCCGCTGCTCCGCGAGGGGCTCGACGCGGGGGCCTGGCACCTCCTCAAGGCCAACCACGTCCGCGACTGGGCGGCCCGAGAGCAGGTGGAGCTGGCGGACCTCGAGCCCCTGATCGGCCTGGACCCTGCCGTGGAGCGCACCGGCGACCAGATGTCGCTGTTCACGGGCTGACGCGCGGACCCCGCTGACCGACCCGTCCCGGCGGTACGCTTGCCCGACTGCTCCCTCTGTCTTGGGCGGCCTCGCGCCGCGTCATCCACCTGTCCGGATCGGGGTTGAACTGTGACCGAGCCCACCGTTGTCGACGAGATCGCCGCCCGCTTCTGGGAGGACTACCTGGAACTGGCGCCGACCACCGCGACCGTCTACGGCGACGAGCGCTATGACGACCGGCTTGACGACCCGGGCCCTGCCGGTCGTGCGGCCGCGCGCGACCTGGCGGAGCGGGTCCGTCGCGAGGCGGGCGAGGTTCCCGAGGAAGGCCTGTCCATCGAGGATCGGATCACCCGCGACATGCTGGGGATCGTGGCGGACCTCGCGATCGAGGGCGACGACCTCGCCTTCCGCGAGCTCAGCACGCTCAGCCACATCGACGGCGCCCAGACCGTGCTCGCGCAGCTCGCGGTCTTCCAGGCGGCCGACACGCCGGAGCGGCTCGACAACTGGCTCGCGCGCCTCCGCGGCTACGGCCCATTCCTCGAGGCGAACATCGCGATCCTGCGCGAGGGCATGGCGTCCGGCCGGACGTCCGCGCGGATCGTGGCGGAGCGGACCATCCGCCAGCTCGAGGGACTTCTCGCCCAGCCCGTCGAGCAGTCGCCGGTCGTGGTGATGTCCCGGGTCGCCGACGACGCCGGTCGGGAGCAGGTCCTCGCCGCGGTGCGTGACGTCGTCCGCCCCGCAGACCAGCGCTTCCTGGACATGCTCCGCGAGGAGTACCTCCCGTCGACCCGCGAGGTGCCGGGCCTGGTCTCCGCGCCGGACGGCGAGGCCCTGTACCGCTACGCGATCCGCTCCTGGACGACGCTGGACATGGATCCCCGTGACGTCCACCAGGTGGGCCTGGACGAGCTGGCCCAGATCGACGCCGAGCGCCGGGAGATCTCCCGCGCCGAAGGCTTCGGGGACGACGTGGCCGCCTATCGGCTGGCCCTGGCCACCGATCCCGCCAACCAGGCCGCGACCCGGGAGGAGCTCGTCGCGCGCGCGACCGAGGACATCACCCGGGCCGGCGAGGTCGCGCCGCGGGTCTTCGGCCGCCTGCCGCGGGCCGGCTGCGAGGTGCGCCCGGTCGAGGCGTTCAAGGAGAAGGACGCCCCGTTCGCGTACTACTACCCGCCGACCCTGGACGGATCGCGCCCGGGCATCTACTACGTCAACACGTACGACCTGCCGAGCCGCACGTACTCCAAGCTGGCGTCCACGACCTACCACGAGGCGATCCCGGGCCACCACTTCCAGATCAGCCTGGAGATGGAGCACCCGTCGCTCAACGTCTTCCGGCGCCTCGGCTCCCGGCTGACGGGCGCGGCCTACGTCGAGGGCTGGGGCCTCTACTCCGAGCGCCTCGCCGACGAGCTGGGCCTGTACCGCAACCAGGCGGAGCGCCTGGGCATGCTCGACGCCCAGGCCTGGCGTGCGTCGCGGCTGATCGTGGATTCCGGCATGCACGCCCTGGGCTGGTCGCGCCAGGAGTCCATCGACTGGCTGCTCCGGACCGGCCTGTCCGAGACCGACGCGGTCATCGAGACCGACCGCTACATCGTGTGGCCGGGCCA
This sequence comes from uncultured Chloroflexia bacterium, assembly GCA_963802165.1. Lineage (GTDB taxonomy): Bacteria > Chloroflexota > Limnocylindria > Limnocylindrales > CSP1-4 > CAIXZV01. Next base: position 59,346 of record CAWDHT010000014.1, on the reverse strand, counting down.
GGCGCTGAGCTACATGACGGGGATGCGCGAGATCCGCCGGCTGCGGCGCGAGCTCGAGGCCCGCGACGGCGCCGCCTTCGACATCAGGCGCTTCCACGACGAGCTGATCGGACACGGCTCGCTGCCGCTCGCGACGCTGGCGCGCGAGCTGCCGACCTGGGTGACGCCCGCCGGCTGAGCTGCATCCGCAGCCCCGGCCGGGTTGATCCGGCCCGCCAGACCCGGCGTGGACCGGGGCTACGGTCCGGTGGGCACACGCACGCACCACCCGGCGCCCTGTGTGGCCCGGCGCCCGGTGTGGCCCGGCGCGCGGTGTGCCCGCGCCCGGTGTGGCCCAGCGGGCAGACCGCGCCCCGCGTCCCTACTCGCGGATCGGCCACGTCAGCGCTGATCTTGCTGCGATATTCGGGGCCGAATGGCTCTCCACGGACGAATTCCGTGTTGACGCCGTTCCCACCGTGTGGCACGATCCGGCCCAGTTGTTGCACGGCTCGCAACGCCTGTCCCGGCACGTGCACCGGGAGCGGAGCGGGCGCCCCGCATGTCGCCTGTGTCCCGCGACGAGAGCCCGACCGGGTCCGGGCGAGGTGCGCACCTGGAGGCATCATGACGGCCGAATCCCCTGCCAGCCCGACCCCCGCGTTCCGCCGTGATCGCCAGCTCGCGATGTACCGGCGGGCCTGCGAGTCGCTGCCGGGCGGCACCGACTCCAACTTCAGGGCATGGGGCGAGAGCACCATCTACGTCGACCGTGGCAAGGGTGCCACCGTCTGGGACCAGGATGGCAACGAGTACGTCGACCTGCGGATGGGCTACGGCCCGGTGATCCTGGGCCACGGCGACGACCGCGTGGACGACTACGTCAACGAGCGGATGCGCAAGGGCGTGAGCTTCTCGCTGACCAGCGAGGACGAGATCCGCACGGTCGAGCTCATCAAGGAGCTCAACCCCTGGGTCGGCAAGGCCCGGATGACCGTGTCCGGCACCGAGGCCACGATGCACGCGATGCGCATGGCGCGGGCCTACACGGGCCGTACCAAGATCGTGAAGTTCGAGGGCCAGTACCACGGCGTCCACGACTACGCCCTGATCAGCGTCCTGCCCGCCAACGTGGCCGACCTGGGCGACGAGGACAACCCCGTGGGCCTGGCCTGGGGACGCGGGATCCCGGCCGAGATCGCCAAGACGATCATCCCGGCGCGCTACAACAACATCGAGCGCCTGCGCGCGCTGTTCGAGCGCCAGGGCGAGGAGATCGCGGCCATCATCGTGGAGCCGGTCCTGGGCAACGCCCAGGGGATCATGCCCGAGCCGGGCTTCCACCAGGCGATGCGGGCCCTGACCGAGGAGTTCGGGATCCTGCTGATCTTCGACGAGGTCAAGACGGGCTTCCGGTTCGCGAGGGGTGGCGCGGCCGAGTTCTTCGGCATCACGCCCGACATCGCGACCTATGCCAAGGCGATGGGCAACGGCTACCCGGCCGCCGCCTTCGCCGGACGCGACGAGATCATGGACATGCTGCCCTCCAAGGTCAGCCACGGCGGCACGTACGCGGGCAACCGCGTCGCTGCGGCGGCAGCCACCAAGGTGCTGGAGATCCTGCGCGACACGGACGCCCTGGCCACCATCCACGCCACCGGCGAGCGGATCCAGGCGGGCCTCCGGCAGCTGCTGGACGCGAAGGGCCTCGCCTACAACATCACCGGACATCCCTCGATGTTCGGGATCATGTTCACGGAGCACGTCGCGAGCGAGTACCGCGACTGGGCGAACACCGACCACGAGCTGTACGACGCGATCGCGGTCGGGATGCACGCCCGGGGCGCGATGCCCGAGCCCGACAGCCGAGAGCCGTGGTTCATCTGCGAGGCACACGCCAAGGGTGACGCGGTGGACAAGGTCATCACGATCTTCGGCCAGTCGCTCGACGCGGCCCTCGAGGCTCGCGCGCGCGGCGAGCTGACCTCCGCGGCCCACTGAGCCCGGAGGAGGGTTCGGATGGTGCTCGACGGCAACGCCGTCCGGTCGGTCGACCGGGCGGCATCCCTCCTCCTCGCGCTGGGTGACAGCCACGGCGAGGCGGGGGTGACCGAGCTGGCCCGGCGCCTTGGCCTGCACAAGTCCACCGCGTCGCGGCTGCTGGCCACCCTGGAGAAGCGCGGCCTGGTGGAGCAGGACGGCGAGACCGGCCGGTACCGGCTGGGGCTCGTCGTCATCCGTCTCGCCGAGAAGGCGGAGCGGACGCTCGACCTGCGCGCGATCGCGATGCCCGAGCTGGACCGCCTCGCCCGCGCCACGTGCGAGACGACGGGTCTCGGCATCGCGGACGGGGACCAGTTCCTGACCGTGGCCCAGGCCGACGGCCCGAACCTGGTCGCCGTGGGTGACTGGACCGGCCGCGGCGTGCCGATCCACTCGGTCGCCGCCGGCAAGGTGCTGCTGGCGGCCATGCCGGAACGCGAGATCCTCAAGCTGGTCCGCCGGGGCCTGGACCGCTTCACGGACCGGACCATCACCCAGCTGGAGCCCCTGCTCGAGGAGCTTGCACGCATCCGCCGCCGCGGCTACGCGACGGCCTTCGGCGAGTTCGACGCCGGCCTCAACGGGATCGCGGCCCCCGTGCACGACGCGCGGGGCCAGGTGACGGCCGCGGTCGACATCTGGGGCCCGGCCTTCCGGATCACGCCCGTGCGAGTGCCGGAGCTGGTCCAGCAGGTCCGCGACTCGGCGGCGGCGGTGTCGGTGCGTCTCGGGCGGAACCGCGGCCTGACCGCCGCCACCCTCGGCCCAGGTGGCGCACGCCGCCGGCGGGGCGACGGGCAGACCGGCGCTGATCTAGGCTAGGCCGCATGGAGATCACCCAGGCCCTCCAGGATCAGTTGGTCGCGCTCGCGCAGGACGTGATCCTGCCGATCCTGCTCATCGTCGGCATCGCGGCCGTCGTCATCTGGCTCGCTGGCGGCGCGGTCCGCGCCGTGGTCAAGGCGCTACTGGACCGTGAGACGTCCGAGGGCACCGCGCAGGAGCTGTCCGCCGTCGAGGTCAAGAAGCGGATGGACACGCTCGAGGGACTCGGGGCGACCGTCGTCCGGCTGTTCGTGATCGTCATCGCGGGCGTGATGATCCTGGGCGAGCTGGGCCTCGACATCGGGCCTGCGCTGACCGGCCTCGGCGTCGTGGGCATCGCCGTGGGCTTCGGGACGCAGAGCATCGTCCGGGACTACTTCACCGGCGCGCTGATCCTGATCGAGAACCAGTTCAGCAAGGGCGACGTGGTCTCGATCGCGGGAGTGACCGGGACGGTCGAGGACTTCAGCCTGCGCCGCACCACGCTGCGCGATCTCGACGGCGTGGTCCACACCGTGCCCAACGGCGAGATCAAGGTGGCGTCGAACCGGACGCGCGTCTGGAGGCGCATCAACCTCGACGTCACCATCGCCTACGGCACGGACGTCGAGCGGGCGACCCAGGTCGTGGACGACGTGGGCCGGGAGATGGCGCTCGACCCCGAGTGGCGCCGGCGCGTCATGGAGCCGCCCCACGTGGAGCGCATCGAGGCCCTCGGCGAGTACGGGATCACGATCAAGATCCTGGGCCTGGTCCGCGCCACGGAGCAGTGGGCCGCCAGCGGCGAGCTCCGCAAGCGGCTCCTGGCCGCCTTCGCGACCCACGGCATCGAGATCCCGCGGCCGCAGCGCGTCGTCCTCGCCCGCAACCCGGACATCGACCCGTTCGCGCCGGGCGGCGGCACGCTCGAGGGCCCGACGCAGGACGACCTGTCCCGGGACTCGGACTAGCGGCGGGCCGATCCGAGTCACGCCCCGGGTTCCGTGACGAGACACCGCAGGCGGGCGCGTAGAATGGCCCGACCCACGCGTGCTGCCGGAGGGACCCGTGACCGTCGACCCCCAGGCCCAGGACGGGCCTGAGATCGAGAACCTCCTCTCGGAGAAGCGGACGTTTCCGCCCGACCCCGCCTTCGTCGCCCAGGCCAATGCCACCGCGGCGCTGTACGACGAGGCGGCCGCGGACTACGTGGGCTTCTGGGATCGCCAGGCGCGGGACCGGCTGTCGTGGTTCACGCCCTACGAACGGACCCTGGAGTGGAACCTGCCGGACGCGAAGTGGTTCACGGGCGGCGAGCTCAACATCGCCTACAACTGCGTGGACCGCCACGTGGAGCGCGGCCTGGGCGACAAGGTGGCCTACCACTGGATCGGCGAGCCCGGCGACACCCGGACCCTCACGTACGCGGACCTGATGCGCGAGAGCTCCAAGGCGGCCAACGCGCTCCTCGAGCTGGGCGTCCGCAAGGGCGACCGCGTCGCGATCTACATGCCGATGATCCCGGAGCTGCCGATCGCGATGCTGGCCTGCGCCCGGATCGGCGCGCCCCACACCGTGGTCTTCGGCGGGTTCTCCGCGGAGTCGCTGTCGGGCCGCATCAACGACTGCGGCGCCAAGGTGCTGATCACGGCGGACGGCGGCTGGCGCCGGGGCAAGAAAGTGGGCCTCAAGCACCACGTGGACGCAGCGATCGCGGACACGCCCACGATCGAGCACGTGATCGTCGTTGACCGCTTCGGGGACGGCGTGCACATGGTCCCGCGGCGCGACTTCTGGTGGCACGACCTCGTGGACCGCCAGGACGAGGTCTGCGCCCCGGTCCCCGTGGACAGCGAGCACATGCTCTACCTGCTCTACACGTCGGGGACGACGGCCAAGCCGAAGGGGATCCTGCACACCTCCGCGGGCTACCTCCTGGGTGCTGCCTTCACCCACTGGGCCGTCTTCGACATCAAGCCCGACGACGTCTACTGGTGCGCCGCGGACATCGGCTGGGTCACGGGGCACAGCTACATCGTCTATGGACCCCTCGCCAACGCCACGACCGGAATCCTCTACGAGGGTGCCCCGGACGCGCCGACGTGGGACCGCTGGTGGGAGATCATCGAGCAGTACAAGGTCAACATCCTGTACTGCGCCCCGACGGCGATCCGCGCCTTCATGAAGCAGGGCGAGGAGATCCCGCGCAGCCACGACCTGTCGTCGCTGCGGGTCCTCGGCTCCGTCGGCGAGCCGATCAACCCCGAGGCGTGGCGCTGGTACCGCGACGTCATCGGCGGCGACCGCACGCCCGTCGTCGACACGTGGTGGCAGACCGAGACGGGGCAGATCCTGATCAGCCCGCTCCCGGGCGTCACGACCACCAAGCCCGGCTCGGCGACCTTCGCGATGCCCGGCATCGAGGCGGACGTGGTGGACGCCGACGGACGGTCGGTTCCGTTCGGTGGTGGCGGGTACCTCGTGCTCAAGCAGCCGTGGCCCGGGATGATGCGCGGCATCTACGGGGATCCCGGAGCGATACCGCAAGACGTACTGGAGCCGGTTCCCAGGGATGTACTTCGCCGGCGACGGTGCCAAGCGCGACGAGGACGGCTACATCTGGCTGCTGGGCCGCGTCGACGACGTGATGAACGTCGCCGGCCACCGCATCAGCACCGCGGAGGTCGAGTCGGCGCTGGTCGACCACCGCTCCGTGGCGGAGGCGGCCGTCGTGGGCAAGAGCGATGCCATCACGGGCCAGGCCATCTTCGCCTACGTGATCCTCAAGTCCGGCCAGGAGCCGTCGGACACCCTGTCCATCCAGCTGCGCGAGCACGTCGCCTACGTGATCGGGCCGATCGCGCGGCCCAGGTACCTGATGTTCGTCCCGGACCTGCCCAAGACGCGATCGGGCAAGATCATGCGGCGGCTCCTGCGCGACATCGCGGAGGGCCGGCAGCTGGGCGACGTGACGACCCTCGCGGACGCCACCGTCGTCGACACGATTCGAAGCAACACCGGCAAGGCCGAGGAGGAGTGAGCGGGTGCCGTTCGGTTTCCTGAAGCGCAACAAGTCGGCAGACGCGGCGAGCGTGCCCAGCGCGTCTGACCCGCCGGGCGGCCCATCGACTGAGGATCCCGCGCGCCTGCGCGAAGGTCACGTGCGTGGCGTCGCATTCACGGCTCTCACCGAGGACTGGCGCCTGCACGGCGGCATGCAGATCAGCGGTCGTCTCTCCGACGCGCTCAACAAGCGAGAGGCGATCGCGATCACCGACGTGTCCTGGGGGCCTCCGGATTCAACCGCTCTGGAGCCCGCTCCGGGCCTCCAGAGCGTGGATCCCTACGATCTCATCCTCGTCACGGCGGGCGAGGACAGCCTGCCGCCGCTGACCGAGGCCGAGCGGGCCGCGCTCAAGGTCCACAAGGTGGCCTACGACGTCGCTCTCGAGGTGCCTCCGTTCCGGGTCATCGGTACGGTGTACCTCCACCCCGGGTCGGAGCCAGACCGGCTGCTGGAGCGCTCCACCGACATGTTCGTCCCGGTCGCGGAGGCCACCGCGCGCCTGGGCGACATCGAGGTCACCGACCCCGAGGTCGAGGTCATCCTCGTGAACCGCTTCTACCTTCGCGGCGTGACGCAGGTGGACAGGCGCACGGGGGAGCCGCACCGGAAGCTGCCGGGGTCGCCGCTGGGCGGCATCAGCTGGCAGGACCGCAGCTAGCGCGAGATCAGCCAGCCTCCCCGGGAATCGAGCGCGTCCGGCCTCGCGGCCGGACGCGGCGGTCAGCGGGGATCCGGGATCAGGACCGGGCTGGCATCGTCCGCCCGAACAGCTTGAAGGTCGCCTTGGCCGGCTGTGCGGTGTCGAGGCCGAGCAGCCGGTCCGCGAGGATCTCGAAGTCGCTGGTGATCGCGTCCCGGGGTGCAAGCTCCACGAGCGTCCGGCCTTCGTTGGCGGCCTTCACGATGACCGGACCCGCCGACCGGACCTGGGCGTAGGCCGCGATCCCGACCGACTTCTCGATGTCCTCGGTGGGGACGCCGCTGTTGAAGCGGTTCACGATGAGCGACATGCGGTCGCGCATGCCCAGCTCGGCGGCCACGTCGCGCAGCTTCATGACCGCACGGATCGCCGGCAGGTCGGGGGTCACCGGGACGAGGATCCGCTCCGACTTGTCGAGCACCGCGCGGTTGAGGGCGCTGTACGACGGGTGGAGATCCACGATCACGAAGTCCACGGACCGGCGCGCCACCGTAATGGCCTTGGCCACCCGTTCCGGATCGAGGATCTCGGTCTGGATGGGGCTGGACGACAGCGGGAGGACCCGCAGCCCCGAGGGGTGGGCCGACGAGAGGTCGAAGAACGGGACGACCGGCCCGCCCTCCAGCTCGTCGCGCCAGGTGTCGACCACCGTCGGCACGCCGTCCATCCCGAGCGAGATGCTCACGTGACCGGTGACCGTGTCGGCATCGATCAGGAGGACCCGGTGCCCCTTGTGAACCAGCATCGCCGACAGGTTGGTGGCGATCATCGTCTTGCCGACGCCGCCCTTGGGGTTGAACAGCGAGATCAGCTGGCCGCGGCGACTCCAGTCCGACGCCTCGAGCTCACCCTGCAGGACCGGCCCCGAGCCGTCGTCCACGGCCACGGACCGGATGCACATGGCCTCCACGCGCCAGCGAATGGACTCGGCTGAGTACGGGCGAGTCAGGTACTCGTCGTCCTCGTGACCTTCGCCCATGAAGTTCAGCGCGTCCAGGTTCGACGGGTTGATGATCAGGAGTGCCGGGATCGAGCGACCGCCCGAGTGGAGCAGCGTCCAGGCCTCGTTGATCAGGTCCGCCTCGATCTCGGCATCGATGATCCCGATGGCCACGTCGGGGCGGGTCGCCAGCAGGGCCGCAAGCTCGCGCACGCCGTCGAGCGGGACCGGGTTGAAGCCACCGGCGTGCAGCTCGGCGACGACGGGGTCACGCTCCGCCGTCGGCAGCAGGAGCGCGACGACCGGGCGGCCGTGCGAGGTGGACATGCCGGTCAGCCCTCCGACTCGGGATCGCGAGCGGTGACGTGCACGACGCCGTCGGCGGTGTTCGTCACGCGCGCGGCGAAGCCGGGCATCGTCGGGACGGCATCCCGGAACGAGACGTCCGGTCGATGGGTCACATTGAAGACGAACTCACCCGCCGGCCCGGAGGCGACGGCCACGCCCTGCACGCCGGGCAGGCGGCCGAGATGGCGCTTGAAGCTCGCGATGCTGGCGACCGAGACGAGGCCGCTCACGATGACCTGGGTGGTGCGGGGCGCTCCGTCTGCGTCACCCTCGCCGTGGTTCGGCATAAGGAAGGCCAGGCGGTCGACGAAGGACTCCTCGAACCCGCCGGCATCCATGCGCGCGGACATCGCGGCCGTGGCGGCGGGATCCGCCTCGCCGTCCGCGGCCACGCGGCCTTGGAGCATCTCGGCGACGGGATCCGCCTCGCCGTCCGCGTCCACGCGGACCTGGAGCATCTCGGCGGCGGTTGCAGCGGCGTCAGCCGCGGCCTCGGCCTGGTCGGCTGACTCTGCGGCGGACTCGGCGGCCACGACGGCCTCGGCCGCGGCCTCGAGCGCCGCGAGGAGCGCGCCACGGTCGATGGGATCGCTGGCCTCGTTGACGGCCGGATCGTCGGCCGCGGGCGCGTCGGCCTGGTCGCCACCGGTGCCGTTGCGGCGCATGGCGCTCACCGTCAGCTCGGGGCTGTCGCCCCACGAAGGAGCGGCCGCGGAGGCGATCGCGTCCGCCACGGGGGCAGACTCGTCGGCCGCGGGCTCGGACCCGTCGGTCACCGGCTGGGCTGCCTCGGTCATCGTCTGGGCTTCCGGGATGCCCCGGTCGCCGCCGAGAGCCGCGACGATGTTCTCGAACGGGATCTCGGCTGGCTCGTCGGTCTCGAAGGGCTCGGCGACCGCCTCAGGGGTCTCCTCGCCCCCCTCGCCCGCCTCGGACGTCTCGTCGACCGCGTCGGGTGTCTCGGCCACGGCCTCGACAGTGGCGACGGTCTGGTCGGGCCCGGTGCCGACGGGCTCGTAGGTGAGCGAGAGGTCCGTGAGATCGGCCCAGGCGCCGAGTTCGGGCGGCTCGGGCATCGACTCCGCGAGCGTCGCAAGGCGGGAGGGGTCGTCCTCGCTGCCCAGGCTGTCGGCGTAGGCGTGCATCGAATCACGGTAGGCGGCTGCGGTGCCCTCAACCTGGCCCACGCGCTGCTCGATGGCGGCGGCGTGCGCGGCGAGCTCCTCGTCAAGGCCGTGCTTGCGCGCGGCAATCCGGCTCTCGGTTTCCTCCTTGATCCGGGCGATCTCGGCTCGGGACCACTCCCGGATCTGGGCGACGTCCTCGTCGGAGCGCACGCGCAGCGCGTCCTCGCCCTCACGAGATCCGTTGCGGATCGCCTCGACGACCTGCGCGACGTCCGCGTCGACCTGGGACAGGGCCTGGTCGCGGGCAGCCTCCGCCGTTGCCCGAATGGCCGCGCCCAAGTCGACCATCAGCTTCGAGGGCTTCCTGGGCGTCGCGGGCGCCGGAGCCGGTGACGGGTCGAAGGCGATCATTGCGGGCTCCTGGGCGTGGGTCGTGGCGATGGCATTGGAAGGGTCGGGATCCACGGCGTCCGACGTGGGTTCCCCCGGATCGTGCGTGCCGTCCGACGGCACGAGTGCCTGGACTGCGGGTGCAGCATCGTCGACGGCCTCGTCAGGGGCCTGAGCCACCGCTTCGGTGGCCGTGGCCTCCTGGTTGCGATCCGAACTCCAGGGGAGCCGGAAGCCGGTTCGGGTATCCGTGGTAGCCATGGGTCGGGACTCTTCCTCGTGAACGGCAGGCAGGGCCGGGGCTTGGGTGCACCATAGGCGGCGAGGTGGGCTGTGGTGCAGTCGCCGGAGGTACCAGCGGGTCGTTCCGGTGGTACCGGGATGCACCACCCCTTCGTCCCGCCGGGCCGGCGCGCAGCGAGGTCCCACCCAGACCACCGGTGGGCCCCTTGGGCGTCCTGGGTGCGACAATGGATCCGTGGAGCCCACCCAGCGTCCCGATCCCACCTCCTCGCCCGCCTCACCGGCCGGGTCCTCGAGCGCCCCCCGGTCCTCGAGCGCCGCAGGCGGCGAGGCCTTCGATGGCCGGCCCGGCCTGCCGGACCGCTTCGGACGGGCGTTGCGCGACCTGCGGATCTCGGTCACCGACCGCTGCAACTTCCGCTGCCCGTACTGCATGCCGGCCGAGCTGTTCGGGCGGGACTTCGCCTTCCTGCCGCGCGAGCAGATGCTGACGTTCGAGGAGATCACGCGGCTGGCCGGCATCTTCGTGGGCCTCGGCGTGGGCAAGTTGCGGATCACGGGTGGCGAGCCGCTGGTCCGCCGCGACCTTCCGGTGCTGGTCGCCGAGCTGGCGTCGCTGCGGACGCCGGAGGGCGGCCAGGTCGACCTCACCTTGACCACCAACGGGTCCGCGCTGCGGCCCCTGGCGGGTGCCCTGCGCGGGGCCGGGCTACAGCGGATCACCGTGAGCCTCGACTCGCTCGACGATGCGGTGGCGAGCGCGATGAACGGCGTCGACTTCCCGGTGGCGCGGGTCCTGGACGGAATCGTGGCCGCCCGGTCCGCGGGCCTGGCGCCGATCAAGATCAACGCCGTCGTCCGGCGCGGCCTGAACGAGGCGTCGATCCTGCCGCTGGCCCGCTGGGCGCGTGACGAGGGGCTGGTGCTGCGGTTCATCGAGTACATGGATGTCGGGACGGCGAACGGCTGGCGGCTGGACGACGTGGTGCCGGCGGATGAGATCGTCGCGATGGTCGATGCGGAGCTGCCGCTGGAACCCGCCGTCGCCAACTACCGGGGCGAGGTTGCCGGTCGCTACCGGTACCGGGATGGGGGAGGGGAGATCGGGGTCATCGCGTCGGTGACGCGCCCGTTCTGCGGCGACTGCACGCGGGCCCGGCTCTCGGCGGAGGGGCACCTGTACACCTGCCTGTTCGCGGTCCACGGCACGGATCTCAAGCGCCCGCTGCGGGATGGCGAAGATGACGCGCAGCTGGCCGACCGGATCCGCGCCGTGTGGTCCTCGCGGGTGGACCGGTATTCGGAGCTGCGGAGCGCGGCCACGGAACGGCTGCCGAAGGTGGAGATGTTCGCCCTCGGAGGGTGAGTCACCCGCTCGCTGCGGCCCGCTGCCCGCCGTCTCAGGGTCCGGGAGCGGTCCTGCCCGTCCACAGGTCGTCCACACCGGTGCAGAAGTGGTGGATTTCCCTGGCCCCGTGGCGCGCACATTCGTGGACAACCCTGTTGGAGACACGGCCTCGCCCCCATAACGTTGCTCTTGCCCGAGGGGGCCGACGGAGGCCCGGAGCGGAGGCGATTGCCTCAAGGCCGCTCCACCCGGTCAGGCTGAGATCACCTCAAGGCCAGGCCGGCGGCACGGACAGCGATCGCATCAAGGTCCGCCGCTCCATGGTTCCTTCGGGCGCTTCGTTCACCAGCGCAGGGCAGCCCGCGAGGGCGGCCCGGTTGGGCGCCCGGAAGGACGTGACCGGCATCCCGGTGTCGGTACTCCTCCCGGGCGTCGAAGTTTCCGGCGCAGGCAGGGATCGGTGGCAGCGCGAAACACGCAATCCACCCGACCGGCGGTGCCACTCGGTCGTATCCTCAGCCGATGACCGACGTCGACCGCTCCCTCCCGATCCCCCCGTCCGAGCAGCCGGCCCGCCTCGCCGCGCTCGTCGCCGCCGTCCGCGCCAGGACGGACCTCGTGCCGAGGGTCGGCATGGTGCTGGGCTCGGGTCTCGGCAGTCTCGCCGACGACCTCGAGGACCCGGTCTCGATCCCCTTCGAGCGAGCTGCCCGGCTGGCCGGTGGCCACCGCGCCCGGGCACGCGGGCCGCCTGCTGCTCGGACGCCTCGCGGGCGTCCCTGTCGTGGTGCTCCAGGGGCGCTTCCACCTGTACGAGGGCAACGACCCCGGCCTCATCGTCCAGCCGGTGCTGCTGTTCAAGCAGCTCGGAGCGGGTCTCGTGATCCTGACCAATGCCGCCGGTGGTGCGAACCCGGCCTACGGCCCCGGCACGCTGATGATCATCAGCGACCACATCAACCTCACCGGGATGACGCCGCTCCTCGGTCAGAACGCGGACGAGCTCGGCCCCCGCTTCGCCGACATGACGGACGTCTGGGCGCCCGCTCACCGCGCCGCCCTGCGAGCGGCGGGCGAGGCCGAGGGCGTCGATCTCGAGGAGGGCGTGTACGTGGGCCTGGTCGGGCCGAGCTACGAGACCCCGGCCGAGGTGCGCATGCTCCACACCATGGGCGCCGATGCGGTCGGCATGTCAACCGTGCTCGAGGCGGTCGCGGCTCGCTGGATCGGGTTGGAGGTCTGCGGCGTCTCCCTCGTGACCAACGCTGGAGCCGGCTACACCGGCCAGCCGCTGGCCCACGAAGAGGTGCTCGAGGCCGGCGCCCAGGCGGGTCCGCGTCTCGCGCGGGTGATCAGGCGCTTCGTCGCCGGGCTCGGCGAGGGTTGACCTCGGTAGCACGATGACCTAGGGGTTGGTGCCCGTGGCGGCCGGAGGGGTGGTCGCCAGCGATGTCCGGGACGGACGAACCGGAATAGGAGCTCGGCGATCCTCGCGCTGGCTGCCGGTCCGTCAAGGCGTGGCGATGCTCGGTCCAGCGCCGCGCCGGGTAGGAGCCGACGCAGCGCCGCTCAGGTGCGGAGCTCGGCGAGCGTCTGGGCGCTGGTCGCCTCGCCGAACCAGGTGACGGCGGCGAGCACCGCCTCGTGCGCGGCAACCTCGTCCGGTGGACACGCGATCCACAGCGCCCATGGGCCCACGCGGGTTGCGATGAACCACTGGAGGTGGACCTCGACGCCAATCCCGAGCGGATCCGCCAGCTCGAGGCGCAAGGCGTCGCCCAGTCGGTGGTGCACGCGCTCCATCGACCGGACGGCCAGCCCGGCAGCCTCCGGGTCTAGCCCGTAGTGCCAGCCGGGGATGGGATTGGGCAGCAGGTCGGCCACGGCGTCCGTCTCCTCATCATTCCATTCGCTCTGGCGCTGCAGGTGTCTCGATCGTCGCCACAGGTGACGGGTGAGTCAAGGTGCGAACGGGTCACGACCGAGCCAGCACGCCTTGCTGGTCTTCGCCTTAGCTGAGTCCCGGCGTTCGAGTCCCGTACGGGAGCCCCTACCGGCCGCCGCTGGCGGCGTTGCGCGCGGCGCGATCGAGGACCATGCCCAGGACGATGACCCCGAAGAAGACCGCGCAGAACAGCACGATCATGTGGTCGTAGCCTGACCACGCCGTGCCCGAGATACCGGCCAGGCCGGTGATGACGGCGGCGATGACGAAGGCGACGACCCCGATGGAGGTCACGGTCTTGGTGGGCTTCACGCTGTGGGCTCCTTCTTGCGGCACCGTGCCGGGCGCCGGTCGACTAGATGATGGTGGGTGGCGGCGACGGGATGACAGTATCGGTCAGGTGACCGGCAGGTCGCGGCCCGCGGCGCGCGCGGCCTCGCGCTTCTGGGCCCACGCGGCCAGGACGTTGTCCTTGTGGGGTCGGATGGGGCAGTGCTCGTCCCGGTTGTTGAACTCGTCGCAGTAGCCCAGCGGCACGCACTTGGGGGCCAGGAACGAGCCCAGGAACGGCGACACGCCGAACACCTCGTGGCGGATCAACTGGAACAGCCGCCGGATCTCCCACTGGGCCATCGTGCACAGGCGCAGGCCGGACATGTGGATCAGCGCCCGCAGGTTTGTGGTCATGACCAGGTTGGTGCGGGTCGCGTTGGGGAACACGAAGCGCGCGTCCTCGCCGGGCACCCCGGCCTCCACCAGCTCCGCATACAAGCCCAGCGCGCCGTCGACCTGCTCCTCGTACCGGGAGCGGAGCCCGGGGTCTCCCTCGGCGATGGTCGCCGGCAGCATCGTGGCCGCGCCCTTGTACTTCACGTAGCGCTGGCTCTGCTGGTCGAAGGCGACGCCCGCGCGGTGGCGGACGAGCTGGTGCGACAGCGTGCGCGACACGCCCGACAGCCCGAACGTGAACACGATGTGCTCGATGGTGGATCCGTGGCCGGACTCGATGACGTTGGAGATCAGGCGCTGCATCGAGGCCGGGGCGACCTCGCCTGCGACCGCCCGCCGGAAGATCTCCTGGGGATCGAGCTCCGAGTAGCAGGTCCGGCACGCGGTGTACACGAGCGGCACGTAGAACCGCTCCACGATGTCCCTGTCCGGGAACAGGAGCGTCGCCTTCATGCCCAGCTCGTGCCTGCCGGGGTTCTTTGGGATCGCGCTCTTGGTGCGAGCGGGGACGGGCGCCTCTGCCATGGCGCGCAGTCTACCGGCGGGAGGCGGCGGGCGACAGTGAGCTCGCCGGTCCCACCCGCCTGTCCCGACTCACCCGAGAGTCATCGGCAGCAGGCTGGCGCAGAGATCGACCGCGATTCCGTCGATTCTGGGCGCGACCTCTGCACGCGTGATGGCCTGGTGACCCCCAGCGGGGTCAAACCGGTGGCGTGACTCACCGGGCCGAGTCGCGGGCTCGAGACAGGGACCGGGGTGCCCGCCCCAAGAAGCGGGATCGGACCGCAAGCCGCCGCTCTAGGCTGCCGCCGTCCGCGCGGCCAGCGCCCGCCGGTCGGCCTCCCGGAACCAGACCCAGTACAGCACCGTGGCGATCGTGTACAGCACGATGATCGTGATGAAGTTGACCGTGTAGCCCCCCGTGAAGCCCATGGTGGCCTGGAGCACCGCGTACCACGTCCCGCCGATCACCCAGCCGATCTGCCACAGCACGCTCATGGCCGCGGCCAGCGAGGCGCGCTCCACGGGCGTCACCTGCTCCATCGCGAACGCGTTGAAGATCGGGTTGCCGGCGTTCATCAGGGAGTTGCGGACCATCATCGCGGTGATCACGGTCCACAGGATCGGCGAGAACCCGAGCACCACGAGGAACGGGATCGACGCCCCCTGGACCAGCACCACGGACGTGATCTGCCCGAATCTGCGCGCCAGCCAGGGCTGCGCCAGGATCGCCAGCACCGTCCCCAGCGAGGTGAGGGCGAACACCGCGTTGAGCTGGGTCAGGTCCAGCCCGAACTTGCCCTGCACGAACAGGTTGAGGAATGGGATGACCTGCCCGGCCCCGATCGAGATCAGGAATCCCGGGAACACGAGCTTGAAGAACCGTTCCCGGTCGCGGATCGTGATGCCCATGAGCATCCGCGAGCGCCGCGGATCCCCCGGGAAGGCCGCCGGCTCGCCGAGCTCCCGCATCCGCGCCGCCTCTGTCCGGGACGGGCGGTCGTCGGTCAGCCGCGCCACGGTCACCAGGCCCAGCGCGGACATGCCCAGCATGATCACCAGGATGATCCTGTAGACCCCGGGCCCCCCGGGATCGAACCCCAGGACGCCGGCGAGCCAGGTTGCCACGATCCCGCCCAGGATGGCGGCCACGATGTTGGTGACGTTCTGGATCGCGAACTGGACGGCGAACAGCTCGTTGCGGTGATCGGGCTCGCTGTGCTCGGTCATGTACGGCGAGATCACCACCTGGAACGCCTGGAAGCCCATCGACCATAGGGCCGCCGCGAGGATGATCACGATCAGCGCCTCGGAGGCCAGGAGCGCCACGAGCGCGATGCACCCGGCGATGAGGCCCGCGAAGAAGATCGCCCGGCGGCCCACCCGGTCCGACGCCGCGCTGGCGGGAAACGCGATGATCCCGCCGGCGACCGATGCCAGGGTCGCCACCAGGCCGATGGTCGCCGTGGAGTAGCCCAGCGAGACCAGGTACAGGTTGAAGTCGATCCACCACAGGCTGACGACCGCGCCCGTCACGAGGCTGGTGACGAGGATCAGCCGCGCGTCGCGGTTGAACCGCCCGTACGCCCGGAAGGCGATCGGCCCGAGCGGGCCCCGCCCGCTCACGCTTCCCCGAGCGGCGCGGACCAGCCGGGCGGCGGGTCGGGCGGGCGCGAGTGGGCGTGGTCGGACATCGTGGGCCTTCGATCAGTCGTGGCGGCTCGGGCGGGCGGGCTCACGACGCCTGGGGGAGCACGCGTCGTCGCCGGCCGGCACGCCTACCATCCTACGCCGTGGCCCGGTTCCCGGGCGGGACCTTGCCGGGTCGTGACAAGAGGCCGGGCTCCCGCGGTGGTCCGGAGTGTGGGACCATGCGCGCGGCGGCGACACCATCGCCGCACCGGTCAAGGGGGACGAGGAGGCATCGTGGCAACCCGGGAGGAGCTCGCCGACACACTCGCCGGGTTCGCGCTGTTCGCGGACCTCGGCTCGCCCCAGCTGCTGAGCGTGGCGGGCCTGTTCGAAGAGACTGGTCGTCGCAGACGGCGAGCGCGTGCTCCGCCAGGGCCTCACGGGGTCCGGCTTCTACATCATCCTCGACGGCACGGCCGATGTCTGCATCGACGGAACCACGCGCGGCACCTTGCACCGCGGCGACTTCTTCGGTGAGGTGTCCATCCTGCTGAGTGAGCCGCCCACGGCCGACGTCGTCGCGACCTCGTCGCTCAGTCTGCTCGTGCTCGGGCCGGCGGCCGTCAGGCCGTTCCTGCTCGCCCATCCGCCGGTGATGTTCCGGATGATGCAGGCGCAGGCGCGTCGTCTTCGCAACGCCAACCGGTGGCGGAGCTGAGCGTGGACGGCCGTCGAGCGTCCGTTTCCGCCCGGCGAGTACCCGGTCGTCGTCATCGGCTCGGGGCCCGGCGGGCTGCAGCTGTCCCACGGTCTGCGCCGTCACGGCGTGGAGCACGCCGTCCTGTCGGCCGACGATGGTCCGGGCGGGATGTTCCTGCGCTGGCCGTTCTTCCAGCGCCTGCTCTCATGGACCAAGCCCCACGCGCCGGCCGCGCTGGGCACCCGCGAGTACCAGCGGTACGACTGGAACAGCCTCCTCGCCGACGAGCCCGGCGCCGGCTCGATCCAGGCGGAGTTCCTCGACGCGACGAGCTACTTCCCGTCACGCCCGGCGATGCAGCAGAACCTCGAGGCCTTCGCGCAGCGGGCCGGGATCACCGTCCGCTACGGCACCCGCTGGGAGCGGACCCGCCGCGAGGACGGTCCCGATGGCGACGATCTTCGTCGTCGAGACGAGCGACGGCGAGTACCGCTGCCGGATCCTGATCCTGGCGGTCGGGATCGCCCAGCCCTCCAGCCCGGCGACGCCGGGGATCGAGCTCGCCCGCCACTACGCGGAGACCCGCGACGCTTCCTCCTATGCCGGCAAGCGCGTGTTCATCATCGGCAAGCAGAACAGTGGCTTCGAGCTCGCCACCGGACTCGCCCCGTGGGCGTCGTCGATCACCGTCTGTTCGCCGTCGCCGGCCAAGACCAGCATCCAGACCAGGTCGCTGGCCGGAGTCCGGGCGCGCTACGTGCAGCCGTTCGAGGACGCGTTCCTGGGGCTCGGCGTGCGGATCCTCGACGCGAAGATCATCGGGCTCACGGCGGTCGACGGTGGGATCCGCGTTGACCTCCAGCGGACGGACACCGGTGAACCGATGTGCGTCGAAGCCGACGAGGTGATCGCCGCCACCGGCTTCACCTGTCCGCTCCAGGACCTCCCGGAGCTCGGCGTGTCGCGACGTTTGGTGCCAGCGGCTGCCGGTCGTTTCGCCGTTCTGGGAGAGCACCACCGTCCCGGGGATCTACTTCGCCGGGACGATCAGCCAGTCCGCGCCAGGCCTGCGCAAGCACGGGGTACCGGCCAACTCGGGCGCCGTCCACGGCCATCGCTACAACAGCCTCGTGCTTGCCCGCCACATCGCGGAGCGCTGGTTCGGGCACATCGAGGAGTGGCCCGTCGTGGCACCCGGCGACCTCGTCGGCTACCTGCTGCGGGAGGCGACGCTGGCGCCCGAGCTGTGGCACCAGAAGGCCTACCTCGCCCGGGTCGTGACGGCTGCACCGGACGGCACCCTCCGCGACGCCGGCATCCTGCCGCTGGCCCACGTCCTCGACGGGATGACCGAGGACGTCGCGGCCATGACCATCGAGAGCGACGGCCAGGGCGGTCTCTACCCCGTTGCCTACGTGCGTCGCGGCGGAGCGCTGTCCGAGCATCCGCTCCCGCCGGAGCCGCTCCTGGACTTCACGACCGCCGACCACCAGGAGGCGCTCGCCGACGCGGTCGCGCGCCTGATCGCGGTGGTGCAGGCCCGCACCTGATCTCGTCGGCGTCCAGGCCCCTGCGGTTGTCGCCGCCGCCGCGCCGTGGAGGCCCTGGAGCGCAGGGATCCTTGTCGCGGACCGGCGGCGCGACGTCGACTGATCTACGTTGCAGCGTCCCTGTCTGGATCTGTAGCGACCAGGTGCCGCCGCCGGCCACCGCTCGCCATCAGGATTGCGATCGTGGTGAGGATCCACAGCGCGACCCAGTCCGGGGCAGGGTCGCGGGTCCGAGCGTGTCCTCCCGCACCGTCGGGCGTCGAGGTTGACGGGGCTCCGACCATCACGAGCACCGTGCCAGTCGCACAGGCGGGCGGATCAGCCTGATCACAGATCCGGTAGTCGAACGTGTCCTTCCCCTGGTAGCCGGCGTCGGGCGTGTAGATGATCATGCCGCTGTCCGGGTCGACCGACGCCGTGCCTGCCGTGGGATTGAGAACGATCGATAGGCTCGCGCGGTCCAAGGACCCGTCGGGGTCACTGTCGTTGGCCAGCACATCGATGAGGATCTTTCCGCCCAGGCTGACTGCGACCCGATCCAGGGTGGCTGTGGGAGCGGAGTTGTAGCTCGGCGTGGCCGAGGGCTCCGGCGTGGGCGTGGCCGAGGGCTCCGGCGTCGGCGTGGGCGTGGGCGTGGCCGTCGGCTCCGGCGTGGGCTCGGCTCCGGCGTGGGCTCCGGCGTCGGCGTGGGCGTCGGCGTGGGCGTGGCCGTCGGCTCCGGCGTGGCCGTCGGCCCCGGCGTGGCCGTCGGCTCCGGCGTGGGCGTGGGCGTCGGCTCCGGCGTGGGCGTGGCCGTCGGCGTCGGCGTGGGCGTGGGCGTCGGCGTCGGCGTGGGCGTGGGCGTCGGCGTCCGGCGTGGGCGTGGGCGTCGGCGTCCGGCGTGGGCGTGGGCGTCGGCTCCGGCGTGGGCGTGGGCGTCGGCTCCGGCGTGGGCGTGGGCGTGGGCGTGGCTCCGGCGTGGGCGTCGGCGTCGGCTCCGGCGATGACGCGGTGCTCCGCGGGTTCGGGGTTCCGACGGCGAAGTCGCTCGCGTTGTCGTTCGTGTCGATCTGGCCGTTGGCACCGCGCAGTGCTGCGGTCGTGTTCGAGAGGGTGGCCGTCGGACCCGGACCCTCGAAGCAGTTGGTGCCCGTCCCGTAGCCGACGAGGTCGACGACGGACGGTCCGGTCGGGCATCCCGTCCCGGCCGGGATCGTCACCTGGCTGCTGACGAGGACGACCTTGCCGGCCGTCGCGCTCATCGCGATCGTCCCGATGGCGTCGGGCGTCGGCAGGTTCGTGGTGCCGCCGGCGCCCTGGGCCTGCTGGACCAGGTAGTGCCGGCCCGGGGCCAGGGTGCCCGAGAGGTTCGTGCGGGTCCAGCTGGTGCCCGTCGTCGCGGCGTACTGCACCGACCAGCCCCCGAGGTCGACCGTCGTCGTCCCCCGGTTGAACAGCTCGATGAAGTCGTTGCGCAGGGTCGCGCCCGCGTTGCCGCCGCCGCCGTAGACCTGGCTGACGACGACGGTGGTGGAGACGGCGAGCGTCGCGGACGCGGAGGTCGCCGTCCCGGCGGCGTTGCTGAAGACGGCGTGGTAGCGATAGCCCGTCTGCGACGCGGCTGCGGCGAAGCTCAGGGTGGTGCTCATGGCGCCCGGGACGTCGGACCAGCTGGCGCCGCCGTCGGTGCTCTCCTGCCACTGGACCGTCGGAGTCGGTGATCCCGTCGCCGCGGAGTCGAAGGTCGCGGTCGTGCCGGCATTCACCGTCTGGTCGAGAGGGTCGAGGGTGACGACCGGCGGCGTGCTGACGGAGAGCGTCGCGGACGCGGAGGTCGCCGTCCCGGCGGCGTTGCTGAAGACGGCGTGGTAGCGATAGGCCGTCTGCGACGCGGCTGCGGCGAAGCTCAGGGTGGTGCTCATGGCGCCCGGGACGTCGGACCAGCTGGCGCCGCCGTCGGTGCTCTCCTGCCACTGGACCGTCGGAGTCGGTGATCCCGTCGCCGCGGAGTCGAAGGTCGCGGTCGTGCCGGCATTCACCGTCTGGTCGATAGGGTCGAGGGTGACGACCGGCGGCGTGCTGACCGGCCCGCAGGAGATCGAGGGTGCGGCGGTGTTCCGCGGGTTCGGGGTCCCGACGGCGAAGTCGGCGCTGTTCCCGTCCGTCTCGGTGCAGCTGCCCGCACTGCGGAGTGCCGCGGTCGTGTTCGAGAGGGTGGCCGTCGGACCCGGACCCTCGAAGCAGTTGGTGCCCGTCCCGTACCCGACGAGGTCGACGACCGACGGTCCGGTCGGACAGCTCGTCCCGGCCGCGATCGTCACCTGGCTGCTGACGAGGACGACCTTGCCGGCCGTCGCGCTCATCGTGATCGTCCCGATGGCGTCGGGCGTCGGCAGGTTCGTGGTGCCGCCGGCGCCCTGGGCCTGCTGGACCAGGTAGTGCCGGCCCGGGGCCAGGGTGCCCGAGAGGTTCGTGCGGGTCCAGCTGGTGCCCGTCGTCGCGGCGTACTGCACCGACCAGCCCCCGAGGTCGACCGTCGTCGTCCCCCGGTTGAACAGCTCGATGAAGTCGTTTCGCAGGGTCGCGCCCGCGTTGCCGCCGCCGCCGTAGACCTGGCTGACGACGACGGTGGTCGAGACGGCGACGACGGGTGCGGGCAGAGCCACGGCGGCCGGCAGGAGGCCCGCGAGCATGATCAGGATGCCGACGGAGACGCCGAAGTGGGGCAACGACCCCCGGCGGGTATGCAACAGAGCCTCTCCTGTCTCAAGATCGCAAGCGTGGGCGGGGTTCACGTCGCCTGATGCGCTGTCGACCCTTGCCTGGGGCGCGGGCAATGCGCGTTTGCACCGGATGGTCGCACGGCCGGCGTACGCCATCTGCCGTACCGAAGTCCCACTGGACCCCACCAGATGCCCCATTTCTGGGGCTCATCGCTCTCTGCGATCGCGGATCTGGTGTGCGAGGCTGCGCCCCAAGCGCTCGCGCGCTGGCCTCGGGTGTGAGCCCTGGCGTAGTGTCGGGCGATTGACATGGCGGAAGGTCGCCGAATCTGGCTACTTGTGTGCCACATAGCCTATTGCGGCTAACCCATCGTGCGGTAGGCTCCGGAGTGTGACGACCATGATCCCGGCCACGGTGCTGTTTGGCGATGTCGTTGACTCGCGTCGCGACCCCGGCGCCTCAGCGTTCCTGCGCTCCCTTCGCCAGGAGCTGGACGCGAGCCACGCACACGAGCGTCTCGCACCGGCCGGGTTCACCCAGGGTGACGAGATCCAGTTCCTCCTGGTACCGGGCGCCGACCCGTTCCGGATCGTGCTGCGTGCCGCGTTCCACCCGGGCGCCCGCGGCCTGCGATGGGCCGTGGTGGCAGGCCTGGTAGAGCCCGGAACCGGGCCAGCGACCGAGCGGACCGGCCCGGCGTTCCGCGCGGCGCGCGGCCTCCTCGAGCGGACGAAGTCCCACCGCGACGGCCTTGCGGCGATGACCGGCGATCCCGCCGCGGACGGCCTGCTCGCGGATCTCGGGCCGCTTCTCCCCGCCCTGCTCGGAGAGCTCACCGTCCGCCAGCGGGAGGTTGGGAGGCTGCTCGTCGTGGACGGGCTCCGACAGGCCGAGGCCGCCGAACGCCTCGGGGTCAGCCGCGCCACGGTCTCCGTCATCGCCGACCGCGGCCGGATCCGGCACCTGCAGGGCCTCGCTGCGGGCCTCTGGACCATCTTCAGCGACGGTGTCGGCCGCGCCGACGCGATCATCGGCGACGCCCCCGACGAAGGCCATGGCGGGGAGGGGAGTGCAGCGTGATCGACGCGGTCCTTGTCATCGCGTGGCTGGTGCTCGCCCACCTGGTCGCCGACTTCGTGCTCCAGAATGACTGGATCGCGCTGAACAAGGGACGCGGCAGCCGCACGGGCTGGGCAGCGCTCGGGACGCACGGCTTCCACGTCGGGCTGTGCCTGGTGCCCGTGGTCTTCGCGTTCGGGATCCCCGGCATCGCCTACGTCGCGCTGGTCGTGATCACCCACATGCTGGTGGACCGCTGGAAGGTCAAGGCCACGCGCCGGGCCGAGCAGAACGCCCAGGACGCGGCTCGCACACGGATGGCCGTGACCGGCGACGCCCCGGACTCGGGGCTGGGCAGCGCCTGGACCCCGTGGCCCGGGATGCTGTTCGCGGCGGACCAGGCCCTGCACCTGACGATCGCGATCGTCGCCTGGCTCGTGGTCCTCGAGGGAGTGCCCCTGCAGCAGGGCTTCGTGGACGTCGTGAACACGATCCTGCGCGACTGGGACCGGGCCACGGTCAACGCCGTGGTCCTGACCACGTGGTGCTGGTCTCGCTGTTCCTGGTCAACACGCGGGCGGCGTACTACTTCGTCCTCGCGCTGGTATCGCCGCGCGGGGTGCCGCTCACGCCCACGGCAGCTGTCACCGAGCCAGGACCCGCGCGGGCCGCGGCACCGGCCGTCGCGCCCACCGGGTACACGGTGCGCGTGGGACCGCTGGTCGCCACCGTGGAGCCCGGCGTCGCGGCCGCCGCGCCCGCACCGTCGGTGGAGTCCTCCGAGACCATCCCAGCGAGGGCACCAACCGTCACGTCGCTGACCGCCGCCCCGCAGACCCCGGCGGTGTCGGAGCCCTCGTCGGTGCCCTCCGCGGAGCCCCCGGCCAGCCCGAGGTCCTCCGTTCCGACTGGGGCGCCGGCGCGCATCGGGGCGACCATCGGGGCCCTCGAGCGGCTCCTGATCGTCGCGTTCGTCCTCGTCGGCGCGGAGGCGGCCGTGGGGTTCGTGATCGCGGCCAAGACCATCGCCCGCTTCAAGCAGCTCGACGACCGGGGCTTCGCTGAGTACTACCTGCTGGGCACGCTCGCCAGCGTGTCCGTCGCCCTGGCCAGTGCGATCATCGCCAAGGCCGCGCTGGGGACCCTGCAGTAGGCGTCACACCAGGTTGCGCGGGATCCGCTCGTTCCATGTCCGGCCGAAGAACGGCTCGCCATCCAGGCTGCACGTCCAGGGTCACCGTCACGTCGAACGCGCCCGCGTCCGAGGCGATCAGCCCTCGCGCGGAGATGTCCGCCTCCGCCCCGAACCCCGCCCAGCGGTAGACGACGTCGCTCTCGAGGCGGGCGTGCGCCGGGTCAGCGTCGGACGCCGTGAGCACCAGGCGCTCCGAGCTGTAGAGCCGGGAGCCGTCCTCCTGGGTGCTGCCACCGCCGTCGAAGATCGTGACGGCCACCGTTCCGCGCAGGACGTCCTCCTCGATCCGCCACTCCGGGACGTCCTCCTCGTAGCTGCCGATGTCGCGCATCGCCACGGGGTCCGTGCGGTACGCCGGGGGGTCCGGCGTCACGACTTCGTCCGGCAGCACCGGCAGGACCAGGCGGGACGGGGCGGCCGGCCCGTGGTGGACGCGGATCTCGCCCGGCAACGGGGACGGCCACAGGACCGGCCAGTACGAGGTCAGCACGGTGAGCCGGATGCGGTGGCCGGGTGAGAACCGGTAGCCGCTGACGCGAAGCGGGATGCGGACCTCCTCGGTGGCCAGCGGTCGCGTTGGCATGGGCGCGGGGTCGATGTCCGAGCGGCGGTGGGTCAGGTTCAGCACGCCCGTGGCGACCAGCGACGACACGCCGTCTGGCGAGACCTCGGACAGGCGGACGACGCAGGTCGCGACCGGCATCGACGCTGTGAGGTGGAGGACGGCCTCCGGCTGCCCGATGACAGAGAGCCCCACCGCCAGCGGCTCCGACGTGTAGGTCAGCCCGCGGAGCTCATCTGGCCGCAGGTCGCGGGCGAGGCCGTTCGGTGCCCCGCCGGCGCCCCAGGACAGCGCCCCCGCGGTGCCGACGGTGGCGCGATGGGGGAGCGGGTCCACCCGGTCGACGTCGGGCGCCGGCCCCAGCGTTCCCGGGCCGAGGCGCAGCTCCCTGGTCCTGGTGCCGGGCACCGGGAGCGCGGCGCCCGCCCGCCACCGGCCCGGCCAGCTCGCGGGGAAGGGCTCCGGCTCGGCGTACTCGCGCTCGTACCAGACCAGGGCCGGCTCGTGCTCCCAGCCGTTGTCGACGCCCTTCAGGTACCGGTCGAAGAAGCGGACCATCTCGTGGGTCCAGTCCAGGTTCGGGCCGGGATAGGCGTCGTCCGGGAACGAGTGGACCCAGTTGCCGACGAGGGTCCGCACGGCCGCATTCGTGCACCGCTCCTGGATCCGGAAGGCGGCATCGACGTAGGCGTCCGTCCAGCCGGCGACCTGGAAGACGGCACAGTCCGGGGCACCGTAGTCCGGTGCCAGGGAGCCGCGCCGCCAGTACGGGCCGTCCGTCTGCTCGCGGATCCAGGCCATGAGCCACGGCGGCGTCTGCTCCAGCCGCTCCAGCCACTCCTCCCGCCAGCGAACGCCGCGGAACGGCGGGTGGGGCGGCATCGCGTTCATGCCCAGCTGGCTGACCGCGTACTGGCACTTCTCGCTGGCCGTCACGCAGCCGCCGCGGATGTGGACGTCGTCGCGGTAGCGGTCGTCCGTGGCGTACATCGGGAGGATGGCGCGGAGGTGGGGCGGGCGCAGCTTCGCGACCTGGATCGCGGTGAAGCCGCCGTAGCTGATGCCCCACATGCCGACGTTGCCCGTGCACCACGGCTGGGCCGCGAGCCACTCCACGGCGTCGTACCCGTCCTGGGTCTCGGCCTCGGTGTACTCGTCGAGGGCGACACCCGGCGAGGAGCCCGTGCCGCGGACGT
This sequence comes from uncultured Chloroflexia bacterium, assembly GCA_963802165.1. Lineage (GTDB taxonomy): Bacteria > Chloroflexota > Limnocylindria > Limnocylindrales > CSP1-4 > CAIXZV01. Next base: position 34,585 of record CAWDHT010000014.1, on the reverse strand, counting down.
CGAGCCGGCACAGGGCGAACCCACGCGCGGCAAGCCACTCCCCCCGGGCCGTGTCCGCGTTGCGCCGCCAGTTGTCCTTGCCGTACGGGATCATCTCCAGGATCACCGGGAAGCACTCACCCGGATCCCCCGCCGAGGGACGGGGGATCCAGAGGTTGGCGGAGAGCTCCAGGCCGTCGCGGACCGGGATGCGCACGTCCCAGCGGGTCTCGACCTCGTGGCGCGGCTGGCTGGCTACGGTGCGGCGGTCGGTCATGGACGCAGTCTAGGCCGCGCCTGCCGCTACGGGGCGCCCAGGGCCGTGGTGAAGAAGTCGACGAGGCGTCGCTCGTAGCCAGCCGGGTCCTTGAACACGGCCTCCGTGTGCCCCGCGTCCGGGACGACCCACGCGTCCGGTGTGGTGGCGCCGGCCTCCACCGCCCGGTCGTGCAGCTCGACCGACATCGACGCCGGGAGGACCTTGTCCAGCGCCCCGTGGACGAAGGCGATGGAGCGGCCGGTGTAGGCGTCCACCTCCGCGATGGGGTCGTACTTGCCCAGCTCGTCGCCGGCGATCAGCCGCGCCCAGATCATCGCCCCGGGCACGAGCATCCGCGCCAGGCCCGTGGGATCACCCAGCTGGTCGACCACGAAGTTGCCCATCGCGACGTCCATCGTGGTCGCGCCCGAGTCCGCCCACACCGCACGGATCCCCGGCTCCCGGCCACCCGCGATGATCGAGGTCATCGACCCGATCGACATGCCCAGGACCCCGATACGATCCTCCGGGACCCCCTGGGCGACCAGCCAGTCGTACGCCCCGAGGACGTCGAGGTGCTCGTCCGTCCCGCCCGAGAAGCGGCTGTCGTCGCCCTCGGAATCGCCGTGGTCGCGGAGGTCCATCAGCAGGACCGAGAACCCGGCCCGGTGGAGCATGCCGGCGGTCACGAGGACGTTCGCCTCGCGGCGGCAGGAGTAGATGCCGTGCACGAGCACGACGGCCGGCGCGTCGGCCGTTTCGGCCGGGATCCACCAGCCCGCGAGCTTCGCGTCGGGCATCTGCGGGTCGCGCGAGGCGAACGTCACGTCCTGCGGGACCGGCATGACGTTGGCGTCGGCGATCGCCTGGTCGTAGCCGGACCGCACCGTGTAGGCGGCCGGGGTGTTGGCCAGATCCTGGGGGTCACACTCACCCGACAGCGTGCCGACGCCGTCGTACACGACGAATGACGTCGCGCCATACGCGAGGACGACAAGGAGGGCGACCACCGCCAGCCCCGTCAGAACCCACTTCCTGCGGGACGAACGAGCCTCACTCGCGCCCATGATGAGCCACCCCTCGATGCTGCCCAGGCGAGACCTCGTGAGCCTGCGTCACGATCGGATCACTCCGCCAGTGCTGTCCGTAGTGACGTCGTAGGCGGTACGTTGTTACAGATGACTGACTTCCGTGTGCCGCCGACCGCCGTGGGCCCCTGGCTCCGGCGCTCGCGCGAGACCGTCTACGTGAACCCCTGGATCGAGGTCCTCCACGACGACGTGGTCCGGCCGGACGGCAGCCCCGGGATCTACGGGGTCGTCCACTTCCGGAACCAGGCGGTCGGTGTCGTGGCCGTGGCGGACGACGGCCGGATCCTGCTCGTCGGCCAGCACCGCTACACGCTGGACGCCTACAGCTGGGAGATCCCCGAGGGCGGAGCCGGTCTGGACGAGTCGCCGGAGGACGGCGCCCGCCGAGAGCTGGCCGAGGAGACGGGCTTCGAGGCCGAGACCTGGCGGGAGCTCTGCCGCTGCTCTCTGTCCAACTCGGTCACCGACGAGTGGGGCGTCCTGTTCGTCGCGACCGGGTTGCGGCCGGGGGTGGCCAGCCCGGAGCCCAGCGAGGACCTCGCCGTCCGCTGGGCGACCCTCCACGAGATCCTGGCGGACATCGACGCCGGCGCCATCCACGATCTCATGACCATCGCCGCCATCACGCGCTACGCCCTGTCGCGGGCGAACGTCCGCTCATGAGCTGCACGGCGGCGCGATCCGAACCGTCCCGCCCTGTGGGCTGGATCCATTGGCAGTTGCGAGCAGACTGCCGCTGTGCAACGCTCCGCCCGACTGCCGTCGGGGTCGGCGTGCAAACCCGGTCGCCCGAGGGGTGACCGGTCGCAAGGACTTCAGGAGGAGACCCGGATGTCCAAGCCTCAGCGCGTGAGGGTGGCGCGCCTCTTCGGCGCGGTCGCGCTTGCCGGAGCGATGCTGCTTCCCGCGGCCATGCCCGCAGCCGCGGCGGATCCCGTCGTGCTCCGCGTCGGGACGACGCAGGACCTCGACGCGTCCAACCCGTTCAACACCTACCTCGTGTCGGGCTACGAGGTCTTCCAGCTGACCTACAACCTGCTGGTCGACTTCGACAAGGACGCCAAGCCGGCGCCGGGGTTCGCGGAGAGCTGGGAGCGCCAGCCGGACAAGGTGGTCTTCAAGATCCGCGAGGGCATGAAGTGGTCCGATGGGACGCCGGCCACGTCCAAGGACGCGTGCTACTCGTGGGGCCTGGCCCTCGAAGCCATCGCCGCGGAGGCGAACGTCGGCGCGGGCTACCTGGACCCGGGCGTCAAGGACGCCGGTGTGACCAAGGTGGAGTGCCCGGACGACACCACCTTCATCGCCTATACGACGGACCAGTCGGACCGCATCTTCCAGGTCTACGTCCCCATCCTCCCTGCGCACATCTACAAGGACAAGGACTACCTCAAGATCGCCGAGGACACCTTCGACCCGCCGCTCGTCGGCACGGGGCCGTACATCCTCCAGGAGTGGAAGACCGGCCAGTTCGCCCGGTTCACCCGCAATCCCGAGTACTGGGGCCCGCAGGGCCACGCGGACGAGGTCGTGATCCAGTTCTTCCAGAACGCGGACACCATGGTCCAGGCCCTCAAGTCCGGCGAGCTCGACTACGCGCGCAACGTGAATGCCGACCAGCTCAAGCAGCTGCAGACGGACCCGGCATTCGCCACCGCCGTGGGCAAGGCCAACGGCTGGACCCAGCTGGCCTTCAACACCTACGGCACCGGCACGGGCAAGACCATCAAGGATGGCGGCCCGTCCACGCAGGCACTCCTGGATCCGAAGTTCCGCGACGCGCTCGGGTACGCCGTGGACAAGAACGTCCTCGTAGACCGCGTCCTCGGCGGCTTCGGTGACCCGGGCGACACCATCGTCCCGCCGATCCTCTCCGAGTGGCACGTCACCCCCAACACGCCACGAACCTTCGACCTTGAGCTCGCCAAGCAGAAGCTCGACGCGGCCGGGTACAAGCTGGACGCGAACGGCAAGCGCCTGGACAAGGAGGGCAAGCCGATCTCGCTGCGCCTGGTCACTCCGAACACGGACGACGGCTACGCCAAGTCCGCCCAGTTCATCGAGAGCTGGTACGGCGAGCTGGGCATCGGCGTCACGACCGAGGTCCTCGACTCTGCCGTGGTCGGCAACCGGGTCCTGCCGCCCGAGGCGGGCGACGAGTACAAGGCCGACTACGACATCGAGCTGTGGGGCTGGGCCGGTAACCCGGATCCAAGCGCGCTGCTCGACATCTTCCGATGCGAGCAGATCGGGAACACGTCGGACAGCCAGTACTGCAACCCCGAGTTCGACAGGCTCTACGCGCTGCAGCTGACCCAGACGGGCGCGGAACGGGCGAAGACCCTCGCCGACATCCAGAACCTGATCTACGACGAGGCGCCGTACGACATCCTGTACTACGACGCCAACCTGGACGCGTATCGCAACGACAGATTCGCCGGCTGGCAGAACATGCCCGCAGACGGCACCCCGATGTTCACCTACGGCACCCTCCAGTACACGCTGCTCTCCGATGCGACGGCGCAGCCCAGCCCGACGCCTGCCGCGGCGACGGAGGCACCTGCCTCGGGGGCACCGGCCAGCGAGGCCCCGGCGACTCCGGCGGCAAGCGCCGACGGAGGCACGACGTCCGGCGGCGGTGACCAGACCACCCTCATCCTCGTCGCCATCATCGCGGTGGTGGCGGTCGTGATCGTCGGCGATCATCGTGTCCCGGCGAGGGAAGGGCGCGCCCGTCGACGACGAGTGAACCCCTGCGACCCGCTCACGGTCGTGACCACGTCCGGGGGCGCCGTCCGGCGCTCCCGGGCTGAGGCTGCCTGCGCATGAGTGCGCGCTACGTCCTGCGCAAGTTCGCCCAGGCCGTGTTCACGATCGTCGCGATCGTCCTGCTCATGTTCCTCCTGTTCCGGATCATGCCGGGCTCGCCGGATCGGGCGATCAGGAACCCGAACCTCACCCCGGAGCTGGTAGCCGCGGCCCGAGCGCGCTGGGGCCTGGACAAGCCGCTGGTCCCGGACCAACTGGCGGCCTACATCCAGTCCACGATGTCGGGTGACCTCGGCTACTCGATCAAGTACCGCGGCCAGCCCGTCACCGAGGTAATCGCGGATGCCGCGGGCCCCACGATCCTGCTGATCGGCCTGGCGGAGATCATCGCCATCATCGCGGGGCTGGCGCTGGGCGCCAGGTCGGGGTGGAAACGGGGCGGGCCGCTGGACAGGGTGGGCGGGGGCCTCGCGCTCATCCTCTACTCCATGCCGTACTTCGTGATCGGCATGCCCCTGATCATCATCTTCGCCGCCGGGCTGGGCTGGTTCCCCACGTCGGGCATGACGACAGCCGGCGGTCGACAGGACGGCCTGGCCGCGTTGCTGGACCTTGCGCGCCACCTGGTGCTGCCACTGGCCGCCGTCTCGCTGGGCCTGATCGGCGGGTACTCCATCCTGATGCGCTCCGCGATCATCGAGACGCGGACCGAGGACTACATCACGACGGCCCGGGCGAAGGGCCTCACCGACAGCCGGATCCTCAAGGAGCACGCGTTCCCCAACGCGCTGCTGCCGATGGTGACCCTCATCGCCCTCAACGTGGGCTACGTGGTGGCGGGCGCGATCACCGCGGAGATCGTGTTCAACTGGCCGGGCATCGGGACGCTGACCGTGCTCGCGCTCGACTCCCGCGACTACCCGCTCCTGCAGGGCATCTTCCTGATGATCGCCGTGTCGGTGGTCATGGCCAACTTCGCCGCCGACATCGTCTACGGGCTCCTCGACCCGCGGGTGCGCGCGTGACCGCCGCCGACGTCACCGCGCCTCCGACCGCGCGGCCCGCGTCCCGCCGCCTCGACGCGCTGCGCCGGTTCCTCGCGCGCCGCGATGGCGCGCTGGGTCTCGGCATCCTCCTGGTGTTCTCGGTGGTGGCGATCGCCCCGGCGCTGTTCGTCGGGCCGCTGGAGTCCGTGGTGAGTGCCACCGGTGCGCCGCTGGCTCCACCGTCCGGCGAGCACCTGCTGGGCACCGACGAGCTGGGCCGCGACATGCTCAACCTCACGGTCCACGGCGCGCGGATCACGATGCTCATCGGCCTGCTGGCCACCCTGATCACCGTGTTCCTGGGTGCGGCCATGGGCATCGTGTCCGGCTTCGTGGGCGGAAAGCTGGATGCGCTCCTGATGCGGATCGCGGACTTCTTCCTGGTGCTGCCCACCGTGGTCCTGGCGCTGATCCTGGCGCCGGTGATGCTGGACGTGATCGGTGCCGGCGCGGAGTTCGCCGGCATCCGCGCCACGCTCGTGGTCGTAGTCGTCGTCATCGGCCTCACCAGCTGGGCCGCCACCGCACGGGTGATCCGGTCCCAGGTGCTGTCGGTCAAGGAGCGGATGTTCGTCGACCGGGCGCGCGCGGTCGGTTCCGGGGCCGGGCACATCATGGGTCACCACATCCTGCCCAACGTGGTGAACCTGATCGTGGCCCAGGCCATCCTGACGTTCGCGGCCGCGGTGTTCACGGAGACGACCCTCGCGTTCATCGGCCTGGGCGATCCGTCCGCACCCTCCTGGGGTCAGATCCTCAACAATGCCCAGGAGGCCGGCGCGCCGGGCCTGGGTGCCTGGTGGTACATCGTCCCGCCGGCCGCGTGCGTGGTGCTCGTCGTGCTGGCGTTCACCCTGGTCGGCAATGCGCTCGACGACATGCTCAACCCCAAGGGGAGGGACCGGCGGTGACCGAGCACGATCACCTCGCCGCGGACGGGACCCGCCCCATGCCGGACGGCGAGACGCATCCCGCGCTCGATCACGTGCTTCCGCCTGGCTCGGTGCCGGGCACGCCCGTCCGGGGCCGCCGCCAGTGGCCACTGCCCAAGCAGGCCGTCCCCGGCGCCCCGCTGCTCGTGGTGGAGGACCTCGCCGTCCGGTTCCGGATGCCGGTCGGCAGCGTGAAGGCCGTGGACGGCGTGAGCTTCCGCGTGGACGACGGCGAGGCGTTGGGCATCGCCGGCGAGTCCGGCTGCGGCAAGACCACCACCGCGCTCTCGCTGGTGGGGCTCCTGCCGGCGAACGGGCGCATCCGCTCCGGCAAGGTTGAGCTGTTCGGCATCGACCTGGTGCCCAAGACGGAGCAGCAGCTCATCCGCTACCGATGGCGGGAGATCGCCATCGTGTTCCAGGGCGCGATGAACGCGCTCAACCCGGTGAAGACGATCGGCTACCAGATCGCGGAACCGGTCGAGGTTCGCCTGGGCCAGACCCGCGAGGCATCTCTGGCACGCGCCGGCGAACTGCTGGAGCTGGTGGGCATCCCGAAGAAGCGTGCCTCGGCCTACCCGCACGAGCTGTCGGGCGGCATGCGCCAGCGGGCGATGATCGCCATGGCCCTGGCCTGCGACCCGGCCCTGGTCATCGGCGACGAGCCCACCACGGCCCTGGACGTGATGGTCCAGGCCCAGATCCTCCAGCTGCTGGAGCAGCTTCGACGTGACCTGGGTCTGTCGCTCATGCTCATCACGCACGACCTCTCGGTGATCGCGGAGACCTGCGACCGGGTGATGGTGATGTACGCCGGGCGCGTCGCCGAGGAGGGCCCGGTCCGCCGGGTGTTCACGGCGCCCCGGCACCCGTACACCCGCAGCCTGCTGTCGGCCTACCCGAACATCCATGCCGACCGCCGGACGCTGGACGTGATCCCGGGCTCGCCGCCCGACCTGCGCACGCCGCCCCCGGGCTGCCGGTTCGCGCCGCGCTGCGCGGAGGCGATGGACGTGTGTCGGCGAGGAGATCCCCGTCGAGGTCCGCTACCCGGACGGCGTTCGCGTCGCCTGTCACCTGCACCCGCCGGGCGGTGACGCCGTGGCGCTGCCGACGCCGCCCGTGTGGGTTCCACCGTCCGCTCGGGCCACGAGGGAGGGCGCCGCGTGAGCCGGCGCGAGGGCGAGGAGCTGCTCCGGCTGGAGGGCCTTCAGGTCCACTTCCCGGTGCGGCGCAGCCTGACGGCCACGCTCAGCCGCCAGCCGGCCGACAGCGTGCGCGCGGTTGACGGGATCGACCTGGACATCCGCCGGGGTGAGATCCTGGCGCTCGTCGGGGAATCCGGGTCCGGCAAGACCACCACCGGGCGCGTCGTCGTGAAGCTCACCAGGCAGACGGCCGGCCGGATCGTCTTCGACGGTGAGGACGTGTCCACGCTGTGGGGTACGCGCAACCTGCGGGCCTATCGTCAACGGGTCCAGCTCATCTTCCAGGATCCGTACGAGACGCTCAACCCCAGGCACACGGTCGGGGACTTCGTGGCGGAACCCCTGGTGGTGTCCGGCGAGCGGATGTCGCGCCAGGAGCGGGAGCACCGGACCTTCGTGGCGCTCGAGGCGGCTGGCCTGCGCCCGGCGGCCGACTTCGCCGCCCGCTACCCCCACGAGCTCTCGGGCGGGCAGCGGCAGCGGGCCGTCATCGCCGGAGCCCTCGTGATGGACCCGGAGCTGATGGTCGCGGACGAGCCGGTGTCCATGCTGGACGTGTCCATCCGCACCGAGCTCCTGCGACTCATGCTGGACCTGCGCAGCGAGCGCGGGCTGACCTACCTGTTCATCACGCACGATCTCGCCGTGGCGTGGGTGATCGCCGATCGCATCGCCGTGATGTACCTCGGGCGGATCATGGAGATCGGCCCCGCGGAGCAGGTGATCCGCCATCCGCGCAACCCGTACACGCGGGCGCTGGTCTCCGTGTCGCCGTCGCCGGACCCGCCGGAGCCCGGCGAGCGGGCGCAGCGGACGATCCTCGTCGGCGAGACACCGGACGCGGCTCACGTGCCACCGGGCTGCCGCTTCCATCCGCGCTGCCCGCTGGCGTTCGACCGGTGCAGGGTTGACGAGCCGCCGCTGGTCGAGGTGGGGGAAGGGCACCAGGCCGCGTGCTGGCTGGTTGAGGGGGGTTGATGGACGACCTCGATGGCGTGATCGCCGCCCCGATCGCGATCATCGGCGTCGAGCTGAAGGACCCGCGAGGCCCATGGCAATCGCGCCGCCGCGGGTCAGGCGGCGGGCGCGAGGACCCGCGGCTCGGGATCCTCGGCGAGCTCCAGGATGACGCGGCAGTCCCGGCACTCCATCGTGCCGGTGGCGGCGTCGAGCGGGACGGGCTGGAGGCAGAACGGGCAGTCCGCGAAGAGCATCGGTCCGAGCTCCGGGTTGAGCTGGAGCGTGGGCGGGGTTCTCATGCGGGCAGCGTCCACCCCGTTCGTGCCACCTAGGCTGTCACGCCGCAGGCTCGAATCCCCCGTTCGTCCCAGAATGGCGACATGACCGATCCCGCCATCGAGACCCACGGCCTGCGCAAGGTCTACGGGTCCACCGTCGCCCTGGACGCGCTCGACATCAGCGTGGCGACGGGCGAGGTGTTCGGCTTCCTGGGTCCCAACGGTGCCGGCAAGACGACGGCCGTCAAGCTGCTGCTCGGTCTGACGCGCCCGTCGGGTGGCGGCGGCACCGTGCTGGGCCGGCCGCTGGGCGACCGGGGCGCCCGCAGGCGCATCGGCTACCTGCCGGAGCTGTTCCGGTACCAGGCCTGGCTGACGGCACGCGAGGTGCTGGACCTGCACGCGAGCCTTGCGGGCCTGCCCACTGCCCGCCGCCGCTCCGAGGTGGACAGGGTGCTGACGCTGGTCGGGCTGGCCGCGAGGGACCGCGACCGGACCGGCGGGTTCTCCAAGGGGATGCAGCAGCGGCTGGGGCTGGCCGCGGCGCTCCTCGGCGACCCGGCGCTGGTGATCCTCGACGAGCCCACGTCGGCGCTCGATCCGGTGGGCCGGGACGACGTCCGGGCGATCATCCGCGAGGCTCGGGACCGGGGTTCGGCAGTGCTCCTGAACTCGCATCTCCTGGGCGAGGTTGAGCGGCTGTGCGACCGCGTCGCGATCGTCAACAAGGGACGCGTCGTCGCCGCCGGCTCGCTGGCCGAGCTCCTGGGCGAGCAGGCCGTGCGGCTCCAGGTGACGGAGCTTCCGGCCGAGGGTCTCGCCACGCTGGCCGTCTTCGGCCCGGTATCTACGGACGACGAGGGCTGGCTCCTGATCCGCCCGGTGGACCCGGAGCGCATTCCGGACCTCGTGGGGGCCGTGGTGGCGGCCGGCGGTCGCGTGCACGCCGTCGATCCCGCGCGCCGGTCGCTGGAAGCCCTGTTCCTGGGCCTGGTCCGAGACGGCGAGGCGCCCCGGGCCGACGACGTGCCCGCCGCATGAGCCCGCGCCTCGTCCTCGTCATCGCCGGCCTCACGCTGCGCGAGATCGCGCGGCGCCGCATCCTGTGGGTGCTGCTGGGGCTGTCCGTGGCCAGCGTCGTGCTCGTGGGCTGGGGCGTGGACCGCTTGGTCGTGCTGGCCCGCGAGCAGGAGATCGAGGAACTGCAGATCCGCATCGGGGTCAGCCAGGTCCTGATCATGATCGCCTTCATGTTCAGCTTCGTGCTGGCGATGTCGGCCGCGTTCCTGGCGGCGCCGGCGATCGCCTCGGACGTGGAGACCGGCACCGTGCACGCGATGCTGGCGCGACCGCTGCGGCGCGCTGAGCTGGTGTTGGGCCGCTGGCTGGGACTGTCGATCGTGGTGGCGGGATATGCGGTCACCTCGGGCCTCCTGGCGATCGGTGTCGTGGGGCTCGTCAGCGGGTACGTGCCGCCGTCGCCCGGGGTGGCCGTCGGGTACCTCGCGCTCCAGTCGGTGGCTGTCCTGACGTTGGCCCTGGCGCTGGGAACCCGCCTGCCATCCATCGCCGCGGGTGCCGTCACCGTCGTCCTGTTCGGCCTCGGCTGGTTCGCGGGCGTCTTGTCCAGCATCGCGGTCGCCTTCGACGCGGCGCCGCTCGCCGGGCTGGGTGATGTCGTCCGTGTGCTGATCCCCACCGACGGCCTGTGGCGCGGCGTGATCTACGGTCTGGAGCCCCCGGTCGTGCTGCTCATGTCCGCCGCCCGGAACGCCGAGGCGATGCGCGCGAACCCGTTCTTCGCCGACGCGCCACCGGCCCTCGCGTTCACGGCGTGGGCCGTCGCCTGGGTCGCCCTGGTGCTGCTGGCAGGCATTGCGCTGTTCCGGCGCCGGGAGCTCTGAGCCGGCCGGACGTGCGGGGCCTCGCCCCGACGCGAGTCGCGCGCTACGGCAGCGGGATGGGCTTCGTGTCGAACAGGTTCGAGCGCAGCTTCTTCGCGGACAACGGCTTGGTCGCGTTGTACACGGAACGGAACGTGTTGGCGGAGACGGTCTTCGTTCCCTTCGAGCCGTAGAGCACCACCTGGTACAGCCGCCCGGACACCCCGCGCCGGCGCAGGTCCAGACGGGTCAGGCTGCCCACGTTCGTGCGCGGGTCCTTCGCGAACATGGCCGAGAGCGTGCCCCGCGACAGGCGCGACGTCGTCCAGCTGAAGAGCGGAGCGGCAGCGTCGTATGGGACGCCGTCCGGCGAGCGGTCGATGATGCCCCGCAGGTACGACACCTTCGACGTGCCGGGCCTCCCGCCGGAGGTCACGAAGACGTACTCGTTGTTCTCCGTTGCGCCACCGCCGGTCGAGAAGAAGAAGGCCTTGACGACCTTGCCGCCCGCCCGGATGACGGCACCGGGCTCCGCGGCGATCAGCGCGTCCGTGGCGGCGCGCTCGCCCTTGATACCGCGATAGACCTGCGACCGCGTGTCATCAACCATGTCGTAGGTGCCGGTCCCGGGGTTGAGCTCCCGCACGGCGTAGCTGCGCGCCGCGATCACCTGTGCCCGGAGGGCCTCGCGCGGCCACGACGTTGGCATCTCGGCCGGCACCACGCCGCGCAGGTACTGGTCCAGCTCGACGTGGTTCACCACATTCACGTGGCCGGAGCGGAGCACCAGCACAAGGCTGCCCCTGTAGAGATCGTTGGTCGACGTCCTCGAGGCGACCTGGAGCGAGGTCGACGCCTCCAAGGGCCGCATGGCAGGTGCGCCCGTCACCACGGCCGAGTGGAGGACCGTCGTCGCGTCCGGCGCCAGCACCTTGACCCGCCAGGTCGTGGTCGTCGCTCCGCCGGTCGTCGTCGTCTTCCGCCAGGCCCGGAGCTGGGCGTCGGCCGGAAAGACACTGTCCGTCCCCGTGAAGCCCCACGTGCCGCCGCGACCAACGAGGACGAGCGGCGCCGTCGACGGGGCGGGGAACTTGCTCAGGACGCGGACTCGGACCAGGCGGGTGGGGCTGGTCGTGGACAGCGTCGCGCCCGTGAAGTACGCGGCCAGGATCTGGTCAGCCGTCTGGCCGGCCAGCGCGCGGCCCCGGGCGCCGTGCTGGCTCATGCCGACCCCGTGGCCGTAGCCCAGGCCGTAGAGCCTCACGCTGCTGCCCAGGGTGGTGACGGTCGTGGGCCACGACGGCGTCGGCCACGGGGTGGGGCTGGGCGACGGTGTGGGCGAGGGGCTGGGCGACGGTGTGGGCGAGGGGCTGGGCGAGGGGTCCGCGGCGAACGCAGGCACCACGGCGATCCCGAGGATCGACGTGGCGATGAGGGCGGCGGTCAGCCAGCGGCTGGCTCGGTCGCGTCCGGAGACGCGGGTTCCTGGTCTGGCGATTGCCATGCTCCCGAGTGTGGGGGTGACGGCCCGCACCGGCCATGGGTCCAGGGGACTACGGCGACCCGGACCGGGGTACCAGCATGACACGTCGGCGCGGTACCGTGTCGGGCATGTTGCGGATCTACCTCGGTCACGGCGCGGCCGGCAGCGCCGGCACGATGGGTCCCTGGGTCGACGGCCTGCGCGCCCGCGGGTACGAGGCGCACGCGCTGACGCTGCCGCGCAGGAAGGCGGAGGACGCGATCGCCGCGTTCGAGGCGCAGGTGCCCGACGAGCCCGGTGTGGTCATCGGTGGGCATTCGTTCGGCGGGCGGGTCGCGTCACTGTCGGCGGCCGGGGTGGGTCGCACGGGGTCGGAACAGCGGCGCCGCTACGCGGGGCTCGTCTGTCTCTCGTATCCGCTCCATCGCCCGGGCCACCCGGAGACGGCAGAACCCCGGACCGCCCACTGGTCCCGGATCGCGGTGCCGATCGCTGCTCTGCTCCGGGACGTCGGACCCGTTCGCGCGGCTCGACCTCCTCGAGGCCGCGATGCCCATGCTGGCGCTTGGACGCCTCGAGACGTGGCCGAGGCTGGGCCACGGGCTGCTGCCGGTCCGCGAGGCCGTCCTCGACCGGATCGCCACGTTCCTGGCGGAGGTTGGAGGCGGGGACGGTCGGGAACTGAGGCGGTGCGGCTGCGGACCGGGCGCGGACGAGCCTCCGACGACGCGCTCAGCCGAATGGGAAGCGCCGGTGGGGGGCCGGTGCCGGGCCTTCCGTCGAGGCCGGGTACATCGTCCTGAGCAGTGCCGCGATCTCGTCACGATACGGCTCTCCCTCGTGACGCTCCCGGAGCCAGACGAGATAGCCCGGGTCCACGCGCGCGATCTCGCCCAGTGACCAGCCGATGTGGCGGCCGAACGGGAGCACGGTCTCGCGCCGGGGGCCCGGCGGCGGACCGGCGGCACCCTCGCCGAACGGCCCACGCCGCCACACCACGGGACCCGGGTCACGAGGCGGGACATCGGCCTCGCCGGAAGGGGCCCCGGACGACGTGCCATCTCCCTGAGGTTCGGCAGGCCGGTCCAGGATCCGCAGGTTGATCCGGTCCCAGGCCGCCCGCCGGACGGGATTGCGCAGGATCGAGCAGGCCTCGTTGATCGCGGCCATGTGCGCCTGGGCGTCCGGCTCCGTCGAGACGTCGGGGTGGTGGCGACGCGCGAGGTCGCGGCAAGCCGCGGCGACGGCATCGGTGCTCGCGTGGACGGGGACGCCGACCACCGCGTATGGATCGCGTTCCGCCATGCCCGCTCTCCACTGGGACGTCAGGGCTGGTCCCGGCGAGCATACGCGACGAGCGCAACGGGGTGTAAGCGGCAGATGAGCGACGTCGACGAGAATGTGACGCCATGAACGACCAACGGAACGACCAACGCTGCGAATGGGGCGCCGGCCCCGACCCTGCCTATCGCGCCTACCACGACACGGAGTGGGGCCTGCCCGTCCGCGACGAGCGCCACCTGTTCGAGCTGCTTGTCCTCGAGGGCGCCCAGGCTGGCCTGTCGTGGTCCACGATCCTGCACAAGCGCGAGGGCTATCGGCGCGCCTTCGCCGGGTTCGACGTCGCGACGGTGGCCGCCTTCGACGAGGCCGACGCCGCGCGTCTGCTCGGCGACGCGGGCATCGTGCGCAACCGCGCGAAGATCGCTGCCGCGATCGGCAACGCCCGGGCGACGCTGGAGCTGCACGCGGCCGGGACGACGCTCGTCGAGCACCTCTGGTCGTTCGTGGGCGGGATGCCGGTGGTCAACCGCTTCGAGGCGTTGGCGCAGATCCCGTCCGAGACGGACGTCATCGCGGGCGATGAGCCGGGACCTGCGGGCGCGCGGCTTCCGATTCGTGGGCCCGACGATCTGCTACGCGCTGATGCAGTCCGCGGGCCTCGTGAACGACCACGAGACCTCGTGCTTCCGCTGGGCGGAGGTGCAGGCCGGCTGACGGCTGGGGTTCACCTGCGGGCGCGCCAGGCGTCCCGGATGCGGATCCGGCTGCCGGTCTGCAGGATGGCGCCGGCGTAGACGCGGGCTCCGACGACGAACATCAGCCAGATCGCGGCCAGCATCAGTGCGATCGACAGGGCCGTCTCCCAAGGCTGGATCGCCCCGAGCGCGGCTCGCAGCGGCACCACCATCGGTGCGGCCGGTGGGAAGAAGGTCATCGCCGTGGCGAGCGTGCCATCCGGGTCCTGGGTGACCAGGAGGATCGACGCCAGGTAGCACGCCGTTGCGGTCATCGTCACCGGCATCGAGGCGTTGGACGCCTCCTCGACGCGCGACGCGAGCGAGCCCAGGAACCCCATGGCGGTGGAGTACAGCGCGAAGCCCAGGATGAACCACAGCAGCAGCTGGGCGACTGCGCCGGCCGTGGTCGGCGGCAGGGACATCCGTCCGCTGATCTGGGCCGCCGCGATGCCCGCTGCGACCAGGATGACGATCTGCACCAGGGCCAGCAGCCCGATCCCGAGGACCTTGCCGACGAGCAGGTCCCGGGGCCGCACCGTGGAGAGCACCACCTCGACCACGCGGCTCTGCTTCTCCTCCACGACGCCGGTCAGCACCCAGGTGCCGTACGAGAAGATGCCGATGAACATCAGGATGATCCCCGCGTTGGCGAAGATCAGCGCGGTGATGTCCTCCTCCGTCGGCGGCTCCAGGGCCGTGATCGTCGGCGGGACGAGCAGCGGCGCCACGTCGGCTGCCCGCAGGGAGACCACGGCGGCGCTGGCGATGGCCTGGAGCTGGTCGCTCGCACGCTCCAGGACGATCAGCTCACCCGGTGCCGAGAGGTCCGCGGGGACGGCGAGGGCGGCGTTGATGGTCCCGTCCTCCAGCGCGGCCAACGCCGCCGCGCGATCGGGGACGGAGGAGACGTCGAGGTTCAGGTCGTAGGCCGCGGCGCCCGCCTGGACCGCCGTCTCCAGACCCGCCGGCGCCGGCTCCACCAGCGCCAGCCGGGTCGCCTGGTCGGCGATGAGCAGCTGGGGCAGCACGAAGCCACCCACCAGCAGCAGCAGGGTGAATGCCAGCGACAGCACGTAGCCGCGGCTCCGCCCGCGCTCCAGGATCTCGCGCATGGCCACGAGCCTGACAGCCCGCCAGCGGCTCACCGCGGACCCTCCTCGGCGGACGGCTGGGGAGCGTTGACCGCCTCCATGAACAGCTCCGAGAGCCTCGGCGGCTCGTAGCTGAACCGGAGGACCTCGCCCGCCGCCTGCGCCGCCGCGAGCAGCCCGT
Organism: uncultured Chloroflexia bacterium; assembly: GCA_963802165.1. GTDB lineage: Bacteria > Chloroflexota > Limnocylindria > Limnocylindrales > CSP1-4 > CAIXZV01. The sequence continues at coordinate 19,404 of CAWDHT010000014.1, read as the reverse complement.
CGAGGTCTGCGCCCTCGTCCACCAGGAGCTTGACCCGATCGCCGCTGCGCTCGAGGACCGTGTTCCCGTCCAGGCCGTCGAGGCTGTCCAGCCAGGCTCCGCCGGACCCGGCGACCTCCACCTCGAGGTGCCGTCGCCCGGACGAGGCCTTGAGCGCATCGATGCCGCCCTCGGCCACGACCCGGCCGCGGCTGATGATCACGACGTCCTCGCACACCTCCTCGACGAGGTCCAGCTGGTGGGAGCTGAAGACGACGCCCACGCCGGCGGCGGCCCGCTCATGGAGGACCTCGGACATGGTGGCGATCCCGATGGGGTCGAGCCCCGAGAACGGCTCGTCGAGGACCAGCAGCTCCGGGTCGTGGACCAGCGCGGCGGCGAGCTGCACGCGCTGCTGGTTGCCGTGGGACAGATCCTCCAGCTTGGACTTGGCTCGGTCCGCCAGGCCGAACCGCTCCAGCCAGGCACCGCTGCGGGTGCGGGCGTCGCGGCCGCTGAGTCCGTGGTGCTGGCCGAAGTACGCGAGCTGCTCCGCCACGCGCATCCGGGGGTACAGGCCGCGCTGCTCGGGCATGTAGCCGAAGCGCAGGCGCGCCTTCGCATCGACCGCGACACCGTCCCAGCGCACGTCTCCGCCATCCGGGGTGGCCAGGCCGAACACGCAGCGCATGGTCGTCGTCTTGCCGGCCCCATTCGGACCCAGGAACCCGACCAGCCGTCCACGTCGCGCCGTGAACGAGGCGTCGTCGAGCGCCGTGACGGGTCCGTAGCGCTTCGTGAGCCGTTGGATCTCGAGCATGAGCCTCCCGGTTGGCACGCCACCGATCGGGGTTCGCGTGCCCCAACTCTACCCGGTGGTCCCGGCCGGGCGTACGATCAGACGACCCAAGGGAGACGCCCGAATGACCACGCCCAACCCTGCTCCAGGTTCCGATCCGGCGCCCGACGACGCCACATCCGCCGTCGATCCCGAGACCGTGCCGTGGCCGCCCGCCGCTGCGACGCCGAGCGCACCCCCCAGCGCACCACCTGGCTCACCCCCGGGCGCAGTGCCGCCCGTCTGGAGCGCCCCGCCTGCCAGCCGGCCCGCCCCCGAGCCCGCACGCGCCACACCGCCCGGCCTCGTCGCCGGCGTGATCCTGGTGGTCGTCGGGGCGGCTGTCCTCGTGACGCGCGTGGTGGACATCTCGTTCAACGGCGCCACGTGGCCGCTGTGGATCGTGATCCCGGGCGTCGCGATGCTCCTGGGTTCGTTCTTCATCCCGCCACGTGGTGGCCTGGGCCTCGCGATCCCCGGCGCCATCGTGACGATGGTCGGGCTGATCCTCTGGGTCCAGGAGGCGTACGGCCTGTACGCGACCTGGGCCTACGCATGGGCGCTGGTCGCCCCGACCGCCCCGGGCCTCGGGATGCTGCTCTACGGCATCGTGCACCGAGACGGCGAGCTGGCCCGGGACGGCCTCCGGACGACCCTCGTGGGCCTCGGCCTGTTCCTGGGCTTCATGCTCTTCTTCGAGGGCGTGATCGGTCTCTCCGGGAGCCCCATCCCGAACCTGGACGAGGTCCTGCCCTACGCGCTGATCGGCCTGGGCGTGCTGCTCGTCGTCCTGAGCTTCATCGGCGGTGGCAGGCGCAAGACCGGGCCAGACGCCGGGGCCTAGGAGATCTCGAGGATCTCGTAGTGGATCTGGCCGCCCGGGGTCACGATCGTGACCGCGTCGCCCACCTTGCGGCCCATCAGGGCCGCCCCCACGGGTGACACGGACGAGATGCGACCCTCGCGCGAGTTCGCCTCGGCGGACGACACGACGTGCATGACGGTCTCCTCGCCGTCCTCGGAGATGCGCACCTTCGAGCCCAGCTCAACGATCGCGCCACGGACCGTCGGCGCCACCACGACCGCGACCTTGAGCTTGGCCTCGATCGACTTGATCCTGCCCTCGAGGAACCCCTGCTCCTCGCGCGCGGCGTGGTACTCCGCGTTCTCCTTGAGGTCGCCGTGCTCCCTCGCGGTCGCGATCCGGCGGATGACCTCGGGCCGTTGGGCGAGCAGGCCGTCAAGCTCCGCCTGGAGCCGCTCGAGTCCCTCGGGCGAGAGCACCACGGGCTCCGGTGCCGCCTTCCTGGGCGATCCCTGGGCCGCATAGGCGGCAGCCGACGCGATCCTGCCGGTCCCCCGTCCCGGGGCGGGCCTGCGGGCCCGCTTCGCCTCGTCCCGGGCGCCGTCGGCCTCACCGGGCGGCAGGTGCACGATCCGCGTCACCGCCTTGGGCTCGGGCGCCTTGACCTCGGGGAGCAGCGGATTCGTGATCCCGGTCGGCTTCCGGATCCCGGACGGGGCGCGCAGCACGGCCCAGGGCATCGCCATCGTGTCCCCGGGAAGCGCCGCCTTCTCGACCTCGGGTACGCCGGCGGCGAAGGCATCGATCAGTGCGTCCTCGTACTCCTCGGGAGCATCGGTCGAGGCCCACCAGACGTGCAGTTCCGGACAGATTCCGCAGGAAGTGGAGCCAGAACCCGGTCCAGGCGGGCTTCCGGTCGCCCGGCACCGTCTTCGCCATCGACGACAGTCGACCCGCCACGGATCCAGCGGAGCTGCCGATCAGCACCACCGGCTGGCTCGGCAGCCAGAAGGCTCCCAGGCGGTGAAGCAGGTCCTTGGACACCGGCCGGGTGCCGTCCAAGCGCAGCTCCGGGACTCGCTCCAGCCACTTGCCGACGAGCGCCAGGTCCAGCGGCGCCGACGGTAGCGGTGCTGGGAGCTCCACCACGAAGATGCCGGGCGCGGAGTGCCTGATGGGCCGCCCCCACGGTACGGGACCGTCGGCCATCAGGCCGACGGAGCGGATCAGGTCGGGGGCGCTTCGGTCGTCGGGCATGGGCCTCGGGCTCGCGGGTCGGGGACGGGAGGCCGGGCGATGATGGCCCGGCGGTGCCTTGGCGTGGCTCAGCGTATCGTCTCACCAACATGCACAACGCACCCGGCGGGCAGGGCCCGCGTCCCACACGCACATTCAGGACACGCCTGGCCGGGTTCGCGCGCACGCCGGCAGGCGTCGGTGTGCTTGTCGTGGTGGCCCTGGCAGGTGTGATCGCCGTCGGAGGGGCCATCGGCGGCGCCTCCGGATCGGCCGGAGCGGTGGCGGCAGCCAGCCCTTCGGCGCAGACCGGCTCGCCCGCCTCGAATCCGGCAGCGGCGCCCTCGAGCTCGCCGTCCACGCCGCCCTCGGCCCGTCCGACGTCCACGCCCTCGGCCGCGCCCTCGGCCGCGCCCACCCCGTCGGCCATCCCAACCCCGTCGGCCACACCGGCTCCCAGCCCGTCCGCCCCGCCCCCGATCGCGTCAACGGATGGCGTCCCGGCGAAGGCCCTCCAGGTGCGGCTCGACAAGATCCGGAAGAAGCTCGGGATCCCAGGTGTGTCGGTGGCGATCCTGTGGGACGACGGGCGCCGGTGGCTCGGCGCCTCGGGCATGCGCGACGTCGTCGCCGCCGATCCCATGACCACCGGCACCGCCTTCGCCCTCGCGTCGGTGTCGAAGACGGCGACGGCCGCCGTCGTGCTCCAGCTCGTCGAGGAGGGGCTGCTCTCGCTCGACCAGAAGGTCGCGCCCCTGCTGCCGGCCTTCGACATGAACCCGAAGATCACCGTCCGCCAGTTGCTCGACCACACGAGCGGCCTGCCCGACTTCTTCCTGAACGCCAAGATCGAACGCCAGCTCAGGAAGGACAAGAGCGCGGCCTGGACCGCCGAGAAGACCTGGGCGTACGTGCCGGACAAGCGGCCCAAGCCGGGCAAGTTCTGGATCTACTCGAACTCGAACTACCTGGCCCTGGGCCAGCTCGTCGAGGCGGTGACCGGCCGCGTCCGCTCGCCGTCGAGGTCCGCGAACGGCTGCTGGACCCGCTGGGCCTCGAGAGCGCGTGGTTCCAGGCGGAGGAAGAGCCCAGGGCCAAGGGCACGGTCGCGTACCGGCTGGTCGCGGCGTCCGGCGGCGGCGTCCGCGCCGTCCCGGTGGCCCGCAAGAGCGACGTCATGCCGTTCCGGTCGGTGGTCACGGCGGCCGGCGGTGCGGGTTCGCTGGCCGCCACGGCCGTGGACGCGGCCCGCTGGATGCGGGCCTTCGCGGGCGGCGACGTCCTGACGCCCGCGATGCAGCGCGAGATGCTGGCCGACGTCGCGCGCACGGCGGCCCTCAAGTCGCGGATCCCGTACGGCCTGGGCATCCAGTCGCTGCCGATCGCTGGGCCGCCACGCACTCGGGCACTCGGGCCGCTTCCTGGGCTTCCGGAACGTCGTCCGCTACCTGCCCGAGGAGGGCGTCACGATCGCCGTCCTCACCAACCAGGGCGCCCAGGACCCGACGAAGATCGCCGAGTCGCTGCTCAAGATCGTGCTGCCGCCGCTTCCCGGCGGCGAGCCCGTCGCCTCGGTTCGCGGCATCGGCGCCCCGCGCCGTAGCTCCCGCGCTGTCGTCGGAACCACGCCTGGTCTGAGTCCCGCGTCTGATACCGCGGCCTGGTCCGATCGGCCGTGTCGGGCCGGCGCGCGGACCATTCGTCGCCCGTCGTCGATGCCTGGTCCGCCTGGGCGGCCGGGAGCCTGCGAATCCGCCCCACGGTCCCTTCCTGGCCGGTCACGCGGGCAGCGTGTCGGACGTCGGCGACGATTGGTCCGCCTGACGGTCGCAGCCCTGGAGCGTAGGCGAGACCCGGCGCCTGACGCGGGCGTCGGACGTTCGGCCTGGACTCCAGCCTGGATCCTGGCGCGATGTGCCCGTCCCACGACCGGCGGCCCTTGCACCCGGATGCCCCCGGGGTGAAACATCGACGGCGCCCGCACGTTTCATCAGCGCATGACCGAGCCGAGGATCCAGGCGACGCCATCCGGCGATCTCGAGGCGATGACCCCCGAGATCGTGGAGATCGAGGTGCGCGCGCTCGACGCCGTCGACGAGACGGTCGTCCTGGCGGCGTGGGACCGCCACCACGACGAGATCTACGCGTTCCTCCTCGACGCGACCCGTGATCCCGCCGTGGCCGAGGACCTGCTGCAGGACGCCTTCATCCGCCTCCTGCGAGAAGTGCGCTCGTCCCAGTCGCCCCAGCAGCTGCGTGCGTGGCTCTACCGAGTGGCCGCCAACCTCGTCGTCGATCGGGGGCGTCGCCTCGGCACCGCGCGACGGTGGTTCGACCGGTTTGGCGTTCCCGGATACCGGGTGGCCGTCGACGAGTCGCCCGAGACGAAGGTGCTCGGCGACGAGGCGGAGCGGGAGCTGGACGACGTCCTCGGCGGGCTGCCGGCGGACGCGCGAACGGCGCTGCTGCTGGCGGCGGAAGGATTCAGCGGCCACGAGATCGCGGGGGCCATCGGCCGCTCCGAGGCGGCGACGCGCACGCTCCTGTGTCGCGCCCGGGTGCGTGTCCGGCACGAGCTGGCCGAGCCGGGAGGCGAGCGGTGAACGTCCACGACCGCACGCTCGAGCTCGCCGCCGTCGGCCTGGACTTCGGCCTGTCGGCCGCCGAGCGCCGTGCCCTCAACGAGCACCTCGACGGCTGCTCCCGCTGCCGCGGTGACGTGGCCGGCCTGGACGACGACGCGCGTCGCATCGCCGCGAGGCCGGTGCGGACGCTCGCGCCGGCCCGGGCCGCGGTACTGCGCGAGGGCGTCGTGCGCTCGGGGCGCGGCTGGCGACCCGCGCTGCTCCTCGTCGCGGCTGGTCTCCTGCTGCTCCTCGGCCTCGCCGTCGCCACGGGCGGCGGCATGGTGGAACGGGTGGACCGGCTGCTCCGCGGCCAGGAGGCACCGCCGGCGATCCCGCTGCCGGCCGTGGTTGCGGCCGACGGCTGGACGGCGACGATGCTCGCGACCGGAGAGGGCGAGTCCTCGTCCTACGCGGGCCCGTATGGCGGAGGAGCGGCCGGGTGGATCTCGATCGGGGGAGCGTGCAGGAGCTTGGAGAAGCCGCCCGGCGACTGCACGATGGAGATCAGGTGGTCTCCTGACGGCCTGTCATGGCCGGCCACGGCGAGCAGATCGAGATCGCGCCCCCGAGCGGCGCCTTCACGGAGTACTTGTATCCGGCGATCACCGACGTCGCCGCCGCGGACGACGGCTTCGTGGTGACGGCGTACACGATGACGGATGGGATCGACGGCGCCTCCGCGCTGTGGTCGCCGGACGGGCGGCGGTGGGAATCGCACTCGCTCGGCGCGGGCTCGCGAGCCGCGACGGTCATCCGCACGGCCGATGGATGGATGATCGGTGGCTCGCTGGAGCAGGGAGCCCAGCAGGTGGCGGCGATCTGGACGTCGCCCGACGGTCGCACCTGGACGCGGAACCAGGACGACGCGGTGTTTGCGGTGGGCGAGCTGAGCAAGAGCCTCGACGACCGCTTGGAGCCGGGGGTTCGTGACATCGCGGCCGTAAGCGGCCTCATCGTGGCCACCGGGTTCGACTGCGGTCCCTACTCCGGCTCGATTTGCATTGGTGCCGCATGGGTCTCAAACGACAGCCGCAGCTGGACCCGCAACGACCCCGACACGTTCAGGGATCTCCCGCAGTTCACCACTGCACTGGCAGACCGGATCGTGACCATGGCCTACACGGACAGCGGGCTCACGCGCGTCTACGGGTTTGACCCGGCAGGCGGCTGGACCTTGCTCAAGGACGACCTTGGCTACGTGCAGGAGGTCGTGCCTGTCGATGGCGGCGTTGCCGTGGCAACGGGTGACTCGACCGGAGTCTCGGAAGTGATGACCATCCGCTTCTCGAGCGATGGCCGGACCTGGAATGACGTCGGAACGATCGACCCGCCGGACGTCCCGGGCAAGGGCGGCGGCACGTGGCTGAGCAGTGGCGTTTCGTTGAGCGATGCTCGTGATGGTGGCATCTGCGCCCACTGGCTTGGCATTCTGCCGGAGCCGGAATCGTCCGCCTCCTGGCCGGCAAGATCCGCCGTGTGGCTGCTCAGCCGCACCCCGTAGGCGGCTCCGCCCGAACTGGCCGCGCTAGCGCCGCTCGCGTGACCCGCCGCTGCGCCCCCGTCCGCCGCTCGAGGACCCGCCGGCGCCCCGGGGTGCACGCAGCGGCTGCGCCTCCTGGTCCCGGCGCGGGGTGAAGCCCTCGGCGATCTCCCACGGGATCGCGACCTGGAGCAGGCGCTGGACGCCGCGCAGGAGGTCCGCCTCGTCGATCGTGACCAGGCTGATCGCGTCGCCGGTCGCCCCCGCCCGTCCGGTGCGGCCGATGCGGTGGACGTAGTCCTCCGGGTTCCAGGGCAGCTCGAAGTTGACCACGTGGGGCAGGTTGTCGATGTCCAGGCCGCGGGCCGCGACGTCGGTGCCCACGAGGACCCGGATCTCGCCCGCCTTGAACGCCTCGAGGGCCTTGGTGCGGTCGGACTGGGCGCGGTCGCTGTGGATGGCCGTCGCCGCGACGCCGTGCCGGTCCAGCCACGACGCCAGGCGTGACGCCGCGAGCTTCGTGCGCGTGAACACGAGCACCTGGCGCCAGTCGCCCTCGACGATCAGGTGGGCGAGCAGCTCCTCCTTGCGGTCGCGGTCGACCGGGTAGACGAGCTGGCGGACGGCCTCGGCGGCGGTGCCGTGGCGGGCGACCTCGATCGTCTCCGGGTTCGTGAGGATCGAGCCCGCAAGGCGCTTGATGTCGTCGCTGAACGTCGCCGAGAACAGCAGGTTCTGCTTGCGGTTGGGCAGCAGGTCAAGGATCCGGCGGATGTCGGGCATGAAGCCCATGTCCAGCATCCGGTCCGCCTCGTCGAGGACGAGGATCTCGACCTGGGTCAGGTTCGCGGCGCGCTGGCCCACGAGGTCCAGGAGACGGCCCGGCGTGGCGACGAGGATCTCGATGCCGGCGAGCAGCTCCTTGATCTGCGGGTCGAGCGGGACGCCGCCGTAGACGACGGACGCGCGCAGCGGGACCTTCCGACCGTAGGTCTGGATGGCCTCGGAGACCTGGACGGCCAGCTCGCGCGTGGGCGTCAGGACGAGGCAGCGGACCGGATGGCGCGCCGGCGAGAACGAGGTGTTCGCGTACGGGCGCAGGCGGTCGAGGATGGGGAGCGTGAAGGCGGCCGTCTTGCCCGTGCCCGTCTGGGCGGCGGCGAGGACGTCCTTACCGGCAAGGATCAGGGGGATGGCCCGTTCCTGGACGGGCGTCGGCTCCGTGTAGCCCTCCTCGGCGACGGTGCGCAGGAGGTCTGCGGAGAGCCCCAGCTCTTCGAATCGCAAGGTGTGTCGTGTTCTCCGGTCCGGGCCGCATGGGCGGCGGCCACCTGATGTCGTCGTCCGGCGCGGCGCCCTCACCTGCGGCGTGGGCCGCGTCGACTGCCGAACGGGCCGAGCATACGCGAAAATGGGGCCATGGGTTCCCAGGGCACGCGGGCCGTCGACGCGGCTCGGCGGGCAGGCATCTCGTATGTCGTGCATGAATATGCGCATGACGCCCGCACGTCGTTGAAGGAGGGCGGTCGCGGGTACGCGCTGGAGGCCGTCGAGGCCCTGGGGATCGAGGCCGGCCGGGTGTTCAAGACGATCGTCGTGGCGCTGGACGGGCGCCTGGGGCTGGCGGTCGTGCCGGCCGATTCCGAGGTGGACCTCAAGGCCGTGGCCGATGCGCTCGGCGGCCGCAAGGCGGTCATCGCCCCGCCCGCCGAGGCAGAGAAGGCGACGGGCTACGTGCTGGGTGGCATCTCGCCGCTGGGCACGCGGCGCCCGCTGCCGACGGTCGTGGATGCGTCTGCAGAGCTCGTGGCCCACGATCCACGTCTCAGCGGGGCGGCGCGGCCTCGAGATCGAGCTGGCGGCCACGGACCTCGTGGCGCTCGTGGGCGGGTCACTCGCTCCGGTGGCGCGACGCGGCTGACGGACTCGCCCGGCGCGCGGCCGGCGCCGGAGTCACGGCGCCGTGGCGCATCGTCGCATGGGCCGAACGGCACAGGGACGGCCGTCCATCCATCTGCGATACTCGCCGGGACCCCCAGGTCGACCATCCGATCGCAGACAGGCTGAAAACCGAAGAGCCGTCGTCACGGCAGGCATCCTGTCCCCTCGGGTGGTTCGCCGCCCGGCACCCCGCGGCCACCCGCGTTGGCCGCCCCGATCCGCTCTTTCCGACGGATGTGCGTGCCCCGCCGCTCCTTCGTCTTGCCGTCGACGGCCACCACTCCCACCGTCTCCACGGGCCCATCCGTGGTGTTCCGGCAGAGAGGAGGCAAGACGATTGCCCGAGCACACTAGCGGCGCCCAGCGGGCGTCCAGCAGGAGGATCCGGTCGCTGATGACCGCGCTCCTCGCCGCACTCTTCCTCGCAACGGCGATGACCGCCACGGCCCCGGATGCCCAGGCGGCGACCCGCAAGGTCGTCATCGTCGTCGGCCCCGTTGGCGGGGCCACGTCGTCCTACAAGAGCAGCGCCAACAAGCTCGCCGATCTGGCTCGCAGCTATGGCGCCTCCGTCACCAAGATCTACAGCCCCAATGCCACGTGGTCGCGCGTCTACGCCGCAGCCAAGGGCGCCAACCTGCTGATCTACCTCGGTCACGGGAATGGCTGGCCGAGTGTCCACGCCCCCTTCGACGTCAAGTCCAAGGACGGCATGGGCCTCAACCGGACCGCCGGCAGCGGCAACTCCAATACCAAGTACTTCGGCGAGTACTACATGGCGAAGCTGGCCCTGGCGAAGAACGCCGTCGTGGTGCTCAACCGCCTGTGCTACGCCTCCGGCAACAACGAGTGGGGTGCGGGCAACCCCACCAAGTCCACGGCGAAGAAGCGCGTGGACAACTACGGCTACGGCTTCCTGCGCGCGGGGGCGAAGGCGGTCTATGCCAGCGGGATCACCAGCGTCGGCTATGTCGTGCGCGGCCTGTTCCGCGCATCGCCGGGCACGACGCTGGGGAAGCTCTTCTGGGCGGATCCGGCCCGGACAGGGACCTACAAGTTCTCCTTCACCCCGGTGCGCAATGTCGGGGCGAAGGCGATCATGGACCCCTACGCGCCCGGCCGGTACTACCGCAGCGTCATCGGGTTCCTGGGCACCACCATCGGGGAGTGGCGCGCCGGGGGCTGACCGCAGGGCACCTCTCAGCACGACAACGACGCCGGCCCCCAGGCCGGCGCCGTTTCGATTCAGCGGTGCGTCAGGGAGCGGTGCGTCAGGCAGCTGCGGGCGACGCGCCCCGCTCCGCCTCCGGCTCGTGACCCGCCTCCAGCTCGAGCGATGGCGCCCGCCGGAACAGGGTCCAGGCGAAGACCGCCGCCAGCAGCGTGATCCCGCCGCCGATCGCGAACACGGCCCGGATCCCGATCACGTCGGCAAGGATCCCGGCGGCGGCCATCGACCCGATCGAGGCGGCCTGGATCCCCGCGTTCAGGGCACCTGCGACGCGGCCGCGGGTGGCATCCGTCGTCCCCTGCTGCACGATCGTCATCGTCGTGGCCTGGACCGGCATCGTGAAGGCGCCCGCCCCGAACATGATCGCGAGCAGCACGACCGGCCCCGGCGCGATCGACAGCAGACCCACGCATGCCGCGAGACCCAGCAGCCCGCCCACGAACAGGCGAGGGACGCCGAACCGCGCCGCATGACTCGCCAGCAGAGCACCGGCCAGCACCATCGCCACCGTCTGGGCGGCCTCGAGCGGCCCGGCCCAAGCGGGGCTGGCGCCCAGGTCGTCGACGAGGAACGGGATGAACAGGACGTTGATGGCACCGACGCCCAGCATCGTCACGGCCACGCCCCCGAGCGCCGCAACGAGCGGCGCGGAGCGGGCGATCAGCCGCAGGCCGTCGACCACCGCGCCACCCATGCCGCGCGACACGATCGCCGCGGCGGCCCCGGCCTCGGGCAGGCCCGCCAGGCGCGAGACGCGCACGACGAGCGCGGCCGAGACCAGGAACGTCGCCGCATCGACGACGAACACGGGCCAGGCGGTTCCGGCGACACCCGCGATGACGCCGGTGATCCCTGCGCCGACCACGCCCGCGATCATCCGGGTCATCTGCCCCAGCGAGTTGGCTGCCAGCAGGCCCTCGGCGGGGACGACGCGTGGAACGAGCGCGGTCCGGGCAGGCGCAAAGAACGTGCCGATCACGGCCTGGGTCGCGGCGAGGACGAAGACCAGCGGCACCGCCCCGGCGATGGCCGCGGGAACCAGGCCCAGGACCACGACGGCCCGCAGCGAGTCCGACACGACCATGATGCGGCGACGGTCCGAGCGGTCCGCCCAGGCCCCCGCGAACAGCCCGATCGTGACCGGCGGCAGTGCCACGAGGATCGACATCAGCGCCAGGGCCGCTGTGGAGCCGGTCAGGTCCAGCACGAGCAGGAACAGCGCGACGTAGGTCATGCCGTCGCCGACGTCGGAGACCGCCTGCGCGAGGTAGAGGCGACGGAAGTCGGGGATGCGGAGGAGGTCGCGCACGCCGTACACGGGCGCGGCCGGGACGTCAGCCATCGACGGGCTCCTTCGGGCTGGGCGGCAACGGGTAGACCGCGAGAACGATGCCCCACGGCTCGGCGCCGGGCTCGGGCTCGACACCCGGTTCCTCGCCCGCGAACTCCTCCTGGAGCGCGGCGAGGCGGCGCCGGAACTCGGTCGCGCGCGCCGGGGTGAGTCGGGCGAGGCTGCGGGCGACCAGGACCCGCTCCTCGCCCTCGCCGCCGGGCGGGTCGTTTGCGCCGCCGCGCATCGCGGCCTCGATCTCGTCGCGGGCGGTGTCGAACATCGTGGCGAGCGTGTCGTGGAGCAACTGGGTGGCGGCGTCCGCATCGCCCTCGAACAGGCGTCGGTCGAGCTGGAAGGACAGCGCCGCGACCCGGTAGCGGGTCTCGATGATGCCCGAGACGACGCGACGCTCCACGGGGAGGACGATGCCGTGCGCGAGCAGCTGCTCGACGTGGTGGTAGAGGCGCGTCTGGGGGACATCGAGGGCCGCGGCCAGCTCCTTGACCGACCACGGCGGTTCCTGGCGCTGGACCATGACCTCCATGAGGCGCATGCGCGTCGGATCGCTGATCGCCCGCAGCGCCTCCGGGCTGGCGATGTGCATGACCGGCCCGGGCATGAAACCGGGATGGAGCTGGATGTCGTCGGCGGGGGACATCGGATCGTTCTTCCGTCGTCTATCATTCAATCGATGTTGAACGATAGGATGACAGATGAACGTCAGTTGTCAAGCCCCCGGGGCCTGCCGGCCTCACCCATGCTCGCCAGGCACTGGAGGCCGGGCCCATGGGGCCGGGGCCGGCCGCCGAACGCTCGAACGCGGCACCGAGCCTGGATCAAGGACACGAAGAAGCGGGCGCCGGCCGAAGCCGCGCGCCCGCTGGAGGGACGGGGAGAAGCCCCGGGACCTAGACCCCGGCCAGCTCCGACGGCGCACTCCAGGAGTGCAGCGTCTTGAGGTAGTTCGCCCGCTCGAAGGCCGTCGGGTCGGCGACGGTCGCCGCGGTGGCGGATCCGCGGAGCTGCGAGACGGACTCGTACTCGCGCTCCTCCATCCAGTCGATCAGCTCGCGGGTGACGGTCCCCACGTGGCCCGCGCCGTGGCGCAGGATCGCCGAGGCCATCATCACGATGTCGGCGCCCACGGCGAGCGCCTTGATCGCGTCGGTCGCGCCGTGGATGCCGGTCGTGGCCGCGAGGCCCGTCCCGACGCCCAGCTGCGGCCGCAGGATCGCGATCCAGCGGAGCGGCATCCGCAGCTCCGAGGGGTGGCTCAGGGAGACCTTGGTGACGACGTCGAACGTGTCGAGGTCCAGGTCCGGCTGGTAGAAGCGGTTGAACAGCACGAGGCCGTCGGCACCGGCGCCCACGACCCGCCCGGCGAAGTTCGCCATGGCCGCGTAGTAGGGGCTGAGCTTGACGGCGAACGGGATGGTGATCGCGGCGCGGACCTCGGCCACGAGGTCGATGTCCGCCTGCTCCCGGTCGGACGACCCGAGCTGCGGGTCCGCGGCCACGTGGTACAGGTTGAGCTCCAGGGCGTCCGCCCCGGCATCCTGCATCAGCCTGGCGTAGCGCACCCAGCCGCCGGTCGAGTCGGCGTTGAGGCTGGCGATCACCGGGATGGAGACCGCCTTCTTGGTCTTCTCGAGCCGGGCGAGGTACTGGTCGCCGACGCCCTGGAACTCGGTCTGCGCCGGGAAGTAGCCGAGGGCCTCGGCGAACTGCTCGGTGCCCTGGTCCAGGCCCCGCGACAGCTCGATCTCGTCGTTGAGGATCTCCTCCTCGAACAGCGAGGGCAGCACGACCGCCCCGACGCCGGCGTCCTCGAGCTGCTTCACGAACGACGGGTCGCCCGTGAGCGGCGTGGAGGACGCGACGATCGGGGACCGGAGATCAAGCCCGAGATAGCGGGTTCGCAGATCGGGGGTCACGCCTCAGCTCCCTTCTCGCCGGCGCCGTTGGAACCGTTGGTCGGTGCGGGGGCGAGCTCGGCCACGGCGACCGTGTCCTCCTCCGCCACGTGGAGATGCGGGACGCTCCGGTGCATGCCGGCCAGCTGCTCGTAGTAGCGCCAGCGCTCGTCCGCGTCGGCCTGGATCAGCTCCGCCAGCTCGGCGGCCCGCTCCGGGTCGGTGCGCTCGAGGATCGCGAACCGCGTCTCGCTCGCCACGAAGTCCTTGATCGGCATCGACGGCTTGGCGCTGTCGAGCTTGAACGGTGTCCCGTCCTCGATCTCGGAGGGCTGGAAGCGGTAGAGCGGCCAGTAGCCGGACTTCACCGCGTCCTTCTGGTGCGTCATGGACCGGCTCATGTCGATGCCGTGCGCGATGCAGGTCGAGTAGGCGATGACCAGGCTCGGCCCCGGCCAGGCCTCGGCCTCGATGAGTGCCTTGATCGACTGGGCGTCGTTGGCACCCAGGGAGATCTGGGCCACGAAGACGTTGCCGTAGGCCCGGGCGATCGCGCCCAGGTCCTTCTTGCCGGTGCTCTTGCCGGCGGCCGCGAACTTCGCGACGGCGCCGCGCGGGGTGGCCTTGGAGGCCTGGCCGCCGGTGTTGGAGTAGACCTCGGTGTCGAGGACGAGGATGTTCACGTTCTGGCCGGACGAGAGGACCTGGTCCAGCCCGCCGAAGCCGATGTCGTAGGCCCAGCCGTCGCCGCCGACGATCCAGACGCCCTGCTTCACGAGGTCCGTGGACAGGGCCAGGAGCTGGCGCGCGTCCTCCGCGTGCTCGCCCGTGACGCCCTCCAGGATCCCACGCAGCCTCGCCACGCGCTCGCGCTGCGCGACGATCTCGGGCTCGGTGTCCTGCGGGCTGTCGAGCAGCTCGGCCGCGAGCGCCTCGCCGATGACCGGCGTGAGCTTGCCGACGAGCAGGTCGGCGTACGCGGCCTGAGCGTCGAGGCCGAGCCGCATGCCGAGACCGAACTCCGCGTTGTCCTCGAACAGGCTGTTGGCCCATGCGGGACCGCGGCCCTCGGCGTTGACGGTGTACGGGGTGGTCGGCAGGTTGGCGCCGTAGATGCTGGAGCAGCCGGTGGCGTTGGCCACGATCATCCGGTCGCCGAACAGCTGGGTGACCAGGCGCAGGTACGGCGTCTCGCCACAGCCGGCGCAGGCGCCGCTGAACTCGAACAGCGGCTCGAGCTGGCTGGCGCCCTTGACCGTGTCATGCGGGATCGCGGACCGGTCGAGCGGCGGGATGGCCAGGAAGGCGTCCCAGCGCTCGCGCTCGACGTCGCGGTGGTCGAGGTAGGTCTCCATGTTGATGGACTTGTGGCCGACGTCCGTCTTGCTCTTGGCGGGGCAGACGTCCACGCACACGCCGCATCCGGTGCAGTCGTCCGGAGCGACCTGGATGGTGAGGCGGTGGCCCGGCAGGTCCCGCGACTTGAACTCCTTGGACACGAAGCCCGCGAGGGCGGGGACGTTCGCCTCCGGGTACACCTTCATGCGGATGGCCGCATGCGGGCAGACCATGGCGCACTTGCCGCAGTCGATGCAGATGGTCTCGTCCCAGACGGGGATCTGCTGGGCGATGGCCCGCTTCTCGTACTTCGTGGTCCCGGTGGGGAAGGTCCCGTCCACGGGCAGCGCGCTGACCGGGAGCAGGTCGCCGTCGCCGGCCATCAGCCGGGCGGTGACGTCCCTGATGAAGTCCGGTGCGCTATCGGGGATCAGCGCGCGCATGGCGGCGGCGCCGCTCACCTGGCCCAGCGTGACCTTGCCCAGGCGCGCGATGGAGGCGTCGATGGCCGCGTAGTTGCGCTGGACCACCGCGTCGCCGCGCTTGCCGTACGACTTCTTGACGAAGTCCTTGATCCGGCTGATCGCCTCCTCGGCCGGCAGCACCCCGGAGAGGTGGAAGAAGCAGGGCTGCATGATCGTGTTGATGCGGTTGCCCATGCCGGTCTCGGCGGCCACCGCCATCGCGTCGATCACCCACAGCTCGATCTGCTTGTCCACGAGCTGCTGCTGGACGTGGGCCGGGAGCTGCTCCCAGACCTCGTCCGGGCCGTAGGGGCTGTTGAGCAGGAACGTCGCGCCGTGCTTGGCCCGGTCCAGCATCCGGACGCTCTCCAGCAGGCCGAACTGGTGGCAGGCCACGAAGTCCGCGTTGTCCACGAGGTACGTGGAGCGGATCTGCTGCGGTCCGAACCGCAGGTGCGACGAGGTGACCGAGCCGGACTTCTTGCTGTCGTAGACGAAGTAGCCCTGGGCGAACAGGTCCGTGCCCTCGCCGATGATCTTGACCGAGGACTTGTTCGCGCCGACGGTGCCGTCCGAGCCAAGGCCGAAGAACAGCGCCTGGACCTCGCCGGCCGGTCGCGGGTGGCTGAAGGTCGAGGAGATCGGCAGGGACAGGTTGGTGACGTCGTCGTAGATGCCGACGGTGAAGTGGCGCTTCGGCCTGGCGGCGAGCATCTCGTCGAAGATCGGCTTGACCATCGACGGCGTGAACTCCTTGGAGGAGAGCCCGTAGCGGCCGCCGATGACCTTGGGTACGACGGCGAACGGGGGCGCGTCGCTGTCCTGGGCCTCGACGAAGGCGGTGACGATCGCCTGGTAGAGCGGCTCGCCGACGGCGCCCGGCTCCTTGGTGCGGTCGAGGGCCGCGATCTGCTTCACCGTCTTGGGCAGGGCAGCCATCAACTGCGCGGCCGGGAACGGCTGGAACAGGCGGACGACAACCATGCCGACCTTCTCGCCGGCGGTGACCATCGTCTCGACGGTCTCCTCGACTGCGCCGGTGCCGGAGCCCATCACGACGATCACGCGCTCGGCATCGGGCGCACCCTTGTACTCCACCAGCGAGTAGCGGCGCCCGGTCTGCGCGGCGAACTCGTCCATGACCTCCTGCACGATGCCCGGGACGGCGTCGTGGTAGGGGTTGCAGGCCTCGCGGGCCTGGAAGAACACGTCGGGGTTCTGGGCCGTGCCGCGGACCACCGGGGTCTCCGAGGTCAGGCCGCGGCGGCGGAACGCGAGCACGTCGTCCTCGCGGATCAGCGCACGCAGGTCGTCGGGCTCGAGCACGGAGATCTTGTTGACCTCGTGGCTCGTCCGGAAGCCGTCGAAGAAGTGGAGGAACGGCACCCGGGCCCGCAGCGTGGCGGCGTGGGCCACCGCGGCGAAGTCGTGCGCCTCCTGGACCGACCCGGCGGCCAGCATCGCCCAGCCCGTCGCCCGGGCGTGCATGACGTCGCTGTGGTCGCCGAAGATCGAGAGCGCGTGGGTCGCGAGCGTGCGCGCCGCCACGTGGATGACCGCGGGCGTGAGCTCGCCGGCGATCTTGAACATGTTCGGGATCATCAGCAGGAGGCCCTGCGACGCCGTGAACGTCGTCGTCAGCGCGCCCTTCTGCAGCGACCCGTGGACCGCGCCAGCCGCACCCGCCTCGGACTGCATCTCGACGACGGACGGGACCGTGCCCCACAGGTTCGGCTTGTGGGCGGCCGACCAGTCGTCGCAGTACTCGGCCATGGGCGAGGCCGGCGTGATCGGGTAGATGGAGATCACCTCGCTCATCGCATACGCGACGCGCGCGGCTGCCTCGTTGCCGTCGAGGCACTCCCAGTTCTGACTCATCGGTGTCTGCATCCTTTCGGGTGACGCATGCCACCCGGACTCCTGGTGGCGACGGGGACGGGACCGGCAGGACAGGGACCTGCGAGGCCTCGTCAAGTGTGCTCCTCTCGATTGACAATCGGGCAGGCGATCGGTCCCGTCGCGGTGGCTCCGGGGTCACGGTTTGGCCGGGACCCATGGGCCGTACGGCACGGAGGACCGTGCCGTGGGCCCTGCCGGCGGCTGTCGCGACTCACCCGATGCGGGGAGCGGAACGGGACGATTCGGGGCACCATGGCGCCATGCCGCACCGCCATGCCGCCGTCGACCAGGAGTGGCGCGCCGTCCGTGCCGCCGATCCGGTCGACGCCGCGGGTCGGGAGCACGGCCGGATCACGTTCCTCGGTCACTCCACGGTCCTGATCGAGGTGGACGACCTGCGGATCCTCATGGACCCGGTGCTCCGCGACGGCCTCGGCCCGGTTCGCCGCCAGGTGCGCTCGATCCTGCCGGCGCTGTTCGCGGACCTCGACGCCGTGTTCATCAGCCACGGCCACCACGACCATCTCGACCTCGGGTCCCTGCGCCTGATCCCGGGGCGGCCCACGGTCATCGTGCCCCGCGGGTTCGCGGGCATCGCCCGGAAGGCGGACCTCGGCCCCGTGGAGGAGGTGGAGCCCGGCGACGGGCTCACCATCGACCGCGTCCACTTCTCGGTCGTGCACGCGCTGCACAGTGGGAAGCGCGAGCCCTTCGGGCCGACTGGTCCGGCGATCGGGTGCGTCGTGGAGGGTTCCCGGTCCGTGTACTTCCCGGGCGACACCGACCTGTTCCCGGAGATGAAAGACCTGGCCGGACGCCTGGACCTGGCGCTGCTGCCGGTCTGGGGCTGGGGACCGACGATCGGGAAGGGACACATGAATCCTGAGCGGGCCGCCCAGGCCGCCGCCGTGCTCCGGCCCCGGCTCGCCGTGCCGATCCACTGGGGGACCTTCTACCCGGCGGGCCTGCGACGCGTGGTCCCGGAGCCGTTCGGGACGCCGGGCCTCGCCTTCATGGAGGCGGCGGCCAGGCTGGCCCCGGACGTGCCGGTCCGGATCGTGGTGCCGGGAGAGACGATCGACCTGCCGGCGGGTTGATGGCCCGCCGGAGCGGGAGTCCAGGGACACGAGGTTCGCGTCGACGAAAGGTTGCCCCGCCCCCCCGGGCGGCGTAGCGACCCGCGGCCCACGCAGGAATCTGGCTAGCGGGTTGCCCAGCTCGCGTGCCAGGCCCGCCACAGCGCGGTCGGGTCCGACAGGGGATCGCCGTGCACGAGCACGAGGTCGCCCGGCCCGCCCTCGCGGATCACCCCAGCGTCCGGCTCGCCGAGCAACTCGCCCCCGCGCCATGTCGCCGACGCCAGGGCTTCCCACGGCTCCAGCCCGGCCTCCACGAGCTGCTCCACCTCCCAGGCGAGCTGGTTGGCCCGCGTGGAACCGCCGCCGAAGTCGGTCCCCGTCGAGATCTGCACGCCGGCCCCGTGGGCGATGCGCACCGACGCCATCGCCCGCTCCCGGCGCGCCTCGACCCTCGCGCGTCCCTCGTCGGACGCGAAGCGCGGGATGGTCGTCGTCCGCCCGAACGATTGCCACGAGGCCAGGACGCACAGCGTGGACACGAGCCGGACGCCGTTGGCAGCCATGAGCGAGGCCGTCTCGTCATCCAGCTCGAAGCCGTGCTCCAGGGAGTCCACGCATGCCTCGGCCCCGGCGCGCGCCCCGGCCAGGTATCCGCTGTGGGCGGTCACGCGGCAGGCTCGCTCGTGGACGGCCACCACGACTCGCCGAAGCTCGTCCACCGTCCATGGGCTCACGTCCGGGTCGGGGCCGTCCAGGTAGAGCTTGACGATGTCCGCCCCGTTGTCCAGCTGCGTCATCGCCGCCCCGAGGAGCTCGTCCGCGTTCGCGACCTCGACGGACAGGGCCGGGAGGAGGCCCTTCGCCATGATCCAGGTGCCGGCCGCGCGCACGTGCGGGTAGCCCGGGCGCCCGCGCCACCCGTCCCTGACCCGGATCGCCACGGCACGGGCACGCCCCCCGTCCCCGGGATCGGGGCGGGTCACGGAACCCACGTCGCGGGCCCAGCGGACGCCGGCCCCCGTCAGGAGCCGGGCGTTGGCCTCGGCGGCGTCGAGCAGGGTCTCGGTGGGGTCCGCGGCACGGTCGATCCAGTGTGCCCCACCGGGCATCGTCAGATGGCTGTGGGCGTCCACCAGGCCGGGGACGATGGTGGAACCGGAGGCGTCGACGGTCTCCACGCCGCCGGGGTCCACCAACGGCCCCTCGTCGTCGGACGGGCGGATCCAGGTGACACGCCCGGC
>CAWDHT010000013.1:0-59362 GCA_963802165.1 uncultured Chloroflexia bacterium | reverse complement strand
ACGGCCGGATACCGCTCCAGCGCGGCGTCCAGGAAGCGGCCCGTCCGGACGGTGCCGCCCAGCGTCTCGAGGAGCGAGCGGTCCACGGCCTGGACGGAGAGGCCGTTCGTCTCGCTGCGGCTGATGAGGTCGGTCCGGCGGACCGACGTGTCGAGGCTCGTGGCGGCGCTCGCCGCCTGGACCGGGCGGATCCGCCGGATCATCCCGAGCGCCTCGTCGGGCAGGGCGGTGTCGTCGCCCATGAACGACTGGCCCGGGGAGACGGTGAGCATGTTGGTGCCCAGCCGGTCGAGGACGGCGAGGAGCGACGCCCGGCTGCTGTCCGAGATGGCAAGGACCGCGACCATTGCCGCGATCCCGATGGCGATACCCACCGCGGTGAGCGAGGAGCGCAGCCTGCGGGACGCCAGGCCCCGTCCGGCGATTCGCGCGATCCCGATCGGACCCGGGCCGCGAGGGTCGGGGATGGACCCTGCGCGGCGCCGGCCGGCAGCCTCGCCCGCGGCCGTCACGCCGCCACCCGGGCGTGCGCCCGTCGGTGGTGATCCGCCCGTCGTGCAGCTCCACGCGCCGCGGCAGCGACGCCGCGAGATCCCGGTCGTGCGTGATCACGGCGATCGTGGCCCCGTCGGTCGCGTTGAGGTCACGCATCAGGTCCACGAGCGCGGCACCGGTCACCGAGTCCAGGTTCCCGGTGGGCTCGTCCGCGAGGATGATCGCCGGCCTCCCAACGAGGGCCCGGGCGATGGCGACGCGCTGCCGCTCGCCCCCGGAGAGCTGACCCGGACGGTGCCGTGCCCGACCGGCCAGGCCCACGCGATCCAGCGCGGCCTCGGCCGCCAGCCGCCGGTCCCTTGCCGGCACGCCGCGGTAGAGGAGGCCGTCGGCCACGTTGTCCAGCGCGGACTCCCCATCGAGCAGGTGAAAGTGCTGGAAGACGAAGCCGATCCGCCAGGCCCGCAGGGCGGACAGCCGCCGGTCCGACAGGCGGTCGACTCGCTCGCCGGCCACGAGGACCTCGCCCGCCGTCGCCCGGTCCAGGGTGCCGATGACGTTCAGCAGCGTCGTCTTGCCGGATCCCGACGGGCCGACGATCGCGAGCAGCTCGCCGGCGTCGATCGCGAGGTCCACGTCCGCCAGGGCGTCCACCGGCGGCTCGCCCGGGTACCGCCGGCCGACACCGCGCAGCTCGATGACCCGGTCCGGGGCCGTCATCGCGGCACGACCACGAGGTCGCCGGTCGTGAGACCGTCGCCCGTCAGCTCGACCATGCCGTCCTCAAACAGACCCGTCTCCACGCCGACATACCGGCGCACCCCGTCGGCTCCGACCACCTCGACCGCGTAGCCGCCCTCGAGCAGCGCGACCAGCGCATTGACCGGGACCGCCAGCACGTCCGCATGGCTCTCGGTCACGACGTGCACCGTCACCGGCGCCGCGTCGAGGTCCGGCAGGGTCGCCCCGGGGTCGATGTCGATCGTCACCGGAACGGTGGCCGCGGCCCCGTTCTCACCCGCGGTGGCCACCCGGCCGATCGACCGGACGAGCCCCGGCACGACGGAGTCGTCGGGCAGGTCGATCGTCACGGCCTGGCCGGGCGCCACGAGATCCTGGCGGCTGGCGGACAGGTCCAGCGTCACGACGCGTGTGGCGGTGGTCGTGCCGAGGACGGGGGCACCCGGTGCCACCGCATCCCCCACCCCGGCCTGGTGCGACGCGACGCGGACCGCTTCGGGAAGGAACGCCAGGTCCGCGCCGTCCAGCGTGGCGTCCTGCTTGCGGCCGGTCGCCTTCTGCCAGCGCTTGACCGCGGTCGTCGTCCTGGCATCCCAGTGGCGGTTCACCTTCATGCCCCTGGGGGCATACCCCATGGTCTTGAGGTTCTGCTCCAGCTGGAGCACGTCCGCGCCATCGGAGACCTTCGGACCCAGGGGCCGCCACAGCGGGCGGTCGCCATAGAGGAGCCGCGGGCGGACACGCCCGTCGAGCTCGTACAGGACGCCTCCACGCTCGATGACCGATCCCTCCGCGGGCAGACGGGTCAGCGTCCCTGCGCGGCCGGCGGCCACCGGCCGCGACGCCTCGTAGGACAGGCTGCCGGTGAGGTCGGCGGCGGTCTCCATCGTCCGCCGCTCCACGGGTGCAGTGGTGAGGTCTGCGGCCGGAGCCGGCGACGGGGAGGGTGTCGCTGCTCCCCAACCCACGAGCCCGGGCAGTGCGCCGGACGCGACGCCGATGGCGCCCGCGGTGACCACGAGCACGAGACCGGCGCCGGCGATCAGCGACCCCCTCACGGCTTGACCTCGATCGCCGGACCGCCAACGCCGGAGCTCGAGGAACTACCGATCACGAACGGAGCGCCACCTGGCAGGTCCTTGCCACAGGCCTCCTGCGCCGCCTTGAATGCCTCGGACATCGGGTCGATGGCGCCGGACTCGCCGCCGCCGACCTGGACCATGACGCCGCCCCCCGAGAACTGCGGATCCGGGAAGTCGACGCCCTTGTCACGCATGCACTGGGCGAACTTGAGCAGCTGGTCGGCGAGGGCCGGGTCCATCGTCGCGTTCGGATCACCGACATCCCGGACGCCGGCAGGAGATCGCGGCACGCCTTGTCGGCCTCCTCCATCGCCTTCGGGTCGAACGCACCGGTGGCCGGCTGGACCTCCGTGTCCGCGTCGGGACCGCCGCCGATCTTCACGCCGCCGCCGCTGCCATCCGCGATCTGGGCGACCTGGATGTCGACGCCGTGCTCCTTCATGCACTTCTCGAAGGCGAGCATCGCCTCCTCGGGATCGACCGAGGCCGCGGGCGCGGCCGACCCGCCCGGTGCGGCGGAGGGGCTGGCGAGGCTGACGACGCCGCCGTCGCCCGATCCCGCCCCGCCGCAGGCCGCGAGGCCGATGGCCACCGCGAGGGCGAGCGCGGCGGCCGACGCCCCGGTCCGGCCGAGGATGGGAAGCTGCAGGTTCATCGGTGATGCTCCGTGGTGGATCGCTGGTTCGGGTGGGTCGGCGCGCCGGTATCGGCGGCCCGGGTCGCGGCGGCAGGAAGGTTCGCCGTGTCCGGTGCCCACCGTCGCGCAGGACGATCAAAGCCACGTCAAGATGGCTTTCAGAAACCTTTGATCCGTGACCGGTACACAGGACCCATGCACCTCCTGCTCGTCGAGGACGATCCTCGTCTCGCCGACCTCGTCGCCCGCCTGCTGAGTGGCGAGCGACACCTGGTCGAACGCGCAGCCGACGGCGGCACGGCCCTCGAGATGGCAGAGGCGCCCGGCCTCGACGCGATCGTGCTCGACGTGGGCCTGCCGGACATCTCCGGTCTCGAGGTCGCCAGCCGGCTGCGTGCCCGCGGCTCCGTGGTCCCGATCCTCATGCTCACGGCGCGCGACTCCGTGGCGGACCGGGTCGCGGGCCTGGACGCGGGCGCCGACGACTACCTGGTCAAGCCGTTCGCGATCGAGGAGCTGTCCGCGCGCGTCCGGGCCCTCGGGCGACGGGGCCGTTCGGGCGCGGGCAGTCGCCGGTCCGTCGTTGACATCCGGCCCGATCTCCCTAGACGAGACCAGCCGCCTGGTGGCGGTCGACGGCATGCGCGTCGACCTCAGTCCGCGCGAGTTCGCACTCCTCGAGTGCCTGCTGCGTCACCGCGGCCAGGTGCTGACCCGCGACCAGCTCCTCGACCATGCCTGGCCGTACGACTCCGAGGTGGATCCCGCGATCGTCGACACCTACGTCTACTTCCTGCGGCGCAAGCTGGGACCGGTGGGCGGCGGCTGCATCGAGACCGTGCGCGGCGTGGGCTACCGGGTGGCTGCATGAGCAGCTCGACCGAGGCGCCCATCCTCCGACGCACCCGCTGGCGCCTCATCGCCTGGAGCGCCGGGAGCACGCTGGTCGTGCTGGTCATCCTCGGCGTCGCCATCTACGTCGCAGCCGCGACGAGCCTGGCCGCGGGCGGGACCGCGCAGCTCCAGGCCCGGGTGGACCAGCTGTCCGGCGCGGGGTTCGGCCAGGTCCCGCTGGGCGCCACGCAGGTCGTCGGCGTCACGTCGGATCCCAGCCAGCCGGGCCTGGTCCTCGGCGGCGCCGCCTCCGGGACCATCGGGATCATCGTCGCGCCCGGGCCCGGGATCCCGGCGCCTTCCGGGGCGACGGGCGTCGGCGTCATCGCTGGCGACCCGGGGCTGGGACCGGTGATGCTGGACACGGAGGCGCAGGCCGCGGTGGCGGCGGGCGAGACCGTTGTGCGCGAGACGACGATCGCGTCCGCTCCCGTGCGCGTCATGGCGGTGGCCGTCCCGGCCCTGGACGGGTTTGCGACGGTCATGGTGATCGGGGACCGGTCGGCGGAGGTGGACACGCTGCGGACGCTGCTGGTCGTCCTGCTGGGCGGCGGCCTGGCCGTCCTCGCGGCGTCGATCGCCGTGGGCTACGTCTACGCCGGTCGCGCCCTGGTGCCCATCCGCGAATCCCTCCGGCGCCAGCGCGAGTTTGCCGCGGACGCGAGCCACGAGCTCCGGACCCCGCTCACGATCACGCGCGCCGCGATCGCGGAGCTCCGCCGAGGGCGCGATGACCCGGCCACCGTCGACCGTGCCCTGGGCGACCTCGACGCCGGGGCGACGAGGATGGAGCTCCTGGTGGATGACCTCCTGCTCCTCGCCCGCACGGACGCCGACGCGATCGACATCGTGAGCAACGACACGGACCTCGCCCTGGCCGCGGCAGAGGCCACGGAGGCGCTCGAGGCCGTGGCCGCGAGCGCGGGCGTGCGCCTGGTGCTGGACGTGGAGCCCGCGCCGCTCCGTGGAGACGAGGCCCGCCTTCGCCAGCTGGCCGGGATCCTGGTGGACAACGCCGTCCGTCACTCACCGGCGGGCGGTCGGGTGACGGTCACCGTGCGTCCCGGCGCGATGCTCAACGTGGACGACGAGGGGCACGGGATCGCCCCGGAGCACCTGGACAAGGTGTTCGAGCGGTTCTGGCGAGCCCCCGGCGCGCCGGCCGAGGGCACGGGCCTGGGTCTCGCGATCGCCCAATGGATCGCGGAGCGCCACGGCGGCTCCATCCACGCGGAGAACCGCTCCCCGGGCCCCGGCGCCCGGTTCGTGGTCCGGATTCCGCCAGGCTGATCCCGGAGCGGCGAACCATCGGCGGCCTTGATCCGCCCGACTCGCCGCCCCGGTTGGCCCGTTGTTCGTTCGGAGTGAACAGGAAGCGCCCGGTTGTCCGTCCAAGGCTCGCGGTGCGGGTCTGGACCGGTGATCTGGACGGTCAGAGGCCTCGATCGCGCCGAATTCGGGCTCGGCGATCCCCCCGGATGCCACGATCCGCGCCGACGCGCTGCGCCAGCAGCCAACTGACCGTCGCCTTGTTCACCCTGAGTGAAGTCCCGCGGCAGCCCGTGCTGGCTGGGGACAGCGGCACCCTGAGTGAGCGGAGTCAGGCGACGGCCCCTGCCTGGCCTCCACGCCATTCGGCCCCCGTCGTCGCGCCGGTCGGCCCCTCACGGGCGGGCCCATAGGGCTACCATCCGCACATGACTGAGCCCGTTCCTCCTCCTGCCGACAACCGGACCTACTCCCCCGGCCTCGAGGGCGTCATCGCCGGCGAGACCTCCCTGTCGTACATCGACGGAGAGGCGGGCCGCCTGCTCTACCGCGGGTATCCCATCGGCGAGCTCGTGCATGCCGGCTCCTACGCGGCGGTCGCCGAGCTCCTCTGGACCGGTGATTGGAACCCCGCCGCCAAGCTCCCCTGCCAGCCGGTGCCGGACGCCGTGATGACGGCCCTTCGCGCGCTGCCGAAGGACGCCCGTCCGATGGACGCGCTTCGCACCGCGGTCTCCGTGTGGGGAGCGGTCAACGACCCGGCCTGGCCGCCGACGCCCGAGCAGGCGCACGCGCTCACGGCCTTCTCCCCGTCCGCGCTGGCCGCGTTCGCGCGGCTCCGCCAGGGCCTGGAGCCGGTGGCGCCGGACCCCGACCTGGACCTGGTCCCAGGCTTCCTGTACCAGGTGAACGGCGTGAGGGCGGACGACGCGACCGCCCGCGCCCTCGATGCCTACTTCATCGTCGGCGCCGAGCACGGCTTCAACGCCTCGACCTTCACCTGCCGCGTCATCACGGCGACCCGCGCGGACATCGCGTCCGCTGTCGGCGGGGCCATCGGCGCAATGAAGGGCCCGCTCCACGGCGGCGCCCCATCGGAGGTCGTGGAGCAGATCCACCAGGTCGGCACGCCGGACCATGCCGAGGCGTGGGTGCGCGACGCGATCGACCGCAAGGAGCGCCTGATGGGGTTCGGGCACCGCGTGTATCGGGCGTACGACCCGCGCGCGGCGGCGCTGCGCGAGGTGGCCGAGGGCATGGACCACAAGCCGGAGTGGCTGGCGCTCGCCATCGCGGTGGAAGACGTCGCGCTGCGGGTGCTCGCGGAGAAGTACCCCGACCGGCCGCTGATGACCAACGTCGAGTACTACGCGGCACCGGTCCTCATGGGCGTGGGCCTCACGCCGGACCTGTTCCCGGCCACGTTCGCGCTCGCGCGCCACGCCGGCTGGACCGCCCACGCCATCGAGCAGGGCGCGAACAACCGCCTCATCCGGCCCGACGTGAAGTACGTGGGTTCCGGGGAGCGCCACCTCCCCGCGTAGGCTCGCGCGCCTGGTCGCACCACCCGCAGGGCGCCGATTCCCGGCGCCCTGTTCGATTCCCGAGAGGCCGACTGCACGTGCACCCTTCCGCGGTCTAGGCGGTTCTGCGCTGCCGCTTCGCGACGAACGGCTCTGGGCACTGCCGGGCACCCGCTCGCACATTCCCTCCGGAGGTCGCGCAGCGGATGGTGGCGGATGAATCCGGGCAGGCTACGGGTGGCCACGGGGCGGACACCGGGGCAAGCGGCGTGGACGCCATTCGCGCCGAAGCCGCCGCGGTGTTCGGCACCGATGGACGCCAGGCGCACAGCTGGGACGTATCGCGGGCGAAGTCCGCCCTGTATGCGGTCGCGTGCCCCTTCTCGATCATCATCGCCGTCGGGCTCGTGATCGCGAGCGGGTCGCTGGCCAGCGAGGCCACAGACCCCGCGCAGCGGGAGTTCGAGGAGAGCGCGGTCGCGCTCGTGCTAGTGGTGTTGTTCGGCGGGATGGGGTTGCCCGCCGTGCGCGAGTTCGTGGTTCTGGCCCTTTTCGGCGGAGGGCTGGCAGCGGTGCCCGAGGGCCTTCGCTTCAGGTGGGGCCGCCGGAGCATGCTGTTCCACTGGTCAGACGTGACCCGTGTTGCCGTCGAGGCGCGGACGTCGGGGCGCGGTGCCTACGACGTGCTCGCGATCGAGCTTGCCTGGGAGTACCGCTGGCCCCGGGCATTCTCGCTCTGGTTCTCGAAGCCAGCCTGCTTGTGCATCTCGCCGTACATCCTCGCGGACCCCGCGGCGACGGTCGCGACAGGAATCGAGGCGGCCTGGGACCAGAACTCGACGAACCGGGATAAGAGCACTGCCCCCACCCCGGTGACGTCCTCCGACGGGCGCCCACTCGTCTATGCGGAGCGGATCCGGCTGGGCGAGAAGCGGCCCCGCTGGATCGCCGGCACGCTCATCGGCGTGGCGCTGGTCCTCTGGGCCGCGTTCTGCGCATGGGGAGTGATCGAGGCGGATGCCCTGTCCGACCTCGGGCTAGTGCTAGGGCGCGGGCTGATGGGCCTCGTCACGGGAGCCATCGGGCTGGCCCTTCTTATCAAGGGAGACGCCATCCGCAAGGTATGGGACGAGGCTTAGGCCGTGGCGTATGTCGGAGGCCCACTCCGCCGGGGAGTTCGCTTACCAGGTCGGAGTGATCGGCGGGACATCCCGACGGAACGGCCGCAGATGCCCAGGAGCCTGCCAGCCGGCCGGCGAGCCTACAGGTAGCCGCGCCGGCGGAAGAAGTACAGGAGGCCGACGAGGATCACCGCCATCGTCGCGAGGATCAGCCAGAACTCGGTAATGGACTCGTCGCCCGGCAGGTCCACGTTCATCCCGCCGATGCTCGCGATCAGGGTCAGCGGGAGCAGCGAGACGCTGAACGCGGTGAGGATGCGCAGCGCGTCATTCAGCCGGTGCGACAGCACCGACTCGTTCGAGTCCTCCAGCGCCTCCGCGACCTCCTTGTAGTTCTCCAGGACGTCCCAGATCCGCTCCGCGGCGTCGGTGATGTCGTCGAAGTAGATGTCGAGGTCTTCCTGCAGGTAGCGCTGCTTGGTGCGCTCGAGGTCACGCAGCACGGCTCGCATCGGCCGGACGACGCGCCGGAAGTTGATGATCTCCTGCTTGGCGTTCGACAGGTCCCGCACGATCTCCGCGGACCGCCCCTCGAAGATGTCGTCCTCGAGCTGGTCCAGCTTCGCGCCCATCTTGCGCAGCATCGGGAACGAGGCGTCCACGCAGGTGTCGACGATCTTGTAGAGCAGGTACCCGGTGCCCTTGGAGAAGATCGCCTCGCTGACCTCCTGCCGGGCGCGATAGCGCTCGAACATGGCGGACAACGGCGGCAGGTTCTGGTCGGGCAGCGTGATCAGGAAGTCCGGCCCCACGAACAGGTCGAGCTCGGCCGTGAGCAGGCGCTCCTGCGTCTTGTCGAAGACCGGGAAGTGGAGAACGATGAACAGGTAGTCGTCGTAGGCGTCCAGCTTGGGGCGCTGGTTGCGCGACGCGACGTCCTCGATCGCCAGGGGGTGGAACCCGAACTCCCGCTCCAGCCAGTCGCGGTCCGCCTCACGGGGCCGCTCGAGGTTCAGCCAGCGGACACCACCGGACGAGATGATGTCCGGCTCGCCGGCCTCAGCGCCGTTGCCGTGGGCGACCGGAAGCACCCCGGGCCGCGGCGAGCGCAGCCTGGGCCGGGGCAGCAGGTTCGGCACTTGGAGGAACCCCGGTTTGCATGGGGCGATCCTAGCGCAGCGCGAGGTTTCTTGGTACGGCCGGGCGACCCATGGCCCAGCCGGCGAGACGGAGCCTCGGCGGAGGGCCGGTCCAGCGTCCGTCGCTGGACGCCTCAGTGTCCTTCGCTGGACGCCGCTTGGCTCGCGGCGCCATAGACCGCCAGCGCGCGCTCCCTCGCCGCGGCGTGATCCACGATCGGGGCTGGATAGTCCGTCCCGATCCGGATGCGGGCGGCCTCCTGGGCCACCGCGTCGAGCGTCCAGGGTTCGTGGATCGCCGCTCCCGCAATGCCGCGGAGCTCCGGCACCCATCGTCGAATGTAGTCGCCGTCGGGGTCGAAGCGCTTCCCCTGGAGGATCGGGTTGAAGACGCGGAACCAAGGCTGCGGGTCCGTGCCGGTGCCGGTCGTCCACTGCCAGCCGCCGTTGTTGGAGGCCACGTCGCCGTCCACCAGGTGGCGCATGAACTCCGCCTCGCCCAACCGCCAGTCCAGCAGGAGGTCCTTGGTCAGGAACGAGGCGGCGATCATCCTCGCCCGGTTGTGGACGAACCCTGTCGCGCGCAACTGGCGCATGGCGGCGTCGACGACCGGATAGCCGGTCTGGCCGGTGCGCCAGGCCTCGAGGGCGGCCGGGTCGTCGCGCCAGGCAAGGTCGGCGAAGGCCGGCTTGAACGGCTCGTGGAGGACGCGTGGATTGTTGCGCGAGGACATGGGCGTAGAACTCGCGCCAGGCGACCTCGGACACGAACACGCGGCGGCCCTCGCCTTCGCCCTCGGCGCGATCCACGACCTCGAGAGGCGACAGCAGGCCCCAGCGCAGGTCCTGCGAGAGCCGCGAGGTGCCGTCCAGGTCCATGCGGTTGCGTCGTTCCGCGTAGGCGTCCACCCGTTCGCCCACCCAGGCGGCCAGGCGGGCGCGCGCCGCCGGCTCACCCGGCTGCGGCATCAGGGCCGGGTCGGCCGTCGGTGCGCCGAGGTCCGGGATGTCGTCGGGTCGGGCGCCCGTCACCCCCGGGATTCGATCGGGCGCCGGCAGCACCGCCCGTCGGGCCGCGCCTCCCAGGCCCGACGGAACGGGCCGTAGACCGTGAAGGGACGACCATCCTGCGTGAGCACCTCGTCCGGCTCGTGGACGTAGAGGCCGCGCTTCGCGTGAACGGCGACCCCGTCCTCGGCCAGCCGGGCCGCGACCTCGCGGTCCCGCCGGCGGCCGAATGGGGCGGCGTCACGGGTGAGGTACAGGTCGTGCGCACCGGTCTCACGGGCGAGCGCCGCGAGCACCTCGGCGGGGTGGCCCCGGAGAATCCGCAGCGCGGCGCCGCGCTCGGCGAGGGCCACGGACAGTGCGACCAGGCTTTCGCGCATGAACCATGATCGGTTCGTGGCGGACCAGCGGCCGGTCAGCAGCACGTCGTCGATGACGAACACGGGGACGACGATGTCCGCCTCGGCCACGGCGGCCGTGAGGGCTGGGTGGTCGTTGACGCGGAGGTCGCGCCGGAACCAGAGGATCGCGGTGGTCGGCATGCCCTTCCTTCGCAGGGATGGCGCGGCTGGACGTGCGGGTCGCCGTCCGCAGCGTCCATGATGGCGGGAATGGGTGCTCCGCCGGTCATCGTCCTGCCCGATCCGTGCCTCGTCGTGCTCGTGGGCGCGGCCGGGAGCGGCAAGTCCACGTTCGCCGCTCGGCGCTTCGAGCCGTCCGAGGTGCTCTCGTCGGATGCGTTCCGGGAGCTGGTCTCGGGCGACGCGGCGGACCAGGCGGCCACCGGTGCGGCCTTCGCGGCCCTCCACGCGGCCCTGTCGCGACGCCTGCGAGACCGGCTCCTCACCGTGGTGGACGCCACCAGCGTGCAGGCCCACGCCCGGCGCCAGCTCACCCGACGCGCGGCCGAGGCGGGCGTCCCGGCGGTCGCCGTGGTCCTGGACCTCCCCGAGGCCGTGGTGCTCGCACGCAACGCGGCCCGATCGGATCGCGTGGTGCCCGAGGGCGCAATCCGTCGCCAGCTCGCGGAGCTCGACCGGACGCTGCGCCCCGGGCGGCTGGAGGCCGACGGGTTCGCCTCGGTGGTCCGCCTGGCGGGTCCGGCGGCGGTGGACGGAGCCCGCGTGGTGCGCGGGGGCTGAGGAGCCTTCCCGCGCGCAAGCTGACGAGCCCTACTCCGCCGGATCGAGCGAGACGCGACCGAACGGCCTCGCGCGCACCTCGACCCACACCCCGTTCTGCATGTAGATGTCCTCGCGGGCGATCTCGACGGCGGCCGCCTCGTCCTCGGCCCGGACCATGATCAGGGAGCCGGACATGTCCAGGAACGCGCCGGCCTCGATGATCGTGCCGGCCGCCTTGAGGGTCGCGATCCGGGCGAGGTGCCGGGCGCGGAACGGGACGCGGGTCTCGGCGGCGTCGGGCGCGTAGGTGGCCTGGACGATCCAGACGCTCTCCAGCGAGTGGGCGGGGGCGGCGGACTCGGACATCGGTGCTCCTTGGGGGCGGGAGGCAGGCGGAGGGTTCGTCAGAGCGTACCGGGCGGCGCCGCGACGAGATGCACGGAGTGCCCGGATGGAGGATTCCGCACGAAGCCCCCACGCCCGCTTGCCCGCATCTGCTAATCTCACTTTGTTGGTCGACATACCTGTAAACGTCCAGAGGGGTTGCGATGACCCGGAGCACCAACCGCCTTGCGGCGGCCGCAGTCGCCGCGATGGTGATCATGGTCGCGGCCTGCGGTAGCACTTCGATCGGTGGTACTTCGACGGCATCGGGGGCGCCATCGACCACGACCTCCGGAGAAGCAGCCGGTGGCGTCCCAGGCGTGCTCAACGACGCGGTCACGGTCCGCATCGGCGTCTTCCCGAACATCACCCACGCCCCGGGGCTTGTCGCCCTGGCGGACGGTGGCCAGCTCTCCAGGCTGCTGCCCTACGCCACGATCGAGGTGAAGCCGTTCAACTCGGGCACCACGGCCGTCGAGTCGCTGTTCGCGAAGGCCATCGACCTCACCTTCATCGGCCCCAACCCGGCGATCAACGCCTTCGTCAAGTCCAAGGGTGACTTCGTGGTGATCTCCGGCTCGACGTCGGGTGGCGCCTTCCTCGTGGTGCGGCCCGAGATCAGGACCGCGGCCGACCTGAAGGGCAGGAAGATCGCCACCCCGTCGCTGGGCAACACCCAGGACGTCGCCCTCCGCGCCTGGCTCAAAGGCCAGGGCCTCGTCACCGACACCGCGGGCGGCGGCGACGTCGCGGTGGTGCCGCAGGAGAACGCACAGACCCTGGAGACCTTCATGGCCGGCACCATCGACGGCGCCTGGGTCCCGGAGCCGTGGGCAACGCGCCTGATCAAGGAGGGTGGCGCGAAGGTCCTGGTGGACGAGCGCGACCTGTGGCCGGACGGCAAGTTCGTCACGACCCACCTGCTGGTCGCCAAGCGGTTCCTCGACGCCAACCCGGAGGTCGTGAAGCGGATCCTGCTCGCGACCGTCCAGGCCGTGGACTTCGTGAACGAGAACCCGGCCGAGGCGCAGACGATCGTCAACGGCGAACTCCAGAAGTGGACGACCAAGAGGCTGGGCGAGGATCTGCTGAAGACGGCGTGGGGCAACCTGATCTTCACGGTCGACCCGGTCGCGAGCTCGCTCGGCAAATCCGCCTCGGATGCCCAGTCGCTGGGCCTGCTCAAGGATCCCGGGGACCTGAAGGGCCTCTACAACCTGGGTCCGCTCAACGAGATCCTGAGGACCCTCGGCAAGCCGGAGGTGGACGGTCTTTGAGGCTCGTGCCCGCGCTGGCGAGCCCGCCGGAAACCGACAGCCCCGCGGCGCCCGAGCGCGACGCGGGGCGCATCACCGTGCTCATCGACAGCGTCACCAAGGTCTTCCCGGCCGGGTCCGGGACCGTCACCGCCCTCGAGGACATCAGCCTGACCGTCAACGAAGGCGAGCTGGTGTCGATCCTGGGAGCGTCGGGCTGCGGCAAGTCGACGCTGCTCAACCTCGTGGCCGGCCTCGACAAGCCGACGCGCGGCTCCGTGCACCGCGCCGGCGACCCGTCGTTCATGTTCCAGGACGCCGCGCTGTTCCCCTGGCTCAGCGTCGAACGCAACGTGGAGCTGCCGCTCAAGCTGCGCAAGGTTCCCAAGGGCGAGCGCCGTGATCGCGTCGCCGAACTGCTGGAGATGGTCCAGCTGACCGCATTCGCGGCCCGCCAGCCGCACGAGCTGTCCGGCGGCATGCGACAGCGCGCGGCCCTCGCACGGGCACTGGCCCGCGACGCCGAGGTGCTGCTGATGGACGAGCCGTTCGGGGCACTGGACGCGATGACCCGCGACATCCTCCACGACGAGCTGGAACGGATCTGGCAGGCGACCGGCTGCACGATCCTGTTCGTCACCCACAACGTCCGCGAGGCTGCCAGGCTCGGCGACCGGATCGTGCTGCTGACCAGCCGGCCCGGCCGCGTCGCCGAGGAGTTCCGCGTGGACATCCCGCGGCCGCGGCGGATCGAGGACCCGGACGTCGCCGCCCTGGCTGCCGTCGTGACCGCACGACTCCGCGAGGAGGTCGCCAGCCATGGCCGGTAGCGTCCGGGGGCTGATGCGCCCCGGAGGCACGCGCGCGGAGGTGGCCGGCCTCGACGCGTTGGAGGCGCAGCCCGCTAGCCGCGAGTCTGCGTTGCGACGTGCCTGGGCCGGCCTCTGGCCCAAGCTCATGGCCGTCGGGATCGTGCTGCTCCTCTGGCAGGCCGTGGTCACGACCGGCCTGCTGGAGGACTACCAGCTCCCGAACCCTGCCGACGTGCTCGACCGGCTCTGGGCGGACCTCCAGACGCCGCAACTGTGGGGAGCCATCGCAACCACGATGCGGCGCGCCGTCTGGGGCTTCGGGCTCGCCATCCTCATCGGCGTGGTGATCGGGGCGCTCGTGTCCCGGTTCGCCGTCCTGAGGGCGGCCGTCGGATCCCTCATCACCGGGCTCCAGACCATGCCGTCCATCGCCTGGTTCCCGTTCGCGATCCTCGCGTTCGGGCTCACGGAGGAGGCGATCATGTTCGTCGTGGTGCTGGGCGCCGCGCCGTCGATCGCCAACGGCCTCATCAACGGCGTCGACCACATCCCGCCGGTCCTCCGGCGCGCCGGTCGGGTGCTTGGCGCCACGGGCATCGCCGAGTACCGATATGTCATCGTGCCGGCCGCGATGCCCTCGTTCGTCGCTGGTCTCAAGAGCGGATGGGCCTTCGCCTGGCGAAGCCTCATGGCCGGCGAGATCCTCGTCGTGATCGCCTACAAGGCGTCGCTCGGGCAGCTTCTCCAGGTCAACCGCGAGCTCTCCGACGCGCAGGGCCTGCTGGCGACGATGCTGGTCATCCTGGCCATCGGGATCGTGATCGACGCGGTCGTGTTCGGGACGCTCGAGCGGCGTATCCGCGAGAAGCGCGGGCTCCTGGCGGTCTGACGACGGACCCGCCAGGCCTCCGTCAGTGCGGGATGAGCGCCTCGGGATCCGTGAGCAGCTCGGCCACATCGGGCGGGATCTCGCCGCCGACCACGTCGGCGATGGACACGCGCTCGAGCACGCGGCGAAGGCTCACGCGCGTCGCGAGCCACACGTCGCGAAGCGGGGCGGCGGACCCGGTGAAGGTCAGCGACTCAGGGCGCATCCCGCGGACGTCCGCGAGCGGGCCCTCGACGGCGCGGATGACGTCGGCGATCGTGATCTCCGAGGCCGGTTTCGCCATTCGGTAGCCGCCGACCTGGCCGCGCAGCGAGCGCACGAACCCGGCCCGGCGCAGGTCCACCAGGATGTTCTCGAGGAACGAGAGCGGGATCTCCTGGGCCGACGCGATCTGCTCCGCCTTGAGCGGTGCATCGAGGGTGTGGGCGGCGAGCTCGCACATGGCCCGCACGGCGTAGTCGACCTTGGCGGAGATCCTCACCCCTTCATCCTATCCGGGTCCGAGCGCCGGGTCCGAGCGCCGGGTTCGAGTGCCGGGGGCGGACAGCGCCACGCTCAAGCCGTGGTCGCCCCGGCGGCGATGAGGACGATCGACACGGCGGTCAGGACGATGCCCACGACGTGGCTCCGTGTGAGGTGCTCGCGCAGGATCACGATCGCCAGGATCACCGTCACCACCGGGTACAGCGACGCGAGGACGGTCGCGATCGCCAGCGCCCCCGCCTGGGTCGCCAGGATGAACGCGGCGTTCCCGGCCATGTCCAGCAGGCCGATCAGGACGAGCTTGGGCAGCAGGTTCAGCGGCATCCGCCAGGGCTGGCGCCACAGGGCGATGAGCAGGCTGATGACCACGACCTGCAGCAGGCGGATGATCACGAGCAGCCCGAAGGCGCTATCGCCCGAGAACTGGCCGATGCAGATGTTGAACGCGCCGATGGCCAACCCGGCGGCGAGCGCCCACCTCACGCCCGACGGCCGGTCGGTGCCGTGGCCCGGCGCCCGCGTGACCAGCACGACGGCGACCAGGGCCCCCACGATGCCGGCGATGGTCATGGGCGTCGGGACGCCCTCGACGACGAAGCCGAACACGACGGGGATCGTGGCGCCCAGCACCCCTGCCGTGGGGGCGACCATACCCATCCGGCCGACCGCCAGCCCGCGGTACAGGCAGGTGATGCCGATCATGCCGCCGATCCCGGCCCCGACCGCCCACGCGATGTCGGGGAACGTCGGGAACGGCTCGTCGAGCAGCACCGCGATCAGGAGCGCGGCGAAGATCCCGACGAACTGCGTGACCCCGACGACGGCGAACAGCGGTGCGCGGCGGCTCAGCAGGCCGCCCCCGAAGTCGCCCGCGCCCCAGGTGACGGCCGAGATCAGCCCGAGGACGATGACCGCGACCTCGGGGCCGAGCTCAGGCAGGCGCGGCCTCCTCGGCCTCCACGTGGGTGTCGGTCGCGGTGGGACCGGCCAGGACCACCACCTTGTCGGCCAGCGCGTCGTAGCGATCCGAGGTCGTCAGGTAGATCACCTGGAAGTCCGCGGCGACCTCGCGCAGGAGCTCCAGCGCGCGGGGGGCGCGGTCGTCGTCCAGCGTCACGAACGGGTCGTCCAGGATGAGCGGCGGCCGCCGATCGCCCGTGACCAGGCGCACGAGTCCCAGGCGCGCGGCCAGGTACACGACGTCGAGCGTGCCCTGGGACAGGTCCGTGACCGGGACCCAGTCGCCCCTCTCGGGTGAGAACACGTCCACGCCGAGGTTCGTGTCGTCCACGCGGACGCGCCTGTAGCGGCCGTCCGTGACCCTGGCGACGTCCTTGACCATGCGCCGCTCGAGGTAGCGCGTCGCGCGCTGCATCGTCGCCTGTTCCGCCGCGAGGATCTCCGTGAGGGTCAGGGCGTAGACGCGGTCCCGGCGGCGCAGCGCGGTCAGCTCCTCGGTCCAGCCTGCGAGGCGCTCCGCAAGTCCGGCGACCTCCTCGGCATCCACGGGGTTCTGGTCCACGCGGGCGCGGGCGTCGGCCTCGTCGTCGCGAGCGCGCTCCAGCTGGCGCTCGGCGTCCGCGACCTCGACCTCGAGGCGCTCTCGAGCTCGCGGCTCCTTGGCGATGGGGCCCAGGGCCTCCAGGGCCGCCGTCTTCTGCTCGATCTCGAGGGCCGCGGTGTCACGACGCTCGGGCAGGCGCTCGCGCGGCTCGTCGCCGACGAGGCCCGCCAGGCGGGCGCTCCGCTGGTCGATCTCGGCGACGTGTGCCTCCTCGGCCCTGAGCTGATCCTCGGCCTGGCTTGGTACCCTCGAGGCCCAGCGTGTCGAGCTCGCTGGCTCGCTCGGCCTGGGTCATCTTGAGGTCCTGCTCGATCTCCGAGCGGCCCCGCAGCCGTCGATCCACCTCGACGTCGCGCAACTGCTTCTGGACCCTGTCGCCACGACGGAGCCACGCGGCGGCGAGCCCGAACGCGACTCCGACGACGGCGACCAGCCCGCCGAGCAGCGGAATGACCGAGCCGAGCTCGAGGATGCCGGTCGCGTTCAGCAGGAACCCGGCGACAGCGACGACCAGGCCCACCCCGGCGAGGACGACGGCCAGGCGCGAGAGGGGCTGCCAGCGCGGCTCCGGCGGGACCTCGAAGCTGACCTGCACCTCGCCTTCGAGCTGGGCCTCCAGGGTGGCGATCCTCGTGTCAAGGCTCCGCAGCCGCTCCACCGCCGGCCGCAGCACCGCGACGGAGATCGGCGAAGGGTGGCTGGCCTCGAGCTCGACGAGCTCGTCGCGGACGATGACGGCGCTGCGATACCGCTCGTAGCGCTCCTTCGCCCCATCCCGTTCCGTCGTGAGGCGCTCGGCCTGGCGGGCCTTCTCCAGCAACGCCCGGCGCTCGGTGAGGGCCTTCTCGGTCTCGGAGCGGCGCTCGCGAGCGAGGGACAGGGTGTCCCGGTCCCGCTCGAGGCGGGCGAGCCCCTCCTCACCGGTGCGGAGGCTGGCGGTGACGTCGGCAACCGCGTCCTCGGCGACCTTGATCCGGCCCGGGTTCTTGGCGCCGCTCGCGCGCAGGCCCTGGAGGGCGCGCTCGAGCTGCTTCTTGGCCCGGCTCGTGCCGCGGTCGGCGCCGCTGATCGACGCCTGGAGCCGGTCGCGGAGGGCCGACTCGTCGCGCTGCAGCCCGGCCAGCTCGTGGTGGCGCACGGATGCCGTCGAGCGGAAGAAGCCTTCCGTCGGTACGCCGGAGAGCTCGGCGAGCAGCTCGTCGGCGCGGGTGGGATCGGTGACCACCTCGCCATCGATGCGCAGGCTCACGGTGCCCTTGGCGCCCGCGAACACCTTCTCCAAGTGGCCCCCGTGGGCGCCGCCGTCCTCGTCCTCGTACGAGAAGGTCATGGCGATGGCGGGACGTGCATCCGGGCTCCCGTCCCACGGGACCAGTGCGTCGAGCTCCCCGGCGGCGCTGGTGACCTTGCGGGTCAGCGCGAGCTCGATCGCGCGCTGGACCGTCGACTTGCCAGCCTCGTTGGGACCGCGCACGACCGTCAGGCCGGGGGCCAGCTCGATGGAGGTCTCGCGGTACCGGCGCAGGTCCCGCAAGGTGAGGCTCGTGATCCTCACAGCGTCACGTCCCGTCCCGCCAGCAGCAGGCGGCCGAGGCGAAGGACGTCTCGGAGCTCCTCGGCCTCGCGCGCCGAAGGGGTGTCCGGGGAGCCCTCCAGCGCGGCGATCCGCTGCTCCACGGTCCGGATGAACGCGCCGGCGATCGTCTCCGCAGGGGGCAGCGCACCCTCCGTGAGCGGTGGCTGGCTGTAGTCCCGGACGCGGACGCGGAGGTAGTCGGCCCGAAGGGCCTCCTCCACCTCGGAGGTGTCCAGGTCCAGCTCGTCGGGGCGCACGCCGATCAGCCGCACGTCCAGGACACGGTCCTTGTCGGCGGCGCCGCGGAGGCGGGCGATGAGGGCGGGCTGCGATTCGACCGTCGCCGCGTCGATCTCGACCCGCTCGAAGGTCGTCCGGCCGACGACCCGCTCCTCCACCGTGACGGTCCTCGTCCCGGCATGCAGCTCGAGCGAGACGAGGAGGACCTTGCCGGCCCTGTCCTGGTCCAGCGCGACCGGTTCGGGCGCCCCCGCATACGCGTAGGTGACGCCGCGCGCCTTCGCCACCTGCGCCCCGTGCCAGTGACCCAGGGCGAGGTAGTCGAGGCCGCTGGCCGCGATCTCGTCCGTGGTGATCACGACCTCGTCGTGATCCGTCCGCCCGGGGATGGCGACGGCGGCGTGCAGCAGGCCAAGGCGCCAGGTCGCGTCCGGCGTGCGGACCGCGGCGAGATCCCGAAGCGGGCTGTGCGGGGCACGCTTGGTCGCGAAGACGGGGCCGTGGACGACCACGTCGCAGGCGCCGATGTGGACCCAGGGCCGCTCCGGCGTGAGCACGGTGACCAGGTCTCCGCCGTCCGGCGCACCGGCAAGGGCGGCGAGGTCGTACGCGCGGTACACGGACGATCGGTCGTAGACATCATGCGTGCCGGGGATCAGCACGGTGCGGATGCGCGCCCCGACGAGGCGGGCCAGCTCGGCCGCGACGCGCTCCACGGAGCGGCGCGGCTGGACGTTGGAGTCGAACAGGTCGCCGGCGACCAGGAACAGGTCGACCTTCTCCGCGAGGGCGAGGTCGATGCTGGCGGCAAAGGCGGCGAACTGGCGCTCGCGCTGGGCGGACGCGGCGTCCCCGAGGTCGGCGTGACGTGCGCCGAGATGCACGTCCGCGGTGTGCAGGATCCGGAGCATGCGGTGGGCTGCCTCCATCTTCCTCGCCGGCGGGCAGACCGACCGGGCCCCGCGAGCGGCCGCTCCTCGCCCTCGACGGCGGTGCCCTGGTCGGGAGCCGCACGTCGCTCAGGCGGGGCCGGTCGCCCCCGGGACCCGGTTGCGATCCGGGCGCCCCCATCGCTCCCGTCTCGCCACGCCGAGTCTCGGGTGCCATTGTGACAGGTTGGCTGTCATCCACGACGGTTGGACGTACCCCGCTTCTCATGGACACCCGCCGGGCAGAACGTTCCGGGAGTGGCCCGGAAGGGCTTCCTCGGGAAGATCGGTTAGGCTGGCCGCAGCGACCATCGGTGCATCCCCGTCCAGGGACTCCGAGCGCGACACTCCGGTTGCGCGGTCCGGCTGACTCCCCGCCGCGATCGCGACCGCGTGTCTCCCGAAGCTGGGCCTGCACCACATACCCGAACCGAGCGCGCGCCCGGGAGGAGCTGTCTCGTGACCTACATCGACCGGACGATGACCTGCGTCGACTGCGGAGTGGAGTTCATCCACTCGGCCGCCGACCAGGAGTTCTACGCCCAGAAGGGGTTCACGTCCGACCCCAAGCGCTGCACGTCATGCCGGGCGTACCGGCGGACCTCGCGTGACGAGGGTGGCGAGGACGTCCGCTCCATGGGCGGCCCCCGGGGCTACGAGCGCACCGACGATCGCGGTCCGAAGGAGTACTTCGTCGCGCTCTGCTCCTCGTGCGGCAACCAGGCGCAGGTCCCGTTCAAGCCGCGCATGGACAAGCCCGTCTACTGCTCCGACTGCTACCGCCAGGTCAAGCCCGACTGAGCCTCGCCTGACCCGCCCACGAGCCCGCGGTCCGGGGCTCAAAGCGGCGACGCCTCAGAGCCGGAACGCGTCACCCCTGCGATAGCGCTCCCGGTGGCGCCCGCGCCACACGGTGACGCGGCCGGCGCCGTGGACCTGCCACGCGCCGTTGCGCCCCACGACCCCGGTTTCCTCGTCGATCCCGAGGACCACCGAGCCCCTCGGGGCCTGCAGGGCCACCATCGCGGACAGGGGCTCCGGCCACGCGTCGTAATGGGGAAGCACCACGACCCCGTCCACGAGCGCGAGCCCCGCCCGCCAGCGGATCGGCCAGGGAAGCGGCAGGCGGAGCTTCGGCACCACCCGGAAGTCCATGGTCCGCCCCACGATCGCCATCGCGCCCGCGCTGCACCCGGCCACGACCGTGCCGCGCGCATGGGCCTCGGCCAGGGCCGCGCCCAGCGGTGATTCCCAGAGCACGCGCGCGAGGTGACCGGGATGGCCACCGGAGAGATACACGAGGTCCGCCTCGCCGATCGCCTGGAGCGCCGCCGCGTCGTGCCCTTCGGTCACGTTGCGCACCAGGACCGGCTCCACCTCGGCGCCCAGGGACCCGAAGTGCTCCACGCCCATCTCCGCCCAGGTGCGGAAGGTGGACTCCCCGTCCGGCGCGGACGCCGTCGGCAGGATCGCCACCCGGGGCCGCGGACGGCCGATCGCCTCGAGCAGCCCGCGGTCGAACTCGACCATGGGAGCGAGGAACTCACCGGCGCCGACGAGCGCCACGGGTCCGGGCATCGCTCGCAGCATAGATCAGGTTCGCGGCGATGGACGTCGGCGCTCCTTGACTGCGACACTCCGGCCGCACGCAACGGGGATCCAGCGGAGGTGACCGGGCTTGGACGAGCAGCCGGCGACGCCGCGCGACTGGGACGGCGCCACCTACGACCGGATCGCGGCCCCGATGACCCGCTGGGGAGCCGATGTCCTCGATCGCCTCGCCCTGCGCGGCGACGAGACGGTGCTCGACGCGGGCTGCGGATCCGGACGGTCACGGAGCGGCTGGTAGAGCGGCTGCCCAACGGGCGGGTGATCGCGCTCGACGGGTCGCCGTCCATGCTCTCCGCGGCGCGCGAGCGGCTCGAGAGGTTCGGCGATCGCGTGAGCTACGTCATCGCGGACCTCGGCGCGCCGCTGCCACTCGCACCAGGCACGGTCGATGCCGTGTTCTCGAGCTGGACCGAGACCTGTTCGACCCCGGCCACGGACCCATCGGCGAGACCCGCGTCCTCGCGACCTTCGTCGAGGGCGTGACCGTGTACGAGGCGCCGGGCCCGGGCGGCTGAGACCGACCCGGTCAGCCGGAAGGCCGCTCGAATGTCAGCGGGATGCCTTCGGCTACGGCGGCCGCGGCCAGCGCCCGGTCGAACGTGGCCAGCTCCCCGTCCACGTCGATGGCGAGCCAGAGATACGTGGCGTCATAGACCGAGAGTTGGTGGCGCTCCGCGAGGACGATGGCGGCATCGAGACCGTCCGAGCCGCGATCGGCGACCTCGATCCCGGCCCGGCGCAGCATTCGCAACCGGGCAGCGACGTCGGCGGCCGGCAGCACGTGCCCGAGCAACAGGGCATTCGCCGTCTCCGACCACAGGAGCGGCGGGGCAAGCAACAGCGACGCCGACGCCGCCCATACCTCCATTGCTCCGATTGCCGGTTCCTCGCCCGTCACCGATCCAACGGTCACCGATGCGTCAACGATGATGGGAACCGGCGTCGCCGAGAAGCTCACGGCCGATGACCATGCTCTCGATCCTCGCGGATCAGCGCCGCGGCATCAACGGGACCGTGGAGCCTGCGGTAGCGGCGTCCGAGCCGTGCGAGCTCGTCCACGGCGGCGATTCGACGCTCGCGGGCGCGATCGGGATCGTGGTCTTCGAGGTCCGAGAGCGGGACGATCGCGGCGACGGCCATCCCTGCCCGCTCAACCACGAATCGCTCGCCGGCGGCCGCCTCGTCGAGGACCTGGCCGAACTTCGCCCGCACCTCGAGGGCGCTGATCGTCTTCATCGGACCATGATGGTGCTATGAGAGCGCTCTGTCAACGACCTGTGAGGTCGCCCGGCGTGTCCACGTCGCGCAGGGTGAGGCCGTCGGGGTCGAGGGCGCGCCAGGCGGGGGCGGGCACGATGACGGTCGGGACGGCGTCGAGGAGACCCCGGAGGCTCCGGCGATCCAGGGCCAGGAGGGCCGCCGCCGGTGGGCCCGCGAGGGAGGGTCGGACGGCGGACGGCAGCGGGGTCGCCGGTTCGGCCTCCAGGCAGGCGACGCCCAGCGATGGGTCACGCGCCAGCGTCGCGGCGAGGAGCTCCAGCACGGCCGGTACCAGGGTGGGCATGTCGCCCGCGACCACGATCGCCACATCGGCCGGGCTCGGGAGGGAGGCGAGGGCGGTGAGTCCGCCCGCGAGGCCGGCGAGCGGTCCACGGTGGGCGACGTGATCCCGGGCGAGCAGGACGTCCACGGGGAGGTCGCCCGGGAGCCACGGCACCGGATCGTCCGGGCCCACGACCAGCACGATCGGGCTCGCGACCGCCGCCGCCGCACGCAGCGCATGTTCGAGGACCGGGCGCCCTCCAAGATCGGCGGCGAGCTTGTTGGCCCCGAACCGAGAGGATGCCCCGCCGGCGAGCACGATCGCGGCCGGCCTCATGCGCCCGCCTCCCTGCCGTCGTCGGCGCGGGCCTCGAGCCTGGCGATCGTCCTGGGTCCAAGAACGTGGCCGGCATCGGTGCGCCGCAGGAGGCCACGCCGGTCGAGGTCCTCGAGGATCGCGAGCACGTATCGCCGGCTGGTGCCGGTGGCGTCGCGGTACGCGGCGGGCGACAGCGGCGCCACGGCGGCCATCGCCAGCGCCCGGCGCACGAGGTCGCGGTAGGTGCCGGCGGCCCAGGCAAGGTCATCCTCGAGACGGACCAGGCGGCCCGCGTTCTCGAGGGCACGGACGCCGTCGGGCGGGCAGCCGGCTTCACGCGCAGCCGCGGCCAGCGACGGGGGTGCCGCGACGGACAGCGCCAGCTCCAGCCGGTGCATCGCAGCCAGCGTCGCGGCCGGGAGGCCTGCGGGGCGTGCCGGGTCCCGCAGCCGGTCGCCGTCCCGTGCCAGCGTCCCATCCGCGACGAGACGGTCCACGAGGACACGCGTGACCTCGTCGGCGGCGGCGCGGTCCAGCGTAGCCCGCCGTCGCGCGGCCAGGGCGAGCCCCGCACGGATCGCCGACAGGGCCGGGCCCGGGGACTCGGGCTCCGCGGCGTGATGCTCCCTGACGAGCTCCAGGGCCATCCCCGCAAGCGCCGTCTCGAGGTCCAGGGCGAGCCGCCAGCCCTCCGGCCCGCGCAGCGCGCCGTGCAGGTCGAGTCGTGCCGCAGCAACCGCCGCGGCGGCCCCGTCGACACCCACTGACATCGACGCAACCGCCGTCGCGAGGGCCTCCGCCCGCTCTGCCGTGA
This sequence comes from uncultured Chloroflexia bacterium, assembly GCA_963802165.1. GTDB lineage: Bacteria > Chloroflexota > Limnocylindria > Limnocylindrales > CSP1-4 > CAIXZV01. Next base: position 35,910 of record CAWDHT010000013.1, on the reverse strand, counting down.
TCCGCCGCCGCGACACGCCGCGCGGCGGCACGGCATCGAGCACCATGCCCCCGCCTGCCGACGAACCGGGCGACGGCCGGCGCAGCGCGAACCGGTCACCCGGCGCCGCGGCAAGGTCACCGTCCAGGCGGAGGATCGCCAGGGCGGATCCGTCCGGCAGGCCGATGACCTCGCGGGGGCCGCGGATGACGAGGGCGTCGGCCTGTGCCGTGCCGGCGTGGAACCGCAGCCGCTCGCGATCGGCTGGCGCCGCGAGCCTCGTTGCTCGCCACGGCCGACCAGCCCGTGCCGCCCGGCCGCCGTGGGTCGCATCGGGACCCGCGCGCGTGAGCCCGACCGGCGTCCACATCGCCACCAGCACGCGCGATGTCGCCACGACTGCGTCGTCCGTCGTGAGGACGCGGCCGCGAGCCAGATCCTCGAGGCCGACGCCCGCGACGAGCAGCGCGGTCCGCCCGCCCTCGGACGCCTGAACGGCGGCGCCCCGCACCTGGACCTCGCGCACGCGCACCTCGCCGCCACCGGGGACGAGCCGCAGCACGGCGCCGGTCGCCACGGCGCCTCCCCGAAGGCTCCCGGTGACCACCGCGCCCCGGCCCTTCACGGCGAACGAGCGGTCGATGGCGAGCCGGGAACCGCCGTTCACCCCGGGCGCGAGGCGCGCCTCGGCGCGGTCCCGCAGCGCCACGAGCTCCGCGCGCAGCGCCTCGAGCCCCTCGCCCGTCACCCCGCTCACGGCGACGATCGGGGCGCCCGCCAGGCGGGTACGCGCCACCAGGCCGGCGACCTCGTCCGCCACCGTGGCGACCCGGCCGGCATCGACAACATCCGTCTTCGTGACCGCCACGAGCCCGTCCGTGATCCCGATCGCATGGAGAAGTGCGAGGTGCTCGACCGTCTGCGCGCTGGGCCCGTCATCGGCCGCCACCACGAGCATCACGGCGTCAATCTCCCCGGCGCCGACCAGCATGTTGCCCACGAGGCGGTCATGGCCCGGGACGTCGACGAAGTCGATGATCGACCCGTCCGGCAGCGCCATGTGCGCATACCCCACATCGATCGTCATGCCGCGACTGCGCTCCTCCGGGAGTCGGTCCGCGTCGATGCCGGTGAGGGCGCGCAGCAGCGTGGTCTTGCCATGGTCGATGTGGCCGGCCGTGCCGACGACGACGGTCATCCGGGCTCCGCGATCAGTCCGACGATGGCCCGGACGAGGTCGCCGTCGTGCACGCGGGCGACCGTCCGGAGGTCGAAGACCAGCTCCCCATCCTCGACCCGAGCCAGGATCCGCGGCTCACCCCGACGGAGCGCCGCGGCGGCGCGCGACGCCGACCTGACCGGCACCGCCACTCCAGACGACGGCAGCGTCTGCCCCGGCAGCGACCCGCCACCCACGGGCGACATGAGCTCCACGACCCGCACGCCGGACGCCGCACCCTGGACCCGGCAACGGTCCCGGATCCAGTCGGCGCGCGCCCGGAGCTCCTCAGGATCCAGGGCGATCGTCCGCCACACGGGGATGTCCAGCGCCGCCCGCCCGGCGACGTAGAGGCCGAGCGTCGTGGCGACCGCCGCGAGGATCGCCTTGTCGGGGCGGATGGCGCGCGCGAGCGGGTCCCGCCGCATCTTCGCGATCAGGTCCCTCCGCCCCACGATGAGGCCCGCCTGCGGCCCGCCGACCAGCTTGTCACCGCTGAACAGCACGAGGTCGGCGCCGGCAGCCAGGCGCTCGGCAGGCGTCGGCTCGTGGGTGAGCCCGAACGCCGCCGTGTCGAGGAGCGCGCCCGACCCCAGGTCGTCGATGACGATGGCGCCATGCCGGTGGGCGATCGCGGCGACCTCGGCGAGATCGGCCGACTCCGTGAAGCCGCTCATGGCGAAGTTGGACGGGTGGACGCGCAGCACGACCCTCGCGCCACCCGCGGCCAGCGCCGCCTCGAAGTCCGCACCGCGCGTGCGGTTGGTTGTCCCCACCTCGATGAGCTTCGTGCCCGCCCTGGCCAGGATCTCCGGGATCCGCACACCCCCGCCGATCTCCACCAGCTCCCCGCGGGAGACCACCACGGAGCCGCGCCGCCCCGCCAGCCCCACCGCAAGCAGCACGGCGGCCGCGTTGTTGGTGACGACCATGGCGTCCTCGGCCCCGGTCAGCGTGACGAGGTGCTCCTCCGCTGCACGGAACCTGGGGCCGCGGCGACCGGTCCCCTCATCCAGCTCCAGGTAGCCGTAGGACGAGGCGCCCACGCTGGCGGCGAGCCGCGCGGCGCGCGGCCACGGCGCCCGGCCCAGGTTCGTATGCAGGACGACGCCCGTCGCGTTGAGCACGAGGGTTGGCATCGACAGGTCCGGGTCACAGGCGGCATCGATCAGCGCGACCACCGCATCCGCCAGCTCCTCCTCGCCGTGCGGCGGGGCACCATTCGCGAGCCGCTCGCGCTCCTCGTCAACCACCCGCCGGGCAAGGGCCGTCAGCCTGGATGGCTCGGACGCCTCCACCTCGGCACGGACGATCTGGAGCACGCGCTCGACGCTGGGCGGGACGGGCCGTCCGGGTCCGGTCACGCGGGCCGCCGGGCGACGATGTCGAACACGTGCCAGTGGGTGGGCCCGACGAACGAGCTGCCGTCTTCCTCGACCTCGGCGAGCTCGACGACCTCCAGGCCAGCGAGCAGCGCCTCCACCTCGGCTCGCGGCAGGAAGGTCGTGTCCGGCTCAGCGGCCCACGCGTGACGGTCGCCGAAGATGTTGACCACGACGAAGCCGCCGGGCCGGAGCCGCTCGCGGGCCCGCGCCCACAGCCGTGCGAACGCATCGGGCGGGAGGTACGAGAGCACGTAGGCCGAGTACAGGAGATCGAACGGCGGCAACTCCACCTCGTCGGCGGGCGCAGTCACGGTTGTGAGACGCTCGCGGGCGTCCTCGGCCACCCGCGGCTCGAGCACCTCGGCAGCGGCCGGCGCGCTGTCGATCGCGGTCACCCGCCACCCGGCGTCGAGCAGGCGCATCGTCTCCGTGCCGTCGCCGAACCCGACGTCGATCGCGATCCCGGGGCCCGCGCCCGCCTCCTCCATGGCCACCATGCCGCGCAGGAACAGCGGGCGCGGCTCGCGGCCCAGCGTGTAGCGGTAGTAGGCGGCCCAGTCCTGCTCCTCGGGCTGGTCGGGCTCGGGCGCACTGGCTTCCTGGTCCATCATCGGAGCGTACCGCGCCGGACCACGCGGGCGCATCGAGCGGGACGGCTCTTGCGCGGGGTGGTATGGCTCCCACAGATTCGCCCGGCGGCCAGCCGCCCCAGCGGTGCATGATCGCGACTCCGGCGGGAGCCACCGTGGCGGCGCGCCGGCGGCACGAAGGTGGCCCGTGGCGAACTCGGCTCGACCCGCGATTACGGACCTCGGACGGCACGCGGCCGCGGACGTCCGCCTCGTTGCCCTTCGCAAGCAGTTCGGCGAGGTGGCCGCGGTGGACGGCCTCGACCTCGAGATCCGCGCCGGCGAGTTCTTCTCGCTCCTTGGCCCGTCCGGCTGCGGCAAGACCACCACGCTGCGGATGATCGGCGGCTTCGAATTGCCCACCGCCGGCCGCATCGAGCTGGGCGGCGTGGACATCACCCGGGACCCGCCCGAGCAGCGACCGGTGAACATGGTCTTCCAGAGCTACGCCCTGTTCCCGCACCTGTCGGTGTTCGAGAACGTGGCCTTCGGGCTCCGCCGCCGCAAGGTGCCCCAGCCGGAGATCACGCTGCGGGTGGGCGACGCGCTGGACCTGGTGAGGCTGGCAGGCTTCGACAAGCGCAAGCCGGACCAGCTCTCGGGCGGCCAGCAGCAGCGGGTCGCGCTCGCGCGCGCCCTGGTCAACAGGCCCCGAGTCCTCCTCCTGGACGAGCCCCTGGGAGCCCTGGACCTCAAGCTCCGGCGGCAACTCCAGGTGGAACTCAAGCGCGTCCAGCTCGAGGTGGGGATCACGTTCATCTACGTGACCCACGACCAGGAGGAGGCGCTGGCGCTGTCCGACCGGATCGCGATCATGGACCGCGGGCGGGTGGAGCAGCTCGGGACCCCCGAGGAGCTCTACGACGCGCCGCGCACGCTGTTCGTGGCCGGCTTTATCGGCACGTCCAACCTGCTCCCGGGCGCGGTCGAGTCGGTCGACGGGGTCACGGCCCTGGTCCGGCTCGAGACCGGCGAGGCGGTCCTCGCCGCCGCGGGGGCGTCTGCCGCCGGCGACGCTGTGGACGTCGCCATCCGCCCCGAGGCCATCCGCCTCGACGCCGCCGGGGGCCCGGATGGCGCGCCGCCGTCCCCGGCGAACGGAACCACCACGCTCGACGCCGAGGTGCTCCAGAGCGCCTACCTCGGCGTGTCCATCAACCACCAGGTCAGGACCACCACGGGGGTGACGCTCGCGGTGGTCGTCCCACGCAGTCACGAACGGCCTGGGATCGGTGACGCGGTGCGCGTGAGCTGGCACGCGACCGACGCGATGGTGCTTCCCCGCCCCACGGCGGCGGAGCCGGTGGAGGAGATCCGATGAACGAGCGGTACCGCACGACACTCCCGCGCCGCCCGGTGACCAGGCGGACCGTGCTCCGCGGCATGGCCGGCATGGGGGCGATCGCCGCCACGGGCGGCCTCGTGGCGGCCTGCGGCGGATCCGCCGCCAGCGCGGCGCCGTCGATCGGGCCCGCGCCCACGCCGGGTCCCGTGACCCCCGCCCCGTCGGATGCGGCATCCGAAGCGCCGTCGGCCGAACCGACGCCCGCCCCCACACCCGAGGACGAGCTGTACGTCTACAACTGGGCCGACTACATCGGCGAGGACACGATCAAGGGGTTCGAGGACAAGTACGGCATCAAGGTCAAGTACGACTTCTACGACAACGAGAACACGATGCTGGCGAAGGTCGGCACCGGGAACAGCGGCTACGACGTGACCTTCCCGTCCTCCATCAACGTGCCCTCGTTGCTGGCCCGGAACCTGATCCAGCCCCTGGACCACTCGCTGATCCCCAACCTGGCCAACCTGGGCGCGGACTGGCAGGACCCGGCCTACGACCCCGGCAACAAGCACTCCGTCCCGTACATGTGGTGGACCACGGGGATCGCCTACGACTCCGACAAGGTGCCCGGGACGCCGACCTCGTGGGATCTCCTCTGGGACCCGCAGTTTGCCGGCAAGATGGCCATGCTCGATGACTACAGGGAGGTGTTCTCCGCGGCGCTGTTCAAGCTGGGCTACGACATCAACACCACCGACGACGCCCAGCTGGACGAGGCGCTGGCGCTGCTCGAGAAGCAGAAGCCGCTGCTGCGCACCTACACCACGGACGACATCGGCGTCCTGTCGACCGGCGACGTGTCGGTGATGCACGCCTGGGGCGCCGACGTCTACCAGGTCACCCCTGAGCGGCCCTCGGTGAAGTACTTCCTCCCGTCCGAGGGCGCCGTGCGCGGCTCGGACACGATGGTCGTGCTCGCCGGTGCGAAGCACCCCGTCGCGGCCAACCTGTTCATCAACTACATGCTCGAAGCGCAGGTCGCGGCCGCCAACACGAACCTCATCGGGTACATGGGGCCCAACGAGGCCGCCAAGCAGTACATCGACCCGGCCATCCTCGCCGATCCGACGGTGAACCCTAGCCCGGAGACCGTGGCCAAGCTCCAGGAGATCCAAGACCTGGGGCCGGACGAGGTGAAGTACTCCAGCCGCTGGACGAAACTTCGCGCGGGCGCCTGAGGGAACGGCGGTGAAGGGAGCGACGCGGCGGTGAAGGGAGCGACGGGCGGCGCCCCGGCATGAACACCGACCGGCGGCGGGACGCGGTCCTCCTTGCGCCCGGCCTGGGCTGGCTGGTGCTGTTCTTCGCCGTGCCCCTGGTGATGATCTTCGTGGTCAGCCTGGGCAGCCGCGACCAGTACGGCGGCGTGGTCCTCAATGGGCTGTCGGCACGGAACTACGAGCGAGCCCTGGAGCCGGACTTCCTGCCCACGGTCCTCAACTCCTTCAAGTACGCGCTGGCCACGACGATCCTCTCGATCGCCATCGCGTACCCCATGGCCTACTACATCGCCCGCTACGGCGGCCGGCGCAAGGCGCTCCTCCTGGTCCTCGTGATGCTGCCGTTCTGGACCAGCTGGGTGATCCGGACCTACGCCTGGATGATCCTGCTGCGGGACAACGGCGTCGTGAACAGCGTGCTGGGCACCGTCGGCATCGGGCCGTTCCAGATGCTCAACACGGACATGGCCGTGATCTTCGGGATGACCTACGGCTTCCTGCCGTTCACGATCCTGCCCCTGTACGTGGCCATCGACCGCCTCGACCCGGCCCTCGTCCATGCCGCCCGTGACCTGTACGCCAGCAGCCGGGCGGCGTTCATCCACGTGACGCTGCCGCTGACCATGCCGGGCATCGTGGCGGCGGCGATCCTGACCTTCATCCCCACGATGGGCGACTACGTCACCCCGGACCTCCTGGGCGGCGCCCAGACGACGACCGTCGCCAAGGTCATCCAGACCCTGTTCATGTCGTCCAAGGACTGGCCGTTCGGGGCGGCGCTGGGCTTCCTGATGATCGTGATCACGATCGTGGGGACACTGGCCGGCCTGAGGTTCCTCCGCCAGGAAGTGATCGGCTGATGGGCGCCGGCCGGAACCCGCTGCTGCGGCTCTACGCCTGGCTGGTCTACGGCGTGCTGTTCGCGCCGATCGTGGTGCTGATCCTGTTCAGCTTCAACGACTCCAAGCGCAACTTCGCCTGGAAGGGCTTCACGCTGCGGTGGTACCCGGAGCTGTTCTCCAACGACGCCCTGCTCGACGCCCTGTGGGTCACGATCCAGGTCGCGGCCATCTCCGTGGTGGCCACGACGATCATCGGGACGCTGCTGGGTCTGGGGCTGGCCCGACTCCAGAACAGCCGGGCGGCCGGGACCGCGGACACGCTGATCCTGCTGCCGATGGTGACCCCGGAGATCGTGATGGGTATCAGCCTGCTGCTGTTCTTCAACATGCTGTTCAGCGCCAACGGGTCCATCTGGCAGATCGCGATCGCGCACATCGCGTTCTCGATCAGCTACGTGACGATCATCGTGCGCTCGCGGGCCGTGTCGCTCGATCCACGGATGGAGGAGGCCGCCCGGGACCTGGGCGCCGGCGCCTGGGCGGCATTCCGCTACGTGACCCTCCCGCTGATCACGCCCGCCATCGCGGCCGGTGCCCTGCTGGCGTTCGCGCTCTCGTTCGACGACTTGATCATCACCTCGTTCAACGCGGGCGTCGGATCCTCCACGCTGCCGCTCTACATCTACAGCCGGATCCGCTTCGGCGTGACCCCCGAAATCAACGCCATCTCGACCATCGTGGTCGTGGGCACCGCGGTCGTGGTCCTCCTCGCCACGCGGATCAGCTCGCGACGCGCGGCCCGCGAGACCGTCAAGCCCTGAGCAAGGAGCCACCGATGACGGACACCATGGACGCGACCCCGGGCTTCAGCGCCACGCCGCCGCTGGAACCCATCCGGACGACCCGTCGCGTGCGGTTCCTCGACGACGACCAGCTCGACCGCCTGCAGGAGGCGACCCTCACCGTCCTCGAGGAGGTCGGCGTCCGGTTCCCCAACGAGGCTTCGCTTGAGATCCTCGGCGATAGCGGGTGCGAGGTGGATGGGGCCACGCAGGTGGTGCGCTTCCCGCGCGACGTCGTCCGGCGGGCGATGGCCATGGCGCCCCGCTCGTACACGCTGGGCGCCCGGAACTCCGCCTTCGACCTGGTCCTCGAGGAGGGCACGTCCTACTTCACCACCGACGGCTGCGGCGTCGCGGTGATCGACCCGGACAGCGGACAGGAACGGCCGTCACGCAAGGAGGACGTGGCGCGCATGGCACGCGTCGCCGATTCCCTGCCCTCGATCGGGTTCATGTGGCCCACGGTCAGCGCCCAGGACTGCGGGCCCACCTCGCAGCTCCACGAGATGGACGCCGCCTACAACAACACCGTCAAGCACTTCCAGGGCATGGTCATGGGCGAGGACGCCGCCCGGTTCGCCGTGGAGATGGCGACGATCGTCGCGGGAAGTCGCGAGGCGCTGCGGGCGCGACCGGCCTTCTCGAACCTGGTCTGCTCCATCGCGCCGCTCGCGCAGGACCACGCCGGCCTCGAGTCCGCGCTGGTCATGGCCGAGGCCGGGATCCCGGTCGGCTTCCTGTCGATGCCGACGCTGGGCACGACCGCTCCGTCGACCTCGGCGGGCGCGTTCGTGGTCGGTGACGCCGAGGTCATCTCCGGCATCGTGCTGCTCCAGCTGGCCTACCCCGGGACGCCGGTCTTCCACTCCATCATGAAGGCCCACGCGGACCCGCGGACCGGCGCCTACGTGGGCTACTCCATCGACAGCGGGGTTGCCCGCTACGCACCGGTCGAGATGGCCCACCACTGGGGCGTGCCGTCGCTGGCGGCATGCTTCGGCACGGACTCGGTGGCGGCCGGAACGTGGCTCGCCGCCTCCGATGTGGCGCTGGACCCGCTGCTCGGCGGGCTCGCCGGGCCGGAGCTGGTCACGGGCCTCGGCCTCGACCGCACCTACACGCTTCTCTACCCGGAGGGGATCTTCCTCGACAACGAGCTATACCAGCGGGCGCGGCACTCGCTGATGCGGATGGAGATCGACGACGAGACGCTCGCGCTCGACGTGATCGCGAACGTGGGTCCCGGCGGCCACTACCTGGCCGAGGAGCACACCCGCAAGCACATGCGGACATCGCTCAAGCGCGGGCTGGAGCACGACCTGGTGAATGGGCACTACCGCGACCCGATCGAGGTGGCCCGCGAGCGGGCGGCCTGGGTGCGAACAAACCACCACCCGGAGCCGCTCGACGCGGCCAAGGCTGCCGAGCTGACCCGGATCCTGGACGCGGCGCGGGCCGCGATGGGGTGACGGCGATGCCTGGAACCACGCGGGAGTCCTGGCCGGGTGCCACACGGAGCGTCACGCCGTCCCTGGAACCCATCCGTTCGTCTCGACGGCTCCGCCTGCTGGACGATGGGCAGCTCGCCGATCTCCGGGCGGCGACGCTCGAGATCCTCGAGACCGTCGGGGTCCACGTCCCGTCGGAGCGGGTCCGACGCGAGTACGAGGCCCACGGGGCGCTCGTGGACCATGCGACGCACGTCGTCCGACTCCCGCCCGACCTCGTCCTCGCCGCCATGGCCCGGGCACCGCGGACCTACACGATGGGCGGGCGAATGCCCGACTTCGACCTGCTGCTGGACGGGTCGGCGCTCTACGTCGCCACCGACGGGTGCGGGATCCGGGTCGTCGACCGGGAGACCGGGGCCGTCCGCGGGTCCACCACGGCCGACGTCGCCGACATGGCCCGGGTATCCGACGCGCTGCCCGCGGTCGGCTTCTACTGGCCCATCGTGTCGGCCGCGGACCATCCGGCCACGGCGCCCGTCCACGAGCTCCTGGCGTCCTATCGGAACACCGTCAAGCACGTCCAGACCGAGACGGTGATGGGTGCCCGGATGGCGCGCCACGCGGTCGAGATGGCCCGCGTCATCGCGGGCTCCGAGGCGGTCATGCGGCAGCGGCCGCCGCTCTCCTCGCTGATCTGCGCCATCTCGCCGCTCGCCCAGGACGACGAGGGCATGGAGGCGGCGCTGGTCTTCGCCGAGGCGGGCGTCCCGGTGGGGATCATGTCGATGGCCAACTGCGGGTCCACCGGGCCGGCATCCATCGCAGGCAACCTCGCCCAGGGCGACGCCGAGATCATCGCGGCCCTCGTCCTGGTCCAGCTGGCGCACCCAGGGGCGCCCGTCTTCCACTCGATGATGCCCGGCGTGATGGACCCGCACACCGGCGGCTTCCTCACGACCAGCATGTCCGGTGAGGCGGCGTACGGCGCGGGGGTGGAGATGGCGCACGCCTGGGGCGTGCCCACGCTCGCCGGCGTGTTCGGGACCGATGCCCTGGAGCCCGGCGGCTGGCAGGTCGCGGCGGAGTCGGCGGTGAACCTGACGCTGTGCGGGCTGCTGGGTGCCGAGACCGGGAGCGGCATGGGACTCCTGGACGCGTGCACGCTGCTGGTCCACGAGCAGCTCGTGCTCGATGCCGATCTCCACGAGCGGGTGCGGGTGGACCTCGCCCGGCTGGATACGAGTCCCGGGGCGATGGCGCTCGACGTGATTCGCGAGGTCGGCCCGCGCGGTCACTTCCTCTACCAGCCCCACACGCGAGACGGGCTGCGCGCGATGCACTTCTCGTCGCTCACGGGCCGCCGGGCACCCGACGGGTCTGCCGTGGAGCCACGCGACGTGGCGCGGGCGACGGTGGACCGCCTGCTGCGGGAGCATCACCCCGCGCCCCTCGACGAACGTGTCTCGGCGGAGCTCGCGCGGATCGTGGCAGCGGCGGACGCGGAGGCGCTGGCGGACGTCGGGGGGTGAATGGCCCGCGCCACGCATGTCACCCGGCGGGAGCCCCAGGCGTCACAACCGGGCCATCTCCAGAGGACCCGTGATGACCCTGTCCGGAACCCGCCGCCTCGCCGCAGCCTCCTGGCCCTGGCACTCGTTGCGGGGTGCGAGGCGACGCCGGTCCCACCGACGGCCAGCCCAGCCCCGGCCACGGCCGATGCGCCCGCCACGGCGTCGCCCATCACCGGCCCTTCGCCGTCGGGCTCCGTCGCGCCCTCGGCCACCCCTTCGGGAGCAGCTCCCAAGGCACGGACCTACAAGGCGACCGGCGAGGTCGGCGACGTCCGGTTCGCGCCCGACGGCCGGATCGTCCGGATGGAGGGTGACTGGACGGCGAACACCTCGCGCGTCGTCGAGTTGGACCAGTACGGCGCCGTCCTGCCCGGATGGCCCTGGACCCAGGGAGCCACGGGCGATCCCATCGCGATGACGGAGCTCGGACCCGACGGGTCGGTCTACGTCGCGGTCCGCGGCGCCCGGGGCGATCCGCAGACGTACACCTGGACGCTCCACCGCCTGGACGCCGACGCCCGCGAGCTCGCCGGCTTTCCCGTGGCTCTCCCAGCGGTGCCGTTCTGCGGCATGGCGGTTGCCCCCGACGGGACGGCCTGTCTCAACTGCGAAGGCGAGGATGCGACGACGGCCGCTGGGGTGACGACCGTGCGAGCGATCCGCCCCGACGGGTCCACGGCAAGCGGCTGGCCGATCGTCCTCCAGGGCGGGGGCACGATCAACGGGTTCCGGCCGGACGGTGCCGTCGTCATCACCACCGTCGACGAGCGCGGCTGGATGATCGCCGTGATCCGGCCCGACGGCACATCCGCGCCGGGCTGGCCCCGCGGTGCGCCCGTCGGCAGCACGGTGGCCATCGACGGCGGCGGGCGTCTCCACCTCACCTCCCACACCTGGTCCGAGGGCCAGTGCGGCCCCGCGACCCGCACCAGCTACACCGTGCTGCGCCGCGACGGGACGAAGGTTCCGGGGTGGCCCGTGACGATCCGTGGCTGGGCATCGGAGCCACTGGTGGCGGACGACGGGTCGATGACGATCCTCACCAAGAACGGCCGGGCGATCCGGTACGGCCGCAGTGGCAAGGTCGTCGGCGGCTGGCCGGTCACGGGTGTGGGTGTGTCCGTGGGCTGCTACAGCGGTTCGGTCCCGGTCTCGGCGGGCAAGGACGGGGTCGTGGCGGTAGGCGATGGCCAGGCCACCCGGCTCACCAACGGCGGGCGGCTCGCCCGCGGCTGGCCAGTGGACCTGCCCTTCAAGCCCGCGATCACGTGTCCCGGCTGCACCCCGGGCCCCGCCGGGCCCCTGGCGCCGGCGATCGGCGAACGCGGCATCTACGTCGCCGGGTACCGCCGCGACCGGCCGCGGATCATGGTGCTCATGCGCGACGGATCCATGCCCAAGGGCCGCCAGAAGGCCATCGGCAAGACCGGCGACGACGTCGAGTGGGTCCGCATCGCGCCCAACGGGCGGGTCTGGGTGCTGCTCTCGCGCTGGTCGAACGAGACCCAGGCGATCTCGGGGCTGCTGGTCCCGGTTGCGGCGGACCGGCCGCTCAAGGACTGACGACCGGGTGCCTCGCCCAGGAGCAACAACGACGCACCTGCGACGTCCTAGGGAGCGTGGCGGAGCCCACACCCGCATGGGTGGAGCAGACGTCGATCGGCGTCCCGGGAGGCACCTGTGGATCGCGTGCGCAGCTCGCATCTCCTCACCATCCTTGTTGCCACCGCGCTGGTCGGGGCCTGCGGATCGGAGGCGGGACCCAGCCCGTCACTCGCTTCGCCGATCGCGTCTCTCTCGCCGTCCCCGATCGAGTCGTCGCCCTCGTCACCCACAGCATCACCGTCGGCCTCGGTATCGGCCGCAGAGACACCCACGCCGTCGCCGTCGGACGCACGGACGCCGCTCCCCACGGCGTCACCCGGACCATCTCCTTCCGGGACCGCCGGTCAGGCCCGCACCTACGAGGCTGACGGCGACCTCGGCGACGTCCTCTTCGCCCCCGATGGGCGGATCGTGTTGGTCGAGCGCGACTGGGAGAGGGATCAGTCCCGGGTCGTCACGCTGGACGAGCACGGCACCGTCCTGCCCGGCTGGCCCTGGAGCCCGGGGGACACCGGAAACCCGATCGCGGATGCCGTGCTGGGTCCCGAAGGGTCGGTCTACGTCGCGGTCCGTAGCGCCCAGGGCGTCCCGCAAACGTACGGCTGGACCCTCCACCGCCTCGACCCGGTCGGGCGCGAGCTCCCGGGCTTCCCCGTCAAGCTGCCGGACGTTCCGTTCTGCGACATGGCGGTTGCCGATGACGGCGTCGTCTACGTCCTGTGCCAGGCCGGAGACGAGGACGGGGGCGCGAACACCACCGCCGTGCGGGCGATCGACCCGGCTGGATCCACCCTGCCGGGGTGGCCCATCACGCTCAATGGCGGCGGCGCGATCGCCGGGTTCCGACCCGATGGCGCCGTGGTGGTGGCCCCCGGCTACGAGCCTCCCTTGCAGATCACCGTGATCGATCGGGACGGCACCACCGCGGCGGGCTGGCCGCGCAAGGTCCCCGACCGTGTCGAGAACGTCGTCGTCGACCGCCAGGGCCGCGTGCACGTCACCAGCTACACCTGGGCCGAAGGGCAATGCGCACCCGCGAAGCGGACGACCTACTCGGTGCTCCGCCAGGACGGCAAGAAGGTCTCCGGCTGGCCGGTGACCATCCGCGGGTGGGCCTCGGAGCCACTCATCGCCAGCGACGGCACCTCGGCCATTGTCACCGGCTCAGGACGGGCGATCCGCTATGGACGGGATGGCCGGATCCTGGACGGCTGGCCCGTGCGGGGCGTCGGCGTGGCCGAAGCGTGCTTCGACGGGTCGGTCCCGGTGTCGGCCGGCGCCGACGGAGCGGTCGTCGTCGGTGAGGGCAAGGCCACGCTGCTCACGCCCGGCGGCCGCGTTGCGCGCGGCTGGCCCGTGAAGCTCCCGTACCGGGCAGCAACCGACTGCGAAGGGTGCACTCCCGGCCCGGCCGGGCCGATGAGCCCCGCCGTCGGGGAGAAGGGCATCTACGTGGCCGCCTACGGTCCAAAGCGCCCACGGATCGTCGCCATCGACCGGGCCGGCCAGCTTCCCAAGGGATGGCAGAAGGCGGTCGGCAAGAAGGGCGATGTCATCGCCTGGATCCGCGTGGCGCCGACAGGACATGTCTGGGTGGCCCTGACCCGATATGTGGATGCCACGGAGACGACTGTCGGCCTGCTCGTCCCCGTGGGAAACGATCGACCGCTTCAGGACTGATGGCGGGAGGTCCTTGGGGCGTTCGAGGCGCCGCGCGCGGAGCAGCCTGCCGGGTTGTCAGCGTCGGCGCCGGAACAGTGCTCGGGCGTGCAGCGCGACGGCCAAGGCGATCAGCGCCGTCGACCACACGGGGATCGTCCGCGCGATTGGGTCCGGCAGGAAGATGTCGGACACGCCACCCCTCCTCGCGCCGTGGCGCTCCGCGAGCGGTGTGAGCGGGCACACGCCGTCATTGGCAAGGAAGACGGCCGCCTCGGCAGTGACGAGCACCGCCGCCACCGCGGTGAACCGGTCGCGCCGACCAGTAATCCCGGTCACGACCAGCCAGGCGATGGCGGCGAGCTCGACCAGGAAGATCGCGGAGTGGGTCCCGCGGATCAGCACCAGGAGGGCCGCATTCCCGGGTGCTGGGGCGGGCGGCTCGTGCGACGGCAAGCGTTCCTCCGAGGCGTGTTCCTCCGGGATTGGCGGGAGCGCATGGGAGTCGAACCCACCGCGCGACGCCGGGCGCCGCGCCACTGGTTTTGAAGACCAGCGGGGCCCACCGGGACCCCACCGCTCCCCCGTTGCGGGACGGTGGCTGGCCGCCCAGGGCAGGGTAGCGCGTCGCGTCGCCGGATTCGGCCGTACGGGCCGGGCATGGCCCACCGCTATGATCCGCCGATGAGCGTGCGCCCCGACATCCAGCCGATCCGCCTGACGGAGCTGACCGAGTGCGGAGGCTGCGCCGCGAAGCTCGGCGCGGACCTGCTGGGCGAGGCGCTAGCGGGCCTGGGCGCGGCCGGCGGCGCCCCGGATCCCGCGCTCATCGCCGGCCTGGACCCGCCCGACGACGCCGCCGCCTACCGGGTGAGCGACGACCTCGCGATCATCGGCACGCTGGACTTCTTCCCGCCGCTCGTGGACGACCCGGCCGCGTACGGGGAGATCGCCGCGGCCAACGCCCTCTCGGACGTGTTCGCGATGGGCGGGCGGGTGCTGTTCGCGCTCTCGATCGCGGCCTTCCCCGAGGACTTCCCGAAGCCGGCGATGGCCGCGGTGTTCGAGGCGGCGGCGGCGAAGGTCCGCGAGGCGGGCGGCGTGCTCGCCGGTGGTCACACGATCCGGGACCCGGAGCCCAAGTACGGGCTGGCGGTGATCGGCGCCGCGCATCCGGACCGACTGCTCCGGAAGGGCGGCGCGCGTCCCGGTGACGTCCTGATCCTGACCAAGCGACTGGGGACCGGGCTGCTTGTCAGCGGTCGGCGCTCCGGTCAGACGACCGTTGCCGACCTCGAGGCGGCGATCGACGGGATGCGGTCGCTCAATCGCGCCGCATCCGAGATCCTGGTCCGCCACGGCATCCGCGGCACGACGGACGTGACGGGGTTCGGGCTCCTCGGCCATGGGCTGGAGATGGCACGGGCGTCGCGGGCGCGCCTCGTCTTCGAGTCAGCCTCGCTGCCGGCGCTCGGTGGGGCGCTGGACCTGGCGCGGGCGGGCGTGGAGACCGGAGGTGCCGGGCACAACCGGCGGTACACGGCGCCATCGCTTGCGGTGGGGCCGTGTGTCGCGCCGGAACTGGTGGCGCTTGCCCACGACCCGCAGACCTCCGGGGGCCTGCTGGCGGCGGTCCCGGCAGCCGATGCCGCGGCGGTCATGGCAGCGCTCGCATCCGCCGGAGTCCCGGCCTGGCGAGTCGGAGCCGTGGAGGCGGGCGATCCCGGCGTCGAGCTCCGCTGACTCTGCACCGGCGAGGCAGCACACCGGGACCGTCCGGATCATCACCAGGGGTGCTATCTCCCCGGGATCTCCGCCGGGCAGGCCTCGGAACCTGCGGATACGGGGGCCGATATCACGGCGGGTGATCCCGGCCACGACAACGGGCATCGCAACGCCCTTTCGGGCGTCATCTAGCACCGCGGGTGATGCGCCACCCGTCAGAGTCGAGTGGCCACGGGTCGATCGACGAAGCGCCGCCCTCAGCCCCCTTCGAACGTCCCGTCGATCCACTCCGGATCGTCATCGAGCATCGAGCGCAACTCGAGATACCGCTCGTGCTGGTCCGGGCTGTCGGCGTTGGTCCGGTAGGACGCCTGGTCGTCGAACACCGCGACCAGGAACAGCGTCGGGCGGTCGTAGGGGTTCGCGTCGGGCCGGAACACGTAGCTGGCCCGGTAGCCCGGGACCTCGATCTCGCGAATGCGGTTGCCGTAGGCGATCAGGTCATCCTCGCGACCGGGCGAGGGATGCAGACGAGCGATGGTGCCGTACATGGGGACGCACCTCCTTCGCGCGCATCCTGCGCCATGGCTGGCACCCCGGCAAGGGGGCAACGACCGCCCCGTTCGGCACCCGGCAGGGTCCCCGGGTCAGTCCTCAGGCAGCTCCGCGTCGGCCGCCGCGAGGATCCGGTCAACCTCGGCGAGGGTCGCCTCGGGCACCGGGTCCACCATCGGCCCGTCCAGGATCTCCTGGACCCGGGCCCGCGCCCGGTCGTACATCGTCGGCTTGCCCAGCGCGTGCCATGCGTCGTAGCTGGCTCGCCCGATCAGCGCCGGCTCGTAGAACTCGCCGCTGCGCGCCGCCTTGCGGGTCGCCTGCAGCGCGAGGAAGTTGCCGCCCGGCCCGATCTCCGCGATGTCCTCGTACAGCTCGGCACCCTCGCGCCCGTCCACGCCCTCGACCATGCGCAGGACGAGGTGCGCGAGCTCGTTGTCCACCAGGATCTGCTCCAGGACCAGCGTCTGGTCGCCGTCCAGCTCCCCGTACCCGACCACGATGTCCGCCCCGGCCGAGACGGACGGGAGCATCGTGATCAGCTTCTCGATGCAGGCCTCGGGCCCGATGTCGTGGGCGTCCGTCGCGCAGCCGGCGCCCATCGTGGGCAGCCCGTAGAAGCGGCCCATCGTGGTCAGCGCCGCGGACTGGATCCCCATCTCGGGCGTGCCGGCGAGGAACGCGCCGGTCCGGAAGTCCATCGAACCCACGGCGCTGCCGTACATGATCGGCCGCCCGGGGCGGGCGAGCTGGAAGATGACCAGCGACGAGAGCGCCTCCGCGTTGGCGAGGCCGATGTTCCCGAGCAGCGCCGCGGGGCCGGTGGTTCCCGGGACCGGCATCGGCAGCACGCACACCGGAACGTCCCACTCCCCGAGGTCCAGGTACGCGTCGAGCATGGGGCCGTCGTGGACGAGGGGCGCGACCGGGCAGTAGATGAGCGACGCCTCGTGGCGCTCGCGGGCGCGGTCCTCGCCGCCGGCCAGGGCCGAGATGATCGCCCCCAGGTACGGCGCCTGGTTCCGCCTGTGCAGCTCGTGCTGGCCGTGCTTGGAGGTGCTGGTGAGCATCGCCGCGAACTCGTGCAGCGGCCGCGAGGCCACGGGCCGGTCGTTGGCGGCGACGGGCGGCCAGCCCATCACGCTGAGATCACAGGACCCGAAGACCCGCATCGCGTCCACGATGTCCTGGCGGGTGCCGTAGCGCCGCTCTCCGGTCACGAAGTCGCGGGTGAAGGCGGCCGTCCCGTCCATCGCGAAGCGGGTCACGGGCGAGGGCACGGCGTAGTCGTGGGCAGGGTTCCGGGCGCCCAGGACGAACGACCGGGGCGCCGTGGCGAGTGCCGTCTCGACCAGCGAGGGCGGGATCTTCACGAGCGCCCCCTCGCGGCCGAGATCCGCGCCCACCTCCGCTCCCGCCTGCGCGAGGAGGGGCAGGGCGACGTCGCCGTGGACCCGGATCCCGACGTCCGCAAGGATCCTGAGCGACGTCTCATGCACGCGCGCCTGCTCGTCCGCGCTCAGGAATGCCGCCTCGTACCGCATCGCGCGCTACCCCCGTGTGGCCGGCGCCGTGGCGCCGGATCGTGCTGCCTGCTCGAGTCGTTCGAGTGCCGCGGCCACCTCGTCCGGGAACGGGAGAGGCTGATGGCCGGCGATCGCGCTCATCGCCGCCTCCCGTGCCTGGCCCACCACGTCGGGTCTGCCGGCCGCCTCCCAGCGGTCGAAGGTGGCGTGGGATCCGAGCCGGGGCATGAACCACTCGCCGCCGCGCACCGCGTCGCGGGTCTGCGTGCGGGAGAGGAAGTCGCCCACCGGCCCCACCTCGTCGAGCGCCTCGAGGACGTCCGTCTCGCCCACTCCTGCGCCGATCCCCTCGTGGAGCCGGCGGCACATCCGGTAGACCTCGACGTCGATGACCATCTGCTCCAGGCACAGGGTCGAGGCGCCGCCCAGGGACCCGGGGCCGATCATGATGTCGGGCCAGGACAGCACCGGCAGGGCCCAGTTGAGCGTCCGCTCGTAGGCCGCCTGCACCCCGGTGACGAAGTGGTCCGTGCCGCCGTTGGAGGCGATCACCGGCAGGCCGTAGAAGCGCGCCATCTCCGTGGTCGCGGCGCCCAGCAGCGAGTGCTCGGGACCGCCGCCGCCCCAGCGGCCGGTGCGGGGCTCCATCGTCGCCAGCGCCGGCGCGTAGATCACGGGGGTGCCCTGCGAGGCCGCCTGGGCCAGCACGATCGCCCCCAGCACCTCCGCGTTGCCGGACACGATCGTGGAGCGCAGGCCGGTGGGCGCCGACGTGCCCATCATCGGCATCGGCATGATCGCGATCGGGATGTCCCAGCCCGCGGTCGCCAGCCAGGCATCCGTGTGCTCGGCCTCCATCGCGAGCGGCGAGACCGGGCAGAACAGCACCGAGAACGGGTGATCCCGCCGCACCGCCTCCTTCGATCCGAAGCTGGTCACGAGGAGCTCCAGGAGCCACGCCGCGTCAACCTCGTTCGCGATCTCGTCCTGGACGTGCTTGCTGAACAGCCCGAAGGTGTTGCGCCAGTGGGCGATAGCCGGACCCGGGCCGCCCTCGCTCTCGAGGCCCGAGGTGACCATGCGCCAGTAGGCGCCCACCTCGTCCATCGTGTCGACGAGCTTCGTCGCGTTCACCCAGTCATCCCGGGTGGGTGGACGACGCATGCCCTCGACGGGGTCGTAGAACGTGGTCGCCTCGCCGTCCGGCATGAGGGTGCACTCGCCGGCGTTCAGTTCGAACGAGAACCCGGGCCGTCGGCCGCCGAGCGAGAACTGCTTCGGGGCCGATGTCAGCGCCGCCTCCACCAGCTCGCGTGGGAAGCGGACGCGGCGGTCCGCCTCGTGGACCTGGGCGCCGGCCCCGCCCAGGATCCGTCGGGCCTTCGCCGAGTCGATCCGCATGCCGGTGCGCGCGAGGGCCGCCAGCGATTCCTCGTGGATGCGCGCGATCTCCGCATCGGTCAGGACCCGCAGGACGGTCGACATGCTGATCGCTCCGGCTGGGGCGCCCGTCGCCGGGCGCGGACGTGGGGCGGGGGTCGGGACGAACCCGGGCGGAGGCTACCACCGGGTCCATCGCGCCGGAACGCCGCGGTGCGCGGAGTGGGCCGGCGCGGTTGCTCGGGGGGCTGGGGCGGTTGCGCGGGCGACCCGAGGATCCGGCGACCTGGCGCCGAGCCCCGCCTCTAGTCCTCCCGCGAGAGCACCACCACGCTGTACGGCCCCACGGCGACCAGGCCACTCTGCGCGCACCCGTCCAGCGGCCCGCCGTCGGCGTCCAGGTCGTTCACCTCATGGCTCCCGAACTGGGTCGCATAGATCGCCGAATTGAGGTTGAGCCGCACGTTCCAGCGTCCCGGTGCCGGGAGTCCGATCCGCAGGTCGTCGATCGTGCGGTCCGCGAAGTTGGCGATCACCACGGTGTCATCGTGCGGCCCGCCGTCCCGCCAGCGGTGCATCACGAGGACCTTGTCGTCGTTGTCGGCCCGCAGGATGCGCGTGTTGGGGCCGCCGAGGCCACGTGTCGCCCCGTCCCTCGCCCGACGCAGCGCGATCAGGTCGCGGTGCAGGCGCAGGATCCCGTTGTTGGAGGTGGCCTTGTCCCAGTCGAGGGGCACGGTGTCGTCGAAGAAGCTGTCCTCGAGCAGCTCCTGACCCTGGAACAGCATCGGGATCCCGGGTGAGGTGAGGACCAGCGCGGAGCCCAGGACCGCGCGCTTCGTGGCCCACCAGCTGTCGGCGTCGCCGGGCGAGATGGACTCCGGGACACGCACCGAGCCGTTGGCCACGTCGTCGTGGGACTCCGTGTAGATCACCCGCGTCCACGGCGCGCCGCGCCCCTCGCCCAGGATCGCCGTCGCCACCGCCTCCACGTTCCGGTGCGCATCGTCGTGCGCCGCGAGCGCGGGACGGACGTCGTAGACGAACAGCGGGTCCCACTGCGCGTTGAAGCCGGCGCCTCCGTCGGCCGTGGGGGCGACGATTGACGGGTCGCCCTGGATGTCCTCGGCGATCGTGATCTTCCACGGCTGGCGCGCGCGGATCTCGTCGTTCAGCCAGGCCATGAACGACCAGCCATCCGGGAGAGCACTCTTCTCGTCGCCTGGCTTGCCGGTCACCGACCGGATGTAGACCGTGGCATCGAAGCGCAGGCCGTCGCACCGGAACTCTTCGAGCCACGTCAGCGCGCTGTCGCGCAGGAACGTGCGGACCTCGCCGCGACCGTAGTCGGGCCGCGTCCGGCCCCAGGGCGTCTCGGCCCGCTCGTCGTTGTAGACGTAGATCCCGCCGCCTTCGCCCTCCGACCAGCCATCGAACCGCCACAAGTCCAGGTCGGACGGGCCAAGGTGGTTGAGGACGATGTCGACGATGACGGCGATCCCGTGCCCGTGGGCGTCGTGGATGAACCGCTTGAAGGCGTCAGGTCCGCCGTAGCCAGACTCGATGGCGAACAGGTGCGCCGGGTTGTAGCCCCACGAGATGTCGCCGGCGAACGCGAACGGCGGCATGACCTGGATGGCCGACACGCCGAGTCCCTGGAGGTACGGCAGGCGCTGGCGGGCGGAGTCGAAGGTGCCGCGCCGGTCCGCCGTCGCCGAGAACGTGCCGATGTGCATCTCGTAGATCACGAGGTCGTCCCAGCCGGGCGCGCGGAACTGGTCGTCCCCCCAGTCGAAGGCCGACGCGTCGTACACGACGCTGTTGCCCACGGAGCTGGTCACCTGCCGGGCGTACGGGTCCATGCGGAGGAGGTCGCCGTCCGGGGTCCGGATGACGAACCGGTACTCGTCGCCGGGCCTCGTGCCCGGCACGTCGGCGGACCAGGTGCCGCCACCGTTGCTGGCGGCGTCATCGGGCGCGAGCGGGGTCCGATCCATCGCCCAGCCGTCGAAGGTGCCGGTCACGAACACGGCCTGCGCGTGGGGAGCCCAGACGCGGAACGTCGTGCCGCCGTCGTATGGGATCGAGCCCATGCCTGGGCGCCGGGAGGGTTCGCGTCGGCTCATGTACGTGGCAGGGTACCGGCCAGGCCCTTGCCCCACCCTCTACACTCGGCCGATCGGACATCTCCCAGCGAGGTTCGCCTGTGCCGAAGGAGTACGTCCGCCTGACCACGCCGCTCGTACGCGACGGCGACCGCCGCTCCGGGGCTCCTCTCCGCCCAGCCAGCTGGGACGAGGCACTGGATCGAGTGGTCGCGGGACTGCGGGCAGCGGGTGAGGCGCACGGCTCGGGGACGTTCGGGGTCTTCAGCTGCAGCAAGTCGACCAACGAGGTCAACTTCGCGGCCCAGAAGCTCTCCCGTGTCGTCCTGGGCAGCAACAACATCGACAGCTGCAACCGCACCTGACACGCCCCCTCTGTCGCCGGTCTGGCGACCGTGTTCGGCGCTGGCGGCGGTACCAGCTCATATCGTGAGATCGAGGAGACGGACGTCGTCCTCCTGTGGGGCAGCAACGCCCGGGAGACGCATCCGATCTTCTTCCACCACCTCCTGAAGGGGGTGCGCAACGGTGCCCGGCTGTACGCCGTGGACCCCCGTCGCACCACCTCCGCCCAGTGGGCCGACCTGTGGCTGGGCCTGGACGTGGGCACCGACATCGCGCTGGCGAACGCGATGGGCCGCGAGATCATCGCCGCGGGCCTTGCCAACGAGGAGTTCGTGGGCCGCGCGACCAGCGGGTTCGAGGCGTACCGGGCCGCCGTCGACCCGTGGACCATGGAGCGCGCCGAGCTCATCACCGGCGTCCCCGCGGCCGCGATCCGGGAGACCGCCCACGCCTACGCGACCGCCGAGAAGGCGATGATCTGTTGGACCCTGGGCATCACCGAGCACCACAACGCCGTCGACAACGTCCTGGCGCTGATCAACCTCTCGCTGCTGTGCGGGCACGTGGGCCGGTGGGGCAGCGGCCTCAACCCGCTCCGTGGCCAGAACAACGTCCAGGGCGGCGGCGACATGGGCGCCCTGCCGGACCGGCTGCCAGGCTTCCAGCACGTGGAGAACGACGCGCTGCGGACCGCCTTCGATGCGGCCTGGGGCGTCACGATCCCGCCGCAGCGCGGCCTCAACCTGACCGCGATGTACGACGCCATGGAACGCGGTGACCTGACGGCCGTCTACTGCATCGGCGAGAACCCGGCCCAATCGGAGGCCGACACGCACCGGGCGAGGCGCCTGCTCGAGGGTCTCGAGCTCCTGGTCGTGCAGGACATCTTCCTGACGAAGACCGCCGAGATGGCCGATGTCGTGCTGCCGGCCGCGGCCGCCTGGGCCGAGACCGAGGGCACCGTTACCAATTCCGAGCGCCGCGTGCAGCGGGTCCGCAAGGCCCTCGACCCGCCCGGCGAGGCCCGCGACGACCTGTGGACCATCTTCGAGATCGCCCGCCGGATGGGCCACGACTGGGGCGAGGCATCGGCAGAGACCGTCTGGAACGAGGTGCGTGCCCTGTCCCCGGTCCATGCCGGCATGAGCTATGCGCGCCTCGAGGCCGAGGACGGCCTGCAGTGGCCGTGCTACGACGAGACCCACCCCGGAGAGCCGTTCCTGCACTCGCGCCTGTGGGCGGATCCGGTGCCGGGTTCGCGGGTGCCGTTCGTTCCGGTGGAGCACGAGGGCCCGGTCGATCTCCTCTCCCCCGAGTTCCCGGTGCGGCTGACGACGGGGCGGCACCTCGACTCGTACAACACCGGGGTCCAGTCGGGCGGCGTGCGCACGCCCCGGCGGCGCGGCGAGACCCTGGACCTGTGCCCGGAGGACCTCGCTCGCTTCTCGCTGGTCGAGGGCGAGGTCGTGCGCGTGGTCTCGCGACGTGGGGCCGTGGAGGCGCCGGTCCGCGCCGATCCGTCGCTGCGGCCCGGTCTCGCGTTCATGACCCTGCACTTCCAGGACGACGTGCCGGTCAACCGGCTGACGATCGACGCCACGGATCCCAAGTCCGGCACGGCCGAGTTCAAGGCGACCGCGATCCGAATCGAGAAGCTGGGGCCTGGGACGCCGGTCGCGTAGCGCAGGGGTCCTCACGGCCGACCCGGGCCCTCCAGATTTCACTCAGAGTGAACACCGTGGCGGATTCGCGGACCCACAGCCCGCCCAGACGCGTCTGCGTGCGCTCACGGCGCCAACGGCCTGCCGTCCCGCGGCGGGTTCGCCGCGATCCCCCGCGCCGACCCGCCCAAGTGACCGGTATAAGCCCCCGGTGAGTCCCATGGCGTTCACTGTGAGTGAAATGTCGCCGGTCAGACGCCCCGAACCGATGTCCCCCGCCGCCCGGGCCGCCCTCGCGCGCATCGCCCAGGAAGCCGGGCAGCAGATCCGCGAGGAGCGTTTGCGCCGCGGCTGGACGCTTCGGACCCTCGCCGAACGGGCCGGCGTTGCGCTCGGCGTCATCCACGATGCGGAGGCTGGCAGCGTTCTGACCCTCGAGTCCTACGCGCGCCTGGCGACGGCGCTCGGGCTGCGGCCTACCCTGGACCTCGCCGACCCCCGGGCACGCGCCGGCACCCGCCCTCCCCGACGACTCGGCGGACCTCGTCCACGCCGCCATGGGCGAGCTCGAGGCCCGCGCCCTCAGGGGTCCCGGACGCACCCTCGCCATCGACGAGCCGTACCAGCACTACCAGTTCGCCGGCCGCGCGGACGTGCTGGCCTGGGACCGGGAGAACCTGCTCCACATCGAGAACCGGACCCGCTTCCCGAACCTCCAGGAAGCGGCCGGCTCGTACAACGCCAAGCGCCAGTACCTCGCCGGCGGCATCGCGGACCGCGCCGGCATCGGCCCCCGGGGCTGGCGCAGCGTGACCCACGTCATGGCCTGCCTCTGGTCGGCCGAGGTGCTCCACGCGATCCGCCTCCGGCGAGCGAGCTTCGACGCCCTGTGCCCGGACCCGCCCGATGCGCTCCTGGCCTGGCTCACCGGCGAACAACCTGCCGCGGGCGTCACGAGCACCCTGGTGGTGCTGGATCCGCTCGTGCCGTTCGGTTCACGCCGTCGGACGATCGCAGCCGTGGGACCGGCCGACGAACCCCCACGCCTCAACCCGCGCTTCCGCGGCTATGCCGACGCCGCCGAGGCCCTGCGTCAGGCGGGCCGCACCACCGGCAACCCGATCGCACGCGCCGCGTCTGCCAGCGGTCGTCGTAGGTCACGAACGCGTCGAGGTCCGGCAGAGCGCGATCGCGAGTCGCCAGGTGGATCGCGTCCAGCGTCCGCAGAATCGGCGGCTGCAGGACGGCCGCGCGATCGAGATGGTGTGACTGAGCTCGTACACCTCGACGTCGGTGACGACGCGTTCGCCGTCGAGCCGGATCATGATCGCGACGTGACAGACGCGCACGGTCTCCACCACCCCGACACGGCTGGTCACCAGTCGTTCTGTCTCGACATACCAGCGCAGTCAGGGCCGTGACTCCGCTTCGTCGACCACGAGCTTGACCAGGGCGGATGCGTCCACGTAGGCAAACCGTCGTCATCGATCGTCCTCGTCCCGCATCTCCTGCAGGATCTCGCTCAGCGGGCGGCCCGGGATCTTCGGCGGCGGCGGCAGCGTCCTGTGGTCCGTCGTCGCCGGCGTGATCTTCCCCTCGGCGATCAGCCGGTCCACGATCGACATCCGCGCGGGCGGGTTCGGACCCAGGCGCGCAACGGGATGCCCGTGCTCCGTGACCTCCAGCGTCTCACCCGCCTTCACGCGGTCCAGGTACACGGACAGGTTCTGCCGCAGCTCCCGCACGCCGACGCGGGCCGGTCGATCGGTCTCGCTCATGTAGCACACGGTAGCACAATCCGCCGCCAGACGACGGGATTGACGCGGCCCGCTGGCGTGCGACGATGCGCGGATCCCGCGACGGCTCGGACCCCTCGAGCCCACGGGTCCCCGGAGGGTTCGGCCACATGCCGCACTACATGGTCCGCGCGAACTACACCCAGCAGGGCATCCAGGGCGTGCTGAAGGACGGGGCGGCGAGCCGCGTCGCGGCCGTCGAGGCGTTGGCCGCCAGCGTGGGTGGCCGCATCACCGCCGCCTACTGGGCCTTCGGTGACGACGACTTCTTCGCGATCGCGGAGCTGCCGGACAATGCCGCGGCGATGGCGATCGCGGCGACGGTCGGTGCGAGCGGGGCGGCCAGCGTGACGACGACGGTGCTGCTGACGGCGGCCGAGGTGGACGAGGCCATCGCGCGCAAGGCGAAGTTCCGGGCGCCGGGCGGCTGACCAGCGCGGCCCATCATCAGCGGGGCCGCGTCACGAACACCCCCCAGCCCAGGTAGCGACGACCCCAGCGCAGGTAGGTGCGCCGGTTCTCATCGAGGAACCGGCGCATCGCCGCGTGATCCGGGTCGTCCGGGTTGGCGACAAGCCAGTCGGCGACCGTCCCCCACTGGGATGCCTCGTAGCGGTCCCAGCTGTCGCCGTCCGCCAGGACCATCTCCAGCAGGTCGAAGCCCGCCGCGTCGAGCCGCTCCGCCGTGCCGGCGAGCGAGGCGTAGTCGTCGGGCCCGAACCCCCATGCCTCCAGCGCCGCGGCCGGCGGTTCCTCGATGAAGTACGGCTCGCCCACGATGACCAGGCCGCCGTCACGCACGGCCGGCCGCAGGAGCGCCATCGTCCCGGCCAGCCCGCCGCCGATCCAGGTCGCGCCGACGCAGCTCGCGATGTCGAAGGTCGCCCGGCGCCGCCTCGTACGCCCCCGCGTCGCCCTGGACGAATGAGACCCGGTCCCCGACCCCCAGCTCCTGTGCCCGCTCGTGCGCCGCGGCCAGGAACACCTCCGACAGGTCCACGCCCACCCCGCCGCTCCCGAACCACCCGGCCCAGCGGCACAGCATCTCGCCCTTGCCGCACGCGAGGTCCAGGACCCGCGTCCCCGGCCCCACCCCGGCAACCTCGCCCAGGAGCCGCAGCTTGGCCTCGGTGAACGGGTCCAGGATCCGGTGGTTGGCCTCGGCGATCTCGTGATGGCGGAGCGACATGGGGGGCCTCGACGCTGTGGGGGGCGGCGGTGAACGTGGTGACACCGTCGATTCTGCCGCCTGACCGGCTTGATCGGCGTCGTACACTCGCCGGCCATGGACCTCCACGTCGTTGGACCCGGTGCGACCGCCGTGGAACGGGCCGCGGTCGATGCCTTCCTGGACCCGCTGATCGGGCCCGCGAAGGGCGGCTGGGACGGCGGCGAGCGCGACATCGAGGTCGATGGCCGCGTCGCCCGCGGGGGCCACGAGGCTCGCGAGCGCCGGGATCTGCTCCTGCCCACCCTGCACGCGATCCAGGACCGGATCGGCTGGATCAGCCAGGGCGCCCTCAACCACGCCTGCCTGCGGCTGACCGTGCCGCCCGCGGACGCCTACGGGGTGGCGAGCTTCTACGCGCTGCTGTCCACGGTCCCGCGGCCGGCCAGAGTCGTCCACGTGTGCGACGACATGGCCTGTCGCCTTGCCGGCGCGGAGCGGATCTGCGCGGACCTGGAGCGGACCCTGGGGCCCGCCGGGCACCCGCGCGAGGGCGCGCACGCCACCTGGATGCGCAGCCCCTGCCTAGGCCAGTGCGAGCGGGCGCCCAGCCGCCCTGTTCACCATCGCGGGAGACGAGCCCGTCCGCGTCGCCACCGGACCACAGGGCGCCTCCGGGATCCTGCGTGGCCTCGAGGACCCGGGCACGGCCGACCGGTCCGGACTCGCGGAGCCGCGAGGACACCCGGCCGTCGCCCGGAGCGCCTCGCCGCCCTGCGCCGGTTCGTCCCGCAGGCCGGCGACATCGGCCTGCGCCTCCTTGCCAGCGTCGGGCGCATCGACCCGACCAGCCTCACGGACTTCCGCGCCAACGGCGGCTACCGCGCGCTCCGCATGGCCATCGAGATGGGCCCGCGCCGCACGGTGGAGGAGATCATCACCGCCGAGGTCCAGGGCCGCGGCGGCGCTGCGTTCCCCGCCGGGCGGAAGTGGGCCGCCGTGGCCGTCGCCTCTGACGCCCCCAAGTACGTCGTGTGCAACGCGGACGAGGCCGAGCCGGGCACGTTCAAGGACCGCGCGATCCTCGAGGAGGATCCGTTCAGCCTCGTGGAGGCGATGACGATCGCGGGCTTCGCCGCCGGTGCCGAGCGTGGCTTCCTCTACATCCGCGGCGAGTACCCGCTGGCCGAGGCACGCATGGCGGGCGCCATCGCGAAGGCGCGCGAGCGCGGGCACCTGGGCCCGGACGTCATGGGTGCCGGCTTCGCCTTCGACATCGAGATCCGGCGCGGCGGCGGCGCCTACATCTGCGGCGAGGAGACCGCGCTGCTCGAGTCCATCGAGGGCCGGCGGGGAGAGCCGCGCAGGAAGCCGCCGTTCCCCGTGGAGGTCGGCCTCTTCGGCCGGCCGACCGTGATCAACAACGTGGAGACCTTGATCAACGTCCCGGGGATCATCCTGGACGGCGGAACGGAGTACGTCGCCCTCGGCACCGCGGCGTCCAGCGGCCACAAGCTGTTCAGCATCTCCGGCCACGTCGCGCGGCCCGGCGTCTACGAGGCGGAGTTCGGCCTGACGCTGCGCGACCTCATCGCGCTCGCGGGCGGCGTCCCTGGTGGGCGCGCCGTCAAGACCGTCAACCTGGGCGGCGCGGCCGGGGTCTTCGTGGGCCCCGAGGCGATGGACGTGCCGCTCACCTACGAGCACGCGAAGGCGATTGGGGCGACCCTCGGCGCAGGGGCGGTCGTCGTGTTCGACGAGACCACGGACGTCGCGGACATCCTGCGGCGGATCGCGTCGTTCTTCCGCGACGAGTCCTGCGGCCAGTGCGTCCCGTGCCGCGTGGGAACGGTCCGCCAGGAGGAGCTGCTGGCGAGGGTGGCGGCTGGGCGGCCCAACGGGACCCTGGAGGACGAGACGGCGCTGCTCGCGGACCTCGGGCAGGTGCTGCGAGATGCCTCGATCTGCGGCTTGGGGCAAATGGCCAACGACGCCGTCCGCACCGGCCTGCGCTTCGCGGAGGTGCCGGCATGACCGAGGCGCCCCGGGACCCCGAGACCCCCACGGTCCCCAAGTCCCCCTACACCGGCGTCGACCCGGTCATCTTCACCCACTCGCCCGCCCGCTCGCCGGCCCTGCCCAAGCCCCCGCCCGTCGCGGAGGCACAGGCCGTGGAGCTGACCATCGACGGCACCCCAGTGACCGTCCCGCAGGGCTCCACCATCCTCGACGCCTGCCGCGCGCGGGGCATCGACATTCCCACGCTGTGCCACGCAGGCACGCTGACGCCGGAGGCCGTGTGCCGCCTGTGCGTCGTGGACACCGGCGGTCGCACCCTCGTGCCGTCGTGCGCCGCCGCGGTGACGCCGGGCATGAGCGTCGAGACAGACAACGAACGGGTCCGTCACTCGCGCAGGCTGGTCCTGGAGCTGTTGGGATCCTCGGTGGACATGGGTCTCGCGGGGCCGCTGCTGCCAGACGGGACCATGGCGGGGTACATGGAGCGGTATGGGGCGGATCCCTCGCGATTCGGGCCGCCGGCGCCTGCGTCCGCTGCCGGGGAACGCGATGGCCGCACCGCCGGCCACCACCACGCGCCCGACGGGGCCAGGGCCGAGACCGTCGCCCAGCCGGTCAAGGTGGACAACGCCCTCTTCGTCCGCGACTACGCGCGCTGCATCCTCTGCTACAAGTGCGTCGAGGCGTGCGGGATCGATGCGCAGAACACCTTCGCGATCTCCGTCGCCGGCCGGGGCTTCGACGCCCGCGTCTCCACGGAGTTCGACACGCCGCTCGACACCTCCGCCTGCGTCTTCTGCGGCAACTGCATCAACGTCTGCCCCACCGGCGCCCTGATGTTCCGCTCCGAGTTCGAGATGCGGGCGGAGGGCACCTGGGACGAGTCCGCGCAGACGGTCGTCGACACGATCTGCCCCTACTGCGGCGTGGGCTGCACCCTCTCGCTCCACGTCCAGGACAACCGGATCGTGAAGGTGCTCTCGCCGCTCGGCTCGGATGTGACGCAGGGCAACCTGTGCGTGAAGGGCCGGTTCGGGTTCGACTTCGTCCAGGTGCGTCCGAAGGGCTCGCCGCGCGAGTAGCGTTGGCTCGCGGACTTCCACGACGCCCGGTGGCGCTCGACCGCAGGGGACTCGCGGATTCTCCGCCTGTTCCGCCCGGTGGCGCTCGACCGCAGGGGACTCGCGGATTCTCCGCCTGTTCCGCCCGGTGGCGCTCGACCGCAATTGTTCACTCTGAGCGAACAGCGGGGCGCCTCACGGCACCTCGACCGGCTCCCAGCACCTCCCGAGGCGCCCATCGAGAGATTTCATCGGCCGCTGATCAGCCGTATCCGTCTACTCCACGCGGCGTCACGGCGCCTGGGCGGCGCCGGTCGGAGTCAGGCCAGCCAGGCGACGCCCCGGTGTTCACTCAGAGTGAAATCCGGCGGTCTGCCGGCCCGCGGCGCCCGGCGGTGTGCCGGAGCCACGGGCCGGCGTGCGCCCGGCGGTCTGCCGGCCCGCGGCGCCCGGCGGTCTGCCGGCCCGCGGCGCCCCACGGACTGCCGGAGCCGCGCGCCGGGGTGCGCCCGCCGAGCCGGACGACCCGTCCGCCAATCGGCACAAGTGGTGCATCCGGGCACCGGCATGCGCCTGCGGGCCACAGGTCCCGGCCGTACACGGGCCACACGGCCCTAACCGGGCGCATGTATCGTTCGGCACATTCGACCCATGCATGAAGGGCGTCCCACCCCGATGACCGCGTCCGCGTGACCCCATGAGCGAGCCCCGAGGCCTGCGCGACCTCAACCGCCTCCGGTGGGTGACGATCGTCCTGCCCGTCGTCTTCGTCTGGGGCTTCGAGCTCTTCCGGTTCACGGTGCTGGACCCGAACCTCACGAGCGACGAGTCGCATGTGGCCGCCGCCATGGTCCTGGGCGGCGCGATCGTCCTGTTCGCGATGCTGGTCTCCGTCTACCTGGATCGCGCCCAGCGCCAGCTCGTCTCCCAGAACAGGGACCTGACGGTGACCCACGCCGTGAGCTCCGCCGTCCGAGGGGGTCTCTCACTGCCGGACCTCCTGGAGCAGTCGCTGGACCGCGTCGTCACCGAGACCGGGGCCCTGGCCGGCATCGTCACGGTCCAAGGGACGGACGACATGTCGCTGATCATCCGCCGTCCCGCGACGCTCACGCCGGGCCTGGCCTGGCTGGGGCCGGTCCTGGACGAGGCGATGGACCCGGCCGTGGACGCACCGCGCTACACCACCCGGTCCGGGATCGACACGGGCGTCCTGGACCTTCCGCTCATCCGCGGCACCCAGCGCATCGGCCACATCCGCCTCGCCTTCCACCCGCCGGTGGAGCCCGACATCAGCGAGGCGGCCTTCACTGACATCGCGGGCGAGATCGCCGGGGCAGCCCAGCTGGGCATGACGGTCGCGAACCTGCACCGACGCGAGCGGGAGCGCGAGGCCCTTCACGCCGTCGCCCTCCAGCTCACCGGTCGCGCCGAGCTCAAGGACGTCCTGGACACGATCACCCAGCACGCGCGGGACCTGCTGGGGGCCGAGCGCGCGGTCGCCTGTCTCAGTGACCAGCGGGCGACGGTGACCCGGATCGGGATCGGGTCCGGGGGCGAGCGCCTCGCCATGGCCGACGACGGTTCCATGTGCCGCGTGGCCCACGAGAAGACGGCGGCCAACCACCCCCAGAACCCCCAGTGCCCGCTGATCGCCCGCGGCACGGACGTCGCCTGGATCGCACGGCCGTTGCGGGGCCCCGAGGGCGTGCTCGGCGAGCTGTGCGTCGCCCGTCCCGGCCACCCGTTCACGCGCTCCGAGAAGGACCTCCTTGGGGCCCTCGCGGACATGGCCGCCATCGCCGTGCGCCAGGCCCGCCTCCACGAGGCCGAGGAGCAGTGGACCATCCACGCCGAGCGCGACCGGATCGCCCGCGAGCTCCACGACAGCCTGGCCCAGGTCCTGGGCGTGATCCATCTCCAGCTCCGCTCGCTCGAGGCGCGCGCCAAGGACGAGGCCAGCCTGGGCATCGCCGACGAGCTGTCCGCCCTGGCCGAGACGGCCGACGAGGCCTACAGCGACGTCCGGGAGGCGATCCTGGGCCTCCGCGAGACCGTCCGCGAGGACGATGGCCTCGAGGGCTCGCTGCGCGAGTATCTGCGCAAGTACAGCCGCCAGACGGGCATCTCGGCGACCCTCACCTGCGAGGGCGACACCCGCCGCGCGCTCAGCCCGCGATCCGAGGTCCAGCTCCTGCGCGTCGTCCAGGAGGCGCTCACCAACGCGCGCAAGCACGCGGACGCGACCCGGATCACGGTGCGGATCGACTGCCTCGACGGCGGCACGACCCTGACCATCGAGGACGATGGGGTAGGCTTCGACCTCACCACCGTGATCGGCTCCATGGAGGGCGGCTTCGGCCTCGCCTCCATGCGGGAACGAGTGGAACAGGTCGGCGGCAGGCTCGACGTGCACACTGCGCCGACTGAAGGAACGAGAATTGTCGTCCGACTCGATCCAGAGGACACCGTTGGGACACACGCCACCGAAGCTCCGGGTGCTGCTCGTCGATGACCAGCCCCTGTTCCGCAGGGCGCTCGCGACGCTGATCGGCGCCCAGTTCGACATGACCGTCGTGGGCGAGGCCGAGAACGGCCGCGACGCCCTGGACAAGGTCCGCAACCTGCATCCCGACCTCGTGGTCATGGACGTCAACATGCCCGTGGCCTCCGGGCCCGACGGCGTCAACGCCATCCGGTCGGCCGGCTTCACGATGCCCATCGTGATGCTCACCGTGTCCGAGGACGACGACGACCTGTTCGAGTGCATCAAGGCCGGCGCCAACGGCTACCTGCTCAAGAACGTCAAGCCCGAGCAGCTGTTCGAGGATCTCCGCGGTGTGATGCGCGGCGAGGCACCCATCGCCCCGGCGGTCGCGTCCAAGCTCCTCGAGGCCCTGCGCACCGGCGGCATCCCGGCGCGGGGGTCGTCCGGCGTGCCGGCTCCCCAGGACACGGTGCTCACCCGCCGCGAGTCCGAGATCCTCCAGCTGGTGGCGGAGGGCATGTCCAACAAGGAGATCGCCAACGAGCTGACGATCACCGAGGGCACGGTCAAGAACCACGTCCACAACGCCCTGGAGAAGCTCCACCTGACCAACCGGGTGCAGGCCGCCGCGTACGCCGTGCGGCAGGGCTACGCGAACCAGGAGCCGCCGAACCGGGGGTGACCCGGGCGGCGGTCGTGAGCGCGACCGCGAGCAGCGCGCGACCGCGAGCAGCGCGCGACCGCGCAGCGCCCGATCGCCGACCGCGATCGCCATCCCCGATCGCCATCCTGGATGCCGCTGCGCCATCCGCCGCCGGAACCGCGCCTCCTCAGGCTCCTGCCGAGCGTTCGATCACCAGCGGTGCTATCCGCGGCTGGAACTGGCCGCGCCGGGCTCAGGGGGGCGCCAGGCACCCGGGATACGCCCCAGATGATCACGAGGCGTGATGAACAGCCCCGTAAGGCCGTGTTTCCGCGCCAGCGCCCAGCGTCTGCCCCATCGATAGCACCGGTGGTGATCAGGCAGGGCACAGGTGCGCGAAGCTCGAACCCCGGGATCCGCGTCGTCCGCGTCGCCCATGTGCCGACGCACCCGCGGTCGATCGTCCGAGACGGCCGGCGAACATCCGCAAGGGGCCATGGCCCAAGACCCGGGACCAACGACCCGTCTCGTCCCCCCACGGATACAGGGACTTGCGCCCGGCGTGTGCCGGGTGACGGATTGGACCCGAACCTCGAGTCCCCTAGCATCGGCATACGGGCCGCGTCACGCCGGCCGCGTCGTGGGGAGCGCCAGTTTGTCGGCTGACCAGGTGAGGGTCCTAGTCCTGTATAGCCATCCCCTGATGGGCGAGGGCTTGGGACGGATGCTCGCCGCGGAGCCGGGCGTCGACGTCACGGCAGTGGATATCGCCGACACGGACGCGGTGAACCTGGCGATCGCGACCGAGCCCGAGGTCATCGTGGTCGAGGAGGGCGGCGCCGTGGATGCCGCCGACATCGTCCGCCGCTCCCGCTGTTCGCTGGTCCTGGACGTGGACATCACCACCACCAGTGCCTGGACCCTGCGCCGCGAGACCCTCTCGACCCGCCCGGACGACTTCCTGGCCACCATCCGCGCCGCCATCGGCGGGACCCCAAAGGGCGAGACGGACCGCGCCCTGCAGCCTGCGCCGATTCCCGGCTAGGCTTTCGCCTGAGATGGGCGACACCACCCGCCGGCCCCCCGGCGACAACCCCCCCGGCGAGAACCAGGCCTTCGATCCCCGCACCACTCCCCTGCCGCGGCGCCACGTGCTCGTGCTCATGGGCGTGGGGACGGTCGCGGTATCGGGCGGTCTCGGCGCGGTGCTCGCCGGCTGTGCGGGACCCCCCGTGACCGTCACCCTGGACATCAACCCCGCGGATCTCGAGGTCGGAGTCCCCATGGAGGTGCCGTTCACGCTCGTCGAGGGCAGCTCGAGCACGCCCGCCTCCACCTGGCTCGTCAAGAAGGCGAGCGGGGAGCTCATCTCGTACGACCCGCGCTGCACCCACGCGAATTGCCGCTACGACTGGTCCGACGAGGGCGACCGCTTCAAGTGCGCCTGCCACGACGGCCAGTTCGCCCTGGACGGCGCGGTCCTGTCCGGACTGCCGCCGCGGCCCCTCAACCGCTGGCCGAACCGGGTCGTAGGCGACGCGATCGAGGTGGACGTGCCCAGCAACTTCGAGACGCCGAAGGAGTCCCTCCCGACCTGACGCGCCGGGCCAGAGCGCTCGTGATCGAGCTACCGCACTCGCAACTCGACCGTCGCCGATGTGCCGTCGTCGGCGATGAGGGCGACGCGCCAGCGATCACCCTTCGGGCCCAGCGGGACTGCATCGGCGATGCGGCGTCCGACCATCCCCTCGATGGCCTCGTGGCGCGCCAGGTCCCGCCAGGTGAAGAAACGGGCCAACTGGCGCTGCAGCATGCCGACGTACGCCGGGCTCAGGCCGCACAGGCGGTCGGCCAGCACCATCCCGCGCGAAACCGTGGTGAGCCCCCTGAGGTCCGCGAACGAATGGGGCCATGGCAGCGGCTCGAGGCCTGGGACGAACGCGGACATGTCCGGGACCGGCGGCAGGAACAGCGACGCGACCGGGTCGTTGGCCTCGATCGCCGCCCAGTGCGCGGTCTGCACGTCCCCGGCCGCGCCGACCAGCGTCACGGCCGGCTCGGGCACGATCGGCGCGACCGTCAGCCGGCAGTCGAAGTGGTCCGCGGCGACGCCGGTGTTCTTCTGCCGGTCGATCTCGCACGAGTGGGTGACGACCAGCGCGAACATCGCGTCGACGGCAACCTCGCGACCGTGAGGCAGGAGGAAGTCAGCCGCTCCCGGATAGCCGGGGACCCGTCCGGCAGGGTCGAAGGCGTCGCCAGGGGGCCCCTCGTCGACGAGGCGCGTTCGGGCCAGCCAGAGATAGGCGATGTCCCCTGTCGACAGCTCGTCCGATTCGTCGACGCGCCGGTAGACCTCAGCCGCGCTCGGCATCGATCACCCCCATCGCGCTGAAGAACTCGTCCGGTGCCACATCGGCGATGGCATCCCGTTCACCGGCCTCGACCGGCGACCCGTACGTCACCGGCGTGGCCGGCCACATGACGGCCCGGATCGCCGCGGACAGCCGATCCTCCCGCGACAGCGATGCGTCGCCGGGCTGGGGAGCCTCGCGCTCCAGCAGCACCGAAACTGGGACAGACAGCGCCGAGGCGATCCTCCGGACCGTTCCCACCGAGACGTTGTCGAGGGACGTCTCACCGGTGGCCAACTGCCGGACCGTGCGCGGCTGGAGGTTGGCGCGCTCGGCGACGGTCGTGTAGGTGACCTTCTGCTCGGCCAGGATGTGGGCGAGGCGCGTCATCTCGACTCTCATGCGTTCGAGCGCATGTTGACCTGCGCTCCTCCGCATGTCAAGGGCCGGCTACGCGGCGACGACGACCGACGTCTTCGTGACGCTCTGCCAACGGCGAGCGGTCACAGACCCCGCCGCCGGACGCTGGCCATACGCCCAGCCGGCTTCAGGGCCTCTTGAAGATCGAGTGATCGCCGATCCGCCGCCAACGGACACCGGGAGCGCCGTCGAGTTGGACGAACTCAAACGTGGCGCGGCCGTCGGGACCGGAGAAGCTCCAGGTCATCTCCCACACGCCGGGGGCACCCTCGACATCCTTGACCCGGAGAGCCGAGGGCCACCTGGTCGAGGGGTCGACGGCATAGCGATCGCAAGCTGGGACGAACGCCTTGAGCGCGCTGCGGAACAGCTCAGCCTCCCCGGCGCTCAGACTCCGATAGTCCGCGTCGAAGCTCCGCGTCGTCGTGAACTTCACCGCTTGGGGCGGACGGCGTCGAGGTGCCCGAGGAGCCCTTCGAGCCCATCAACGGTCGTGGTGCGGCCTGCGGCGATGTCGGCGTCGGCCTCGCGCTCCATGGCCTGCCACCGCTCGGTCCAGAACCACGCCTGATCCGCGGGGACGGTGACGACGGGGACAAGCTCCAGGCGCCCGTCGTCCTGCTCGATGAGCTTGAGCTGGGAGTTCTCCTGGTCGAGGTGCAGTCGACGACGGACATCTGCCGGCAGCACGAACGTGCCCCGAGCCTGCATCGTCAGCAAATGTGTCTTCATGAAATGCAGCATGTCGGCCAATCGGTCATTCGTCAAGCACCTGGACTTCGGTGCGCCTTCGGGTCGTGACCCGGGTAATCCCCGCAGGCTCCCACAGCCCGCTCACCTGGGACTTGCGGCCTGTACCCATCGCAAGTCGCCCGCGCGGACCCAACGGCCTATCCTTCGGTGGCACGTCAGGCCGC
>CAWDHT010000012.1:0-107435 GCA_963802165.1 uncultured Chloroflexia bacterium | reverse complement strand
ATTCCGATCACGAAGTACGCCGATGCACGGTCCGTGACACGCACGGCCTCGTCGGCGGCGGTCGGGGTTGCGGCTCGCTGTCCGGGCGGCGTTCCCTTGGCCTTCTTGCCACCCGCAGCGCCGGCGGCGGTCGCCCCGGCCGTGGCCGTCGCGGCCGCGGCGCAGGCCGCAGCAGAGGACGCCTCGTCGGCTTCGTCGAGCGCCATGAGCTCGGCGGCGGTGAGATCCCCGAGATCGTCCGGCTCGGGCTCCGGCGCGGGCTCCGGCTCGGGTTCCGGCTCGGGCTCCGGTTCCGGCGCGGCCGCAGGCACGGGTTCGGGCTGGGTCTCGACGGCAT
The DNA here is from genome assembly GCA_963802165.1 of uncultured Chloroflexia bacterium. Classification (GTDB taxonomy): domain Bacteria; phylum Chloroflexota; class Limnocylindria; order Limnocylindrales; family CSP1-4; genus CAIXZV01. Next base: position 107,098 of record CAWDHT010000012.1, on the reverse strand, counting down.
CCGTTGAGGCGGCGGCCTCGGGCGCGGCCTCGGGATCCGTCGCGCCCTCGGGGCGCATGGCCTCCGGGTCGCGCTCCTGGTCGGTCATCCGGGTGTACGTCTCCTCTCCGCGGGCGCACCTGGTGGGCATCGCCTCACGCGGCCGTCAGTGTACCGAGCGTACCGCGTTCCGGGCCGGCCCGGCCGTCACGCGTCCCGGACGGCGCGTACGAACAGGCCCGCGACGCCGGCGACCACGGACACGATGCCCGCCACGAAGATCACCGCTCCAGCGTCGACCACGGTCATCGCCACGCCGGCGAGCGCCATGGCCAGGCTCATCCCGCCGAACACCAGCGCGAAGCGGAGGCTCACGACGCGCCCCATCAACTCAGGGGGCGTGCGCTCCTGGAACAGCGTCTGGCTCGGGATCACGAACGCCATGTTCGCGACGCCCATCCCGAAGAACAGCCCCAGGACGAGCGGGATGCTGTCGATCACGCCCGCCGCCATGGCGCCCAGCCCGAACGCGATGTAGGCGCCGATGATGATCTTGCCCTTCGGGGCCCGGCTGGCGATGGCCCCCAGCATGAACCCGCCGACCAGGCTGCCGACGCCGATCGCCGCCTCCATGAAGGCGTACGTGCCGCGATAGGCCTCACTCTGTCCCGGCGTGATCTCCTTCGCGAGGATGATGCCTGCCACCGTGAGGACGCCCAGCGAGAACTGCCCGGCCGTCCCCTGCAGGGTGTTCGCCAGCAGCACCGTCTCCTGGCGGAGGAACGCCCAGCCGGTCTTGATGTCGTCGGCGATGCTCGCCCGAGTCGCGGGCGCCGCCTTGTCGGCGTCGTCCGCTGTCGCATCGACCTCGTCCACGTCATTGCTCGAGGCCCGGCGGACCAGGGGCGGCACGACCATCGTGGCCAGCAGGGTCGCCGAGGCGAGGTAGGTCACCGCATCGAACCAGAAGGCGAGCGCGAGCGACGACAGGAGGAACACCACGAACAGGCCGGCGATCGGGTAGAGGATGACATCCGCCAGCGTCTCGCCCACCCACATCGCGGAGTTCGCGGGCAGCAGGTCCTCCTCGGGGACGATCCGCGGCAGGATGGCCTGGCGGGCGGGGCGGAAGAAGATCGAGATCGTGGTGATCACGAACACGAGCGGGTAGGCGAGCCAGACGTTGTACAGGATCGCCACGGGCACCAGCATCACCGCGGCGGCCCGCAGGATGTCCGACACCACCAGGACCTGCTTCTGGTCCCAGCGGTCGACGTAGGCGCCGGCGATCGGGGACAGGATGAGGTTCGGCACCATGCCCACGAAGAAGGTCATGGCGACCGCCAGCGGCGAGTCGGTGACCTCGTAGACGAAGGCGGCCAGGGCGATCTGGTTCACCCGGTCACCGAACAGGCTGATCATCTGGCCGGTCCACAAGGCCGAGAAGGACGGGTTCAGCGCGAGGCGCACGTAGGGGTGCTGGCGGGCGCGCTCAAGCCAGGAGGGACGCGCGGGGACCGGGATCGCGATGACGACGCCGGGCGCCATCGTCCGATCGCGAATCGTGCCGGCGGCGCGCAGCCCCCGGAGCGCGAGCGCGGCCGTGCGCGACTCCGTGTCGGCGGGCGGCAGCGGGGCGAGCGCGGGCGATGCGAGGCCCATGCTGCTCGCGCCCATCATCATCGGCCGTTCGAGCGCGAGCGCCTCGTCCAGCGACGGGGTCAGGCCGGTGCCTGGCCGGATGGCGATCCCATCCTCATCGACCGGCGGTGGCGCTCCAGGCAGGCGCAGCGTCCCGGCCAGGCCCAGGTAGCTCCCCTCGCGTGCGCCATCGACCACGCGCTGGACGTCCTCCGGCGTCCGGAGGATCGTCGCGAACAGGAAGAACGCCAGGCCCGCAGTGAGGAACAGGTCGCCGAGCGACGCGACGTTCTGGATCGGCCAGAACGGGATCGGGATGATGTCGGCGAGCGGGCCGAGGCCGAGCAGGAATTCGGGGCCCATCTCGGCTGTGAGCTCGAAGTGCAGGACCGAATTGATCGGCCCCTGGATCCCCGACATCTCGTACGCCGGCGCCCAGACCGGCATCCGGCCGCCGTTCGCCAGGATCGCGAGGCCATTCGCGGCAATGCCCACCATCGCCAGCGCGAGGCCCGGGTACCAGCGGTTCTTCCAAAGGACGAACAGCAGCAGGCCGTACGCGAGGGCGAGCAGCGGCATTCGCAGCGTCTCGGCGATCGGCAGGCTGAACCCCAGCGCCGCCTCCACGGCGAACCGGAGGATGACCGCGACGAACAGGAGGGGCAGGAACCGGAGCCGGAGGTTCGCCAGGTTCTCGAGCCGGCCGCCCAGCAGCAGACCGAGCGCGAGCCCGAGGGTGATACCGGCGATCAGCATCTCGCGATTGTGGAGCCCGCGGGGGCCCGCGTGCTCAGCGCGGTTTGGCCGGGGCGGCGGCCGGCCCCGTCGGCGTCGTGATGCCCCTCTGCGCCCCGGTGGGATCGGCGGGTTCCGTGGTTGCCGTCGTCGCGCTGCGGTTGGCGTGCTGGCCGATCATCGGGATAGGCCGCAGCTGGGTCGTTCGGCCGGGATCCGCCACGCCCTCGACCCAGTGCGTCTGCACGAAGGCGTCCACGATCCTGGGGTCGAACTGGATGCCGGCGAACTTGCGCAGTTCCGCGATCGCCTGCTCCCCCGTCAGGGGCGTCATCCGGTACGGCCGGGCGGAGGTCATCGCCTCGAACGAATCCGCCACGTGCAGCACCCGGGCCAGCAGCGGGATCTCGTCGCCGATGAGGCGGTCCGGATAGCCGGACCCGTTGTACCACTCGTGGTGGTGACGAATGATCGGCAGCTCGCGTGAGAGGCGCGTCACCGGCTTGATGATCTCCGCGCCCAGCACCGGGTGCGAGTTCATCATCGCCCGCTCCTCCTTGTTCAGGAAGTCCTGCTTGAGGAGCACGGCGTCCGGCACGCCGATCTTGCCCACGTCGTGGAGCAGCCCGCCCCATTCCAGGGCTTCGAGGTCCGCCTCGCTCAGCCGCATGACCCGGCCGATGCTCCCCGCGATGTCCTTGACGCGCTGCGAGTGCTTGGCGGTGTACGGGTCGCGCTTGTCCACGGCCTCGGCGAGGGCGCCGATGGTCTGGGTGAACATCTCGCGCATCTCGGTGTAGTTCTGGTACGCGAGCCGCGTCATGTACAGCGGGAGCGCGAACAGCAGGCTGGCCCAGGCGGCGATCACGTAGATCTGCGCCATCAGCCAGCCGATGGGCGCGAGGCTCAGGATGCTGGCAGCGACCGAACGAGCGTCGCCAATGATTACGCCCGATGCACTCTCGCCGGTCCGAAGAGAAACCGAGACTGCCGCCAGTGTCGAGTTGAGTGCCAGGAAGACACTGCCGCCGATGAGCGCGGCCAAGAACGTCACCGGGTTCCCGAGCCAGGTGCTCGGCTCAGCTGCGAGGATTGGCGGGACCCCCATGGGGAGCATCACGAGTCCAGCGGCTACTGCCGGGATCATGATCCCCGGCGTGATTCGCGAGCGTGCCGTACCAAGGGATGCGACCACGGAGTTCCCGCACTTCAGTCGTACCGAGAAGGCCAACCCAGGCTCCTGCGGCGGGTCCGCCAAGGATCGTCGCTGCCATGACCGTGGAAGTCGAGACGTTGAATAACGCTCCGCGCGGCATTCTGATCGGGAGAGCCGAGGCCAACAGGCTCGCCGCGATCCAGAACGAGAGGCCCGCCACGGGGGCATAGGGGCCGAGGCCTTCGAATGGAAGGGCGATGGGCAGGGTCGGAGTAACGGGAAACAGAAGAGTCGTGGCAACGAGCGCGATTACGCTCGTTCCCACGACCCCAATGATGTAGAGCTTCAGGTTCCTCGACATCCGTCCTCAGTCCCCGATGGATTACCGGGACTCTAGCCCGTTCTCGCAATTCTGGTGAACAGGACTTGAGTACTGAGGTTGCGCCGAGCTAGAAGCCCTTCAGCGATGCTCCTCCGGCGAGCGCCACGGCGGCGACTGCGCCAAGAACAGCTAGGGCTCGCATGAGGCGATCCTTCATCGGTCGATCCTCCGCGTCCCTTCCTCTACCAGCCCTTGAAGGCCTTTTCCGGTGCCACGCTCGTACCTCCTTGCGGCCTCCGTGTCCTAAGAACACGAAAACCGACCTGACTCGAAAGTCGGTCGGTTGCACTACTCACTCCACCCCCACCCTAAGTGCCCATTTCAGGTGGGGGCATCAGCGCGTCCGAGCGTTTCCTTGATGCACCGTACCGAAGTACTAGTGCTGGGCGGGACTATAGGTACGGTCATCTACGCTGGTCAATACGCAACCCTACCTATCCGCACCAGCGGGACCGGAGATTCGGCGCCGGACGAACCTGAAGTCCGGTCGCCTAGATCTCATCGAAGGGAGGAGGCTCTGCGGCGAGTTCGAGGCGCATCGAGGCTGCGTAGTGCGCGTACTGCTCAGCTGCTGCCGCACGGCGATCACTAGCCTTGTATGCCCTCACCAGCTCAAGCTCTATCTCATCCGCCTGTGGGTCAATGGCCAGCACGTCGTGCCCGAGCCGGATCGCTCTCTCGAAGTCCCCGCCGATCCTCGCTCGGACCTGAGCGGCTTCCACTGTCGCCAACACCGCGGCGTGGAGGTTCTCGCGGTAGTAGGTGGACCAATCCTCGTAGGCGAAATCGAGCGCGTATCTGCCTGAGTAGAGCTCAAGCAGGCGATCCACCGCCGCTTCTTCATCCGGACCGCCCTGTCGGAGCAGTCGCCAGCACTCGCGACTCGCGGCGTCGACGAGCGTCGGATGGAGACTCACCACATCACCATCAACTTGGATGTACCCAGCACTCAAGCCCTCGCGGAAGTCGGGCTCGAAGACCCTCCTGAGGTAGTAGACCGCTTGATGCAGAGAGTTGCCCCCAGCCTCAGGGGTCAGGTCCGGCCAAAGGGCCTCCAGAGCTTCGTCTCGAGTTGCGGCCATTCGCGGACGGGACGACAGGAAGCAGAGAAGCGCGAGCACCTTCCGCCGTAGGCCACGAGGGAGCGCCGCGGCCCCAACCCGCACCTCGACGACTCCGAGGTCCGACACGAACACGGACTGGGCTAAGCGCTGGGTGATCGCCAGCGCCGGTGGGCGGAGCGTCCTCTTGGATACGGCACTTGCTCGCAGCATCCTGGCATCCTCGGCCGACCCGATGTCGGCGAGGAGTGCCGCGGCTGCGGGTGACGCATTGGTCCCAGGTGTGACCAGTAGACGGAGCGTGGAGCGCCATCGCTCCGGCCGCAACTTCGCCTCCTCGCGTATCCGTCCCAGTGATGCCGGTCCAAGTTGCCCAAGGTTGGCGGATATCTCCTCAGCGAGCAGCGACCAGCAGTAGGCGTCGGCGGCAGTGCCTTGGGAAACCCAGTCGTCGATGCGGCGGCGTGTGGCGAGTCGCACGAGCAGGTCCGCCAGATACCTGCCAGGTCGAGAGTTCTGCGCGGATGCGATCCGAAGCGCTTCGAGGGCTTGCTGCTCGACGTCCCGCTGTTCAGTGGCAAGAGAGACCCGCGCTCTCAGGATCTGGACCCGCAGCTTCCCCGCGGCGTCTACACACCTCAGCGTAGCCAGTTGTTCTAGCAACGCCTCTGCGGCCGCGTGGTCGCCGCGCCTCACCGCCAACTGCCCAGCCATGAGGCAGTAGTAGCCACGGTACCCACCCGACATTCGATCCGGGTCACACTGACGGAGGGAGGCGTCGGCGATCTCTGCATCGCCGAACTCAACCGAGATCCGAGCCAACTCAGACGCAAGTTCGTCTCTCGTGATCAAGGACGGACTGTCGATTGCATTCGCGATGGCATCTATGGCCTGCGGCAGCTTCCCCAGCTGGGCCAGTGCAACGGCCTTGATCGAAGTGGCTGAGACGCGCTCAAGGGAGGAGTTGGCTCGCCCTCCGAGTGCAGCCTCCGCGGTTGTGGCCTGCCGTACGGCTTCGGCGGTCTCGCCCAGCCAGACAAGGATCCCCGCGAGGTTGAGCCGTGATATGCCGGCATATCGACTTCTCCCATCCCGCTCCTGCTGTGCGGCCAGCTCCCGAAGACCTTCCGCGATCTCCGGAAGATCCCCTTCCTCGCTGGCCTCCCAAAGCGCGAGACTTGCCTTGGCAACGTACCTCTGGCTGAGACTGAGGGCACCGTCGAGCGCCAGCTTCGCCGCCGCCACGGCCTCCTCAACTGGTCCCCCAGCGCCCAGGATCGATGCGAGATTGACTAGGGTCAACCCCGAATCATCTGTGCCCTGAGCGAGCCGTGTCGCAGCTTGTGCCCACTGGGCTGCCCTGTCGTAATTGCCGTGCCCGAGTTCGATCTTCGACCTCAACACAAGGGCAATCGGGCGGCTGGGATCGCCGGCCTCCGCGACGAGAAACGGCCTGACCTCATCGAATCTGCCAGCGGCGATGATTTCGTCGACAGCGGAATCGACAGCCTGAGCGCACTCTGGCGCGTCTTGCGCCATGAAGAAATGCCAAGCCGACACATACCAGTCGCTCCTGGCAACCCGAGCGCCAATGGCGCGATGCAGCTCCCGCACGGCCTCCTTGCCGATCTCGGCCGTGAGTCGCGCGACCAGGAAGTCGCGGACCAGAGGGTGGAAGCGGTGCGGTGACTCGCGGTCGGGGCGGGACAGGAGGCCCAGCCGGTCGGACTCGCGAATGGAGGCGGCAACGGCCTCGGCCGATCGCTCGTCGACCAGCATCGCCATCTCGACGTCCACCGCAGTGAGCACGGCGACGCGCGTGAGGAAGTGCTGAAGCTCGGGTGGGAGTGTGGCGAGGACCTCCTCCGCGAGGAAGTCGTGAAGGTCGCCACGCGATGCGTCGAGATGCTCCACGAGCGTCCGCGGGTCGTCCTGCTCCTCGAGGCTCGTCCGGACGAGAGTGAGGAGCGCAGCCCAACCATCGGTGCGGTCGTGGAGGTCCGAGACGACGTCCTGGTCCAGTGGGTGGTGATACGCATCGCGGAAGAGCCGTGCCGTCTCGTCGACGTCGAAGCACAGGTCCGGTCCGGCAATCGTCATCACGCCGCCGCGTGTCCGGATCCTGCCCATCGGCAGCGTTGGCTTGGACCGGGCGGCGATGACGACGGAGAAGCCGGGCCCCGTCCTGTCCAGCAGCGCGCGCACGATGGGTTCGGTCTCGCTGCAGCCATCGACGACGTGGTAGTCGTCCAGGATGAGCGTCAGGCCCCGGGAGCTGGCGATGCCGAACTCGGCCATCTCGCGGGCGATGCTGACCGCGAGGTCCTTCGGGCCAGGCCCACCGGGGCCGAGCGAGAGCAGCAGCCGGAGGGTGTCCGGGGCGAACTCGGGATCAAGCTCGCGTCCGCCCGCCACGAGGTGCCGGATGAACGTGAGCCAGTCGCGGTCGTCAGGCTCGAGGCGATACCAGGCCGTCTGGCGCCTGGTGAGGCCGGCCCAGTCCGCGAGCAGGGTTGTCTTGCCGAAGCCTGCCTCGGCGACGATCAGGCCGAGACGTCCGGTAGACGCCCGTTCCAGCCAGGAGTTGAGCCGCTCCCGGGTCAGGGTGTCGTCCCGTCGCGGCGGGCGGTGGATCTTCGCCGGCTGCACGGGAAGCGGGTTCATGGGGAACCCCGCGCCGAACAGCATGGAACCGGCCAACCCCGGCCCGACAGCGACCAGCCCATGCCCGTTGCCCGTACCCCTCGACGGCGGCGTCGGCCGAGCGCTGAGCTGCGGTGCCGTGCCACTGCTGGCGGCAGACGTTACGTCAGGATCGCGGGCCGGTGACGGGCGCTTCGGCACGCTCGTGCCGGGACGCTGTGGATCGATCGGGGTCGGGGCGCGGTGACGATCGGAGCGCCGGGTGGTCGGGAGCATGCGCGGCATCGTGCCGGTCGCCGCTCACCGCGCACTTATGTGGAGGCAGCGATTCCGGCCATCCCGGGGAGACGACGACCACCGGAGGGTCAGCCCTCGTACTCGAACCCGATCTTGAGCTGCACCTGGTACTCGACGATCTCGCCGTGCTCGATGCGCGCCGTTGACTTCACGACCTCGATGGTCCTGATGTTCCGAACGGTCTTGGATGCGGTGGCGACGGCCTGGCGGGCGGCATCGCTCCATGACTTCGGGCTCGTCCCGACCATTTCGCGAACGATGATCACGCCCACTGCACTCCTCCTGCTGATGACGTTGCCCAGCATAGGCCACGGGGGCGCGGATCAGGGGGCGCAGGTCAGGCCGCTCAGGCCGAGGCGGAAGACTCCTCGGCTCGGATCCTGTCAAAGCAGGTCGAGCAGTAGATCGGGCGGTCGTTGCGCGGCTGGAACGGGACCACAGCCTGGCCGCCACAGCTGCTGCACACGGCCGCGTGGTACTCGCGGCTTCCCGCCGGCGCCCCGGTGTCGCGCGCCCGCTTCGCCGCTGCCCGACAGGTCGGGCAGCGCTGGGGATCGTTGACCAGTCCCTTGGTGGCGAAGAACTCCTGCTCACCGGACGAGAACACGAACGACTCCCCGCAGTCGCGGCACGTCAAGGTGCGATCCTGGAACACCGGTCTCGACCTCCCCTGTCCCCGGTTGCGCGCACACCCCGGGCGACCGGCGCGGGCGTCGCTGGGGCAGATCGCTCGCGCGGCAGCACCGGAGGGCCGGTGGCTTTGCGCGGACGATACTCCGGGCGTCAAGGTGGTCTGCCGCACCGTTCCGGTTGTCTGCCTGTCATGCGTGGAACCGGGTGGGCCATCGCGGCGTCGTGGGTCCCATGTCGAACCGCCTTGTCCTTCCCACCGCCCTCGTCCTCGTCTCCCTCGGGATCGCTGCCTGTTCATCCGGGGGCGCCTCGGCCCCATCGGCGGCAGCCTCGCCGACGGCGGAGGCCCCATCCATCGCGCCGAGCCCCACCGTCGGCGCGATCGCGCATCCCACCGGGGCGGACGAGGTCGTCCTCCGCTACGAGGACGTCGGCGGCTTCACCCCGCCCGAGTGGCAGGCCGCTCGACTCCCGTACTTCACGCTGTACGGCGACGGTCGGGTGGTGTTCCAGCAGACGACGGCCGAGATGGCCCCCCGAGAGGACAACGTGTTCGTTGGCGCGCCGCTGCGAACCGCCCTGCTCACCGAGGACCAGGTCCAGGAGCTCCTGGAGTACGCCCTGACCGACGGCGGCCTCGCGATCGCCAGGACGGACTACCAGAACCCGATGATCGCGGACGTCCCGACGGCCGTGTTCACGATCAACGCTGCGAACGACAGCAAGACCGTATCGGTCGTGGGCCTGGGCATGGAGAACCAGCCCGGGCCGGACACCGTCGTCCTGAAGCAACTTGCCGCCCTGGGCGAGCGCCTGCGGAACTTCGACCAGGGAGGCACGCTGCCCAGCGAGGCGTACCTCGCGCCCGCGTACCGGGGCGTGATCCTGGACAGCAGGGCATCGAAGGCGTCCAGGTTCGCGACTGGCCGTGGGTGGACATCCAGCCGTCCGACTTCACGCTCCCGGCCGACCCCAACGCGCTCCAGCAGGGCACGCGCACGCTGACGCCCGAGGAGGCGGCGGCCGTGGGCGTTCCGGGCTTCGAGAACGGGATCATGTCGGGCGTCTACCTGCGTGCACCCGACGCGAAGATCTACTCGCTCGTCATCCGGCCCCTGCTGCCCGACGAGACGAAGTAGGCGCAGACGAGGGCGTCAGCTGACGTCCGCGAACCGGTCCCCGGCGTAGTTCACGAAGCGCGTCTGCGCCTTCTTGAACCACAGGTCGATCTCGCCCGTTGGGCCCGTTGCGGTGCTTGGCCAGCTTGAGCTTGATGACCTCGCCGTCGGTGACCTGGTCGTCCGAGCCGCGTTCCTTCTCCCGCCACAGGAACATCACGAGGTCCGCATCCTGCTCGATGGAGCCGGACTCTCGAAGATCCGAGAGCCGCGGCTCCTTGGACTCGCGCATCTCGGGCTGCCGCGACAGCTGGCTGAGGGCGAGAACCGGGACCTTGAGCTCGCGCGCGAGCGCCTTGAGCCCGCGTGAGATCTCGGCGACCTCCTGGACCCGGTTGGCATCGCGGGTCGTGGTGGACGACTGCATCAGCTGGAGGTAGTCCACGATGACGAGGTCCAGCCCCGTCTCCGCCTGGAGCCGCCGCGCCTTGGTGCGCAGCTCCATCGTGGTGATATTGGGCGTGTCGTCGATGTAGATCGGCGCTTCCGACAGCGTGTTCATCGCGGGCGCGATGCGCGTGAAGTCCAGCTCGTCGAGGAAGCCCGTGCGCAGCCGCTGGGAGTCGATGTTCGCCACCGACGAGAGCAGGCGCAGGACGAGCTGCTCCTTGCTCATCTCCAGGCTGAACAGGCCAACGCTCTTCTTGTCCCGCGCGGCGGCGTACTCGGCGATATTGAGCGCAAGGCTCGTCTTGCCCACGGACGGGCGCGCCGCGAGGATGATCAGGTCGCTCTTCTGGAGACCCGTGGTGAGGGTGTCCAGGTCCCCGAAGCCGGTACGGATGCCGCTCAGTTCGCCACGGTGCTCGTGGAGGTAGTCCAGGCGGTCGTAGGCGTCGTGGAGGAGGTTCTTGAGGGCCGCGAAGCCGGGGGCGACACGCCGCTGGCTGACGGCGAACAGCTCCAATTCGGCGCGGTCGATGGCCTCCTGTGCCTCGGCCGGATCCTCGTAACCGATCCCGGCGATCTTGCCGGCGGCGGAGATCAGGTTCCGGAGGATCGCCTTGCGTTCCACGATGCGCGCGTACTGCGCGGCATGGACGGCGGTGGGCGTCTGGTTGGACAGCGTGCCCAGGTATGCCCGCCCCCCGATGGCCTCGAGGTCACCGGTGCGCTCGAGCGCCTCTGCGACCGTCACGACGTCCACGGGCTCGCGCCGCTCGGACAGGTCGATGATGACCGCATAGATGCGGCCGTGCGCCTGGCGGTAGAAGTCCTCCGGCTTGAGGAAGTCGGCGACCTCCATGACCGCGTCCCGGTCGATGAGGATCGACCCGAGCACGGACTGCTCGGCCTCGATGGATTGCGGGGGCAGGCGATCGATCACGACGCGCGCGAACTCCAGGCAACGGGGAGAGGATCAGATAGTCGCCGGGCAGCGGTGGTGCGGCATCCACGAAGGTGGGCGCGCAGCCCCAAGTCGTCCACGGACTTGCCCGCTATGTGGACGACGTGTGGACGAACCCTCTCAGTCCAGCCTCCGGATGACGCCGATGAGCTTTCCCTGGATCCGCACGGAGGGATAGAACTGGGGAGGGTAGTTGGGGTTGGCCGGCTGGAGGCGGATGCGGTCCTTCTCGCGGAAGAAGCGCTTGAGCGTGACGGCGTTCTCCTCGACCTGGGCGACGACGATGTCCCCGTCCCGAGCGGTGTCCTGCTGGCGGATGACGACGAAGTCCCCGTCCGCGATGTGGGCCTCGATCATCGAGTCCCCGCGCACGCGCAGCACATAGGCCTCGCCCGCCGGCGCGAGGATGTCCGGGACGGCGAGGGTCTCCGACACGTCCTGGTAGGCCTCGATGGGCCCGCCGGCGGCGATCTCCCCGATGATCGGCAGGGAGTGCGTCTCGCTGGGCATCGACTGGGGCATGAGCTCCGGGCCCAGGCCCAGCATCAGCGCCGCCGTTGGCGTGAGACGGATGGCCCGCGACTGGGCCGCGCCTCGCTCCAGGTAGCCATCCTTCTCGAGGACCTGGAGGTGGTGGTGCACCGCCGACGTGGACGCGAGACCGACCGCCTTGGCGATCTCGCGGACGGACGGGGGATAGCCGCGCGCCCGGATCGTCGCTGCGATCACGTCCATGATCTTCCGCTTGCGTTCCGCGTCGTGACGGGTCACGGGGCGTCTCCTTGTGGTTACCGATGATGATACCGAACGGGCGTTCGATGTCAACCCGGTTGCGACGCGGTCCCCGGGGATGCGAGAGGGCCGGTGCTACCATCGCCCTCCCCGGGGTTCCGCAGTGGACCTTGGGATCGACGTGAGGAGCAGGGTGGCTCGAGGATCGCGGAAGCTCCGCGAGGAACAGACCGCATCGACCGAAGGTTCCCGCAAGCAGCGGATCGGCCTTCGACGGCTGCTGGGCCTGGCCGTGTTCCTGCCCCTGGCCAGCCGGGCGCCCCTGTACGGGCGCCTGATCTGGGAGCTGGTCCGTGACGACCGAACGCCCGTCGGGCGGAAGGCGATCCTGGCCGGCGCCCTCGGGTACCTCGTGCTCGGGCGGGACCTGGTCCCCGACGACCTCCCGGTCATCGGCGGCCTGGACGACCTCGTGGTCGTGGTCCTGGCCGTCGACGTGTTCCTCGACGGCGTCCCCGGCGACGTCCTGGACGAGAAGCTCGCCGAGCTCGGCATCGACCCGCGGTCGTTCCGCGGCGACGTGGCTCGAATCCGTCGCTTCACGCCGGGCGTGTTGAGGCGCATCATTCGCCGGGCACCGGAGATGCTTGCGCTCGCCGGTGAGACGCTGCATACCAGCGGGGTCGGGCCCAGGGTCCGGTCCTGGATCAACAACTAGGAGGGTTGGAACGCGTGAAGGTGATCCTGACGAAGGACGTCGCGAAGCTCGGCAAGACGGGCGAGATGAAGACGGTTGCGGACGGCTACGCCCAGAACTTCCTCATCCCGCAGAAGCTCGCCGTGTCGGCTTCCGGTGGCGCCTATCGCGCGTACCAGCACGACATCGCGAGCCGCGAGGAGAAGCGCCAGCGCGAGCGCGCGGACGCGGAGATCGCAGCGACCCGGATCAGCAGCACGACGCTGACGATGGGCGTGAAGGTCGGCGAGGGCGGCAAGCTCTACGGCTCCATCAACAACCAGGACATCGCGGAGGCCCTCGGCCGGCGCGGCATCGTGGTCGACAAGCACAAGATCGACCTCGAGCAGCCGATCAAGTCGCTCGGCACGTACAAGGTCGCGATCAAGGTCTACGCGGGCATGACCTCCGAGGTCACGATCGTCGTCGAGCCCAAGGGCTGATCTCGCGCGGGCCGCGTGCCCGCTGACGCGCAACTCCGCCTGACGCGCAACTCCGCTCGCCCGGGCCACTCGGTCCGGGCGATGCCGATTCACTGGGGCGCCGCCGATCCCGAGCCCAGGCACCCGCTCAGGGTGCCGCGGTTCCCGGCGGGCCGGTGATCCGCAGGGCCCCCACGCCGCAGTAGCTCTCCTCCTCCATGGGGTACCCGGCATCGCGTGCCTTCTGGACCTCGCCCTGGAGCTGGATGATCGTCACCGGCCGGCCCGCCGCCCGGAACCGCTCGATCTCGTCCACCACCGTGGAGCCGGCACTGACCACCGTGAGGTCGGGCCGCTGGCCGTCGACCGCCTGCGCGTACCACAGCGGCGTCGTCATGCTCCACCAGGCGACGATCGCCGCGTCCTTCGGGGCGCGGGCGACGACGTCGTCCACGTAGCACCGGGCGTTGGGAACCGCGACCCGGTCCGAGTTGAGCACGAACAGCGCGATGGGCACGAGGAGCAGCAGGCCCGGGGCAGCACGCACGAGCGAGGCGTTCGACCCGGATGGGCGCCGCCCGGCGCTCATGGGCTCGCCACGCTGCTCGTGGGTGGCAAGGCGCCACAGCGCCTCGACGCCAACCGCCGCGAGGATCGCCAGCACCGCGACGGGGAACAGCGAGTACCGCTCGAGGTCGCCGTTCTGGTAGGTGAGCCGCGCATAGAGGGTGAGTCCGCCGGTTGACCCGAGGAGCCATGCCGTCCGCCATCGGCGCTCCGCCACCAGGCTCGCCATCCCGGCCGCGGCGAGCAGGACCAGTCCGAGGGCGACCGGCGCCGTCATGGAATTGCCCAGCTGCTGCCAGAACTTGCCCAGCTCGCGCAGTGCGGTTGCGGGTCCCGCCGTGCTGAAGAACGCCATCGATCGCGCGAAGTCCTGCCCCAGCACGTAGCGGAGGAACAGCTCCGGGGTGGTGGGGGCGAAGTCGTAGCGGATCGCCGGGTCCGCGGCTGCGCGGAGGGGCACGTACGCATAGACGGCCAGGCCGACGACCAGGGCGAGCACGCTCGCGACGACGGTTCGCGGCTCGCGCAGGACCGACGGTCGAGCGGTGATCACGTACACGCCGACGCCCGGCGCGAGCATCGCCATCAGCATGTGGTTGCCGAGTCCGAGGGCGAAGGCGAGGGCGGCCAGCACCAGCAGGCGCGGCCGACGGCCGCCGTTCCAGGCCAGCAGCAGCGAGATCACCACGAGGGCCATGAGCACGTGCAGCGGGTGCGGGTCCGCGCGCCCGGCCGTTCGCCAGAACGCGACCATGAGCCCGCAGGTCAGGGCCGCGGCCGCAGCCGGCAGCGCGCCCGCCCCCACCTGCCTGGCCACGACGAACGCCATGCCGACGGCGAGCGCACCGGTGACCGCGGTGAGGAGGTTCATCTCGTAGGCCGGGCCGCCCAAGGGCATGACGGTGACCCACAGCCAGCCGAGCAGGTTGAAGGTTGGGAAGCCGGTGGGGTGGGTGAGACCCAGGACCGGGGGCGCCGCCTGGAAGATCGCCGTGTCCCAGAACCCGACGTCGGGCAACAGGCGCCACGAGAACACGGCGAGCGCCACGAAGACAACGGCGGCGAACTCCAGGATCGCGGTGCCGCGGGCGTCCCTCGTGCCCGTGGCCTCAGCGAGCGACGTGCCGCCGGTCATGGCCTCAGAACGCCACGAAGTCGATCGAGATCGCCCAGACCGCGTAGGCACAGAAGGCGATCGAGGCGACGGCGGCCGCGGCCATCAGCCTGGTCCAGCCGCGGGCGACGACCGTCGCCAGGATCACGAACAGCAGGAGCTGGAAGTCCAGGCTGAACCGGTAGCCGAACTGCGTGATCCCCACGTTGCCGTGCGTGATGATCGGGATCGACACGATGGCGGTCGCCAGGAGCGCCCAGGCCACCATCGGCGTACGTGGGCGTGCCTTGAGCAGCCACAGGTAGAGGGGCGTGGTCAGGAAGATGCCGAGGCCCCACCACGAAGGCTGCAGGAACGGCGCGTCATCCACGTAGTTCCAGCTGCGGAACAGGATCGCGAACACGTTACGGGGGATGTACCAGGGCGAGAGGATCCCGTGCTTCGCGTAGATCGGGTCCTCGAGCACGCCCGGAATGGCGACGTACGACTGGTCCAGGATCGTGCCCCAGCGGACGAGGTTGAACGCGACGTAGACGGCGGCCGGGAGGGCCAGTCCGAGTCCGAAGACCACCGTGGTGCGGACGAGCACCCCGCGGTCCATGGCGCGCAGCGCCGCGAGCCCGGGGAAGCCCAGCTGCGCCGCGAGCACGAACGGGAGCGCCAGACCCACGGGAAGACGCGACAGCGCCGCCAGCCCGAGCAGCAGCCCCGCCAGCCATGCCGGGCGCTTCGTGAGCGCGCAGAGCACGGACGCCGCCAGCAGCAGCACGGCCGACACATGGGCGAAGTACCAGGCGGAGCCGCCGATCGCGATGAACCAGAAGCAGGTCCCGAACGCGAAGACGGCGGTCAGCGCGAGCCGGTCCCGGACCCGGAGCGCCAGGCCCAGCCGCCCGAAGACGAGGTAGACCAGGCCGGTGGCGAGGCCGCCGTAGAGCGCGCTGTAGGTCTGGGCGGGGAACTCCCGCCCGAAGACGGCCACGAACGGGAGCGCCAGGACCGCCGGCATCGGCGGGTAGGCGACGTACCACCGGCCATCGCCCGCCGGGATCAGCTCGTTGAGCCATGACGGCGCCTCGTCGAGCCAGTAGCGGCCGTGGAGGAAGGCATCGGCGAGGCGATTGAAGTAGTCCAGCGCCTGAGGCTCGGGGTCGGCAGTCAGGAGGAACACCGCCGCCCCGAGGACGCTCATGAGGACGAAGCCCCACAGCTCCGGGCGGCGCTCCGCGCGCTCGACCAGCAGCGCGCCGTAGGTCCCTCGCAGGTAGTCGCGCATGCGTCCGCGCGTTCCCGGCTCCTCGAGCGCCTTCCCGTGTGCCACGTTCCCTCGCCTGCAGCGACTCGCCGTTCGGAGAGAGTAGCAACCGGCTGGGCGTCGCCGGCTGAAACCCCGGGGGCGCAGAATTCGCGCGTGAGCACCCGGACCATCCTCCACGTCGACCTCGACGCGTTCTTCGCCGCGGTGGAGCAGCGCGATCGGCCTGAGTTGCGCGGCAGGCCCGTGATCGTGGGCGGATCGGATCCCACGCAGCGGGGCGTGGTCTCGGCGGCCAGCTACGAGGCGCGCGCGTTCGGTGTGCACTCCGCGATGCCGCTGCGAACCGCGTACCGGCTGTGCCCCCAGGGCGTGTTCCTGCCGGTGGACGGGCGCAGGTACCAGGCCGCCAGCCGCGAGGTCATGGCGATCCTCCGGCGATTCACGCCCCAGGTGCAGCCGATCTCGATCGACGAGGCGTTCCTCGACGTGACCGGGTCGCGGGCGCTGTTCGGCGAGGGCGAGACGATCGCCCGGACGATCAAGGCGACCTGCCACGACGAGGTGGGCCTGACGGCGTCGGTGGGCGTGGCCGCCACCAAGCTGGTCGCGAAGATCGGGTCCGACCTGCGCAAGCCGGACGGACTGGTGGTGGTGCCGCCGGGCGAGGAGGCGGCGTTCTTGGCGCCGCTGCCGATCTCACGGCTCTGGGGCGTGGGCGAGAAGACCGCCGCGGTACTGCGGGAGTTCGGGGTCCAGACGATCGGGGACCTTGCGGCGCTCCCTCCGGATGCCCTGGAGCGGCGGTTCGGGAAGCACGGCGCGGCGCTGGTCGAGCGCGCCCACGGGGTGGACGCGGACCCCGTGGCGACGGGCGATCCCGCGAAGTCGATCGGGCACGAGCACACGTTCGGACACGACACGGCGGACCGCGAGGTGATCGAGCGCACGCTCCTGGGGATGGCCGACGGGGTGGCGTGGAGGCTCCGCGCGGCGGGTCTCAAGGCAGCGACGATCACGCTCAAGCTGCGCGATTCGTCGTTCGCCACGATCACCCGCCAGGTGACGCTGGAGGTGCCGGGCGATCTCACCGAGCCGATCTACGACGCGGCACTGGTGCTGCTGCGGCGCGAGCTCCACGGTCAGCGGATCCGGCTGGTGGGCGTGACGGCGTCCAACTTCCGGGACCGGGAGCAGCTGGCGCTGTTTGCGGCGGAGGATCCCAGGCGGCACCAGGCGGCGGAGGCGATGGACTCGATCCGGCGCAAGTACGGCGAGCGGGCCGTGACCAGGGGGCGGTTGGTCCGGGCCGGCGTGCCCACCGTCTTCGAGCGTGATCCCAACTCCGCCGTGGAGGGGCGGCTCGGGGTCCCGGAGGCGCCGACCGGTCGGCGCCGGCGGGTGGGGTCCACGGCGGGCGAGGCGGGGTCCCCGGAGGGCGATGCGGGGTTGCTGAACGCGCCGCCCGACGACGACGGGATCGATCCGCCGCCTATCGAGGAACCCTGAGGGGCCATTCGCCAGGTCGTGAGCCGCCGATGTTCACTCGCAGTGAACATCCCGGGCTGATCGGGGGCCGTCCCATTCCCGGATCGCCGGTCGCGGCCGCCTTGCCCGTTACCGCCAGGGCAGGATCCGTCGCCGGCGACCTCTGTCGCGCTCAAACGGATGCGATGGCCCGTGGGCTGGCTCGGGGCGTTCACTCGGAGTGAACAACGTCGGTTGTGGCCGCGGCGCCCCGGTGAGTTCCTGTGGAGTGGGTGACACGCAACCTGTCACAGGCGGTCGCAATTCTTCGCTCACGACGCTTGACATCGAACACCTGTTCGGTCTAGCGTGACGGGAAACGAACAAGCGTTCGCATCCGGAGTGCCCCCGGTTGACGACGACCCGCCGAGTGAAGGAGATCACCACCATGGCGATGGTCCGCGTCGCACCGGTCAGCGTCCAGGTCCGCACCGACTGGATCAACGGCATCCCCCGTGAGATCACCTGGGGCGAGGATCGCCTCCAGGTCACCCGCCTCGTCGCGGTCCGTGATGAGGTCCGCGCCTACCCGGCGATCACCGGGCCCCGCACGCTGTTCGAGGTCGACACGCCGGGTCTCCGGCTTGCGCTCACCTTCCAGCACCGGTCGCGCCGCTGGACGATCGAGGGGCTGGACGGATTGCCTGCCGTCGCCTGACTGCGCACCAGATACGGGAGTCGGGGCTCCTCTCCCGCGGCTCTCCGGGTCGGCTGCGGGGCGGGCGTGATCGCGCTCGCCCCGCGGGCCATCTGCGGGACCGGTGGGTCACGGGACCGGAGATGGGCTGCCAGTCGCGGCGGTATCCCGCCACGCGATCTCCTGGACGACGAACTGCAGGCGGCATGCCGTGATCGCCCGGTGGACCGGGATCACCTCGGACCCGGTGATTGGGTCGCGGACTTCGCACGCGGCCGCCTCCGGCGCATCCATCGAGATGGTCAGGAGGAGCGTTGCCTCGCGAGGAACGTCCTGCAGCCTGGCGGCCAGCTCCGGGGGCATGGCGAGATCGAGTCGATGTTCATTGCCCTTGTTCGTGACGATGGTGACCGAGGCGGACGGAAAGAGCAGCCAGCGAGCGTCGACGTCACACGAACCGGTGCGCCGGATCCACCCGCAGTCCGCTGCCTCGAGGCGCGGGTCCCAGAGGTCCGCGGCGCGGGCCGTGACCCTCACCTGCGTGTCGCCGTAGCAGGCGAGGAAGTCGATCCGGTTGAGGGTCGCGACGGTCGCGGCGTTCACGTCCTCCGGGCAGCGAGGTCCCTTCGGCGCAAGCCAGGTCTCCCCGTCCTTGCCCGTGGCGACCCACCCGAACAGGTCGATCAGCTCGCCGTCCGTCTGGACCTCATACCAGTCGTAGCCGTCGGCGCCGACGGGACCGTCCACGATCAGCATGCGAGTACCCGCCGGGAGCACCGGCTTGAGCAACTTCGAGCTGCGGGCCGTGGTGGGCGCCGTGCGGACCCGCAGGTTGTCCCCATCGATCGTGACCGCCGCGAGCGACCCGATGGCCAGGCCCGGGTTCGGCGAAGCCCCGGTGAACGGCGGTGTTGCGGCCGACGCCGCCGGCGTGGCAGCGGCCGCCTGCTCGGTCGACGAGGCCGAGGTGGTGGGAGTGGCACCGGCGGCCGCACCGCGACCGCCATCTCCGGGGCCCGGCGCGATCAGCGCCCCGGCCCCCAGCAGGGCCACGATGAGCGCCGGGATCGCCACCGCGAGCGTGGCAGCCAGCAACAGCCGACGTCGCTGCTCCGGGCGAGACGCTGCCTGCGGGTGGCTGGCGCCCACGGGACGAGGCGTCACGGACAGCGCCAGCAGCGTGCGACCGAGCAGATCAGCCGGAGGGCCTCCCGCGGTGCGCCGGATGAGCATCTCGCGGATCAGCTCGTCGGTCCGATCCGGTGGCGTCATGCCGGGACCTCCAGGGCCGCCCGGAGCACAAGGTGGGCCTCGTGCAGCCGCCACCTGACGGTCCCGAGCGGCATGTGGAGGATGCCGGCGATGCCCTCGGGCGTTCGGCCTTCCAGGTCGTGCAGGACGAGCACGGCTCGATCCGTGGCGTCGAGCGACTCGAACGCGGCCTCGAGCAACCGGACGATCGCGTCGCGATCCAGCTCGTCCGAGGAGACCTCGTTCGTCGCACCCGAGGCTGCAGGGGTTGCGGCTCCGGGTCCTGCCGGCATCGGCGCCGAGCCCCCGAGGCTGCGAGCGGCCCGCTCAAGGCCCATCCGGCACTCGCTCACAAGGATCCGGTCGAGCCACCCGTCGAACCGCCTCGGATCATCAAGGTGCGGGAGCTCGTGCCAGGCGCCGACCAGCGTGTTGCGGGTCGACTCCGAGGCCTCCGGGTCACCGCCCAGGATGGCGCGGGCGAGCCGGTAGAGGCCGGGCAACCGCTGTGCCGCGATTGCCTCGAAGGCCGCCAGATCGCCGTCTCGAGCCCTGGCGAGCAGCTCGCCGTCGGAGGCAATCGGCACGCCGAGACCCAGGTCCGCGCCCTGCATGTGTCCCCCTCGCGATTCCCGCGCCGGGAGCGTCCCATGCCGTACCACCACCTGCAAGGGCCGGACGTCGCCCCTCATGTCACGGCCGAGGTGGCCGCACGGCCCTGCGAAGGGCTCCGGCACGTCCCTACAATCGCCGGGTGGATACCAGCAGCCGCTTCCGCGACCTGACGGTCGCCCAGTTCGTCGAAGTCCTCGCCTCGGGCGATCCCGTTCCTGGCGGGGGCGCCGCCGCGGCCATCGCAGGCAGCCTGGGCGCCGCGCTGGTCGCGATGGTGGCGAACCTGTCCGTGGGCCGCCCGAAGTTGGCGGAGCACGCAGCCCTCCACGCCAGGGCGATCCCCGCGGCCCAGGAGCTCATGGACCGCCTGCTCACGCTCGCCGACGAGGACGCACATGCCTTCGCCGGCTACGGCGCCGCGATGAAGCTGCCCCGCGAGAGCGACGAGGAGCGGGCGGTCCGCACCGCGGCGATCCGGGAGGCGGCCCTCGCTGCGACGCTGTCACCGCTGCGCACGGTCGAGGCGACACTCGAGATCGTCGCGCTCGCGGAGGAGCTGGCCGGTCGCAGCAACAAGAACGCGTCGTCGGATCTCGAGGTCGCCGCGCTGATGTCGGTTGCTGCCTGCCGGTCGGCCGCCGCGAACGTCTACATCAACCTTCCGAGCCTGGGCGACGAGCGCCAGGCCCGCGACCTCTTCCAGCGAACCGAGGGCATCGCGGACGCCGTCGAGCGGCTGGCCTCCCGGACCCGCGAGCAGGTTCGTGGCGGCGAGTCGCGCGGCCCCCTGCCCGCCGATCCCGCATGACCTCCTTCGCCACCGATGAGGGCCCGCGCCTCCTCCGCGGCGGGCCGATCGCCACGTCGATCCGGGAGCAGGTCGCGGCCGACGTGGCCGCGTTCAAGGACGAGCACGGCTACGTGCCGGCCCTGGCCGTGGTGGTCGTGGGCAAGGACGCCCCGTCCGCGGTGTACCTCCACAAGATCCTCGACGGCTGCCGCCTGGTGGGGATCGAGGACCGCCTGGTCGAGCTGCCCGCGGACGCCGGCGAGGGCGACATCGGCGCCGCGCTGCGCGAGCTGCAGGCCGATCCCCACGTGGCCGGGATCATCACCCAGATGCCGCTCCCGACCGGGCATCCGGCTCAAGGCCGTGATCGACGTCCTGGACCCGCTGCGCGACATCGACGGCATCCACCCCTTGAACGCCGGGCTCCTGTCCCTCGGCTACGACGGCTTCCTGCCGGCGACCGCGCACGCCTGCGATCGAGATCCTCAAGCAGAGCGGCATCGAGATCAGCGGCAAGCACGCCGTCGTCGTCGGCCGCTCCAACGTCATCGGCAAGCCGGCGGCGCTCCTGCTCCTGCGCGAGAACGCCACGGTCACGGTCTGCCACAGCAAGACCGTGAACCTCGCCGACGTCATCCGCACGGCCGACATCGTGGTCGTCGCCATCGGGCGCGCCAACTTCGTCACCGGCGACATGCTCAAGCCGGGTGCCGTCGTCGTCGACGTCGGCATCAACGTCGTGGACGGCAAGCTCACGGGCGACGTCGACTTCGCGTCCGCCAGCCGCGTCGCCTCGGCCATCACGCCGGTCCCGGGCGGTGTCGGGCCGCTCACCAACGCGATCCTGCTCACCCATCTCGTGCAGGCCGCCCGTGCCCAGGCCAGGGGCCTGGTCCCGCTCGGCGCCCACTCCCTCGCCGTCGCCATGCCGGAGGCCCAGCGCTGATGCCGTTCCCGTCCGATCTCGAGATCGCCCGTTCCGTCACCCCGCGCCCGATCGCCGACGTCGCCCACGAGCTCGGGCTTCCGCGACGACGAGATCGAGCTGTACGGCCGCCACAAGGCCAAGATCACGATCGAGGGCATCGAGCGCAAGGAGCGCGAGCACGGCCGCGGCAAGTACGTCCTGGTGACCGCGATCAGCCCGACGCCCCTGGGCGAGGGCAAGAGCACCACGACCGTCGGTCTCGCCCAGGGCCTCGATGCGGATCGGCAAGGAGGCCACGGTCGCCCTGCGCCAGCCGCTCGCTCGGCCCCGTGTTCGGGATCAAGGGCGGCGCCGCGGGCGGCGGCTACAGCCAGGTCATCCCGATGGAGGACTTCAACCTCCACCTCACGGGCGACGTCCACGCGATCGGCGCGGCGCACAACCTCGCCGCGGCGTTCATCGACAACCACATCCACCACGGCAACGAGCTCGCGCATCGACGCCAACAACGTCCTCTGGCCGCGGGTCATGGACATCAGCGACCGCGCCCTGCGCGACATCGTGGTGGGGCTGGGCGGCAAGGACAACGGCTACCCGCGCCAGGGATCGTTCGTGATCACGGTCGCGTCCGAGGTGATGGCGATCCTCGCCCTGGCCAGCGACCTCAAGGACCTGCGCGCACGCCTCGGCCGCATCGTGCTCGCGACGCGCAGGGACGGCACCCCGATCACCGCCGAGGACCTCAAGGTCGCGGGCTCCATGGCGGTCCTGCTCGAAGGACGCCCTCAAGCCCAACCTGATGCAGACGCTCGAGGGCGGTCCTGCCTTCGTCCACTGCGGCCCGTTCGCCAACATCGCCCACGGCAACAACAGCATCCTCGCCGACCGGGCCGCGCTCGCGGGCAGCGACATCCTGGTCACCGAGGCGGGCTTCGGGGCCGACATGGGCGCCGAGAAGTTCTTCGACATCAAGTGCCGCGCCAGCGGCCTGACGTGTGATGCCGCGGTGATCGTGGCCACGATCAGGGCGCTCAAGATGAACGGCGGTGTCGGCAGGGTGGTCGCCGGCAAGCCGCTCGATCCGGCGCTCCTCGAGAACAACCCCGAGGGCGTCCGACGGGGCGGCGTCAACCTCGCCAAGCAGATCGAGAACGTCCGCGCGTTCGGGGTGCCGGTGGTCGTCGCGATCAACGTGTTCCCGACCGACACGCCCGACGAGATCGAGGCCGTGCGCGAGGTCGCCCTCGAGGCCGGTGCTCGCGACGCCGTGGTCGCCCGCCACTTCACCGACGGCGGCGCCGGCGCCGAGGACCTGGCCCGCGCCGTCTGGGCCGCGGCCGAGGAGGGGAGTCCCGACTTCCACCTGCTGTACCCCGACGACATGCCGCTGCGCGACAAGATCGAGACCGTCGCCACCCGCATCTACGGCGCCGACGGCGTGGACTACCAGCCCGCGGCCGCGAAGAGCCTCAAGCTCTACGAGGACATGGGCTTCGGCCACCTGCCCGTGTGCATGGCCAAGACCCAGTACTCGCTCTCCCACGACGCCAAGCTCCTGGGCCGGCCCACGGGCTTCCGCCTCCCGATCCGCGAGGTGAGGCTCAGTGCCGGCGCCGGCTTCGTGACCCCGATCTGCGGCGACATGCGCACGATGCCCGGGCTCAACAGCCGCCCCGGCGGCGAGCGCATCGACATCGACGCCGACGGGAACGTCGTCGGACTGTTCTAGCCTGCGGCCGGGCGCCCCGCCCGGACCACGAGGTCCTCCTTGGCAATCGTCGACGCCCTCGCCCGGGTGCTCCCGGTCCTGCTCCTGTTCGGGCTGGGCGCCGTCCTCCGCCGGCGCGGCTTCTTCGCCGAGTCGACCGTCGCCGACCTCCGCCGGTTCGTGCTGGCGGTGACCCTGCCGTCGGCGCTGTTCCTGACGTTCCTGCGGGTCAGCCTGGAGCTCCGCTACCTGCCCATCGTCGTGCTCGTGTTCACCGCCTGCGTCGCGATGCTCGTCGCAGGCCCCGGGCTGGCTCGACTGGTGGGCGTGCGCTCGCCGTTCGCCGGACCGCTCATGACCGGCTTCGAGGCCGGGATGCTGGGCTACGCGATCTACGGCGGCGTGTTCGGGGCGGAGGCGCTGTACCGGTTCGGGATCGTGGACCTGGGCCAGGTCCTGTTCGTGTTCTTTGTCCTCGCGACGGTGCTCACGCGACGGGCGACCGGGGTCATGCCGGGGGTGCGCGACACCGTGGTCGCGTTCATCCGCACGCCGGTCATCCTGGCGATCCTGGCGGGCGTCCTCGGGAACCTCGTGGGCCTGGGCACGCTCCTGGACTCGTCGCCGCTGACCTCGGCCCTGCTCGCGACGCTGGCGCTGCTGGGTGCCTGCACGACCCCCCTGATCGCCGTGGTGATCGGGTACAGCACGCGCCTCGGCCGCGGGGCACTGAGCCGGCCTGCGCGGACGGTGGCGATCCGCCTCACCGCCTGGGTCGCGCTGGCCGTCCCGTTCAGCATCTTCATCGTCCAGGGAGTGCTGGGCCTGGACGCGCTGTTTGCCGCGGCGGTGATGACGATGGCGATCCTGCCCCCGCCGTTCGTGATCCCGCTGTACATGGGCCCCAGCCCGGAGGACGAGGCCGAGCGCGACTACGTGGCCGACACGCTGTCGCTGGCCACGGTGGTCACCCTGGTCGCGTTCCCGGTCGTGGCCGCGGTGTTCTCGGGCTGACGGCTCTCGCGCCGGTGTCGGCGACGCAGCCCGCTATGCTCCCGCGGTGATCATCCAGGTTCTCGTCGCGCTCGCGGGTGTCGCCCTCATTGCGCGGACGGTGCTCAGCGCCGTCCGGACCTTCGTCGTGCCACGGGGCGTCAACGACCGGCTGACGCGCTTCGCCTTCGGCGTCATTCGCAAGGGGTTCACGCTGGCGGCCCCGCCGTCCCGGCCGTACGCCGCGCGGGATCGGGTCATGGCCTACTACGGCCCGATCGCGCTGATGCTTCTCCCGGCCTGGTGGCTGGTGCTGCTGATGGTTGGCTTCGCGGCGATCTACTGGGCGCTGGGCCTGCCGGTCGCCGACGCGCTGGAGGTCTCCGGCTCCTCGCTGCTCACGCTGGGCTTCTTTCGGCCGGCCGTCCCGGCGGGGGACTTCATCGCGTTCGTCGAGGCGGCGATGGGCCTGGCGCTCGTGGCCCTGCTCATCTCGTACCTGCCCACCATCTACGGCGCCTTCTCCCGCCGCGAGCTGCTGGTGAGCATGCTCGAGGTTCGCGCGGACTCGCCGCCGTCGCCCGTCGTGATGCTCACGCGGATGCATCGGCTCCACGGGCTCGACGCGCTGCACCCGATGTGGGAGCGCTGGGAACAGTGGTTCGCCGAGGTGGAGGAGTCGCACAGCTCATTGCCCGTCCTCGTCCACTACCGGAGCCAGCAGGCGAGCCAGTCCTGGGTCAACGCGGCCGGCGCGATCATGGACGCCGCGGCACTGGCGCGGTCGGCCGTGGCCATCCCGATGGACGTGCAGGCCGACCTCGTCATCCGGTCCGGGTACCTGGCACTCCGCCGGATCTGCGACTTCTTCGTGATCCCCTACGATACCGAGCCGAAGCCCACCGACACGACCAGCATCGATCGCGCGCGTTTCGACCTCGCCTTCGACGTCCTCGCGGAATCCGGCGTGCCGATGGTGGCCGACCGCGACCAGGCATGGCGCGACTTCAACGGCTGGCGCGTGAACTACGACGCGGCGCTGCGAGGACTCGAGCGCCTCACGATGGCGCCGGCGCCGTGGTGGGATCGGCCGATGCGCTCGGCGTATGTGACCGACGAGCCGATGGCGGCCGACTGAGCGACGCCGCGACGACGGGCGACGCGGCGAGAGCGGGCTACCCGGCCGGGGTGAGGAAGACGAAGTCGGTCGCGACCACCATGGCCGCTACGACGAACAGCGCGGCCACGACGCCCAGGATGCCGACGCCCCACATCCGCCAGGCGATCGGGCCGAGCGTGCCGCCGTCGTGGTGCTCGCCGTGCCCGCCGCCGTGGCCGTCATCGTGCGCGTCAGTTGGCGCGCCGGGGTCGTGGGCGGGTGTGGTGTCGTGATCGCTCATCGGTGTCTCGTTCGTACCTCCGGAGGGCATTGTCCCACGACTCGAACCGCATAGACTGGCGTCGTGCTCACCCTCGTCCTCACCCGCCACGGCCTCACGGATCGCTCGGAGCCCGAGCAGCATCTCGGCCAGCACATCGACATCTCGCTCAGTGACGCCGGGCGCCGCCAGGCCGAGGTCCTCGCCCGGCGCCTCGCGGGCGTGCGGTTCGACCGGCGGATCAGCAGCCCGCTGTTCCGGGCGCAGGAGACCGCCGAGATCCTGGCCCGCGGCACAGGGGTGGAGACGGACCCGCGGCTCAAGGAGATGGACTACGGGGCCTGGGAGGGCCTCACCTACGAGCAGATCGAGGAACGCGACGGCGCCGCCCGACGGGAGTGGGAGCTGGCGCCCGATCGTCTGCCGTGTCCAGGCGGGGAGTCCGGCAACGACGTCGCGCTGCGCGTGCGCTCCTTCCTCGGGGACCTGATCGCCGATCACAAGGCATGGCACGCGCGGGCCTCGTTCCGGGCGGCCACTTCCGTCGGCGGGCCGGGCGGCGCCCCAGGGGAGCGGGCCGTGCTCGCCGTGGCCCACAGCTCCACCAACCGGGTCCTCATGTGCGTGGCCCTCGGCACGGACCTCCGCGACTACCGCAAGCGCTTCGTCCAGGCGCAGGCCAACCTCACGGTGCTCCGCTGGGAGGCGGGCGACGGCCCCGAGGACGCGAAGCTGCTGGTGGCCAACGACCTCGGGCACCTGCGCGGCGCCGGCGAGGCGCCCTGGGGCTAGATAGAAGGTCGCCAGGTCTAGGCGCCGGCCTCGGGGTCCGTGGCGGGCTCCGTCGCTGGTGCGGCTCCGGTGGTCGACGCGGCCTCAGCGGCCGGCACTCCCTTCTTCGGCCAGCCCGGCATGCCCAGCCGCCACCACAGCAGGCCCAGGAACAGGATGACCACCAGCGCGGCGATCGCCATGTCGAACGGCTTGAGCATGTCCCGGATCGTCACCCAGTTGGCGCCCAGCTGGAGGCCGGCCCAGACCAGGAGCATGGACCATAGGAACGCGCCCAGCGTCGAGTAGACGATGAACTTGCCGAGGTTCATGCGGGCGACGCCCGCCGGGAACGAGATGAACGTCCGGACGATGGGCAGCAGGCGGCCGATGAACACCGTGGCGGAGCCGTAGCGGGCGAAGAAGTGGTCCGCGGCCTCCAGCTCGTGCTCCCGGATCAGCATGTACTTGCCGTAGCGCTCCAGGAACGGGCGGCCGCCCCAGGCGCCGATGGCGTAGGCGACCAGCGATCCGAGCGTGTTGCCGATGGTCGCCACGATGACCACGATCCAGAAGTTCCAGGGCTGCCCCGTGAGGGGCTCGATCTGCAAGGCGTCCGAGACCATGAACCCGCCCAGCGGCAGGATCAGCTCCGAGGGGAGCGGGATCATCGCGGACTCGATGGCCATCGCGAGCATCACGCCCACGTAGCCGACAGCGGCGTACAGCGACTGCAGGAAGGGCAGCGCGATCTCGTCGATGAAGGCGATCACGCCTGGCTCTCGGAGTCCGCCGACGCAAGGCGCGGCCGGACGAAGCGCAGCCAGACCCAGGCGAGGCCCACGAGGCCGATGGCCGCGAGCGCGAAGACCTCGTACTGGGCCATCCAGAGCTCGAACTGCGCCCAGTTCTCACCCAGCAGGAAGCCGGCGAGCACGAGCGCCAGGTTCCACGGGATGGAGCCGAGGACCGTGAACACGGCGAACGGCACCAGGGGCATGCGGCCAACGCCGGCGCCGAACGAGACGAGCGACCGCACGACCGGCACCATCCGGCCGAAGAAGGCGGCCCATGCGCCCCAGCGGTCGAAGAACCGCTCGGTGCGGACCAGGTCATCCTCGGTGAAGCGGAGGAGACGGCCCCAGCGCAGGAGCAGCGGCCGGCCGCCGAAGTACCCGATCGCGTAGGCGATGAGCGCGCCGAGGAGCGACCCGACCGTCGCCGCGGCGACCAGCAGCGGGATGTTCCAGGCAGACCGGGTCAGCGGTTCGATGGAGGTGGGGTCGGCCGCGAGGAACCCGGAGAACGGCAGCACCAGCTCCGACGGGATGGGGATCACGACGCTCTCGATGGCGACCCACAGGATCACGCCGAGGTAACCCACGGCCTCGTACAGGGAGGTGACCAGGTCGCGGACCGGGCCGTTGATGAAGTCGAACACGGGCGGAAGGTTAGCCTATGCTCGCTTTCGTGACCGATGCCCATTTCGTACCAGAGCGCTCACCCATCCAGCGCGAGCCTGGCCTCGTCGTCCTGACCGGCGCCGACCTCGCCATCGACGACGTCGAGGCGGTCGCCCGCCACGGCGCTCGGGCCGCCCTCGACGTCCATGCCCGCGACCGGATGCAGGAGGCCCGGGACGTCATCGAGCGGCTCGTCGCCCGGGGCGAGGTTGTCTACGGGGTCACGACCGGCTTTGGGGACCTGGCCACGACCTCCATCCCTCCGGACGACGCGGCCCGCCTCCAGGAGAACCTGCTCGCGTCGCATGCGGCGGGGGTCGGGCGCCCGTTCCCGCGCGAGGTCGTGCGGGCGATGCTCCTCCTGCGTGCGAACACCCTGGCGCTCGGTCACTCCGGGTGCCGGCCGCTGCTGGTGGACCGGATCTGCGAGTTCCTCGCCCTGGGGATCCACCCCGTGGTGCCGGAGCAGGGGTCCGTCGGGGCGTCGGGGGACCTGGCGCCGCTCGCGCACCTCGCGCTGCCGCTCATCGGGCGGGGCCAGGTGGAGATCAACGGGCAGGTACTCCCGGCCCTGATCGCGTTGCGGGAGACCGGGCTGGAGCCGCTCACGCTGGGTCCCAAGGAGGGCCTGGCGCTGCTCAACGGCACGCAGTTGATGTCGGCGCTCGGGGCCCTGTTGCTCGCGGACGCCGACCGGCTGATCCGCACGGCATCCGTGGCCGCGGCGATGTCACTCGAGGCGCTCCTCGGCACGGAGGTCGCCTACGCCGCGCCGTACCAGCTGGCGCGTCCGCACCCGGGCCAGGTGGCGGTGGCGGGCCAGCTGCGGCACCTGCTGCGCGGTTCGGGGCTGCAGACGGCGCACCACGGGTCGGCGCACAAGGTCCAGGATCCATATTCCTTGCGCTGCGTGCCACAGGTCCACGGCGCGGTGCGCGATTCCCTGGACCATCTCCACCGGGTGCTGGACGTGGAGCTCAACTCCGCGACGGACAACCCGCTCGTGTTTCCCGAGGGCGGCGCGGTCCCGTCCGATGCCCTGGCGACAGGGGGCGGGCTTGTCATCTCCGGCGGCAACTTCCACGGCGAGCCGATCGCGCTGGCGCTCGACTTCGCGAAGCTGGCGCTGTCCGAGCTGGGCGCAATCTCCGAGCGGCGGACGGCGCTCCTCCTGGACTCGCGGCTGAATGGCGGCCTGCCGGCGTTCCTGACGCCCGACCCGGGCCGGAACAGCGGGCTGATGATCGTCCAGTACACGGCCGCCGCCCTCGCGTCCGAGAACAAGGTGCTCGCGCACCCGTCGTCGGCGGACTCCATCCCCACGTCGGCGAACCAGGAGGACCACGTCTCGATGGGGGCCGCCGCGGCCCGCCACGCCCGGATCGTCCTGGGGCACGTCGAGCAGATCCTGGCGATCGAGCTGCTGTGCGCGGCGCAGGCGCTGGACCTGCGGCTCGCGCTGCTGGGCTCAGGCGGGTCGGCAGCGCCGGTGCCCGGCGCAGGCGTCGCGGAGGCGCAGCGGCGGGTTCGGGAGCGGGTGAGCACCCTCGTCGAGGACCGTGAGCCCGGGCCGGACCTCGCGGCGATGTTCGCGCTCGTCCACGACGGCACGCTGGCGGATCTCGCCGGCTGAGCGGCGCGCCACCCAGCCATGCACCGACCGGTGCGTGGTATCGAGGCCTCCCGACGGCATGCCGGCCAAGCACCGATGGGGCGCGTGTTGCCTCCCGCCCTGAGGCGGTCTCGCGGCCACGCAACGGCGGGGTGCGTCTTCGGTCACCATCACCCGGCCGAAGACGCACGGCATCGGTATCTGGCCAGGACGATCTGGCCAGGTGACATGATCCGGTCCGGGTGGCATGGCCAACGCCGCTCCCCGCCGTCCATCCCCGGGCCGATAGACTGGCCGGATCATGGCCATCCGCATCGTCGACGTGATCGACGACCTCACGTTCGCCCTGTTACCGCCGTGCGCGGACCCGGGCTTCGACCACCGCTCCTGCGACTACTGGGAGGACGCGGATCGCGGCTCGAAGGCCGCTCGTGCCTCGTGGTTTGGGCCGCAGGCCGCGCCCGAGACGCCGAGGCCGCCCCGCCCGCGGAACCCGTTCGGCGGGGACGATGACGACGAGCCCGCGTTCAACCCCTTTGCCCCGGCCCGGCGGGAGACGTACAACCCGTTCCTGACCGCGGATGACGACGCACCCGAGAACCCGTTCGCCCCGAAGCCGAAGACCGGCCCGGTCGTCGCCGCCGACGCCCCGCCGAAGCTCCGGCTGCTGGCCCGAGGGGTGGCGGTGTTCGGCTCGTACGCCAAGGTGCTGCTGGAGGACGATGCGCCCGCGGCCTACGCCCAGTTCGGGCCGCTGTCCGCGTATCCTCGCGCGCTCCGGACCCGGGACCTGTACCCGCGCCTGCCGTCCGCGCCGCTGCCCGCGGTGATCACGTGCATCGCCACGACCGCCGCCGCTCGCGACCGCGGATTCGCCGCGATGCTGGTCGAGGCGGTGTGCGACGACCTGGCCGGGCGCGGGTTCGCCGCCGTCGAGACGTATCCGCAGGTCGGCGCGAAGGCCAACGCCACGAGCGCCGCCGACCCGGCGTTCTGGCAGGGGCTCGGCTTCACCATCGCCGCACCGGACGAGCGCTTTCCGGTGATGCGGCGGGAGTTGGGGTGACACGGGCCGCGGGGAGAGCGTTGCTGGCATCCCTGCTCGTCTTGGCCGCCGCCGCATGCGCCGCGCCCGCGCCGACCACCGGGCCCGACGTGCAGACCGCAGCTCCTACCACTGCCGTCAGCCCCGGCCGGCCGTCCGACGTGCCGGCCTCAACCGCCCCCGGCGCCTCGCAGCCAGGCGTCGCCGTCGAGGACCCGTCGTTGATCGCCGTCCTTCCCGCGGCGGTCGCCGGTCAGCCCATGGTCCTGGAGTCCCAGGCGTTCGCGGACGCGATCGCCGACCCCGCCTTCGCCGCCAACGTGGAGGCCGCGGCGTTCGGGGTCGTCATCGCCGGCGACGACCTGTCGTCGGCCATGGTGGCGCGGCCCGTGCCAGGCGCCTGGTCCGAGGCCTGGTTCCGCGACTGGCGGGAGTCGTACGACGAGGGAGCCTGCGCCCAGTCCGGGGGGATCGCCGGCAACGCAGAGACGCAGCTCGGTGGCCGGACCGTCTACATCGGCACCTGTGCAGGGGGACTGCGGACATACCACGCGTGGCTCGAGGATCGCGGCCTGCTCGTCTCGGCGTTCTCCATGGGCGAGCGACGGTATGGAGAGCAGCTCATGGGGGGCCTGCGGCCCTAGCGAATCGCCCCCGTCACGTGCTCGCGTGCGTCGTAGACTCCCGCCCATGAGCACCGAGTCACCCGGCGCCACGCCCTCGGGCCCGCGCCCCGTCCGCGCCCCGCGCGGCACCACTCTGTCGACCAAGGGCTGGCAGCAGGAGGCGGTGCTGCGGATGCTCATGAACAACCTCGACCCGGAGGTCGCCGAGGACCCGGACAACCTCGTCGTCTACGGCGGGACCGGCAAGGCGGCCCGCAGCTGGGAGGCCTTCGACGCGATCGTCCGGGAGCTCCGCCGCCTCGAGGACGACGAGACCCTCCTGGTCCAGAGCGGCAAGCCCGTGGCGGTCTTCCGCACCAACGAGTGGGCGCCGCGGGTCCTGATCGCCAACTCCAACCTGGTGGGCAAGTGGGCCACCTGGGACGTCTTCCGGGACCTCGAGAAGCAGGGCCTGATGATGTACGGCCAGATGACCGCGGGGTCCTGGATCTACATCGGCACCCAGGGGATCCTCCAGGGCACCTACGAGACCTTCGCGGAGCTCGCGCGCCAGCACTTCGGCGGGACGCTGCGTGGCAGGGTGGTCCTCACGGCAGGTCTCGGCGGGATGGGTGGCGCCCAGCCGCTGTCGGTGACCATGAACGAGGGCGTCTGCATCGCGATCGAGGTCGACGAGCACCGCGCGCAACGCCGCCACGACATCGGCTACGTCGACCACCTCACGCACTCGCCGCAGGAGGCCCTCGCCATGGCCCGGCAGGCGGCGGCCGCCGGTGACGCGACGTCGATCGCGCTCGTCGGCAACGCCGCGGACATCGAGCCGGCGTGGGCGAAGGCGGGGGAGCGGTTCGACGTCGTCACCGACCAGACCTCGGCGCACGACGCCCTGGCGGGCTACGTCCCGGGCGAGATCTCGCTCCACGACGCGCACGTGCTGCGGGTCAGCCAGCCGGACGTGTACATGCAGCGCTCGCTGCGCTCGATGGCGGACCATGTCCGGGCGATGCTCGCGTTCCAGGCGGCCGGCTCGGTCGTGTTCGACTACGGCAACAACCTCCGCGCCCAGGCCCAGGAGGCGGGCGTCGAGAACGCGTTCGACTACCCGGGCTTCGTGCCCGCGTTCATCCGCCCGCAGTTCTGCGAGGGGCGCGGACCGTTCCGCTGGGCGGCGCTCTCGGGTGATCCGGAGGACATCCGCCGCACGGACCGGGCGCTGCTGGAGCTGTTCCCGCACGACCGCGGCCTGCGGCGCTGGCTGGAGCTGGCCGAGGCGAAGGTCCCGTTCCAGGGGCTCCCGGCCCGCATCTGCTGGCTGGGCTACGGCGAGCGGGCGAAGGCCGGCCTGGAGTTCAACCGGCTCGTCGCGGCGGGCGAGGTCAGGGCGCCGATCGTCATCGGGCGCGACCACCTGGACTCGGGGTCCGTGGCGTCGCCCAACCGCGAGACGGAGGCGATGGCCGACGGCTCCGACGCCGTCGCCGACTGGCCGCTGCTCAACGCGCTGGTCAACACGGCGGCCGGCGCCACCTGGGTGTCGATCCACCACGGCGGCGGGACGGGGATCGGGTACTCCCAGCACGCGGGGATGGTCGTGGTGGCCGACGGTACGGAGCTGGCCGCTCGCAAGCTGGAGCGGGTGCTCACGAGCGACCCGGGCATGGGCGTCGTGCGCCACGTGGACGCGGGCTACGAGCGGGCGATCGAGGTGGCCCGCGAGCGCGGGGTCCGCATCCCGATGCTGGGCCTCTAGGCCACCCCGCGGATCACCCGCACCGGCAGGCTGCCGCCGACCCGTGTCCCCGGATCGGGGGAGGACCATGGGGTCATGGCCGACGGAGCACGACCTCGCGATGATCGCCTCGACGCGCGGGACCCCAGCTCCGCGCCACGAGGACTGGCCGGTGATCGATATCGGGAAGACCATCGCCACCCGGTTGAACGAGCTCCGTCTCCGGGCCGCGCTCGAGGAGGCGCACCGCGCCCGGCTCGCGTTCCTGCGCGAGGACCTGTTCGACGGCGACTGCGCCCGCTGTGTCCGCAAGGTCCGCGAGGCCGAGGCCCGTGCCGCCCGCCTTGAGGCCGCCCTCAGGGCTGTCCGCTCCAACTGACGCCAGCCGCCCCGGGACGCGGCCGGCTGGCCGGCGCCGCGGTGGACCCTACGTGCCGGCAGCGTTCGCCATTCCGCCCTCGTCCTCGACCGGCTCGGGCATCGTGACGATGTGGCGCACCGACGATAGCGTCACCGGGATGAAGGCGACCAGCCCGCCGACGGCCCCGATCACGATCGTCGGGTAGAGGCCGACCAGGCTGCCCAGCGCCCCGCCGAGGATCGCGCCCAGGGGCATCGTGCCCCAGACGATGAACCGCATCGTCGCGTTCATCTTCCCCTGCATCCGCGGCGGGGTGATCGCCTGGCGCAGCGAGACCTGGTTGATGTTCCAGGCGACGCCGAAGTACCCGCCCAGGAACCCCCACAACGCCACCGCCCAGAAGATCAGGGCGTCGGGCGCGAACGCGACGGGCAGGCCGGACAGGCTGAACCCGATGGCGGTGATCACCAGCATCCGGCCCACGCCCAGACGTTTGGTCGCCGCGGTCGTGGTCAGCGCGGCGAGCAGGACACCGACCGACCCGATCGAGAACGCGATCCCGATCGCTGCCGGGCCGAGGTCCCGCTCCCGGGTCAGGTACAGGATGAGGATCGCGGTGATGACGTAGCCGAAGAAGTTGGAGATCCCCGTCGTGGCCGCGATCGACCGTAGCCAGCGGTGGCCGGTGACGTAGCGCAGGCCGGCCGCGATCTCCTGGCGCATCGACGGCTTCGGCCCGTGCGCGGCCTCGTCGTGGGGCTCCACCGGGGGCTCGGGCCGACGGATCCAGAACACGAAGACGGCCGACCAGAGGTACGAGAGCGAATCCAGCACCATCGCGAACGGCGCCTTGAGCAGCCCGATGAGGATGCCGGCCGCCCCCGGCCCCAGGATCTGCGCCGCGGACCGGGTGATCTCCAGCTTGGAGTTGCCGTCCACGAGCTGGTCCCGCTCCACCACGGACGGCAGGTAGCTCTGGTAGGCGACGTCGAAGAAGACGGTGAAGCACCCGTTGACGAAGCCAACGACGTACAGCTGCCAGATCGTGAGGGCGTCGAAGTAGAAGGCGACCGGGATGGACGCGATCGCCACGGCGCGCCCCAGGTCGGCGACGATCAGGATCGGGCGGCGCCGCAGGCGGTCCACCCACACCCCCGCGGGCAGGCTGAGCAGGATGAAGGGCAGGAACTCGATGGTCGTGAGCAGCCCGAACTCGAACGGCGTGACCTGCAGGTAGGTCGCGGCGATCAGCGGCAGCGCGAGCTGCGTGATCGCGGAGCCGAAGACCGAGACGGTCTCCGCGGTCCACAGCTTGAGGAAGTCGGGGTGGCGAAGGAGGCTGCGGCTCGGGCCTGACATCAGGCCGGGAGTCTATCGTCCCGCTGGAGCTCGCCGCCCAAGAAGGTCCGGTCGGCCGCGCAGGGACGAGGATCGCTGGTCAGGCCTCGGGCACGGGCGCTCGCACGACGCTCTCGAACCCGGCGGCGCGGTGGGAGCTGTCGCAGAACGGCTTGTTGGCGGACAGGCCGCAACGGCACAGAAACACGGCCTTGCCTTCGGGCAGGAGCCACGAGCCGCCCTCGGCGTCCTGGAGGATCACCGGGCCGGTGACGCGGTAGGAGCCGTTGTCGCGGGGACTGATGGTCACGATGGGGAGTGCGGCGGGGTCGCTCATCCTCGGGTCTCGCAGTACGTGTGCTTCGTCGGGAGGTTCGCAGGCCCGGTCACCGCGGATTGCCGCCGGACGCGGGCAGGCCCCTCCGCCGACCGCCTGGGCCGCTAGCATCAAGACGTGCTCGTCGAAAGCGTGCCGAACGTCTCCGAGGGCCGTCGCCTCGACGTCGTCGAGCGGCTGGTCGACGCCCTGACCTCTGTCCCGGGCGTGTTCCTCCTCGACCGGACGTCGGACGCGAGCCACAACCGGTCCGTGCTCACGGTCGCCGGCGAGCACGACGCCGTCTCGGCCGGGCTCGAGCGGCTCGTGGAGCAGGCCGTCGTCGACATCGACATGGAGGAGCACACTGGCGAGCACCCGCGGATCGGGGCCGTGGACGTGATCCCGTTCATCCCCCTGGGCGACACGACCATGGACGCGTGCGTGGCCCTCGCCCGGACCTTCGGTGCCCAGATCGCGAGCCGCCACGACATCCCCGTCTATCTCTATGCCCGGGCCGCCGGGCGCGCGGACCGCGTCAAGCTCGGCGACGTCCGCCGGGGCCAGTACGAGGGGCTCCGGGACGAGATCGCCCAGAACGGGCGCCAGCCGGACTTCGGCCCCGCCCGGATGCACCCGCGGTTCGGGGCCGTGGCGGTCGGTGCCAGACCCTTCCTCATCGCCTGGAACATCAACCTGGACTCCGACGACGTGGAGCTTGCGAAGCGGATCGCGCGCCGGGTCCGCGAGTCGGGGGGCGGGCTGCCGCGGCTCCAGGGGAACGGCTTCCGGGTGGAGGAGCCCGACCGCGGTCACCCGGTGCGTGCCCAGGTGTCGATGAACCTGCTGGACTTCGCCGTGACCCCGCTGTGGCGGGTCTGGGAGGTCGTGGGCGAGCTGGCGGCCGAGGACGGCGTGGCGCTTGCCGAGTCGGAGCTGATCGGCCTGGCCCCGCTGGCCGCGCTCCTCGACGTGGCCGATCATGCCGGGGCGCCGCACGACGCTTCCGTCGAGGTCCGGCTGGGTGCCGCCGCGGCGGCCATCGGGTTGCGCGACTTCTCCCCGCTGATGGCCCTGGAGCTGCGGCTGGCCGCGGCTCGCGAGACGGGGCGGGCCCCGCGGTGACGCTCCGCCTGATCGAGGGCGGCCGGGCCTCGGCCGACGCGCCGGGGCTGCTGATCCACGGCGCATCGCAGATCGCGACACTGGCCGGCGGGCTGCGCCGGGGGACCACGCAGGGGGACATCGCGCTGCTCGACGCGGCGCTCGTGGGCGGTACCGGGGGCGCCCGCGGCGCCGGTCGTCGCGTGCTGGGAGGGCCGGGTCGCCGGCGTTGGACCGAGGGACCTCGTGGAGCAGGGCCTGGAGGCCAACGGCTGGCCACTGGCGAGGTTCGTGCGCATCGACGCGAACGGCGGCGTGGTCACCCCCGGGCTCGTGGATCCGCACACGCACCTGCTGTTCGCGGGCAGCCGGGAGGGCGAGCTGGTCATGCGCCAGCAGGGCGCCGGCTACCTGGACATCCTGGCGGCGGGCGGCGGGATCCTGTCCACGGTGGCGGCGACCCGTGCCGCCTCCGCCGAGGAGCTGGCCCAGCACGGCCGCCGCTGGCTCGACGAGATGTGCCGCCATGGGGTGACCACCGTGGAGGCGAAGTCGGGCTACGGGCTGGACCTGCAGACCGAGCTGCGGCTGCTGGAGGTCGCGCACGAGCTGGGGCGCGAGGGACCGGTCGATGTCGTGCCCACCTTCCTGGGTGCCCACGCCGTCCCGTCCGAGTACCGCTCGCGCCCCGACGGCATCGAGGCGTACGTCCGCCACGTCATCGAGGAGCAGCTGCCGGGTGTCGCGGCGCAGGGCCGTGCCCGGTCGTGCGACGTCTTCTGCGAACAGGGCGTGTTCACCGCGGACCAGAGCCGGCGGATCCTCCAGGCCGCGGCCGGCTACGGGATGGCCCTGCGCCTCCACGCCGACGAGCTGGCACCCTCGGGCGGGGCCGAGCTGGCCGCGGAGCTTGGCGCGTTGTCCGCGGATCACCTGCACACCCCCTCCGACGAGGGGATCGCCGCGCTCGCCGCGGCCGCCGACGGGCCCCGGCCCACGGTCGCCACCCTGCTCCCGGCCACCACCTGGTTCCTCATGGCCGACGAGGCGGCACCGGCCCGCCGGTTCATCGACGCCGGGGTCCCGGTGGCCCTGGGCACGGACTTCAACCCGGGCACCTCGCCGACGCCGTCGCTGCCCCTGGTCATGACCGTCGCCTGCCTCGCGATGAAGCTGTCGCCGGCCGAGGCGCTCGCGGCCGTCACGATCAACGCGGCACACGCCGTTGGCGTGGCGGACGACGTCGGGTCCATCGAGCCCGGCAAGGCTGCGGACCTCGTGATCTGGCGCGCGACGGCGGTGGAGCAGCTGCCCTACTGGGTGGGTGCGGACCTCGCCGACGTCGTGATCAAGCGCGGACGGGTGATCTACCGCCGCGCCTGATCCACCAGCGTTCGCCTGCCCCGCGATCCGCTTGCCCTCCGACCAGGCATGGACCGGTTCTACGGTTCGGTGGCCGAGCATGGCGTCGGCGGTGGCCTGCCCCCGTTCGGCACGGGGCCCCGCACC
Source organism: uncultured Chloroflexia bacterium (assembly GCA_963802165.1). GTDB lineage: Bacteria > Chloroflexota > Limnocylindria > Limnocylindrales > CSP1-4 > CAIXZV01. The sequence goes on along the minus strand of CAWDHT010000012.1, from coordinate 69,517 downwards.
GGACTGCCCAAGGCCCGCATGATGCCATGTTCGCGGAGCGAACCGTTGCCCCGCTGTGCGCCTGGTGTGGGCTGGACGAGAACGCCGTCTGCCGATCGCCGCCCGCCGCTCACGCCCAGCAGCGCCAGGACGATCAGCATCTGACCAAGGTGGTAGGTGACCATCACCGCGACGCCCTGCACTCGTCCGCCGCCCCGCGGCAGGCCCGGCTGCGGGTCGCGCAACCGCCCCCACCCCAGCATCGCGTCCGAGGCGACGAACAGCCACGCCCCCGCGATCGCCGCCGGCTTGCCGGTCCACGTCGCCGCCACGGCCATCAGGGTGATGGCGACGAGGTACAGCGAGACGGGCCCGGCCAGGCCAATTCGGGCAGCGGCGCGGACGAGCGCTCGACCGACGATCGCCACGAGGATCGCCGCCCCCGCGATCCCGACAACCAGCCACGGGATCTCTCCCGGCAGCTGGAGGAACGCGACGAGGTACGCGAGATGAGCCGCCAGGAACGCCAGGAGCCCCGGCACGAACCGGCCCGGTGGCAGGAGGAGCAGGTCGCCCGCCAGGGACGCCACGAGCCCGAGAACGAGCCACGGCCGGGCGGCCTGCGCCTCGGGCGTCCACGCGTGTGCGGACAGTGCCGCGACGAGCAGTGCCACGAGGACCGCGGGCTTCGCGACCCGCTCCACCCGCCGTCCGGTCGTCCCGCCGACCCACACCGCCACCCAGTCGATGACCGCCGCGATCACGGCGATGGCGAGTGGGGCCGCCAGCCCCCAGAACGCCCCCCACTCCGACGGCGTCACTGCCTCAGGCCTTGCCGCGCGACTCCAGCAGCACGGTGGTCGTCTCGGGCGGCAGACTGGAGGTGGTCACGGATAGCTTCGCCTGCACCGTGGGCTCGGCCCCCATCTCGTGCAGGAACCGCTTCATCGCCTCGTCGCAGTCCGCCTCTTCCTCGCACACGGGCATCGGGACCACGATCTTGGGGTCCAGCTGCGCGATCAATGCCGCGGCCCTCGTCGCGGACAGGGCGCCGCCGATCGGCACGCAGGCGATGTCCACCCGCCCGATGTCCCCGAGCTTCTCCTCCGTCAGCTCGTGGCCGATGTCGCCCAGGTGGATCGTGTGCAGCCCGTCGAGCTCCGTCATGAACGCGGTCTGGCGGCCGCGCTCCGTGCCCTTCGCGTTGTCCCTGTACGTACGCACGCCCGTGACGAGTACGTCGTGGACCTCGTACTCGCCCGGCCCGTCCAGCACGAATGCGGGCTCCAGGCTGGTGGGGATGGCGGTGCCGCCGTCCCGCGAGGTCTTGACGGCCTTCTTGGCGAGGGGCGCGTCGTCGGGGTGGCTGTAGGTGACGACGTCGCCGGTGATGCCACGGCCCGTTGGCCCGACGATCGCCGGGTAGGGGTCGTTCACCACGACGGCGTCCTTGCCGCGCAGCCGGATGCAGGTTCGTCCGTACCAGGTCAGCTCCATGTCCCGATTCTCGCACAGGGCGCTTCGCCCGGGGTCCTCGCCTCGGTGCGGCGACAGGCCGCATGGACCCCGGCGCCAGAGCACGCGGGACAAAGAGAAGGACCGGAGACGCCTGCCCAATCGGCGCCCCCGGTCCCGAGGGAGGGAGGATGGAACCTGAGGGGTGTTCCGTCACGAACCATAGACGGGTGTGGATTTATCCCCGGCGCGCGGAACGGTTAAGAAACGGACATCTCGCGCCGGGAACCAGTGCCGCAACGGGCTGCGTCGGGAGGCCATGGCACAATCCCCCGCGATGAACTCCCCGAAACGCCGTACGGGCGGCTTGGTCGCGCTGGTCGCGGCCCTGGTCGTTGCCGCCTGTGGCTCCTCCACCCCCACGACCGCCCCCGCGACCACGGGCCCCCAGCCAACGGCGACCGCCGCTCCCACCGAGGCCCCCACAGCCGCCGCTCCCACCGAGGTCCCGTCGGCCTCGCCCGTCGCCGCCGTCTGCGACGAGTCCGTCACGGGCGGGCCGGCGGCCACGTCGGACGCCAACGACCCCAACGCCGCCACCTACACGGAGATCGAAGGCCAGGTGCAGGATCTCCGCGGCCTCGATCGCGACGGCGCCGGTCGCGCGCGGCGTGTTCGACACACCCAGCCTGTGCGCCTACCTTCGCGACGGGTTCCGGAAGGACAATCCCGAGGAGCTCGTCAAGGGCACCGAGACGCTCTACAAGGAGCTCGGGCTGATGCCCCAGGACGCATCGCTCGAGCAGCTCTACCTGGAGCTGTTGACCAGCCAGGTCGCGGGGCTCTACGACGACGAGACCAAGCAGATGTACGTGGTCTCCAAGGATGGCGCCATCGGTCCCGTCGAGGAGATCACCTACGCCCATGAGTTCACGCACGCGCTGCAGGACCAGCGGTTCAACCTGCGCAAGGTGGTGGGCGAGGACACCGACCAGAGCGACCGCACGATGGCCCGCGCGGCGGTTGTCGAGGGCGACGCCACGCTCCTCATGAGCCTCTGGGCTCAGCGATTCCTCACCCCGGCCGAGCTGGGACAGGCCGCCGGCAGCACCGACCCCGCGTCCGAGGAGGTCCTCGCCAGGATGCCGGCGATCCTCAAGGACCCGCTGTTGTTCCCGTACCTGAACGGCATCCAGCTGGCGCTGGGTGCGTTCACGAAGGGCGGCTACGCCGCTGTGGACGACCTGTTCGCCAACCCGCCCGACTCCACCGAGCAGGTCCTGCACCCCGAGAAGTTCGCCGCCCGCGAGAAGCCGGTCGAAGGTCGCCTTCCCGGAGGACCTGGCCGCGCGGCTCGGCGAGGGCTGGAAGGTCTCGCTCCAGGACACGCTCGGCGAGGTCCTCCTCGAGGTCGTCCTGCGTGACGGTGGTGCCTCGGCAACCAACGACGCCGCGGCCGGCTGGGGCGGCGACCGCGTCGCCCTCGTCGAGGGACCCGATGGCGCGAAGGCCGTCGTCATGGACACGGCCTGGGACACCGCGGAGGACGCCGCGGAGTTCGAGGCGGCGCTCGGGCCGACGGTGGACAAGCTCAAGGGACTGGGGCGCTCGCCCACGATCCTGCGCCCGGCCGAGAACCGCGTTGTCCTGGTTTCTGCGGAGTCGGCCGACACGATGGGCCGCGTCGCCAACGCGCTGGGTCTCGCGCAGTAGTTCTGCTCGTGGGGGAGGCGACCTGCGCACTCCCCCGGGCGACTCGATCAGGTGTCGCACCCCGCGCGCGGCGGGACCCTGCTGGGGCGTCTGCCCGCCTCTTCCGACCCAGCCTGAAGTCACGCGCCCCTTCCGACCCAGCCCGGAGTCACGCGCCCCGGTTTGACCCCACTGGGGGTCACCAGGCCATCCGCGTGCAGAGGTCGTGCCCGGAATCGACAGAATCCGGGTCCACCCTTGGGGCCGGGAGCCCATGTTGACTCCGACCTGAGTCGCGACGGCCACGTGACACCGACTCGAGGAGTGACGGCCACATCGCCATCACCCTGAGCCTTCGCCGGGTAGCGACGTTCGCCGGGCGGTTCGCGCCGATCATCCGACGGTCGCTGGCCGGGCCTCCCGGGCCTCCCGGATCGCCCTACATCGCGTCGGGCGCGGAGATCCCCAGCAGGCCGAGCGCGTTGGCCAGCGTCGTCTGCGTGGCCAGCGCGAGCGCGAGGCGCTTCGCGGATCGCTCCGGCTGGTCCGGGTCCACGACCCGCGCGTCACGGTAGAACGCGTGGAACTGGGTGGCGAGCTCCGTGGCGTATGCCGTGATGCCCTGCGTCTCCTCGGCCAGGACGGCGTCCTCCACCACCTCGGGGAGCCGCGACAGCTCCCGCGCCAGCGCCGCCTCCGCCTCCCCGGCGAGTAGCCCATCCACGCCGGGTGCCGGCGCCAGGCCGGCCTCCGCCGCCTTGCGCACGATCGACGCAATGCGGGCGTGTGCGTACTGCACGTAGTAGACCGGGTTCTCCGCGGACTGCTTCCTGGCGAGCTCGATATCGAAGTCGATCTCCACGTGCGTGGCCCGTGACGCGAAGAACCAGCGGGCGGCGTCGGTGCCCACGGCGTCCAGCAGGTCGTCAAGGGTCACGAACGTACCTGCGCGCTTGGACATGGAGACCTCGACGCCGTCCATCACGAACCGGACCCATCCGATCAGCAGCACCTGGTAGTGGTCCGGGTCGTAGCCCATCGCCTGGGCCGCGTTCTTGTTGCGGGCCACCGTGCCATGGTGGTCCACGCCCCAGATGTAGACCAGGTGGTCGAACCCGCGGCTGAACTTCTCGGTCACGTAGCCGATGTCTGCGGCGAAGTACGTCGGCCGGCCGTCCGAGCGGTAGATGACCCGGTCCTTGTCGTCGCCGAACGCCGTGGACCGGAACCAGACCGCGCCGTCCTGCTCGTAGACCTGGTCGGCGGCCCGCAGCCGGTCCACGGCACGCTCGACCCAGCCCTCGTCGTGGAGCGACGCCTCGCTCTTCCAGACGTCGAAGTGGACCCCGAGGCGCGAGAGGCTGGCCTCGATCATCGCGCGCACGCGCCGTGGACGCCCAACCGCCCAGGACGGCGGCCTCGTTGTCCCCGTCGGCACAGGCGGCAGCCCACACATCGTCCGGGACTCGCGCGCGCGAGCGCCTCGACATAGGCGCCCTTGTAGCCGTCCTCGGGCACGGGCTCGCCGCGCCTCACCGCCCCAACGCTCGCGCCCAGGTGTTCGATCTGGGTGCCCGAGTCGTTGAAGTAGTACTCCCGGGTCACCGTCTGACCGCCGGCCTCGAGGACGCGGCACAGCAGGTCCCCCACGAACGCCCCCCGCGCGTTGCCGACGGTGAGCGGCCCGGTCGGGTTGGCGGACACAAACTCCACGTTGACCCGGCGCGGGTTGACGGCCGGGATCCGGCCCCATGCCGCCGGCGCCGCGAGCACGCCGTTCACCAGCCCCTCGTAGGCCGCATCCAGGATGCGCACGTTGACGAACCCGGGCCGCGCGACCTCCGCCGAGGCGACCAGGCCGGCACCGGCATCGCCGCGGAGGGACTCGGCCAGCGCCTCGGCGATGTCCAGCGGGGAGCGGCGCATCGGGCGGGCGAGCTTCATCGCGAGGTTGGTCGCGAAGTCCCCGTAAGTGGCGTTGGCGGGCCGCTCCACCTCGATGACCGGCGCCGCCGCAGGGTCGTCCAGCGCCGGCAGCCGTCCGACGGCCACCGCGTCCGCCCACACCCGCTCCACTGCGGCACGGACCCGGGCGCGGATGGCCACGGGGGCGGCGACGGGATCGGCGGGCATGGTCACCGGGGACCTCCTGGCGGGGCTGGGCGGGACAGACGCCATCCTACCCGGCTCCGCTCCCGTCCAAAGGTCACATGACCCTTGGTGCTGAGGCGCACCGCCAAACGCCTCGATCGCAACGCCCTGGAGCCGCTGGGGGCCTTGAAGTGTGGTTGCGATCAGTACCTCTTGCGACCCTGACCCCGTACGGTGGCAAGGCTGGCGCCGACCCGCGAAGGGTAGGCGCCACAGGCAGCACCTCTGGCCGGCCGATGTGGTCGGCCGCAGGTTAGCGGGAGTCGGGCGGTGTCGTCCGCATCGTGTCGCAGGTCTCGGGGAGGTCACATGAACGGGTTGCCCAGGTCTCAAGACCGAGGGACGGTTGTCCGTCTCGCGGTCCTCTTCAGTGTTCTCCTCATGGTGTGTGGGACGCTGCCCATCGTCGGTACCTCGGCGGTGTTCGGGGCGGACACCACGTTCCGCGCGCCCGCCGCCACGGCCTCGCCCAACGGCTGGACGAACCCTGCCAACGCAACCAACAACACGAATGACGCCGTCTACGCGACCGCCAGCGGTGACAACGTTGACCAGGGCTATCGCGACTTCGGCTTCTCGATTCCGAAGGGCACGATCATCGACGGCATCACCGTCAAGGCCAATGCCTTCTCGAGCGCCTCGAGCGGCTGCCGCATCGACGTCCGACTCTCCTGGAACAACGGCTCCAACTCCACCAGCTACAAGCAGGGCCCCCTTGCCGGCGGCGTGGACGACGTCCTGACCTTCGGCGCGGCCAACGACACGTGGGGCCGCGTGTGGGATCCCACCGAGCTGACGGACGGCAAGTTCCGCCTCGAGCTCCGCAACGAGGATCCCGGCAGGGACTGCCCCAACGGCAGCACGACCTCGCTCGACTGGGTGACCGCGCAGGTCACCTATCGGACGATCAACCAGGGGACCGCCAACGCGGCCTTGGGCGATGCCGTCTGCGACGCTGCGGACTTCAACTTCGTCATCGACATGTCCGGCTCGATCGGCACCCAGGGCAGCGTGCCCTCCAACCTGCCCGACCTGAAGTCCGGCATCACCGAGTTCGTGACCGGCTTCCAGAGCGCCGGCGGTGACGGCCGATACTCCGGCACCCGCTTCAACGCCAGCAGCACGGCTGCCCTGACCTCCGGCTACACGAGTGCGGCGACGTTCAACGCCGCCGTCGACGGCCTCAACAGCCCGAGCGGCCTGACCCCGACCGGCGCCGGCATCACCGCCGCAGCCGGCAACAACGCCAACGACCGTGCCGGCGTGACCAACGTCATGTTCGTGGTGACAGACGGGTCGCCCAACAAGCCCAACAGCCACGGCGACGACCTGACCAATCCCGACACGTGGTACACGGGTGCCAATGCAGCAACCGCCGCGGCCAATGCCGCCCGCGCCGGCAGCGGTGCCTCCAAGTACGTGGTCAAGGCCGTGTACCTGTCCACGGCCGGCGACCCCGGTGACACCAACCTTCCCTTCTCGCCTGCGGGCGACGCCCAGTGGGCAACGGAGGTCATGGACCAGATTGGCGGCGGGTCGCACCTGGATGCCGACTTCTCCTCCTTCGTCGACGACCTGTTCAACGCCATCGGCTGCCCCCCGCCGTCGATGAAGATCACCAAGGTCGCGGACGATGCATCCGTTGACGCGGGAGCCCAGATCGGCTTCACGGTCAAGGTCAAGAACGAAGGCGGCAAGGCCGCGCACAACGTCGTCGTGACCGACAACCTGCCCGACTCGGCCGGGACCAACTGGTCCGTCAGCCCGGCGGTTGCCGGCTGCTCCGTCACGGGCAGCCCGGGAAGCCAGGCACTCACCTGCGACTTCGGCACCGTCGCCGCCGGCGAGACAAAGACCGTCCACGTCGTGACGGGCACCGGCACCTCCTGCGGCAAGTACGACAACACGGCCTCGTTCACCTCGACCGAGGGCCAGACCGGCAGCGACAGCGCCTCCGTCACCGTGCGGTGCGCGGACGTCAAGGTCACCAAGACCCCGAACGACGGCAGCGTCAACGCGGGCGAGACCGCCACCTTCACGATCAGCGTCGAGAACCTGGGTCCCGGCAAGGCCAAGTCCGTGATCGTCACCGACCAGCTGCCCGCCGGCCTGACCTGGACCGAGAACGAGGCGGATTGCTCCATCAGCAACACCGGCCTCCTCACCTGCAACGTCGGCGACATGGCAAACGGTGCCACGAAGACCTACACGGTCAGCGCCCCGACGGCCAAGGCCAACTGCGGCGCCATCAACAACAGCGCGACGGTCTCGTCGGTGAACGAGCCCGCGGGTGCCGACGGCAACAACACCGACGCCGGCAAGATCACCGTCAAGTGCGCGAAGATCGAGGTCGACAAGACGGCGGATGCAGCGTCCGTCAGCGCGGGCGACCCGATCGGCTTCACCATCACCGTGCGCAACGCCGGCGATGGCACGGCCTACGGCGTGACCGCGACCGACAGCCTGAACCCCGCCTTCACCTGGGCGATCGAGCCGAGCGCCGGCTGGACCCTCACCGGGACCACCCTCTCTTTGTCGGCGGCCCAGCTGGCCGGTGGCGCCTCGTCGGCCGTCCACGTGACCGCCCCCACGTCGTCCGAGCTCTGTCGGGTCGTCCCGAACAGCGCGTCGGCGTCTTCGACCAGCGACGGCTCCGATGAGGCGTCGGCCCAGACCGAGATCCTGTGCCCGGACGTCACCGTCCTCAAGAAGGCCGTCGCCTCGCCGGTCAGCGCCGGTGACCCGATCGCCTTCGACATCACCGTCAGCAACGCCGGCCCCGGCACCGCCAAGGCCGTGACCCTCAGCGACACGCTCCCGGCTGGCATCACCTGGGCCGAGAACAGCACCGCCTGCACGATCAGCGGCGGCATCCTCTCGTGCAACTTCGGCGACCTGGGCAAGGACGCCACCGCCACGGTGCGTGTCTCCGGGACCACCACGCCCGACGTCTGCGGCTCGGTGCCCAACACGGCGACCGTCGCGGCGTCCAACGAGCCCCAGGCCAAGACGACCAACAACAGCTCCACCGACACCGTCGTGGTGAACTGCCCGGACGTCACCGTCCTCAAGAAGGCCGTCGCCTCGCCGGTCAGCGCCGGTGACCCGATCGCCTTCGACATCACCGTCAGCAACGCCGGCCCCGGCACCGCCAAGGCCGTGACCCTCAGCGACACGCTCCCGGCTGGCATCACCTGGGCCGAGAACAGCACCGCCTGCACGATCAGCGGCGGCATCCTCTCGTGCAACTTCGGCGACCTGGGCAAGGACGCCACCGCCACGGTGCGTGTCTCCGGGACCACCACGCCCGACGTCTGCGGCTCGGTGCCCAACACGGCGACCGTCGCGGCGTCCAACGAGCCCCAGGCCAAGACGACCAACAACAGCTCCACCGACACCGTCGTGGTGAACTGCCCGGACCTGAAGGTCACCAAGGTCGCCGACAACAGCCCGATCAGCGCAGGTGACGTCGCGAGCTACACGATCCAGGTCGAGAACATCGGCAAGGGCACGGCCAAGAACGTGAACCTGACCGATGAGCTCCCGGCCGGCATCGACTGGGCCACCGACACCTCCGGTTGCACCATCACCGACGGCACCCTTGACTGTGCATTCGGCGACATCCTGCCCGGACTGAGCCGGACCGTTCAGGTCTCCGGCGAGACCGACGCCGAGGACTGCAAGGTCCTCCCGAACGAGGCGTCGTCCACCGCCGGCAACGAGCCGCAGGACCTGCTGGCCAACAACAAGGGCTCCGCCTCGATCACGGTGAACTGCGCGGCCGTCGAGATCACCAAGTCGACCGTGACCCCGGTGGTCTCCGCAACCGACACCATCTCGTTCGACATCGTGGTCACCAACACGGGTGATGGGAGCGCCTACGGCGTGACCGTCAGCGACCCGCTGCCGACCACCAATGGGACCAGCTGGTCCATCGACGCCGCGAACACCACCGGCGCCTGGTCCATCGACAACGGCACCCTGACGTTCGGCCCGGCCGACCTGGCCGGCGGCGCGAGCGTCAAGGTCCGCATCGTGAGCTCCACGACCCCGGCGAGCTGCGGCCCCGTCCGGAACACCGCCAGCCTCACCTACCGGGGCGGCTCCGACTCCGACGGCTCGTCGCTCGTGGTCGAGTGCCCGGACGTCACGATCAGCAAGACGGCCGCCAACAGCCCGATCCTCGCGGGCCAGACCGCGTCCTACACGATCTCGGCCTGGAACGAGGGCCCGGGCACGGCGTACGGCGTCGTGATCACCGACACCGTTCCGGCGGGCATCGCCTGGACCGTTGACAACGACAGCTGCTCCATCCTGGAAGGTGTCCTGACCTGCGAGGTCGGCACGCTCGCCAAGGGAGACAAGCCGTTCACGGTCACGCTCAGCGGTCCCACCGCGCGGGCCGACTGCGGCGACCTGCCCAACATGGCAGAGGTCTCCGCGACGAACGAGGCCACAGGGCCCGAGGGCGCCACCGGGAACAACCGTGACGAAGCGTCGATCGCGGTCCTGTGCCCCTCCGCCTCCATCACCAAGACCAACGACACCGAGGGCAAGGTCGCCCCAGGCACCACCGTCGGCTACACGCTTGCCCTGGCCGTCCAGAACGGCCCCATCGCGACGATGACAGTGAAGGATGTCCTGCCGGCCAACTTCGGAACCCCGTCGGCCATCTCCGACGGCGGCACCTATGAGGAGGCCTCCCGCACGATCACCTGGACCCTGGCCAACGTGGCGAACGGCAAGCAGCTCACCTACGACGTCGTCATCGCGACAGAGACGCAGGGCGGGAGCTACACCAACACCGCCACGATCACCGAGGGCCCATGCGTCGCCGGCGACTGTGACGACACGTCCGTCGTCCCCGTCTGGCGCGTCGCCATCGACAAGTCCAACAACGCCACCAAGCCGCTGCTCGCGGGTGCGGACGTCGTCTACACCCTGGCCTTCGCGGTTCAGAACGGGCCGATCACCAGCATGGTCGTCACCGACACCCTGCCGGCCCAGGTCGTCAACCCTCGGAACTTCAGCGTCGCCCCCGTCTCGGTCAAGGGCCAGGTCATCACCTGGAACCTGGAGGACGTGGCTGACGGCAGGACCATCACCTACACGGCCAGCATCGCGGCCGGAACGGTGATCGGCAGCTACAAGAACGTGGCCGTGATCACCCAGGGGCCGTGCGTCGATGCCGAATGCACCGACGACTCGGTCGTGAACACGGGCCAGGTCGAAGAAGCGACCGGGACCCCGACCATCACGCCGCCGCCCACCGACACGCTGTCCGGCGAGCCCGGCCAGTCCGGCAGCAGCCTCCTCCTCATCCTGTTCGCGATCACCGGCCTCGTGGCGGTGCTGGGGGTCCTGACCCCCGCCCCCGCACGGGTCCGGCGGCAGCGCCGCCGCGGGTAGCCCGAGGCGGTAGCGCCTGTCGCCTCCCGGGTTCGGCCCGGACGGGCGGCAGGCCTGCCGGAACCGACCCTTGGGTCCCCGAGACCCGGACGGGACGTGCCGAGCCTGAGGCACGTCCCGTCTGCCTGTCCGGCGCGCATGGGTGTCGCGTCTCCGACATTGCGTGCCGCGCCCCCAGGAGGGACCATGGCGGTGGAGGTACGGAGGTCCTGGTACCAGCGTTGACGATGCGCACCGAAAGCGCAGCCTGCCGCTTCGGTGGAGTGGGGTTGAGGGCACTGATGGGGAGCCCTGAGTACTGGACGCCCTAGGACCTATGCCCGAAGATACGGACCTCGTCAGTAGGCAGGCGAGCGGGAGTCATTTCCGGTCAAGGTTCATTCGCCGGGTATCCGGCACATCGGGGATCGCGACATGAAGCACTTCGTCATCAAGAGGCAGGGAGTCGGGTGGCTGGTTGCCGCCGCCCTCTGTGTCACCGCACTCATCGTGCCCGGCACCGCTGCGGCCGGCTCCGACGTCCCAGGTCCCAACGACCCGGACTACTGGCTCGCCAAGTACCCCAACGCCGTCGCCTGCTTCAAGCACGTAGAGGGCGAGGATTCGGTTCACGGCTACTACACCGACCAGGTTGACGGCGGGTGGAAGTCGTACGTGCTGAACACCTTCAACCCAGACTGGCCGGGTGATCAGTGGGAGCTGCTCGTTGTCAAGGCGGGAACCGTCAACGACGAGTACCCGCTGCCGACCGCCGGCGTGAAGTACGGCGCGCTGAGCGGCAATGACATCAGCCACGTCATCGTCTGCAAGGGCGCAACGCCCGAGCCGACGCCGACGCCCGAGGTGACCGCGACGCCCGAGGTGACCGCGACGCCCGAGGTGACCGCGACGCCCGAGGTCACCGCGACGCCCGAGGTCACCGCGACGCCCGAGGTCACCGCGACGCCCGAGGTCACCGCGACGCCCGAGGTCACCGCGACGCCCGAGGTCACCGCGACGCCCGAGGTCACCGCGACGCCCGAGGTCACCGCGACGCCCGAGGTCACCGCGACCCCGCCGCCTGTCGAGCCGACCCCGACGCCGAGCGGCGATGTCGAGGAAGTCACGGGCACCCCGAACGCCACCGGAACCCCGGGAACCACCCTGCCGGCCACGGACGCCGCCGGCCCGTCCGGCACCTCGTCAACCGGCAACGGCTGGAGCCTGGCGATGCTGGTCCTGGGCATGCTTGCCCTCGGCGCCCTGCTCGCCACCCCGGCCACCCGGCGCACGCGCCGATAACCCCTGGGGCCATCGGGCCCACCCTGAAGACTCGTCGCTGTCCCCACAGGCGACATCGACCGGGGTCGCGGATCCGTCCGCACCCCGGTCGATCCATGTCCGGGGGTGCGAGGTGACGGCAGCCCCTGGCTAGACGCGCAGGCGCGAGCCCGGCCAGACCATCTGGACCGGCCCGGCGTACTCGGTCCGGCAGGAGGCAACGGCAGCCTCTGGGTCGTGACCCATCAGGAGGTGGGTCAGCAGGACGCCCCCTGCACGCGTTGAGGTTGCGAGGCGTCCGACGGCGGGTCCGTCGAGATGTGCCACGCCCTGCGGCACCGGCCCAGCCCCGAACGAGACCTCCGCCAGGAGCACGTCACCGGGGCGCACGAGCGGGGTGATGTCCTCCGCGCGTCCGCAGTCACCGCTGTAGACCAACCCGGGTCCATTCCCGGACGCCGGTGCCACGCGAACGGCGTAGCTCTCGTCCGTGTGGGTGACGAGGTGGCCCTCAACCACCAGCTCGCCGACGTGCTGAGGACCCACGCTGAGGATCTCCAGCTGCAGGGCCTCGGCGGCGAAACCCGGGGACGCGTGCAGGGCGTCCAGCCTCTCGCCCAGACCCGAGGGGCCGAGCACGCGGACCCGCCGCGGCGGGTTGAACTCGTAGCGCAGGTAGTGGCGCAGCGGAACGAGGTCGATGAAGTGATCCGGATGCAGGTGACTCACCACGACGGCGTCAAGGGCCTCCGGCCGAATCCTCGTGAAGATCCTCGAGAAGGACCCTTGGCCAAGGTCCAGCAGGATGTTCGTGGTGTCGTTCGAGATCAGGTAGCAGGCGCCTGAGGCGTCCTCGCGGTCCGTGTACGCGGGCCCGGCGCCGAGCACCGTGAGCTGCATGGTGGGCGTCATGACCCGGAGGGTAGCGTGCCGTCAGGGCGGTCGGGCTGCCGTCGATGGCCTTAGCGATCCGCGGTCCCCCGCGTTAGGCCCGCGCGGTCACGTCGAAACCACCTATCGGCACGGGAACCTCGATCCGCGATCCCCCACGCCGGAACGCCAGCGCCTCGAATCCAGCGCCGGAGACCGCACCATACGCCTTTGCAAGGCCGTAGGCGAACCACTCCGTCCGGTGGGCGTCACTGCCGATGGTCACGTGCCGGCCGCCCAGCTCGCGGTAGCGGGCGACGATCGCCGGCGACGGATACGTCTCCCGCGGCAGCTGCCGGAGGCCGGACGCATTGACCTCGAGGGCGGTGCCGGTGTCGATGAGCGCCGCGAGCACCGGCTCGTACAGCTCCGGGGCCGCGGCGAGCTGCGCCGGCATGACGTGTGGCACGAGATACCGCTTCACGAAGTCCAGGTGGCCGATGGTGTCGAACAGCCCCGACCGCGCCGCGCCGATCACCTCGTCGAAGTAGGGCGCCACGACGTCCGCCAGCGGGCGACCGGCGGCGAAGGACGCGACGTTCGATGCCTTGTAGGGCGATTCCGCGCTGACGTGGACGCTGCCGATCACGTAGTCGTGCGGGTGACGCCGCAGCCAGCCGCGGATGTCCTCCTCGAACGCCCGCTCGTAGGTGACCTCCACCCCAAACCGGATCGCAAGCCCCTCGTGCGCCCACCGCTCGGCGGCCTCGCGCACGTCCCGCTCGCGGTCCGCGAACGATGCGAAGCCGTAGGCCGGCATCGCTGGGATCGAAGTCCACGTGGTCGGTGATGGCCAGCTCGGCGATCCCGCGCTCGGCCGCCAGGACGCAGTACGCCTCGAGCATCGCGTTCGCGTCGGGCGACCGGACGGTGTGCAGGTGCGAGTCCAGGGGCAGGTCGTGGGCATCGCCGAGACCGGCGGCGAGGCCCGCCCGGAAGACGTCGTGCTCGATGTCGGCCCGCGGGCGGGTGTCCGCGGGGTCGGGCGACCCCAGGGCGTGCGCGGGGCTCACCCTGCGATCACGCCCAGCTCGCGGCCCACCCGGTCGAAGGCGGCCAGGGCCTGGTCCAGGAGGTCGTCCGTGTGGGCCGCGGTCACGATCGTCCGGATCCGGGCCCGGTCCAGGGGCACCGTGGGGAACACCACGGACGTCGCGAACACGCCCTCCTCGAACAGGCGGTTCGAGAAGCGGATCGTGGTCTCGCTGTCGCCCAGCATCACGGGCGTGATGGGCGTCTCGCTGCGACCGGTGTCGAAGCCCAGGCGCGCGAGCTCCGCCTTGAAGCGGCGGGTGTTCGCCCACAGCCGCTCGATCAGTTCGGGCTCCTCCACCATGATCCGGATCGCCTCGCTGCACGCGGCGGCGACGGCCGGCGGGTGGCTGGTGGAGAACAGGAACGGCCGTGCCCGCTGGACGAGGATGTCGCGCAGGGCCTGCGAGCCCGCCACGTAGCCGCCGAGCACGCCGACGGCCTTGGACAGCGTGCCCACCTGGATCGCGACCCGGCCCTCGAGCCCGAAGTGGCTCACCGACCCGCGGCCGTCCCTGCCCAGCACCCCGGACGCGTGGGCGTCGTCGACCATGACCGCCGCCCCGAAGGCCTCGGCCACCTCGACGATGCCGGGCAGCGGGGCGATATCGCCGTCCATGCTGAACACGCCGTCCGTGACCACGAGGATCAGCCGGTACGGCGTCCCGTGCCCGTCGCGGCCCTGCTCGGTCGCGTCGGCCAGGACCTCGCGCAGCGAGTCCACGTCCGCGTGGCGGAAGACCTTGCGTGGCGCCTTCGAGAGCCGCATGCCGTCGATGATGCTGGCGTGGTTGAGCTCGTCGGAGACGATGAGGTCGGTCTCGCCGGTGATCGTCGGGATGACGCCGGTGTTGGCGGTGAAGCCGGACTGGAACGTCAGGACCGCCTCGGTGTGCTTGAACTCGGCCAGCTCCGCCTCGAGGGCCTCGTGGAGGGTCAGCGTCCCGGCGATGGTGCGGACGGCCCCGGAACCGGCCCCGAACTGCTCCACGGCCGCGATGGCGGCCTGCTTCATGCGCGGGTGATGCGACAGGCCCAGGTAGTCGTTGGACGAGAGGCTGATGACTCGCCGGTCGTCGACGGAGACGATGGGGCCCTGGGCGCTGCTCATGATCCGGAGCGGCCGGTACAGGTGGCGCTCGCGCATGGCGGCGAGCTCGTCGTCCAGGTAGGCGAGGGGGTTGGGGCGCGATGCCGTGTCCATGGGTTGCTCCTCCGGGGTGCGCCCTAGTCCGTCCAGTCCAGGATCACCTTGCCCGAGTCGCCCGAACGGGCGGTCTCGAACGCTGCCTCGTGGTCCCGGAACCCGAAGCGATGGGTGATGGCGGGCGTGATGTCCAGGCCCGACTGGAGCATCACCGTCATCTTGTACCAGGTCTCGTACATCTCCCGGCCGTAGATACCCCGGATCGTGAGCAGCTTGAACACGATCTCGTTGACGTCCAGGGTGATGTCCGCGGTGGGGATGCCGAGGATGGCGATGGATCCGCCGTGGGCCATGTTGTCCATGGCGCTCCGGATCGCCGCGGACGCCCCGGACATCTCGAGGGCCACGTCGAAGCCTTCGACCATGCCCAGCTCGCGCTGGACGTCGGCGAGGTCCCGCTCCCGCGGGATCGACGGCGACGGTCGCGCCCATGCGCAGCGCGATCTCGCGGCGTACCGGGTTGGGCTCGGAGACGACGACGTACCGGGCGCCCGCGTGGCGCACGACCGCGGTGGACATCAGCCCGATCGGCCCGGCGCCAGTGATCAGCACGTCCTCGCCCAGAACCGGGAAGGCCAGGGCGGTATGCACCGCGTTCCCGAACGGGTCGAAGATCGCGGCGACCTCCTCGTCGATGCCCGGCCAGTGGTGCCAGATGTTGCTCATCGGCAGCACGACGTACTGGGCGAACGCCCCGTCCCGGCCCACGCCGAGGCCCACCGTGTTGGCGCACAGGTGACGTCGGCCGGCCAGGCAGTGGCGGCAACGTCCGCACGTGACGTGGCCCTCGCCGCTCACGATGTCGCCGGGGTGGAAGTCCATAACGTTGGAGCCCACCTCCACGATCTCGCCCACGAACTCGTGGCCCGTGATCAGCGGCGGCTCGATGGTCCTGGCCGCCCAGGGATCCCACGACTCGATATGCAGGTCCGTGCCGCAGATGCCGGTCTTGCGCACCCGCACGAGGACGTCGTTGATGCCGGGGACCGGGTCCGGGACGTGCTCCAGGGAGAGACCAGGGCCTGCTGCCGTCTTCACCAGGGCGAGCATGCGCGGCTCCCTCGTTGCGGCGTCCGACCGACCCCCCTCACCAGGGTTCCGGCCGGGTGTCCTCGGTCCAGTCCACGATCGGATTCTCCACCATGCCGATGCCCTCGATCTCGCACCGCACGCGATCGCCGGGCTCCAGGAACACCGGCGGATCACGGAACACGCCGACGCCCGCGGGCGTGCCGGTGGCGATCAGGTCGCCGGGCTCGAGCGTGATGTAGCGCGAGATGAAGCTCACGAGGGCGGGGACGTCGTGGAGCATGTCGGCCGTGTTCCCGTCCTGCATCAGGATCGGGGTGTCCGTGCCGTCGCCCGAACCGGGGATGCGCCAGCTGCGGAGCGCGAGGCCCGCCCTGGGATCCACCTCGTCCGGGGTGGCGAAGACGGGGCCCACGGGCAGGAACGTGTCGCTGCCCTTGGCGCGCAGCCACTGGCCGTCGCCTTTCTCGCCCTCGCGGAGGGCCTGGGGGTTGCCCTGCCAGTCCCGGGCGCTGATGTCGTTGACGACGACGTAGCCGGCGACGTGCTCGAGCGCCTCCTCCTTCGTCACGCGGCGGGCGGCCCGGCCGACGACCACCCCGAGCTCCACCTCGAGGTCCAGGGCGCGGGTCCCCTCGGGACGGATCACGGCCTCGCCATCACCGACGATCGCATTGGTGAACTTGGAGAACAGCATCGGCCGGTCCGGCGCCGCCCGACCGCCCTCCTTCGCGTGGTCGCCATAGTTGAGACCGACGCACACGATCTTGCCGGTCTGGATCTCGTTCATCGCCGGGGCGGGGCGCCGGGCGTCGGGGTCCAGCAGCGGGGCACCGGCCTTGAGTGCACGCCTGGCCGCCCGCCGGAGCTCGCCGAGCCAGTCGTCCTCGAAGCCGATCTGGAAGCCGATGCCGAGGTGGGTGTCGATTGCGGGATCAAGCCGGCCCCGCTTCTCGAGCTGCGCCCCCGTCAGCAGGCGCCCCTTGACGAGCACGCCGAACCGCTCGTCGCCGAAGCGGTCGTAGTAGGCATAGAGGCGCATGAATCGACGCTCCGTCAGCTCGAGGCAGGGCTTGGTTCCGCCGACGCCCCGGCCGCCGGACTCGCCGAGGGGACGGCGCACTGCGGCTCCGGCGGGGCGACGAACCGCCCGTCGGACACGCGCTCACCGTAGCGGATGTAGAAGTCGTTGACCTGGGCGGCGTCCAGCGTATCCAGGTACAGCACGCGGTTCCAGACGAGCGCCGCGTACTTCGTGGGCATCTGCTCGAACCTTGCCACGACGGGGCCGACGGTGCCGGGCGGTAGTCCGCAGATGGCGCTCGCGGGGAAGCCGTCGTCGAAGGTCTTGAGGGCCGTGATGCCGGCGTCGTCACACGCGCCCTTCTCGCAGGAGTAGAGGAGCACGAGGCCGCCGTGCTCCAGGTTGTGGATCCAGCCGTTGGGCAGGCTCTCGTCGTCCGGGCCGTACACCTGCGGTTCCAGGGGCCCGAACCCCTTGGGCGTTGTTGATGTGCTTGCCCGACGCTGGCGGGCAGACTGGGTACGTGACCTTCTCGCCAACCTGGACGTGGCCGTTGCCCTGGTCCGGCTGGACCTGGCCGAGCTCCTCGCTCGTGGCGGCCGCGACGGTGTCGACGGTGGTGCAGGCGTAGGCTGGTGCGGTCGCGCTGGTGAGGGTGTACAGACCGATGCCGACCAGCGCGGCGATCGCGACGAGCGCCAGGACCGGCGTGCGGAGGCGCTGGAGCGGTGTCTTCGTCGCCTGGTCGCCGGACGGCGGTGTCGCGCCGGCCGGCTCGCACGGTGCCGGTGGGACTGCTGCTCTGGTGGCGCGCCGAGCCCCTGTTCCGGGTCGGTGGCTTCTGGCTGGGAGGGGTCATGGCTGTGCTCCGGGAGGGAGATCGGCGGCACCGTCGGGGCCGGACAGCCGCCGCACCGCGAGGGGCCGCGATGCTCCGCGAAGGGTAACGCTGCTGGGCGCCTGCGCGCGCGAGGCGGCGGGTCCGGGGCCTCAGCCCGCCGGGCGGGCGAACCAGCGCGCGCCTGCCGTTTCCGCGCCCGGGGTTCGGGCCTGCACCGGCGCACGGTCTGGTCCCCGAACTCGTCCGCCAGCCGGGTCAGGCGTCGCGTCGATCGGCCCGCCATCGCAACGGCATACCTCACCGGTCGGTGCGATCCTCGGTACCGAACGTAGCGTTCGCTTACGCCCGCTGGCGGTGTCGGCCCCGCGCACGGGCCCCGATTGCGTTCGAGCCCAGGCGCCGCGGGCTACGGCTCGTTGAGCCAGGCGCGCACCTCGGGGCGGGTCAGGCCGAAGAACAGCACAGCGGCAAGGATCGCGACGAAGGCGGCAGCGACGGGCTGGGCGGCGAGCAGCGCCAGCGGGATCGCCGGCAGCGTCAGGGTCGACAGGCCCAGGGCGAGGGTGCGACTCGCCTCCTTGCGCTGCAGGACGAGCGTGGTCGTGAAGATCGTGTAGGCCAGCAGCACCATCACCACGACGCCGGGCAGCGAGATCGGCGCGCTGATGGCCTGGTCCACCACCCACCGCAGCGAGAGCCCGATGAACCCGAGTACCAGGAACGCATAGCCGAGGAAGATGCGGATGCCGCCGGGCATCGCGCGGAGCTGGCTGAGCATGACCCGATGATGCCACCGGACCGGCCCCGCCGCCGGGCGGGATGCAGGGCCCGGCGATGCCGGGGCCTGGCGATCTCCGGCGGCCCTGCCGCAGCTCACAGGCCGCCAGTCGCACGGTCCTCTGCCGAAACCTTGGCGCAAGCCCCTTGACACTTCCGATGGACCCAACTAACCTCCGCTAAACCGGTTTGCTAAACCGGTTTTGACGACCGGATGGCAACCCGTCGCACGGCCCCGCGGGACCAGGGCACTCACCGGTTCAACGACCCGCGCGAGCATCGACCGGATGGACGCGACGGCGCAGCGAGGAAACCTTGGAGGACCGCAACCCGCGACGGCCGCGCATCGCCGACGTCGCCCGCGAGGCAGGCGTGTCGAAGACGGCAGTCTCATTCGCGTTCAACAGCCCGGATCGGCTGGCGCCGGAGACGGCCGTCCGCATCCGCGGCGTGGCCGATTCCCTCGGCTACCGCCCGCACCCGGTAGCGCGTATGCTCACGCAGCGCAGCACCCATACCCTCGGTGTGCTGACCCCCCAGGCGCTGTCCGTGATCTTCTCGAACCCCTTCTTCGGGGCCTTCAGCGAGGGCGTTGCCCTGGCAGCCGAACAAGAGGGCTACGCCCTCCACTTCATCTCGCCGCTCCACGGCTCGCTCGCCCGCGCGATGGGCAGAGCCACGGTGGACGGTGTGGTCGTCGTGGGCCTCGCGGCCAGCCACCCGGAGGTGGAACAGATCCGCGCCGCCGGCGTGCCGCTGGTGATGGTGGACTCGAGCGCCCTGCCGGACCAGCCGGGTGTCGAGGTCAACGACGAGGGTGGTGCCCGCGCCGCCGCGGACCACCTGTTGGGCCTCGGTCACCGGGACATCCTGGTGGTGGGCGTGGAGCCGCCGACGCCCGGAGCCGACTCGGAGCCTGAAGGCGTGATGGCCCGCCGCATGCGCGGCTACGTGGCCGCACTGGCCGCACGTGGCCTCGAGCTGCCCGACAATGCGGTCGTGGTGGCGCCGGCCAGCATCGAGGGCGGGATCGCCGCGATGCGTCGCGCCTGGGAGGACGGCCTCCGGCCCACCGGCGTGCTCGCGATGTCGGACGCGATGGCGATCGGCGTCCTGCGTGCCGCGCGGGAGCTCGGGCTGCGCGTGCCCGAGGACCTGTCGGTCGTCGGGTTCGACGACATCGACATCAGCCAGCACACGAACCCCCCGCTGACCACGGTGCACCAGCCGATCCGCCAGAAGGGCGAGAGCGCGGTGCGCGTGCTCCTGACCGTCGTCGCACGACGGGATCTACCCCCGGAACAGCTCCGGCTCGAGACGCGGCTCATCGTCCGCGGCTCGACGGGGCCGGCGCCGCGCCGGCGGCAGGAGGTGGACCGGGCCCGAAGCTGAGGACGAGACGGCGACGAGCGGATCACGCCCGACGTCGACTCACGCTCCAGGGCCGGACCCGGCCCGACGCGATCGGCTCCGCCGATCGACAATCAGGCAAGCCATTGAGTTGGTTTCTTTGGAGGAGATCGACACCAGGATGAAGAATCACAAGATGCGGCTCGTCGCCCTGTTCGCAGGCGCGGCCATCTTCGCGGCCGCGTGCGGCGGCACCACGGCCACCCCCGCTCCGGCCACCGAGGCCCCGGCGGCAACCGAAGCTCCGGCGACCGCGGCCCCCGAGAGCATGGCCCCCGAGAGCATGGCCCCGGAGTCCCCGGCGGCCGCGCCCCTCAGCGGCGAGATCACCCTCTGGCACTCCTACGGATCGGGCGGCGGCGAGACCGGCGCCTTCATGAAGACCCTCGGTGCCATCACCGCGGCCAACAAGGACCTCAAGGTCAACGTCGTCGAGCAGCCGTTCAGCGACATCTTCACCAAGTGGCAGACCGACGTCCTCGCGGGCGGCGGCCCCGACATGTACATCGCCCCGAACGACAACCTGTTCTCGCAGGCTGACGCGGGCGCGCTGGCCGACCTCACCACGGCGCTCGACGGCAAGCTCGAGGGCTTCAACCAGGTCGCGGTCGACGGGTCCAAGGTCGACGGCAAGATGTTCATGGTCCCCGAGTCCCTCAAGGCCGTGGCCATGTGGTACGACAAGTCCAAGGTGACCGCCCCGCCGGCCACGGCCGACGAGCTCCTCGCCGCGGTCAAGTCCGGCGCCGTGCTGCTGGGCCTCAACCAGAACGCCTACCACAACTTCGGCCTCAGCGGCGCCTTCGGCGGCACGCTCATGGATGACACCGGCAAGTGCGTCGCCGACCAGACCACCGGCTGGGCTGACAGCTACAAGTTCATGGCCGACCTCAAGGCCGCAGGCGCCAAGTTCTACACGGACGGCAACGCCCTCAAGCAGGACTTCCAGACCGGCAAGCTCACCGCCGTCATCGACGGCCCGTGGCAGACGGCCGACTTCTCCAAGGCCCTCGGCGACAACCTCGCCGTGGCGCCGATCCCCCCCGGCACCGGCCCGGCCAACCCCCTGACCGGCACCGATGGCTGGTACATCAACCCCAACAGCAAGAACATGGACCTCGCCGTGGCGCTGGCCCTCCAGCTGGTCAGCACCGCCAGCGCGCAGACCATGACCAATGACGCCGGCCATGTCCCGGCGGCGCCCGGCGTGACCATCAGCAGCCCGATCGTCCAGGGCTTCGCCGACGCGGCGGCCGCCGGCCTCCCGCGCCCGCAGCGCGCCGAGTTCAACAACTACTGGGGCGCCTTCGGCGACGGCCTCAACCTCGTCCTCGACAAGGGTGAGGATCCCACCGCCGTCATCGCCAACGCCTGCAAGACCATGAACGAGGCGAACGGCAAGTAGCCATCGCACCGTCGCACACGATCCGGGGGCGCCGAGAGGCGCCCCCGTGTCGTCCCCGGACCGCGCTCAACCGTCGAGCGGAGCCCGGTCCGGGGCCGATACGCTGGACACCCGTCACATGATCCCGGGCGAAGAACGCAGGAGGAGGGGCATCCAGGGATGGCCACAGCGGTCTCACCCGCGCCGCGGAGACGGCGCAATTGGCGGCGCAGGGCGCAGCCGTACACCTACCTGGTCCCGGCCCTGGCGGTGATGACCGTCATCACCTTCTACCCCCTGGTCTACCAGGTCTGGATGTCGTTCACGGACTTCGGCCCCAAGAACTTCCGGGTGAACAACCCCGTCACGCCCAACTTCGTGGGCTTCGAGAACTACATCCGGATCGCGACCTCCAAGCTCCAGATCCCGAACTTCGAGTTCCCCCGGCTCGTCCTGTTCAACCTCTGGTGGGCGCTCTCGAACGTCGTGATCCACGTCATCCTGGGCGTGTTGATCGCGGTGCTGCTCAACACGAAGGGCCTCATCGGTCGGGGCGTGTACCGGGCCCTGTTCATCGTCCCCGTCGTGATCCCGTCCATCATCGTGGCCACCGTGTGGCGCTCGATGTTCGATACCGACGCGGGCGCCGTGAACTTCCTGCTCCAGGCGATCGGGGGGGTGTTCGGGATCCCGCCCGATGCGCCGGGCCTGAACCTCAACTGGCTGCGACAGTCGGACGACCCGATCCCGTTCATCCCGCTGCCGCTCGCCTACTTCGCCATGATCACGGCCAACACGTGGCTGGGCTGGCCGCTCAACGCGGTGGTCGCCACGGGCGCCCTCCAGAGCATCCCCGGCGACCTCTACGAGGCCGCCGAGATGGACGGCGCCAACTGGTGGCAGAAGTTCACGACGATCACCGTCACCTTCCTCCGGCCGGCGATGCTGCCCTACGCGATCTACGGCTTCGTGGTCACGTTCAACCTGTTCTTCCTGCCGTACTTCATGACCGGCGGTGAGCCGTTCGGGCGGACCGAGATCCTGGTGACGCAGGCGTACCGCCTCGCGGTGGATCGCCAGCTCCTGGGTGTGGCCGCTGCTTTCTCCGTCTACCTGTTCTTCCTCCTCCTCGCCGTGACGCTCGTCACGAACAAGTTCGCCAAGGCGACGAAGAGCTATGCCGACTGACGCCGGATCGCGGAGGAGCCAGTCATGAGCAGTCTTTCCAACCAGACCCTCGTCGCCAAGGACAACCGCGGCTTCCGATCCTGGATGCGGCGCAGCAGCACGGAGAAGGAGAAGCCGCTCCCGCTGAAGCAGCAGATCCTGCTGCAGCTGGCGCTGATCGGGATCCTCATCACCGTGATGTTCCCGATCCTGTGGATCTTCAGCCTGTCCATCGATCCGCGGAACCTGTTCCGGCCCGAGGGCCTGAACCTCATCCCGCCCGGAGCGTCGTTCGATGCCTACGCGAAGGTCCTGACGCAGCCGACGACCAACAACATCAGCTTCTTCGAGCTGATGCTCAACAGCTTCAAGATCGCGCTGGGGACCGCGACCGTCGCCGTGAGCCTCGGCATCCTGGCCGCCTATGCCTTCTCGCGCCTGAAGTTCCGCGGCCGCGAGATCCTGATGATCGTCATCCTCGGCGTGCTCATGCTGCCGGCGGTCGCCACGCTGATCCCGCTCTACGTGTTCCTCAACCAGTTCCGCATCGAGGCCTTCGGCTTCGACTTCAACCTGCGGGCATCGCTCCTGGGCGTCATGCTCGCGATCACCTCGGCGCAGCTGCCCTTCGCGATCTGGAACCTCAAGGGCTACCTGGACACGATCCCGCACGACCTCGAGGAGGCTGCATTCGTGGACGGGGCGACCCAGAACCAGACGTTCACGAAGATCATCCTGCCGCTGGCCACCCCGGCCATCGCGGTCACCGGATTCCTGGGCTTCCTGGGTGGCTGGACCGAGTACCTGACGGTCTACATGTTCATCGGCGGCACCGTGCCCGACTGGACGCTGTCCATCGCGCTCAACAGCATGGTCGGCCAGTTCGCGCGGAACACTCCGTGGTCCGAGTTCGCGGCGTTCGCGATCCTGTTCGCGCTCCCGGTCTCGATCGTGTTCTTCATCTTCCAGCGCTACCTGGTCGGCGGCCTCGCCGTCGGCGGCGTCAAGGGCTAGGCAAGACCGCCTCACGCACCCATTCGCGCACGCACGACCCCGCCCGGTTCAGTCCGGCGGGGTCGTTGCTCGTTCGTCGTCGGGCGTCCAGTGGAACCACGGGCGATGGCGCATCAGGATCAGCACGACGGCCACGTCCAGGGCCCCGAACAGGATCCCCTGCGCGGACCCCGACGTCAGCTCGAGGAAGCCCGCCACGGCCGCGACGTTGACGGCCACGAGCCAGCTACTCCCTCGTCGGACGAGGAAGCCCAGGATCACGAAGCCGATGCCCAGCGCCAGCGAGAGGGCGGCGAGCGGCAGGCTGGCCTGGTCGCGGGCCGCGAGCGACGCCGTCGCCTCGATGGTGGTCAGGATGCTCATCAGCCCCGACACGACCATGATGGCGGACGCCAGCTCCACGGCGACCGGTCGCGGCGGCCTGACCGGCCCGGTGGGCTCGGCTGGCAGACCGGCCGGCGTGATGCCGCGCTCCC
This sequence comes from uncultured Chloroflexia bacterium, assembly GCA_963802165.1. Classification (GTDB taxonomy): domain Bacteria; phylum Chloroflexota; class Limnocylindria; order Limnocylindrales; family CSP1-4; genus CAIXZV01. The sequence continues at coordinate 45,280 of CAWDHT010000012.1, read as the reverse complement.
GACGCTCGCGCTGGCGCTCGCTCACGGGACGGACTGCAGGGCGATGACGTACCCGCTGCGCGGTGCGAGGACGGGGAGCGGCTGGTAGCCGTCCAGGCCGCCATCGGTAGCGACCCGAGGGTCGACCGGGGTGGCACCCGGGTCGCCGCCCGTGGTGCCCAGGAGCCTGGCACTCACCGGCCCGCACAACGGCCCGCCATCGAGTGCCAGGCCATAGTCCGCGACGGGCGCGTCGGACACGTTGACCACCACGAGCAGCGTCTCCTCGCCCGTCGTCCGCAGCCACCCGATGACCGGTTCCGCGCCGCCCTCCACGAGCGTCGTGGCACCGCGCCGGAGCGCCGGCGTGGCATTCCGGAGGCGGACCAGGTCGCGGTAGGTGGTGAGCAGGCTCTCGGGGTCGGCGGACTGGGACGCCACGCTGACCGTGGGCGGGTCCTCAGACAGCGGCTGCCACGGCTCGACCACGGAGAACCCTGCCGCCGGCGCGTCGGCCGTCCAGCGCATCGGCGTCCGGATCCGCTCGTCCGGCTTGGTGCCCGTCATGCCGATCTCCTCGCCGTAGTACACGAACGGGGTCCCGGGCGCGTTGAGCAGGATGAACGCGGCGAGCTTCGCGGCGGCCGGGTCGCCGCCCAGCTCCGTCATGATCCGGGTCTGGTCGTGGTTGCTGAGGAAGCTCGCGTTCTGGTTTGCGGGCCACGCCGCGGTCGTGTCGCCGAGCGCCGTCGAGAGGGGCGCCGCGCGCCCGTTCTGGAGCGCGAGCCGGAGCCCGGTCGCGAGCCCGAAGTCGAAGGTCATGTCGAGGCTGTCGGGCACGTAGGGGGCGGCGATCGCCGGCGGATCCCAGACCTCGCCCACGAGCAGGGCGTCGGGGTCGACGGCGGTCACCGAATCCTTGAAGCCGGCGAGCCACGCCTTCGTCTCGGGCGTGTTCGTCTGCGCGTCCTTGCCGTCCTCGATGAGGTGCTTGGCGGCGTCCAGGCGGAACCCGTCCACCCCCATGTCGTCCAGCCAGAAGCGGGCAACGTCCTCGAACTCGACCGTGACGGCGGGACTGCGCAGATTGAGGTCCGGCATGCCCTCCCAGAACACGCCGTAGAACCAGCGCTCGCCTTCCGGATGCCAGACCACCTGCCCGCCGGGCCCCAGCCAGGTTGGCTGCTCGTCCTCCCAGACGTACCAGTCATCGTGCTTGGCGCCCGGTGTCGCCGCGTCCTTGAACCACGGGTGCTCGCTGGAGGAGTGGTTCATCACCAGGTCCACGATCACCTTGATCCCGCGCTCGTGGGCCGCGGCGAGGAACGTCTTGAACTCCTCGTTCGTCCCGTAGTCCCGCTCCACCGTCCGGTAGTCCACGACGTCGTAGCCGTGGTAGCTGGGCGACTCCGCGATCGGCATCAGCCACAGGCCGCCGACACCCAGGTCCGTCGTGGTGGCGGGATCACCGTCATTGAGGTAGTCAAGTTGTTCGGTGAGGCCCCGCAGGTCGCCGATGCCGTCGCCGCTGGCGTCCTTGAAGCTGCGCACGAAGACCTCGTACCAGACGCGCTCGTTCCAGTCCTTCGATATCGGCGTGGTCGCCGCGGTGCAGGCGCTGCCCGGGGCCGGGGTGACCGGCGCGGTGGTCGGCGCGGTGGCCGGCGTGGCCACGGCAGCCGGGGCGGCCGTCATCGCGGGGGCCGAGGTGGAGGTGCTCGAGGCGCAGCCTGCGGCCAGAAGGGCGACGAGGGCCAGGGCGAGTGGGTGGCGGTGCGGGCGCATGGCACGCAGTCTAGGCCGACTTGGGGCGATGCCCCGGCCCGCGGGCCCTACACTGCGGCGGCACGCCCAGCAGTGAACGAGGTACTCATGGCCATCGACACCCCGGAGTGGGTTCGCGACGCGGTCTTCTACCAGGTCTTCCCCGACCGCTTCGCATCCTCGCTGCGGGTCCGGAAGCCGGGCACCCTGGAGGCCTGGGACGCGGTGCCGACCGATCACGGGTTCAAGGGCGGCGACCTCCTGGGCATCGCGGAGCGGCTCCCGTATCTCGCGGACCTGGGCGTCACGGCGGTCTACCTGACCCCGATCTTCAAGTCGGCCTCCAACCACCGCTACCACACGTTCGACTACCTGGAGGTCGACCCGCTCCTGGGTGGCAGCGACGCCCTGCGCGAGCTGCTGGACGCGGCCCACGCGCGCGGGATGCGTGTCGTGCTCGACGGGGTGTTCAACCACACGGGGCGCGGGTTCTGGGCCTTTCACCACGTCCTGGAGAACGGCGCCGGCTCCCCGTACCGCGACTGGTTCCACTTCTCCAGGGCCGCCCTCGAGGGCCACCGCCCCTTCCGGCCCTACCCGTGGCCCTCGGACCCGCTGGATGCCGCAAGCGAGCCCTTCGTCGGCATCCCGGAAGACCAGCGCGGCGACGAGTCCTTCCGCAACCTCGGGTACCGGGCCTGGTGGGGGCTGCCGGCGCTGCCCAAGCTCAACACCGACAACCCCGAGGTCCGCGCCCACATCTTCGAGGTGGCCGAGCACTGGCTGCGGTTCGGGATCGACGGCTGGCGCCTGGACGTGCCCACGGAGATCCGGGACGAGGCGTTCTGGCAGGAGTTCCGGCGTCGCTGCCGAGCGGTGAACCCCGAGGCGTACATCGTGGGCGAGATCTGGTCCGAGTGCCCGGAGTGGCTGACCGGCGATCGCTTCGATGCGGTCATGAACTACCCGCTGGCGGAGGCGATCCTGGGCTTCACCGCCCAGGGGCACCTGGACGAAGGCGTCGTCCGCCGCCACCACGAGTACGGACGCACCGTCCTGCGGCGCGACGGGGCCGCCTTCGGCGCGGAGCTCGAGCGCCTCATGGCCCTCTACGACCGGGCCGTGACGGAGGTCCAGCTCAACCTGCTCGACAGCCACGACAGCCCGCGCTTCCGGACGATGGCCGGGCATGATCGGGCCTCGTACCACCTCGCCGTTCTGCTCCAGGCGACCCTGCCGGGAGCGCCGTGCACGTACTACGGCGACGAGGTCGGCGTCGAGGGCGACCATGACCCCGACTGCCGGCGCGCGTTCCCCTGGGACGAGGCGCGCTGGGATCGCGCCGGCCTGGAGTGGACGCGGGCATCGTTCGGCGCGCGACATGCCCTGCCGGCGCTCCGGCGAGGCACCTTCCGGGTCGTGGGAGCCGTGGACGACGCGCTGGCCTACGTGCGCGGGGAGGCGGCCGGGGGTGGCGCGGTGCTGGTGGTCGTCAACGCAGGCGATGCGGCCGTCGACGTGCGGGTCCGGGCCCCGGAGATGGCCGGCGCGACGCTCGGGGATCATCGCCTCCCGTCGGGTTCAGGGGCCGCGATCGACGTGGGCGACGACGGCAGCGCGGTCGTCCGCCTGGGACCCCGCACGGGTCGGATCCTCCGGCGGTCAGGCTGAATCCCGGCGTCGGGGCCGGCCGGGGCCGCGTATCCTCGACCGCAGTGATCGACCTGCCGTTTGCCTGCGTCCCGTCCTTGGCGGACCAGCTCGCCGGTGTCATGGACATCGAGGGCAAGATTCCCCGTGCACTCGAAGCCCTGGGGCCGCTGGCCGGCGGCGCCGTGGCGGTCCTCGACGTGCCCGGCACCGCGTGGCTGGATCGCCTGCGCGCGGTTGGCGTGCGGCCCGTCGTCGTGGCGCCCCCGCCCGAGGGCGACCTCCTCCGGATCGATGCTCCGGACGCCTCCCTGGACGTCGTGGCCACGCTGTGGACCGGCTTCCGGGGCGTGCGGACAGCGGATCTCGCGGAGGCGGACCGCGTCCTGAGGCCCGGCGGGCGCCTCCTCGTGGTCCACGACTACGGTCGCGACGACGTGTCCACCCTGCGCGACCCGGACTCGCCCGAATACGGAACCTGGAGCCGCCGCGACGGCCCGTTCCTGCGCGGCGGCGGGTTCCGGATCCGGGTCCTGCACTGCTTCTGGACGTTCTCCACGATGGAGGAGGCGAGCGAGGCCCTCGGCCTGTTCGGCGAGCGCGGCGAGAGCGTCTCGGCCCGGCTCAAGCGGCCACGGCTCTCGTGGAACGTGGCGGTCTACCACCGCTGGCAGGGCGGCGTGGATCCCGCCGTGGCCCCCGAGGCCGGCTGATCGCGCCCGCCCGCGTACCCCTGCTACGCTCGGCTCCATGAGTGGCCGCACCCCCGTGGATCGGCGATCGCAGGTGTCGCCGCGCGGACAGCAGCAGCGACGCTCCGTGAGCGGTTACGGCGCCCAGGAGGCGCCGGCGTCCCCACGCAGGCGCGGTCCCCACCTCGGGCCCATCGCGCTCTCCCCCGTGCGCGTGATGCTGCTGGTCGCGCTGCTGGGGGGTCTCGGGTTCGTCGCCTATGCCGTGCTCGTGCGGGACCAGCTCCAGGTGCCACTCATGGCGTCCGGGTTCGCCGTCATCGGCCTGGTCTTCGCCGCCATGGCCGTGCTCGCCCTCGTCTCCGTGGTCCGGGCGGGCCGCGCGGGCCGTGACGGCACGGCCGTGATGACGGCGCTGTTCGGTGGGCTGCTCGCCGCCGCGGCGCTGATGTCCCTGGCTGGCGCGGTGATCATGAGCCTGATCTGGAGCGGGACCCAGGGAGCCTGACTGGTACACTCGGCCGGCCGTTCGGCGCCACCGAGCCCCCATCGTCTAGAGGCCTAGGACGCCACCCTTTCAAGGTGGAGATCACCGGTTCGAATCCGGTTGGGGGTACCACCCGCAGCCCGTCCCGAGGGCGACTGCCGGCCGCGAACGCGCGCAGCCCACGTCCACCGTGCGGCTGGGGCATCCTGACGCCATGACCCTCGTCGCGCTCGCCCCCGCCCACGTGCTGCCGGCTGCGGAGCTCGTCGCGGCCGGCGTTGGGCGGCTGCGCGGGAGCGTCCCGGCGCTCCCGGCGGCGTGGACCGACCCTGTGCACGTGGCCAAGGTGGTGGCCGGTCTCGCGGACCGGGGCGGAGGGCTGGTCGCACTCGACGACGGCCAGGTCGTCGGCTACCAGGCCGCGGTCCTGCTCGACGGACGCGGCGGCCGCTTTGCCTACACCCCGGACACCGGTCACGCTGCCCCACCTGACCAGGCCGGACGCATTCGCGCCCGCCTGTACGCCGAGCTCGCCGACGGATGGATCCGCGGCGCCTGCGTGGAGCACGTCGTCACCGTCCTGGCCGACGACGAGGTCGCGCTCGCCACGTATGCGCGCCTTGGCTTCGGCCACCACGTCGTGGACCTGGTCGCGGACCTGCGACCCATCGACGCCGGGCCGCTGCCCGAGGGCGTGACGATCCGGCGGGCCGTCCCTGCAGACGCGGGCCGGATCGTGGACCTCGACGCGGGGCTCCGGCGCCACCTGGAGGCATCACCCGTGTTCCTGCGCCTCGGGCCGCAGTCGCCGCTCGAGGTGCACCGCCGGCGTCTCGAGGATCCGGCCGCTGCGACGTTCGTCGCGGAGCGCGACGGGGCGCTCCTGGCGTTCCTGCGCATCGGCCCCTGCGCCACCGACGTCGCGACGATCGTGCGTGATGCGGCAACCGCAAGCGTCACGGCCGCGTTCACCCGTCCTGAGGTCCGCGGCTCCGAGGTGGCATCGCAACTGCTGGCCGCCGCGGTGGACTGGGCCCATGGCGAGGGGTACGAGCGCTGGGCAGTGGACCACGAGTCCGCGAACGGCGAAGCCGTCCGCTTCTGGGCACGCCATGCCATGCCGGTCGCGATCTCGCTCAGTCGCCGCCTGGCCCCAGGCACGGTGCCCTGAGCCCTCCCGACTCCCGAACCGACGGAATCGCAGCCCAGCTCCTCGTGCCGAGCCTTGGCGTGACACAGACGCGGGTCGCGGTCCCGGTGGCGGCGAGACGGAAGAGACGGCGTCCTGGGCCCTCCGTGACCGTGTCCGCGACCGCGGCCCCCTGCTATCCTCCGGGGCGATGGAGATCATGGGCGTGACGATCCGCACCATCGTCAATGACAACGTCGCGATCCGCTGTGACGGCTGCCGGGAGGTCATCCCGGGTACGCCCTGGCGGGTGAACCTGCTCGATATCGTCGCACCCGAGGTGGCGGTCGGCTGGACCGAATCCACGCCCGTCAACCCCGGCCCGCACCAGTTCCACTCGGACCCGGCCTGCGTGCGGCGCTGGATGGGCGAGCACGGCCACCGGTTCTGCCGTCGCGGCGAGGTGCGCGAGATCATGCGCCCGGTCGCGTTGCCCACGGACCCGCCCTCCTGGGGTCTCTGCGACGGCATCCACCGCGACGATCACGAGTTCGTCCCGGCCTGACGCACGAGACGTCCGCTTGGCCGGCGCCCCGGTTGACGCCCCTTCAGGACCCACCTACACTCGCGCCCTCCGGCCAGCCTCGGGAACCCAGTTTTGCCGAGAATTCCGGCGTCCCGGCCAGCCCGTATCCGCAGCGGAGTGCCAGTGTCCGACAACCGGCCCGCAGACCGGCCGCCTCCCGAGCGCCTCGCGCTGGGCGAGGCGAGCCGCCTGCTGGGCGTCGACCCCGACACCCTTCGCCGCTGGGCCGACGAGGGTCGGGTTCCCGCGTTCACCACGCCTGGCGGTCACCGCCGCTTCGAGCGGCGGGCCCTGGAGCGCCTGATCGCCGCCCGCCGCACCGGCCCGGCCGGCAGCCTCGCGAGTCTCGGCGCAAGCCAGGATCGCCTGTCCGCCGCCTACCGGCGCCGCTACGGCGAGCACCATGGCGGCAAGCTCGACCCTCGGGCGACCGTCCCGGCCTCGGAGCGCGAGTCGTATCGCGAGGTCGGGCGCAGCCTCGTCGACGCGCTCGTCCGGCACCTCGACGAGACGGGCCCACGCCGCGACCTGGCGGAGCGCGAGGCCGTGGACCTGGCGGCGCACCTGGGTGAGCGCCTCGCGATCCACGGAGTCCCCCTTGCCGATGGCGTGTCGATGTTCGTCTCCGCCCGGCGCCCGTTCCTGGCCGAGCTGAGCATCGTGGCCCGGCGACGGGGGGTGGATGGGTCACGCGTCGGCGAGCTCTACGACACCTCCACGGGCCTGCTTGACAGGCTGCTCCTGGCCTTCGTCGCCGCCCACGAGGGAGCTGCTCACGAGCTTGCCGCCGCGGACGAGCGGGCGCGCCGCCCCGACGCTGCGGACGACGGCTGGCCTCCTGCCACCGACCCCGCGCCGGGGGCCTGACGACGTGCCCGCCCTGCTGCCCGCCGTCACCTCGCTCCTGGCGTTCCTGTTCGCACTGATGCTGCTGGACCAGTGGCGCGAGCGGCGCCAGGGCTTCCAGCTGGTATGGGCGCTGGGGATGACGTGGTTCGCGATCGGCACGGGCGCCGAGGCGCTCGCTGCGTCCGGCGGCTGGAACGAGACGCTCTACCGGGTCTGGTATCTGACCGGCGCCGTGTGGACCGCGGCATGGCTGGGCCTCGGCACCGCCTTCCTGCTTGGCCGGACGCGGTTCGGGTACACCTACGCGGTCCTGCTGCTGCTGTCGGGGCTGATCGCCCTGATGATTCGCAACAACCCCGCCTACGCTGGCGCTGGCCCGTTGCCGCTGCTGTACCTCATCGGCACCGTGATCCTCGCCCTGGCCATCGGGGTCGAGACCTACTTCGGGAACGACACCTGGCCGCGCTTCGCGGCGGGCGTGATCGTGGGGGTCACGCTGCTGTCGATCGTCCTCATGGTCCTCACGCCGCCGCTGCCGGCGCCCGGCTATGCGCTGAGTCCCGAGACGGGGCAGCCCGTGGGCGACGCGATGCCGGGCTACCTCCGGTTGCTCACGCCGGTCATGAACATTCCCCGGTGCCCTGTCGCTGCTCCTGGGCGCCGTGTTCTCGGCGTACGTCTTCATGCCCAAGAGACGGGTCCTGGACTACTCGCTCGATCCGAACCAGCCGGGCGACCAGTTCCTGTTCAATCTCCTCATCGCCCCGGTGGCGATCGTGGTCAACCTGGTCGCGTCGCTGCCCGGCGCGGCTCGCGACCTGGCGGCCGGCCGGCTGCACTCGCGGGTGCCGGCGACCATCCTGATCGCGATCGGTGCGTTCTTCCCGACGATCACGGACTCCCTGAACCGAGCGGGCTCCACGGAGCTGTTCCAGCTGGGCAAGTTCCTGGGCGTCGTGTTCCTGTTCGCCGGGTTCCTGGTCTCGTCCGAGGTGCTCCGCGAGATCCGCATCCCGTTCACCCACATCCGGCTCGCGACGCGCGGCCGGGACCGCGCCCGCAGGCGTGACGCCCATGTCTCCGCCGGCACCGACGAGGGAAGGACCGCCGACTCGGCTCGCGGCTGAGGCCAGCTCCGGTAGCGACGGCGAGTTCGGGCTCCTCTTCGCGCTTCCGCTGTTCCTGCAGGCTGCCCTGGGCTACACCGCCTTCGAGACGGGCCTCGTATTCCTGACCCTCGCCCTGGGGTCCTTCGTGGCCGCGCCCATCGCGGGCAGCCTCGCCCACCGCTTCGAGCCCCGGCGGGTGGTCCAGATCGGCATGGCGCTCGAGGTCGCCGGGGTCCTGGGCGTTGCCCTGCTGCTGGCGCCCGGCATGAGCGGCCTCGTGCTCGCCATCCCGCTCTTCGTGTACGGCATGGGCGTCGGGTTCGCCACGGCCCAACTCGCCAACGTCGTCCTCTCGGAGGTTCCGCCGGAGCGCTCCGGGCTGGCGTCGGGGGCGAACTCCACCATGCGCCAGGTGGGAACCGCGATCGGGGCCGCCCTGATCGGCACCGTGCTGCTCGTGGGCCTGAACACGGGGACCCGCGACCGGCTCGCCGAGATCCCGGGCCTCCCGTCAGCCGCCGCCGAGCAGGTCGCGACCGCCATCGAGATCTCGGACGGCCAGGCGCTCGTCGCGCTCCGGTCCGACCCACGGGCCGCGGGGATGGTCCCGGCCGTGGAGGAAGCCTTCGCCGACGCGGCCCGGACGGCCGCGCTGGTCGCGGCCGGGTTCATCGGCATGGGCCTGCTGTTCTCGCTCCTGCTGCCGGCTCCTGTGCGACAGGCCCACGAAGGCGTGGCAGAGGCCGCCGGAGGCGAGCCCCGGCGCGGGCGGCTGGTCCCGGAGCCGGTGCTGGCGGACTGACGCCAGGGAGCCCCGGTTCGGCGGGGCGGCTATCCTGAATCCTGATGGATGGCTTCTCTGCGCCGCCGGCACCGGACGGCGGATCGCACTCCGTAGGATGTCCAGCCCGAGCAGGACCCCGATGCCCGGGCGTGGACCGCGCTGGGGCCCGTGGACGCCCCCGGGATCGTCTTCCTCCACGGCACCCGGTTGACGCGAGCCCAGTGGTGGCCGCAGCTCCGGCGACTCGCGGGCGCGATACCGGTGCGTGGCGGTGGACCTGCCCGGACACGGCGTCCTCGCCGACCGCTCGTTCACCATCGAGGCGGCCACTGACCTGGTCCGCGCGGCGATCGAGGCCGAGATCCCGTCGGGGAGGGCCGTGATCGTGGGCCTCTCACTGGGCGGCTACGTGGCGATCGACACGGCGGAGGCATACCCCGGAGCGTGTCGCCGGGCTGGTCCTCGCCGGCTGCTCCGGGGAGGCCTTCGGGCCGATGTCCTGGCCCTACCGCTTCTTCCGCGCGCTGCTGGAGCGTGCGCCCGAGCAGGTGCAGGACGTGCTCAACAGGCGTTCTTCCGGCTGCGCTACGGGCGCCGGATCGCGGAGCCGATCATCGAGGGCGGCTTCTGGCCGAGGGGCGGCGCCGCGGCGCTCGACCTGCTCATCGGGCGCCGCTACCTGGACCGCCTGGGCCGCCTGTGGACGCCCGTCCTCGTGGTCAACGGGTCCCTTGACCCGGTCTTCGGGCCGGGAGGCGAGTACTGGGCAGCGTCCTGCCGGCGGGGTCGCCACGCGGTCATCCCCAGGGCCATGCACCTCTCGAACCTGGATCGCCCGAGCGCCTTCTCCCGCCTCGTCGCCCGGTTCGTGGCCCGCGCCGCGCGCGACGGCTGACGCCGACCGGCCAATCCCGCCCGCAGGGTTGCGGAACGGTGACGGGTATACTGCGGCTCTCTCCTCCCTCCGCCTAGAGAGGTTCGATGCGCGTCCGCAAAGCCGTCTTCCCGGCCGCCGGCTGGGGCACCCGTTTCCTGCCGGCCACCAAGGCCCAGCCGAAGGAGATGCTGCCCCTCGTCGACAAGCCGGTGATCCAGTACGCCGTCGAGGAGGCGGTGGCCGCCGGCATCGAGCAGGTGATCATCGTCACCTCCTCGCAGAAGCGCGCGATCGAGGATCACTTCGACCTCAACTTCGAGCTGGAGCACCTGCTCGAGGAGAAGGGCGACATCGAGAAGCTGCGCCAGGTCCGCCACATCAGCGACCTCGCGCAGATCGCCTACGTCCGCCAGAAGGAGCAGCTGGGCCTGGGGCACGCCGTGCTCATGGCCAAGGATCTCATCGGTCACGAGCCGTTCGCCGTCATCCTGCCGGACGACGTGCTGATCGCGGACCGCCCGGTCATCGGCCAGCTGATCCACGCCTATCACCAGCATCACGGATCCGTGGTGGCCGTCACCGAGGTCCCGGACGAGGAGACGAGCCGCTACGGGGTGATCGCGGGCGAGCCCGTGGACGAGGGCCATGACCGGGATCGCACGTACCGCATGACCGACATCGTGGAGAAGCCGGCTGCCGGCACCGCTCCCTCGAACCTCGCGGTCATCGGCCGCTACGTGCTGACCCCCAAGATCTTCGACAAGCTGGAGCAGACGCAGCGCGGGGCCGGCGGCGAGATCCAGCTCACGGACGCGATCCAGGCGCTCATGGAGGAGCAGAGCGTCTTCGGCTATGCCTATGAGGGCACCCGCTACGACGCCGGCACCACGATGGGCTGGCTCCGTGCGTCGGTAGAGCTGGCGCTCGCGCGACCGGAGTTCGGGAGCGAGTTCCGCGCCTATCTTCGTTCGCTGGACATCTGACCCGGCGATCGATCGGACCCCGTGCGGTAGGATGCCCGCGGGCGCGACGCCGCGCCCGCGGCAGAGAGGGAGACGGGTAGACGGTGACCGAGATCGGGAGCGTGCTCGGCGGGCGGTATCGCCTCGTCGAGCTCCTTGGGCAGGGTGGCATGGCCACGATCTACCGGGCGCGCGACGCCCAGCTGGATCGCGACGTGGCCGTCAAGCTGCTGCGCCCCGAGTTCGGGCGCGACCCGGACTTCCTCGCGCGGTTCCGCGACGAGGCCAAGGCGGCGGCCTCGCTCAGCCACCCGAACATCGTGGCGGTCTTCGACTTCGGCGAGGAGCAGTCCGACCCGTACATCGTCATGGAGCTGATCGACGGGCAGGACCTGTCGTCCATCCTCCGTGAGAACGGCGCGCTCCCGCCGCGACAGGCCGCGCGCGTCTCCGCCGAGGTGGCCAAGGCGCTCCAGGCGGCCCATGTCCGCGGGATCGTCCACCGCGACGTCAAGCCCTCGAACATCCTCGTCGGCCGCGACGGCCGCGTGAAGGTCGCCGACTTCGGCATCGCCCGCGCCCTCGACGATTCCCAGCTGACGCTGCCGGGCGTGACGATGGGCTCCGTCCACTACTTCAGCCCGGAGCAGGCACGCGGCGAGCCCGCGACCCAGGCGTCGGACATCTATTCGCTGGGCATCGTCCTGTACGAGTCGCTCACGGGCGAGCGGCCGTTTTCCGGAGACGGGGCCGCCGCCGTGGCACTCGCCCGCCTGACCACGACGCCACCCCGCCCGTCCGCGATCCGGTCCAGCGTGCCGCCGGAGCTGGACCAGATCGCCCAGCGCGCCATGGCGCTCGATCCGGCCGCCCGGTATGCCTCCGCCGCGTCGATGGCCAGTGCCCTCGAGGGCTGGCTGGCCGACCCCGCCACGCCGGGAACCGCGACGCTGGCGGGTGCGGCAGCCGCAGGGGCCGCGGTCGGTGCCGTCGGCGTCGCTGCGACCGTCGCCAGCGCCTCCGCCCGCCCCAACCCCGTGCCCTATCCCCCGGACGCGTACGCGCGCTCCGCACCGCCTGCGGCCCCGGTGACCACGACCGGCACGCCGCCGCCGCCTCCGTCGGTCGAAGGCGAGGGCGACGATGGCGGGGACGGCTCGAGCCCGTGGGGCTGGATCGCCGGCCTCCTCGGGATCGGCATCCTGGCCATCGTGGGCTTCCTCGTGTTCCGCATGCTCACGGGCGGTGGCGGCGAGGAGCCATCTGCCAGTCCCAGCGAATCACCGTCCGGGGCGACCGTCGCGGTGCCCGCGTTCGTGGACATGACGATGACCGACGCCCAGGCGGCGGCGGATGCGGCTGGCCTGGTCCTCGTGATTGCCGGGACCGAGGAGCGAACCGACATCGATCCCGACATCGTCCTCACCCAGGATCCGGCGGCGGGCGTGCCCGTCGCGGAGGGTTCGGAGGTCTCCGTGACCGTGTCCCGGGGCAAGGTCGCGGTCGCCGTGCCGGACCTGCGCGACAAGCCCCGAAGCGAGGCGCTCCAGCTGATCGTGCAGGATGGCCTGACGGTCGGGGAGGAGTCGAAGGACTTCAGCCCGAGCGTGGCTGCCGGCCTCGTGATGGCCCAGAACCCGGGACCCGGTGTCGTCGTGGCCCCAGGCACGTCGGTGGACTATACGATCTCGGAGGGTCCCGAGCCGACGCCCAGCCCGACGCCCAGCCCGACGCCCAGCCCGACGCCCACCCCGGTTCCGACGCCCACGCCCACGCCCACCCCGGCTCCCACGCCCACGCCCACCCCGGCGCCGGTCAACGTCGGCGACTACACGTGCAACACGGTCGAGGTGGCGAAGACCCTGATCGATGCCGACACGTTCGCCGTGGGCTCGATCGTGTCCGACCCGGCCGGCACCGACCCTGTCCCGGACACCTGGATCGTCACGGCCCAGGATCCCAAGGCCGGTCAGAAGCAGCCCGTCGGGACCTCGATCAACCTCACGGCACAGGACCCGGCGACCCAGACCGTCTGCCCCTGACGGCACCCGTGGGGCGCCGTGTCGCCGCGTCGCCGCGTCCCACCCGTTCCGACGTCAGGGCCGAGCGTTCCCTGGGCCCTAGAGGTCCGGCCAGGGCTCCGGATCGCCCCAGAGCCACCATGTGCCCGGGACCCGTCCACCGGTGCCCGTCGCGGGCGAGATCGACGCGGCACGCGCAACGGCAGCATCCGTCGTCGTCCCGGCAGGGCTCGATACGTCGTCGCCCGTCGTCGATGCCTCGGGCTCGACTGGAACGAACGTTCTGGGCAGGCGTCCGGATCCGGCTCCATGATGGTGGTCACGTTCGTGCCGCCGCCCGGGGCCGACGGCCATCATGCGCCGCTCGTCGGGCTCGGTCGCCGGCGTCGCCGTCCAGCAGGCTCGCATCTCGGTCCCGTCGAGCACCGGCCGTTTCGGATCGAGGCCGCACAGTCCCAGGCCGCTCGCAACGCCCCGCCGGAAGTGCCGGCAGGTCGCGCACGACGTGGTGGATCGCCGACAGACCCAGCAGCGGGACGACTCCGGCTGCGGAGAGGCGCAATGGGGGCAACGCCAGACCGGCATGGCCCGGATCGTAGCTGCGCCCGGCCCTGCTGTCGAGGCCATTCTGCGCAACCGACGACCTACTTCGCGATGGTCAGGACCTGGCGATCCGTTGTGGTGCCGCTGCCGGACGTCACCAGGACGGTCGCGAGCCCGCCGCCCGGCGTCGCGCCCGCGGGGATCGTCGTGGTGAACGACGCCACCCCGCTCTTGTTCGTCTGGACCTCGCCCGAGACGATTGCCTCGAGGCCCGGGACGCTGATCGTGAACAGGGCCGTTGCGCCGGCGAGGCGCCGGCCGTCGGGGCCCGTGACGGCCGCGGTGAGCGTGATGCTCTTGGGCAGCTTGGACGCCTTGAACCGGTACGCCGAGCTCGTCAGGTTGACCGTGAGGCGGCCGGAGCCCTTCCGCACGTTGAGCGTGGCCGTGTTCTCGTTGCCCGCCGGGTCCGTGGCCGTCACCGTGATCGCGTTGCTGCCGTCCGCGATCGCCAGCGTGGTCTCCCAGAGGTTGTCCTTGCCGGCCACCGTGGTGGCGATGGCACCGTTGGCCGCGTTCTGGAGGCGGATCTCGGCACCGGCCTGGGACTTGCCCTTGACGGTGATCGCGGCCTTCTTGACCTGTGCGTTGTTCTTGGGCGAGATGACGCTCACCTTGGGCTTGGTCTGGTCGAGCACCCACGTGGCGACCGCCGATCGTTCGCTCTCGCCGGCCGGGCCCATGATCGCGGCCTGCATGTCGTTGCGGCCGGCGGTGAGCCCGACCGCCGCGAGCACCTGGACCGAGATGTCGCCCACCGGCTCCTCGACCACCAGCTGCGGGCCCTCGCCCTCGAGCGTGACGTACAGACGGACGGTGTAGCCCTCGAGGCCGGTCACGGCCGGCGGGACGTTCACCGTGACGTCGACCTTGTCCCGGTTGGTGTACGGCTTCTCGGGAACCTCGATCGACGGGGCGTCGGCCAGGTCAGGCGCGTCCGTGGGCTTGGGGCTGCCCGCCACCACCCCGACCTGGGTGACGAACCCCCCGAACCCCTTCACGACGGAGGAGATGAACGGCCCGACCTGGCCGCTGCCGGCCCACAGGATGGCGCCGCCCAGCATCACGACGGACAGGGCGAGAAGCGCCTTCATCGCCAGCGGGAGGCCCCGCCGGCGTTCGATCCGGCGGTAGCCGCTCAGCCTGGTGGGCGATGGCGTGACCGGACGCGTGCGCACGGGCGCGGGCCGACCGGCGGAGGGTGGACGGGGCCTGACCTGCGACGGCCGGTCCCCGCGGCGGGGATCCATCGGGTTCGATTGTCGCACGAAGCGCGACGGAGCCCCGCGCCGGGTCGACGCTCCGTGCCTGCCTCGGACGGCCAGCCTCGCGCGGGGAGACCGGCCCGGCCAGTGCTCCGGTGATACGCTGCGATCGCGTCGCGCCCCGTCCCCGGGGCCGCTCGAGGCGAGGGATCAGTGGAAGCGCGGGACCGGAGACCTGTACGTCCGTCCCCGGGAGATCGCGGCTCGTGGAGCCATGGACCGATCTCCCGTGTCAACCCGCGACCCGCGACCCGCGACGAGCCCGCCCAGGACGGTCCCGGTGCGTCGGGCGGGACCCCAGCCCCGGGACCCTACCAGCCCATGCGCAGGCCGCTGCCGGCCGTTGCGCCGCCGCGTCAATCGAGCGCCATGGACGCGCGCCAGGTGATGGCCGGCTCTCGCGCGGGTATCCCCGTCCATGGCCGGTCCCCGGGGCAGGCTCCCGGGCGCGTGCAGGCGCCCTTGGACGGGCGCGGCGTCCCGGCGTCTGCGGCCCGTGCGCCGATGCCCGTCACGAACAGGCCGTGGGTGACCCCGTACCCGCAGCGCCCCGGCGCTTCCACCGGAACCCGCGCCACCGTGCCTCCCGGCCGCGGCTTCGGCCTGCCCAGCCTCCGGCGCAACGTCTGCTCGCACTTCTACATGACCGGCACGCGCGGCGCGATCCCCATCCAGGCCCCACACCTGCTGAAGGGGCTCCTCCGCCAGCCGAGCACCATCTCGCGCTGCCAGCTGCGCGGCGGGGTCCACCTCGACGAGGGCTTCGTCAACGACGTCTGTCTCACACCCCGCTTCAACCAGTGTGTCTTCTACGAGGACGAGCTGACCCGCGAGTGAGCGACCCGGTTCCGCGCTTCCCATCGACGGCCGCGCAGGACACGCGTGCGTCCACGCAGGATGCGCGGACCTACTGGCAGGCGCTCGACGCCCTCGAGGCCCGTGGCCGCTTCGGTATCCACCTGGGCCTGGGGAGGGTCCGCGCGCTGCTGAGAGGGATGGGCAACCCGGAGCTGGCGCTGCGCGGTGCGCTGGTCGCGGGCACGAACGGCAAGGGGAGCGTCATCGCCCTCGCGGGGTCCGCGCTGCGGGCCGCGGGCTACCGGGTTGGCGAGACGCCCAAGCCGCACCTCGTGACCTACCGGGAGCGGATCGTCGTGGACGGGCGGCCGATCGCGGCCGCGGACTTTGCCCGGCTCGTGGACGCCGCACTGCCGGCGGCGGATCGCGTCGCGCGCCGTCTCGGCCCGCCCACGGAGTTCGAGCTTCTGACCGCCGTCATGTTCCGCCACTTCGCCGAGGTGGACCTCGACGTCGCCCTCGTGGAGGTCGGCCTGGGCGGACGCCTCGACGCGACCAACGCCTGGGACGGGGGCGTGGCGGTGCTCACGAACGTGGGCCTCGACCACACCGACCGCCTGGGGCCGACGATCGCGCACATCGCCCGTGAGAAGGCGGCGATCGTCAAGCGCGGCGACGTGGCCGTGACGGGCACGGACGGCGAGGCGCTCACGATCCTGCGCAGGCGGTGCGCGCGCCTCGGCGTTCCGCTGGCAGCTGCGGCGCCGGTCCCGATCCTGGGCTGGTCACGCGACGCGGTGACGCTGGACATGCCGCGCCTCGGTGCGGTGGAGGTGGGGCTCCGTGGCCGCCACCAGGCCTCCAACGCCGCGGTCGCGGACGGGCTGCTGGATGCGCTCGACCGGGCGGGAATCGCCAGCGTGCCGCCGGAGGCACGGCGCCGGGGCTATGCCGCCGCGCGCTGGCCGGGGCGCCTGGAGCTGGTCACGGTGCCGGTGCCAGGGTCCGACGTGCCATGCGAGGTCCTGCTCGACGGCGCCCACAACCCGGATGGGGCCCGCGCCCTCGCGCAGGCCCTGGACGACTTGCGGCCGCATCTCGTCGGAGGTGGCGAGGTGCCCCCGCTCCCGGTGACCCTCGTCTGGGCGTCCATGGCCGACAAGGACGTCCAGGGTGTCGTGGCCGCGGTGGCCGTCTCGCGAGTCCTCCAAGGCGCCACGATCGTGTGTACCGCCCTGGATCTGCCGCGCGCCATGCCCGCGGCGGACCTGGCGGCGATCTGGCGGGCCGTGCTGCCCACGGCCGACGTCCGCACCGCCCCGAAGCCGGACGAGGCCCTCGATCTCGCCATCGCGGTGGGCCGCGGGCCGGTCGTCGTGGCGGGTTCGCTGTACCTGGTCGGGGCGGTCCGCGCCAGGCTCGTGGACGATCCGGCGTTGCGCGACCCGGACGCGCCCTGAACGGGGCATGATGCGACGATGAGCGAGCGAGAGCTACCCGACGAGCGCGGCGTGGTCGACGCCCGTCCTGACCAGGGCGGTGGCGCCGCGACGCCGTCCCGCTCGCTGCCGCATGACGCCGGGTCCGGCCTGCCCGGTGCTCCGCAGCCGATGGTGGTCGGCCCCCGGACGCTCGACTGGGGCCGGCGGACCTGGATCATGGGGATCCTCAACGTGACCCCGGACAGCTTCGCGGGTGACGGCCTCCTGGCGGCAGCCGACCCCGTGGCCGCCGGGCTCGACCAGGCGCGGCGCATGGTGGCGGACGGAGCCGACCTGCTCGACGTCGGCGGCGCCTCCAGCAGGCCCGGTCACGCCGCCATCCCGCCCGGCGAGGAGATCGCCCGCGTGGTGCCGGTCATCCGCGCGATCGCGACGGAGCTGCCGGGCACGGTCATCTCCATCGACACCACGAGCCCGACTGTCGCCGGCGCGGCCCTCGATGCGGGCGCGCACCTCCTCAACGACATCTGGGGTGTGGCGGAAGACCCGGGGATGGTCCGTCTCGCAGCTGAGCGGGGCGTCCCGATCATCCTGATGCACAACCGCGCCGAGGCTCGGTACCGGAACCTCATCGCCGAGGTGATCGCGGACCTCCAGCGGGCGCTGGAGCGGGCCATGGACGCCGGCGTGCCCTGGGACCACCTCGTCGTGGATCCGGGAATCGGGTTCGGCAAGACCCCGGACCACAACGTCGCGCTGCTCGGGGACCTCGGCGCCCTGCGCGTCCTGGGACGACCGATCCTGCTGGGGACCTCGCGCAAGTCGACGCTGGGCAAGCTCCTGGACCTGCCGCCGGACCAGCGCGTGGAGGCCACCGCCGCCACCACGACGCTGGGCATCGCCGCCGGCATCGACATCGTTCGCGTCCACGACGTGCGCGAGAACGCCCGCACGGCGCGCGTCGCGGATGCGATCCTGCGTGGATGGCGCCCGGACGGGTGGCCCGGAGGAGCCTGAAGGCGCATGAGCGACCGCATCATCCTGGATTCGATGGTCTTCCAGGGAACCCACGGTGTGTACGTGGAGGAGCAGCAGACGCCGCAGCCGTTCGAGGTGGACGTGGAGCTGCGGCTGAACCTCCAGCCCGCCGGGCTGTCCGATGACCTGGGGCAGACCGTCGATTACAGCCGGGTGTTCGACACCTGCCGCCAGATCGTGGAATCGACCCGGTTCAACCTCATCGAGGCGCTTGCCGAGGCGATCGCCCACGAGATCCTGGCGGGCTTCCCGGCCGACGAGGTGACGATCCGGGTCCGCAAGCCGAAGGTGCGCATGGGTGGCACCCTGCGCGGCGCGGGCGTGGAGATCCAGCGCCGTCGCACCGCCTGACGGCGCACAGTCCCAGGCGCCCGGGCCTGGCGTCGGGGCCTGGCGTCGGGAAGACGAACGCGCCGCCCGGACCCTTCGGACGGCGCGTCGGTTCGCGAGGAGCGGACACCCGCCCCTTCGTCCCTGAGCTAGAGATTGGCGGGTCGCGTCCCGAGGACCACGCTGACCTTGACCGAGGCCCCGTCCCGGAGGACGTCCAGGGTCACGGTGCCGCCGGGCGCGAACTGCACGAGCATCGCGTCGAGCGGGTGCTCCTGGTCGATCTTCTGGCCGTTGATCGACAGGATGATGTCGCCGTCCTGGATCCCAGCCTGCGCGGCGGGGCTGTCCTCGACGACTGCCGGCCCGGTGCCGCCGGTGTTGCTCACCAGGGCGCCGCTGTCCACCGTCAGCTTGAGGTCCTTCTTGACCTGCAGGTTGATGGCCTGGAACCGGATGCCGATCCAGGGCCGGCTGAGTGCCTCGCCCTTCAGGGCCTGGTCCATGATCGGGCGAGCGATGTCGACGGGAATGGCGAAGCCGATGCCGGACGAGTCCGTGGCGACGGCGGTGTTGATGCCCACGACGGCGCCGGAGGCGTCCGCGAGCGGTCCGCCCGAGTTGCCCGGGTTGATGGCCGCATCGGTCTGGATCAGGTTGTTGATCCGCGTGCCGTTGTCCACCTGGATGTCGCGGCCCTTGCCGGACACGATGCCGCTGGTCACGGAGAACGAGTAGGTCCCAAGCGGGCTGCCGATGGCGACGACGAGCTGGCCGATCTTGAGGCCGTCGCTCTTGCCGATGGGTGCGACGGGCAGGCCCGTCTCCGCGACCTTGACGATCGCGAGGTCGGTCAGGGTGTCGATCCCGTAGACCTTGCCCTCGAACTGGCGGCCGTCCTTGAGCTCCACGGTGAGCGTGTCAGCGTCCGCGACGACGTGACGGTTGGTGAGGATCCAGCCATTCGCGTCGTAGATGAAGCCCGAGCCCACGCCGCTGGTCGGGATCGAGCCGAACTGGTCCTGGGTCGCGGCGCCCTGGGTCGAGATCTTGACGACGGCCGGGCCAATGCGTTCAGCCGCCCCGATGACCGCCGAGGACTCGTCGATGGTGACGGGCTGCTGGCCCACGGCGGGCTGCGCGACGCCGAGACTCGAGGCCGGCGCGGTCTGATCGAAGGCACCGGCCCGCTCAAGCGCGACGACGGTGCCGCCGGAGGCGAGCACGGCCGAGAGCAGGGCCGCCGCGACGACGGTGCCGGCACCGGCTCCGCCCCGCTTCCGGGGCTGCGGATCCGTCTGAACGGCCTGTGTGCCGTACGCGGGCGACGGCGTCCCGGTGCCGGTCACCGGCTGGCCCCATGACGGGGTCGTACCGTACGGCGCCTGGCCCGGAGGAGGGCTCGGCTCGTACCAGCGCTCGGACGTGACCTGGCTGGCCGGCGACGCGCCGGCGGGCGACGCCCACGCCCAGCGGGCATCGGGTCGGGGATCCGGCGTGGGGGCGTAGCGGGGAACGTCGACGGGCTGGGTGTCGTCGAGCTGGTCGGGGCCGGTGCCCTGGGGGGCCTCCGGGGTCTGGTCGTCGTTCATGGGTGAGGAAGCTTCTCTCTGGTCGTGGGGTGATGACGGGCTCCGCCTGGTCGGAGACCCCGGACTAGCGTGCCGGATCGTGGTTCAAGGCCGGGTCGTGAGATGGTGAAGAAACGTCCACGTTCGCAGCATGGGCCGGCGCTGGCGGTGTGACCGGTGATGCGGACGTCCCGTGATCGGCGGTCAGGTCCGCGGCGACGGGCTCGACCTCGGTGACCTCGCGCGGGTCCCTGGGCAGGGTGACCACGAACCGCGAGCCGTGGCCCGCGCGGCTCTCCACCACGATCGTGCCGTGGTGCAGGTCCACGATGGACTTGACGATGGACAGGCCAAGGCCGGATCCCGTGCTGCGCGCCTCGTTGAGCTCCGTGCCGCGGTAGAAGCGATCGAAGATCAGGGGCATCTCGGATTCCGGGATGCCCACCCCGGTGTCCACCACCTCGATCCGTGCGCCGCCGTCCGGCTCGGCACGCGCGGTGACCCGGACCTCGCCTCCGCGGCCCGTGAACTTGAGCGCATTGCCCACGAGGTTCGTCACGACCTGGCCGATGCGCGGCGAGTCGTGCCGGATCCGCAGCGGCCGGTCCGGCAACACGACCGTCAGGCCGATCCCCTTGCGCTCGGCCGAGGCCAGCTGCTGCTCCACCGCGGACTCGATCGTGCCGCGCACGTCGTCGGGACGAAGCTCCAGGAGCACGAGGCCCGAGTCCAGCTTCGAGAGCTCCAGGAGGTTCTGGGCGAGCCAGTCCAGGCGGTCCAGCTGGGTTGCCGAGGAACCCAGGAACTCGCCCCGGGCCGCGGGATCCAGCCCGGCAGGGCCCTGGAGCAGCTCCACGAACGTGCGCATGGCCGCGATGGGGGTCCGCAGCTCGTGGCTGACGTCCGCCAGGAAGTCGCGGCTCAGGTCCCGGTCGCGGCGGATGATCCCGACGCTCTCCTCGAGCCGGTCGGCCATCTGGTTGAACTGGGTGGACAGCGCCCGGAGCTCCAGGGTCCCCGAGGACAGCTCGTCCGTGGCGACGCGCGCCGACAGGTCGCCCTCCGCCACGCGCCGCGAGGCATCCGTGAGGCGCGTGATCGGGACGGTGAAGCGGTGGGCCAGGAACGCGGCCACGAGCACGGCAACCAGGAATGCCACGGCGGCCATGAGCAGGAGCAGGCCGTTGATCGCCGCGAGCGTGCTGGCCCGGCTGGTGTACGGGTTGCTGAGCGTGACCCCGAGACCCCAGTCCGCCATGGCGTTGGCCCGCCCCGCCATCGCCGAGGCCGGGTCGATCGCCGGGTCGGGTGCCTGCCCGCGCGGGAAGGTGACCTCCGGGTCCGCGTCGAACGCCAGCCCGGGATCAGGGTCAGGGGCGATCGTCCCGTCCGTCTCCATGCGCGCGGGGCCGAACGCGACGTCGACCCTGGCCTGGGCGACCTGGTCGGTGACGAGCTGCAGGAGCCCGCCCTTGATCAGCAGGGCCTGGACCTCGGGCCTGAGCTGGGTCTTCCCGGTCTCCGGGTCAACCCACACGACGGCACGCTGGTCGCCGAAGGTGTCCCCGATCGCGCGCGCCAGGATCTCGGCGGTCGCATCCGCGCGATCCTGGAGCCGGGTCTCCTCCTGCTGGCGGAAGAAGTCATCGAGGCGCAGGACAAGTACCGGGGCCACCAGCGTCAGGGTGAGGGCCACGACCGCCATGAACGCGAACGTGAGTCGCGTCTGGAACGACTGGGGGACCGGGTTGCGCCGCCGTCCGTCCGCACCGCGCAGGGCCGGCGGGACCCCGTCCGGCGTGCGGACGTCGGTCATCTCAGTGCTCGGCGAACTGGTAGCCGGCGCCGCGGACCGTCAGCACGAACTGGGGAAGGGACGGGTCGTCCTCGATCTTGTCGCGCAGGTGGCTGACGTGGACGTTGATCGTCTTCTCGTCCTGGTCCAGGGCCTCGTAGTCGCGCAGCAGCTCGAGAAGCTCACGCCGGCTGAAGACGCGGCCCGGCCGGCTGGCGAGGTGGCGCAGGATCTCGAACTCGGTGGCCGTCAGGGCGATCCGCCGGTTGCCGCGCTGGACCCGCCGCCGCTCGAGATCGATCACCAGATCGCCGTGGCGGATCACGCGCCCTCCGGCCGCGTTGGCGAGATCGCCGTAGGCGCGCCGCAGGAGCGCCCGGATGCGGCTCATCAGCTCCCGCAGGGCGAACGGCTTGGTCACGTAGTCGTCGGCACCGAGCTCGAGGCCGACCACCTTGTCGAACTCGTCGCCGCGCGCGGTGAGGAACAGGACCGGGGCCTTGGAGCCGACCGCCCGGAGGCGCCGGAGGACCTCGAAGCCGTCCATGCCTGGCAGCCGGACGTCCAGGACGATGAGGTCGGGGGCCTGGGTGGTGGCGAACTCCAGCCCCTCCTCCCCCGATCGAGCGATCGTCACCTCGTAGCCTTCCTGCTGGAGGGCGTACTGGATGCCTCGCGCGACGGCGAACTCGTCTTCAACGATCAGGATGGTTGCCACGGCCCGCCGATCCTACACCGAGGGGCGCCCGGTGGGGACACGCCCGGTGGGGTCCGGCCACCCCTGTGGTAACCTCCCGCGTGACGTCAGACGGGTGGGAGACCCCCGACGACCCGGTCCCGCCCCGAGAAACGCGAGGGGTGCGCGGGCCGCCCACAGAGCGAGGAACATCCACGTGCCCGACCGACCCAGCCTCGCGGCCGCCAGCCGCACCGTGACCGGCAAGAAGGTCGCGCGTCTCCGCCACGAGGGCCTCCTGCCGGCCGTGATCTACGGTCACGGCGCGGCGAGCGAGCCCCTCACCCTCGACGCCCACGAGTTCAGCCTGCTCCGCCGTCACGTCGGCGCGTCCACCCTGGTGGACGTCGTCGTGGACGG
Organism: uncultured Chloroflexia bacterium; assembly: GCA_963802165.1. Lineage (GTDB taxonomy): Bacteria > Chloroflexota > Limnocylindria > Limnocylindrales > CSP1-4 > CAIXZV01. Next base: position 22,453 of record CAWDHT010000012.1, on the reverse strand, counting down.
TGCCAAGGCCAGGCCGGTGATCGTGCACAACATCCAGGTCCACCCGGTCACCCGGCGGCCGCTCCACGTCGACCTGTTCGCCGTGCGGATGACCGAGGAGCTGACGGTCGAGGTCCAGCTCGTGGGGATCGGCGCTGCCCCCGCCGTCGAGTCCGGCGGCACGCTCGTGCACCCGACGTCGAGCGTCAAGGTCAGGGCCCTCCCCGACAAGCTGCCCGAGTCGCTGCAGTACGACCTCGGCAGCCTGGTCGACTACGACAGCACGATCACGGTCGCGGATCTCCAGGCTCCTGAGGGCGTGACGATCCAGGCGGAGGCGAACGACGTGATCGCCCGCGTCCTGGCGCCGCGCGTCGAGGAGGTCGTCGTTGCCGAGGCGCCGTCCGAGGGTGCCGCTGAGGCGCCGTCCGAGGGTGCCGCCGAGGCCGATACCGAGGGCTGACCGGCCGGGCCGCTCAGTCGGCCTGCTCAGCCAGCTCGCCTTCTGGTCGCCGTACGGGCGGACGCGGCGTGACCGTCAGGGTCGAGCCGAGCGCTGCCCCGTGACGATCGCGATCGGCAGTCGCATCCGCAACCCGTCGGGCGGGAGCCCACGCAGTCGTCCCAGCAGGTCCGCCTCGAGCGCCGCGCGCACCGCGGGCTCCAGCGTCGCGAAGAGCTCCTCGTCGTCGAAGCGCGCGAGGAACGCGAGGAATCCCTCTGGCGTGTACCTGTGGTCCACCTCGCCCGAGCGCGACGTGACGCCGGAGAACCCTGCGCGACGGAGCTGGGCCGCGGCCTCCATCGCCGAGTGCGGCTCGTCGTGGGCGCCACCGTCGTCGCGCGGCTCCAGCCCCGCCGCAACGAGCGCGTCCGCGTAGGCGTCGTCGGCCGGGAACGAGCCGCCGGAGAGCCACGTGACGTGCGCCAGCACCCCGCCTCGAGCGAGGACCCGTCTCGCCTCCCGCAGGGCCCGGTTGCGGGATGGCACGAGCTGGAGCACGAACGCGGTGACCACGATGTCGAAGTCGCCGTCGGCGAAGGGCAGCCGGTCCGCGGTCGCCTGGACCAGTGACACGCGATCTCGAGTTGACGCGTCGAGCGCCCCCAGCTCACGGGCTGCCACCGCCAGCATGCCCGCAGAGACGTCCACGCCCGTGACTCGGACGGCTGGCCAGCGCTCGACCGCGGCGGCGGCCAGCGCCCCTGTCCCGCATCCGACATCGAGGATGCTCGTGGCGCCGTTGGTCACGGCCGGTGCGATCTCCTCGAGCAGGGCGAGCGTCGCGGGACGGTGCACGGGCGCCCACCACCGGGCGTAGCCCTCGGCGATGCGGTCGTAGCGAGCTTCCTGATCCGTCACCCCCCAATCGTGCCATGCCGATTCGTGCCCTTCGGCCCCTCGGCGCGGTCCGCGGGCCGCTGGGCGCCGTCAGGCGCCGGGTGGATGCTGGAAGCTGAGTGGCAGGTCTGTACCTGTCGTCGGTGTGTCGTCGTCGCCATCGCCCGAAGGGAGGCGAGCATGAAGAAGATCCTGCTCGCGTACGACGGGGGCGAACCCGCCAAGCGAGCCCTTGAACAGACGATCGAGCTGGCAACCCGGCTCGGGGCCGAGGTCGGCGTGATCAGCGTCGTGCCGGTGCGCAGTGGCCGCACAGCGATCGATCCCTGGGACGATCGCACGGTCCACGCCGAGGAGCTCCTCGAGGCGCGACGGGCCCTGCGCGAGGCGGGGATCGAGGCCGAGATGCTCGAGCCCGGGGGCGATGTCGCGCGCACCATCGAGCGCGTCGCCGACGAGCGCGGTTACGACACGATCGTCATCGGCACCCGCGGCGTCCGCAGTCTCGCCAGGACGCTCCAGGGCAGCGTGTCCGAGCACGTCGCCAGCCACGCCCATGTCACTGTCGTGGTCGCCCGCTGAGATGCGGGCGCCATCTCCCGCGACGACCCCTTCAGCCATGCCACCCTGCCCTGGTGGCCGCGCCCGATCCCGGAGGATCACCTCGTGACGCTCACCGAACCGGCCACACCCCGAGGCCCCGCGCACCGCCTGTCCCGCCCCGTGCTGGATGCCCTGCGGACCGGCACCGGCCCCGCGCCCGTCACCCTGCGCGGCATGGCGCTGCTCTCCGATGCGGTGCTCAACAAGGACGCGGCGTTCACGGACGACGAGCGTCACGACCTGGGGCTGCGGGGCCTCCTCCCGCCACGCGTCGTGGACATCGATCACCAGGTGTCCCTGGAGCTCGAGCACGTCCGGCGCAAGGCGGACGACCTCGAGCGCCACATCGGGCTGGCGGCCCTGCACGACCGCAACGAGACCCTCTTTCATCGCGTGCTGCTGGAGCACCTGGAGGAACTGCTCCCGATCGTCTACACGCCCACCGTCGGCCGCGCGTGCCAGGAATTCAGCCACCTGTGGCGCCGCCCCCGCGGAGTCTGGATCACGCCCGACGACGTGGACCGCGTGCCCGAGATCCTCCGCAACGCAGCCCTCGACGAGATCCGGCTGATCGTCGTCACCGACAACGAGCGGATCCTCGGCCTGGGCGATCAAGGGGCCGGCGGCATGCCGATCCCCGTGGGCAAGCTCGCCCTGTACTCCGCCGCGGCCGGCATCCACCCAGGGCTCACGCTGCCGGTCTCGCTGGACGTCGGCACCGATCGCGTGGAGCTCCTCGTTGATCCCCTCTACGTGGGCTGGCGGCACCCACGCCTGCGCGGCGATGCCTACGACGAGGTGGTCGAGGCGTTCGTCGCCGGCGTGCGCGAGGTCCTGCCGAGGGCCGTGCTCCAGTGGGAGGACTTCAAGCAGCACAACGCGATCCGGCTGCTCAGCCGCTACCGCAACTGGGTCTGCTCGTTCAACGACGACATCCAGGGCACGTCCGCCATCGCCCTCGCCGCGATCCTCGGGGCGCTGCGCTCCACCGGCCGGCCGCTCGTGGGCAGCCGGTTCGTGCTGGCCGGCTCCGGGGCGGCTGGCACGGGCATCGCGCGCCTGCTGCGGGTGGCGATGGTCGAGGCCGGCATGACGGCCGCGGAAGCCCGTGACGCCATCGCGATGCTCGACTCGCACGGCCTGATCGTCGAGGGGCGCCCGGGGCTCGAGGACGACAAGAAGGATGGGGCCCTGCCGCGGGACGTCGTCACGGCCGTCGGGCTCGATCCCGATGCGTCACATGACCTGCACGAGGTCGTTGCGGCCTTCCGGCCGGATGTCCTGCTGGGCACCACGGGCGTCGGCGGAGCCTTCACCGAGGAGACGATCCGGGCGATGGCCGACGGCTGCGAGCGGCCGATCGTCCTGCCGCTCTCGAACCCGACATCGGTCACCGAGGCGCGTCCCTCGGACATCCTCGCCTGGACCGGCGGCCGGGCCGTCGTCGCGACGGGCAGCCCCTTCCCGCCGGTCGAGGTCGGCGGGCGGGCGATCCGCATCCCGCAGGCCAACAACGCGTACGTGTTCCCGGGTGTCGGCCTCGGTGCCATCGTGTCCGAGGCGCGGATCCTGCCCGACTCGGCCTTCCTCGTCGCGGCCCAGCGGCTGGCCGAGATGGCCTCCCCGGCCGCGCTGGCCGCGGGCGACCTGTTCCCGCCGATCGCGGACCTGCGCTCCGTCGCGCGCGAGATCGCGATCGCGGTGGTGGCGCACCTGGGCGACCTGGGCGTCGCGCGGCGCTTCCCGCCGGCGGCGATCCCAGCCGCGGTGGACGCCGCGATGTGGCGCCCGTCCTACGTGAAGTACGAGGCCGTGTAGGAGCTCTCCGCCGCTCCTCGTGCGTGGGCGCGTGGCGCAGGCGCCCGGGTCACCCGCGCCGCCGCGTGGATGAACGGGCGCATCAGCCCGCGGCTCCTGCGGCGGGCTTGCCCGTCTGGCGGGTCAACGGGCGCGCCACAGCACGATCTGCCCGCCGGCCGGGTCGCCTGTTGCGCGGCGGGACCCGAGCCGTGCCGATTGGCGCCGCCCAGCGGTTGATCTCGCCGATGGTGCGCTGGTAGACCCGCCCAGGGGGTGGCCCGCGGAAGCCTGCTGGGCGGATGGCCCGAGCCGCCACTGGGCGGTGGGTCGAGCCCGGCGTGTACCGGCGCTACGGATCGCTGAGCGGACAGGGGCAGCGGTCCATGCCCGGGTCCGTTCGGTACCTGGCCCCGGGGCGAACGGAGGGTGTCCTGGAGCGGCGGAGATCGCGGCGGACCGAACCGTAGCGCCGCTTGAGTATGAGCGGGTGGCCCGGCCGTCGGGGCGCCGCGTCGGGGCGCCGCGTCGAACCGCCTGAACCGGCGGCGCAACACGCCCGTGACTGCCGGCCGTCTCGCCCCCGGCCGGCCCGCCCACCGGTCCGCACGGAGACCACCGCATGTCCTCGCTCCTCCGCCGGATCGTGCTGCTCGCGCTCGTCGGCGGCATCCTGTTCGACGTCCTCGTACCCGGTAACGCCGCCGGGCTCAACGCGGCCATCGTGATGGCCGCCTTCCTGGCCGCCGCGCTGCTCGTCGCCGGCCGGGACGGGATCCGCCGCATGGATCCCGCGGATGCCTGGCTGGCCCCCACGGCGCTCGGTCTCGCCTCGATGGCCGTGCTGCGCGCCGACGACTGGCTCGTGACCCTGGATCTCCTGCTCGCAGCGGCCCTGGCCGCGGGGACCGTCGGGTGCCTGGCCGGCGGGCGGATCACGCGCGGCCTCGTGCCGCGCGTCCTGGAGCTGGCGGTCGGTGCCGTTGCCGCCGCGGCGATCGGAGCGGGGAGCATGCTTCGGGCCCCGCGCCCCGGGACCGCCAGCCCCGCGACGTCCACTCGTTGGGGACACTGGCTCGAGCGGCTCCGTCGGGGAGCCCCGTTCGCCCGGGGTCTTGTCATCGCGCTGCCGATCGTCGCCGTGTTCGTGGCCCTGTTCGCCTCCGCCGATGCGGTCTTCGCCCGGCTGACCGCGGACGTGCTGGCCTGGCAGCCGGACGTGGACCTGGAGGACCTGTTCGTCCGGGTCGTCGTGGTGACCGTGGTCGCCTGGGGAGCTGCCGGGCTGCTGGGACTCGCCGCCGGCCTGCTCCCGGCGCACGCGGCCACGCCCGCCCAGCACCCCGAGTCCGCGGGCACGACCACGCCGACCCGCCAGCCCCGCCGACCACGCCGACCACGCAGACGACGCCGAGCGACCCCGTGTCGTCCGCGCCACCCCTCCCGCCCGTGCCCGTTGCCGCGGCGGCCGGCGGCGGCTGGTACGGGCCCGCCGCATCGTCCCCGCCCCGACCTGGCCGCCGATGCTCGCGCCGGAGGACCGGCCCCCGCTGCGCCTCGGGACGACCGAGGCGGCCACGATCCTGGTCGTCATCGACGTCCTCTTCGCCGCCTTCGTGGCGCTGCAGCTCGCCTACCTCTTCGGTGGCACCGACACGCTGGCCATGGCCGGGCTCACCTACGCGGAGTACGCCCGCCGTGGGTTCTTCGAGCTGGTGCTGGTCGCCGTCCTGGCCGGGTTGCTCGTCGTGACGCTGGACCTCGCCGTGGGCTCGCGATCGCGCGGTCAGCTGGCCGGAGCCCTCGTGCTGCTGGCGCTCACGGCCGTCGTGCTCGTCTCGGCCTTCACCCGGCTCCGGCTCTACCAGTCGATGTACGGCTGGACGGAGCTCCGCCTCGTCGTGCTGGTCGCGATCGCGTGGCTGGCCGTGGCGCTGGCGGTGACCGCGGGCCTCCTCCTGGCGCGCCGAACCCGCTGGACGCTGCATGCCCTCGGGATCATGGTCCTCGTCGTGATCTGCGGCCTGAACGCGCTCGGCCCGCAGGCGTTCGTGACGGGGCGGAACCTGGACCGGGCGATCGACCCGTCGCTCGTGCCGTCCGGCGGCAGCACGGGTCTCGACACGGACTACCTCACCCAGCTCGGCGACGAGGCGGTCGTGCCCGTCGTGGACGTGTGGGACCGGCTCGGGCAGGCGGACCGGGACGCGCTGGCCCCGGCGCTCGCGCGGCGCGAGGAGCAGCTGCGCACGGACCCGTCGCTGCAGGGCTGGCCCGCCTGGAACCTCACCCGTGAGCGGGCCCGCGAAGTGCTGCTGGGCTGGGAGGCGGCGCGGGGCACCGCCTCCCGTCAACTTGAACGCTAGCGATCAGCTCCCGCTGCCCCAGCCGGGGACCGGATCGATCGGCGCGGGCTTCGGCCAGAACCGCCGGAACGCCCAGCGTGCGATCAGCGCGAACACCAGCAGGACGAGGATCACGGGCAGCCAGACGATGCCGAACCAGATCGCCCCGGAGACGATCGACTGGCCGGCGCCGATCAGGGTCGCCGTCGCGCCGTCCACGTCGGACGTCGGATCCCAGCCCTTGGCCGTCTCCTGGACCTGGACGATCTCGGTGCCGAAGGTGGCCACGAGCGTTCCATACGCGACCTGGTCCTGCAGCTGCAGCCGCTGGCCGTCCAGCTGCTCGATCTGGCCGCGGACGTCGGCGATCCGCGCCTCGACCTCGAGCAGGTCGGTGACCTTGCCCGTTCCCTTGGCGATGTCCACGAGGACCTGTTCGCTGGCCCGCAGGTTGCGCAGCCTGGCCTCGATGTCGACCAGCTGCCCGCCGACCTCCGTCGCCTGGGTCTGCTCGCCCACGACCTCGGTCGCGAGGCCGCGCAGCGACGCGAGGGCGTCCTCCCAGCGGGAGGCCGGGACACGGTAGGTGATGGTGGCGACGGAGCGGTCGCCGTCGTTGGCCTCCTGGGAAGCGCCGATGTACCCACCGGTGGCGAGCACGGCGGTCTTGGCCTTGGCGAGGGCGGCCTGCAGGTCGTCCACGACGAGCTCGAGGGAGCCGGTGTAGACGATCTTGAGGTCGTCGCGCGGCGCGGACGGCGCCTGGCCGGCGCTCCTCACGGGCGGCTGGCCGGCGGCCTCCTGGGCTGCGGGCGCCTCGGACGCGGCGGCGGCCTGGGGGACTGCACCGCTCTCGCCGGATGTGTCGACCGCGCTGCCGACGGTCGAGAGGATCGACGACGAGCTGCCGCCGCAGGCGGCGAGGAGCATCGCCAGCACGGCGATCGGGATGAAGACGTGGAGCAGGCGGCTCCGCGGTCTGGCGTTCGACATTCGGTTCCCACCCTTTGCGATGGGCACGTGGCTCGCGTGCTCGGGGCCGCTGGTGCGGCGATGGGCGGACGCGGCCTGCGTCGCGCAGGTTCCGCATCGCCCGCATCGTGCGCGCACGACCCCCAACCGCGGTTCAGGGATGTCCCGCAGCGCCGGACCCGGGGTTCCGTGGCGGGGTATCGTGCCGCCATGCGACTCCCGTTCGAGCCCCCGGTGGAGCCCATGCTCGCCAAGGCGTCCGACACCCTGCCCGAGGGCGACGGCTGGCTCTACGAACCCAAGTGGGACGGCTTCCGGGCCATCGTGTTCCGCGACGGCGACGAGATCCTCACCCAGAGCCGGGACCTCAAGCCGCTGGACCGCTACTTCCCGGAGCTCGCGGCGCCGTTCCTCGCCCAGCTCCCGGAGCGCTGCGTGCTGGACGGCGAGGTGGTGATTGCGCGTGACGGCGCCCTGGACTTCGAGGCGCTGCTGCTCCGGATCCACCCGGCGGCGTCGAGGGTCGCCATGCTCGCCGCGGAGAGCCCGGCCTCGTTCGTGGCGTGGGACCTGCTCGCGCTCGGCGACGAGGACCTCCGGGCCGTGCCGCAGGGCGAGCGCCGGGCCCGGTTGGTGGAGGCCCTGGCCGGGGTCGAGCCGCCCATCCACGTCACGCCGGCCACGCAGGACCGCGCCCTCGCCGCCGAGTGGTTCGAGCACTTCGAGGGAGCCGGTCTCGACGGCGTGGTCGCGAAGCGCCTCGAGGGCGCCTACCAGCCCGGCAAGCGCGCGATGCTCAAGATCAAGCACGGGCGGACGGCCGACTGCGTGGTCGCGGGCTTCCGCTGGCACAAGAACGGGCCCGGGACCCACGTCGGCAGCCTGCTGCTGGGGCTGTTCGACGACGCGGGCAAGCTCCACCACGTGGGCATCACCTCGTCGTTCACCTGGGAGCGGCGCGCCGCGCTGGTCGAGGAGCTGGCGCCGCTCCGGGAGGGCGCGCTCGACGGGCACCCCTGGGCCGAGTGGGCCGAGTGGGCGAGCACCGGCACCGACGGGTCGGGCCAGCGGCTGCCGGGCGCCGGCTCGCGCTGGAACCGCGGCAAGGACCTCAGCTGGGAGCCGCTGCGCTGCGAGCGCATCGCCGAGGTGGGCTACGACCACCTCCAGGGCGACCGCTTCCGCCACGCGACCACGTTCAAGCGCTGGCGCCCGGACAAGGCGCCCGCGGACTGCCGCTACGACCAGCTCGAGACCACCGTGCCGTTCGAGCTGGCGCGCATCTTCGGCGGCGGCTGACCGGGCGATGCGCCGCTCCCGGCCGGGCATCGCATCGGGGATCGGCGACGCCGACTACGGGCGGATCGTGCTCGCGTTCGTCGCGATCCTGTTCCTGGTTCCGCTGATCACGGGCCTGGTCATCTACTACCTTGCCGAGTTCGGGAACCTGCCGTTCGCCTTCAGATCGGGTCCGTTCGGGATCACGCCATGGGAGCCGGCGGTCATCCTCGTCGTCGCGCTGGGCGTGCTCGTCACCGTGCCGATCGCCTGGCACCGGATCTCGCCGCCGGGCAACACCTTCTGGGCGCAGGCCGCCGAGAACCGGCGCGACAGCCTGTTCCTGTCGGGAGCGATCGTCGTCGCGCTGGCCCTGACCGCCTACATCGTCGCCACCGTGGTGTCGCTGCGGACCTCGGTGGGGCTTGCCGTCGCGGGTGGCGCCATCGCGGTGGGCGTGGCGTCGGCGGTCGCGTCATTCCGGCTGGGGGACCGCGCGCTGCTGCGGCTCTCGAGCGCGCGGCCGATCGATGCCGCCTCGGCGCAGGACGCGGTGTTCAGCGACGTCGTGCGGGAGCTCTCGATCGCCGCGGACATCCCCCCACCCAGGCTCTACATCGTCGAGGAGGCAGCGCCGAACGCGTTCTCGGCGGGGCGAGACCCCGGCCACTCGGTGCTCGTGGTGACGCGGGGCCTTCTGCGGGTCATGGACCGCGAGCAGCTCCAGGGCGTGGTTGCCCACGAGCTCGCCCACATCCGCAACTACGACACCCGCTACAGCATGGTGGTGGCCATCGGTGTCGGCCTCGTCGTGCTCATCGCCGACGGCTTCTTCCGCGTCGTGACCTTCCCGCTGAGAGTGCCGCGGCTCATCGTGGACTCAGCCGGCGGCGGTGGCAGCGGAGGGTCCTGGGGTTTCGGCTCGTGGGGCGGCGGCGGCGGCCATGGCGGTGGCGGTGGCGGTGGCGGAGGAGGTGACGGTGGCGGGGGTGACGATCTCGGCGATGGCGCCGCGATCATCCTCGCGGTCATCATCTTCGTGCTCGTCCTGCTGCTGGTCGCGACGGTTCTCAACGCGATCGCGCCGCTGTTCGCCCGGCTCACGCAGGTGGCCGTGTCGCGCGAGCGCGAGTACCTCGCCGATGCGACGGCGGTCGAGCTGGGGCGCAACCCTTCGGCCCTCGAGACGGCGCTCCTCCGGGCCGCCAGCACGGACGAGGTGCTCCAGGCGGCCAACCGGGCGACTGCCCCACTGTGGTTCGTCAACCCGATCCGGGCGACCGAGAAGCGGGCCTCGCGGATCTACGCGACCCACCCCGCGACCGTCGACCGGGTGAACCGCCTGCGTCGGCTCCGGGGCATGGAGCCCCTCGAGGAGGCCCCCGGGATCAGCGAGGACCTCGACTGACCGTCCGGTTCGCGGGTGAGGTTCCTCCCCGTCCGGCCGCGGGTCGCGGTGTCACTCGAAGTCGATGGTCCGGCCCCCCGGGCAGGTGGAGTGACCGGGGAAGCCAATCTCCGGGTCGAACTCGGTTCCGTCCCTGATCACGAGCCCGGCGCCGTCGCTGATGCCGGGCTCGGGGTCCAGCACGAAGGTGAACCGGTTCGAGAAGCGCGGGATGATCCTGAGCGGGTCACCCGGGCGCTCGATCCAGACCGGGTCCGGCTGCGCCGGGTCGATCCGGAACGTCAGCGGCCCGTCCATCCCAACGCCCGCGCACACGCCCCCGAACGGCGACCGGTGGAGCTGGACCTGGCCCGGCACCGGTGGCTGTCGTTCTGGTCCGGCCGTGATCGTCCAGCCCGTGATGACGAACCGGCCGCGGCACCAGCTGACGCTGTCCGCCGGCGCTTCTGGCGGAGGCCCGGCACCGGCCGGGGGTGGGGGATCGATGGCCGGGATCCCGGCGGTGCGCCGGCAGGCCGCCGCAGCAGGATGGTCGAACCGGCCCGTGACCCGCGCGTCCACGTCCATTGGCGGCATCGGGACCCCGGGCGCGACGACGGCGTCGAGCCAGGGACCGGTGGTGTCCGGGTACATGCCGAACGCGCGCTCGGGGTCGGCCAGGCCGATGACGGCCAACGGGTCCCCCCGCCCGCCGAACCAGGCCGGTGTCACGTCATAGGCCGCGTAGCCGGCTTCGAACACCGTGCGCGCGTCCATCGTGATGGGCCTGTCGCCGGAGCAGCGCAGCCGATCGAAGGGCGCCAGCGGCGCGAGCGAGTCCAGGTCGAGGTCCGGCGGGCAATCTGCCGCGTCCCCCGGCTCCAGCACCGGCTTCCCGTTCGCCGCCACCGGCAGCCAGGCGTAGAAGTCGCCCGGCCACGCGTTCGGATCCACCTCCACGAAGACGCGTACCCACTGGCCGCGGCCGGGCACGACCCGCTCCTCGAGGATCGTCACGAGCTGGCCGACGCGCGCCAGCTCCTCGTTCTCGCCGAACTCGTCGAGGATCGCCGGGCCGCCCGGCGCGCCGTGGAACGGCACGGACTGGAGGATGGTCGCGGGTCGGGTGACGAGCGCTGCGTCCGGGTCCTTGTCCTCCGCGGGAGGAGCGGTCAGCGTCGCCCGGTCGGCGGTCGCCCACGCCAGCATGGAGACTGCGCTAACACCCACGACGACCAGGAGGAGGCCGACCACCAGCGCCCGTCGCATGCCTCGGTCCACGGGTCCTCCGGCTCAGCCCGCCGGTTCGTCGGTCGGCGGTGCGGAGCGTACCCGACGGGTCGGTGTCCGGCCGGCCATCCACGCTGCCCGCTCGTCGTCGGACAGGGTCGCCCAGTCGTCGGGCGCGGCGTCCGGGTCCAGCGGCTCCTGCGGCGGGCGCAGGGTCTCCGGGACGTGGACCAGGTTGAGCCGCAGGCGATACCAGGCGTAGGCCCGGCCGCGCATCGCGGTCTCGATGACGTCCGCGGGCTCCAGGTACGTGGCGGCCTCCGGGTGGCGGGCCTTCCAGCGCTCGAGGCCGGCGTAGACCTCGACCTTGGTGGGCGCCCGCCCCAGCTCGATGACCGGGACGTTCGACCGGCGGCGCCCGGTGGGCGACGGCCGCGATCCCTCCCACTCCGTCGGCAGCCCGGCGTTCGCGTCACCCGCCGCCACCGCGGCCGCGCGCGCCTGGGCGACCTCGGGCGGGGGACCGCCGTCGACGCCGCGGCCCGCGTAGTCCGCATCGGCGCGGCGCTTGCGGGACGGCTGGACGCGCGGAGGCTCGCCCTCCTGCTTGGCGTAGTTGGGCGGCCACGGCGCGTCGCCCTCGCCCTCGGCCTCGTGGCGCTTCGACAGCTCCAGCAGGGCCTCGAGGGAGCCCGCGGTGCCGTCGATCCCGGCCCCGGCGTCGCCGCGCTCCGCGTACAGCGCCGGGACCGTCGCCAGCGTGAAGTCCTCCATGGCGCAGTCCGGCACCTCGTCCCAGCGCAGCGGGAACGAGACCCGGGCGTCCGGCGTGGGCCGCACGGAGTAGGCGGACGCGACGGTCCGGTCCTTCGCGTTCTGGTTGTAGTCCAGGAAGACGCCGTGGCGCTCCTCCTTCCACCACTTGCTCGTGGCGATCGAAGGGGCCCGCCGTTCCACGTCCCGTGCCAGCGCCAGCGCCGCCCGCCGGACCTCCGGGTACGTCCAGCGCGGCTCGATGCGCACGTTGATGTGGATGCCGCGGGAGCCGGACGTCTTCGGCCAACCGACGAGGCCCACGGCATCGAGCGCCCCGCGGCAGACCAGGGCGACCTCGCGCACGTCCGACCACGGCACGCCCGGCACGGGATCGAGGTCGATGCGCAGCTCGTCGGGGTGGTCCAGGTCCTCGGCGCGGACGGGATGCGGGTTGAGGTCCAGGCAGCCCAGGTTGGCGACCCACGCGAGCCCGGCGGCCTCGTCCACGACCAGCTCATCCGCGGTTCGACCCGAGGGGAAGGCCAGCGTCGCGACGCGCATCCAGTCGGGCCGGTTGTCGGGGGCGCGCTTCTGGAAGAACGGCTCCTTCTCGGCGCCGTCGACGAAGCGCTTGAGCGCCATCGGCCGGCCGCGGACGCCGACCAGCGCGCCGTCGGCGACGGCGAGGAAGTAGCGGACGAGGTCCAGCTTGGTATGGCCGGCGCGGGGAAAGTAGACCTTGTCGGGGTTGCTGATGGCGACCTCGCGGCCGCCGATCTCCAGGATCTCCTTCTTGGACGCCATGCGGCCGATGCTACCCGGGTGCCGCAACCCGGGTCGTGGATGGATCACACCAGCCTCCGCAACCGGTCGCCCCCTGCCGCGCCGCGACCCGCTACCCTTCGCCCGATGCAGGACGACGACGCGGCACAGGCCGACGCAACCCCCGAGGCGCGTACCCACTACTGGGACGAGTACTACGCCGCGCGGTCGACCACCGTGCGCCACTTGCCGTCGCAGTTCGCCGTCTTCGTCGCAGGTGAGCTCGGGCGGCGCCACCGGGTCATCGAGCTCGGCTGTGGCAACGGGCGGGATTCGGTGTTCTTCGCCGGCTACGGGCACGAGGTCGTGGGCGTCGATGCCTCGCATGTCGCGATCGATGGTTGCCGGAGGCTGGCCGAGGCGCTCGGCGAGCGGGCGACCTTCATTGCCTCGAGGATCGAGGATTCCGCGCTGCCGGCCCTGGTGCGGGGCGACTCGGGGCCACGCCTCGTGTACGCGCGTTTCTTCCTCCATGCCATCACCGAAGAGGAGGAGCGCGATCTCATCGCGCTAGCGTCGGCGGTCACCGATCCCGGTGATCTGCTGGCCGTGGAGTACCGGACCATTCGCGACTCGAGCGGTGTGAAGGTGACGGACCAGCACTACCGGCGGTTCGTCCTTCCGGCCGCCTTCGAGGCGCGGGCGCTCGGCCACGAGTTCGAAGTCATCTACTCGGTCGAGGGGTTCGGGTTCGCCAAGCATGGCCGAGACGACGCGTACGTCGCGCGCACCATCCTGCGCCGCCGTGGACGGGGCGCAATGGAATGACCACGTCGCCCGCTGTCGCTGCGTCAGGGCTTCCCGCCCCGGTGGCCGACCTGCTTGACGTTGCGACCAGGGAGTTCGTCAACCTCGCCTACCTCTCCGCTGGAGGGAGCCTGGCCCTGGACCTGCCACCCGGATCCATTCGAGGCCTCAGGCTCGAGGTTCCCGCACCCGGCGAGCTCCACCTGCGTGGCCTCGAGATCGAGGCCGACGGCATCGCGGACGTCACCGCCATCGCCCGCCTCTCCGCCAGCAGCCTGGCGGGCGACGCGGGTCCCGTGGACATGGCGCGCCTGCTCTCGCCCGACGAGTCGCGCGCCACCGTCCTGCGCACCGGCGCCGACGGCCCGGCGTGGGTGGAGCTGCGGTTCTCGCGGCCCGTCGATGTCCGGCGGGTCACCCTGACGAACGCATTGGCGCCTGACCCCAAGCTGGCACGCGGCCTTCGGGTGTCTGTCCTGGGTCGCTTCCGTCGCAAGACGGTGTACCAGCGGCGAGCGCAGATGCGCGCGTGGCGGAGCCGCGTCGCCGATGCGTTGAGCGCGGCCGAGCACACGGGCGACCCTGATGCGGCAACGCTCGTGCACGTGATCGACCTGGTCGTGCGCGGGGAGTACCAGCGGTCGGACCGGCAGCTGCGCTCGAAGGTTGCCGACAAGGGGCGGCAGCGCCTGTTCATGCAGGCGGCGAATGCCGGGCTCCTGCGGGTCCGGAGGCTCGAGTGGACCATCCATGGGCCAAGCCGCAGCTTCCGGTGGTGGACCGAGGCACAGAAGGTGGCGTACCTCGGTGAGGCACTGGAGATCGCCGAGGCTCTGCGCGGGCTGACCACGAACGTGTGCCTCGGGTTCGGGTCCGTTCTTGCTGTCGTCCGCGACGGCGCCCTGATCCCGCACGACAACGATCTCGACATGCTCGTCGCGTTCGAGCCGTCCGAGGCGGTGTCGATCGCAGATGGGATGCAGCGCCTCGAGCGGTTCCTGCCCCCGCTCGGCTACGAGGTCGTCGGCACCAACTACTCGCACCGCTATGTCCGCCGGCCCGGCAACCGGTCGGTCGACGTCTTCGCGGGCCAGTTCGAGGGTGACGCGGTCTCCTGGTTCCCGGGGCCACGACACGGGTTGACCCGCGAGATCCTGTTTCCGCCCACCACGCGCGAGCTCATGGGGTTGCCGTGCCCCATCCCGGCCGATCCTGAGGCATACCTCGAGCGCGTCTATGGGGCGGACTGGCGTGTGCCGGACCCGCAGTTCAAGCACGCCAGGAACATGGCTGAGTTCGCGGACATCGCGGGCTCACCGACCGGCCCTGGGCCCGCAGACTCTGCCACCGACACCTCCGCCGCGAGCTGACGCGCCATCCCGCCGCGTGCGGCAAGGAGCAGATCCGGCTGGAGGCTGTCGATTCGAGGGCTTGCCACTCGTCGGTACGATGACGGCCCGGAGACGCCGGCCCGGCCACGGACGAGGAGGCACGCGATGCGCTATCTGCTGCTGATCTACGAAGAGCCCCCGGCCACGCCGCCCACCGATGAGGAGTGGGCCGCGATGATGCCGGAGTACAACGCCTTTGGTGCTTGGGCGGCCGAAAAGGGCTGGATGCAGGGCGGGGAGGCCCTCCAGGACATCTCGACGGCGACGACGGTGTCGATCCGCGACGGGCGTCGGATCGTGACGGACGGGCCGTTTGCCGAGACCAAGGAGCACCTGGGCGGGTACTACCTGATCGATGCCCCGTCGCTCGACGACGCCATCGAGACTGCCGCCCGGATCCCGGGGGCCAAGTCCGGCAAGGTCGAGATCCGCCCGATCATGGAGCTGGGCTGACCCGATGCGCTACCTCCTGATGATCATCGGTGAGCTGCCGGCCGAGCAGACCGAGGCCGCAATGCAGGCCGAGATGGCGGCCCACGACGCCTTCACCCAGTGGCTTGTCGAGCGTGGCTGGGACCGCGGGGGCGAGGCGCTCCAGCCGGCGGCGACCGCGACGACGGTGCGGTTCCGGGACGGACGCCGCCTCGTCACCGACGGGCCGTTCGCTGAGACCAAGGAGGAGGTCGGCGGCTTCTACATCATCGACGTCCCGACGCTCGATGATGCTCTCGATGCGGCCTCGCGGCTCCCGGGTGTCGAGACCGGGGCGATCGAGGTCCGCCCGATCCTGGAGTTCGGCTGACGCCGGCGCCGCCCGAGCCCGACAACCTCGCCGACGCACCTGCGGCCGTCGCCCGTGTCTTCCGCGAGGAGCACGGGCGGGTCGTCGCCACCCTGATCCGCGTCCTCGGCGACTTCGATCTGGCCGAGGAGGCGGTCGCGGACGCCTACGTCACGGCGCTGGAGCGCTGGCCCACCGACGGCGTGCCGGGCAACCCCGGGGCCTGGATCACGACGACGGCTCGCAACCGGGCCATCGACCGCGTGCGGCGCGCCAGGGTCTTCACCGAGAAGGCAGCGCTCGTCGCGCGGGACGAGGCGTTCGACGCATCGGCCCGGCACGGTGCCCTGATCGCGGCGGCGGAGGACGAGATGCACCCGATCCCCGACGACCAGCTCCGGCTCATCTTCACGTGCTGCCACCCCGCGTTGGCGCTCGAGGCGTCCGTGGCCCTCACCCTACGCACGCTGGGCGGCCTAACGACGCCCGAGATCGCCAGCGCCTTCCTGGTCCCGGAGCCGACGCTCGCCCAGCGGCTGGTCCGCGCCAAGAAGAAGATCCGGGAGGCGGGCATCGCGTACGAAGTGCCTTCCGGGGACCGCCTGGCGGACCGGCTGGACGGGGTGCTCCGGGTCCTCTACCTCGTGTTCAACGAGGGCTACGACGCGACCGCGGGGGAGGCGCTGATCCGCCGCGAGCTGTGCGCCGAAGCCATCCGGCTGGGCCGCGTCCTTGCGGAGTTGCTCCCCGGTGAGCCCGAGGCAGTCGGGCTGCTGGCGCTGATGCTGCTCACCGATGCACGGCGGCCGACCCGCGAGGGGCCCGGTGGCGAGCTGGTGCTGCTCGAGGAGCAGGATCGGGGCCTGTGGGATGCGGCGCAGATCAGCGAGGGGGGCACCCTGGTCGAGCGGGCGCTCCGGATGGGGCGCGTGGGCCCGTACCAGCTCCAGGCGGCGATCGCGGCGGTCCACGATGAGGCGCCGACCGCGGCCGACACTGACTGGGCGCAGATCCTGGGCCTGTACGAGGTGCTGCGACGGGTGGCGCCGTCCCCCGTGGTGGACCTCAACCGGGCTGTGGCACTGGCGCAGGTCGCCGGCCCCGAGGCCGGGCTTGCCGCCGTCGACACGCTCGGTGCCGACCCCGCGATGGCGGAGTACCGGTTCTTCCACGCCACGCGCGCGGACTTCCTGCGAAGGCTCGGACGCTGGGGCGAGGCGGCGGTCGCCTACGAGCGGGCCTTGCCGTTGGCGACGAACGGTCCGGAGCGCACATTCCTCCAGCGGCGGATCTGCGAGGTTCGGGCGCGCGTCCTCAGCTGAGCAGGACACCGGTCACTGCCGCGTCGGGTCGACGCGCGTACCATCCCGCCATGCGCACGCTGCGGGTCGCTCTCGTCCAGCTCGAGGCGCGGGACGACGTCGACTCCAACATCGCCCACGCGGTCGCGCTCGCGCGCGATGCCGCCGCCGGCAGTGACCTCGTCGTCCTGCCGGAGTACGTCCAGTACCGCGGCACGCCCGAGGGGTGGCGCCGGTCGGCGCGCGCGGTGCCAGGGCCCACGACAGACCCGTTCGCCGACGTGGCGCGCGAGCACGGCTGCTGGATCCTCGCCGGGACCCGCGCCGAGGTGTCCGGCGACCCCCTCCGTCCCTATAACACCGCCGTCGTCCTCGATCCGACCGGCCGCATCGCCGCGCGGTACCGGAAGGTCCACCTGTTCGACGTCGCGGTGGAGGACGGGCCGCAGACCACCGAGTCTGCGAAGGTGACGCCGGGCGAGGGGCTGGTGGCGGTTGATCTCGCCGGGACGCGCCTCGGGCTCTCGGTCTGCTACGACCTGCGCTTCCCTGAGCTGTACCGGGCGCTCGCCCTCGCCGGCGCGGAGGTGCTCGCGGTGCCCGCCGACTTCAGCGCGCGGACCGGCCGCGACCACTGGGAGGTCCTCCTCCGGGCACGCGCCATCGAGAGCGGGGCGTGGGTGCTGGCGGCCGGGAGCTGTGGGGCCGGCGGTGAGGGGGCGATCCCGGCCTGGGGCAACTCGATGGTGGTGGACCCCTGGGGACGCGTGGTCGCGCAGGCGGGCGATGGCGAGGCGATCGTCCGCGCAGAGCTGGACCTCGACCAGGTGGCGACGGTGCGCAGGCAGATCCCGGCGCTGGCCAACGTGCGCCCGGACGCCCTGCCGCCGGTACGGGCCGTGGAGTTGAAGTGAAGCGCAGGCCGTCCCGCGCGGCCATGTTGGCGGCGGCGGTGGCCGCGGTGTCCGTCTCGGTTGCCGCCTGCGGTCCCCAGCCCGCCTCCCCGGCCGACGGTGACGCCCGGCCCAGCACCGCCTTCCTGGCCCGCCACGGACCGATGAACGGAGGGCCGGCGGCGATCGTCCTCGGAACGCTCGTCGAGCGGGACGACTGCTTGCTGCTCGATCTCCCGGGCGGCGCCGCGCTCGCCCTGTGGCCACCCGATGCGTCCGCATGGGTCATCGACGGGGTGACGACCATCGTCGACGGCCGTGGCCGGCCGGCGGTCGCCGTGGGCGGGCAGGCCTCGTTCGGTGGCGGGTACGACTACCCGCTGGACTGGGCCGAGGCACAGGCCGGACCCATCCCGGAGCGGTGTCGGACGCCCACGTACCTCCTGGTCAACGACCTGGAGCGGATCGTCGTGGAGGAGTAGGCCCGGACCAGGGTCCCCGGGTGGCCCGCGGTCCCGTGCCGTGGCCCGCAGGTCCCGCGCGTGCCACGCGGAGCGGTGACGTGCCCCGTCATCCGCCATCGGATGGGATCCCGGGGCTCCGCGAGGACCCCGCACCCCGCAACTCGGGTTTGGGCAGGCGACCGTCGCATGGAGCAGCCCATCCTCATCCGGTATCGGATGACCGCCGGGGGAGGGGCCGGGAGCCGTGCGTGGCCGTCGAACCTGGACAACGCCCTTGCGGCGCCACCCACGAGGGCGCACAATGGGTGGTGCACATCCACCCACAACTGAGCATCTGCTCACTTCCCCGGAGGGACGATGCCGTCCCTGGACATGCTGGCGCCCGACGAGTTCGAGTTGCTGGCGCGGCTCTCGCTCGGGTACTACGAGGACGGCCTCACACAGGAGGCCCTTGCCCGGACCTTCGGCCTCTCGCGGCCGAAGGTCCAGCGTCTGCTCGATCGGGCAAGGGCGACCGGCGTCGTCGACATCCGGATCGCGAAGCCCCCGTGGCTCCACGTGGACCTCGAGCATGAGCTGCGGGAGCACTTTGCCCTGCGCGAGGTGATCGTCGCCCCGGACCGCGCGGACCCCCAGGCGCAGCGCGAGGAGGTCGCCCGCGGCGCGGCGCGCTACCTGGAGCGCCGCCTCGAGGATGGCACCGTCGTGGCCGTCAGCCACGGCCGCGACACCGGCGAGGTTCCGCGCTTCTTCGGCCCCCGCCGCCGGATCGACGCGACGTTCGTGAGCGCCATGGGCGGCTCGCCTCTCGCGGACTCCCCGACCAACCCGAACGAGATCGTCCGGCGCCTGGCGGACCGCTGCGGCGGCCAGGCAAAGGGGCTCTACGCGCCGGCCTACGTCGAGAGCGGCCGGATGCGCGACCAGTTGCTGCGCCAGCCGGCCGTCGCGGAGACCCTCAGCATCGCCGCCGCGGCGTCGGTCGCCCTGGTCGGCATCGGCGGCACGGACGACGAGTGCACGATGGTCCGCAGCGGCTGCTTCTCGATCGACGAGCTCCGCCGCCTGCGCGCCGCGGGTGCGGTCGGAGACGTGCTCGGCAACTACGTCGATGTCCACGGCCGGCGCCTGGAGTCCCCCGAGACGGCGCGGCTCGTGAGCCTCGGCCTCGACGCGCTCCGGGCGATCGACACGGTGGTGGTCGTCGTGAGCGAGAGCGAGAAGCCGTTCGCGATCCTCGGCGTGCTGCGCACGGGGATCGTGGACGTCCTCGTCGTCAACGAGTCCAATGCGCACATCCTCCTCGAGGCGGTGCGCGAGTCGAACCTGCGTCCCAGATCGGAGGTGTGACGTGCCGGTCGTCCCGACACAGGAGATCCTCAAGCGGGCGTTCGCGGAACGGTACGGCGTCGCGGCCATCAACGTGGTCAACGACCTGACCATGGAGGCGGTCCTCGCCGCCGCCGAGGAGCTTCGGGCCCCGCTGATCGTCCAGACGTCCGTCAAGCACGTGGAGATGACCGGCGTCGAGGTCATGTACGCGATGTGGGCCGAGATGACGAAGCGCATCTCGGTGCCCGTAGCACTCCACCTGGACCACTGCCCGGACCGGGCGGTGATCTCGGCCTGCCTGGCGGCGGGCTGGAACTCCGTCCTGTTCGACGCCTCCAAGCTGACCGTCGAGGAGAACAAGCGCCAGTGCATCGAGGTCGTCGCCGAGGCCCGCCGCTACGGCGCGCTGGTGGAGGGCGAGATCGAGGGCTTCAAGCGCACCGAGGAGATGACGGGCGACGAGGCCGAGCACGTCCAGACCCTGGAGACGGTGGTGGACTTCGTCGAGGCGACCGGCGTCGACGTGTTCGCTCCCGCCATCGGCAATGCCCACGGCACCTACAAGACCGCGCCGCACCTCGACTCGCAGCGGGTGACGGACATCGTGGAGGCCACCGGCATCCCGGTTGCCCTCCACGGCGGCACGGGGATGTCCGCGGAGCAGTTCACGGACCTCATCAGCCGTGGCTGCGCCAAGGTCAACATCTCCACGGCACTCAAGATCGCGTTCATGAAGTCCGGCTACGACTTCATGACCGAGAACCCCGGCAAGTACGACCCGCCGTCGATCTTCAAGGCACAGCGGGCAGCGGTGAAGGACATGGCGGCGGACCACATCCGCAAGTTCGACAGCGTCGGCAAGGCCTGGTAGCGCGATGAGCACGCTCATTTTCGACTGCGACGGCGTGCTGGCCGACACCGAGCGCTACGGGCATCTCCCGTCGTTCAACCAGACCTTCGAGGAGTTCGGGCTGCCGTTCCGGTGGTCCGAGGAGGAGTACGGACGCAAGCTCGCGATCGGCGGCGGCAAGGAGCGGATGACCTCCATGCTGACGCCCGACGTCATCCGCGAGGCCGGCCTGCCCGAGGACCCGGAGGCGCTCGCCGCCGAGGTCGCGAAGTGGCACAAGCGCAAGACCGCCATCTACACGGAGATGGTCGCGGCGGGGAAGCTCCCCCCGAGACCCGGGATCCGCCGCCTCATCGGCGAGGCGCAGGACGCCGGCTGGATGCTCGCGGTGGCCTCCACGTCGGCCGAGCCGGCGGTGCGGGCCATCCTCGGCTACGCCGTGGGCCAGGAGCGGGCCACCCGCTTCGATCTCGTGCTCGCGGGTGACGTGGTGCCGAAGAAGAAGCCGGATCCCGCGATCTATCTGCTTGCCCTCGAGCGGCTGGCCGTTCCGCCGGCCGACGTGCTCGTGGTGGAGGACTCCCGCAACGGCCTGCTCGCCGCGGATGGCGCCGGCCTGCGCTGCCTGATGACCGTCAACGGCTACACGGAGGAGGAGGACAGCAGCGAAGCAATCCTGGTGGTGTCGTCACTTGGAGATCCCGACGGCGAGCGGACGCGGGTGATCGCGAACCGCAGCAAGGCATCGCCGGGAAGTTACGTCACGCTCGCGGATCTCGAGGCCGTCCTGGCCTCGTAACGCGGCGGCAGGAGGTTCAACCCTCGAAGGGAGGTTGGGATGGCAGCGTCATCCCTCGACGATCTCGACCTCGTCGTCATGACGATGGCCAACACGATCGTCGACAACGCGGACTACTTCGCCCAGCTCGACTCGATCGTGGGCGATGGTGACTTCGGGTACTCGCTGCGCAGCGGCTGGGAGGTGGTCCTCGCGGACTACGACTCCTGGGACAAGCCCAACGCCGGTGCGGTGTGCAAGAAGATCGGCCTGACGCTCGCCGCCAAGGTCGGCGGCGTCAGCGGCCCGATGTGGGGCACGGCGTTCCTGCGGGCCGGCGCGACGGCGGGCGAGCAGGACCTCACGCCCGACCTAGTGATCGCGATGCTCCGCGCGGCGATCGCCGGGATCATGATGCGTGGTGGGGCGTCCCTCGGCGACAAGACGCTCCTCGACGCCCTCTCCCCGGCGACCGACAGCCTCGAGGAGAGCTTCAAGGATCCGGCGACAATCGAGGACCACGGCGTGGCCGCGATCCAGCGAGCCGCCGACGTCGCCGTCCAGGCCGCGCTGGACACCAAGGGCATGCTCGCGCTCCGCGGGCGGGCAGCCTACACGGGTGATCGGAGCCGGGACTCGGTGGACGCCGGCGCCACCGCTATCGGTGTGATCCTCCAGGCCATCGCGGCGGCCTGGCGGGACAAGTACGGCAAGCAGTAAGGGGAACGCATCGTGAAGAAGTTCGTCAACGACCCCAAGCAGTTCGTGCCCGAGTTCCTCGAGGGCGTGATGCTCGCCAGCGATGGCACGCTGAAGTACGAGCCCAAGTACAACCTGATCTACCGGGCGGACATGCCCAAGCCGGACCGGGTGTCGATCATCCAGGGCTCGGGCTCCGGGCACGAGCCGGCGCACACGATGATCGTGGGCCCGGGCATGCTCGACGCCGCCTGCCCGGGTGACGTCTTCGCCGGTCCGCCCGTGGAGTTCGTGACCGAGACCTCCAAGCTCATGGACACGCCGGCAGGCGTGCTCTACATCGTCAACAACTACACCGGTGACCGCACGGCATGGGAGATGGCTCGCGAGCTGTGCGAGGCCGAGGGCCAGAAGATCGGCTGGCTGCTCGTCAACGACGACGTGGCGGTCAAGGACTCCACGTGGACCGTCGGGCGCCGCGGCGTGGCCGGCAACTTCTTCGTCATCAAGGCCGCGGCCGCGATGGCGGACAAGGGCGGCTCGCTCGAGGAGTGCGTGCGGGTCGGCGAGAAGGTCATCGGCCAGGTCCGGACGATGGGCATCGCCCTCTCGTCCTGCACCCCGCCGGTGCGCGGCACGCCGCTGTTCGAGATCGCGGACGACGAGATGGAGGTCGGCATCGGCATCCACGGCGAGCCGGGCCGCC
>CAWDHT010000011.1:0-102268 GCA_963802165.1 uncultured Chloroflexia bacterium | reverse complement strand
GCGTCCGAGGGCTCAGGGTCGGGCATTCCCGATCCACAAGCCCATGACGCACATCACGATCGTCGTGGCCGACCGGGAGGCCTAGGCATGGGACACAAGGTCCATCCGTACGGCTACCGCCTGGGCTATACCCGAACGTGGACTGCCAAGTGGTACGCCGACAAGGAGTACACAACCCTCCTCCAGGAGGACATCGCGATCCGGCAGCTGCTTGACAAGCGGCTGGCGAACGCCAGCGTGAGCGGGGTCGAGATCGAGCGTGGCATCAACCACGTGACGGTCGCGATCCACACCGCCAAGCCGGGAATCGTGATCGGGCGCGGCGGCCAGAACGTCGAGGTCCTGCGCAAGGACATCGGCGAGCTGTCCAAGCGCAAGGTCAAGCTGGAGATCAAGGAGATCCGCCAGCCCGAGCTGGACGCGTATCTCGTCGCGCTCAACATCGCCCAGCAGCTGACTCGCCGCGTCGCCTACAAGAAGGCGATGAAGCAGTCGATCCAGCGGTCGATGAAGGCGGGTGCCAAGGGCGTCAAGATCGCCCTCGCCGGCCGCCTCGGCGGCTCGGAGATGGGTCGCCGCGAATGGGATCGCGAGGGTCGCATCCCGCTCGGCACCCTGCGCGCCGACATCAGCTACGGCCAGGTCCACGCGCACACGACCTACGGTCGGATCGGCGTCAAGGTCTGGATCTACAAGGGCGAGATCCCGGTGGAGAAGAAGCGCCGCGAGGCCGCTGCTGCCGCCACCGTCAGTGCCGCGGCCGGCGCCGCGCAGGGGGGCTGACGACATGCTGATGCCCCGACGCGTGAAGCACCGCAAGGTGATGCGCGGCCGGATGTCCGGGATGGCGAAGGGCGGCCACACGGTCGCCTTTGGCGAGTACGGCCTGGCCACCCTCGAGCCGGCGTGGATCACCGCCCGCCAGATCGAGTCCGCCCGGCGCGCCATGACCCGCTCGGTCAAGCGAGGCGGGAAGATCTGGATCCGCGTGTTCCCCGACAAGCCCGCGACCAAGAAGCCCGCCGAGACCCGGATGGGTTCCGGCAAGGGCGCTCCGGATCACTGGGTCGCCGTCGTGCGCCCGGGCCGGATCCTGTTCGAGATGGCGGGCGTCGAGCGCGAAGCGGCCGTTGAGGCCATGCGCCTGGCGTCTCACAAGCTCCCGGTGGCGACTCGCGTCGTCGTCCGCGAGACCGCGAAGGAGGGCACCGATGGAGATCGGTGAGGTCCGCAAGCTCACGGATCGCGAGCTTGACGACCGCCTCAAGGAGGCCAAGCAGGACCTCTGGCAGGCACGGTTTGCCCTCTCGACCCGCCAGTTGAAGGACTACAGCCAGATCCCGGCGACGCGACGGACGATCGCCCGGATCCTCACCGTCCAGCGCGAGCGGTCCACCGCTCCGCGCTCGGCGGAGTAGGAGCGTCGGGATGCCCACCGCAGGAGCCACCACCCCCGTGAAGGGACAGCGGAAGACCAAGGTCGGCCGCGTCGTCAGCGACAAGATGGACAAGACGATCGTCGTGTCCGTCGAGCGGCTGACACGCCACCGGCTCTACAAGCGCGTCATGAAGGCCTCGACCAAGTTCGCGGCCCACGATGAGCGCAACGAGGCGAAGATCGGCGACACCGTCCTGATCGAGGAGTCGCGCCCCCTCTCCGCCACCAAGCGCTGGCGCCTGGTGTCGGTCCTCTCCCGTGCGGGTGAGGAGCGGGCCGGCGAGGTGATCCCGGCCGAGGAGGCCGCGACCACCGAGGCGATCCACGGCGCCGCCCACCCCGGCAAGCATGCCGAGGGTGAGGAGGGCGACGCGTGATCCAGGCCTCTACCCGTCTCCGCGTCGCCGACAACACCGGCGCCCGGACCATCGAGTGCATCCGGATCATGGGTCGCTCGCGCAAGACCGTTGCTGGCATCGGCGACGTGATCATCGCGAGCGTCAAGACCGCGATCCCGAACGCGCCGGTGAAGAAGGGCGACGTCGTGCGCGCCGTCATCGTCCGCACGTCGAAGGAGATCGGCCGCCCCGACGGCAGCTACATCCGTTTCGACGAGAACGCGGCCGTCCTGATCAACAACCAGGGCAACCCGCGCGGTACCCGGATCTTCGGCCCCGTCGCGCGCGAGCTCCGGGACCGCAACTACATGAAGATCGTGTCCCTCGCGCCGGAGGTGCTCTGATGACCACACGGTCCATCGAGCACCAGACCAAGGTGCCCGAGATCCGCAAGGGCGACACCGTGATCGTGCTCACCGGCAAGGATGCCGGCAAGCGCGGCAAGGTTGAGCACGTGATCCGCCGGGACCCTTCGCCGTCCCCGGTGCGCTCGGGCTACCGGCGCGTGTCGCTCAAGGGCGGCGTGTACGTGGTGGTCGAGGGTCTCAACATCGCCCGCAAGCACACCAAGCCGCGCCAGCGCTCGCAGGGCGGACCGGGATCCATGCCGACGGTCGATCCGGGCGGCGTCCTGGATCACGCCATGCCGCTGCCGGTCGCCCGGGTCATGATCGTGTGCAGCAATTGTGACCGGCCCACCCGGGTCGGCCACCGGACGCTGGACAACGGCACCCGGGTGCGCGTCTGCCTTCATTGCGGCGATCCCCTGGAGGTGAAGGCGTGAGCGGCCAGCTGAAGGAGCGGTACACGACCGAGATCGTGCCCGCCCTCACGAAGCACTTCGAGTACACGAACCCCATGCAGGTTCCGCGGCTCGAGAAGATCGTCGTCAACATCGGCCTGGGCGAGGCCCTCACCAACGCGAAGGCCGTGGACGCCGCGGCCGGCGACCTGCAGCTGATCACGGGCCAGAAGCCGATCGTCACCCGCGCCAAGCGGTCGATCGCGCAGTTCCGCGTCCGGACCGGCAACCCGATCGGCCTGAAGGTCACCCTTCGCGGCGAGCGGATGTGGGACTTCCTCGAGCGCCTCACGCGGCTGTCGCTTCCGCGCATCCGCGACTTCCGGGGCGTCCCGAGCAAGTCCTTCGACGGCCGGGGGAACTACTCGCTGGGCCTCCGGGAGCAGCTTGCGTTCCCGGAGATCGACTATGACAAGGTGGACCGTCTCCGCGGGCTGGAGATCAGCATCGTGACGACGGCGAAGACCGACGAGGAATCGAAGCACCTGCTCGAGCTCCTCGGCATGCCCTTCGCCGGCTAGGGCGCGGGGAGGAGTCCGAATGGCCAAGAAGTCCATGATCGCGAAGGCGAAGCGCGAGCCGAAGCACCCGGTCCAGGGGTATCACCGCTGCACCGTGTGCGGACGTCCGCGGGCGTACATGCGCCGCTTCGCGCTCTGCCGGATCTGCTTCCGCGAGCGCGCGCTCGTCGGCGAGCTGCCCGGCGTCACGAAGTCGAGCTGGTAAGAAGATGAACGTCTCCGACCCGATCGCAGACATGCTCACGCGTGTCCGCAACGCGTCCCGGGCGCGCCACACGGAGGTCCTGGTCCCCGCCTCGCGCACCAAGCGCGAGATCGCGCGCATCCTCAAGGACGAAGGCTTCATCGCCGATGTCAGCGAGGAGCGCCAGGGGCCGACCGCCCTGCTGCGCCTGCAGCTGAAGTACGTCGACGGCAAGGTGCCGGTTGTCTCGGGCCTCAAGCGGATCAGCAAGCCGGGCCTGCGCGTCTACGCGCAGAAGACCGACATTCCGCGGGTCCTGGGCGGCCTCGGCATCGTCATCGTCAGCACGTCGAAGGGGATCATGACCGGCAGCCAGGCCAAGCAGGCCCAGTTGGGTGGCGAGATCCTCGCCTACGTCTGGTAGCGCGATGTCCCGCATCGGTCGTCTCCCCATCACCGTCCCGGCAGGCGTGGACATCACGCTCGACGGGCGCATCATCACCGTGGCGGGCCCCAAGGGGACCCTGACCCGGCAGCTTCCGCCGCGCATGCAGCTCGAGCGTGAGGGCGACGTCCTCACGGTCGTGCGGCCGACGGAAAGCAAGATGGACAAGTCGCTCCACGGGCTGACCCGCAGCCTCGTCAACAACATGGTCGTCGGCGTGACCACCGGGTACCGCAAGGGCCTCGAGATCGTCGGCGTCGGCTACCGGGCGCAGAAGGTGGGCGACAAGCTCACGCTCGCGCTCGGCTACAGCCACCCGGTCGAGATCGACCCGCCGGCCGGCATCAGCTTCGAGCTCGAGACGCCGCTCAAGCTGGCGGTCGTCGGCATCGACAAGGAGCTGGTCGGCCAGATCGCCGCCAAGGTCCGCGCCACCCGCAAGCCCGAGCCCTACAAGGGCAAGGGCGTGCCGGTACGCCGGCGAGAAGGTCCGCCGCAAGGCAGGCAAGGCCGGCAAGATCGGCGGGAAGAAGTAGCCCATGAAGAAGATTGCCGCCAGCCGCACGTCGTCGCGCGTCAAGCGCCACGAGCGGCTCCGACTCCGGCTCTCCGGCACCCAGGAGCGTCCGCGCCTGGCCATCTTCCGGAGCCTGACTCACATCTACGCCCAGGTCATCGACGACACCAGTGGCAGCACGCTCGCCGCCGCATCCTCGCTCGAAGCGAGCCTCCGCGGTGCCACCGGCACGAAGACGGACGACGCCAAGCGCGTCGGCCAGCTCGTCGCCGAGCGCGCCAAGGCGGCCGGGGTTGAGAAGGTGGTCTTCGACCGGGCGGGCTTCAAGTACCACGGGCGGGTTCGCTCGCTCGCCGAGGCGGCCCGCGAGGCCGGCCTCGACTTCTAGAGGAAACGCCTGTGGCCCGCATCGACCCCAACAAGCTCGCGCTCGAGGAGCGCGTCGTCCAGATCAACCGCGTCGCCAAGGTTCACAAGGGCGGCCGGCGCTTCTCGTTCTCGGCGGTCATCGTCGTGGGTGACGGCAACGGCCACGTCGGCGTGGGCCTGGGCAAGGCCGGCGACGTGCCGGAGTCCATCCGCAAGGGCGTCGAGGACGCGAAGAAGCACATCGTCAAGATCCCGATGGTCGGGACGACGATCCCGCACGAGGTCCGGGAGGAGTTCGCCGCCGCGCGCGTGCTGCTCAAGCCCGCCTCCAAGGGCACCGGCGTCATCGCCGGCGGCGCCGTTCGTGCCGTTGTCGAGGCCGCGGGCATCCGGGACATCCTGTCCAAGATCCACGGATCCACGAACCCCGTGAACGTGACCCGGGCGACGCTCAACGCGCTCACCAGCCTCCGGACCGCCGAGGAGGTGTCCCGCCAGCGCGGCGTGAAGGTCCGCCTCGTCGTGCCCGGCCAGCCCGCCGCGGCAGTGCAGGAGGTGGCCGATGGCCGGTAGGCTGCGCGTCACCCAGACCAAGAGCACGATCAGTCACATCGCGCGCAACCGCGCGACGATCCGCGCGCTGGGTCTCCATGGGATCGGCAGCTCGTCGATCCTGCCGGACAACCCCGCGGTCCGCGGCATGGCCCGCCAGGTGCGCTTCCTCGTGACCGTCGAGGAGCTGCCCGAGGGTGCGGACTCGACGACCTCGGAGAAGAGCTGATGAAGATCCACGACCTGCGCCCCGCCGAGGGGTCGGTCAAGAAGAAGACGCGGGTCGGGCGCGGGATCGCGGCCGGCAAGGGCAAGACCGCGGGCCGTGGCACGAAGGGCCAACGCTCGCGCGCCGGTGCGTCGATCCCGGCCTGGTTCGAGGGTGGCCAGACCCCCCTCCACATCCGGATCCCGAAGCTCCGCGGCTTCCGCAACATCAACGACATCACGTACGAGGTCGTGAACGTGGGCGCCATCAGCGCCGCGATCGAGGCCGGCAAGCTGCAGCAGGAGAAGGGCGCGCCAGTCACGGTCAACGCCGATCTCCTCAAGCAGGCCGGACTGGTCCGGCGTGACCGTCTGCCGCTCAAGATCCTGGGCCACGGCGAGGTCTCGACCCCGCTGTTCGTCCTTGCGGACGGGTTCACCAAGAGCGCCCGCGAGAAGATCGAGGCGGCCGGTGGCACGGCCCAGGTCATCGAGATCCCCACCGAGCCGCTCGCGGCCCTCGGTGTCGAGCCGGCCGTCGATGCCGCGCCCGCCGAGGCCCCCGAGGCCCCGGCCGACAACGGCTAGCCACCCGTGTTCGAGGGCCTCCTCAACGCGCTTCCGCGCGCCGGACCTCCGGCGCCGGATCTTCTTTGTCTTCGGGATCCTGTTCATCTTCAGGTTCCTGGCCCACGTTCCGGTTCCGGGCGTCGATCGCACGCAGCTGGCGCAGTTCCTCGAATCGAGCCCGGTCTTCGGCCTGCTGGACCTGTTCTCCGGTGGCGGCCTGGCCAACTTCTCGGTCGTGGCCCTGGGCGTGAACCCGTACATCAATGCCTCGATCATCATGCAGCTGATGACGGGCGTGGTCCCGTCGCTGCAGGCCCTCCAGCGCGAGGGTGAGTACGGCCGGAACAAGATCAACCAGTACACCCGCTACCTGGCGGTGCCGATGGCGCTGCTCCAGGCCTACGGGTTCATGGCGCTGCTCAGCTCCAACAACGTGCTGAGCACGCCGTTCGACTTCGGCAGCTGGGAGACCTGGACGCAGATCGCAACGCTGACGGCCGGCTCCATCGTCCTCATGTGGCTGGGCGAGCTGATCACCGAGAAGGGCATCGGCAACGGCGTCTCGTTCATCATCTTCGCCGGCATCGTGAGCCGGGCTCCCGTGGCCATCCTGGCCTTCTTCGCGAGCCCCGACCTGGCCAGGCTCGTCCTGTTCGGCATCCTGGCGATCGCGGCGGTCGCCACGATCATCTACATCCAGGAGGGTCAGCGCCGCATCCCGATCCAGTACGCGTCCCGGGTCCGCGGCCGGCGGATGTACCAGGGGGGCCAGACGTTCCTCCCGCTGCGCGTCAACCAGGCGGGTGTCATCCCGATCATCTTCGCGGTCAGCATCCTGCTGTTCCCAAGCCAGATCGCGAGCTACTTCACGACCTCGCCCGATCCCATCGGGGCCATCGCGCGTGGCGTCGTGAGCCTGCTCAGCCAGGGATCGTGGCTGTACGTCATCCTGTACTTCCTGCTGACCTTCGGCTTCACCTACTTCTACACCGCGTTCACGTTCAAACCTGACGAGACCGCGGAGCAGCTGCGCAAGAACGGCGGCTTCATCCCCGGCATCCGGCCGGGACGGCCCACGCAGGACTACCTGGCCAGGGTGGTCACCAGGATCACCGTCGCCGGCGCGCTCTTCCTGGGCACCGTCGCGACCCTGGGGCCAGCCATCGGCATGATCTCACCGTCGCTGAGCGGCCTCGCGCTGGGCGGCACGAGCATCCTGATCGTGGTCTCGGTCGTCGTCGAGACGATGAAGCAGCTCGAGGCCCAGCTGCTGATCCGGCAGTACGAGGGCTTCATCAAGTGAACGTCGTCGTCCTGCTCGGGGCTCCGGGAGCCGGCAAGGGCACCCAGGCCCCGTCGCTATCGGAGCGGCTCGGGATCCCGGTGGTCGCCACCGGGGACCTCTTCCGGGCCGCCGTCCGCGAAGGGACGCCCCTGGGCGTCGAGGCGAAGGGGTACATGGATGCCGGCCAGCTCGTCCCCGACGAGATCACGGTCCGGCTGTTCCTGGAGCGCCTGGGCCGGCCCGACGCGGCAGCGGGCGCGATCCTCGACGGCTTCCCGCGGACGGCCGTGCAGGCGACCGCGCTCGACGTGGCGCTCGAAGGGCGCGGCGAGCGTGTCTCCGCCGCCGTCCTCGTCGACGTCCCGGAGGATGAGCTGATCCGGCGCATGTCCGGACGGTGGATCTGCCGGGCCGCCGGGCACCCGTACCACGAAGTCTCGAGCCCGCCCAGCACGGCCGGCGTCTGCGACCTGGACGGCTCCGAGCTGTACCAGCGCGCGGACGACCAGCCCGACACCGTCCGCAAGCGCATGGACCAGCAGCTGGGTGCGCTCAACGAGGTGATCGAGCACTATCGCGCCGCCGGCACGCTCTCCACCGTCGACGGCCTGCAGGGGATCGACGAGGTGGCCGGCGCCATCGACGCCGCACTGGCCGCAGCCGGCGTGTTTCCCGCCGCCAGCGTGGGGCAGGCAGCCGGCTGAGCATGATCACGCGCAAGTCGAAGGCCGAGATCGCGAAGATGCGGTCGGCCGGGCGGATCGTCGCCGAGGTCCTCGCCCTCGTGGAGGAGAACCTGAAGCCCGGCGTCTCCACCGCCGAGCTGGACCGCCTCGCCGAACGCCACATCCGCGCAGCGGGGGGCATCCCCTCGTTCCTGGGCTACCTCGGCGGGCGGCGGTACGACCCTCGGGACCCGCACGCGTACCCGGCCTCGACCTGCATCTCGCTGGATGCCGAGATCGTCCACGGCATCCCGGGCGACCGGGAGATCCGGGCAGGCCAGATCGTCTCGGTCGACGTGGGGGCCATCTACGACGGCTGGCATGGAGACGGTGCCCGCAGCTTCATCTGCGGCGGGGACGCGGCCGGCAGCCCGGCGGCGCTCCGCTTGGTGCAGGCGACCCGGCTGTCGCTCATGGCGGGGATCGCGGCGGCCGTGCCGGGCAACCGGATCGGCTCCATCTCAGCCGCGGTCGAGGATGTCGCCCGCTCGGGCGGCTTCGGCATCGTCCGCCAGTACGTGGGTCATGGCATCGGCACCTCGATGCACGAGGATCCGCAGGTTCCCAACTTCCGCTCGCGGTCGCCGGGGATCGAGCTTGCGGTCGGCCACTGCCTGGCCATCGAGCCGATGTTCACGCTCGGCTCCGAGGCCACCGAGGTGCTCGACGACCAGTGGACGGTCGTGACCCGTGACGGGTCGCTGTCCGCCCACTTCGAGCACACCATTGCTGTGACGGCGACAGGACCCGAGATCCTGACGACCGTCTGAGACCCGAGAGTCGTGGGGTTGTCGGATTTCGCCGGCTTTGATATCCTCACCGTTCGTGTGTCGGTCCGAGCGGACCGACACTCATGCTGAGAAGGACCAGGGAGCCAGGTTGGCGAAGAAGGACGCGATCGAAGTCGAAGGTACTGTGATTGAGCCGCTGCCGAACACGATGT
This sequence comes from uncultured Chloroflexia bacterium, assembly GCA_963802165.1. GTDB lineage: Bacteria > Chloroflexota > Limnocylindria > Limnocylindrales > CSP1-4 > CAIXZV01. The sequence continues at coordinate 93,312 of CAWDHT010000011.1, read as the reverse complement.
TCTCAGTGGAGCTCGAGAACGGCCATCGCGTTCTCGCCCACATCAGCGGGAAGCTCCGGATGAACTTCATCCGGATCCTGCCCGGGGACCGGGTCCGAGTGGAACTGTCTCCCTACGACCTCACTCGGGGTCGAATCACCTACCGCCTGAAGTAATCGAGGAACCCGGTGAAGGTCAGAGCGTCCGTCAAGACGCGGTGCGACAACTGCAAGGTCATCCGGCGCCACGGCACCGTGATGGTCATCTGCGAGAACCCCAAGCACAAGCAGCGGCAGGGCTGACGCGATGGCACGTATCGCCGGCATCGATATCCCGCGCGAGAAGCGCGTGGAGATCGCCCTCACGTACATCTACGGGATCGGGCTGTCGTCCAGCCAGAAGATCCTCAAGCAGACCAGTGTCAACCCGGACACCCGCGTCCGGGACCTCACGGAAGACCAGGTCAACCGGCTCCGAGAGGTCATCGACCGCACGTTCAAGGTCGAGGGCGACCTCCGTCGCGAGGTGGCGCTGAACATCAAGCGCCTCATCGAGATCGGCTCGTACCGCGGCATGCGGCACCGCCGCAACCTCCCGAGCCGGGGACAGAACACCAAGACGAACGCCCGCCAGCGCCGGGGGCCGAAGAAGACGGTCGGCGCCCGGAAGAAGACGAAGTGACGAGGAACCGCTAAGGCATGGCCGATCGAAAGCGCGCCGTCAAGCAGCGGCGTCGGGAGCGGAAGAACGTCCCCCAGGGACACGTCCACATCCTGGCAAGCTTCAACAACACGATCGTGACGATCACGGATCTCACCGGGAACGTCATCTCGTGGGGTTCCGCTGGCATCGCCGGGTTCAAGGGCTCCCGGAAGAGCACGCCGTACGCCGCAGCGCTGGCCGCCGATGGCGCCGCCAAGCGGGCGATGGAGCACGGCATGCGCCAGGTCGAGGTCTACGTCAAGGGCCCGGGTGCCGGCCGCGAGCAGGCGATCCGATCGCTGCAGGCCGCCGGCCTCGAGGTGAGTGCGATCACCGACGTCACGCCCATTCCTCACAACGGATGCCGCCCGCCCAAGCGGCGTCGCGTCTGAGCACCGAGAGACCATGGCCCGATACACCGATGCTGTCTGCCGGCTCTGCCGCCGGGAAGGGCTCAAGCTCTTCCTGAAGGGCAGCCGCTGCTATTCCAAGAAGTGCTCCTTCGAGCGGCGCCCCACGCCGCCTGGCCAGCACGGCGTCCGACGCCGCAAGGTGGGCGACTACGGCCTCCAGCTTCGCGAGAAGCAGAAGGTCCGCCGCGTGTACGGCGTGCTCGAGAAGCAGTTCCGCAACTACTTCATCGAGGCCACCCGCCAGTCGGGCGTCACGGGCGAGAGCCTCCTGCGGTCGCTTGAGCTGCGCCTCGACAACGTCGTCTTCCGGCTGGGCTTCGCGCCGTCGCGCGCCGCCGCCCGCCAGATGGTGAACCACGGCCACTTCGCCGTGAACGGCGTGCCCACCAACATCCCGTCCTATGCCACCCGGATCGGGGACCGGATCGAGGTTCGCGCCTCGCACCACGAGCGCGAGCAGTTCAAGACGGTGAAGGAGACCCTTCGCTCCCACCAGGCGCCCGACTGGCTGAGCCTGGACGCCGGCAAGCTCGCCGGTTCGGTGCTCGCCATGCCGCGTCGCGACCAGATGCCGCTCGACTTCAACGAGCAGCTCGTGGTCGAGTACTACTCGAGGTAGCCGCCCTCCATGATCGAACTCGAGATCCCGCAGATCGAGCCCGTCGCGGAGGACGGCACGTACGCCAAGTACGAGGCCGGTCCGCTGCAGGCGGGCTACGGCGTCACGCTCGGCAATGCCCTGAGGCGCGTGCTCCTGTCGTCCCTCGAGGGCGCCGCCGTGACGTCCATCCAGATCCGCGACGTGTACCAGGAGTTCTCGACGATCCCCGGCGTCAAGGAAGACGTCACCCAGATCGTCCTGAACGTCAAGAAGCTCCGCCTCAAGAGCTACGCGTCGCACCCGGTCCAGATGCGGCTCATCAAGAGCGGCGCCGGACCCGTCATCGCCGCGGACATCGCGGAGTCGGCCGACGTCGAGATCGTCAACCCGGAGCTCGTGCTCATGACGATCGACTCGGACGACGTGACCATCGAACTCGACCTCACGGTCGAGCGCGGCGTGGGCTACCTGGCCGCGGAACGCTCCGAGGCGCTGCCGATCGGCGTCATCGCGGTCGACGCGATCTTCACGCCGGTCCGCAAGGTCAACTACTGGGTCGAGAGCATGCGGGTCGGTCAGATGACCAACTTCGACAAGCTCACGATCGAGATCGAGACCGACGGCACGATCACCCCGGAGGAGGCCCTCAGCCGCTCCGCGGACACCCTTGTCCACCAGTTCCAGCCGTTCGTCACGGTCGGCGTCCAGGCGGCCGCGCCGGACCGCGCCGCGACCGGCGTCCCGCAGCTCCCGCCGAACATGCTCGACATGCCGATCGAGGAGCTGGACCTGCCGATGCGGGCCTACAACTCGCTGAAGCGCAACAACATCGTCAAGGTCGGCCAGCTGCTGCAGCTCAAGGACGACGATCTGCTCCGGATGCGCAATTTCGGCAAGAAGTCGCTGGACGAGATGAAGGAGCGCCTGCGCATGCGGGGCTTCATCCTGCCGGAGTCCGAGGCCGACGCCGCCCTCGATGATGTCGTCCTCGATGACGTCGCCGACGCCGACGCCGACGCCGACGCGCCGTTCGACGGCGACGAGGAGGCCTGAGCCGTGTCTTCCCATCGCATCGACGGGCGCAAGCTCTCGCGCAAGCGCGGGCCCCGGCTCGCCCTCTACAAGAACCTGACGGTCTCGGTCCTCCGCTACGAGCGAGTGCAGACCACCGAGGCCAAGGCCAAGGAGATCCGCGGACGGGTCGAGCGGATGATCACGCTCGCCAAGCGCGGTGACCTGGCGGCCCGACGGACGGTCGTCTCGGAGCTTCCGAACGAGCCGCTCGTCATCGCGAAGCTGTTCGATGTCATCGCCCCCAAGTACGCCGACCGCACCTCGGGTTACACCCGCCTGGTGCACATCGGCCAGCGCAAGGGCGACGCCGCCGAGATCTTCCAGATCGAGCTGGTCTAGCCGGCCGGCATCGATGAGAGTCCGAGAGGGCTCGGCCGTGCGCTACCGCGCGCGGTGTGAATACGACGGAACGGACTTCGCCGGGTTTCAGCTCCAGAGCAACGCCCGGACGGTCCAGGGAGAGCTCGAGGCCGCTCTCGCCCGCCTCGCAGGAGGCGAGCGGGTCGTGGTCGACGGGGCCGGACGCACGGACGCCGGGGTCCACGCCAGCGGGCAGGTGATTGGCTTCACCTACGGCGGCGTGGTCCCGGGGGCCAGGCTCGGACGGGCGGTGAACGCCCTGCTCCCGCCGGATGTCGCGATCCGCGACCTGCGGCGGGCCCCGGACGGGTTCCATCCACGCTACGCGGCGCGGTACCGGGAGTACCGCTACTCCGTCTGGAACGGGCCGCGCAGTCCGCTCCGCGAGCGATACGCGCTCGGGGTGCGGGCCCCGCTCGACATCGCCGCCATGGCGAGCGCCGGGTCGGTCTTCATCGGCCGGCACGACTTCTCGGCCTTCGGTGGCGGGGACCGGCCTCCGGTCCGGACCGTGCACATGGTCCGGGTGCGGAAGGAGGGTCGCCTGGTGACGATCGACGTCCGGGCGGACTCCTTCCTCCGGGGACAGGTTCGAAGGATGGTCGCCGGTCTGCTGGAGATCGGCGCAGGCAAGATCGATGAAGCGGCCCTCCGCGCGGCACTAGCCGGACGGGAGCCGGCCCTCAACGGGGCAGCCGCACCTGCGAAGGGGCTCTGCCTCCGCCGCGTCGTCATCGGACGGCGCCGGGTGGACGACAAGGAAGACGAGGAATGAGCGCGAAGACCTATACGCCTCGAGAGAGCGAGATCGAGCGACGCTGGTACGTCGTCGACGCGACGGACGAGACGCTCGGCCGCCTTGCGACGCGGATCGCGCACGTCCTCGAGGGCAAGCACAAGCCCACCTACGCCTCGCACATGGACACGGGCGACCATGTCATCGTCATCAACGCCTCGCGGATCACCGTGACCAAGGACAAGCTGACGAGCAAGGTCTATGCCCGCCACAGCGGCTATCCCGGCGGGTTCAAGGAGGAGACGCTCGGTCACCTTCTCAACCGTCGGCCGGAGGAGGTCATCCGCCGGACCGTGAAGGGGATGCTGCCGCACAATCGCCTGGGAACCCAGATGCTCCGGAAGCTGAAGGTCTACGCGGGTGGCGATCACCCGCACCAGGCCCAGAAGCCCGAGCCGCTCGCCTGATCGAGGAGCCCTGATGTCGACGCCTGCGTTCTACTGGGGCACCGGCCGCCGCAAGACGGCGGTGGCCCGCGTTCGCCTCATTCCCGGTGAGGGCCAGATGGTCGTCAACGGGCGGACCCCCGAAGAGCACTTCGGCGGGATCCTCGGTGACGCGGAGCTGTTCCTCCCGTTCCGGGTGACCGGGACCGAGGGCCGGTACAACGTGCTGATCAAGGTCGAGGGCGGTGGTACGACCGGCCAAGCTGGTGCCATTCGCCACGGGATCGCCCGCGCGCTGCTCCAGATCGACCCCGAGACCAACCGCCTGCCGCTCCGCCAGGCCGGCCTCCTGACCCGCGACCCGCGGATGAAGGAGCGCAAGAAGTACGGCCTCAAGCGCGCCCGCAAGGCCCCGCAGTACACCAAGCGCTAGTCGCGCTCGCGGCGACGCCGCCAGACCAGCGATGATGATGCCCGCGCTCCCGGTTCGGCCGGAGGCGCGGGCTCTCTCTTCTCCAGCAGCGACCGGTGGCGCATGAGCAGCAGCCTTCGCGAACGAGACCCCATCAGCGCGACGCACCTCCTGGCCGAGGCGATCACCCTCCCGTTCGCGCGCGCGGACGAGCGCAAGGCCGAGCGTGCTCGCGAGCGCCGAACGCCGCCTGGGGGCGCAGTTGGCGCTCCTCGTCGGGCAGCAGCGTGGCTGCGGCGCGCCTCGGGCGGAGGACCCCGATGAATGGCGAAGCGCTCTACGAGCGCTACAAGGACGCGCTGAAGCGAGGCCACGTGGCCTCCCTGCGCGGGCGTCTGGACGAGGCCCTCGATGCCTATGCGGAGGCATCGAGGATCGCGCCTGACCGACCCACGCCGCACACGAGCGCGGGCACGGCCCTGCTGCGCGGCAGCCGGCCGGCCGAGGCGCTCCGCTACTTCGACATCGCGCTCCGGCTGGCGCCCCGCGACGAGGCGGCCCTGCTGGGCCGGGCGCAGGCGCTGACGGAGCTGGGCCGGCGCCCCGAGGCGGCCGATGCGTTCGATGGCCTGGCGGAGCTCCGGGCGACCGACGGGATCCTCGCCGACGCCGTGGACGCCGCTCGACGCGGCCTGGAGCTGGCCGAGGGCCGCGACCGGCGACGGACGCTGGAACGGCTGATCGCGCGGCTCCGGGCCTCGGAGCCCGATCAGCCGGGAAGGCTCGCGCTGGAACGAGCGCTCCTCGTCCTCGAGGGGCCGGCGATGACCGCAGCGCCGTCGTCGGCGGATGCCGGGATCGGGTCGGGCGAGGATGCGATCTCCGACCCCGCCCTCGAAGGCTCCGAGGCGGCTGACGGAGTCGCGGCACCAACCGGCGTGCGTCTTGCGCTCGACCGCGACTTGCCCCCGGATGCGAGTCTGGACGAGTTGAGGCGGCGTGCCGAGACCGCCCTGGACGAACACCCGGCCGAGGCCGTCGACGCCCTGCTGGACCTCGCGGCCGCCGATCTCCGGCTGGGTCACGCCAATGCCGCCATGGACGCCTGCTACGCGGCGCTCTCGCTCCAGCCCGACCACGTGGTCCTTCACCTCGCCCTCGTGCAGCTGTACGAGGAACTGGGCTGGTCCGCGCTGGCAACGGAGAAGCTCGACCTCCTGGACCGGCTCGTGTCCCTGGGCGACGACGAGGAGGCAGCCGGGGTCGTGGGCGCCGCGAGGGCCGGGCGCACCTGACGGTCCCGCTGCTGCGCTGCAGGCGCGGTCGGGAGGGGTGCGGCCCGCCGAGTGCCCGATGGTAGACTGGCTCGAAGATGCTCCCGTTTGTCGACTCGCTCGTCCGGCAGATCACGCTGACGACCCTGCTCGACATCGCCATCACTGCGTTCTTCATCTACTGGCTGTTCAGCCTGATCCGCGGCACCCGCGCGGTCACCCTCGTCATCGGGGTGACGATCCTGCTGGGCGTCTACGCCCTCGCCCAGTTCCTCGAGCTGCGCCTGTTCACCCAGCTGCTCCAGGCGGGCGCCGTCGTGGGCCTGTTCGCCCTCGTCGTCGTGTTCCAGCCCGAGCTGCGTCGCGGGCTCGAGCGGATCGGGCGCGTGGGCGCCGTCGGCCGCCTCTTCGCCCCAGCCTCCCAGCGCCGCATCGAGCACGTGGCGCGGGAGGTCTCCAAGTCCGCCGGCCGCCTGTCTCGTGAGGGCCACGGCGCCCTGATCGTGCTCGAGCGGGAGACGGGCCTCGAGGAGATCGCCGAGACCGGCGTGATGGTCCATGCCGACCTGTCGCACGAGCTGCTGTGCACGATCTTCATGCCGCGGACGGAGCTCCACGATGGCGCCGTGATCATCCGCGGGGACTCGGTGCTGGCCGCCGCGGCGCTCCTGCCGCTGACCGCGATGACGCTGTCCGAGCGGTTCGGCACGCGCCATCGCGCTGCCCTGGGGATCACCGAGGACACGGACGCGGTGGCCGTCGTCGTGTCCGAGGAGAGCGGCCAGATGAGTGTCGTCGAGCGGGCGCGGATCGTCCGGGTCCCCTCCGAGGCGCAGCTGGAGCGCGCGCTGATCGGCCTGCTCGAGGCGCCCAACGTCCCGGGCCGAGGCGGTCCCGGGGGTCGCGTGCGCCGGCCCGGCCGCCTGCGCATCGCCCGCCGGCGAAGTCGCGCGGCGACACCGCCCGACGGCGCTGGATCGAACCGGCGCCGCAACGCGCCGACGAGGAGGGCACGGCCGCTGCCGCCGTGCCGAGCCCGTGAACGCCGGCCGCGGCCTCCGGCGCCTGGGCCGGGTCATCGTCCACAACTGGCCGTTGAAGCTGGGCGCTGTCGTCCTCGCCACGCTGCTGTACGCGGGACTCGTCGCGTCGCAGGACAGCAACACGTACCCGGGGCCTGTGTCCGGTCACGGCCGAGAACCAGCCCCCCGACACCGTCATCACGAACCAGCTGAAGGACGTGGAGCAGATCCGGTACATCGCCCCGGCAGACGTCGGGCGCCTGGAGGCTGAGGACTTCCGCGCCACGATCGACCTGGCCGAGATCGAGCCCGACGGCAGCCCCACGACGGTACGGGTCAACGTCACGGGGGTGGACCCGCGGGTGACGATCCTCGAGGTTCGTCCCCGGTCCATCCAGGTCGTGCTCGACCAGAAGGTGTCCAAGGAGGTGCCCGTCGTCGTCGACCTGTCCGATCCACCCTCCGGGCTCGTGGTGGGCGAGGTGACGGTGGCGCCCGAGAAGGTCCTGGTGACGGGTCCCTCCGCCCTGGTGAACAAGGTCGTCAGCGCTCGCGTCAGCGCCACCATCGACGCGAGCGCCGTCGACGTCGACCGCGATGTCCAACCCGACGCCGTGGACGCGGCTGGCGAGGTCGTCACTGGCGTGGACCTCGAGCCGGGCCTGGTCAACATCAAGATCCCCGTCTACGAGAACCTCGAGACCCGCACCCTGCCGGTCAACCCGGTGGTCACGGGCACCCCCGGTGCCGGGTTCCGTATCGCCGGCGTCGAGGTCGAGCCGCTCGTGGTGACCGTGGAGGGAGACCTGGAGCAGTTGCAGGAGCTGGTGGCCGCGGATACGTCCCCGGTGCCAGTCTCCGGGGCGACTCGCGACGTGACCTCCGAGGTGGCCTATGCGCTGCCTTCGGGCGTGAACGCCATCGGCACCCAGACGGCGAAGGTCACCGTGCGGATCGAGGCCGTCACCGAGACTCGCACCTACACGGCCGGAATCCGCCTCGACGGGCGGCAGCCCGCCTTCCTCTATGAACCCTCCGAGACCCAGGTCCTGCTGACGCTGTTCGGATCGACGGCGGACCTCGACCGGATCGGCGCGTCGCCGATCGTGATCTCGCTCAACGTCGCCGCGCTGGAGCCCGGCGTCAACGAGGTTGCCGTGGTGCCCTCGCTGCCGTCGGCGATCACGGTGGCGGCGATCTCGCCCGAGACCATCGTCGTGACGGTCGAGCCACGCGCCACGCCGTCGCCGGCGTCGTCCGGGGCGGCAAGCCCGGGGGCGAGCGAGCCCGCGAGTCCCGCGCCATCGACCGCGCCAACCCCGACCCCAGCGAGCTGATCGCGCCGCGCCAGCCCCGACTCGAGGACCCTGTATGACCCGCCTGTTTGGCACCGATGGCATTCGAGGAGCCGCGAACCTCGACCTGCGTCCGTCGCTGGCGTTCGCCCTCGGGCGCGCGACGGCGCACCAGGCCGGCGGTCCGGGCGGCACCCTCGTGGTCGGGCAGGACACCCGCCGCTCGGGCGACATGTTCGTGGCCGCGATCACGGCTGGTGCCACCAGCATGGGCATGGACGTGCATGCCGTGGGCGTGGTCCCGACGCCCGCCCTGGCCTACCTCGCCGGCTCCGGTGGCTTCCGGGCCGGGATCATGGTCTCTGCCTCGCACAACCCGGCCGAGGACAACGGCCTCAAGGTGCTCGATCCGAGCGGCCTCAAGCTCGACGACGACCTGGAGGACGAGCTCGAGGCGCTCGTCCTGCGTGCCGACGAGCTGCCCGGCGTCCCGCCGAACGCCATTGGTCGGGCCGTGGATGCGACGGCGCTCATGGCCCGCTACGTCGCCCACCGCACGGGACTCGCGTCGGCCGTGGTGGCGACGGGTTTGCATGTCGTCCTGGACGCGGCGAATGGAGCCGCCTACCGCGTTGGCCCCGAGATCCTGCGCGCGACCGGCGCCAGGGTCACCGTCATCCACGACGCGCCCGACGGCGACAACATCAACCACGACTGCGGCGCCACCCACCCCGAGTCCCTCATGGCGGCCGTGCGTGAGCTCGGGGCGGATGTCGGCTTCGCGCTCGACGGGGACGCGGACCGGTGCATCGCGGTCGATGGCTCCGGCAACGTGGTGGACGGCGACCAGGTCCTTGGGATCCTGGCCCTCGAACGCCTCGCGCGCGGGGCGCTGGACCGCGACAGCCTCGTGGTCTCGGTGCTGTCCAACGGCGGGCTCGGGCAGGCGGTCGAGGCCGCGGGCGGCCGGCTCGTCCGGACGCCGGTGGGCGACAAGCACATCCTGGCGGCGATGCTGGTCTCGGGCGCCGGCCTCGGGGGCGAGAAGAGCGGCCATGTGATCATCCGGGAGCACGCGACGTCCGGGGACGGCATCGTCACGGCCATCGAGCTGTTGCGCGTCATGCGCGCCGCCGGGACGGGCCTCGCCCAGCTGGCCCGGGCCATCCCGCTGCTGCCCCAGCAGCAACGGGCGATCCGGGTTCGGCATCGCGACCAGTGGGACAACGACGACGTGCTCGGGGCGGCGATCGCCGACGCCGAGGTGCGGCTCGCGCCGCACGGACGGATCCTCGTGCGTCCCTCGGGGACCGAGCCGGTGCTGAGGGTCATGGTCGAGGGTCCGGATGCGGACGTCGTGGCCGAGCTGGCCGACGCGATCTCGGCGCTCGCGGGGGAGCGTCTACACTAGCCGCCCGGCGGCAACGGCGCGTCCCAGGGGAGACTTCCAGAGCACATGTGCGGAATTGTCGGCTACACCGGTCCCCGAGAGGCCGGCCCCATCCTCATCGAGGGCCTTCGGCGCCTCGAGTACCGCGGCTATGACTCGGCCGGGATCGCCCTCGTGGACGAGTCGGGCGAGATGTTCGTCGAGAAGCGGGCCGGCAAGCTCGCCAACCTGCAGACGGCGCTCGTGGACCGGACCCCCCACGCCGCGCTTGGTCTGGCCCACACCCGCTGGGCGACCCACGGGCGACCCAACGACCTCAACGCCCACCCGCACCAGGACTGCACCGGTGACATCACGGTGATCCACAACGGGATCATCGAGAACTTCCAGGAGCTTCGCGACGGGCTGGAGGCCCGCGGCCACACCCTGGCGTCCGAGACGGACACGGAGGCCATCGCCCACCTCGTCGAGGAGGCCTACCGGGGCGACCTCGCCGAGGCCGTCCGCACCGCGCTGCGCCGTACCGAGGGAGCCTATGCGCTGGTGGTCATGCACAGGAGCGAGATCAGTCGGCTCGTCGGCGCCCGTCAGAACGTGCCGCTCGTGGTCGGGCTCAACGGCGAGGAGAGCTTCATCGCCAGCGACGTCGCCGCGATCCTGGCCCACACCAACCGCATCGTGTTCCTCGAGGAGGGCGACGTCGCGGACGTGCGGCCGACCGGGGTCGAGGTCACCGATCTCGACGGACGCCCGATGGAGCGCCCGGTGACGATCATCGACTGGTCGCCCGAGGCCGCCGAGAAGGGCGGCTACGAGCACTTCATGCTCAAGGAGATCCACGAGCAGCCCGTTGCCCTGCGCCAGTCGCTGGCCGGGCGGGTCACGCCCGCCGGGAACATCAACGCCCCGGAGGTCGACGGCCTCGAGGACGTCTTCCGCCGCGTGACGCGCGTGGAGCTGGTCGCCTGCGGGACGGCGTCCTACGCGGCGCTGGTGGGGGCCGCCGCCATTCAGGAGTGGACCGGGCTGCCGGCCCGGGTGACCGTGGGGTCGGAGTTCCGGTACTCGCCCCCGCCGCTCGACGGCGACACCCTCGTGATCGCGGTGACGCAGTCGGGGGAGACCGCGGACACCATCGTCCCCACCCGCTGGGCACGCGAACAGGGCTGCCCGATCGTGGCGGTCACCAACACCGTGGGCTCCGCGATCACCCGCGAGGCCCACGCCGTCATGTTCCTCCAGGCGGGCCCCGAGATCGCGGTCGCCGCGAGCAAGACGTTCGTGACCCAGGTGACCACGCTGATCGTGCTGGCCGCGGCCATCGCGAAGGCACGCGGGCGCGCTGGATCCCGAGCGCGAGTTGGAGCTGGGGCAGGCGTTGCGGGCGCTGCCAGAGGCGGCGGCGCGGGCCCTCGAGCTCAATCCCGGCATCGCCGATCTCGCCCGCCGCTACGTCAACTCGCGCGGGTTCATGTTCATCGGGCGTGGGTACTCGTTCCCCGCCGCCCTCGAGGGGGCGCTCAAGCTCAAGGAGATCAGCTACATGCACGCCGAGGGCTATGCCGCCGGCGAGCTCAAGCACGGGCCGATCTCGCTCCTCGACGCGGAGTGCCCGCTCGTGGCGGTCGCCACCCGCTCGCGCATCTACGACAAGCTGGTCAGCAACGTCATGGAGGGCCGGGCACGGGACGCCCGGGTCATCGCGGTCGCGACGGAGGGCGACGCGAGCATCCACCGCTATGCCGACGACGTCCTCTGGGTGCCTGACACGGAGGAGGCGCTGTCACCCGCGCTCGCCGTCATCCCGCTCCAGCTGTTCGCCTACCACACGGCCATCACCCGGGGCACCGACGTCGACCAGCCGCGCAACCTCGCCAAGTCCGTGACGGTGGAGTAGGCAGTGGCCCGGCCCGAGCCCGCCTCCGACCCGCTCGTCCCGCCGGGCGTCGTGCCGCCGGGCACGACGGAGCTCGGGGTGGACATCGTCAAGGTCGAGCGCATCGCCGCGGCCATCGAGCGCTTCGGCCAGCGGTTCGCGGACCGGGTGCTCACGCCCCGCGAGCAACGCTACGTGCGTCAGCGCCCGGAGACCTTCGCGGGGCGATGGGCGGCCAAGGAGTCCGTGTCCAAGGTGCTGGGCCTGGGCGTGCGCGGCGTCGGCTGGCGCGACATCGAGATCGAGCGCCTGCCGACGGGCCAGCCGAACGTCGTCCTCCATGGCCGCGCGGAGCAGCGGGCCGATCAGCTGGGCATGGGCAGGATCGCGGTGTCGATCAGCCACGAGGCGGAGTTCGCCGTCGCGGTGGCGTTCGGCGTCCGGGCGACCGGTGGCAGGTACGTCTTCCCGCTCGACATCGATGCGCGCCTTGACGACCGCGAGCGCAAGCTGCTCGCGCGTCTCGAGCGTCTGCGTGATCTGCACGACGAATCCCGGCAGCTGGAGTCGGCCGCCGACGAGACGGCGGCCGGAAGGGCCGACGAGGCCGCGAATGGCTGAGCGACGGCCAGTCGGGTTCGGACGGCGTGAGGACGACGGCCCGTCCGGGTCGGTGACAGCGCTGCCCCCCGGCATGGACAGGCTGGACGACGATGCGATGGCGCGCCTGGTCCCGGCACGCGACCCGCGGGGCCACAAGGGCACGTTCGGCAAGCTGCTCGTGGTCGCGGGCTCGCTGGACTACGCTGGCGCGGCGCTGCTCGTCTGCCGTGCCGCGGGTCGCGCGGGCGCGGGTCTCGTGACCCTCGCCGTGCCCGAGTCGCTGCAGCCGCTGTTCGCGGCCAAGGTCGTCGAGGCCACGACGATGGCTCTGCCCGAGGACGACGTCGAGGAGGTGGACCCCGAGCCGGCGCTGGCGAAGATCCTCGATCACGACCATGACGCCCTCGTGATCGGGCCCGGGCTGCGACCGTCGCTCGCCACGGCCGACCTCCTGCGCCTGATCCTGACGGCACCGGAGGAGACGGCCGGACCCCCGGCGGTGCTCGATGCCGAGGCCCTGCGGACGCTTGCCTCGGCGGACGAGTGGTGGACCGGCGTCACCCGGCCATGCGTGCTCACCCCGCACGCGGGCGAGTTCGCCCGGCTGCGCGCCGGCAGCGGCCACGATCCGGATGGAGACGGCGACCTCAACGGCGACGACGAGGCCCGCGTCCGGGCCGTATCGGCAGCCGCGAACGAGTGGAACCAGGTCGTCGTGCTCAAGGGCGCGCACACGGTCATCGCCGCCCCCGGCGGCTCGGTGGTCATGGCTCCGTTCGAGAATCCGGCGATGGCATCGGGCGGCACGGGCGACGTGCTGGCCGGGACGATCGCGGCGCTCCTCGCGCAGGGTCTCGCGCCGTACGACGCGGCGCGGCTGGGGGTCTATCTCCACGGCCAGGCCGGCGAGCTCGTCCGTGAGCGCATCGGCGATGCGGGCCTCCTGGCCAGTGACCTGCCCGACGCCGTGCCGATGGTCCGCAAGCGGCTGGCGGCGATCGCGGAGCGGCTGCGGACCGGTCGCCGGCTTGGGTTCGGGGCGAGGGACGAGCAGCCGCCCCAGGACGAGGTCGCGGGGCCACTCACCCGGGACACCGGCCCGGACGGAGCTCCAGGCTGAGCGCGCCGGGAGCGTCCCGACCGACCGGGCAGCCGGTGCCCGACCCGGACCGGATCGAGGGACGGCTCGCCAGGGCCGGCCTCCCGCCGCTCGCGCGGATGGCCTGGCTCGAGATCGACCTCGAGGCGCTGTGCGGGAACCTCGCCCTGCTGCGCTCGATCGTCGGCTCGGGGACGCGCGTCGAACCCGTCGTGAAGGCCGATGCCTATGGGCATGGCGCGGTTCCCGTGTCCCTCGCGCTCCAGGCGGCCGGCGCCGACGGCCTCTCGGTCGCGACCCTCGACGAGGCCCTCGAACTGCGCGAGGGTGGGGTCACGCTCCCGCTGCTGGTCATCTACCCGATCCCCCCCGACGCGGTCGCCGTGGCCGCCGCGGCCGGCGTCGCCGTCAGCCTGGGACCCGGTGAGGACGGCCAGCGTGTCCTGCGCGCGGCCGCCGGCCTGCCGAGCCCGCTGAGCGTCCATCTCGAGGTGGAGACCGGCCTTGGTCGAGGGGGCGTGCTGCCCGAGGCGACACCCGCCGCGATCGCCACGGTGCTCGCTTCGCCGGGCGTGCGGCTGGGCGGCGTCTGGACGCACCTGGCCGCGGCCGACGATGCAGCCAATGCCCGGGCCCAGGACGATCGGTTCGCCGCGGCCCTGGGACTCGTGGACGCCGTCGCCTGGGGTGGCGGACCTGGTGCCGTCCGGCGCCACCTCGCCGGCAGCGGTGGCGTCCTCGGTGACGAGGTCGCGCGCTGGGATACCGTGCGCACCGGGATCGCCGTGTACGGCCTCGTGCCGGACGCGCTCGTGCCGCCCCCGGCGATGGTGGACGCCGTGTCGCGCCTGCGCCCGGTCATGGCCCTCAAGGCCCGCGCGGTTCGGGTCCTCGAGCTTTCCGCGGGTCACGGAGTGAGCTACGGCCCGACCTACGTGACGACGCGACCGACGACCATCGCGACGCTGCCGGTCGGCTATGGCGACGGATGGCGGCGCGCCCTGTCCGATCGTGCGGACGCGCTCGTGCGTGGCGTCCGCGTCCCGCTCGTGGGGCGCGTGGCCATGGACGCGGTGATGGCCGACGTGACCGACGTGCCCGGGACCCCCGTGACCGAGGACGACGAGTTCGTCCTCCTCGGCCTGCAGGGCACCGAGCGCATCACGGCCCACGAGCTGGCCTCGACCTGCGGCACGATCAGCTACGAGATCGTGACCGGGATGTCCCGTCGCCTCGCGCGGGTGTACCATGCCGCCGGTTCTACGTCGGGAGCACGGACGCTCGCGGGTGGGAGGTCCGAATGACGCGTATCGAGCTCTGGAACGGCGACATCTGTGACCTCGAGGTCGATGCCATCGTGAGCCCCGCCACCACATCGCTGTGGATGTCGACGGGTACTGCCGGCGAGATCAAGCGGGCGGGCGGTGATGCGATCGAGTTCGCGGCGATCCGCCAGGCCCCGGCCGCCCTCGGCGATGCCATCGTGACGCCTGCCGGGCGCCTGGCCGCGAGGGTCGTCATCCACGCCGTCTCCCTCGAGCGTGATCGCAGGACGAGTGGACCTGCCATCGACCGTGCCGCCCGCAGCGCGATGGCGCGGCTCCGTGAGCTCGGTCTCTCGAGCATCGCCTTCCCGGCACTTGGCACGGGGATCGGTGGCTTCCCGCTGGACGAGGCCGCCCGCATCGCGGTGACGGCCGTTCGTGACGAGCTGGCGGTATCGCCCCAGGTGGAGCACGTCGTGTTCGCGCTGCGTGGAGGCGCTGCCTTCGAGGCCTTCGCGCACGCCCTCGCGGCGGACGAGCCGGCGCCGTCCCGGCCGCTGCTGGCTGCGGCTGTGCAGAACCCCGTCGGCTCCGGTCCGCCTGCGACCGGCCTGCGCGCGATCTCGACCCCCGGGGATGAGCGGCCCGGCGACGTGGGCCAGGCGTGAGCTTCTCCCCGGAACCGATCGACGAGCGTCGCGAGGCCCTCGTGGAGGCCGTGGCCCGGGAGATCCGGCTGCGCGGCCTCACCGGTCCCGCCATGCACTTCCTCGAGGCGAGTCGACCATATCGCCCCCTTGGCGCACCGGCGATGCTGTTCTTCGACCCCGTGCTCCATGACCTGTTCGGAGGCCAGTCCGCGTCCGCGACCGAGCTGATGGGCGACGACGTCGGCATCGAGGCGCTGATCGACCGGCTGGAGGAGCTCGACGAGGTCGACGGCTGGGACGCGTGACCGCTCCGAGCGTGGAGACGATGCTCCGCGAGCCATCCGCAAGAGGTTTCCGGTGAGCAAGGGACCCCGGGCATTCATCACCCTCGACCGAGGAACCGCCACCACGGCGGTCGCGCTCGTCGGGCGTGTCCAGGGCTCGTGGCGTCTCCTGGGTGCGACCTCGGCCCCGTCGATCGTGGACCCTGATGCCGTCGTCGAGCGCATGCTCCGACGCTTCGCCGCCGGCGAGCCGGAGCTGGCCGAGGTCCTCCGGCTGGGCGATCCGGACACGGCCGTGGACCTGCCGCACGTCGCCTGCGCCACCACCCGACCCCCGGAGATCGCGGTCGTGGCCGCAACCGTGCGGGTCCTCGGCCCGCTCGCCGCCGCTGCCGCCTCGGCCGGGTGGCGGGTCCGGCCCCTGGTCCTCGACGGAGTGGAGATCCTGCCCGTCGCGACCGCCCTCGCCGATGGCCGCGTGAGTGCCATCCTGGCCGGCGCCTCCGACCCGCCGGGTGCCGACGAGCGGGGCCTGCTGCCCGACCTGGAGACGCTCGTCGCCGCGGCGACGGAGCGGCGCCCGGACCTCGTGACGGTGCTCGCCGGTGGTCTCGCCGCCCCGGGCGGTCGCGTCGAGGCGTTGTTCCGCCCCGGCCGCCCCGGCCCCACCGTCCTGGGTCCGTCGCCGGCAATCGGTGACGGCGAGCCGCTGCGGGAGCTGCTGGACAGCCTGCGCGGCGGTGAGCACGACGGCCGCAGGGCCCTCGCCACGGCGACGGCGACGCTTGCCGAGGTGCTGCACAGGCGCGTGGAGGTCGTGGAGATCGGTCAGACCGGGGCGTCCCGCGCCGTCGCTGCATCCACCGCCGGAACGCCCGGGCGGGCTCGGTGGGCCTCCGTGCCGGCCGCCGCTCTCCTGCCGCCCAGCTTCAGCGACGCGCACCTCGACGCCATCACCGGCTGGCTCACGATCCCCCTGGACAGACTCCGCGTGCGTGACCGCCTCCGCGAGCTCGCGCTGGTGCCCTGGGGCGACGCGGCGGGAGAAGGTGCGCTGCTCCGCATGGCTGCGATCCGCGCCGCACTCGGGCGCCTCATGGATGCGACTCCGGCCCTCAACACGAAGCCCGCCGCGGACATCGTGGTGGCTTCGGGCGGCGCCTGGAGCGTCGCCCCCGCTCCCGCTGTCGCGCTCGCACTGGCGGACGTCATCCGGCGCCCCGGCGTCCGGGCGCTCGGCTGGGATCACGCTCGGCTGCTCGCGCCACTGGGCACGATCGTCGATCCGGAGGAGCGGCGATCGATCATGGCCGATCTCCGCGATGACCTCCTGGTGCCTCTCGGCAGCGTCGTGATGCCGGCGGGGATGCGAGCGGGCCGTGCTGCTGGCCACCTGTCCGTCACCGGGCCGGGTGGGTCGGCTGAGCTGGACCTCGTGCCCGGCGGTCTCGAGCTCGTGGACCTGCCGCCCGGTGAGCTCGCCGTCGTGGAGATGCGGTTCCGCGACCACGTGGACCTTGGGATCCGGGTGAAGCATGCGGCCGTGGAGGTCGCCGGCGGCCTCGCAGGTCTCCTCGTGGACCTGAGGGACGTGCCGCTCAGGCTGCCCGACCGACCGGAGCGACGGCGTGACCTGCTGATGGCGTGGCAGGCGGCCCTGTGGGCGGGACTGGACGCATGACCGGTCGCGACTGGCTCGCCGGAATCCCGACTCGCCCTCTCCTGGAGCGCGGCCTCGAGGTGCGCTTCGCGCTTCCCCCGGGTGACCGTCCGCTCGTCGAGCCCGGCGCGTCGCTGACGGCCGGAGACCCGCTCCTCCTGCACCTGCGTGACCGCCGGATTCAGGAGGTTGATCCCGGCCCGGGGTCCGAGGATGCCGCTCCGCGGGCCGGTGCCCGGTGGACGCCACCGCCCGGGCGCCGCCATCGCGAGCACGAGGGGGACGGCGAGCTGCTTGCCCCGATGCCTGGCAAGCGCGACCGATGGCGGCTCGTGACGGGCGATCATCGCGATCCGTTCGTGTCCCCGCTCGGTGGCGAGGTGACCGAGGTCAGGCCGGGTGCGGACATCCGCATGCTGGCCGCCGGACCGGCGATCCGGGGCGCGCTCGCGGCGGGCTCCGCCGCGCGTGGACGATTGGAGCTGGCAACCGACCCGTTCGGCGAGCTGCGGGCCGGCGGGATCGACGTCGGGCGAGCCGGCAGCATCCTGGTCGTGGGTGCCCGGATCGATGCCGAGGCACTGACGCGGGCGCGCGCGATGGGCGTGCGGGGCATCGTCGTGGCAACCCTTCCCGGCAAGGAGCTGCGCGACTTCCAGGCCTCGGAGCGTCGCCAGAGAGCCGCCCTCCACCCGGCGCAGCCATTCGGCGTCCTGGCCCTCGACGGCACCGTGCGCCGCCCTATCGCCGGCCCGGTAGCCGCGGTGCTGGAGCGGATGGCCGGGACCGAGGTCGCCCTGCTGGTCGACCCGCCGGCGCTCGTCTTCGACACGGAGCCCGACGAGTTGCCGCCCTTGCCTCCGGACTGGGTCCGGATCCGGAGCGGGATCAACGCGGGTCTCGAGGGGCGGGTGATCGCCCTGATCGGCATGCGCCGGTTCGCGGCCAACGTGCTGCTCGAGGCCGCCCGGGTGGCGATCGAAGGCGAGCCGGACCTTGACGTCCCGATCTGCGACCTGGAGCGCTTCGTCTGACCGGCGGCCGCAGTGGCCGGCCCACCGTCGGGCCACGGCGAGGGGCGCCCGGTTCGGCTACCCTCGGTTCGATGTCCACACCGCAGGTGGCGGAGCTCGTCCTGA
The DNA here is from genome assembly GCA_963802165.1 of uncultured Chloroflexia bacterium. Taxonomy (GTDB): domain Bacteria; phylum Chloroflexota; class Limnocylindria; order Limnocylindrales; family CSP1-4; genus CAIXZV01. The sequence goes on along the minus strand of CAWDHT010000011.1, from coordinate 75,032 downwards.
CGACGCTCGATGCCGCCGAGACCCGATCACTGGCCGCACGCCTTGCCGCCGCCGCCCGGCCGGGCGACCTGCTGTGCCTGATCGGGGAGCTCGGCGCCGGCAAGACCCAGTTCGCCAAGGGCTTCGCCTTGGGCCTCGGCATTGGCGAGGTCGTGACGTCGCCGACCTTCGTGTTGATGACCGAGTACGCCGGCCGTCTGCCCCTGTTCCACCTCGACCTCTACCGGCTGGACGACGCCGCCGACGCGCTCGCCGGCGGGCTCCTCGACGAGCGTCAACTCGAGGGCGTCGCCCTGGTCGAGTGGGCCGAGCGCCTTGGGCCGGCGCTCCCGTCGCGAAGGCTGGACGTCCTCATCGACGGCACCGGTGACGACCCACGTCGGATCGCCCTGCGTTCGCCCGACGCGGACTACACGCGTTACCTGGAGGCCGTGGCGTGACCGTCGGCGGCCCGCTTCTGGTCATCGACACTGCCACCACGCGTGCGGTCATCGCGCTTGGCGCGCCGGACGGCCGCCTGATCGAGGAGCGGACGTGGACGGCCGGCTATCGCCACGGCGAGGAGCTCCTGGTCCGGATCGAGGCGCTGCTGCGGGACCGCGCGATCGCGCCTTCGGCGCTCGGTGGCCTGGTCGTGGGGACCGGGCCTGGAGCGTTCACCGGGCTCCGCGTGGGGATCGCGACCGCGAAGGGTCTCGCCCATGCCCTGCGGCTGCCGATCGCGGGCGTCGTGACCGGGAGCGCGCTGCTCTCGGCGGCCGGGGCCGGCACGGCCGGCCCGATCGTGCTGCTCCAGCCCGCGGGGTCGTCCGACCGCGTCGTCTCGAGGGTCGGCGAGCGGCCCGTGATCCTGCCCGGCGGCACGGACCCGCAGGTGCGTCCCGGCGAGCGGATGGCCGCGGTGGATCTCGCGGGGCGCGCACCCGACGACGCGGTGGAGCTGGGCGATGCGGCCCACGACGGCCTGGCGGCGGCCATGCTGGCGACGGGCGCGGCCCGCCTCGCGGCCGGTGACGCGGACGACCTCGCCCGCCTCGTACCCGAGTACGTCACGCTCCCGCGCGGGGTGCGTGGCGCCCCCGGCGACGACGCCGTCGAGTTCAGCGGAGGCGGGACATGAGCGTCCGGACGTCCGTCCTGCGGATCCGGCCCATGACCGTGGCCGACCTGCCCGCGGTCCAGCTCATCGAGCGCGCCTCGTTCACGACTCCGTGGCCCGCCCATGCGTACCGCCAGGAGCTCGAGGCCAACCGCCTCGCCCAGTACCTCGTCGGCACGATCGGCGGGGAGATGGTGGCCTATGGCGGCATCTGGCTGATGGTGGACGAGGCCCACGTGACGACCTTCGCCGTGCACCCCAGGTATCGCCGCCGCCGGATCGGGGAGCGGCTGCTGCTGTCCCTGATGGACCTGGCGGCGGACCGCCATGCGCGCGAGGCGACCCTGGAGGTCCGACTGTCCAACCTGGCCGCGCGCCGGCTGTACGAGAAGTACGGGTTCCGGCCCGTTGGCATCCGCCCGCGCTACTACAGCGACAACCAGGAAGACGCGCTGATCATGACCACGGAGCCGCTGGCCGAGCCGTCGATGACCGAGCGGATCGCGCGCCTGCGCGCGGAGCTGGACGCCGCCCCCGCCCCGGACCCCGAGCCCGACGACCGGGATGCGCCCGGCGACACGGCAGGTGCGTCGGGCGCCCAGAACGCCCCCGGAGCCGGCGCATGAGCGGCCCGCTGCTGCTGGCCGTGGAGTCGTCGTGCGACGAGACCGGCATCGCGCTCGTCGAGGACGGCCGCCGGATCCACGCCAACGTCGTTGCCAGCCAGGTCGCGCTCCACGCGCCCACAGGCGGCATCATCCCCGAGGTCGCGGCCCGAGCCCACCTGCGCTGGATCGTGCCCGTGCTGGACGAGGCCCTGGCCACGGCCGGCGTCACCATGGCCGACGTGGACGGCGTCGCGGTCACCTATGGCCCCGGGCTCGCCGGGTCGCTGCTCGTGGGCATCAACTTCGCCAAGACGCTCGCCTGGGCGCACGGCAAGCCCCTGGTTCCCGTGAACCACCTCGAGGGCCACGTCTACGCGGGCTGGCTGACCGATCCCGGCGAGGCGGAGCGGGAGGCGCCGCCGTTCCCGTTGGCCGCGCTGGTGGTGTCCGGCGGACACACGTTCCTGGTCGAGATGCGGGACCACCTCGAGTACCGGCTCCTCGGCACCACGGTGGACGACGCCGCGGGAGAGGCGTTCGACAAGGTCGGCCGCCTGCTCGGCCTCGGCTATCCGGGCGGCCCGGCCATCAGCCTGGCGGCAGACCGTGCGGTCGCGAAGGACCGCGTGTTCCCGCGGGCCTGGATGGGTGACTCGTACGACCTCAGCTTCTCCGGGCTCAAGACGGCGGCGCGCCGGATCATCGCGCAGGCACGCGCAGACGAGGGGCTCCCGGCGGACGAACGCGACGGCGGCACGCTGTCGGCCGCGGCCGTGGCCGAGCTGGCCTGGGGCTTCCAGGACTCCGTCGTGGACGTGCTGGCGACCAAGACGATCCGCGCGGCCGAGGAGGTCAATGCGCGCGGGATCGTGATCGGTGGCGGCGTTGCGGCCAACGCGGCGCTACGGGATGCGATCGCCGGCCGGGCGGCCGCACGCGGTATCGCGATGGTCATCCCGCGGCCCGGCCTGTGCACGGACAACGGGGCGATGATCGGCGCGGCGGGTGCCCGGCGGCTCGCCGCGGGCGTGCGCGCCGGCCTGGATCTCGATGCGCGGCCGTCGCTGCCGCTCGCCAGGTGAACGGCCAGGACTCGCCGGCGGACGAGCGACCTGCGGCTGGATCCGCGGTATGTCCAGCGCCGGCTCCGCGATGCGGGCCTGCGGGCGCGCCACAACCTGTCCCAGAACTTCCTCGCGGACGTCGAGATCCTCGAGCGGATCCTGGGCGAGGCAGACCCGGAACCCGGGCGCGGCATCCTTGAGATCGGGCCGGGTCTCGGGTTCCTGACCGGTGGGCTGCTCGCGGCGGGCGCACAGGTGACCGCCGTGGAACTGGATCGCGGGCTGGTGGGCGTCCTGCGGGAGACGTTCGCCGCCGAGCTGGAGGCGGGTGCGCTGCGGATCGTCGAGGGCGACGCGCTGGACCAGGATCTTGTCCACCTCGTCCCGGAACCCTACGACGTCGTCGCCAACATCCCGTACCACATCACCAGTCCCATCCTGCACCGCCTGCTGGGCCAGGTTCCCCGCCCGCGCCGCCTCGTGCTCATGGTCCAGCGCGAGGTGGCGGAGCGCGTGGCCGCCGCCCCTGGCGACATGAGCTACCTGTCCGTCTTCTGCCAGTACCACGCCCGAGCCCGGGTGGCGTTCAGGGTGCCCAGGGACGCGTTCGAGCCCGCGCCGAAGGTGGAGTCCGCCGTGCTGGTTCTCGAGCCGTACGACACGGACGATCGCCTGGACGCGGAGGCCGAGGACCGACTCTGGCGCGTCGTCCAGGCCGCGTTCCGCGAGCGCCGCAAGATGATCCACAACGTCCTGGTCCGCCAGCTGCCGGTCCCGCCCGAGCGCGTGGAGGCCGCCCTCGACGCCACCGGGATCGACCGGGACCGTCGGCCCCAGACCCTCGCGGTGGGGGAGTGGCTGGCCCTGGTCGAGGCCCTCGGCGACATTCCCGAAGCCCGCTGATCCCATGACGTCCGCGCCCGTCGATCCCGCTCGCCGCCTGGAGCCCGTGGTCCGCCTCGCCCCGGCCAAGGTCAACCTGACCCTCGCGGTGCTGGGAGCCCGGCCCGATGGCTACCACGACCTTCACAGCGTGATGGTCCCGATCGATCTCGCGGACCGCCTGTCCGTAGCGGTGCTGCCTCCGGGCAACACCGACACGCTGCACGTCTCCGGGCACGACCCCGGACCTGCCCGGGACAACCTCGTCCTGCGGGCGATCGCGGCGGCCCGTCGTGCCGCACAGTCGGAGTGGGGCCACCCGGAGCCGGCGCCGGCCCTCGCCGCCCGCCTCGAGAAGCGGATCCCCATCGCAGCCGGCCTCGCCGGTGGGTCCTCGGACGCGGCCGCGGCAGCCGACGCTGCGCTCGAGGCATGGGGCGTGACCCTGGATCCGGTGGCACGTCGCCGGCTCGCGGCGGAGCTGGGCTCTGACGTGCCCTTCTTCCTGGCCGGTGGCCCGGCGCTGGCCGAGGGGAGGGGAGAGCGCATCTCCCCACTGGGCTGGCTGCGCGACGCCGACCCGACCCACGATCGCCCAGGGCTGCTGCTGGTCACTCCCTCGTGCGGCATCTCCACGCCTGCCGCGTTCCGGGCCTGGGACGAGGGTGCACGCATGGCTGGGGGCGCAGCTCGCATGGCGTCCATGCACCTGGCCGAGGAGCTGCGCGCCGCCCGGTTGCGCGTGGCGGACCTGCTGGCGCGGGCATCCGTCCTGGCGGCGGCCAACGATCTCGTGCCCGCGGCGATGGTCGTGGAGCCCGGCCTCGTGCCCTTCAGGCGGGCGCTCCTGCGGCTCCTCGCCCGGCCGGTCGGCATCTCCGGCTCCGGGCCCACCCACTGGTCGTTCTATCCTTCACATGCCGAGGCGGCGGACGCCGCCGATGTCGTCCGCGCGGCCATCACCGCCGGCGACCTGCCCGCGCCCGGCCCGCACGAGCCGTTCGTGACGGCGGCCCGCATCCTGTCCACCACGCATGCCGCAGCCACGTCGGCGAACCAGCACCGGAGGGAGCCATGACCCGTCAGGCCATCGCCACGAGCGGCGCACCGGGCGCCATCGGCCCGTACAGTCAGGCCGTCGCCATCGACGGTCTCCTGTTCTGCAGCGGCCAGCTGGGTCTCGACCCGGCCACGGGCAACCTCGTTGAAGGCGGCGTGGAGGCCGAGGCCGAGCGTTCCCTGCGCAACCTGACCGCGGTCCTGGATGCGGCCGGCCTCGTCTGGGTGGACGTCGTCAAGACGACGATCTTCCTCGCGGACATGGCCGACTTCGCCGCCGTCAACGCGGTCTACGCCCGGTTCATGCCGGATCCTCCCCCCGCTCGCTCCACGGTCCAGGTCGCTGCGCTCCCCAAGGGCGGCCTGGTCGAGATCGAGGCGATCGCGGTGCGCGGCGGACACTGACCATGGTGCGCGAGCCATCCGGCGCCCGACCCTGGCCGGCCGTCGGTTGACACCCTCGGGGAGCGACCCCAGAATCGAGCCCTCCAGATGACGAACCCAGCCTCACCATCAGGCGCCGGCGCAGCCGCTCCACCAGCGGTCGCCCTGTCACGAACCCCGCGGCGCCTCGTCCAGTGACACCCTCGAGTCCCGGTATACCCGTGCGCCGGACCGTTGCCGTCGTGCTCGCCGCCGGTCTTGGCACGCGCATGAAGTCGGCGACGCCCAAGGTGCTCCACCGGATCTGCGGGCGTCCCGCTGGTCGACTACGTGCTCGATGCTGCGCTGACGGCGACGGGCTCGCGTCCGCTGGTGGTCTACTCGCCGGCGACCGACGCCGTCCGGGATGCCGTCTCGGATAGAGCCGACACGGCGCTCCAGGACGTCCCGCGAGGCACGGGTGACGCACTCAGGGCCGCCCTCGACGCCCTGGACGATGAGGTCGCGGAGATTCTCGTCGTCTCGGGTGACGTGCCCCTCGTGCGCGCCGATCTGCTCTCCTCGCTGCTCGAGGCCCGTGCCATGGACCACGCGGCGATCTCGCTCGTGTCCGTGGATGCGATCGACCCCACCGGCCTCGGCCGGGTCGTCCGCAACGACGGAGGCACGGTCGAGCGGATCGTGGAGGACAAGGACGCGACCGACGACGAGCGGCAGATCGCCGAGATCAACGCCGGCCTGTACGCCTTCGACGCCGCCTGGCTGCGGCGCCGGATCGCGGATCTGCGGCCTTCGCCGATCACCGGCGAGCTGTACCTCACGCACCTCGTCGGGTTCGCGCGCGAGGACGGGCGCCTCGTGGCGGCCCTCGACGTGGACGACGACGGGCGCCTCACCGGGATCAACGACCGGGCCCAGCTCGCGCGCGCCGAGTGGGACATGCGGGTGGAGATGAACGACCGCTGGATGCGGGCCGGCGTCACGATGATCGACCCGTCCACGGTCTACCTCGACCACGGCGTCGAGCTGGCCGAAGACGTCGTCCTCGAGCCCAACGTCATCCTGCGCGGCGCGACGCGGATCGGGGAGCGGACGCGGATCGCGACCGGCTCGCAGATCGTGGATTCGGTCATCGGCTCCGACTGCGTGGTCTGGGCGAGCGTGATCGAGCGGTCCACCGTGGAGGACCAGGTCACCATCGGGCCGTTCAGCCACCTGCGGCCGGGCGCCCACGTGGGCCGCCGCTCGGAGATCGGCAACTACGCCGAGATCAAGAACAGCCGCCTCGGCGAGCACGTGCGCCAGCACCACAACTCGTACCTGGGCGATGCGGACGTGGGCGCGGACACGAACGTCGGCGCCGGCACGATCACCGCCAACTACGACGGCGTGCGCAAGCACCGCACCACGATCGGCGAGCGGGTGTTCCTGGGCGTCGACACGATGCTGCGCGCGCCCGTGACCCTGGGCGACGACAGCAAGACGGGCGCCGGCGCCGTGGTCACGCGCGACGTGCCGCCCGGCAAGCTCGCCGTGGGCATCCCCGCGCGCATTCGCGAACCGCGCCCGAATCGCGGTCCCAGGCGAGGACGCCGCGCAGGCCGCAGGCCGAGCCGTCCGGCCGGACCCGCCGGGGGAGAGGCGCCCGCCTGATGGGCAACACGCTGTTCGAGATCGGGATCATCGTCCTGCTCGTCATGCTCAACGCCGTGTTCGTGGCGGCGGAGATCGCGCTCGTCTCGCTGCGTCGCAGCCGCGTCGACCAGCTCGTGGACGAGGGCCGGCGCGGGGCCGTGCGCGTCCGGCGCCTGACCAGCGATCCGGGCCGGTTCCTGGCCGTCATCCAGCTGGCGATCACGTTCATCGGGTTCCTCGCATCCGCGTTCGCGGGTGTCAGCCTGGCGGCGGCGCTGGCGGACCTCCTGGTCGGCCTCGGCATGGCGTCCGGGCCCGCGGCCGTCGTCTCCCTGCTGGTGGTCACGATCCTGCTGTCGCTGTTCACGATCGTCTTCGGCGAGCTCGTGCCCAAGACGCTCGCCCTCGCGCACCCCGAGGCCTTCGCGCTGCGGCTCGCGGGACCGGTCGACATCCTCGGCCGTGCGCTCCGCCCCTGGTCGCCGTCCTCACCGCCGCCACCCGGCGCCATCGCCCGCCTGTTCGGCGCCGAGGTCACCTCCGAGGCCCGGATCACCGCCGACGAGCTGCGCCTCATCGTCGAGCGCGGCGGCGAGCAGGGGATCCTGGAGGCCGAGGAGGAGCAGATGATCAACGCGGTCATCGAGCTCGGCGGCCGGCGCGTCCACGAGGTCATGGTCCCGCGTATCGCCATCGCCGGGCTGCCGGCGGCGGCCACCTTCGACGAGGCGATCGACACGATCATCGCCGAGGGCCACTCGCGCGTCCCCGTCTACGAGTCCTCGCTGGACGAGGTCGTGGGCATCCTCTACGCCAAGGACCTGCTCCCGTTCCTCAAGTCCGACGCGGCCGCCCGGACGAGCGTGCGGACGATGCTGCGGACGCCCGTGTTCGTGCCCGAGTCCATGTCCATCGACGACCTCCTGCACGAGTTCCAGCGGCGCAAGGTCCACCTCGCCATCGTCCTCGACGAGTACGGCGGGACCGCGGGCCTGGTCACGATCGAGGACCTCCTCGAGGAGATCGTGGGCGAGATCCAGGACGAGTACGACGAGGAGGAGCCGCTCATCGAGATGCTCGACGAGGACCGGGCCCGCGTCGACGGACGCGCCGCCGTCGAGGACCTGCTCGACATCTGGGACATCAAGGTCCCGCTCGAGGACGAGGACGAGTACGACACCGTCGGCGGCCTCGTGTACCACCGCATCGGCGGTGTCCCCACGCCGGGCGACGAGATCCGCGTGGACGGCCTCCGCCTCACGGTCGAGACCACCGACGGGCGGCGCGTGGCCAAGGTGCTCGCCGTGCGGGAGCGCCAGGTCACGGACGAATCGGCGGTCGACGGGGACGAGTAGCGGGGGTGGACAGCAGGTGCGCCGGGCCCACTGCCTCGCGTCGGCCGGAGCCTACGCGCTGATGACGCCCACGATGATGCCCTTGAGCTTCTCGCGGGCCTCGGGCTCCACGACGGTCAGGGCTTCGAGCTCCGCCAGGCATTCGTCGCGGTAGCGCTGCGCCTCCGCGCGGGTGAAGTCCCGGGCGCCGGAACGCTCCAGGATCGCCACGACCTCGGCGATCTGCTCGTCGCCGGGCTCGGGGAGCGAGTACAGCTCCGCGAGACGGTCACGATCCGCCCGCCCCGCGTGCTGGAACGCGTACATGACCGGCAGGGTCTTCTTGTGGCGGGCGACGTCGGTCGGGACCTTGCCCGTCAGCTGCTCCTGGCCCCAGATGCCGAGCAGGTCGTCGTTGAGCTGGAAAGCGATGCCCAGTGCCCAGCCGAACCGGCGGTACCCGGTGATGACCGCCTCGTCGTCGGTCGCCAGCAGCGCCCCGGCCTCGATGGACGCGGAGATCAGCGCCGCGGTCTTGCGGCCGATCATGTCGAAGTAGAGCTCGACCGTCATCGGCTCGTCGGATGCCGAGGCGGCGATGTCGATGTACTGGCCCTCGCACAGCATCACGCACGTCTCGTCGTACAGCCGCATGAGCCGCAGGACCTTCGCGTCGGAGAAGCCCAGGTCCGTGAGGCGGTGGAGCGCGACGCGACTGAGGCTGAAGATCAGGTCGCCCGTGTTGATCGCCTGCGGCACGCCGTGGAGCGCCCACAGGGTGGCCCGGTGGCGGCGCTCGACGTCACCGTCCTCGATGTCGTCGTGGACGAGGCTGAAGTTGTGCCCGAGCTCCACGGCAGCTGCACCGGGCAGGGCGCGGGCATGCTCCCCGGCGATCGACGCGTAGGCGAGAAGGCCCAGGAGGGGGCGCATGCGCTTGCCGCGCGGTCCGGCGGACCCGTCGAGACCCAGGTGGTAGCGGATCATCTCGTACACGCCGGCCGTCGACGGATCGCGGTCGCCGACGACGCGAAGGATCTCCGTCTCGGTGTCGGCGAGGAGCTGGCCCAAGTCGATGTCGCTGGTCACGGTCATGTTGGGGGGAGTGTAGCGGGTTCGGTCATAAACCTGTTCGCCGAAGGTAGCCTGTTGGATGCGACGGTCGCGACGCCACGGGCGCGGAGTGCTACCGTCGGGCCGTGCCCGCCCCGCGCCGCTACGCCACCGACGCCATCGTCCTCTCGCGATTCGACCTGGGCGAGGCGGACCGCGTCCTGACCCTGATCACCCCGGAGTTCGGCAAGCTCAAGGCCATCGCGAAGGGGATCCGTCGCCCAACCAGCCGCCTCGGCGGCAGCCTGGAGCCGTTCGCGGAGCTCAACATCGCCCTCGCGCGCGGACGGACCTTCGACGTCGTCACCGAGGTTCGCGTGGGGCACGCCTGGCTCCGGCTCCGCGACAGCCTCGAGAGCGCCGCCACCGCCTGGTACCTGGCGGAGATGGCGGACCGCAGCCTCGAGGAGCGCCACGAGGCCCGGGCCCTGTACGCGCTGCTCCGCCGCGCCTACGAGCTCCTGGACGCCGGGATGGCACCGGGGCGCGTCGCGCGCTGGTACGAGATGCACCTCGCGGACGAGCTCGGCCAGCGCCCCGAGGTGGACCGCTGCGTCGAGTGCGACCGCACGCTGGAGGCCACGGAGACGTTCCGCTGGGTCCCGCCGCTGGGTGGCGTGATCTGCAGGCGCTGCCCGGGACCGCCGTCGGAGCGCACCGCGCTCTCGCTCGATGCGCTCAAGCTGCTCAAGGCCTACCAGCGCCTGGACATCGAGGCGATCGCCGCCCTGCGCATCTCCGCGCTTGTTGAGGCGGAGGTGGAGGCCGCGATGCGCGACTTCATGCGCATCGCGCTGGAACGCGACCCGCGATCGCTCGCGTTCCTGGACGAGGTCCGAACCCACCCGGCGGCCGGTGCCGCGCCAACCCTGCGAGGAGGATGACCAGGTGGTCTTCGAAACCGGCTCCGACGGCGATGTCCATGCCTTGGCGCGCCTGGACACGGACATGATCGGCTGGCTGACGACGGTCACGCCCGAGGGCCAGCCCCAGACGTTCCCCATCTGGTTCCTGTGGCAGGACGGCGAGGTGCTCATCTACAGCGACCGCCGCGCGAAGCGCAACCCCAACATCGCGAACAACCCGCGGGTCAGCCTCCACCTCAACGACAACGGCCAGGGCGGCGACATCGTCATCATCGAGGGCGACGCCCGCGTGGACGATGCCACGCCGCCGCCGGACCGGAACCCGGCCTACCTGGCCAAGTACGGAGCCTGGATCCGGGAGTACCTGTCCTCGCCGGAGGAGATGGCGACGATCTACAACGTCCCGCTCCGGATCCGCCCCACGCGCGGCCGGGCCTTCGGGGCATGAGCCGGCGCGGGCAGGTCACGCTGGCCGCGGGGGTGGCCGCCGTCGGGGCGCTGGCCGTTGCTCCGAGGGTGCTCGATGCGGTCGTCGCCCGGACGGAGGCCCGGATGTGCCCGCTGCTGCCGGGCCCGGCCACGCCCGTGAACGACCGGGCCCGCGCCCTGCACGCCGTCCTGCGGGTCGCGGACCTCCACGCCGATTCGTTGCTCTTCGGACGCGACCTGCTCCGGCGCGGCGACCGCGGGCACGTGGACGTTCCGCGCCTCATCGAGGGTCGCGTCGCGCTCCAGGTGCTCTCGATGGCCGTGAAGACGCCGCGCGGCCTCAACATCGACCGCAACGACGACTCGAGCGACGAGATCCTGACGCTCGCGCTGGCGAAGCGCTGGCCGCCGTCGACGTGGCGACGCCTCCTGCCGCGGGTCCTGTACCTGGCCGGGCGCGCCCACGGGTTCGCGGCGGCGTCCGGCGGGATCTTCCGCGTGATCGAGACCCGCCCTGACCTCGTCGCCTACCTCGCGGACCACGCCGAGAACCCCCGGATCACGGCCGGCCTGCTCTCGATCGAGGGCGCGCACGCGCTCGACGCCGACCCCGCCAACGTGGACGTCGTGGCCGATGCCGGGATCCGCATGATCTCGCCGGCGCACTTCTTCGACACCGCGTTCGGTGGCTCGGCGCACGGCATCGAACAGCACGGGCTCACTCCGAAGGGCCGCGAGATGCTCCGGCGCATGGAGGCTCGTGGCGTCCTGCTCGACGTCGCCCACAGCTCCGTCCGGACCATCGACGACGCGCTCGCCGTCTCCACGCGGCCTGTCGTCGCCTCGCACACCGGCGTGCGCGGCGTCCTGGACAACGCCCGCAACCTGTCCGATGCGCACCTCGACGGGATCGCCGCCAGCGGCGGCCTCGTGGGGATCGGGTTCTGGCCGACGGCGTCGGGAGGCGAGAATGCCACGGCCATCGCCAGCTCGATCGCCTATGCCGTGGACCGCGTCGGGGCCGAGCACGTCGCGCTGGGATCCGACTGGGACGGCGCCGTGCCGGTTCCCTTCGACGCGGCGAACACCGTCCAGCTCACGGCCGCGCTGCTGGACGTGGGCCTCGATGAGGCCGCGATCCGCGCCGTGATGGGCGAGAACGTCCTACGGGTCCTGGCGGCGACGCTGCCCGAGGGCTGAGTCGCCCACCGTGGGGTCCGGTACCCTCGTGCCATGCGAACCACCGAACGAACCGTCCTCAACCCGAGCGGCCTCCACGCACGGCCGGCCGCCATGTTCGTCAAGACCGCCGCTGGCTTCGCCTCGAAGGTCACGCTCGAGAACCTGGATCGCGGGTCGGCACCCGTCGACGCCAAGTCCATCCTCATGGTGATGGGCGCCGGCGTCAGCAAGGGCCACGCCATCCGGGTGACGGCCGACGGTGCCGACGAGGACGACGCGATCGCGACGCTCGAGGCCTTCATCGACGGCGGGATGGGGGAGACGATCCCCGGCTGATCGCGGTCGCGATCGCCGCGGTTCCCGGGCCACCCGGACGCCGCCGGGTCAGTCCTCGGGTCGTGGGGTCCCGATCTTGCGCTCCTGCCCGGCCAGGAGCCGTTCGATGTTGTCCTTGTGGAACAGCCACACGAGCCCCGTGCCGCCGACGGCATACAGGTACATCCAGGGGTCCAGCGGGATCGTCGCGGTCGCGATCGCCATCAGGATCCCGGCCACGGCCGACCCGATCAGCGACCCCAGCGACGAGTAGCGCGTGATCAGGATCACGCCGATGAACACGGGGAGGGTCGCCAGGGCGATGAGCGGCTGGAACGCGAGCAGCCCGCCGAACGCCGGCGCGACGCCGCGCCCGCCCCCGAAGCCCAGGAACGGCGATCGGCTGTGGCCGATGATCACGGCGAGACCCGCCAGGACCTCAACCTCGACCCCGGCGCCAAGAGCTCGCGCGAGCAGCACCGCGACCGTGCCCTTGAACATGTCGAGGAGCCCCGAGAGCAGCGCCAGCCGCGGCCCGATGGCCCGCATCGTGTTGGCACCGCCCGTGCGACCGCTGCCCATGGTGCGCGGGTCGGGGCCCCCGCTGACCTTGGCCACGATCACGCCGAACGGGATGCCGCCGATCAGGTAGGCGGCGGCCACGATCAGGATGGCGCGCAGGACGTCGAAGGGTTCCACGGCTGCGGAGTATAGGCCCGGGGATGGTCCCTACGGGCTCGTCTGCCGCGCGTCGAGGGCCTCCACGAGGCGCTCCGGCCGCCCCGCGAACCAGGCGGCACGCCCCGCGTCGGCCGCACACTCGTCGACGAGCGCGGCCAGGCACGCGTTGACCGGCGTCGGTGTCCCGGTCCGTGCCCCGGCGTCGGCGACCGCCCCGTTGAGCCAGCGGGCCTCCGTGGGCACGCCCGCGTCCTGGATCCGGACGTGAAGCCGGAGCGACGGGGACTTGCCGCCGCGGGCCCCGGCGATGGCGCGCGACACGATCGGGCGGCCGATCGCGACTGGCAGGGCCAGCCCGCGCAGCAGGAGCGAGACGTCGGCGCCGGGCAGCGAGACCGGTCGCAGGCCCAGCGCCTTCATGACCGCGACGGCCTCGTGGAGCTGGCGGCGCTCGACGGGTACGTGCGCGGGTCGGCGTAGATGTCGCCGGGGTCCATGTCCAGGATGGCGCTGGTCGCGTTGCCCACCAGGTTGCCGAGCAGCTTCGACCACTTCATCGCCGCGGCGTCCGGGTACACGCGGGCGGGCAGGCCGGCGCGCGACCAGGACGCCGCGAGGAGCTCCGCGACGGGTCCGCCCGCGTCCGCCCCGTCGCCCGGGACCACCGCCACGCCCATGCCGCCTGTGCGCATCCGCTTCACGCCGTCGGGCAGGGGCTCCACCGCGGTCGTGAGCGAGCCGGCCAGCACCGGCGCATGGCGCGCCACCCGGGCCAGCGCCTCGGCGCCGACGCCGTTCTGGACGGTCAGCAGCGTGGCGTCGGGCCAACGGGCCGCGGTCTCGAGCGCGCCGTCGAGATGGAAGACCTTGACGGCGAGGAGGATGCACCCAGGTTCGCCGGCATCGGCCGCGTCCACGACCCGGCGCACGGGCACCAGCTGGCGACCCGTCCGGCCCCTCGATGCGCAGGCGGGTCGCGTCGTCGCCGCCCAGGACGCGCCGGTCGAGCAGGTCCACCTCGTGGCCTGCGGCCGCGAGCATGCCGCCCAGGAACGAGCCCACGGCCCCGGATCCGATCACCAGCACCCGGGGCAGGGTCGTGCCCTCGACGGCGCTCACCGGGGCGCTCCGGGGCGCATGAGGGCGGAACCGGCGGACACGTCGCTCCTCCTGGAACCCGGCGATCACGCCTGGGGGGCGATCATCCCGGTGAGCCAGAGACCATACCCGACCGCGCGGGGAACCGAGCGCGACGTCCTCAGCCCGCGGCCGCCTCGTCCGGTCCCGGAGCGGCGCCCGCCGCCAGGCTGGCGGCCATGTCCGCGGCCCGGTAGGCCTGGGCCAGGATCTCCACCGGATGCCGGGTGCGTACCCCGGTCGCGGTCTCGATATGCCAGCGGCAGGTCTCGGAGTCGCACGCCGCCATCGCCGCGCCCGAGTCCTTGACCTTCCTGAACAGCGGCTCGCCGACCTTCATCGCGATCGGGTACTTCTCCTTCTTCATCCCGTACGTCCCCGCGATCCCGCAGCAGTCGTGGTCCATGTCCTTCGCCCGGAGGCCCGGGACGAGCGCGAACAGGTCCAGCGCCGGCAACCCGATGCCGTGGCTCCGGAGCTGGCACGGGGCGTGGTAGGGGAGGTCCTCGTCGAGGCGTCCGAAGTTGGTGTCGAGACGGCCCTCCTCGTGGAGGTCCAGGAGGAACTCGCAGATGTCCCACGTGGCGTGCGACACGGCCTTCGTGTCGTCGTCCCGCATGTCGAGCATCTCCTCGTACTCGGCCTTGAGCGTGTGCGTGCAGGAGGTGGACGTTCCGACGATGCGATACCCGGCCCGCGCGTATTCCGCGAGGACCTCGTTGTTCTTGCAGGCGCGCTCGCGGGCGTCGTCGTAGAGGCCGTTGCTGATCAGCGGGAGGCCGCAGCAGACCTGCTCCGGGATGATCGTCTCGAAGCCGTTCCGCTTGAGCACCCAGATCGCGGCCTCGGCCACGTGGGGCTCGTAGTAGTTGACCGAGCAGCCGTGGAAGTACACGACGGCCTTGTCGGGTCCGGGTCGGCTCTTGAGGGTGCCGCCGTCCGGTCGCCTGGACTGGCGCTTCTTCCAGGTCGACTGGAACGTGCGCTTGGAGAACTTGGGGAAGGGCGCCTTGCGATGGACGCCGAGCGTGACCTCGAACGCCGAGCGGACGACACGGTTGTGGAAGGCGAAGTTCGCGATCGGGGAGAACAGGACGCCCATCGTCCCGACCAGGTCGGTCTGGGCGAGACCCCAGTCGCGCAGCTTGGGGATCCTGCCCTCGCGCAGCCGCCCGCGGGCCTGGTTGTTCATCTCGGCGATCTTCACCCCGGCCGGGCAGACGGTGGTGCACCAGCCGCAGCCGTTGCAGTAGTCCACCGAGTGATCGGGCGACTTGGGGTTGACCGAGCTCGGGCCCTGGATCTGCTGCAGGCCCGCAAGGCGGAACCGCTGGCCCTGGGGGCCGGAGTACTTCGGGCCCGGGAACAGGTCCGTCACGCGCATGACGGGACAGACGGTGTTGCAGACGTTGCACTTGAGGCATTCATCCGCCGAGGCCGACACGTGCCGGTCCTCGGCCGCCTCCCGGACGAGATCGGCGATGGTCACTGGTCGGTCCTCACAGCGAGCGGCTCGCGTTCGATCGGGGTCCTCGTGGCGTCGGCGGTCAGCTCGTTCGCCGCCCGCCAGCCGCTGGCGACGGCGATCCCGTCGCCGCACCGCTCCCGGATCGCCCGCTGGCCGGCGAGGAGCGCTCCGGCGACGCGGACGTTGGCGAGGGACGCCGTCCGTCCGTCCTGGGCCAGCGGCCGGAGGCCGCCGTCCGTGGGAATGCCGGCCGCCTCGATCGGGTGACCGGCCGGGTCCAGCGCGTCGGCGACCAGCCACGCCTCGTGCTCCGGGGCATCCACGTGCAGCCCGAGCAGCGACTCGACCAGGCGCCCGTCGTGCGTGGCCACGAGCCCGCCGCCCGCGAGGCCGCCGGTCGCGAGCACCAGGGCTCCCGTGCGGATGACCTGCGACCGGGCGGCCGCCTCCATCTCCACCGCCGTCGACGCGGCCGTCCTCGACGTGGATCCGCGCGACGGCCTCGCCGATCTGCACGCGCCCGCCGGCGGCGCGGATGATCTCCCGCAGGACCTGCCAGAGGCGGATGCCCGGGATGCTGGGCGGGACGAGCGGGATCTCGAAGGGCTCCAGCGGCAGCCTCGCCCTGAGGTCGGCCCACACCGCTGCGTGCTGCGCGAGGCCCATGATCGCGGGCACTCCGACGCGGCCATGCCGCCCGCCGGCGGCCTTCTTGATCGCGGCCGCGAAGCGGGCGATGTCGCCGGCCCGCGCTGCGGGATCGTCGAAGCGGCGGGCAAGATACAGGGCGTTGAGGTTGTTGCGGTCCGCGACGCCGTCGAGGTCCACGGTGACTCCGGTGACGCGCGCCGGATGGTCGGCGCCCATCCAGACCGCCTCGCGGCCGAGGCTGTCGGCGATGGCCGTGGGCCAGAAGTCCTTGTATCCGGCGGGACCGGCGATCACCAGGATCTCGTCGGGCTCCCACGGCCGCAGCGCCGCCGCCTGGGCGGCGGGCACGATCGCCACGCGCCGTGTCCCGCCGATGGCGGTCGGCACGCGCCGGATCGGCGTGTCGAGGTTCCCTGCGTAGGGCAGGCCGCCCGCCTCGAGGCGCTCGAGGAGCCAGGCGACCGACGGCGCCACGTCCGGGGCGAGGAAGCTGTACGGGTGGTCCAGCCCTGCGAGGTGGGCGACGCCCTCGGCGGGTGTCGTGGCCCCGGTGGGTCCGGCGACGTCCATGCCGCCGGAACCCCAGTGGGTGCTCGCGTGGCCCTTGGCGACCAGCGTGACGGTCGCGCCGGCCTCGGCGATGCGGGCGGCGGCGACCAGGCCGGCGAGGCCGGCACCGACGACGACGACGTCAGCGTGCGGCATCGAGGCTCTCCTCGCTCAGCTTGGGGGCGGCAGCCGAGGTCATCGACTCCAGCCCGAGGACGCCCAGGTAGATGCCGTTGGTCATCATCAGCTCCTGGAGCTGGCGGCCCTCGGCGATAGGCCGGGTGCCCTTGAAGCGCTCCCGGAAGAAGCCCGTCAGCGCGCGGTCGGCGATCGCCGCGTGGAGGCCGGGTGTCCCGGGACCGTGCCCGTCCATCTCGAGGGCGCCCGGCACGGGCTGGCCCGTCGCCTGGGTCCGTGCGTCCAGTCGCTCGGCGAGCAGCCCCGCGACGCGGAACATGCAGAACGCACCCTGGCACGGGCCCATGCCGACGCGGCTCCCGCGCCGGACGTCGTCGATGTTGCACGGCCAGTGCCCGTCGAGGTAGGTGTCGACCGCCTTGCGCGTGACCAGCTCGCACTCGCACAGGAGGTTGGCGTCTCCGCCGCCCTCCGCCTCGTGATCCGCCAGCCGGTGGCCCAGCCAGTAGGTGTGGCCGGCCTCTTGGTCGGGGAGCATCTCGTCGGCCGTGGTGCACGGCGCGGTGATACCCATCTTGCCCGCCACGACGTCGACCGTCTGCTCGGCCATGAGCCGGTGGGTCGTCAGCTTGCCGCCGACGATCGACACGAAGTTGTCGACGCCCTGGTCGGCGTGGTCCAGGATCGCGTGGGCCCGGGAGATCGAGCGGTTGCCCACGCCCGGGACGGCGTCGGCGGGGGGCTGGTAGAGCGGCCGCACGCCCGCATAGGCGCGCAGGATGCGCATCCGCGGGAGGTCGGGGAACATCTTGGCGCCCTCGCTGACGAGGCGCTCGACCTCCGCCCGGGTGACCTCGTAGTCATCGGGATCGGGGACCTTGATGTCGGTCGTGCCGAGGATGGCGACGGTGTGGACGGGGACCATGATGTCGCCGTCGGACGAGCGATGGCAGCGGTTGATAACTGCATCCGTCATCCGGTGGTTGTAGATCAGCATCGTGCCCTTGCCGGGCGTCATCTCGACGCTGACGTTGGCGAGGGCCGCGATCTGGCCCGCCCACGCCCCCGCCGCGGAGACCACGAACTTGGTCCAGACGCGCGAGACCGTGCCGGTCTGCTCGTCGCGCAGCGTCACCTCGGAGATCCGGTTCCCCTGGACCTCCATGCCGATGACCCGTTGGTAGGTGAGCGCCTCGCTGCCGTGCCGGCGCGCGTCGGCGAGCATCGAATCGATCAGCATCCACGGCTCGATCGAGCCGTCCGGCACGCGGAATGCCCGGCGGGTCTTCGGGTTCAGCGCCGGTTCACGGGCCAGGAGGTCCGCGACCTTGACCTCGTCGCAGTCCACGCCGCTGGCATTGCAGTTGTCGGCGAACGCCTCGACGTAGTCGTCGGGGTCGTCGGGCGTCGCGATGAAGTAGCCGCCGGTGTCCTCGATGCTCGCGGGCGCGATCCGCCGCAGCACGCGGTTCTCGTCGATGCACTCACGGGCGGCGAGCTTGTCCTTGCCCACGTAGCGGCCGCCGGAGTGGAGCAGGCCGTGGTACCGGCCGGTGGTCCCGGTGCCGAAGTCGCTGCGCTCCACCAGCAGGGACTTGAGGCCTCGTCGGGCCACGTCCCGGAGGATCGCGGCGCCGGTTGCGCCACCCCCGATGACGAGGACGTCGACGGTGTGCGGCACCGCCATGATGATCACCTCGCTGCGTGCCCGTGGGTCAACGTGCCCCGGGCGTGCGTTTGTTCACCGGTGCCCGCCGACTCGGACGGCAGCCCGGTCCACTTTATCCCTTGGGCAGGGAAGCTGCCCCCTCGGCCGCCTCCAGGACCTCGTCCAGGCTGGAGCCGGTGCTCGCCTGGACGGCCGCGATGACGGCTCCTTCCACGATCGGTCCGCGGCTGAGGCGCACGTTCTCGGGATTGCCGAGCAGCTCCAGCGCGGTCCGTGTCGCCAGCACGGCGCTGCCGAGGTCCGCGAGGACCACGACGCCCGACCCGGCGTCGGCCTCCCCGATAGCCACGGCGATCCGGGCGGCATCGGTGCCGATTGCACCGTCCTCCATGCCGCCGGCGGGGACGATCCGGACATCCGGCCCGGCCATCTGGCCGGCCAGCTCCGCCGTTCCTTCGGCGATCCGGCTTGAGTGCGAGACCACCACGAGCCCGACGCAGGGGGCGGCTGGTGAACTCACGATCCCTCCCTCATCAAGTGACAGCCCCGACGCCCGGGTGGGCGTCGGGGCTGTGTCCGTTCAGGTCCGAACGAGGACTAGTCGACCCAGGCGAAGGTCCGCGTGACGGCCTTCTTCCACTGGGCGTACTCCTTCTCGCGGAGCTCGGCGTCCATCTTCGGAGCCCACTCGGCGTCGCGCGCCCAGTTCTCGCGCAGGTCCTCGATCTCGGCCCAGTAGCCGACCGCGAGGCCGGCGGCGTAGGCCGCACCGAGGGCCGTCGTCTCGGCGACGACCGGCCGGATGACCGGGACGCCCAGGACGTCGGCCTGGAACTGCATGAGCAGGTTGTTGAACACCATGCCGCCGTCGACCTTGAGGGCCGTGAGCGGAACGCCGGAGTCGGCGTTCATGGCGTCGAGGACTTCGCGGGTCTGCCAGGCGGTCGCCTCGAGGACGGCGCGCCCGATGTGGCCCTTGGTCACGTAGCGGGTGAGGCCGGCGATGACGCCGCGGGCGTCATTCTTCCAGTACGGAGCGAACAGGCCGGAGAACGCCGGGACGAAGTACACGCCGCCGTTGTCCTCGACCGTCGCCGCGAGCGCCTCGATGTCCGGGGACTTCTCGATCATGCCGAGGTTGTCCCGCAGCCACTGGACGAGCGCGCCGGTGATCGCGATGGAACCCTCGAGGGCGTACACGGCCGGCTGGTCGCCGATCTTGTAGCCGAGGGTCGTGAGCAGGCCGCTCTTGGACGGGACGATCTTCTCGCCCGTGTTCAGGAGCATGAAGCAGCCCGTGCCGTAGGTGTTCTTCGCCTCGCCGGGGGAGAAGCAGGTCTGGCCGAAGAGGGCCGCCTGCTGGTCGCCCAGGTCGCCCGCGACCGGCACGCCGGCCAGGGCGCCGACGCACGTGCCGTAGACCTCGGAGGAGGCCTTGATCTCCGGGAGCATCGACTTCGGGACGCCCATGATGCCCAGGATCTCGTCGTCCCACGAGAGGGTCTCGAGGTTCATGAGCATGGTGCGGCTGGCGTTGGAGACGTCCGTGACGTGCACGCCGCCGTTGACGCCGCCCGTGAGGTTCCAGATGCACCAGGTGTCCATGTTGCCGAACACCAGGTCGCCGGCCTCGGCCGACGCGCGGGCGCCGGGGACGTTGTCCAGGATCCAGCGGACCTTGGGGCCGGAGAAGTAGGTCGCCAGCGGCAGGCCGACCTTGGCCCGGAACCGGTCCTGCCCGCCGTCCTTGGCGAACTCGTTGACGAGGAGGTCCGTGCGGGTGTCCTGCCAGACGATGGCGTTGAAGACCGGCTGACCCGTCTTCTTGTTCCAGACGAGCGTGGTCTCGCGCTGGTTGGTGATGCCCACGGCGGCGAGGTCGGCGGCGGTGATGCCGGCCTTGGCCAGCGCGCCGGCGATGACCTCCTGGCAGCGGGTCCAGATCTCGTTCGCGTCGTGCTCAACCCACCCGGGCTTCGGGTAGATCTGCTCGTGCTCCTTCTGGTCGATGGCCACGACCGCGCCGGCGTGGTCGAAGATCATGAAGCGGGTGCTCGTGGTGCCCTGGTCGAGGGCTCCGACGTACTTGGTCATGAGGGTTGTTGCTCCCGTGTGTGCTTGATGGGTGCCTAGGCCTGGAACCAGGCGTCGGCGGCGGCCTTGAGCAGGAGATGCGAGGACGTCGCGCCCGGGTCCTGGTGACCCGCGCTGCGCTCTCCGAGGTAGCTCGCCCGACCCTTGCGGGCGACGAGCGGGATGGTGGCGAGCATGCCCTGTTCGGCTGCCGCGACGGCCGCGGCGAGGGCATCGGCCGGGGCATCACCCCGGTCGAGACCCCCGCGAAGCGCGTCACGCGCCGGCAGGAGTGCGTCGAGCATGGTCTTGTCGCCGGGCTCGGCCTTGCCCAGGCGCTGGATCCCGGCGATGCCGGCCTCCATCGCCGTGGCGAAGTCACCGAGCTCGATGTCGGCCTTGCCGGCCGTCCCGCCCCCGAGCTGGAGGAAGAACGTGCCGTACAGCGGACCGCTCGCGCCACCGACGGTGGAGACGAGGGTCATGCCGACGCCCTTGAGGAAGGCGCCGACGTCACCGACGGGAAGCGCCGGCAGCTTGGCCATGACGGCGGTGAAGCCGCGATCCATGTTGATGCCGTGGTCGGCATCGCCGATCGCGGAGTCGAGCTCCGTCAGGTACTCCTTCTCGGCATGCAGCCTCTCGGCGAGCAGGCGGACCCATGCCACCACGTCGTCGTAGCTGATGTGTGACGCGCTGCTCATCGTGTGCAGTCCCGCTCCTGGTTGCGGGGTGGACGGTCAGACGCCCCAGCGGAGGGCTGGAGTGTTGACCGGCGCATCCCAGTACTTGGTCAGCTCGTCGTCGAGCTTGAGCAGCGTGATCGAGCAGCCGGCCATCTCGAGCGAGGTGATGTAGTTGCCGACCAGGCTGCGCGTGATGTTCACGCCACGCGCCGCGCACATCTGCGCGAGCTTGTTGTAGACGACGTAGAGCTCGACGAGCGGGGTGCCGCCGAGGCCGTTGACGAACGCGAGGACGTTGTCCCCGCTCACGAACGGCAGGTCGTCAAGGATGGGGTTCGCGAGCATCTCGGTGATCTCGTCGGCCGTCGCGAGCTTCTCGCGGGACCGGCCGGGCTCACCATGGATGCCGACGCCGATCTCCATCTCGTCGTCCGCGATCTCGAAGGTCGGCTTGCCGGCCATGGGCACCGTGCAGCTCGTGAGGGCCATGCCCATCGAGCGGACGTTGTCCTGGACCTTCTGGCAGAGCGCCGTGACGGTGGCCAGGTCGGCACCCGCCTCGGCGGCCGCGCCGACGATCTTCTCCGCCAGCACCGTGCCGCCGACGCCGCGCCGGCCGGCCGTGTACAGGGAGTCCTTCACCGCGACGTCGTCGGCGATGACGACCGCCGTGACCTCATGCCCCTCGGCGCGCGCCATCTCGGCCGCCATCTCGAAGTTCATGATGTCGCCGGTGTAGTTCTTGACGATGTGCAGCACGCCGGCACCACCGTCCACGGCCTTGGTGGCCGCGAGCATCTGGTCCGGGACGGGCGACGTGAACACGGCGCCCGGGCAGGCCGCGTCGAGCATGCCCATGCCGACGAAGCCGCCGTGCATCGGCTCGTGACCCGAGCCGCCACCCGAGATGACGCCGACCTTGCCGGCGCGCGGGGCGTCCTTGCGGACGACGATGTTCGGCTCCTCGACCCGGATGTAGCCCGGGTGGGCGGCGAGCATCCCGGCGAGAGCCTCGTCGACGACGTTCTCGGGTGCGTTGATGAGCTTCTTCATGAGCTCTCCCCGTTCAGGTGGAGGGCTCGCCGCCGGGCACCGGAGGGAACCCCGGCGGCGAGCGAGCCGTTCGTCAGGAGGTTGTCGCTACATCCCCATCACGCCGACCCAGACGCCCTGGTAGACCAGCGCCGCCACGATGCCGCCGACGATCGGGCCGACGACCGGGACCCAGGAGTAACCCCAGTCCGAGGGGCCCTTGCCCGGGACGGGCAGGAGCTGGTGGATGATGCGCGGGCCCAGGTCGCGGGCCGGGTTGATCGCGTACCCGGTCGTGCCGCCGAGCGACATGCCGATCGACGAAGACGAGGAGCGCGACGGTCAACGGCCCAAGGCCGGCGAGGCCGGTGTTGTTGCCGAAGGTCGAGGACGACGAACACCAGCACGAAGGTGCCGATGACCTCGGAGACGAAGTTGAGCGCGTAGTTGCGGATGTTCGGCCCGGTGCTGAAGACCGCGAGCTTGAGGCCCTGGTCCTCGGTGATCTTGAAGTGATCCCAGTAGTGGATCAGCACGAGGGTCGCGCCGATCATGGCGCCGACCATCTCACCGGCCAGGTACACGGGGACCTGGTCCCACGGGGTGGACCCGTTGACGGCGAGACCGATGGTGACGGCCGGGTTCAGGTGCGCGCCGCTGATGGGGCCAGCGACCACGACGCCCACGAACACGGCGAATGCCCATGCCGCGGTGATGACGATCCAGCCGGCGTTGTTGGACTTGGACTTCGCGAGCAGGACGCCGGCGACCACGCCGTCGCCCAGCAGGATCAGCAGCCTCGTGCCGAACCGTCTCGGCGAGGAAGACGTTGACCGCGTTGTATTCCATGCGATTGAACTCCCTCTGGTGGATCAACCCCGGTCTCCGGGGTTCCAGCATCCCTCAGCCCAGCCTGCGGCCCGGCGGCGAAGTGCATCGCGCGGCACGCATGGGGCCGTCTCGGGCTCAACCTCCTCCGGTGGCTCCTCCTTTCGCAATCCAGCGGATGGCGGGCCGCGGCGCTCGGGTCGCGCGGCGACCCACCGCTGCAAGCGCGGATACTTGGACTCTAGGGGCGCGGACCGGCGAGGAATCTCAAGACAAAGTGAATCCGTACCGCATCCCTTTCGCCACCGGACCGCATCGTTGCCCGCCGGGCCGTTCAGTCAGGGCAGGGAGGCTGGCTCGTCGGACGGCTCTGGCTGCCTGTCGGTCGCGGTCACGGCGTCCGCGAGGCAGCGGACGAGGATGGCGCTCGACGCTGCGCCGGGGTCGAGGTGGCCGGCGGAACGCTGCTCGAGATAGCTCGCGCGTCCCTTGCGGGCGACCAGCGGGATCGTGGCCGCGGCGCCTGCCTCGGCCGCATCGGCCATCGCGAGCATCACGTCCCGCTCGGGGGCGTCAGGCGCAGCGGCTCGCAGCGCATCCAGGGCCGGCGCCAGGGCATCCAGCATGGTCTTGTCGCCGGGGACGGCGCGGCCCAGCGTGGTGATCCCGTCGATGGCGCCCGACAGCGCGATCTCCACGAGCGCCTCGCCGGCCGACCGCGGCTTCGTCCGGTCAGCTCGGCTCCAGCCGCGTCCCGGCGGTCATCAGGGCTCGGCCGTACAGGGCGCCGCTCGCGCCGCCCACGAGTCCCAGCAGGCGACGCCCCGCGGACGCCAGCAGCGCGCCCGCGTCGTCCGTCGGGATCGACGCCGGCCTCCAGGTCGCCGAGGAGCGCCGCGAGCCCCCGGTCCAGGTTGATGCCGTGGTCTCCGTCGCCGATGGCCGCGTCCAGCTCGGTCAGCCACAGGCGCCGCTCGTGGACTGCGCGGGCGGTGCAGCGCAGCCATGCATCGGTCACGCTCATGACCGTGACCGACGGCATCGCGGGCAACGCCCTCGCTGTCCATGGGTCAGTCCCGCGCCAGCTTGGGCAGGGTGCAGGCTCGCTCGGCAGCCGCCGCCACGGCATCCATGCCAGCGCCGCCCGCAGCGGCCACGGCGGCCAGGAGTCCGCCCTCGACCAAGGGGCCTCGGTCAGCCGGACCAGCGCCCGGTCCGCGCGAATCGAGCTCGTCGAGCGCCATGTCCACGGCCATCGACGCGCTGCCCAGGTCCAGCAATACCAGCACGCCGTCGCGTCCGTTCGCGGCCAGCACGCGACGGAGCGCGCTCGCGACCTCGAGGCCGTTGGTGCCCAGACGCCCGCCGCTCAGGCCGCCTGCCCCATCGACGGGGACGCCGGGCGCGGTCTGTCTGACCATGGCGATCACGCCGCGCACTACGTCCGAGCTGTGGGCAACCAGGACGAGACCGATCACGCTCATGCTCCGTCAGGCCGTGCGCCAAGACCCGTGAACGGTCCGGTGGCGCCGTCAGTGGGCGGGCGCCGGACCGCCGGGCGGGCGCAGGGTCATACACTACCCTCGCGCATGAGCATCCGCAGCGGCGACCAGTCCCCCACGCCCCATCCTACGGGCCACCGCGAGACGGGGCCCGGCGGCGGCTTCGGCCGCCACGACACCCGCGTGTCCGCGACCTTCATCGGGGCCGACCTCGCCGCCGTCGTCGCACGGGCGGAGCTCCTCCTCGCCCGGAACCGGGTCCTCCTGGACCGCCTCGATGCGGAACTCGGTGACGGGGACCACGGCGAGAACATGACCGCCGGCTTCGCCTTGGCCGTCCGGTCCATCGTGCCGGCAGATCACCTGGATGACCTGGGCGACCTCCTGCGCCTGCTGGGCCACCAGCTGGTGGCGGGCGTGGGCGGGGCCGGAGGATCGCTCTACGGCACGGCGTTCATCGAGGCGGGCATCGCGGTCGCGGGGCTCGTCGAGCTCACACCCGAGGACACGGCCCGCGCCCTGGATGCGGCGGCGGAGGGAATTGCCCGGCGCGGCCGCTGTCGCCTTGGCGACAAGACGATCTACGACGCGCTGCGCCCGGCCGCGGACGCCTTCGCCGCGGCGATCGGGTCGGGCGCGGGCCGGGACGTGGCGATCATGGCGGCCATCCGTGCGGCGCGTGACGGCATGCACGCCACCACGCCGCTCGTCGCGCGACGGGGCCTTGCGCTGCGCCTGGGCGAGCGGTCACGCGGCCACCAGGACCCGGGCGCCACCTCGTGTTACCTGCTCTTCCGCGCGCTCCTCGCCTCGGGCACGGCACCGGGCTCGGCACCGGGCTCGGTCCCGGGCTCGCGCGCCTGATGGCACCGCCCAGCGGCACGGCCGCCCTCACCGAGGCGGAGCTGCGCAGGAGCTTCGAGGAGGCCCAGCGCCAGGCCGACACGGTCTTCGCGCAGTACCAGCTGAGCCAGCTCCTTGCGCTGGGCGGCGACCTCGCGCTCATCGCCGGGTCGGTGATCGGGGAGCTGGTCCGCGCCAGTGACGCCGTCGCCGGGGCCGTGTGGCTCGCGGCCCCTGGCGAGGGTGGCCTCCGGCTCGTCGCCAGCGACCCCCTTCCCGAGCAGGTGCCGGGCCCGGCCGTCCCCCGTGGGTTCCCCTCCGCGGTTGCCGCGGAGGCCTGGGCTGGCGAGACTGGCTGGCACGGCGTCTCGCTCGACGAGCGCCGCGACCTGGGCGAGGGCGAGCTGGGTGCCCGGGTGGTCGGGTTCCTGGCCCTGCGCCCGGAGGACGGCGCGCGGCTGCCGGCCGATCGGGTCCGCCTCCTGGGCCTCGTGCGCCACGAGCTGGCCATCGCCTTTCGCGCCGCCCAGCTGCGCGAGGAGCTGGCGGGAGAGCAGGCGCTGCTCGCGGCGATCCTCGACAGCGCCACCGAGGGGATCGTCGCGGTTGATGAACGGCGTCGCGTGGTGCGGGTGAACCGGGCCGCGGTGCCGCTCCTCGGGGGACGAGCGCCCTCGGCCGGAGCGCCGTGCGAGACCGTGTTGCGGTGCGCCGACCCCGAGGGGTTGCGGTGCGGTGAGCGGTGCCGGTTCGAGGAGGCGCTGGTGAACCGCGAGATGCCGGTGGAGGCCGAGCTGCGCATGACCCTCGAGGATGGGACGGAGATCCCCGTCGCGGCCTCGTTCTCCGCCATGGCCGGACACGAGAAGGGCGCGGTGGTCGTGCTCCGGGACCTGCGCGCCGAGCGGGCCGCGGAGGAGCTGCGGGCAAGCTTCCTCGCGGCGGTGTCGCACGAGCTGCGGACCCCCCTCGCGCTGATCTCGGGTCACGTGGACAGCCTGCTCGGCCTGGGCCTGGACCCGGTGGCCGAGCGCAGGTCCGTGGAGCGGATCGGCCTGGCGGCCGCGCGCCTCCAGGCCCTCGTGGACGAGCTGTTGGACCTCACGCAGGCCGAGCACGCGAGCCTCGCGCTCCACCGGACCCGGGTCGGCGTCCTGGCCCTCCTGGACTCGGTGGTCGCCGGCCTGGGCGAGTGGCCCGGGATGCCGCCCGTCCACGTGGCGGTGTCCGCCGCGGTGCCCGACGTCTACGTGGACGCAACGAGCATCGGCCACGTCCTGGTGAACCTCGTCGACAACGCGCGCCGCTACGCCGGTTCGGGTGCCATCGGGATCCGTGCCCGCCGCCGGCGGGGCTCGGTGGTGATCACCGTGGATGACCAGGGTCCGGGGATCCCGCCGGACGAGCGGGTCCTGGTGTTCGACCGCCTCTACCGGGGCCGGGCCGCCCGCGACGCCCACCCCGGGGGAACCGGCACGGGCCTCCACGTCTGCCGCCGCCTGGTCGAGGCGCACGGCGGGCGGATCTGGATCGAGCCGGATGCCGGCCGCAGCGCGATCTCCTTCAGCGTCCCCGTCGCGCGCCGAGCCCACGTTTCGGCCGGTGACGCCCGATGAGCCCGGGCTCGCGGTCCCGTTCGACACACGGCACGCGATCCCCGGACGGTCGCCGGATCGTGCGGCCGCCCGTGCCCGAGCCGGTCGTGCCGGGCCATGGCGAGCTGGTGCTGATCGTGGAGGACGAGCCAGAGTTCCGGGAGCTCGTGGAGCTCTGGGTGAGCCGACACGGATGGCGTACGGCAACCGCCGCCGACGGTCTCGAGGTG
The DNA here is from genome assembly GCA_963802165.1 of uncultured Chloroflexia bacterium. GTDB lineage: Bacteria > Chloroflexota > Limnocylindria > Limnocylindrales > CSP1-4 > CAIXZV01. Next base: position 47,980 of record CAWDHT010000011.1, on the reverse strand, counting down.
ATGCGCCGGTTCGTGGAGGAGGAGCCCGATCTCGTCCTGCTCGACCTCAACCTGCCGGGCATGGACGGCTGGGAGGTGACCGAGTGGATCCGGGGCGTCAGCAGCGTGCCGATCCTGATGGTCACAGCGATGGGATCGGAGGCCGACATCGTCCGGGGTCTCGTGAGCGGTGCCGACGACTACCTCACCAAGCCCGTCCGGATGGCCGAGCTGGTGGCCAGGGTCGCCGCCGCCCTTCGCCGCGTGCGCCTCGCCGGTGGTCGCCCTGTGGACGATCCCATCGAGCATCCCGGCCTGCTGATCGAGCCCGAGACGCACCGGGTCGTGGGCGAGGCGACCGAGGTCCACCTGACCCCCACGGAGTTCCGGCTGCTGGTCACGCTGGCCCGTCATCCGGGGGTCCTGCGGAGCCACGCGGAGCTGCTGCGTGGCGTGTGGGGACCCACCTACGGGGAGGAGACGCAGGTCCTGCGGGTCACCATGCGCAACCTGCGGACCAAGCTGGCCGTCGCGTCCCCGGGCCGGACGTTCATCACCACCGAGTACGGGCTGGGCTACCGCTTCCAGGCGGGGTGACACCGTCGGGGACGCACACGGCCGTCTGCTAGGATCGCCCGCGTCCCTTCCAGCCATCGCCCGCCCGTGTCCCGGTAGCGAACGACCTGAGCGTTCCAAGGCCGCGGGCCCTCGGAGCCCCCTCGTGACCGACCCCGCCGCCGATCCCCACGCCGTCGCGCCCGCCGTCGCCAACCTCGAGACCATCGTCTCGCTGTCCAAGCGCCGCGGCTTCATCTTCCCCTCGTCCGAGATCTACGGCGGCATCAACGCCGTGTGGGACTACGGGCCCCTGGGCGTGGAGCTCAAGAACAACGTCAAGCGTGCCTGGTGGCGGGCCATGGTCCAGGACCGCAACGACATCGTGGGCCTGGACGCCGGCATCCTGATGCACCCCCAGGTCTGGGTCACGTCCGGTCACGTCGGCTCGTTCAGCGACCCGCTGGTCGAGTGCTCGGAGTGCCACCGCCGCTACCGCCTCGACGAGCTGCCCGGCACCGAGGACCTCACCCAGACGGACCTGCGCGACGAGACCGTGACCGCACGCCTGGGCCTCGTCTGCCCCAACGACGGCAAGCCGCTCTCGCCGCCGCGTCGCTTCAACCTGATGTTCACCAGCCACATGGGCCCGGTGGAGGACGACGGCAACCTCGTCTACTTCCGCCCCGAGACGGCGCAGGGCTCGTACGTCAACTTCAAGAACGTCCAGCAGAGCTCGCGCAAGAAGATCCCGTTCGGCATCGCACAGATCGGCAAGTCCTTCCGCAACGAGATCTCGCCCGGCAACTTCGTGTTCCGGATGCGCGAGTTCGAGCAGATGGAGATGCAGTACTTCGTCCGTCCGGACCAGGGGGCCGCGGAGGCCTTCGAGTTCTGGCTGCCCAGGCGCAAGGCCTGGTACGAGGCCTACGGCGTCGACCCCGCCCGCCTCCGCTTCCGCGAGCACGCCGCGGACGAGCTGGCCCACTACGCCAAGAAGGCGATCGACGTCGAGTACCGCTTCCCGTTCGGCTGGAAGGAGCTCGAGGGCATCCACAATCGGGGTGACTTCGACCTGGGCAACCACGCGAAGGCGTCCGGCGAGAACCTCGAGTACTTCGACCAGGCCACGGGCGAGCATTTCATCCCGTGGATCGTGGAGACGGCCGCCGGCGCGGACCGGGCGGCATTCACGTTCCTCATCGACAGCTACCGCGAGGAGCAGGTCCGGGAGGAGACCCGCGTGGTCCTCGGCCTGCATCCCGATCTCGCCCCGTACAAGGTCGCCGTCCTGCCGCTGCTCAAGAAGCGCCCCGAGATCGTGGAGCTCTGCCACCGGCTGCTGGGCGACCTCAAGCGGGACATGATGGCGGTCTACGACGACACGGCCGCGATCGGCAAGCTCTACCGGCGGCAGGACGAGATCGGCACGCCGTGGTGCGTGACGGTGGACGTCGACTCGCTGGAGGACGGCGCGGTCACGATCCGCGACCGCGACTCGATGACCCAGGAGCGTGTCCCGGTGGAGGGCGTCAAGCGTCTGATCCTCGATCGGATGGATGCCGTCCGGCCGTAGGCTCGCGCGCAGTCCGGTGTCGGCCCGCACCGGACCATGACGGACGGGTGATGGACCTCCGGGCGCCGAGCGGCCAGATTTGCGGGCAGGGTGCGGTCGTCGTGCATCGCTGCTGAGATGGCCGCGCCCATCCATCCGAGGTTGGCCGTGCGGGCTCTGGTCGGTCGGGGCGGACGCGTGGTGCGGGGCGCCGCGGTGCTGCTCGCCGTCGCCTGCCTCGTGCCGATGCCGGCCGTCGCGGCGAGCCCCAGGGACTCGGACCGGGATGGCCTCCCGAACTGGTTCGAGCGGGAGCGGTCTCTGACCAACCCGTTCCGCAGGGACACGGACCGCGACGGGATCACGGACCCGGTCGAGGATCCCGACCGCGATGGACTCTGGAACCGCTACGAGTACCTGGCCGGGACGAACCCGCGGCGCCGGGACACCGATGGTGACGGACTGCGTGACGGACGCGAGAACCCCGACCACGACGGCCTGACGAACCTCCAGGAGCAGGCCGCCCGGACCCATCCGCGACGCATCGACACCGACCGCGACGGCATCCCCGACGAGCGCGAGGATCCCGACCGGGACGGGCTGTGGAACATCACCGAATTCCGGGCTTCCACGGCGCCGCGGGACGCGGACAGCGACGACGACGGGATCCGTGACGGCCTCGAGGACCGCGACGGCGACGGTCTCACCAATCTCGTGGAGCAGCGGCTCGGAACGCACCCGGGCCTGCGCGACACGGACAAGGACGGGACGCCCGACGGCGAGGAGGATCCCGACGCGGACGGCCTGGTGTCACTCGTGGAGCTGGCCCGCGGGACGGATCCGTTGGACCCGGACACGGACGACGACGGCACCCTCGACGGTCACGAGACCGCGGCCCCGGCGGCCGCCCCGGTCCTGTCCGGCGCCCCGGGTTGCGGCGTCTTCCCGGCGGACAACGTGTGGAACGCCAGGATCGACGACCGGCCGGTGGCGGCGGACAGCGGGACGCTCATCGCGTCCATCGGCGCATCGCGGTCGTTCCACATGGACTTCGGTTCGTATGCCGGATATGGCATCCCGTACCAGGTGGTGGACGGGTCGACCCCGCGTGTCCCGGTCGCCTTCGACTACGTCGAAGAGTCCGACCCGGGCGAGTACCCGATCCCAAAGGCGCCGCTCATCGAGGGTGGCTCGGACCGGCACCTCCTTGCGGTCGACCGCGACAACTGCGTGCTGTATGAGCTCTACGCCGTGCGCCAGACCGCCGGCGGGGCCTGGCGGGCGGGCTCGGGCGCCCAGTGGGACCTGGATTCCAACGCCTTGCGTCCGGCTGGCTGGACCAGCGCCGATGCCGCGGGCCTGCCGATCCTGCCCGGCCTGGTCCGCTACGACGAGGTGGCCGCCGGGGAGATCCTCCACGCGCTCCGGTTCACGGCCCCGCAGACCCGCCGCTCGTACGTCTACCCGGCGCGCCACTTCGCGTCGTCCTCGACCAGCGCCGCGCTGCCGCCCATGGGCCTGCGCGTCCGCCTGAAGGCCGGTGCGGACCTCTCGGGTCTGTCGCCGCATGCGCGCGTCATCGCCGTCGCGCTCCAGCGCTACGGGATGATCCTGGCCGACAATGGCTCGCCCTGGTACGTGTCCGGCATGAGCGACCCGCGCTTCGACGACGACGTCCTCCACGAGCTGGACCGCTTCACCGGCGCGGACCTGGAGGTCGTGGACACGACCGGGCTGGTCAACGGTCCGTAGGCCAGACATGAAGCGGCGGGCGATGCTGGGGCATCGCCCGCCGTGACGGGTTCGGCTCATGTCCTGGCGATGGGATCAGCCCGCGGCCGCCGCGTTCGCCGGCCGCGTCCTCGCCGCCCTGACGATCAGCCCGCGGCCGCCTCTGCCTTCTCGCCGCCCCTGGGATCCACGCCCTCCGGGGGCCACACGCCCTTCAGGTACGAGTCGATGGCCTGCGCCGAGCGCTTGCCGTCGCCCATGGCCAGGATCACGGTGGCGGCACCGCGGACGATGTCGCCGCCCGCGAAGACGCCGGGCATGCTGGTCATGCCCCACTCGTCCGCGATCATGTAGCCGTACTCGTTCACCTGGAGCTCCGGGGCGCTGCCGGTGAGCAGGGGATTGGCCCGGGTGCCGATCGCCACGACCACGAGGTCGCAGTCGATGACGTGCTCCGAGCCCGCGATCTTGATCGGGCGGCGGCGGCCGCTCTTGTCGGGCTCGCCCAGCTCCATCTTGGAGCAGCGCAGGCCGGTGACCCAGCGGTTCTCGTCGCCGATGACCTCCTCGGGGGCGGTCAGGAGCTCGAACCGGACGCCCTCGTCCTTGGCGTGGTGGACCTCCTCCTTGCGGGCCGGCAGCTCGTCGAAGGAGCGGCGGTAAACGATGGTGGCCTCGGCGGCACCGAGGCGCTTGGCGGTCCGAACGGCGTCCATGGCGACGTTGCCGCCGCCAACAACCACGACGCGCTGGCCGTGGAGAATCGGTGTCTGGGACTCCGGGTTCCAGGCGCCCATGAGGTTGACGCGCGTGAGGTACTCGTTGGCCGAGTAGACGCCCTTGTAGTTCTCGCCCGGGACGTTCATGAACACCGGCAGGCCGGCGCCCACGGCCAGGAACAGGGCGTCGAAGTCCTCGCGCAGCTCGGGCACCGTATAGGTCCGGCCGACGATGGCGTCGACCTCGATCTTGACACCGTCGGCGACCAGGCGGTCCACCTCTGCCTGGACGATGTCCTTGGGCAGGCGGAACTCCGGGATGCCGTAGATCAGGACGCCACCGGGGGCGTGGAACGCCTCGAAGACGGTGACGTCGTGGCCCTTGTGGGCGAGCTCGCCGGCCGCGGTCAGGCCGGCCGGACCGGAGCCCACGATGCCGACCCGCTTGCCCGTCAGCACCGGCTCGTGCTTGGGGAGCTGGTCCAGGTTCGACTGGGCCCAGTCCGCCACGAACCGCTCCAGGTAGCCGATGGCCACCGGGTTGCCCTTCTTGGCGCGGATGCAGACGCCCTCGCACTGCGTCTCCTGGGGGCACACACGCCCGGTGACGCAGGGCAGGGCGTTGTCGTTCAGGAGGCTCTCCGCGGCGGCGGCCATGTCGCCTTCGCGCAGCGACTTGATGAAGCGGGGGATGTCCACCCGGACGGGACAGCCGTCGACGCAGAAGGGCTTGGGGCACTGGATGCAGCGCTCGGCCTCGAGCATCGCCAGCTGGTAGGAGAGGCCGAGATTGACCTCCTCGAAGTTGTGGGCCCGGATGTCGCCCGCCTGCTCCGGCATGGCGACGCGGTCGATCTGCATCCGCTCCTTGTTGGAGAGCGGGGCCTTGGGTGCTTCGGTGCCGTCCTCGCCGGCCGGCACCGGGGACGCGGGCTCGGTCATGCCTGCACCTCCGTGGTCGCGCAGGCTCCCTTCGCCTCCTGGTCGGCCTGGCGCGCGAGCGCCTGCTGCTCGAAGCTGCGGTAGGTGGTGAGGCGGTCGGCCAGCTCCTGGAAGTTGACCGCGTGGGCGTCGAACTCGGGTCCGTCCACGCAGGCGTACTTGGTCTCGCCGGCGACCGTCACGCGGCAGCCGCCGCACATGCCGGTGCCGTCGACCATGATCGCGTTGAGCGAGACGGTGGTCTCCACGTCGTAGGGGAGCGTCATCTCGGACACGGCCTTCATCATCGGCACGGGCCCGATCGCGTACACCGCGTCCACGCCGCCCGCGTCAAGGAGGTCCTTGAGCGCCTGGGTGACGAAGCCGTGCCGGCCGTAGGAGCCGTCGTCCGTGCACACGACGACGTCGCCGCAGGCCCGCAACTCCTTCTCGAGGATGACCCACTCCTTCGAGCGGCCGCCGATGACGCTGGTGACGTGCACGCCCTTGTCGGCCAGGGCGCGGACGATGGGCAGGAGCACCGCGGTGCCCACGCCGCCGCCGACGCACACGGCGTGACCGGACGCGATGAGGTCCGTCTCGCGGCCGAGCGGCCCGGCGACGTCCTGGATGGTCTCGCCGACCTGCAGGGCCGTGAGCTCGGTCGTGCTGGCGCCGATGGCCTGGATCATCAGGGTGATCGTCCCGGCCTCGGCGTCGTTGTCGGCGATCGTCAGCGGGATGCGCTCCCCGCCCGGACCCTTCCGGACGATGACGAACTGGCCGGGACGCCGGACCTTCGCGATCCGAGGAGCCTCGACGACGAGGCGGACGACGTTCGGGGAGAGCTGCTCGCGCTCGACGACGGGATGCAATGGAACCTCGCTGGTGATGTTGGACCTTGGGATGGTCGCCCAGGGGGTCGCGCGCACGTTACCCTCCGTTGGCCCCGCGGTGAGGTCCGAAGGTCACCTCGGACATGGGCCGTTGAGGGGACGGGCGGCGGCTGGCGTGCGCCGCAAGGGTACGCCAGCGAGTGCGCCCGCGCGCGGAACGAGGGGGCGACGCCCGCGAGCGAACGTACGACCAAGGCGGCCGAATACCGATGCGGTGCGCACAGCCGAGACTCGTGGCCATCCGCGCCACGGCGTCGGCGTGGTCACTGGTCGACCCCCGTTCCCATCTACAGAGCCCGACCGCGCGATGGTCGAGGGCGGCGGCCAGCAAACGAGGCCACGCGTGTTCGGCCAGGTGCTCGTGGCCGAAGACGCACTGGATCGGTGAGTGGCCCGCTGGATTGATCCGACCGTTCGATACCACGCACGCGATCCGTGGCTGGCCGACATGAGGAGTCGCGACAGGCATACCACCGGCGAGATCGTTCCATGCCATTCATTGGCCCGGCCTATCCGGCTCGTCGCCGCGGGCCGTCCGTGGCGGGTCAGCCCCAGCCGGGCGATCGCAGCTCGTAGCGGTGCTCGTCGCACAGCACCCCGTGCTCATCCTCGCCGTGCGCCGGGAGCAGGCCCGTGTGGCGGAACCCCGCCCGCTCGAGGGTGCGGCAGGAGCGGTCGTTGCCGGCCAGGACGAAGGCCTCCAGGTAGGCAAGGCCCAGCGTCCCGAAGGCGTAGCCCGTGATCGCCTCGATCGCCTCGGTCATGAGGCCCTTGCCCCACCACGCAGGGGCGAGGTCGTAGCCGATCTCCGCGCCGGGCTCGGGCTCATCGACCCAGCTGAAGATCCCCGCCGTGCCCACGAGCGTGTCCGTGCCGGCCGGAACGAGACCCCACCGGATGCCCTCGCGGCGCTCGAACAGGCCGATCACGTACTGGTTCATCTCGTCGAGCGCGCCCGCGATCCCGTCCTGGGCCGGGAACCCCGTCCCGCGGACGATCTCGGGCTCCGAGAAGTGGGCGAGGTACCAGGGCGCGTCGGCGACGGTCAGCTCGCAGCAGCTCGAGGCGCGGCGTCCGCAGGACGGGAAAGACCGGCACAAGCCGGAGCCGCGCCGCGTCGGGCATGGAGGATGGGCTCAGCCCGCGGCCGGCGCGGGTGCCTTCCCCTTCGGCCAGTAGAGCTCCTTCTTGACGTGGAACTCCGGGAAGCCGCGGTCCATGAGGGTCCGCTCGGCGTTGAGGATCATCTCGGGGTTGCCGCAGATGTAGACGACGGTCTTGTCCGGGCGGAGCCCGAAGTCCTTGCACACGCCCGCGATGACCTGCTCCGCGCGGCCCGTCCGGCCGGTCCAGCCGGCGTTGCGCGGGTCGTTGGGGCGGGAGATCGTCGGCACGTACGAGAGCCGGTAGGACGGGTCCCGCTCCCACTCCTCGAGCTCCGCGCGGTAGCCCAGCTCGTCGGCGTAGGAGCAGCCGTTGACGAGCACCGTCTTGCGCGGCTTCCCCTGGGCCATCGTCTCGCGGATCATCGAGATGAAGGGGGCGATGCCGGTCCCCGTCGAGATGTACACGTGCGTCCGCGAATCGTCGGGCTCGAGCATGAACTTGCCCTTGGGGCCGATCAGGCGCATCCGGTGGCCGACCTCGAGGCGCCACAGCGCGGTCGTGAAGCGGACGATGGGCACGTGCCGCACGAACAGCTCGTAGCCCTCGGTGTCGGCGGTGGCCGGCGCCGATGCGACGGAGTACGGCCGCTGGAGCATCTTGCCGTCGGCGAGGACGCCGGCCGTCATGTACTGCCCGGGGACGAACGGCGCCGCCGGGCCATCCATCTTGACGCGGAAGTAGGCGAGATCCGACGTGAGGTCCGCCCGGTACACCAGGGTGGAGTTGTAGACGTCCGCAAAGGTGTCGATGACTCGACTGTCGTCGACCACGGGATCGGTCACGGTGGGCTCCTGGAGATCGCGTTTCGGTTCCGGGGGCGCGCGGGCTTCGCCGAGAGTGTACCGCCGGGTCGCAGCACCGATGCACGTGCTCCGTGGCCGTGGTCACCGTCCTTCGGCCCTCCCGGCACGGCCGAGTGGCAGGAGCGGTAGGGCGTTCCGGCCCTGCCTTCGCAACCCCACGGAAACCCGGTTGGCCCGGCCTGGCGGCGTACAATCGACCGTGAACGTCCAGAGGTCTGCCGCGGGCTGCGTACCCTCCCGCCCGCCAACATCAAGGAGCCCCGACACGATGGCCCAGAGCCCAACCACGTCCGACCGGCCGCACGTCGCCGCCAAGCGCTACATCTACGCCTGGGGCGCGGGCACGGCCGAAGGCAACGGCACCATGAAGGATCTGCTCGGCGGCAAGGGCGCCGGCCTGGCCGAGATGACCCTCGCCGGCCTGCCGACCCCGCCGGGATTCACGATCACCACCGAGGCCTGCAACGACTACTTCTCGAGCGGCAAGCAGCTGCCGGCCGGCCTCTGGGACGACGTCCTGGGCGCCATGAAGGAGGTCGAGGAGCGTTCCGGCAAGGGCTTCGGCGACCCGAAGAACCCGCTGCTGGTCTCCGTCCGCTCCGGCGCCAAGTTCTCCATGCCGGGCATGATGGACACGGTCCTCAACCTCGGCCTCAACGAGGAGACCCTGGCCGGCCTCATCGAGCTCTCGGGCAACGAGCGCTTCGGGTGGGACGCCTACCGCCGGTTCATCGGCATGTTCGGCCGCATCGTGATGGACGTGAAGGCCGAGCGCTTCGACGAGCCCCTCGAGGCCCGCAAGCACGCCCACGGCCCCGAGGCCAAGGACACCGACCTGACCGTCGAGGACCTCAAGGCCCTCGTGGTCGAGTTCAAGCAGGTCGTCCGCGAGGACACCGGTCGTGAGTTCCCGACCGACGTCTACGAGCAGCTCGACCTCGCGGTGAAGGCCGTCTTCGCCTCCTGGTTCGGCAAGCGCGCCAACGACTATCGCACCAGCCAGAAGATCGCCCATGACCTCGGCACCGCCGTGAACGTCATGAGCATGGTCTTCGGCAACATGGGCGACGACTCGGGCACCGGCGTCGCGTTCACGCGCAACACGTTCGACGGCACCAAGGAGCTCTACGGCGAGTACCTCGTCAACGCCCAGGGCGAGGACGTGGTGGCCGGCATCCGCACCCCGGAGCCGATCAGCCAGCTCAAGGACGAGATGCCCGCGGCGTACGAGGAGTTCCTCAAGATCGGGCACCAGCTGGAGGCGCACTACCGCGACGTCCAGGACCTGGAGTTCACGATCGAGCGCGGCAAGCTGTACATGCTCCAGACGCGCATCGCGAAGCGGACCGCCGCCGCGGCCGTGAAGATCGCCGTCCAGATGGTCAACGAGGGGGTCATCACCGAGCGCGAGGCCGTCGAGCGCATCGAGCCGGCCCAGGTGGACCAGCTCCTCCGGGCGCAGTTCGACCCCAAGGCGATCAAGGCCACGGCGACCGTCGCGAAGGGCCTCAACGCCTCCCCCGGCGCCGCCGTCGGCCGTGCCGTCTTCGATGCCGATATCGCGGTCGAGTGGGTCGAGAAGGGCGAGAAGGTCGTCCTCGTCCGTGTCGAGACCAGCCCGGACGACTTCCATGGCATGGTCGTGGCCCAGGGGATCCTGACGGCCCGCGGCGGCGCAACGTCGCACGCGGCGGTTGTCGCTCGCCAGATCGGCAAGCCCTGCGTCGCAGGCTGCGCCGAGCTGGTGGTGGACTACGGGACCAAGAGCGCAACGTCGAGCCTGACCGGGACCAGCTTCGCCGAGGGCGACTGGATCAGCGTCGACGGCTCCACCGGCATCGTGTACGCCGGCGCCCTGCCGACGGTCGAGGCCCGCTTCGAGGATCAGCCCGAGCTCCAGACGATCCTCGGCTGGGCCGACGAGATCCGCCGGATGGGCGTCTGGGCCAACGCGGACACCCCCGATCAGGCCACCAAGGCCCGAGCGTACGGCGCCCTGGGCATCGGCCTGTGCCGCACCGAGCACATGTTCATGGAGGGTGACCGGCTGCCGATCGTGCAGAGCGCCATCCTCGTCGCCAGCGTGGCGACTCGTGCCAAGGCCAAGGCCGCGGCCGGTGAGGCGCTCAATGCCGAGGAGCAGGCTGCCGTCGCCCAGTTCGACGCGGCGATGGCCAAGCTCGAGGTCCTCCAGCAGGGCGACTTCGAGGGGATCTTCAAGGCGATGGACGGCCTGCCGGTCGTCGTGCGCCTGATCGACCCGCCGCTCCACGAGTTCCTCCCGAACCTCGAGGAGCAGCTGGTCAAGGTCACCCGGGCCGAGATGAGCGGCGGCGCGTCCGAGGAGGACAAGGAGCTGCTCAAGACCATCCAGTCGATGCACGAGCAGAACCCGATGCTGGGCCTGCGCGGCTGCCGACTGGGCATCATGATCCCGGACTTCGTGAAGATCCAGACCCGCGCGATCCTCAACGCGCAGGTCGTCGTCCGCAAGGCCGGCGGGAACCCGATCGCCAAGATCATGATCCCGCTCGTGGGCCACGTGAACGAGCTGCGCGTCACCCGCGGCTTCCTCGAGGTCGAGGCCGACGCGATCGCCGCGGCAGCCGGCGTCGATATCGACTACAAGTTCGGCACCATGATCGAGATCCCGCGCGGCGCCCTCACCGCCGACGAGATCGCGACCGAGGCCTCGTTCTTCAGCTTCGGCACCAACGACCTCACCCAGATGACGTTCGGCTACAGCCGTGACGACGCCGAGGGTGGCTTCCTCCTCAAGTACGTCGAGGACAGGATCCTTCCCGTACAACCCGTTCCAGACCCTGGACGACGCGATCGCCGGGCTCATGAAGATCGCCGTCGACAAGGGCCGCAGCACGCGCCCCGACATCGAGCTCGGCATCTGCGGCGAGCACGGTGGCGATCCCGAGTCCATCCACAAGTGCGAGAAGATCGGGCTGGACTACGTGTCCTGCTCGCCGTTCCGCGTGCCGGTGGCCCGCCTCGCGGCCGCCCAGGCCGTGCTTGCGACCTCGCACGACAAGTAGCCCGTAGCCCAACCGGGCCGTCCGGCCCGGGCACCGCGCCGAACCGAGCGCCCTCTCCGGCTACGGAGGGGGCGCTTCCACGTCGGGCCCGCGCTAGCATTCGGCTCGATGACGGCCCCGGCACGCCCCCCTGAACCCGTACCGCCCGCCCGTCCGCACCGCGTCGTCGTGGTGGGCGGCGGGTTCGGCGGCCTGTACGCCGCCCGGGAGCTGCGCAAGGCGGGCGACCGGGTGGCCGTGACGCTGGTCGACCGGCGGAACCACCACCTGTTCCAGCCGCTGCTCTACCAGGTGGCGACGGGCGCCCTGTCGCCGGGCGAGATCGCGCAGCCGCTGCGCTCGATCTTCCGCAAGCAGCGCAACACCACGGTCCTGCTGGGCGAGGCGATCGGGATCGACCCGGTCGCCCGCGAGGTCCGGTTCCGCGACGGCCTCAACCTCCCGTACGACACGCTCATCGTCGCGACCGGCGCCCGGCACAGCTACTTCGGACACGACGAGTGGGCGCCGTACGCGCCGGGTCTCAAGACCATCGACGACGCGACGGAGATCCGGCGCCGGATCCTGATCGCGTTCGAGGCGGCCGAGCGCGAGGCAGACCCCGACCGGCGCCGGGAGTGGATGACCTTCGTGCTCGTGGGCGGCGGGCCGACGGGCGTCGAGCTGGCCGGGGCGCTGGGCGAGATCGCCAACGACACGCTGCGCTCCGACTTCCGGTCGATCCGGCCGCAGGACGCGCGGATCGAGCTCATCGAGGCCGTCGACCGCATCCTGCCGATGTACCCGCCCGACCGGTCGGCGTCCGCGGCGGCCCAGCTGGCGCGGCTCGGGGTCACCGTCCGCACGGGGACGCGCGTCGTCGACATCGGCGAGGCCTACGTGCGCGTGGAGGACGAGCACGGCTCGGAGACCATCGGCACCCGCACTGTCCTGTGGGCGGCGGGCGTGCTCGCGGCGTCCTTCGGACGAACCGTGGCCGAGGCCACGGGCGCCGAGACCGACCGCTCCGGCCGGATCAGGGTCGGCGAGGACCTGGCCATCCCGGGGCACCCCGAGATCCTCGTGGTGGGTGACGCGGCCGTGCAGCCGTGGAAGGACGGCAGGGCCGTCCCGGGCGTGGCGCAGGGCGGCATCCAGGGCGGCAAGTACGCCGGCCGGGTGGTGCTGGCGCGGCTCGACGGCGAGCCGGCCAAGCCGTTCCGCTACCAGGACCGCGGCGACGTGGCCGTCATCGGACGCCTGCGCGGCGTCACCAACATCGGCTGGATGGGTCCGTTCGGGCGCCAGGGCGGGTTCATCGCCTGGGCGCTCTGGCTGGGGATCCACATCGTCTATCTCATCGGGTTCGCCAACCGGATCGTGGTCTCGGTGCGCTGGGCGTGGTCGTTCCTCACCCGCGGCCGCAGCACGCGCCTCATCACGGGGACGCCGGAGGTGCTGCCGATCGAGCGGCCGGAGCCGCCTGCGTAGGGGCTCAGCCCTCGAACATCACCATCTGGCGCGCCGCCTGGCCGGCCCGGAGGCGGTCGAACGCGTCCTCGAGATCGTCGAGCGGCAGGCGCCGGTCGATCAGCCTGTCGATGGGCAGCCGCCCGGCGAGGTAGGCACTCCGCGTAGCGCGGGAAGTCGACCGCGGCCACCGCCGACCCGTAGTTCGAGCCCAGGATCCGGCGCCCGCCGTCCACGAACGGGAAGGGCTCGAAGGAGGCCGTCTCGCCGAATCGCGTCAGGCCGACGAGGACCGCGGTGCCGCCGGGCGGCAGGGCGCCGATGGCCTGGGCGATGGTCTGCGGCAGGCCGATGGCCTCGAACACGAAGTCCGGGCCCGCCGTCACCCGCCGCCTGCCGGATGCCGTCCACGACCGCCTGCGGATCCGCCGGATCCGCGTGCACCCAGTGCGTGGCGCCCAGCTGTCCGGCGAGGTCGATCTTGTCCCGGCTGATGTCGACGGCGATGATCCGGCGCGCGCCGGCGAGCTGGGCGCCCATGACGCACGAGAGCCCCACGCCACCGAGCCCGATGACGGCGACCGTGGACCCGGCCGGCGACCTCGGCCGTCTTGACCACGGCCCCGACGCCGGTGGAGACGCCGCAGCCGATCAGCGCCGCCACCTCGGGCGGGACGCCATCGGGCATGGGGACGACGGCGCTGGCCGGCACGACCTGGTGGGTGCTCATGGTGCCGATGGAGAGATAGGCGAGGACGGGCGATCCGTCCGCGCGGGAGAGGCGCGTGGTCCCGTCGCGCCTGGGCGTGGCGCAGGGACGGGGAGCCCGAGCAGAGCCACTGGCGGCCCCGCTGGCACTCGCGGCAGCGCAGGCACGGCGCGTACCAGGTGAGCGCCACCGGCCGCCCGACCACGGCCGGGTCCAGCCCCGGGCCCACGGCCTCGACGATCCCGGCCCCCTCGTGGCCCATCACGATGGGGCCCGGCCGCTTCCAGTGGCCGTCGCGCACGTGGAGGTCGGAGTGGCAGACCCCGGCCGACGTCATCCGGACCAGGACCTCGCCCGGGTGCGGGTCGTCGAGGGTCAGCGTCTCGATGCTGGTCGGCTCGCCCGCCGCGTTGATGACCGCCGCCGAGATCTCGCGCACCAGGCCGTCTCCCGTCGTCCGTGCGCCGGGCCGGCGCGTGCCGTCATGGTGCCGTGCCTAGCCGGTGTTCTGCAGCCCCGCGGCGATGCCGTTGATGGTGGCGCCCACGACGGCCCGGAGCGGGGCGGTCGTCGCGGAACCCCCGCCGGCCTCCTCGGCCCGGCGCAGGCGGCCCAGCAGCTCCACCTGGATGGCCGACAACGCGTCGATGTAGGGCGCCCGCAGCTCGGTGGACCGGGCGAGCGCGGGGTGTCCCTCGAGGAGGTGTCCCTGGCCCGTGACGAGCAGCAGCAGCCGGACGGACCGGGCGTACTCGGCCTCGATGAGCCCGCGGATCGCTCGACGCCTCGCGCACCGGGCGCAAGGTCCGCGTAGCGCCGGAACGTCGCCAGCTCCGCCTTGGCGAGCGAGAGCTCCGCGTTGTCCAGCACCGAGGCGAAGAACGGCCAGCGCCGGTACAGGTCCCCGAGGTGCTCCAGCATCTCGCGGCCCCCGCGCGCGATCACGGCCTCGAGCGCCGACCCCAGCCCATACCAGCCGGGCAGGTTCGCGCGCGCCTGTGACCAGGCGAACACCCACGGGATCGCGCGCAGCGACTCGATGTCCGGGGCCAGGCTGGCGCCGCCCCGGGCGCTCCCGGCGCGCGACGTCGGCCGTGAGCCGAGGCCGAGACCACCGATCAGGCCGATGGGGGTCGCGGCTCCGAAGAAGGCCGCGAACCCCGGGTGTCCGACGAGCGCGCGGTACGCCGTCCGGGAGATCGCCGCGAGCTCCGTCATCGTGGCCGTTCCGCTCGCGGCCGCCGCCACGGTCTCGCGCTCGTGCTCGGGCGTGGAGGCCAGGAGCGCGGCGGCGGTGACCTGCTCCAGGTGCCGACCGGCGATGGTGACGTCGGCGAAGTGGGCCGCGATCACCTCGCCCTGCTCGGTGAACTTGAGGCGGCCGTCCACGGACCCCGGAGCCTGCGCGAGGATCGCCCGGTTGGCCGGCCCGCCGCCGCGCCCGATGGCCCCGCCGCGCCCGTGGAACAGCGTGAGCGTGACGCCGTGCCGTCGGGCGACGCCCACCAGCGCCTCCTGCGCCCGGTACAGGAGCCAGTTCGCGGCCAGGAACCCGCTCTCCTTCGACGAGTCGGAGTAGCCCAGCATCACCTCCTGGGCGTCGCCGCGCGCCCGGAGATGCTCGCGGTAGGCGGGATCGGTGAGCAGCGCGTCCAGCAGCGCGGCGGCCCCGTCGAGGGCCTCGGCGGACTCGAGGAGCGGCACCACGTCGAGGATCGGAAGCGCGGCCGGCAGGTCGCCGATGAGGGGGGTCGGGCGGCCGAACGGCTCGGGCTGCGCGGCGCGGCGCGCCAGCTCCAGGACGTTGGTCACGTCCTGGGGTGAGCTCGTGAAGCTGATGACATACCGCCGGCAGGCCTCCACGCCGAAGCGGGCCTGGATGCGCGCGATGGACCGGAACGTGGCGAGCACCTCGGCGACCGTGACGCCGGCGGTGACCTCGAGGTCGGGTCCGGCACCGGTGTCGAGGCCGGCGAGGGCGGCCCGGTGGACCGCGGCGTGCTGGCGGACCTCGAGCGAGGCGAGATGGAACCCGAACGTCGCCAGCTGCCAGCGCAGGTCGGCGAGCTCGCCGTAGGCGACACGCGCCAGGCCGTCGGCGATCAGCGCGTCCTGGAGGACGGCGAGCTCGGCGTCCAGGGCGGCGGGCTCGCGGTAGCCGCCGGTGCGTGCGGCTGTCTCTCCGGTCAGCGCCGCCCGGGTCCGCCTGAGGCGCTCCGCGATGCCGCCCAGGCGCTGGCGGTAGGGTTCGTCAGGGAAGCGGCGACGGAGCTGGCGAGCCGTGTCGGAGAGCTCCTCCGCGTCACGGACGAGCGCCGTGTCGAGAGCCCGATCCAGGCGCGACGCCGGGACGCGGGCAGCGACGGTCTGCATGAGCCGGCTCGCGACCGCCTCGTACCCGCGCAGGAGGTGATCCGCCTGGAGGCGCGCCGCCTCGAGCGTCACGTCCGCGGTCACGCCCGGGTGGCCGTCCCGGTCCGACCCGATCCACGAGCCCAGGCGGAGCAGCGCCGGAGCGTCCACGGGTCGCGTGCCGGTCCGCCCGGCGTCGCCCGCGACGGCTCCGTTGGCCCCGTTGGCCCCTCGTCCGGCCACGGCGTCGAGCGCCCGGTCGACGGCGCGCCCGAAGCGAGGGATCGCGACGAACAGCGTCTCGTCGAAGATGGCCAGCTCCGAGCGAACCTCGTCGAGCGGGGTGGGTGCGATGGCCCGCAGGTCGCCGGTGTGCCACAGCAGCGTGATCTCCTCGCGCAGGCGGCGGCGGAGGTCGGCGTCCTCGTCGGGCGTGGTGAGGGGATCGTCCATCGTGTCGAGGAGCCGCCGAATGCGACGCTGCGCGACCAGGAGGGTCCGGCGACGCGCCTCGGTGGGGTGGGCGGTCAGGACCGGGTGGACCTCCATCCGGGCAAGCAGCGCCACGACCCCCTCGCGGCCCAGGCCGGCACCGAGGCGCGCGACAGCTTCGCCGATGGAGCCGTCGATCGGCCGGCCGCGCGCCCGGCGGGCTCGCGTGCGCAGGGTGCGGATGCGGTGCCGCTCCTCGGCGAGGTTGACGAGCTGAAAGTAGATCGTGAAGGCGTTGCCCACGGCGGCGAGCTGCCCGAGATCGAGCGTGCCGATCCCGGCAGCGACGCGCTGGCGATCACCGTCCGTCTCCGGTGCTGCCGACGGGTCTCCGCGCCGCGCCGCGATCATCCGGCGACGGATCCGCTCCACCAGCGCAAACAGCTCCGGGCCGCCCTGCTCGGCGATCACCTGTCCGAGGAGCGAGCCCAGCATGCGGACCTCGCGTCGGAGCGGATCGCGGGCGCGCGCCAGTCCGGGGCCCGGCGGCTCGGCGGCGACGGCGGGGAACCGGGCAACCCTGGGGTGCGCGGGTTCGACCCGGGACGGGCGTGGGGTGCTGGGTGCCATGGCGCTAGGATGCCGACGCCGGGCGCGCCTGTCAGCCGCTGCTGGGTTACGGTTCGACTGCAAGGGCACCGTCCCGGTACCGGCTCGCAACCGAGTTCGGTGGCGGCGGCGCCTAGGCTACGTGTGTGATGGACATGGCGATGCCCCGCAGTGATGGCGATGCCACCCCGGTGCCCGGCGCCGGCGCCCGGGCCCAGGAGCCCGACGCCGCCCCGGATTCCGGCTGTGGCTTGGCCTCTGCCGTCCCGCACGCCGACGCCCCGTGGACGCGACTCCCCGGGGACGGACGCCCCGGGGATCGACGTCCTGGGCACGGACGCCCCGGCCGGGCACCTTGCGGAACCTCACCTGCCAGAGGCGCCGCCGGCCCACGACCCCGTTGCCCAGCTGCGGTTCCTCCATGAGCTGCTCCGGCTGGCGACCACCGCGCAGACCTGGGAGGAGCTCCTCGAGACCGTCGTGGACGGGACGCGGGTCGCGCTGCGGGCCCAGGTGTCGTCGCTGTACCTCATGGACCGCAACGGGATGTCGCTGACGCTCGCGGCGACCAACGGCATGGACCGCCACCACATCGGCCGCGCGGCCGTCCCGTTCGGCGAGGGGATCACGGGGCGGACGGCGGCCAGTCGCGAGCCGATCATCGTGAACGACATCGGCGAGGACCCGCGCTTCCTGTGGGTGCGCGGCCTGGACCAGCGGCGGTTCATCACATCGATGCTGTCCGTCCCGCTCGCCTGGCACGACCAGGTCGTGGGCGTGCTCAACGTCCAGACCGAGAAGGGTCGCCGGTTCACCGACGAGGACGTTGCGCAGCTGTCGGCCATCGCGGACCTCCTGGCCGGGATCCTCGAGAAGGGCCGGCTCCAGCGCGATGCCGAGGCCCAGGTCGCCCAGCTCCAGGCCCTCGACCAGGCCCGGAACGAGCTGATCGCGCTGGTCACCCACGAGCTCCGGACACCGCTCGCCGTGGTCCGCGCCTACACGGATCTGCTGGCCGAGGAGCCCCAGCTCGACGGTCGGTTCTCCAGGGATCCGGCGCGTCGCCAGACGCGTGCCGCGTGGCACCTCGGGACCGTCGAGCAGGTCGAGCGGCTCGACCGGCTCGTCGATTCAATCCTGGAGTCGGTGCGCGTCGTCCCGAACCAGCCGGCCGACCAGCACTCGATCGACCTCGAGGAGTTCGTCGAGGACCTGCTCGAGGACGTGGCGCCCCTGCTGCACCGGCACCAGCCCGGGATCGCGCGGTCGCGGCACCTGCACGTCCTGGCGGATCCGGCCCGCCTCCGCCAGGTGCTCGAGCACCTGCTGGAGAACGCCGTGAAGTACGCACCGCCCGACACGCGCGTGGAGCTGGACTGGACGCTCGTCGAGGGCGTGGTGCGGATCGCCGTCTCCGACGAGGGGCCCGGCATCCCGCCCGAGTGGCGAGAACGGATCTTCGAGCCCTACAGCCGCCGGGAGACGATGACGGCGCGGGGGTCCGGCATCGGGCTCTACGCGGCGCGTCGCCTGGCGGAATCCATGAAGGGACGGCTGTGGTGCGAGCCTGCACCCGGCGGTGGCGCGCGCTTCGTGCTCGCGCTGCCCGCCTCCGTCGCCGCCTGAACGAAAGCGAGGCATCACAAGGTGATCGGAACGAGACCACTGCGCATCCTGGTCGTCGACGACGACCCCGCGATGGTGGGAGCCATCACGGCGCTGGTGGGCACCGAGGGCCACCAGGTCATCACCGCCTACGACGGGCTGACCGCCGTCAAGCGATTCCGCGAGGAGCGGCCGGATCTGGTGCTGCTCGATCTCGCGATGCCCGGGCCCGACGGGTTCACCGTCATCGGCCAGCTGCGGGCGTCGGGCAACGTCCCGGTGCTCGTCGTCTCCGGCGAGAGTGCCGAGGCCGCCAAGGTGAAGGCGCTGGGGATCGGTGCGGACGACTACCTCGTCAAGCCTTTCGGCAAGCAGGAGCTGCTGGCGCGCATCTCCGCGGTCATGCGCCGCGTGGACCTCGCCGGCACCGGGCGTGTCGGGTCCGGTGACGGGGCCCCGGGCGTCCTGTCCGCAGGGTCGCTCACCCTCGAGCCGGCCCGCCACGAGGCACGCGTGGGCGCGATCTCCCTGGGTCTCACGCCGACCGAGTTCCGCCTGCTCGAGGCGCTGGTGCGCGCCGGCGGCGATCTCGTGCCGCACCACCGGCTGGCACGCGCGGGCTGGCCGGCCGAGCCCGATCCCGACCTGCTGTGGCTCAAGCCCCACCTGGCCCGGCTTCGCTCCAAGCTGGAGGCCGTTGGCGGCCCCAGGATCGTGGCGGTCCGCTCCGTGGGCTACCGCATCGAGGCGGACGAGCCCGCGTAGGAACGACCGTCAAGCGCCGAACCACGGGCTCGCCCCGGCGTCCCCGAGCTGGGGCCGATCGGGTCTCCGCACCCGGTCCGCGCGGGTCCAGCGACCCGTCACCGGGTCAGATTCGCCGTGTCCACGAGGAGCTCATCGCCGATTCGTGCGGTTTTCCGCATGACCTCAGGGCGGGGAGCCGGTGCCCAGCGGAGTCATCCGACCCCACGCGGAGTCACGCGGCATCGCCCCACGCGGAGTCCGGGCATCCGACCCCACGCGGAGTCACGCGTCCCGCCCCCGTGCCACTCCCGGCGAATCGAAACGGCCCCGGGGGCGTGCCCGGGGCCGTGTCGTTGTGGTGCCGTCGGGTGCCGTCCCGACGGGGACCGTCAGCCGACGGTGCGCCCGGAGGCGTCGTGCGCGCTGTCCGCGCACGCGACGCGGCAGCCGCGGGCGTCGCGGCCGGCGATCGGCGCGAAGTGGAACCAGGCCTGGCGGCCGTCGGAGGACGGCTCGAGCCGGCAGCCACAGGAGGCGCAGGTGACGGGGCCGCTCTCGGGCTCGGACGAGCCCGAGATGCCGCTGGTGTCGAAGGCGGGGTAGGTCATTGGAGCTGATCCTCCCTGTCGGTGGCGGGCCCGCATGGAGCCGGAAGGGCTGACGGACCGGGACCGAATCCGTTGGGGATGCGCGATCGTGGACGCATTGAAGGCGGCGCACGATGCCCGAACCGGCGACGCCGCGGTTACGGTTGGGTTGCGCCGCTCGTGCCGCCGGCGAGCCGGAGGCCGCGTGGCCGGGCGCGGAGGCCGGGACCAGGTCGCCGGCGGCCAATCCACGCCCCCTCGGCGATGGGTATGCTCGCCGGAGTGGCCCCCACGCCCCACCGGAGCCGTTGATGCCCGACGACACGTTGATCGCCGCCGTCCTGTTCGTCGGCGCCTATGTCCTGATCGCCGTCGAGCGCTGGGACCGCACGCTGATCGCGCTCCTCACGGCCATGGTGATGGTCCTGCTGGGCATCGTGGACCAGCACGCGGCGTTTGCCGCGATCGACCTCAACGTCATCTTCCTGCTCGTCGGGATGATGATCATCGCGTCGATCCTGGCGCGGACCGGGTTCTTCGAGTGGCTCGCGATCCGGTCCGTCGTCCTGTCCGACGGCCACCCGATCCGGCTGCTGCTGATCCTCTCGCTCGTGACGGCGGTCGTCTCGGCGCTCCTCGACAACGTCACCACGGTGGTGCTCATGACGCCCGTGACGCTCTCCGTCGCGCGACGCCTGGGGATCTCGCCCGCCCCGTACCTGATCGCGCAGATCCTCGCGTCGAACATCGGCGGCACGGCGACCCTCATCGGCGACCCGCCCAACATCCTGATCGGCTCTGCGGCCGGCCTCGGGTTCGGAGCGTTCCTGTGGAACCTGGCGCCGGTGGTGATCCTGATCTTCGTCGCCTTCGCCGGGATCATGGCCGTGGCGTTCCGGAACACGCTCAAGGTGCCGGACGAGCGGCGCCTGGAGGCCGTGGAGGCCACCAAGGTCCACGTGATCACCGACAACGGGCTGCTCGTCAAGGCCCTCGTCGTGACCGCGCTGACGATCGCGGGCTTCCTGCTCCACGGCGCCCTGGGGGTCGAGGTGGCCACGATCGCGCTGCTGGGCGCCACGGTCCTGATGCTGCTCGTCGGCGACCAGCCGGAGATGACCCTTCCCCATGTCGAGTGGTCGACGATCTTCTTCTTCGTCGGCCTGTTCATCATGGTCGAAGGGATCATCCAGGTCGGCATCGTGGGCGGGATCGCGGAGCGCCTGGCGGAGGCCGCCCACGGGAACGCAACGATCGCGGCCCTGTCGCTGCTGTGGTTCTCGGCGGGCGCGTCGGCCATCATCGACAACATCCCGTACACCGCCACGGCGATCCCGGTCGTGAAGCAGCTGGTGGACTCCGGGATGCACACCGACGCGCTGTGGTGGTCGCTGGCGCTGGGCGCCTGCCTGGGCGGCAACCTCACGATCATCGGCGCGTCGGCCAACGTGGTCGTCTCCAACATGGCCGACCGCGAGGGGCACCCGATCACGTTTCTCATGTTCCTCAAGTACGGCGCCATGACGGTGGCCGCGTCGATGGTGATCTCCACGATCTATCTCTGGGTCCGCTACCTGAACTGAAGGGCGGGGTGCCCTCGATGCCGGCCATCCCCGGGGCCCGCAGGCGGCTACCCTGAGCCCACGCATCGGAGGACGTCATGGATCTGGGACTGGAAGGCCGACGAGCGCTCGTCGGTGGTGGAGGCTCGGGGATCGGGGGCGGCATCGCGGCCGCGCTGGTGGGCGAGGGCGCGCGCGTGGCGCTCATCGGCCGTACCCGGGAGCGCATCGAGGGCGAGGCGGCCCGCCTGGGCGGGATCCCGGTCGTGGCGGACCTGTCGACCGCCGACGGGCCCGCCGAGGCGGTGGGCCAGGCTGTCGACGGCCCTGGGCGGCCTCGACCTGCTCGTGGTCAACACCGGCGGTCCGCCCGGCGGCACCTTCGACACGCTGTCCGAGGCGGACTGGGAGACGGCGATCGCCGGGACCCTCCAGTCGACGCTGCGCCTGCTCCGCGCTGCGCTGCCGCATCTGCGCGAGGGACAGGACCCCTCGGTCCTGATCGTGCTGTCGTCGTCGGTCCGCGAGCCGATCCCGGCCCTCACCACGTCCAATGTCCTGCGCCCCGGCCTCGCCGGTCTCGTCAAGACGCTGACCGCGGAGATCGCTCCGATCCGGATCAACGGGGTGGCGCCGGGGAGGATCGCCACGGACCGCATCGCGTGGCTCGACGGCAAGCGGGCCGAGGCCGCCGGGGTCACCCGCGAGGAGATCGCGAAGCGCACGCAGGCGGCGATCCCGCTGGGCCGTTACGGCGACATCGCGGAGATCGGGCGGGTGGGTGCGTTCCTGCTCTCGCCGGCGGCGTCGTTCGTGACCGGCGCGATCGTGCCGGTGGACGGGGGGATGATCCGGGCGCTGCCCTGACGGAGAACGCCAGCCGCTCTCAGGCGAGCAGCGAGGGCAGCACGGAGCCGGCGCCGAGGTGCTGGTCCAGTCCCGTCCGCCGCAACACGTCGTCCAGATCCGCCAGCGTCCCGGGATCGGGCGGCACGCCCGGAGCCCGCACCGTGCCGTGGGCCATCGCGCCCCGCCGCTGGTACACGACCTTGCGGATCGGCAGGTTGAGCAGCGCCTGGTTCTCGAACCGGATCAGCGTCGCGTAGCGGTCGAACACGGTCGCCGCGCCGTCCCGGTCGCCCGCGAACCAGCGCCGGACCACGGCCACCAGCACCTCCGGGAACCCGAACCCGGTCATCGTCCCGTGGCTGCCGCGACGAAGCTCCTCGAGCAGCATCTCCCCACCGAGGCCACCCAGCACGATGACGTCGGGCGAACCGGCGACAAGACGTCCGGCCTTGGGCGGCGTGGGCTCCTCCTCGAGCTTGATCACGCGGCAGCGCGGCGCCTCGTCGGCGAGGGCGAGGAGGAAGTCGGACGTCATCGGGACCCCGGAGCTCGCGGGATGGTCCTGGACGACCACGGGCAGGTCGACGGCCTCGGCCACCGCGAGGTAGTGGCGGCGCAGCGCGGCGTCCGTTGGGCGAGCCAGCGGGGGCGGCGCCAGCATGACCGAGTGGGCACCGGCGGCCTGTGCCTCGCGGGCGAGCGCGATCGCGCGATCGGTGGACGCATGCGAGACCCCGACACACACCGGGATGGATGCCGCGGCCGTGCCGCGAGGACCGTCTCGAGGATGTTCGTGCGCTCGATGTCACCGAGACGCCCGGCCTCGCCGAGCACCCCGAGGATGGTCATGCCGTCGACGCCGGTCGCCCGCACGAAGTCCGCGAGGCCGGGTATCGATGCGGTGTCCACGGACCCGTCCGGGGTGAACGGCGTGGGGACGATGTTCCAGACCCCGCGCAGCATCTCGATGTCGCCCATGCCGCCTCCGCTCGATGACCAGCCCCGTGAGGCTACAGGATGCTCGACCTCAGGCGGGCCAGCGCAGCTCCACGGCCGTCCCACGGCCATCTGCCGCGCGCCCGATCTCGAGCGAGGCTCCACACGCGCGAGCCTCCGCCCGCATGTCCGAGATCCCGCGCCTGCCCCCACGCGCGGCCGCGGACTCGTCCACACCTTCACCCTCGCCGTCGTCCTGCACCAGGAGGCGGACGGCCGTCGCGGACGCCGTGACCGCCACCCGGGCCGTGCACCCCGGCGCGTGCCGCACGACGTTGTCCAGGGCCAGCTGGGCGACCCGGAACGCGGCCCGCTCCACGTACCTCGGCGGCCGTCCGCCGACGGCATCGGCCGCGCCCACCTCGATCTCCACCCGCACGTCGGAGCGGTCCTCGACGCGCTCGGCCAGCCACTCCACGCCGGCAAGGAGGCCCATCTCCTCCAGGACGATGGACCGCCGCGCGACGAGCAGCGACTCCACCTCGTCCACGGCCGCGCGCAGGTCCGCGGCCAGCCGCTCCACCGTCCCGCCGTTCTCCGCCTGCGCAAGCGCACGCCGCAGGGACGGCAGCACCTCCGCGTGGAGGTCGGCGGCGAGCCGGCCGCGCTCGTCCTCCGCGGCCTCCGCCCGGCCCGCCTCGCGTCCCGGGACAAGCTCGTCCACGAACGTCCGCATGACCGAGAGCGCGTCCCCGGACCTCCCGCCCACGGTGACACCGGCGGCCTCGCCCACGGCGACGCGGGCCCGCGTCCGCGTGACCGCCGGTCGCAGGTCGCGCGCAAGCCCCATCGCGAGCAGTGCCCCGATGACGCCGAGCCACGCCCATTCCGGGACCCCGCCGCGCTCGCCACCGAGCGTGCGCACCAGGAAGTTGGCCACCAGCAGCGACCCGAGTCCGATCGCCAGCAACCAGGCTGTCGCCACGATGGCACGGGGCCGCTGCCCGTCGTGCGTCGCGTAGGCGGCGGCGATGGCAGGTGGCACGAGCAGCGCAACGACCACCAGGGCGCTGAGGGCAGGGATCGGCGTGCCACCGCTCTCGGCTCATGACCTCGCGCACGAGGCCGACGGCACCCAGCGCCGACGCGGTCGACCCGACCACGGCCGCGCACCAGGCGATCGTGGGCGCCCACGAGTGGGTCAGGACGATCACCACCAACGCGCCGACACCCCAGAGGTGCGGCACCAGGTCCGAGATCGTCGGGTCCGCGGCCGCGAACGGGTTCAGCAGTCGCAGGACGAGCGATCCGCCCACGAGGGCCGCCGTGGCGGCGGTCGCGAGGGCGAGTGCCCGGCTCACGCCCGGCCCTTCTCGGCGACCCACCCTTCGCGCAGCGCCAGCACGGCGAGCTCCGTCCGCGACAGCACCCCATACCGGTCGAACAGCCGCCGCAGGTGGCTCTCAACCGTCTTCTCGGTCACGCCCAGCCGCACGCCGATCTCGTCGTTCGAGGCGCCGCCGCACAACAGCGCCAGCACCTCCAGCTCACGGTCGCTTGGTCGCCGTGGCGCGCTCCGGATGGCCCGCAGCATGGCCGCCGAGAAGGCGGTGCCGCCCGACGCCACCGTCCGGATCGCGTCCAGGATCTCGCCGACCTCGCTCGTCTTGATGAGGTACCCGGCGGCCCCTCGCTCGAAGGCGGTCCGGATCAGCGGGGGCTGGTCGAACGAGGACAGCAGCAGGACGGCAGGCCCGTCCGCCGTGATCCCGTCCAGCAGCCGCAGACCCTCGGCCTCGCCGGCGAGCTGCACGTCGCTGACCACGACGTCCACCTCGCCCGCGTGTCCACGAGGGCCGCGCGCGCCTCGTCGAGCGTCCTGGCCCCGCCCGCCAGGACCAGGTCGGGGGCCGCCTGGACGGCCGCGCCGACGGCGTCGAGGATCGCCGGGTGGTCGTCCACCAGGAGCACGCGGATCGGAAGGGTCGCCACACCCCGGAGCCTAGCGCTCCCGGTGTGGTCTGCGAAGGGTCCGGGTGCGGGCGGCCGTCCCGCGACTGCTGCGGGATTCCCCGCAACGTCCTCGGCCGCAGGACCCCGTCGTCCGAGCCGGCGTCAGGGTCTCCGGATGCGAATGTCGTCGATCGCGGCCTCGACGAGGTTGCCCCTGCCGCCGTCGGTGGCCGCCACCACCAGGCGGATCGGCTGGCCCGCCCACGCCCCGAGCGAGACGCCGGCGGAGCGCCAGGAGCCGTTGACGTTCACCGGTCGTCCGAGGACCTCGAACACGACCGTCCGCGTGCCGTCCTCGGTCTCCACCAGGACCCGGAGCGCGTCCTTGTCCGACGAGCTCGCGCTGTGGGCGAAGACCCAGCCGAAGGTCAGGCTTCCGTAGGCCGTCGGATCGGCGGGCAGCCGGATCACCCGGCTGCGGATCGTCGTCGTGCCGCCGTCGACGTCGTTCGCTCCGGCGGAGGAGCCGGCGGCCGCGCCGGTCACGAGGGCACGGATCCCGGAGATGGTCTTGCCGCGTTGCTTGGCCCCGCCCGACGACGTGGCCTGCGGGTTGCCGACCGCCCACCGGCCCGAGGTCGCGGTGTCCGTGCCGGCGGCGTTGCGGACCCAGCCGCGGTTGATCTCCAGGTCGTCGAACAGGGGGCCGCAGTTGGCGGCGGCGTGGCCGCCGCCCAGGTCGGCGTACGGACAGGCCGCGCGGTCGATGAGGTGGAGCAGCGCCTTCCGGTTGCGCTCGGTCTGGGCAGCGATGAACGAATCGTCGGGGTAGTGGTCCCCCCACACGGTGGCCTTCTCCGTCGGGAACAGCTCGTAGGTGTACGAGAAGATCCGGTGCCGGCCGTACATCCAGTCGATCTGGTCGCCATCGGTGACGTAGAGGTCGGACGACTGCTTCGCGACGTAGCCGTTCCGGGCGGCCATCGCCCGCCCCAGCGCCACGAGGGCCGCGTGGTCCAGCGCGCTCATGTCGGACGGGACGTTGGCCTTGGTGTAGCCGTACGGCCACAGGATGAGCTGCCCGTTGGTGTGGAGCGTGACGTGGGTCCGGATCTGCTGGACGCCGCCGACCACGCGGCCGTTGACGAAGTCCCGCAGCGCCCGCGACTCGGGCGCGGAGAACGGGGCCGGGCCGCGGTAGGTGCTCGAGCTTCGCTTGCCCGACGATCCTCGACAGCAGCCCCAGCGGTAGCCGTAGTTGCGATTGATGTCGGTGTACTGCGCGTTCCCGGCCGCGTCGCGCTGCAGGTTCTTGCGCCAGGCGCGGTAGGGCGTGCCCGTGAGGTCGTAGCGCATGCCGTCCGGGTTGAGGGCGAAGATGATGAACATCTCGCGCGAGTCCACGAGCCGCGTGACCGTCTCGTCGGTGCCGTAGTCACGCGTCAGCCAGCCCAGGAGCGCGAGCGCCTGCTCCGTCGTCAGGTGTTCCCGCGCGTGGTGGAGGGCATCGACCAGCACCTCGGGTTCCGCCTCGTCCTCGGCGACGTTGTCGCTGACCTTGGCCATCCAGATGTCGAGGCCCCGCGAGCTCTTGCCGATCGACGACACGGACACGATCGACGGGAAGTCCTTTGCGGCCTGCTTGACCTCGGCGACCAGCTCCGGCCAGTTGTGGTACCTGCTGTTGGAGGCGGGCCAGTCCGGCTCCGCGGCGGCGACCGGTCCGGCGGCCGGCAGCGCGAGGGTGGCGGCGACCAGCAGGGGAGTGGCGACCCGCAGGAGACGGACCGGGACGAGGTGGAGTGTTCGCATGCCCGCACGGTGGCAGGCGACGACGGATTGCGATATCCCGATATCGGGCCATTCGGAGTGGGACCACCGGAACGCCACGCCCGGTGTGATCCCTCGGACGGCACGGTCTTGACAGCGCACGGTAGTAGTGTCAAGATAGCCACATGCCCGACGACCCGTACAGCCTCAGCGACCTGGCCCGCCTCGCGGACGTGACCCCGCGCACGGTGCGCTACTACGTCGCGCTCGGGCTGTTGCCGTCGCCGGAGGCCGCGGGCCCCGCGACCCGGTATGGCGAGGGGCACCTCGCTCGTCTCCGCCTGATCAGGCGCCTCCAGCGGGACCACCTGCCGCTGGCCGAGATCCGGATCCGGCTCGAGCGAATGGGGGACGACGAGATCATCGCGACGGTCTCGGCGCTCGACGTGCGGGAGCCGGATCCGTCGCAGGACCCGGGCGACACGCTCGCGTTCGTTCGCTCGCTGATGGAGCAGTCGGGGATCCGCCCGACTGCCGTCGATCCGCGGCCGGCTCCCGCCGTTGCCTTCCGCCAGGTGGCGAGGGCCGTGTCGCTCGACGAGGCTTGGGCGGAGGCCGCACCGCCAGCGTCCGTACCATCGCCGGCCGCGCGGGTCTCGTCCGCGCCCGTCGTCGACCCGGCCCCCGCATCGCCCCCGCGCCCGGGTCCCGACCGGACCACCTGGGAGCGTCTCGTCATCGCTCCGGACGTGGAGCTGCACGTCCGGCGTCCTCTCGACCGCACGACCAACAAGCGTGTGGACCAGCTGGAGCGGATCGCCCGGGAGCTGTTCGAAGATCACTAGCCCCTGATCCGCCCTCTGCCTGCCACGCCCGTCACCCCACCACCCGCGGCCCCGGCTCCCGGGATCGCCACGCCCAGACCCGCCCCATCCGGGCCTTGACCACCCAACGAGAAGGAGGCCCATCGTGACCCAGCCCAGCAATCCCGACCGCCTGGTCGATCCGCGCCTCATCGTCCGCCCCGACCGCCGCCTCATCCGCGCCGGGGGCCGCAGCGAGCGCTTCCTGCTGATCGACGTGACCGCGCCCACGGTGGCGCAGGATCCGGAGCGCCACCGCCCGCCGGTCAACCTCGCCTTCGTCCTGGACCGCTCCGGGTCCATGGGCGGGCACAACAAGCTCACCCTCGCCAAGCAGGCCGCGCTCGAGGCGATCCACCGGCTCGAGCCCGCCGACCGCTTCGCCGTCGTGACCTACGACACCGAGGTGGACGTCGTCATGCCCGGCACGCTGGCCACGCCGGAGGCCCGGGCCGAGGCGACCCGCCGCCTGGGCCCGGTCATGCCGCGCAGCAGCACGGACCTGCACGCGGGCTGGCTCACCGGCTGCGAGCAGGTGGCCGCCGGCCTCGCGTCCGAGGGCGTCAACCGCGTCCTGCTCCTCACGGACGGTCTCGCGAACCACGGGGTCTGCGATCCCGAGGAGCTGGCGCGGCGCGCCTACGACCTGCGCCGCCGGGGCGTGACCACCAGCACGTTCGGGGTCGGCACCGACTTCGACGAGGCGCTGCTCCAGGCCATGGCCGACAACGGCGGGGGTCACTTCTACTTCGCCGGCGACGTGGCCCAGATGCGGGACCACATCACCTCCGAGGTCGGCGAGACCCTGGAGACGGTCGCCCGCGAGGTGGTCCTGGAGCTGACCCTGCCCGAATCGGTGCGGGTGGAGTCGCTGTCCCCGTTCCGGGTCGAGCAGGGGAGCGGCAGCGCCCGGGTCTACCTGGGTGACCTCGTCTCCGGGCAGGTCCTCACGATCGCACTCCGGCTGACCTTCGACTTCGGGGTCGTGGGGCACGAGGTCGGCGTTCACGTGCGTGTCGCCGACCGCGATGGCGCGTTCGCGGCGGCCAGCCCCGCCCTGGTCCCGGCGACGGTGGCCTGGGAGTACGCCGACAACCCCGCCAACGACGCGCAGCCGCGCGACGTTGAGGTGGACCGCGTCGTGGCCCGCCTGTTCGCCGAACGCGCCAAGCAGGAGGCCGTGCGGCTCAACCGCGAGGGCCGCTACGACGACGCGCGCCGGGTCCTCGGCTCCGTCCGGCACCGCGTCGGCAGCTACGCGCGCGGTGACGGCGAGCTGAACGCCCTGGTCGCCGAGCTCTCGGAGGAGCAGGTCCACTACGCGGCGCCGATGCCGGAGATGGCCCGCAAGGCGGCCTACTTCGAGTCCAGCAACCTCTCCCGGATGCGCACGTCGGAGGGGAAGTCCCGCAAGGCCTGAGGTCCCGCCGATCTCGCCCACGCGACCCGGCCGCCCACGCGACGGCCGGGTCGTTCCACGTCCGGCCGCCCGATCGTCCTGCGTGCGCCGGAGGAGTCGGACGCGACGCTTGACGGCACCCCCGCCGTGCGCCAAGATACGCTCATGTAATCGATTGCCGACCCCACGGTGGCAGCGGGCATGCCGGGGCGGGCGGCCTGCTCGGCACCGGTGGGCGAGCCGGGTCGCGGAGGAACCATCTCGATGACCGTCCCTGTCTCTCCGGGGGATCCCGTCGCCACTCCCGACCTTCCGGCGGCCGCGCGGCGCCTCCTCCGCCGCGCGGCCGCTCCCGGTCCCGACGGGCTGGTGTGCGCCATCGACCCGGCGTCCGCCGGCTGGGACTGGACCACGTTCCACGTCTACCGTCTCGAACCCGGCCAGCGCGTGACCCGCCCGCCGACGACATGGAGCGCCTGCTCCTCGTCCTCGAGGGCAAGGCGTCGCTCAGGGTGGGGGACGAGGACCTGGGCGAGCAGGGCTCGCGCATGTCCGTGTTCGACGGCCCGCCGCCCCCGGTCCTGCTCGTGGAGCCCGGCCGCTCCGTCGAGGCCGTTGCCACGACCGGAGCCCTGGTCGCCGTCGGCGCGGCGCCCGGCGGTGCGGTCAGGCGCACGGCGCTCATCGCCCCGGACGACATCCTGGTCGAGGCGCGCGGCGAGGGGAACACGGCCCGCCGCATCCATCACCTGTTGCCCCCGGGCGCCGAGGCCGGGCGCCTGATCGCGTTCGAGGTGTACACGCCGGGCGGCAACTGGTCCAGCTACCCGCCGCACAAGCACGACACCGAGAACCCGCCCGTGGAGGCGAGGCTCGAGGAGCTCTACTACTACAAGTTCGCGAAGCCGGCCCAGGCCTTCGCCTTCGCCCGCGTGTACACGGCGGACCGCTCGCTGGACGAGTCCCTCACGCCGATGGACGGTGACCTCGTCCTGATCCCCGAGGGCTACCACCCGGTCGGCGTCCCGGCGGGCTACGACTGCTACTACCTCAACGTCATGGCCGGTCCCAACCGCGCCTGGTTCTTCACCCTGGACCCGGACCACGCGTGGCTCATGAACTGGAGTCCCGGCCGCGCCGCGGACCGGGGCCGCGGCCGAACGGTGACGGCGGCACGCGGCCCCCGGGATCCATGGGTCTTGCATCACAGTTATCGATGATCGATTATCCTGTACGACACGACCGCTCGGCTGCCGCTGCCGGACAGCAACCCCTGACGGAGGATTCATGACTGCCATCGCGACGGTCGACAGCCCGCTCCTGCGGATGGTCGAATCGACCCCGACCGACTTCTGGAACGACTCCTGCGCCGTGGCCGAGCTCGCGTACGCGGTCGAGCGCGGCGGCACCGGCGCCACCTCGAACCCCGTGATCGTGCTCGAGGTGATGAAGAAGGAGAAGGACCACTGGACCCCGCGGGTCCGCGAGATGATCGCGCAGAACCCCACCTGGTCCGAGGTCGAGCTGACCTGGGCGCTGATCGAGGAGATGGGTGCCCGCGGCGCGGGGATCCTGGAGCCGGTCTTCGACGCCCACGACGGGAGAGAAGGGGCGCCTCTCGCTCCAGACGAACCCCGCCAACTACCGTGACCCGGTGCGCATGGCCGACCAGGCCGTCCACTTCAGCACCCTGGCCCCCAACATCCAGGTCAAGTTCCCGTGCACGGCCGCCGGCCTCCAGGCGGTGGAGGACGCCACCGCGCGGGGTGTCGTGGCCAACATCACGGTCGTGTTCACCGTCGCCCAGTGCATCGCCGCCGCCGAGGCCGTGGAGCGCGGGCTCCGGCGCGCCGAGGCCGCGGGGATCGACACGTCACGCTTCTCCCCGGTCTGCTCGCTGATGATCGGCCGGCTCGACGACTGGATGAAGGTCCTCGTCGAGAAGGACAGCATCGCCCTGGACCCCGACGCCGCCAACTGGGCTGGAGTAGCAGCGTTCAAGCGGGCCTACGGGATCTACCAGGAGCGCGGCTACCGCACCCGGCTGCTGGCCGCGGCGTACCGCCACCGGTTCCACTGGACCGAGCTGGTCGGCGCGGACGCCGTCCTCACGATGCCCTTCCCGTGGCAGGTCCGCTTCAACGGATCCGGGATCGACCCGCAGCCGCGGATCGACGTCCCGGTTGACCAGCACCTGGTCGACGACCTGATCAGCAGGGTGCCGGACTTCGTGCGGGCCTATGAGCCGGATGGACTCTCGCCCGACGAATTCGCAGGCTATGGAGCGACCGTTCGGACCCTGCGCGGCTTCGTCCAGTCGTACCACGATCTACAGGGTGTCGTGCGCGACATCATGATGCCCAACCCGGACACCAAGTCCGCTTGACCCGATCACGCACCATCTAGGCAACAACGCTCCGGCGGAAACAGGAGGAATGAAGCGCATCATGGCGATCGAGACCCGCGAGCAGACGGCGGTCCTGCCGATCCTGTCCCACTACATCAACGGCACGGCCGTCGAGGTCCTGCCTGAGAACACCGGGCCCGTCACCAACCCGGCGACCGGCCAGGTGATCGTCCGCGTCCCGCGCGGCGGGGTCGCAGAGGTGGACCAGGCGGTCGCCGCCGCGAAGGCCGCCTTCCCGGCCTGGCGCGACATGCCGCTCATCGCGCGCAGCAACATCTTCTTCGCGTTCCGGAACCTCATGTACCAGCACCGCGAGGACCTGGCCGCGCTCATCACGCGGGACCACGGCAAGACCTTCCCGGATGCCCTGGCCGAGGTCCTGCGCGGCATCGAGACGATCGACTTCGCGTGCGGCCTGCCGGTCCACCTCGCCGGCATGATGACGCCCAACGTGTCGTCCAAGGTTGACGCCTTCACGCTCCGCGGCCCCCTGGGCGTCGTGGCGGCGATCACGCCGTTCAACTTCCCGGTCATGGTCCCGACCTGGATCTACCCGATCGCGCTGATGTGCGGGAACACGGTCATCCTCAAGCCGTCATCCCACACCCCGGGCGCCACCCAGCTCCAGGCCGAGCTGTGGACGCAGGCCGGTGGGCCCGACGGCACGTTCAACGTTGTCTACGGCGGCCGCGAGGCGGTCAAGGCGATCGTCGAGCACAAGGACATCAAGGCGATCCAGTTCGTGGGCTCCACGGCCGTCGGCCGCTACGTCTACGAGGAGGGCACCAAGCGCGGCAAGCGCGTCGGGTCCTACACCAGCGCCAAGAATGCGATGCTCGTCCTGCCCGACGCGGACATGGACCTGGTCGCTGATGCGGCGGTCGCGGCGGGCTTCGGCTCGGCCGGCGAGCGCTGCATGGCCCAGACCCTGATGGTCGCGGTCGGCGACACCGCCGAGCGCCTCAAGCCCAAGATCATGGACCGGATCGCGCGCCTCAAGATCGGCAACGGCATGGATCCGGGCATGGACATGGGCCCGATCTACACCGCCGAGCACCGCGAGTCGGTCATCAACTGGATCAACATCGGCGAGGCCGAGGGCGCGGAGCTGCTGGTCGACGGCCGCACCTTCGTCGGCCCCAACCCCGACGGCTTCTTCCTGGGCGTCACGCTGTTCGATCACGTGACCCCCGAGATGAAGATCTACCAGGAGGAGATCTTCGGCCCGGTCTTCGGCATCGTGTACGCGGACACCTTCGACGAGGGCCTCCAGCTCATCAACGACCACAAGTACGCCAACGGCACCGCGGTCTTCACGACCGACGGCGGC
The DNA here is from genome assembly GCA_963802165.1 of uncultured Chloroflexia bacterium. Taxonomy (GTDB): domain Bacteria; phylum Chloroflexota; class Limnocylindria; order Limnocylindrales; family CSP1-4; genus CAIXZV01. Next base: position 15,048 of record CAWDHT010000011.1, on the reverse strand, counting down.
GCCGCCCGGCGCTTCAAGCTCGAGGTCGAGGTCCCGATGATCGGCGTCAACGTGCCGATCCCGGTGCCGGCCGGCTACATGTCCTTCTCGGGCTCCAAGGAGTCCGCGATCGGCGACCTGGCGATGCGCGGTGAGGATGGCGTCCGCTTCTTCACCCAGCAGAAGATGGTCACCGAGCGCTGGCCGGAGCCCGGCAAGCAGGGGCCGCTGAGCCTCGTCTTCCCCGGCAACAGTTAGGTCGAACGCACGGAGCCGGCCTCGGGGCACCCGTCCCGGGCCGGCTCTTTCGTGCCTCGCTAGAAGACCACGCTCTCAACCGTCACAGGCGTCCCGGAACGAGGAGGAACCTCCATGCGCATCGCGCTCCTGGGTGCCGGCCGGATCGGCCAGCTCCACGGCCGGCTCGTTTCCGAGCAGCCGGACGTCGACGAGGTGATCGTCTACGACGTCATCGCCGAGAACGCCGCGAAGGCCGCGGAGGCGGTCAACGGGCGTGTGGCCGCCACGGCCGAGGAGGCCATCGCCGCCGCCGACGCCGTGATCGTCGCGGCATCGACCAACATGCACGCCCCGCTCGTCTCGCTGTGCATCGACGCCGGGAAGCCGGTCTTCGTCGAGAAGCCGCTCGCCTTCGACCTCGAGTCGACGGTCGCGCTCGTGGAGAAGGCCGAGGCGGCAGGTGCCGTCGTCCAGGTCGGGTTCCAGCGCCGCTTCGACCCGGCCTACGTGGAGGCGAAGCGCCTCCTCGACTCGGGCGAGCTCGGCAACCTGTACATGGTCCGGCTCATCGCGCACGATCACACGCCTCCGCCCGATGCCTACATCCCGGTCTCCGGTGGCCTGTTCCGCGACTCCTCGATCCATGACTTCGACGCGCTGCGCTGGCTCACCGGCTCGGAGATCGTCGAGGTCTACGCGACCGGTTCGGTCCGCAACTTCCCGATCTTCGCGGAGTACGACGACGTCGACACCGGCGCCTGCATCTTCACCTGCGAGAACGGGGTGATCGGCTCGCACGCCCAGACGCGGCACAACCCGCTGGGCTACGACGTGCGCATGGAGGTCATCGGTTCGAAGGACGTCGTGTGCGTGGGCCTCGACGGGCGCACGCCGATCCGCTCGTTGGAGGCCGGCGCGCCGGTCATGGCGGACCCGGCCTGGGACTCCTTCCTCGATCGGTTCGAGGAGGCGTACCGGCTGGAGTTGCTCGAGTTCCTGCGCGTCGCCCGCGGCGAGATCGCCAGCCCGTGCACCGCACGTGATGCCATGCAGGCGATGCGGATCGCGTACATGGCCACCAAGTCCCGCCTCGAGCACCGCCCCGTCCGCCTGGACGAGGTGCCCTGACGCGGCGCGGATCCACCCGCTTCTCCCTCGCCGGCGCGCCGCGGCAGCCCCCGCGCGCGCCGGCGTCTCGCCCCGCCCCTGCCTCAGGCGGGGCTGCGATCCGGCGACCGAACGGAGGCGCCACAGGGAGCCCGCTCCTCTTCCCTGGGAGGCCCGCCCGCGAACGCAGGTGGGCATGGGGCGACGCGAACAATCGCGGGATCGAACCGTAGCGTCGCTGGAGGCGCCGCCCGGCGCGCAACCCCAACCCCGGCGCGCAACCCCCAGCCCTGGCGCCCGCCGCCGTACGCGGGTCGGGGCTGGCCCGCCCCTCAGGCCTCGCCGGCGGCGATCTCCTCGATCGTGACGCGGCGACCCTCGCGTGCGGACCGGCCGGCCGCGTCCACGATCCGCTGCACGCGCCAGGCGTCGCGGAACGAGGGAACCGCGGTGCCGCCGTCGGCGATCGCGGTGACGAAGCCACGGGCCATGTTGTCGTGCTCGCGGAAGGTGTCCTTGTAGGTCTCGTGGACGGAGCCGCGCCGGATCCCCTCGTAGAACCGGTCGGGGATCGGGAGCTCGGCAAGCCGCGGCCGCTCCACGGTCCGGTCCGCTTCCGCGCCCTGGATCCGCACCCCCTGGACCCGCTCGAGGTTGTCCCAGTCGCAGGTGACGTGGAGCGTGCCCTCGGAGCCGTGGAACTCCCAGGCGTGGAGCTGACCGAACTTCGACGGCTCGTAGGTCACGGACGACACGTCGATGCTCCCGGTCGCCCCGTTCGCGAACTCCAGCAGGATCATCGCCGAGTCCTCGGCCGGCTCGTATGGCACGCCGTCCGGCCGCGGACCTCGTTGCCGGAGCCACGAGAACACCGCCGTGACCGCCACGACGTCGCCGAACAGCCAGGTGGCGATGTACGACCAGTGCGACGCGAGGTCCCCGGAGACCCCCGCTCCGGCCTCGCCCAGGTCGAACCTCCAGATATAGGAGCCGTCCCGCCCGTAATCGGCGAAGTAGCGCATGTTGAGGTGGTAGGGCCGCCCGATGTACCCGCCGTCGACCAGCTCCTTCGTGTAGCGCGCATAGGGCATGAAGGAGTAGGTGAACGGGCACATGTTCACGAGGCCCAGGCGTTCGGCCGTCTCGGTCATCTCCCGGGCCTGGGCGCTGGTCATCCCCAGCGGCTTCTCGCACAGGACGTGGAGCCCTCGGTTGAGCGCCGCCATCGTGTACGGGTGGTGGTGGATGTTGGGCGCCACGATCAAGACGGCGTCCAGGTCCTCGCGCTCGAGCATCTCCTCGAACGAGTCGAAGGCCTGCGGGATGTTCCACGTCGCCGCAAACTCGCGCGTGTGGTCACCCCTGCCGCCGCCGACGATGGCGCGCACGTCGGCGAGCGGGTGCTTCGCGAGGGCCGGGAGGTACATCGAGTCCACCCACCAGCTGGTACCCGCGATGCCGATCCGGACCTTGTCGCTCATGGCGTCCACTGCTCCTCGAATGGAGACGCGCCGGGCGGCACGGGCCGCCCGGCGCGCGAATGGCCTGGCCTAGACGCCGAGCGTCCGCAGGTACTCCCGGTTGCGCCGTGCGCTCTCCTTCGGGTTGCCCAGCCCGGGCAGGATGTCCTGCTCCACGACGATCCAGCCGTCGTAGCCGATGTCCCCGAGGGCGGCCAGGACGCCCGGGAAGTCCACGCAGCCGTTGCCGAGCTCGCAGAACACGCCGTGGCCCGTGGAGGTGAGGCCGTCCCACTCCTGGCGACGGGACTCGGCCATGACCGCAGGGTCGGCGTCCTTGAAGTGGACGTGCCAGATACGGTCGCCGAACTCCCGAACCGCATCCACGGGGTTCTCGCCCGTGCCGAAGGTCCAGTGCCCGGTGTCCAGGCAGATGCCCAGCAGGTCCGGATCGGTCATCGCCATCAGCCGGCGGACCTCGGCCCCGGTCTCGATCAGCGTGCCCAGGTGCTGGTGGACGACGGTCCGGACGCCGGCCTCGTCGCGCACCCGGCGGGCGAGCCGGTTCGCGCCATCCGCGTAGACCTGCCACTCCGCGTCGTCGAGGCCCATCTCGGGGGTGATGCGACCCGCGTTCTGGCCGCGGACCGGGTTCCCGTAGGGGTCGTTGCCCAGGACGATCATGGTCTCCGGACCGCCGACCGCCGCGAGCAGCTTCGCGATCTTGACGGCGTCGTCCTCGCCCTGCCGGTGGCGCGCCGGGTCCTGGAGCCACGGCGTGGCGAACGATGCGAGCAGCGCTAGCCCGCGGCTGTCGAGCTCGGCCTGGAGTGCGGCCGGGTCCGTGGGCATGAACCCCCAGTCACCGAGCTCGGTGCCGGCATAGCCGGTCTCCGCCATCTCGTCGAGCACCTGGCGGTAGCCGCCGGTCTCACCCTCGACGTTCTCGATGACGCCCCACGAGCAGGGGGCGTTGGCGATCCGGATCATGTTGTCCACTCCTTGGTGGTATGGCACGGGCCGTCGCGGCCTGCACGCTGGTGGGTGCCCCGTCCGGGCACGGGGAGGGGACGCGGTCGGATGAGCGGGAGCCGAGCGGTCATTCCCGGTTCGGCTCCTCGGGCGCTCGGGCCCGTGGATTCGCGGATTCGCAGGATCATCGGGATGCGGATCGTCTCGGCCGCCCCCGCGTTCTGCGGGTCGTCCAGGGCGGCCGCGATGCGCTCCACCGCCATCCGCCCCATCTCGGCCTTCTGCTGGGCGACGGTCGTGAGCGCTGGCACCACCCAGGAGGCGGCGGCGATGTCGTCGCAGCCCACCACGCTGATGTGCTGCGGGACCCGCCGGCCGCTCGAACGGATCGCCCGCATCGCCCCGATCGCGGTCACGTCGTTGTGGCAGACGACGGCGGTCATCTGGCAGCCCTGGGCCAGCAGTTCGGCCATCGCCCGCTCGCCGCCCTCGAACTGGCCGTCACCGCGCACCTCGACCACGTCCGACGCCGGGATGCCGGCGTCAGCGCAGGCCTTCCGGAAGCCTTCGACTCGCGGGAGGTCCGCGGTGAACCCCTCGTACCCGCGGACATAGGCAAGCCTGCGATGGCCCAGCCCCACGAGATGCTCGACCGCCTGCCGCGGGCCGCCGACGTTGTCGCTCGTGATGACGGGCACCGGGAGTCCGCTGGGCTCTGCGTTGACGACCACGACGGGGAGCGGAGCGTTCCCGAGCCACTCCCAACTCTCGTCGGACAGCTGGGAGGAGGCGATGATCAGCCCGTCGACGCGGCGGTCGACCATGAGGTCCAGGTAGTGCATCGCGCGGTGCTCGTCGTAGGCCGCGCTGCCGAGGATGATCGAGTAGTCCAGGCCGCGCGCCGCCGAGTCGGCCGCCTGGACGAGCTCCGGGAAGAACGGGTTCTGGATGTCGGTGACGATCAGGCCCAGCGTTCGTGTGCGCCGCATGCGCAGCGAGCGGGCGACGCCCGACGGGCGGTAGCCCAGGTCCTCGACGGCCCTCAGCACGGCGGCGGCCGTGTCGGGCTTGGGGTTGCCGATCCCGGCCAGGACGCGGCTGACGGTCGCCGTGGACACGCCGGCGCGCTCCGCGACGTCGCGGATGGTGGCCGGTACCGGGCGCTCCACGGTCACCACGAGCGATCGGGGAGGGGACCGGGTCGGGCCCGTCTGCCGGGTCGAGCGGACGCGCGTCGAGGCGTCTGGCTGCCTCGCCGGACCACCCGATCGCCCATGCCTGCCTCCGCGGCGTCCATCGCCCGGCGCCGGCCGATCCACGGTGCGGCGGGCGGCGCGTAATCGATTTCTCACGTTAGCGGAGCGGACCCACCTCGTCAAGGTCCGTGTCCGCCGCGCTGGGGGGACCAGGTCGGGGAGGCATCGGTAATCGATTGCGCGACGCCCGCGGATCGGTCATGATGCAGTCGACCGCCGGACCTTGGGTCCGGCCCTCCAGGCGAGAGGAGCACGACGTTGAGCACGGTTCGGCTGACGGTGGGGCAGGCCATCGTCCGCTTCCTGGCGCAGCAGTACATCGAGCGAGACGGAGAGCAGAACCGGTTCATCGCCGGCGTCTGGGGGATCTTCGGCCACGGCAACGTCGCGGGCCTCGGGCAGGCGCTCGAGGAGTTGGGCGACGAGTTCGAGATGCCCTACTACCGGCCACAGAACGAGCAGGCCCAGGTGCACCTCGCGGCGGCCTACGCCAAGCACAAGAACCGGATGCAGACGTTCGCCTGCACGAGCTCGATCGGGCCCGGTGCCACGAACATGATCACGGGTGCCGCGACGGCGACCGTCAACCGGCTGCCGGTGCTGCTGTTCCCGTCCGACTACTTCGCCAACCGGCTCGTGGACCCCGTGCTCCAGCAGGTCGAGCACCCCATGGAGCACGATGTCTCCGCCTCGGACGCGTTCCGGCCCGTCTCCCGCTACTTCGACCGCATCTCCCGGCCCGAGCAGCTCATCGCCAGCCTGCCCGAGGCGTTCCGCGTCCTCACGGACCCGGCCGAGACCGGTGCCGTGACGATCTCCCTGCCGGAGGACGTCCAGGCCGAGGTCTACGAGTGGCCCGAGCGGTTCTTCGAGCGGCGGGTCTGGCGGGTCCGCCGGCCGCGCCCGGAGCCGGAGCTCGTGGACGAGGTGGTGGGCCTCATCCGCTCCGCCAGGCGCCCGCTCATCGTCGCCGGCGGCGGCGCGATCTACGCCGGCGCCGAGGCGGCCCTCGACGCGCTCGCGACCACCTATGGGATCCCGGTGAGCGAGTCGCAGGCCGGCAAGGGCGTCCTGCCCTGGAACCACCCGCAGAACGTCGGTCCGATCGGGTCGGCCGGGGGCCTCGCGGCCAACCGGCTGGCCAGGGACGCGGACCTCGTGATCGGCGTCGGCACCCGGATGGGCGACTTCGTCACGGCCTCCCGGACCGCGTTCCAGGACCCGGACGTGACGTTCGTGGGGATCAACATCAACGGGTTCGACGCCTCGAAGATGCGCTCGGTGCCGATGATCGCGGACGCCCGCGAGGCGCTCACCGCGATCGCCGCGGCCCTCGCCGCGTCCGGCCACCAGGGCGCCTCGCAGGAGTACCGCCAGCAGGTCACCGCCCTCAAGGCCGAGTGGGACGAGCGGGTCACCTTCCACCGCACGCCCAGCGGGGAGACGGAGGACCTGGCCCAGCCGGAGGTGATCGGCATCCTCAACGACGCCGTCGGCGGTCACGCCACGGTGGTCTGCGCCGCGGGATCGCTCCCGGGCGACCTGCTCAAGCTGTGGCGACCCGAGGACCCGAAGGCCTACCACCTCGAGTACGGCTACTCGTGCATGGGCTACGAGATCCCCGCCGGCATCGGCGTCAAGCTCGCCGAGCCCGAGCGGGAGGTGGTGGTCGCCATCGGCGACGGCACGTACCTGATGCTCAACAGCGAGATCGTGACCGCGGTCGCCGAGGGCATCAAGCTCACGATCGTGGTCTTCGACAACCACGGCTACCAGTGCATCAAGGACCTCGCCTGGGCCTGCGGCGTCCCGCAGTTCGGCAACGAGCTGCGGTTCCGCGAGGCCGGCACGGGCCGGCTGACCGGCGGCTACATCCCGGTCGACTTCAAGAAGCACGGCGAATCCATGGGGGCGCTGGGTATCTACGCCCGGACCGAGGACGACATCCGGCAGGCGATCGCCACGGCGCGCGCCCACGATGGCGTCACCCTCATCCACGTGGCCGTCAGCCCGGACAAGCGCGCGCCGGGCTACGACTCCTGGTGGGACGTCCCGGTCGCGGAGGTGTCTGCCTCCGAGACCGTGAACTCGGCCCGCGAGCGGTACGAGACCAACGTCGCGCGGCAGCGAGCGGAGCTCCTCTGATGCGTATCGCGACCGCACCCGTCAACTGGAACAGCCCCGACGTCCCGGAGTACCGGGCGTGGCTGCCGTACCCGCAGATGATGGACGAGTTCGTCGAGGCCGGATACGACGCAACCGAGTGGGGCCCCGGCATGCCGGAGGACCCGGCGGAGCTCAAGACGGCGCTGGACGCCCGCGGCCTGGACATGGTGGGGGCCTTCGTGGGCCTCGGCTTCCGGGACGCGGACCGTCACGACGCCGAGATGGCGAAGGCCATGGAGATCGCGCGCCGGCTGCACGCCACGGGCGGCAAGCTGCTGATCGCGGCCGAGGCCGGCGACGACCGCCGGCGCGCCGAGGCGGGGCACGTGGACGAGGCGAACGGCCTCACCGACGAGCAGTGGCGGAACCTCGCAAGGGGGCTCCACGACCTCGCCGACAACCTCGAGCCGCTGGGCATGAAGGTCGTGTTCCACAACCACGTCGGCACCTACGTGGAGACCCCCGCGGAGACGGCACGGCTCCTCGACGAGACCGACCCCACCAGGGTGGGCTGGTGTCTCGACATCGGCCACCTCGCCTACGGGGGTGGCAACAGCCTCGAGATGCTCGGCACCTATGGCGACCGGGTGGGTCACATCCACCTCAAGGACGTCGACGGCGAGGTGCTCGCCCAGGCCAGGGCCGCCGAGTGGAGCTTCGGGACGGCCCTCAAGGCCTACATCTTCCCGATGCTGGGCGAGGGGATCGCCCAGGTGCCCGAGATGGTCGAGGCGCTGCTGGGACGCGGCTACGACGGCTGGTTCGTCCTCGAGCAGGACACCTGCCGGGGCGAGCCCAAGGACGCGGCCCGGGTCAACCGCGAGTACCTCGAGGGTCTCCTTGCCCGCGGCGCCACCGGCTGATGGGCGAGGCGGCGGCGCCGGGCGTTCCCCCCGGCAGCGGGCCCCACGCGGACCTCGAGGCGCTCGCACGGCGTGGGCGCCTCCACGTCATGGAGACGGTCGCGCACAGCGGCGCCGGCCACGTGGGTGGCCCGTTGTCGGCGATGGACCTGCTGGTGGCGCTCTACTTCCGCGTCCTGCGGATCCGCCCGGACGAGCCGGACTGGCCGGAGCGGGACCGGTTCGTGCTGTCCAAGGGCCACAGCTCGGTGGGCCTGTATGCCGTGATGGCCATGCGCGGCTACTTCGACATCGAGGAGCTGCAGACGTTCGACCGGGGGGACAGCCGTCTCCAGGGTCATCCAGACATGCTGGCCCTGCCGTGCCTCGACGCCTCCACCGGCTCGCTGGGGCAGGGGTTCTCCGTCGCCCTCGGCATCGCCATGGGGACGCGCCGGCGGGGCCTGCCCTCGCACACGTTCGTGATGCTCGGCGACGGCGAGGCGCAGGAGGGCCAGGTCTGGGAGACGGTCCACGTCGCGCCGCGCCACGGCGCCGGCAACCTCACCGCCATCGTTGACTGGAACGGGATGCAGCAGTACGGCTGGGCGCTGCGGGAGGGCGAGGAGCACCACGGCAACCGCCGCGACCCGTGGGCCGGCATCGACCTCCGGGGTGCCTTCGAGGCCTTCGGCTGGAAGGTGCTGGAGATCGACGGGCACGACTTCGGCCAGATTCTCGCCGCGTGCGAGGAGGTCCGGGCCGGCACCGGCGGCACCATCCCCACGGCGATCCTGGCCCACACGGTCAAGGGTCGCGGCGTCTCGTTCACGGAGGGACGCTCCGAGTGGCACGCACGGCCGGCGACGCAGGCCGAGGCGGCGGCAGCACGCGCGGAGCTGGCGCCCGGCGAGCGCGCCCGAGCGGAGTGCCCGGCGGGAGGACGCGCCGTGACGAGGCCCCAGCGCGATGTCTGGGCCGACACGCTCATCGAGCTCGCCGCGACGGACCCGGACATCCTCGTCATGGACGCCGATCTCGCCACCTCCACCAAGGCCGACCGGTTCGCGGCGGCGTACCCGGACCGGTTCCTCCAGATGGGCATCGCGGAGCAGGTGATGGTGGGCGCCGCCGCCGGGCTCTCGTTCACGGGCTATGTGCCCTGGGTCAGCTCGTTCGGGATCTTCTTCTCCAACCGGGCCCTGGACCAGGTGCGCATGTCCGTGGCCCAGACCCACGCCAACGTGAAGATCGGCGCGGCCTACACCGGGCTGCTCGCCGGCCTCTCGGGCAAGACGCACATCGACGTGAGCGACATCGCCACGTTCCGGGCCATGCCCGGGATGACGATCCTGGCTCCCGCGGATGCCGCGGAGACGGCCGCCATGACGCGCTGGGCGACGGCGACCCCTGGTCCCGTCTACCTCCGCCTCGGCCGCGAGGCCGGACCCGACGTGTTCGGGCCGGACTACGTCTTCGAGCCACGGCGGGTGATCCTGCTGCGCGAGGGGACGGAGGTGCTGCTGGTCTCGACCGGGCAGCAGACGGCCCGGACCCTGGCCGCCGCGGAGCTGCTGGGCCAGGACGGGATCTCGGCTGCCGTCCTCCACGTGCCGTCGATCAAGCCCGTGGACGAGGCCGCCATCGCCGCGGCGGCGGCGAATGTGCCGCTGGTCGTGACCGTCGAGGAGCACACCATGATCGGGGGCCTGGGTGGCCTCGTGGCGGAGATCGTGACTGCCAACGACCCGCGACCGGTGATCCGCATCGGGATCGAGGACACCTGGGGCGAATCGGCGCCCAACGACTGGCTCCTGGAGCGGCACGGGCTCACGCCGGAGCGCGTGGCCGAGCGTGTGCGGAGGGTGTGGGATCGGGGCTGAGGAACGACCGGGGCCCGACCAGGTTGCTGCCCGGTTTCGGGAACGTGATGTTTGGGGTTGACGGGCCACCGTCACTCGCTACCGTTGCAATCGATTACGCGGGCGCGCTCAGGTCACCTGACCCTGACGGCAGGACCGGGGCCAAACCGCGGCAATCGGCCAAGCCATATTGGCGGAGGAGAAGAGAGCACATGGGTCTGAACCGCATTGGACGGCTGGCTGGCCTGATGGCCGCCGGCGCCCTCATCCTGAGCGCCTGCGGCGGCAGCGCGGCCACCACGGCCCCGGCATCTGCTGCACCGGCGGAGAGCGCGGCCGCCGGCGGCGGCGGCACCATCGGCGTCGCCTTCCCGAACAGCGACACCTTCCTGAGCCGCGTCCAGGACGGCATCAAGGCCGAGGCCGAGGCCAAGGGCGTCACCGTCACCATCACGGACGCCAAGGACGACACCGCGGCCCAGCTGAGCCAGGTCGAGAACTTCATCTCCCAGAAGGTCGACTCGATCATCGTGGTCCCGGTCGACACCAGCGCTGCGCAGCCGATGGCCGACGCCGCCAAGAAGGCGGGCATCCCGCTCGTCTTCGTCAACCGCAACCCGTCGATCGCCGGCGTCCCGTACGTGGGTTCCGACTCCCTGTACGCGGGCACCGTCGAGATGGAAGAGCTCGCCAAGCTGGCCGGCGGCAAGGGTGACGTCGTCATCCTCCAGGGCCAGGTCTCCAACGAGGCGGCCGTCCTCCGCACCCAGGGCTGCAACGACGTCGTCGCCAAGAACCCGGGCATGAAGGTCGCCGCGACCCAGTCCGGTGAGTGGGACCGCGCCAAGGGCCAGGCCATCACCGAGAACTGGATCCAGTCCGGCACCCTCAAGGCCGGCATGGTCGTCTGCGCGAACAACGACGAGATGGCGCTCGGCGCGATCAACGCGCTCAAGGCCGCCAAGCTCCTCGACACCGTCTTCGTCGGCGGCGTCGACGCGACCTCCGAGGCCCTCGCCGCCATGAAGGCCGGCGACCTCGAGGTCACCGTGTTCCAGGATGCCGTCGGCCAGGGCAAGGGCGGCGTCGACGCGGCCGTCAAGCTGATGGCCGGCGAGACCGTCCCCGACTACGTGGACATCCCCTACGTGCTGGTCACCCCGGCCAACATGGCCGACTACATGGGCGCGAACTAGGACTGCGACGGCCGGTTCCGCCGGTCGGCGCGTGACCCTGAGTGGTACGGTTCGGAGGTCCAGTTCGCTGGGCCTCCGAACATCGTTTCCGGCTCCTGCTGACGCGCACCGGCGCGCCAGGGGGGCCGTCTGCAAGCGGGCAGCGTGAGGCAGGGGATGGGTGAGGACGTTCTCCTCCGGATGACGGGGATATCGAAGGCGTTCCCCGGCGTCCAGGCGCTCGACGACGTCCACCTGGACGCCGAGGCGGGCTCCGTGCATGCCCTGATGGGCGAGAACGGTGCGGGCAAGTCGACGCTGATGAAGGTGCTCGCCGGGATCTATCGCGCCGATACGGGGCGCATCGAGCTCGACGGCCAGGAAGTCCTCGTCCCGGATAGCGCCACGGCGCTCCGTCTCGGGATCGCGATGATCCACCAGGAGCTCTCGCCGGTCCCCGCGATGATGGTCGCGGAGAACATCTACCTCGGGCGCGAGCCCGTGAACCGCTTCGGGCTGGTCGACAAGAAGCAGATGATCGCCGACGCCCAGGCGGTCTTCGACAAGTGGCAGATCGACGTCAACCCGCGCCGGGTGATGAAAACCCTGAGCGTCGCGCAGATGCAGATGGTCGAGATCGCGAAGGCCATCTCGACGGACGCCCGCCTGATCATCATGGACGAGCCGACCTCCGCCATCACCGAGCGCGAGGTCGAGCACCTCCACCGGATGATCCGCTCGCTCAGGAGAGCGGCGTCGCGATCATCTACATCACCCACAAGATGGACGAGGTGTTCAAGATCGCGGACAAGGTGACCGTGTTCCGCGACGGGAAGCACGTCGCGACCCTGCCCGCCGCGGAGCTCGACCGCCAGAAGCTCATCACGCTGATGGTCGGCCGGGAGCTCACCCACCTGTTCCCCAAGGAGGATGTGGCGATCGGCGAGGTGGTGATGACCGTCCGTGGCCTGACCCGCCACGGCGTGATCGACGACATCAGCTTCGATCTCCGTCGCGGCGAGATCCTCGGCCTCGCCGGCCTGATGGGCGCCGGACGGACCGAGGTCCTCGAGGCGATCTTCGGCGTCACCAAGGTGGACGCCGGCGAGATCACGATCAACGGCAAGCCCGTGAGCATCAAGTCGCCCGCGGACGCCATCGAGGCGGGGATGGGCCTGCTCACCGAGGACCGGAAGCTGACCGGCATCATGGGTGCCCTGTCGGTCCGCGACAACATGACGATCGCGAACCTCAACCGGTTCAGCCCGGGTTGGATCCTGCGCAAACGCCGGATGGAGGCCGCCTGCGTGGCCCAACGGGATGCGCTCGCGATCAAGACGCCGTCGCTGTCGCAGCTGATCAAGAACCTCTCGGGCGGGAACCAGCAGAAGGTCCTCGTGTCGCGCTGGCTGCTGACGCTGCCCGACATCCTGATGATCGACGAGCCGACGCGAGGGATCGACGTCGGCGCCAAGTCCGAGATCCACCGACTCATGTCGGGGCTCGCGAAGGAGGGGAAGGCGATCCTGATGGTCTCGTCCGAGATGCCCGAGATCCTCGGCATGAGCGACCGCGTCCTCGTGATGGCGGGCGGCAGGATCACCGCGGAGTTCAGCCGCGCCGAAGTCACGCAGGAGAAGGTCCTCGAAGCGGCGACGCTCGTCGCGCCGGCGGCCTGAGGCAGGAGAGAAGCATGACTGCAGCAGCCCCGACAGGCGAGCGGGCTCGTCACGCGCGACTCGCTCATGGCCTTCGTCCGGAAGTACCTGATCGTCTTCATCTTCCTGGCGATGTGCGTCCTCCTGGCCGTCTTCTCCCCGAACAACTCGTTCGTCCAGCCGCAGAACCTGATCAACGTCGTCCGCCAGATCTCGGTCATCGGCCTGCTGGCCCTCGGCGTGAGCGTGTGCATCATCGCCATGGGCATCGACCTCTCGTTGGGGTCGGTGCTGGGGCTGTCGGCCGTCGTGACCGCGAGCCTCGTCCAGCAGATCGGCTGGAAGGAGGCGCTCTACGACGGCTTCACGGCGCCGTGGTTCGTCGCCGTCCTGGCCGGCCTGTCCGTCGGCATCCTCGCGGGTGGCGTCAACGGGAGCCTGATCGCTCTCTTCAAGATCCCACCGTTCATCGCGACCCTGGGCATGATGACCATCGCCCGGGGTCTCGCCTACATCTACTCGAATGGGCGGCCGGTCAGCACCCTGACCCCGGACTTCCTGTTCCTCGGCGGCGGGGACATCCTCGGCCTCCCGGTCCCGATCATCATCTTCGGGACCGTCATCGTCCTCACCCATCTCATGCTCAACAACACCCGCTTCGGGCGGCATGTCTACGCGATCGGCGGCAACGAGACGGCGGCCCGAGTGTCGGGCGTGAACATCGGCCGGACCAAGGTCCTGATCTACACCTTCTCGGGCCTCATGGCCGGCATCGGCGGGATCGTGATCACGGCCCGCGTCCAGTCCGCGACGCCGGCCCTGGGCATGGGCTACGAGCTCGACGCGATCGCCTCCGCCGTCATCGGCGGCACGAGCTTCGCGGGCGGCATCGGCACGGTCTGGGGGGTGGTCGTCGGCGCGCTGATCATCGGCGTCATGAACAACGGCCTCGACCTCCTGAACGTCTCGCCGTTCTACCAGCAGGTCGTCAAGGGCGTGATCATCATCGTCGCGATCATCATCGACGAGCGCAAGAACCGCTAGGCGCCACCGTCACTCGCTACCTTTGCAATCGATTACGCGGGCGCGCTCAGGTCACCTGACCCTGATGGCAGGACCGGGGCCAAACCGCGGCAATCGGCCAAGCCATATTGGCGGAGGAGAAGAGAGCACATGGGTCTGAACCGCATTGGACGGCTGGCTGGCCTCATGGTCGCCGGCGCCCTCGCTCCTCAGCGCCTGCGGCGGCAGCGCGGCCACCACGGCCCCGGCATCTGCTGCACCGGCGGAGAGCGCGGCCGCCGGCGGCGGCGGCACCATCGGCGTCGCCTTCCCGAACAGCGACACCTTCCTGAGCCGCGTCCAGGACGGCATCAAGGCCGAGGCCGAGGCCAAGGGCGTCACCGTCACCATCACGGACGCCAAGGACGACACGGCGGCCCAGCTGAGCCAGGTCGAGAACTGCATCAGCCAGAGGCGTCGACGCGATCGTCGTCGTCCCGGTCGACACCGATGCGCTGCGCGGACCGATGGCCGACGCCGGCCACCGACGGCGGGCGTCCCGGCTCGATCTACGTCAACCGCCGCCCGTCCGACCTGCCGACCGATGGGTCGATCCCGTACGTGGGCTCCGACTCCCTCTACGCGGGCACCGTCGAGATGGAAGCAGCTCGCCAAGCTGGCCGGCGGACAAGGGCGACGTCGTCATCCTGACCGGCGGCCCGGTCTACCAACGAGGCCGCCGTCCTCCGGACCCAGGGCTGCAACGACGTCGTCGGCCAAGAGCCCGGGCATGACGGTCCTCCAAGGACCCAGTCCGGTGAGCTGGGACCGCGCCGAGGGCCACGCCATCACCGAGAACTGGCTCCAGTCCGGCGCGCTCAAGGCCGGCATGGTCGTCTGCGCCAACAACGACGAGATGGCCCTCGGCGCGATCCAGCGCCCTCAAGGCCGCCAAGCACGCTCGACACCGTCCTCGTCGGCGGCGTCGACGCCACCGCCGACGCCCTCGCCGCCATGAAGGCCGGCGACCTCGAGGTCGCCGTGTCTGCCAGGATGCCGCCGGCCAGGGCAGGCGGCGGCATCAACGCAGCCGTCAAGCTCGCCGAGCGGCCGGCGGCGCGTTGTCGACCGCGAACGGCATCGTGGACGTCCCCTACGTCCTCGTCACCCCGGCCAACATGGCCGACTACATGGGCGCGAACTAGGACTGCGACGGCCGGTTCCGCCGGTCGGCGCGTGACCCTGAGTGGTACGGTTCGGAGGTCCAGTTCGCTGGGCCTCCGAACATCGTTTCCGGCTCCTGCTGGGGTGCATCGGCGCGCCAGGGGT
>CAWDHT010000010.1:0-216447 GCA_963802165.1 uncultured Chloroflexia bacterium | reverse complement strand
CAACAACGAGTTCGGGTTCGACTACCTGCGCGACAACATGGTCGACGAGCTGGACGCCCGGGTGCAGCGCGAGCGGTCCTTCGCGATCGTCGACGAGGTGGACAACATCCTGATCGACGAGGCGCGGACCCCGCTCATCATCTCGGGCCAGGCCGAGGAGTCGGCGGACCTCTACTTCTCCTTCGCCCGCCTCGTGCCGCGCCTCAAGGCCCGGCCGGAGGGCGCCGAGGAGGGCGGCGACTTCTTCGTCGACCTCAAGGACAAGGCCGTCAGCCCCACCGAGGAGGGCATCGACAAGATCGAGCAACTCCTGGGCATCGACAACCTGTACGACGCGGACCCGCGGCTCGCCCGCCACTTCGACTCGGCGCTCAAGGCCCATGCGCTGTACAAGCGCGATCGGGACTACATCGTCGAGGACGGCGAGATCGTCATCGTGGACGAGTTCACGGGCCGCAAGATGCCGGGCCGGCGGTGGAGCGAGGGCCTGCACCAGGCCATCGAGGCCAAGGAAGGCCTGCGCGTCCAGCGCGAGTCACGGACGCTGGCCACGATCACCTTCCAGAACTACTTCCGCCTCTACGACAAGCTGGCGGGCATGACCGGCACCGCGATGACCGAGGCCGAGGAGTTCCACAAGATCTACAACCTCGAGGTCGTGGCGATCCCCACCCACCGCCCGATGATCCGCGAGGACTACCCGGACCTCGTGTTCAAGAACGAGGCGTCCAAGTTCAACGCGCTGATCGACGAGATCGAGGAGATGACCCAGGCCGGACGCCCCGTCCTCGTGGGCACGGTGTCCGTCGAGAAGTCCGAGGTGCTGTCCACGCTGCTCAAGCGGCGCGGGGTCAAGCACGAGACCCTCAATGCCAAGTTCCACGAGCGCGAGGCCGGCGTCGTGGCCCAGGCCGGCCGCAGCGGCAATGTCACGATCGCCACCAACATGGCCGGCCGCGGCACGGACATCCAGCTGGGCGGCAATCCCGCGGGCCTTGCCTCCGAGAGCCTCCACAAGCGCGACCTCAACCCCGCCGAGGTCGACAAGGAGACGTACGACGCGGCCATGGCGGAGGCGAAGGCGATCACCGACGTCGATCACGAGAAGGTGGTCGCAGCGGGCGGCCTGCACATCATCGGCACCGAGCGCCACGAGAGCCGCCGCATCGACAACCAGCTACGCGGCCGCGCCGCCCGCCAGGGCGACCCGGGTTCGTCGCGCTTCTACCTGTCGCTGGACGACGACCTGATGAAGCGGTTCGCGTCCGAGCGCGTCGCGGGCCTCATGGAACGGATGGGCCTCGAGGACGACGTCGCGATCGAGTCACGGCTCGTGTCCAAGACCATCGAGAGTGCGCAGACCCGCGTCGAGGGCTTCAACTTCGACATCCGCAAGCGCGTGGTCGAGTTCGACGACGTCATCAACCGCCAGCGCGAGACGATCTACGCCGAACGCGACAAGGTCCTGCGCAACGAGGACCTGACCGCGACGGTCCGCGGGTTCCTGGACGACGAGGTCGAGGCGATCGGCGACCAGTATTTGGGCGGGATGTCGCCGGCCGAGTGGAACCTCGAGGGGCTGACGGCCGCGCTGCGTGCGATGGGCCTCGATGGCCCGGAGACCTCGGAGGAGGCGCTCGACGAGGCCGGACGAAGCCGCGACGAGCTCGTGGAGTACATCCGGGACCTGGCGGATGCCCGCCTCGAGGGCTGCCAGCAGGAGCACGGCGACGAGGTCTGGTCGCAGGTGGAGCGGTTCGTGCTGCTGCGCACGATCGACAGCCTGTGGGTCGAGCACCTGACCGAGCTGGACGACATGCGACGGGGCATCGGCCTTCGCGGCTACGCCCAGCAGGACCCGCTCAACGAGTTCCGCAAGGAGGCGTTCCGCCTCTACGAGGAGCTCTCGGACCTGATCCGGCGCCAGGTCGCCACCACGATCTTCAGGGTCACCGTCCGACGTGAGCCGGAGACCGTGCCGCTTCCCGGCCCCGGTCAGCCCGCGCGCGTCGCGGCGGGCGCCGGTGGTCCGGCCGGCGCCGCCACCGCCGCGGCGGCATCCGTCGGCCATACCCACGCGCCGACGGCCCCGCTCGCCGCGGGCCAGGCCGCGCTCCGCCAGCCCTCGTCCGGACTCGCCAGCCCGTCAGCCGTGCGCGGCCTGCCCGCCGACCCGATGCGCAGCGCGCGCGAGGTGCCGGGTGACGCCCAGGTGACAGGCGAGTCGCTGCGGCCGGGGTTCACCCCGTCCGGGGCCCGGATCGGGCGCAACGAACCGTGCTGGTGCGGCTCCGGCCAGAAGTACAAGAAGTGTCACGGGGCCTGACCCGCGACCGGACCAGGGACCTCGTGCGCCTCTTCCTGATTGGCGGCCTGGCCGTCGCCGTCGCGGCCGGTGTCGCGACCTTCCAGATCTGGCGGCAGGGCGCGACCGACGAGCAGCAGGCCGCCGACGCCATCGTCGTGCTGGGCGCCGCCCAGTACGACGGCCGGCCGTCGCCGGTGTTCGAGGCCCGCCTCGAGCACGCCGTGGCGCTCTGGAACCAGGGCCTCGCCAAGGCCTTCGTCGTCACCGGCGGCAAGCTGCCCGGCGATCGCACGACCGAGGCGGCCGTCGCCCGGGAGTACGCGATCGCGAACGGCGTCCCTCCCGAGGTCATCTTCGGTGAGGACCAGGCGCACAACACCCTGAGCTCGCTGTCGGCCGTGGCCGGGGAGCTGCGTGCGCGCGGCATGCGGAGCGCCGTCTTCGTCTCGGATCCGACCCACATGCTCCGGGTCCTGCGGATCGCCGAGGACCTCGGGATCGATGGTCACGGCTCACCCACGCCCAGGTCGCCGATCCAGGCAGACCCCGTGCGCCAGGTCCAGGCGATCGCCCACGAACTCGGCGCGCTGGCCGTCTACTTCATCTCGGGCGGCGCTCCGCAGGTGGAACAGACGGGAGGCTGACGCCTTCCCGGTCTGACGCGGAGGCCACCGGCAAGCCCGACCCTCGGCCCGTCTGCGGCCCGCTTGGAGCCCGTTCCGGCGCGTGGACCGTGAACGATCACGGTGCCATGCCCGGATCGACCGCGAAAACGGGGCGCAATGCAGAAAATTCCTTGCGTTTCCGCCTCCGCCCCCCTTGGAATGCGTCGAAGCGGCCCCTATACTCGGCCACAGTCTTTCGCCCCAAGGGACAGGCGCCGTCGCCCCGTTCATGCCCGAGCTCTCTCGGCGCTCCGTCCCGCACCGTCACCACGTTCGACAGCGAGAGACGAGGAGAGAGGGACTGTGAAGCAGGCTGAAGAAGCCCAGTTCGTGGATCTCATCGCTTGCGAACGTGACTGCCGGAACTGCAGTTACGCCGCCGCGCTGGACTGCGACGGCAACTGCGGCGTCTGCACTCACAACTCGTATTGCCCCTGCGTGAACCCCGTCGTCGCCCGGAGCAAGACAGCCCTTCGGCTGATCGAGCTCCGTCCGATCCTGCTCCAGGACCTCCGGGTGCGCCCCTAGTGGACGCCGCGTCCACTCGCGACCTGGCGGAGCGGATCCGGTCGACCTCGGGGCGTCTTTGACCTAGCCGCCAAGGAACAGCGCGTCGCGGAGCTCGACGCGCGTGCCATCGAGCCCGGATTCTGGGACGACCAGCGGACCGCGCAGAAGGTCACCCGCGAGGCGGAGGGCCTGCGCGACGAGATCACCCTGTGGCGAGCGCTGGAGAAGCGGGCCGATGACCTCGTCGAGCTCCTGGACCTGCTCGCCGATTCGCCCGACCCGGACACGCTGGCGGACCTCGAGCGCGAGGCCGACGCGCTGCGCGTGGAGTTCGAGCGCGAGCGGACCCTCCTCCTGTTCTCCGGCGACTACGACGCCAAGAACGCCGTCCTGTCGATCAGCGCGGGCGCCGGCGGAACCGAGGCCACGGACTGGGCCGAGATGCTGCTGCGCATGTATCTCCAGTGGGCGAAGCGCCACAAGTTCAAGGCGGACGTCGTGGACTCGCAGGAGGGCGACCAGGCCGGGATCAAGAGCGCGACCGTCACGTTCACCGGCCGCTTCGCCTACGGCTGGCTGCGCGCCGAGCGCGGCGTCCACCGCCTGGTCCGGATCAGCCCCTACGACGCGCAGAACCGGCGCCAGACGACCTTCGCCCTGATCGAGGTCATGCCCGAGGCGGACGACGACGTGGCGATCGAGCTCAACTGGGACGAGATCAGGACGGACACCTTCCGCTCGTCAGGCGCGGGCGGCCAGCACGTCCAGAAGACCGAGTCGGCCATCCGCCTGACCCATATCCCGACGGGGATCGTCGTCTCCTGCCAGAACGAGCGATCGGCCACCCAGAACCGGGAGATCGCGATCCGCGTCCTCAAGTCGCGGCTCCTGGAGCTGGAGCTGGAGAAGCGCGAGGAGGAGCTGCAGAAGCTCCGCGGCGAGCACGTGACGGCCGGCTGGGGCAACCAGATCCGCTCCTACGTGCTGCACCCGTACCAGATGGTCAAGGACCTGCGGACGGGCCACGAGACGTCGAACACCGGGGCGGTCCTTGACGGCGACCTCGACCTGTTCATGCAGGCCGAGCTGGAGCGCCTTGCGACCGGTCGGCCGCCCTCCGCCGACGGCAGCGACGAGTAGCCGGTGGCCGGCCTCGTGGCTCCCACGGGGCCTGTCTCGTACCGGCCGGGCCGGGACGGGGACCTCGATGCCTGCACCCAGACCTGGAGGGCGGCGATCGAGGACTACCAGGCGCGACTGGCGCAGCCGCCCATGGCCGACGACCTGGCGCCACTCCGCCGGCTCCTGGCCCATGCGCTGGCGACGGACCCGGCCCGGTTCTGGGTGGCGGTCGACGGCGAGGGGGCGGTGGCCGGGTTCTCGTGCGCGACCCTGCGCGAAGGGCTGTGGTTCCTGGCCATGCTCTTCGTCCGGCCCGGTGTCCAGGCCACGGGCGTGGGGCAGGCGCTGATGGACCGCGCCCAGGCCGCGCGCGACGTCGACCCCGGCGGCCCTGCGGTCCCCGGCCCGGACGATCCGCTCGCCAGCGGGATCCACACCTGGGGCATGTGCACGGACGCGGCGCAGCCGATCTCCAACGCGCTGTACGCACGGCGGGGCATGGTGCCCCGGATACCGGCCTGGCGCCTGATCGGGGAGGTCCGGCGCTGGTCTGCCGTGCCGCCGCTCCCGGGATCGCTGGAGGCGGTGCCGTTCGAGGCGGTCGCTTCCGGCGCGCAGGAAGGTCATCGCCGCCTGGCGGAGGCCGTTGACGGACTCGACCGCGAGTTGATCGGGGCCGCGCATCCCGCCGATCACGCGTATCTGCGGCGGGAAGGCCGGTCCGGGTTCCTGGTCCGCGAGCGGGGGGCCGGGCAGGTCCACGGGTACGTGTACGGATCCGGGGGCGGACGCCTGGGGCCGGTCGCGGCGCTCGACCCTGCGCTGCACCCCGCGCTGCTGGGCGTGGCGGTGCGCGAGTCGCCGATGCTGGGCACGGTGGCGATGTGGGTCCCGGGGACGGCAGACCGCGCGACACGGGCCCTGCTCGAGGCCGGGCTGCGCTTCGACGGCTTCCCTGGGCTGATCTGCTGGTCGCGTCCGGACCACCCGTTCGAGCGCTACGTGCCGATCTCGCTGGCACTGGTCTGAACCCCTCGTCACCTGACGACTGGCAGGCGACGAAGTCGGGCATCTGTCGCCTGGAACCCCTGTTCCGTCGACATACCGGCGACATCCTCCGGCATCGCCGGCTCGCAACCGGGCAGGCGTCGATCCACCGGCGACGGAAACGGTCGACAGCTGCCTCGTTGCCGAAGTCCGTCGCCTGGCAGGCGACAGGCACCTGGGATGTGGCCGTCGCCCGCCAATCCGGTCCCGGTGCCCGTGGACGGGCGTGATCGTGTGGACAGGCGTGATCGACGCTCCGGTGCTAGCCTCAGGCAAACGTGGCTCCCTCGATTGTGCCCTCGGTCGGAGTCGTCACCGCGATCCCCACACCAGTGAGCGCATGACCGCAACCCAGGGCCCGACCCCCGACGCGCCTCCCGCGCACCTCTCGCTCATCGACCGCCTCACCAGGCGCACGCGCCCTCCGCAGACGGACCGTGCCGTCGTCGTGCTCCACGACGTGACGAAGCGCTACCCGAATGGCAAGGAGGCGCTCAAGGACGTGGACCTCGTGGTCCCCGAGGGCGACTTCGTGTTCCTCGTCGGGCCGTCGGGCGCCGGCAAGTCCACGCTCATGAAGCTGCTGATCCGCGACGAGCTGGCGACACAAGGCGACGTCGTCATCGACGGCTACGACCTCGCCCGGATCAAGCGTCGCCAGGTGCCGCGGATCCGGCGCAAGATCGGGACGGTCTTCCAGGACTTCAAGCTGCTGCCGCGCAAGTCCGTGTGGGAGAACGTTGCGTTCGCCCTGGAGGTCACCGGCACGCCCCGTCGACAGATCCGGCCATCGGTGGACCGGGTCCTCGCGCTGGTCGGGCTCACGGACGCGGCGGACCAGATCCCGACCCAGCTCTCCGGCGGCGAGCAGCAGCGGACGGCGATCGCCCGCGCCCTCGTCCACGACCCCCGGATCATCATCGCGGACGAGCCCACCGGGAACCTGGACCCGGTGATCAGCTGGGAGATCATCCAGCTGCTGCTGCGCATCAACGAACTGGGTGTGACGATCCTGATGGCGACCCACCAGGCGGAGGTCGTGACCGCGCTGCGCAAGCGCGTCGTGGCGCTCGAGGACGGCCGGATCATCCGCGACGAGACCGGGGCGGCCTACCACCGTGAGGACTAGGCGGCCGTGATCCCGTTCGTCCTGTTCTCCATCGGCCGGGCGTGGCAGGGGTTCTGGCGCAACGCCCTGATGAGCCTCGCGGCGACCCTGACCATGGTGCTCATGCTCCTGCTGCTGGCGGGCTTCTTCATCCTGCAGAACGTGCTGCTGGCCAGCCTCTCGTTCGTGGAACAGAAGGTCGAGGTCGTGGCCTACGTGGAGAACACCGCCACCCAGGACCAGGTCGGCGAGCTCGTGGCGCGCACGGAGGCCATGCCCGAGACGGCGTCGGTCGAGTTCATCACCCGCGAGGTTGCCCTGGAGCGCTTCCGCCTGGCCCAGGAGGCCCAGGGCCGCGAGGACCTGACGAAGTACCTGGAATCGAACCCGCTGTATGCCAGCCTCAACGTCAAGCTGACGAGCCCGGGTGACCTCGAGGTCGTGGCCGAGACCCTGCGCCAGGACCCGATCATCCGGAACGTGCTCAACATCGAGGCCCTGGTGGAGCGGGTGACGACCGTGACCGGCGTCGTGCGCACCGGCGGCGGCGTGCTCCTCGTGGTCGTGGGCCTGATCGTGCTGTTCATCATCGTGAACACGATCCGGCTCGCCGTGGTGGCGCGCGCCGAGGAGATCGAGATCATGCGCCTGGTGGGTGCGTCGGACGCGTTCATCCGCTGGCCGTTCGTGTTCGAGGGGGCGCTCGTGGGCCTGCTGGGTGCGCTCATCACCCTGGCGCTGCTGGTCATCGCCGCGGACCCGCTGTCGCAGGCCATGGTCGGCTTCTTCAACATCCTGCCGCTGCAGCTGGGCACGCTGGGCCGCGATACGGCCGTGATCGTGCTGGCGACGGGCCTGGGGCTCGGCGTGCTGGGGTCATGGGTGTCCGTGCGGACGTACCTCATCCGGTAGACGGCCTCGGCTCCGGCTCGGGTCGCCGCGGGGGCCGCTGGGGCGGGTTCACCGCGGCGGCGGTACGCTGGCGGCCCGCGTCCGCGCCGCGGATCTGAGAAGCCGCTCGAGAACCCCTGATGTCCCTCGATCCTGTCCCCGCCGCCGAACCCGTGGCCGCCGAACCCGTGGCCGCCGAACCCGTGGCCGCCGAACCCGTGGCCGCCGAACCCGTGGCCCCGGCGCCCCGGCCGCGTGCTCGCTCGGGCCGCCGCACGGGCGTCGCCATCATCGCCGTCAGCCTCGTCGCCATCCTTGCCGGGGGCGCGCTGTTCCTCTCGGGCTGGTCGCTGGGTCGCCAGATCGCGATGACCCCGGGCACCCCCGCAGACGAGAGCGAGATGTTCCAGCCGTTCTGGGACACCTACCGGGCGGTCACCGAGCGGTACGCGGGCGGCGACGTGGATCGCAAGGCCATCGTCGAGGGCGCGATCAAGGGAATGATCGGGGCCCTGGACGATCCCTACTCCCAGTACCTCACGTCCGAGGAGTTCAAGGCCAGCCTCCAGGGCATCTCCGGTGAGTTCGAGGGGATCGGGGCCACGATCGGCACGGTGGACGCGGGCGGCGCCACGTCGAGCTGCGTGGACCTGGGGACCGCGTGCCGCATGGTCATCGTGGCCCCGCTCAAGGACGCACCCGCCGAGACGGCGGGCCTGCTCCCGGGCGACGTGATCACGCACATCGACGGGGTCACGGTGGACGGCCAGACCCTCGAGGCGGCCCGCATGAAGGTGCGCGGGCCGAAGGGGACGCCGGTCGTGCTGACGATCGAGCGCCAGGGCGAGGCCCCCCGGGACATCGAGGTGGTGCGGGCGGTGATCGTGTCGCCCGAGGTCACGTCCGAGGTCCTGGCCGACGGTTCCGTGGGCTACATCCGGCTGTCCGGCTTCTCGGATCACGCCGCGGAGCAGTTCGACGCTGCCGTCGCGGAGGACGTCGCGGCCGGCCGCAGGAAGCTGATCGTCGACCTGCGTGGGAACCCCGGCGGCTACGTCACGGCGGCGCGCGACATCGTCAGCCAGTTCCTGGCCGACGGGGCGATCTTCTGGGAGGAGGACGCCGACGGGGCGCTCGTGGAGACGCTGGCCAAGCCGGGCGGAGCGGCGGTTGACGCCGGGATCGACGTCGCCGTGCTGGTGGATGGCGGGTCGGCGTCGGCATCCGAGATCGTCGCCGGCGCCCTGCAGGACCGGGACCGGGCGACCATCGTTGGCACGAAGACATTCGGCAAGGGAACGGTCCAGCAGTGGACCCAGCTGGAGGACGATCGCGGCGGCTTCCGGCTGACCATCGCCAAGTGGCTGACGCCCGACAAGACCTGGATCCACGGCAAGGGGATCACCCCCGACGTGGTGGTGGACGAGCAGCCGGCGAAGCCGGGTGACGACCCCGTGATCGACGCCGCGCTGAAGGAGCTCGACGCCGGCGACTGAAGTGCGCCCCGAATTCGACGCTTGCGCGCCTCCGCTGGATCGGGTAGGGTCGTTTTCGAACGAAAGGAGGTGATGTGCAGTGATAGACAGTCGAAGTTGCTGCACCACCTCGTTGGAGATCGCCGCCTAGTTGCGATCCCGACGGGTGGTCGGTAGCAATCGAACGCCGGTCCGGCAACGGGCCGGCGTTCGTGCGTCCAGAGCCTCGTGTCGCGCGTGCGACACTGACCGTTCCACCCCACGAGAGGAGTCCCGCGATGGGCGAGACGATCGCCCGCAACCGACGAGCACACCACGACTACAGCATCGAGGAAACCTTCGAGGCTGGCATCGTGCTGCGCGGCACCGAGATCAAGAGCGTCCGCGACCACAAGGTGAGCCTCGCGGACGCCTATGCGCGCATCGAGCGCGGTGAGGCCTGGATCATCGGCCTCCACATCGCCCCGTGGGGGACGACGGACGTCCGCTTCAATCACGAGCCCAAGCGCGCCCGGAAGCTGCTCCTCCACCGCCGGGAGATCGACGAGCTCCTGGGCAAGACCAAGGCCAAGGGGCTGACGATCGTGCCACTGTCGATCTACCTCTCGCGGGGCAGGGCGAAGATGGAGCTGGGGCTCGCCCGCGGCAAGCAGACCTGGGACCGGCGGCGCGAGATCGCGGAGCGGGACGCGAAGCGGGACATGGAACGCCAGGTCGCGGCGGCACGACGGCGGTAGGGTTCGCCGGTAGAGTGGCGGCGGCAGGGTTCGCCAGGGCGCCCGGCAGCGCCCATCGCGTCGCCCGCGGCGCAGGAGGGATCGATGCGACTCGCGCGGATGCTCCAGGCGGTCGACGCTGCACGCGGCGGGGGAGCCGGGGCGGGTCATCGTGGGCGGCGTACTGGACGTCCCCGGCGCGACGATGCTCGAGAAGGCCCGGCACCTCGAGGAGCACGGCGACGGACTCCGCCGGCTGATGCTCCGCGAGCCCCGCGGCTACCCGGCCCTGTGCGCGAACGTGATCCTGCCGCCGACGCACCCTGACGCCGACGCCGGCTACGTGATCATGGAGCACGTCGAGTACCCGGGCATGTCCGGGACCAACACGATCTGCGTGGCCACCGCGCTCCTCGAGACCGGCATGCTGCCGATGACGGAGCCCGTCACGGAGATCACGCTCGAGGCGCCGGCGGGGCTGATCCGGATCCGGGCGACCTGCGCCGGCGGCAAGGTCACCGGGGTGACGTTCCGCAACGTGCCGGCCTTCGCGACGCACCTGGACACCCCGATCGAGGTGCCGCAGCTGGGGACCGTCGTCGTGGACGTGGCGTACGGCGGGATGTTCTACGTCATCGCGGACGCCGCGAAGCTGGGCTTCGCCCTCCTGCCGGACGAGGGGCGGGACATCACGCGCGTCACCGAGATGATCAAGGCCGCCGCCGCGGAGCAGCTGCCGGTGGTCCACCCCGATCAGCCCGGGTTTGCCGGCATCACCATCGGGCAGCTGTCGGGGCCGCCGCACAACCCAAGGAACTCGTGGCGCAACGTGGTCACGGTGTCCACCGGGGCGCTGGACTGGTCGAAGCCGTCGACCTGGACGGGGGTCATCGACCGCTCGCCGTGCGGAACCGGCACCTGCGCCAAGATGGCCGTCCTCCACGCGAAGGGGCGGCTGGTGGTGGGCCAGGACTTCCGCCACGAGGGGATCCTGGGGACGGTGTTCACGGGGCGGCTCGTGGAGGAGACGCAAGTTGGAGAGCGGGCCGCGGTCGTGCCGACGATCACCGGGACGGCGTGGATCACCGGCTTCGCGAGCTACGTGGTGGATCCCACGGATCCGTTCCCGGAGGGGTACACGGTCGGGGACCTCTGGTAGATCGTTCCGCGGCGGCGGTCCGCGGCGGTCCGCGGCGGCGGGCGACGCGGGACGGGCGACGCGGGACGGGCGACGCGGGACGGGCGACGCGGGACGGTCAGCGCGGGCCGGCAGCGCGGGCCGGTCGACGCGGGCCGGTCAGCGGCCCAATTGTCGCCGAGCACCGACGGTCGGTCCGCCTCGTGATCCAGACGGCCACGCGGGAAGGCGCCCGGGCGCCTCACGTCCCACCAGGCGGACGAAGGAGCGGCGGTAGGCGACATATGGGCCGGTCAGCGGCCAACGAGAGCCCGAGCGACATATGGGCCGGTCAGCGGCCAACGAGAGCCCGAGCGACCCGACCGAGCCGATGCCCATCATCGTCCTATCGCAGCAGGTAGCGGCGGCTGAGCGGCACCTCGCTGACCGGATCGACAGCCAGGTGCCGTCCGTCGAGCGTGACGGCACCGGTCCGCACGTCGATCTCGACCTGCGGCGCCGCACGGTTCGCCACCAGCGAGGACCTCGTCAGCCCCCGCTGCCCGGACACCGGAACCAGCGCCCGCCGGGACCCGAGCCGCCGGGCCAGCGCCGCGCCGTCCACCGCCCCCGAGATGAACGTCACGGCCACCCTCGGCGCCGCCGTGGGCACGCCGCCCCAATCCGGCCGGTAGCGCGTCGGCTCCGCCCGTTCCAGCGAGGCGTTCCCGTCGCCCAGCGGCCCCCAGGCCGGGAACCCGCCCTTGAACACCCACTCCGGCTTCACACCGAAGAACCCTGGCGCCCAGAGCACGATGTCCGCGAGGCGCCCCGGCCGGAGCGAACCCACGTGCTCGGAGATCCCATGCGTGATCGCCGGCTCGATCGTCACCTTGGCCAGGTACTGCAGGACCCGTGCGGTGTCGTCGCGGTCGTCGGAGTCGAAGAGGCCCGGGTCATCGGGCAGGCCCGGCACGCCGGCGGCCGCTGCAGACCGGCGCCACGCCTTCATCACGTGGGCCAGCTGGAACGTCCGCCGCACCGTCTCACCGATGCGGCCCATCCCCTGCGAGTCGGAGTTGATGATCCCGATCGCCCCCAGCTCGTGGAGTGGCCCTTCCGCGGCCATCCGCGCCTCCAGGATCCGCTCCAGCACGAGCTGCACATCCCCCGGCACGTCCCACGAGAGCCCGTGGTTGATCACCGTCATCGGGACGTGCTCCGCGGCGGCATGCACCCCGAACGGCAGCGTCGGGGTCGTGGACGAGCACAGGATCGACGGCTCGCGCACCAGTCCCAGCAGGTCCGGCACGTGGCCGCCGCCCGATCCCTCCACGTGGTACGCATGCACCGTGCGCCCGGCGATCGCCGCGACGGTGTCCTCGAGCTCCGCGCTCTCGTGCAGCCCGTCCGTGTGCAGCGCGACCGAGAGGTCGCGGGCGTCGGCGTAGCGCAGCACCCAGTCGATCAGCTCCGGGTACGCCCCGTTGTCCTCGTGGATCTTGAACCCGACGGCACCGCTCTCCACGAGTCCGTCGAGGTGCCCCTCCTGCATCGCCCGAGCGCACGCCTGCAGGCCGACATTGACAGGCCAGGACTCCAGGCCGGCGAGGACCCGCTCCATCGCGAACGGCGGCTCCTCGAAGCCCGCCGCGATCAGCGTCGTGACGCCGGCTGTGAGGGCTGGCGGCAGGAGCTGAGGGTTGATCGTGTGGACGTGACTGTCCACGGCACCCGGTGTCGCGATCAGGCCATAGGCCATGTACGACTTCGTGTTGGGGCCGACGACGAGGTCGATGCCATCGCTGATTGCCGGGCTCCCCGCCCGCCCGATTCCCGCGATGCGGCCGTCCTTGATGCCGATGTCGGCCTTGACGACGCCGATGACGGGGTCGATGACGAGCGCGCCGGTGAGCACGATGTCCAGTTCGGACGGGCCGGCCGCCCGGTCCCACTGCGCCATGTTCGACCGGAGGTTCTTCGCATAGCCCCAGACCGGCTCGTCGCCGCGGGCGGTACGGTCCTCTGCGACCTTGACCCACAGGTCCGTATCGCCCAGGCGGATGCGGTCCCCGGTCGTGGCGCCGTAGCGCAGCCGGTACTCCTCGGCCGAGAGCCGGGTCATCGGCCCGCCACCGCCTCGTCCGCGTCCCCGCTGCCGTCAGGCTCGTCCGGAGCGCCGCCATCACCCGCGTAGCGGACCAGCCGCACGGTCTTCGTCTCGCCCGGCTCCCAACCCACGTGGCCGCCCGCCGGCAGGTCGAGGCGGAAGCCCCGCGCCGCGTCACGGTCCAGCAGCAGCCGCGGGTTGACGCGGTGGAACGGGTAGTGCGACGAGACCCGGACCCGGCGCCGCGACGTGCTCGTGACGGCCATCTCGATGGCCTCGCGGCCCTCGTTGACCTCGATCTCCGCGTCGTCACCGATGATCAGGGCACCGGGCCCGTGCGGGTTCGGCGGGCTTCCACGTCCCAGTGGATCCCGCAGCGCGATGACCCTCGAGCCATCACCCAGCAGCACCTCCAGGCGCACCTCGACGATCAGCTCGCGGACCCCGTCCAGCACCTGGTCCGGATCAACGGCCGAGCGGCCCACCGCCTCGACCTGCTCGTACGTGGCACCCGCACGGGCCGCCTCGAGCATCGCGTCGCAGATCAGGGCGACGACCTCGGGATGGTTGAGCGGCAGACCGGCGGCCCGGCGACGGCGGGCGAGCTCGGCCGCGGCGAAGATCTGGAGACGCTCCTCTTCCCAGGGGATCAGGCGCATCGGCCGATGGTAGCGGGCACCGCGGCATGCAACCATCCGGTCGCGCGCGACGTCACGGGGCTGGCGTCCGAGCACCCCCGGGGAGACATCCACGTGATTCGACCGCTCGCAGCGCTCCTGGCGCTGACCTTCGTCGCCGGCTGCTCGTCGGCCGCGCCATCGTCATCGACACTCCGGGCGCCACGGGCGCCCCCGCCATCACGCCCAGGCTCCGACGGCATCGCGCTCGCCGCCGTGTCCCTCCCGCGCCTGGCCACCACCTCGGACGACGCCGCCAAGGCGGGCGACGCGGTCAACGCATTCGGACTCGACCTGTACGCCAAGCTCGTCGCCGCGGACCCGCAGGCGAACCTCGTCGTCTCCCCGGCGAGCATCCAGGTGGCGCTCGCGATGGCCCGCGCCGGCGCGAAGGGCACGACCGCCGCCGAGATGGACGCCGTCATGCACGGCCTGGGCGCCGACGCGAACGCCGCCTGGGTCGCGGCGCTCGACCAGTCGCTCAACGGGAAGACCGCGACCTTCAAGGACGCGCTGAACGAGGACCAGGAGGTCGTCCTCCGCTCCGTCAACGCCCCGTTCGCCCAGCAGGGCTACCCGCTCGAGGACGCATACCTCGCGGCGCTCGCGGAGCGGTTCGGGGCCGGCCTGCGGCTCGTGGACTACATCGGCGACCCGGAGGGCTCGCGCGGGGTCATCAACCGCTGGGTCAAGGACCAGACCGAGGACCGGATCCCGGAGCTGCTCGCCGCCGGCACCGTCGACGCAGACCACGCGGCTCGCGCTCGTCAACGCCATCTACCTCAAGGCGGCCTGGGACTTCCCGTTCGACGAGGGCGCAGACCGCCCCGGCACCGTTCACGCGGCTGGACGGCACGACGATGGATGTCGAGATGATGCGCAACGGCGGCTACTTCGCCTACGCGTCGGGCGACGGCTGGCAGGCCGTGGACCTCCCGTACGTGGGGCGCCAGCTGTCGATGTTGGTCATCGCGCCAACGGATCTCGCGAAGTTCGAAGCGTCGCTCGACGCGGCGAAGCTGGCCGCGATCACCGGCGCCCTCGACCGAACAGCAGGTGATGCTGGGCCTGCCGAAGTTCGGTACGGAGTCCCAGCTGGGGCTGGGCGACATCCTCGCGGCCCTCGGCATGCCCACGGCGTTCGACGCGGACACGGCCGACTTCTCGGGCATGACGGCAGCCGACCGGCTCTACATCGGCGCCGTGATCCACCAGGCCAACATCGACGTCGATGAGAAGGGGACCGAGGCGGCCGCCGCGACGGCCGTGATGATGGCGGCCAGCGGCGCGCTGGCGCCGCCCGTCGAGCTGACCGTGGACCGCCCGTTCATCTACGCGCTGCGCGACATGGAGACGGGCGCGATCCTGTTCCTCGGCCGGATCACGGAGCCGGCGGTCCGGTCCTAGGCCGCCACGTCGGACCGCACGCAGTCGGCGTCGACGTCTCCAGGCCCTATCCCGCGGGAGCGATGCGCGGCACGCCGGAACGGGCCAGGCGCTCCTCGAACCGCGTGGCGGCCGCGTCCAGCGTGTCCAGGTGCTCCGCGAGTCGGCGGCGTGCCTCCTCGGCGGCCGCATCGAGCCCGCTCAGCTCGAACACGCCCCAGTACCGCAGGATCGGCAGCAGGACCTCGTCGCGGTGGACGCGCAGGTCGTAGATGCCGGCCTTCGCGATGTCGGCGGCCTTGCGCAGGAAGTTCGGGATGCCGGCGCCCGGCATCTTGAAGGCGAGGACCTCGTCCGTGATCGCGCGGACGGCGGCCGACGGCTCGATCGCCAGCGCGGCCTTGAGGATGTCGCGGTAGAAGATCATGTGCAGGTTCTCGTCGGCCGCGATCCGGACCATGATCCTGTCCGCGACGGGATCGTCCGAGTAGCGGCCGGTGTTGCGATGCGAGATCCGGGTCGCGAGCTCCTGGAACGCCACGTAGGCCAGGCCGTGGAGCGTGTCCGGCGAGGCCATGTCGTAGCCGCGCTCGAGCTGGTTCATCCGCCCGCGCTCGAGCAGCACCGGGTCGATGTTGCGGGTGACCGTGAGGTAGTCGCGCAGGACGATCGCGTGGCGCCCCTCCTCCGCCGTCCAGCGCCCGACCCAGGTGAGCCAGGCGCCGTCGCCCCTCCCGAACATCCCGTGGATCAGCCGGTGGTAGCTGGGCAGGTTGTCCTCCGTGAGGAGGTTGATCTCGAACGCCGTCTGGGCGACGCCCGTCAGCCGCGGCTGGTCCGGGGTCCAGGGCTCCGTATCGAAGTCCCGCCCGAGCCGATACGGGATGTAGTCGTGCGGGAACCACTCCTGGGCGACCTTCAGGTGGCGATCGAGGAGCCGCCCGGCCTCCGGTTCGAGCTCCTCGAGCAGGCGCCGGTCGATGGCGGGGATGTCGACGGTGGGAACAACGTCATCGGGCATGGGTCACCTGGCAGAAGGGGAACGCGGACGCGTCTGCGGTTCGACGGAGTGTACGGGCATGGCGACGGGCTCGGAGGAGATATCGGTGCAGGTGTACAGCAAGGTCGAGCCAGTCCGAGGGCCGCACGCGTCCGGCGTTCGACCCCCATCGGCGCCGGTGCTAGGATTCGGCTCCCGAACAGCGGTTCGGTCCTGTGGGGATGCGTGGTTTCGACAGGGCTTGGCTGTCAGGGAACGCGAGCCGAGGTGCCGTCAGGCCTCGTTAAACCGGCGGCAAAACGAAGTAACTGCCAACAAGCAGCCTGCTCTCGCCCTCGCCGCTTAGGCGGTAAGGTGAGCATGGAAGCGGCCTCCCCTTCGCGGGCCGTGGAAGTGTCACTCAGCGAAGGTGCAACCCCGGTGAGGTCACGTAACCGGGAGCCAAGCCCGATCTAGGGACACGGGAATGGGCCGATGGTGAGCCTGCCGATGGGCGCCCCGACGGCTGACGAAAAGCATCGGACACGCTCGTAGTGGGTCCTGGCGAAGGGTTCTGGACGGGGAGTTCGACTCTCCCCCATCTCCACCAATTCCTCTCGCGCGGCCAGTTGAGGGTCGCGCCGTCGTCGCGGGTCGCCCGTGACCCCCCCCACCACCGAACGCCTCGGACGGTAGGGATTCCCCCACCACGAAGATGCCCGCTGCCCGGCTGGGAGCGGCGCGCATCCGGGAGCACAGTCAGGGCATCAACGCAGATGCCCGGCGGGGCCCGCACGGCGGGTCGCACGCCACGACTTGCCCGAAGGGGTGGATGACATGACCGTCAGACGCGGAACGCTCTATGTGGGGGTGTTCCTGATCGCCACCGGCGCGGTGACCCTTGGCGTCGCCGTGGGCGTCCTTGACCCAGCTGCCGTCACGAATGCCGTCGAGACCCTGTGGCCGCTGGCCGTGATCGCGCTGGGCGTCGGCCTGGTGCTGCGCCGCACGCGGGTCGGGCTTGGTGCCGGGGTCGTCGCCGCCCTCTTGCCCGGCCTCGCGCTCGGCGCGTCGATCGTCGCGCTGCCTGACCTGCCCGCCCGTTGGGCGGACGAGGTCGCCACCATCCGCCACGCCGAAACCCGCGAGTGCCTGTTCGGCAATGCCACCGCCGTGGACATGTCGCTCGACAGCATCGGCTCCATAACCGTCAGGCCTGAGGGAGTGTGCAAGTGAACCCGCGTCGTCTCTACCGCAGTCGTGATCGCCAGCTGGCCGGCGTCGCCGGCGGCATGGCCGAGTATCTCGACATCGACCCCACGGTGGTCCGAATCCTCTGGATCATCGTCGCCATCGCCTCCGGCGGGCTGGTCCTGCTGGCGTACTTCATCCTCGCGCTCGTGATCCCGCAGGCGCCGTATGCGACCGCGCCGGGTGCCCCTGCAGGCTGGGCGACGTCGGGAGCGCCCGCGGGCTGGTCCGCCGCCCCCGGCACCTCCACCGGCTGGACCACGCCGCCCGCGGCGCCCGCATGGGATCCCGAGCCGGCCGCCAACACCGCCGCCGCCCCGGCTGCCCGGCAGCGGGCGGGGAGTCGGGGGATCGGCGCCGCCGCCATCGTCGGGGTCGTGCTGATCGTGGTCGGCAGCATCGCGCTGGCCAACGTGGTGCTTCCCGGCTGGGTCAGTGGCGCGATCCTCGGACCCGCGGTGATCCTCGCCCTGGGCGCCGCGCTCCTCGTGTCGTCCATCCGCCGCACCAACGACGAGGCGTCGGTTGCCGCCACCGCACCTGCGCCGTCCACCGCGCCCGCTGAATCCGCTCAGTCCGCGAACCTCGACGGGCCGGTTGAGGCTGCCCAGCCCTGGGACGTCACCGCCACCCAGACCGTGGACCCGGCCGTGTACGGCCAGACCCCGGCGATGGTCATCGATCAGCCGGACGAGGGGGCGCTCCCGGCTTGATCCGGAGCTCGCGAAACCGCCCGTCGAGGCTGTCGTCTCGTGGGGGTTGAATAGCCCGGCCTGTGGTGTCGCGGGTATGGTCACGCCTTGCTCCTGAGGCGTGACCACCCGGCGGGCAATCTCGGGTTCGATCCTCCGGCCGAACGTGAGGGCTGCAGTCAGCGACAAGCCCAATCCGGCCGGGCACTTCGCCCGAATCGAGATTGTGACCCCCCAGGGTGGGTCGAGGTCCTCCCAATCCATACGGGCAGATGCCAGCGGCGACGCCGCTGCAGCCGCCCCACAACCCATCGGCAGACCCGGCTGCACCTCGCAGGCCGGCCCGAGCGCAGCAGGGAGTGCACATTGGCATCGAAGGTTGTTCTGTCGTTTTTCAAGGACGAGGCCGCGGCGGACGCTGCGGCTGCCGAGCTCAAGGCCTGGGACAAGATCGAGGACAGCGTCAAGCTGACCGCGATCGGCGTCCTCGCCCTCGACGAGAAGGGCGAGGTCAAGGTCAACAAGCTCGGGTCGCGATCGACCCTCAAGGGCGCGGGCGTCGGCCTGGCCCTCGCGTTGGTCACGCCGCTGGCCCTCGGCGTCGTGATCGCCGGTGCCGCCTTCGGGGCGCTGCACCACAAGGGCCTGGGCCTCAAGGCCGAGGATCGCGAGCGGATTGGCGCCAACCTGACCAACGGCCAGGCCGCTGTCGGCGTGCTCGCCAAGGACGCACAGGCGGATCTCGTGGCGGCCAAGCTCGCGGAGCTGGGCGGCGTCACGGAGACCCACGAGGTCAGCGACGAGGTCGAGGCCGAGGTCGAGGCTGCCGCGCCGGCGATCGAGGCTGAGGGCGAGGGCGCCGCTCAGGCCTAACCCCGCGAAGGCACTTTCGAGGATCGAGTCACGGAGGCTGCCTGCCCGTGCCGCGGTCAGGTAGCCTCCTTCTTCTCCTGGAAGAGCACTTGAGGGATTCCGTGACCGACGCCAGCCCGCTCGACGCCGCACAGTGGGACGACTCCATCCCGGTGTCGGACGACTTCTACCACCACGTCAACGCGAGGTGGCTCCAGGCCAACCCCGTCCCGCCCGAGTACCCGATGTGGGGCGCCTACATCCAGCTCGACCACAACAACAAGGAGCTCACGCGGCGCCTGCTCGAGGAGGCCGCGGCTGCGGGCGACGCCGGTGACGCGATCAGCCGCCTGGTGGGCAACTACTACGCCGCGGGCATGGACGAGGCCGGGATCGCCGAGGCCGGCGCGGAGCCGCTGCGCCCCTTCCTGGACCGGATCGATGCGGTGGCGTCCTTCGCGGATGTCCGCGCCCTCGCGCTCGACCTGCATCGCATCGGCGCGGGTCCCCTGTTCGGGATCGGCATCGAAGCGGACTTCGAGGACGCTGACGTCTACCTGGCGTACGTCCAGCAGGCCGGCCTCGGCCTGCCCGAGCGGGGCTACTACCTCAACGACGACGAGCGGTCGGTGGCGCTGCGCGGTGCCTACGAGGCCCACGTGGCGGCCCAGCTGGGCAACCTTGGCGCCGGGCCGGACGAGGCCAAGGCCGCCGCCGGGGCGATCCTGGCCTTCGAGCGGCGCCTGGCCGAGGCGTCGCTCTCTCCCGAGCAGCACCGGGACCCGAAGCTGACGCTGAACCGCTTTGAGGTCGCGGCGCTGGACGAGGAGGTGCCCGGGCTCCGGCTTGGCGCGTTCCTGCGGGACGTGGGCATCACGAGCGAGACCGTCAGCGTCGACAACCTCGCCTTCTTCAAGGCCGTGGACGCGGCGCTGGGCGACACGTCGCTCGAGACGCTCCGCGATGTCCTGCGCTGGCATCTCGTCCGGGTCACCGCCTCTTCCCTCGCACCCGCCTTCGAGGACGAGAACTTCGCGTTCTACGGCCGCATCCTGGGCGGCCAGCAGGAGCAGCAGCCCCGCTGGAAGCGCATCGTCGGCGCCGTGTCGTCGGACATCGGCGAGGCCGTGGCCCAGCTGTTCGTGCGGGTCGCCTTCCCGCCGGAGTCCAAGGCCCGCGTCGAGGAGCTGGTCGATCACCTCCTCCACGCCATGGGCCGGGCGATCCGCGGCAACGACTGGATGACCGAGGCGACGCGCGCCGAGGCGCTCACCAAGCTCGCTGGCTTCACCTACAAGATCGGCTACCCGGCGGAGTGGCGCGACTACTCGACCCTGGAGCTGGATCGCTCGAGCTATCTCGGCAACCGCCTCAAGGCCTCCGCCTTCGAGATGCGCCGCCAGATGGGCCGGCTGGGCAAGCCGATGGACAAGGGCGAATGGGCCATGCCGGCCCACGTCGTCAACGCGTACTACCACCCGCTCCGCAACGAGATCGTGTTCCCGGCCGGGATCCTGCAGCCGCCGTTCTTCTACGCAGACGCGGACGACGCCGTGAACTACGGCGGGATCGGCACGGTGATCGGGCACGAGATCACGCACGGGTTCGACGACACGGGCTCGCGCTTCGACGCCGTCGGCGCCCTGCGCGACTGGTGGACCGAGGATGACCGCACGGAGTTCGAGCGTCGCGCGAACGTGATCGTGGAGCAGTTCAACGGCTACCGGGTCGCGGACGACGTCACCGTCAACGGCAAGCTCACGCTGGGCGAGAACATCGCCGACCTGGGCGGCATCGCCATCTCGCTCGACGCGCTGCACGAGGCCATCGGGGACGACGCGCCGGCGATCGACGGCCTCACCCCGGACCAGCGCTTCTTCCTCGCCTACGCCACCATGTGGCGCATGGGCTACACGGAGGCCGCGGCCCGGATGCTCGCCAACGTGGACACCCACTCGCCGTCCCGGTACCGCGTCAACGGCCCGCTGTCGAACACCCCAGCCTTTGCGGCAGCGTTCGAGGTCGCCGACGGCTCGCCGATGGCGCTGCCCGCGGACCGGCGGGCCAGGGTCTGGTAGACGGCAGGCGGCCGATCACAGGGGAGCAACGGACGTGACCTTCTCCATCGTGGCGCGCGACCCGGCGACGGGCGACCTCGGCATCGCGATCGCCTCCAAGGCGCTCGCCGTGGGCGCCGTGGCGCCCTTCGCACGAGCAGGCGTCGGGGCGATCTCAACCCAGGCGCTGCCGAACGTCGCCTACGGGCCGGACGGGCTGGAGCACCTCGCCGCGGGCGAGGACCCGGAGTCCGTGCTGGCAGCGCTGACCGCCGCAGACTCAATGGCCTCCCAGCGCCAGGCCGGGATCGTGGATTCGCTCGGCCGCTCGGCGAGCTGGACAGGGTCGAACTGCATGGTGTGGGCCGGCGGCCGAACGGCACCCGGGGTCGCGATCCAGGGCAACATCCTGGCCGGACCCGAGGTCGTGGACGCGATGCTAGCCGCTTGGACTGGCAGCACCGGGACGTTCCCGCGCCGCCTCCTCGCGGCGCTTCGGGCCGGCGACCAGGCCGGCGGCGACAGTCGGGGCCGCCAGTCGGCCGCGCTGCTCGTCCGGCGTGAGAAGGGTGGCGTCGGTGGGGCGGACGACCGCTGGATCGATCTCCGGATCGACGACCACACGGATCCCGTGACCGAGCTGGGCCGGCTGCTGACGCTGCACGAGGAGCAGACCAACCTGCTCGATCCCGAGAAGCTGGCCCAGATCGGCTCGGCGCTCGTGAGCCAGGCCAGGATCGCCATCAAGGGCGCCCTGGCCCCCAAGGGCGACGACGCACCCGCGTCCGGCACGCTGATCTCGTCGCCGGCCGAGCTCCCCGCTGCCGCCGGGGCGACCCCGGTGGATGGGGGCTGAGGATCTCGGACCTTGGCTGAGCTCACCTCGCCGCCCTCGACACCATCCCGGCACCGCCGGCTCAAGCGCGCCCTGCTCATCCTCGGCGTCATCCTCGGACTGGTCGCCGGCTACCTGTTCCTGAAGCCGGTCGGCATTCCCCTTCCCGACGGGTCAGCCGTCCAACCCATGACCTGGAGCGAGGCCAGGGCGGAGGTGGCCGACATCCAGGCCCGCGAGGCCGCCGACCCGACGATCCAGGCGGACTGCCGCACCCGCCTGTTCGACCACGGGGAGCGGACCGACAAGGTGATCGTCCTGCTGCACGGCTACACGAACTGCCCCAAGCAGGACGACGAGCTGGGCACGCGGCTCTTCGACCTCGGC
The DNA here is from genome assembly GCA_963802165.1 of uncultured Chloroflexia bacterium. GTDB lineage: Bacteria > Chloroflexota > Limnocylindria > Limnocylindrales > CSP1-4 > CAIXZV01. Next base: position 194,262 of record CAWDHT010000010.1, on the reverse strand, counting down.
TACACGGTGTACGTCCCACGCATGCCCCACCACGGGCAGGTTCCGGAGCGGAGGGACCCCCTCGGCAGCCTCAAGGCCGAAGAGATCGCCGTCTACGGCGACCAGGCGATGAACATCGCGAACGGGCTGGGCGACGAAGTGAGCGTCCTGGGCCTGTCCGGAGGCGGGCTGGTGGCCTCCTACATCGCGCAGTACCGCGCGGACGCCGACCTCGTGGTCCCGATCGCGGCGTTCCTGGCCCCGCCGTCCATCCCTGTGCCGCTGACGGGAGCGGCCGTCAACGCGATCGAGCTGCTGCCGCCGATCGACAACCGCGACCCCGCACCGGACGAGGCCGTGCGCGGAGCCTTTCCTCACGGGGCCTCGGACACGAGCTTCCAGGGGGCCGCCGCGTTCATGGAGCTGGGCCAGACGGTCCTGCGCTCCGCCTCGGAGGAGGCGCCGAAGGCCGGTCGGATCGTGACCGTGGTCAACGATGCCGACACCACGGTGAGCAACGCGATGATCGATGACCTGTTCGAGCGATGGCACGCCACCGCCCCGGACCGGACGCAGGTCCGCCACCTGGACGCATCGCTGGGCCTGCTGCACGACATGATCACGCCGGATCGCGAGGGCCAGAAGGTCGACGTCGTCTACCCGATGCTGCTGGAGCTCCTCACCGCCTCCTGAGGCGGGTCGGGTCGGTCAGCCCAGGCGCCGCCGCATCGGGCACGCCGGTCGTGGCGCAGACCATCGTGAACTCGATCGACTCGCCGACGGCCGCCCGCGCCTGCTCGCGGTCCACCACCTCGTAGCCGAGCCTCGCGAACCAGTCCGCCGCCGTCTCGGTCAGCAGGTAGAGCTCCGGATGCCCTCGTCCCGCGCGAGCGCCTCGGCGGCCGCAACGAGCTCGCGCCCGACGCCGGTCCCTCGCCAGGCCTCCGTCACGACGACGGACCGCAACAGCCCTGCGCGGCCGTATGGCTCCACGGCGGCGACCCCGACGATCTCGGCCCCTTCGCGAGCCAAGAGCCCGGTCTCGAAGGCCTCCGCGACGCCCTCGGGCGGGAGCCCGGCCGCCGCCAGCAGCGTCTGGACGGCCGGAACGTCGGACGGGCTCGCCCGCTCGATGCGCATCAGCCGCAGCCGTCGCCGCCGCAGCAGTCCGAACTCGCCAGCGGCAGCTCGCCCCTGGTCGAGGCGAGGACCGGCATGGCCGTCCCCGCGATCTCGGTCGTCGCGCCCGCGGGCTTGGTCGCCCTCACGATGGCGCTCATCATGCCATCGGCAACCGCGTGGGTCGGCGTGAGGGACACGTCGGTGAGACCGACGGCCTCGAGGCCCGCGCGAAACTCGGAGAAGGAGAGCGCTCCGGCGATGCAGCCGGCGAAGGAGCCGCGCTCCGCCCGCTGGTCGAGCGTGAGGTGGTCCTCGGCAACGATGTCGGTCACGCCCATGCGCCCGCCCGGCCGCAGGACGCGGGCGATCTCCCGGAACACCGCCGGCTTGTCGGCAGCCAGGTTGATCACGCAGTTGCTGATGACGACGTCCACCGAGGCCGCCGGCAGCGGGATCGACTCGATGTGGCCGCGCAGGAACTCCACGTTGGTGACGCCGGCCTCGGCCGCGTTGCGCTGGGCCAGGGCGAGCATCTCGTCGGTCATGTCGAGGCCGATGGCGCGCCCCGTGGGTCCGATCCGCTTCGCGGACAGGAGCACGTCGATGCCGCCGCCCGACCCCAGGTCCAGCACACGCTCGCCCTCGTGGAGCTCGGCGACGGCGGTGGGGTTGCCGCATCCGAGCGACGCAAGGACGGCCGCATCCGGAAGATCCGCGCGGTCGAGGGCCGTGTACAGGCCGGACCCGAAGGTGTCCGGCTCGGCGGAGCAGCAGGCGCCCTCGCCCGCCTGGAGGGCTGCGGCCGCGTAGTGGGCGCGGACCTCGTCGTGGATGGCCTCGGTGGTCAACGCGGTGCTCCCTCCTGGTGCCGTGATCATGGTGCTCCTTCAGCGAGGGTGATGCGCCCCGCGTACTCCCGTATTGATACTTGACGATATCGATGTTTGTCAATACCATGTCGGACATGAAGCGGCTCGTCGATCCGGACGCCCTCCTCCTGCAGGGCGCGGCGGATCCAACCCGGCTCTCGATCCTGCGCCAGCTCGCGCGCGGGCGAGGAGGTCTGCGCCTGCGACTTCACCGCCTGCTGCGACGTCGCGCAGCCCACGGTCAGCCACCACCTCAAGGTGCTCCGCGAGGCCGGCTGGGTGGGCTCGGAGCGGCGGGCGTCGTACGTCTACTACCGGCTTCGGCCGGAGGCCGTGGAGCGCTTCCGCGCGATTGCAGGAGAGCTCGCGCCGGCGATCGGCACGGTGTCACGTGGCTGACCAGGGCCGGACGCGCGATCGGCGGCTCCAGCTGGTCCTGGGCACCTACGCGGTGGCCGTGTTCGCCCTGCTGTGGGTGGGGTTCGCGGTGGGCCTGGTCTCGGGCGGGCAGGCCTTCGCCGATGCGTGGGCGTGGCTGAACGGCCTGGAGCCCGTCGCCCGGATCGCGGCGTGGATCCTGTTCCTGCCGATCGCGGTCGGGCTGTGGGCCTGGAACGCCACCCTGCCGGCGCGGTCCTCGCCGCCGTCGTCGTCGGCCTCGTCGCCTGGACGCTGGTCGCCGTCGGGAGCCTGGCCCGCGCCGTCAGGCGGCGCTGAGCGGGGCTGCGCCGGGGACGAGGCCCGCGGCGCAGCGTGATCGTGCGGTGGTTCCCGTCAGAACGGGCGGCGGGAGTCGTAGCTGACGACCAGGTCCTGCTCCCAGGCCTTGGTCATCTGGATCTGGGCGATGATGCCGGCTCCCGGCGACGACGGCCCAGATCAGGATCCAGAACCAGCCCTGGACGTAGACCGCCGCGAGGGGTCCCGCCCCGAGCCCGCTCGTCGGGATGATCCCCAGCGCCAGCGCGATGCCGGCGGTCAGCCAGGACGCCCCGGCGAAGGCCGTCAGGATGATCGCGACGTACTTGGGCGCGTTGACCACGAGTGCCACGACCGCGACGGCGACGCCGGCAGCGATCGCGATGATCGCGGTGATGAAGCCGTCCGCGTTGAACCCGATGGCCTCGAGCAGCCCGAGCGCGACCGCGTAGCCCAGGAGGCCCCCGATCACCGCGACGGCGCCCCACCAGTAGAACCAGCTCAGCAACGCGAAGATCACGGCGAACACGACGCCGACGACGATCCCGAGCACGCTGGCCAGGAACCCCTCGCCCAGCAGCAGCGACATCGCGCTGGCGCCGGTCATGAAGCCGACGAACAGGCCCCAGATCGGCAGCAGCAGCAGGAACCACCGGAACCCGGCGAAGCAGAACGCGGCGCCGAGGACGATCCCCAGCAGGCCGACGACGATGCCCTCGATCGACATGAATCCATACCCCTCACTCCCGGCCGGTGCCGCCCATGCTGAGGGGGCCACCCGCCGCGCGGATCATACCGTCCGTCGATCAAGCGATCGGGCGCTTGGGCAGGCGCCCGACCAGGCGCCCGACACGGATGCCCGCGACATCCGATCATGGGGACGATGACCACGCCCGCCGTCCTCGATCCCTGGCGCTGCCCCCGCTGCGACGCGGATCGCGCCGCCGAGGACGACTTCTGCGGCCGATGCGGCGCCCGTCGGCCGAGGGCGGACAAGACGCCCGCGGCGACCGCACCGTCGAGGGGGCAGCTCCCGGTGGAGCGCCCGAGCGCGACGGCGGCTTCCCGGTGCGGCGAGCACTCATCCTCAACGGGATCATCCTGGTTGCCGTGCTCGTGGCCGTCGTGTTCGGCAGCAACGGCGGCCCCGCCTCGATCACGTTCCAGCCCACACCGTGGCGCTGCGACGGCACCGAGCGATCCTGGACCGCACCCGTCCCCGCGCGGGCCCTCGAGATCCGCATCGAGTGGCGCGACGGCGGTCCCGAGGGCGAGCTCCGCGCCAGCTCCACGACCGCACGGGCGGCCCTCGAGCCCTATGCCAACCCGGATGGCACCTTCCGTGTCGCCACCACGGACACGGCGGCCCCCGAGTGCGGCCTGGACGCCGGCGGGTACACGATGGCGCTGCGGGACGCGGCCTCGAACGCGCTCCTCGCCTCGGGCACGGTTGAGCTGGCGCCGTAGGTCAGTTGACCGGAATGAGCGCGAGGAACTTGCCGTCGCGGCCCGGGTAGCGTCCCTCGGGACGCTTCCAGGGCAGGTAGTTGCGCTTCATCTCGGCCGCATCCTGGAACACACCGGGCTTGTCGGACCGCCCCCAGATCCGCGAGACGCGGGGATACCACGGGTCGATGATGTAGGCCCCGGTGACCTTGGCGTTGGCGAAGACCGTCGGGTCCGCGTCGGCCTTGTAGCCCGTCATGACCCACGCGTGGGCGCCACGCCAGGCCAGCAGGATCGCCGCGTGGCCCGTCTGCTTGATCGCCTTCGCGGAGGCGCGCAGGGCTCCTGCCCGGGTGTCGTAGATGCGCAGCTCGTAGTCGACCTTGCCCAGCTCCTCGAGCGAGGCGACCATGCCCAGCGGCCCCGCGCCGCCGTTGCGGCTGTCCTTGCGCGTCGTCAGGTCGACCTGCAGCTTGCGGATCCGGGCCTGGCGGGCACGCGAGGTGTCGATACGGGCGGCCGGGCCGTTGACGTTGAGGGCGATCTGCACCGCCGCCGCCGCGCACCACGTGTTCTTCGCCTCGGACACGAACGCCGCGGCCGGCTTCGGTTCGATCTTCACGTTCACGGGCTTGCGCACGGGCTCTGGGGCCGGCGTGGGTGACGGGGCCGCCGACGGGCCGGCGGAGGCCGGCTGCGGAGGCAGCGTCGGATGCGGAGGGAGCCGGGCGGGTCGACGGTGAGCCGGCGACCGCCACCGCCTGGGTCGCGTGAGGGCTGAACGCCTCGCTCGTGAGGACGCCGGCGACGTTCCACGTGACGAGGCCGATGACGAGGGCCGCGACCACGAAGGCGACGAAGCCGAGGTCCTTGCGCATCGCCGGGTCCCCGTGGATCCGGGGCGGCGGCGGCGGCTCGTAGACGACGGCCGGCTCCACGACCGGGCGCGGTCCGACGCCGGGGGCGTGGCCGCCGCCGGTGGGTCGCCGCTTGGGGACGGGAAGATCCGCCCTCGGGTCGTGGTCGGTCAAGTCGCTTGTGCCCCTTGCAGGAGCGGAGTATTGCGCGCCATGCGATGTGGCGCCCCTTGGAGACGCAGACGGCCGAACGGGTGTGGCGCCGCGAGCCCCAGGGTTCCGACGGGTCACCGCGCCTCCAGGTTCCCACAGGCCATCCATTGTCGTACTTGCGCAAGTACGCAATAAGCCGTATGGTGACCAAGACCACTCCGCTGGCTGAGAGACGACCCGTGCCCGCTTCCCGTCCGTTGCTCGCGCTCCTCGATCGGCGCCTCCTGCTCCACGCCGCGTTCTGGACGGTCGTGTCCGGTCTCGCGTTCGGGCTGGTCACGGCGATCATCCCGAACCCCGTGTTCGGGCGGCAGATCCCGCCCGAGGGGTTCGCGATCGGCGTGTGGCTGGTGTCCGCGCCGCTCATGGGCATCGTCATGGCGACCTACACCGCGCCCACAACGACCTCCTCCGTCCGGCTGGTGCCGCTTGGCCCCGCGGAGGCGGCCGCCGCACAGGGCCGGTCCACGACGCTCGGCAGCCTCGCCGGGTTCGGCGCGTTCCTCGCCATCGGCTGCCCGGTCTGCAACAAGGTCGCGCTCGTGCTGCTCGGCACATCCGGAGCCATGTCGGTCTACGCGCCCATCCAGCCGCTGATCGGCGCCGTGTCCCTCGCGCTGCTGGTGGCGACCGCCGCCTGGCGCCTGCGGCTGCGGGCCTCGGGAACGCCTGCCCGGCCTGACAGAGCCCCGGCGAATGCGGCTCGGCGCAGGCCGCCCCCGTGCGGGTCGGGCGATCGGGACGGATGAACCGCGAGGTCACCCGGAGCCGGACGCCGAGGCTGCGGAGCGGCGACACTGAGCGACATGCAGCGCATCCGCGACGAGCTCCGTCGCGCACTTCAGCCGGCACTCGCCCTGCTCACGGTGTTCCTCCTCGGCGCGCTCCTCATCGTGCTGACCGACTTCGAGCACCTGCGACGGGTCCCCGCCGATCCGCTCGCAGCGATCGGCGGCGCGCTCGCTGACATGTTCGAGGGCTACGCAGCGATGCTCTCCGGGGCGATCGGCGACCCGGGTCGCATCGTTGCCGCGATCCAGAGCGGGACCACGGTCGACATCGCGGCGGCCATTCGACCCGTCTCTGAAACCCTGCTCATTGCCACGCCGTTCATCTTCGCCGGCCTGGGCCTCGCGGTGTCGTTCCGCGCCGGCCTGTTCAACCTCGGAGTGGACGGGCAGTTCCTCATCGGCGGCCTGGGCGCCTCGATCACCGGGGCCCTCGTGGCGGGGCACCTGCCGCCCATGTTCGCCCTGGTGGTTGCGGTTGCGGGCGGGACGATCGCCGGCGGCGCGTACGGATTCGTTCCCGGCTTCCTCAAGGCACGGACCGGAGCGCACGAGGTGATCACCACGCTGATGCTCAACGGCGTGGCGCCGAACCTCGCGTTCCTCGTCGTCGGGTTGATCGGTCTCTCTGGGCCGCCGGCGATTCCTGCCGTCCCGCGAATCAGCGACCTGCCGATGATCCGCGTCGACTATGGCTTCATCGTCGCGCTCGCGATGGCCGCGGTCGTGTCGGTGCTGCTGTTCCGCACCGCACTCGGCTTCGAGCTTCGGGCAGTCGGCTTCAACCACGCCGCCGCCCGCGCGGCCGGAATCCGGCCTGGCCGGACCACGATGCTGGCGATGTCACTGTCCGGGGGACTGGTCGGCATGGGCAGCGCGTTCTTCGGCCTCGGGCCTGCCTTTGGTCTGTCGGGAGGCCCATCAAGCATCGGCCCGGATCAGGCGATCGGGCGCAGGGTCGCAGAGCGGTCCACCCAGGCCGGTGTGCGCGAGGACCAGCTCCGCGAACAGCGCGTTGGCCCAGCCGAACCAGGGACGGGTGAACCGCCGTGGATCCGACGGGTCGAACGACTCGTGCATCAAGCCGGTCCCGGCATGCGTCCGCTCCAGGACGTCGAGCAGGCGCTCGCGGTCGCCGGCATCGGGGGCGGTGAGCGCCTCCGTGATCAGGCCCAGGTGCCACACCCAGCCCGGCGGCGTGTGCGGGCTGCCGATACCGGACGCCACCGTCCCGCGGGCGAACCACGGGTTGGCCTCGGACAGGACGAGGTTCCGCGTCGCCCGGTAGACCGGGTCGTCCGCCGCGCACCAGCCCAGGTACGGCAGGGCCAGCAGGCTGGGCAGGTTGGCGTCGTCGGCGAGGAGGGCTCCACCGCGTCCGTCCACCTCGTAGGCCCAGACCACGCCGTGGTCGGGGTGCTCCACGCGAGCCGTGATCGGCGATCCCGGCCAGGATCTCCGCGCGCAGGGCCGTCGCCTCGGCCGCCGAGCGCGGTCCGGCCGGTCGCCTCGGCCATCGCCGCCAGGGCCGCCAGGGCCACGGTCGCGAGCATGTTGCCGGGCACGTGGTAGCCGTGCGTGCAGGCGTCGTCGCTGGGCCGGAAGCCGGACCACGTCATGCCGGCGGGCGCCACCAGCGGCCCGCGACCATCCCGACCCAGGGTGTCGATCGGCGGGGCGCCCGGGCGCAGGAACCGGTACGCGGATCGCCCCTCGTGGTCCTGCTCGGTCCGCCAGGTCGCCAGGATCCCGGCGGCAGCGTCCGCGAAGTCCTGGTCGAGGTGCGCCGCCCGACCCGTCGCGCGCCACAGGTCGTGGGCGAGGAGCAGTGGCCAGGACAGCGAGTCCACCTCGTACTTGCGCTCCCAGACCCGCGGGTGCGGCAGCGGCCGGTCACGGCGGTCACCCGGCGGCCCGGGCGACGCGTTGAACGCGTTCGCGTACGGGTCGAGCCGCACGAACGTCGAGCTGCCGGCGCACGACCGCCTCCAGCAGATCCGCGATCCCCGGGTCCGCCGCGGCCACGGCCAGGTACGGCCGGACCTGCGCGGCGGAATCGCGCAGCCACATGGCCGGGATGTCCCCCGTGAGGACGAACGCCGTCCCGTCCGGGAGGCGGCGCACCGTCGTCTCCAGCGCGTTCCGGAAGCAGGCGCGGAACATCCGCGCCAGCACAGGGCGGCCGGGGAGCGCGCGGGCCACGTCGGCCGACAGGTCGTCGATCGACTCGGGGACCGGCTGGCTGGGCGGGAATCCACGAATCCGATGGTAGGCCGCCGGCGCCCAACCCCGATAATCGACGCCGACCAGCCAACGAGGAGACCACCGTGGATCGCTTGCGCGTCGCGCTCATCGGACCGGGCTTCATCGCCCAGCGCCATCTCGAGGTGCTCAGCACGGAGCCCGGGGCGGAGCTGGTGGGGATCGCGTCGCGCAGCCTGCCGAAGGCCGAGACCGCCGCCCGCCGCTTCGGAGGTCGCCCGTACGACGACCTCGAGCGGCATGCTGGACACGGAGCGGCCGGACGCGGTCTGGGTCTGCGTCACGCCCGACGCCCACGGTGCGCTGGAGCTGGGGCTCATCGAGCGTGGGATCCACCTGTTCGTGGAGAAGCCGCTCGCCGCCGACCCCGAGACGCCGGAGCGCATCAGCGCCGCGGTCGACGCCGCCGGGGTCATCGCGGGCGTCGCCTACCACTGGCGCGCGATGGACACGCTCACCGAGCTGGAGGACGTGATCGCGAGCCGCCCGGTCAAGCTGCTCAACGGCCACTGGCACGACAACCTCCCGGGCGTCGCCTGGTGGCGCGACCTCGCGACCAGCGGCGGCCAGATGGTGGAGCAGGCGACCCACCTCGTGGACCTCTCGCGCCGCCTCCTGGGCGAGGCGACGGTCGTGGCCGCCACCGCCGACCTGCACCCCCACCCGGACTACCCCGAGATGGACGTTCCGGACGTCAGCACCGCGATCCTCCGCTACGACGCGGGGCAGGTCGGGACGTTCACGGCGACCTGCATCCTGGGCGGGACCAGCGCGCAGGAGATCCGCCTCTTCGCCGACGACCTCGCGATCACGGTCCGCCAGCAGGGGGTCCTGTACGAGGACGCCCGGACGAAGGCCGTCACCGCAACCGACGGCTTCACCGGCAGCCGCCTGTGGGGCGTGACCGCGACCCGTTACGTGCCCACCGGCAACGACCCGTTCCGCGACGAGGACCGCGCCTTCCTGGACGCCATCCGCCACGGCGACGCCTCGCGGTTGTTCAGCTCGTACGCGGACGCGCTCCGCACGCACCGCCTGACGTGCGCGATCCGTGATGCCGCCGCGGGCGAAGCGCCGACCGCCTGGTCACCTGGTGCGCGCCGCGGCAGCTGCCGGCGCTGCGGGCTCCTACGCGCGCTGCAGGACCGGCTCGGGGGCCTCGGGGTGCTCGTCGCCGAGCGCCAGGTACAGCTCCTCCTCCTGGGCCATGTGCAGGCGCAGGATGGCGTCGAGCCCGTACAGGACGCGCCGGAGGTCGGTGAGGTCCTCGGGGCCCGGTCCTTCGGGCGGGATCTCGGCCACCAGCCGGTCCGTGAACCGGATCAGGTGAAAGATCTCCGTGTGGGTCCTGTGCAGGGCCGCGGTCACGTCGTCGTTGCCCACGGCCTGGGCCAGGAACGGGAAGACGTCGCGGTCCTCGGCCTCCTCGTGCGGGATCAGCGTCTCGAGCAGGAAGGTCCGGGTCCGCTGGAGCTCCACGAGCGCCTCGGCCGGCGGCATCGTGCCCAGCCGGTCCGCCAGGGGCCGGATGCGCGCCAGCGCGGGCGCCAGCGTGCGGTGCTCGGCACGCAGCCGGGCGGAGAGCTCCGTCCAGCCGGGCACCTTGGGCACGCGCTCCGTGCCGCCGGTCAGCGCTCGAAGGGCGTTGAGGATGACGATGACGTCGATCGCCTCCTGGATCATGGCGCCGGCCACCGGGGGGAGGGCGCCGGTCGTGGCGATGAGCATCGCGACCAGCGACATGCCCATGCCCAGGATCACGCTCTGGAGCGCGATCGAGCGGGCCCGGCGCGCGATCAGGATGGCCTCCGGGAGGCGGTCGAGCCTGTCCACCGTGATCACGAGGTCGGCCGCCTCGGAGCTGGCCGTCGCACCCCGGGCCCCCATCGCCACGCCGACGTCCGCGGTCGCGAGCGCCGGGCGCGTCGTTGATGCCGTCGCCCACCATCACCAGGATCCCGTTGGCGTCGGCCTTCTCCTGGGCGACCGCGTCCACCTTGTCGGTGGGGGTGCGCTCGGCGAGCACCGCGTCCACGCCGATCGCCGCCGCGACGATGTCCGCGACGCCGTAGTGGTCGCCGGTGACCATGACCATGCGCCGGACGCCGGCCCGTCGCAGGGAGCGGATCACCCGCGGCGTCTCGGGCCGGATCGGATCGTCCAGCACGAGGGCGCCGACCAGCACCCCGTCCACGCCGACGTACACGCCGGTCGCACCCTCCAGGTTCACCCGCCGGCGGACGTCTCGCGCCCAGGCCGGCAGCGAGGCCCCGTCGGTGGCGAAGTCGGCCGTGCCGACGTGGACGAGCTGGCCGTCCACGCGCCCCGTGATCCCGGCACCCGGGACCTCCTCGGCCCCCTCGGGGAGCACGAGCGCGACGCCGCGCTCGCGTGCACCCGACACGATCGACGATGCGAGGACGTGCGGTGAGACCTGCTCCAGCGAGCCCGCGTAGCGGAGCACCTCCTCGGGCGTGCGGTCGGGCGCCGACGCGACATCGGCGAGATGCGGCCGGCCGGCGGTAAGCGTGCCGGTCTTGTCGAACAGGAGGACGCGTGCCCGGGCGATGGCCTCGAGGGCACCGCCGCCCTTGACGATGATCCCGCGCTTCGCCGAGCGGCTGATCCCGGCCACGATCGCGATGGGCGCCGCGAGGAGCAGCGGGCACGGCGTCGCCACCACGAGCACGGACAGGGCGCGCACCGGGTCGCCCGAGGTCACCCAGGCGTAGCCCGCGATGACCAGCGTCAGGGGCACGAACAGGAGCGCGTACCGGTCGGCGAGGCGCACGAAGGGCGCCTTGGACGACTGGGCTTCCTCGACGAGACGGACGATGCCGGCGTAGGTGCTGTGCTCCGCCGTGGCGGTGGCCACCAGGTCGAACGGAGCGCCGGCGTTGACGGTGCCGGAGCTGACGGGGTCACCGGCCTCGCGGGTCACGAGGCGTGCCTCGCCGGTCAGCGCGGACTCGTCGAGGGTCGCGGCGGCGCCCATCACGTTGCCGTCCACCGGCACGACCTCGCCGGGCTTCACGAGCAGGCGATCGCCGACCGCGACGTCCGCGATGCCCCGGTCCGCGATGGACCCGTCCTCGTGCCGGTGGACGATGCGCGGGGCGCGCGACACGAGCGCGGAGAGCTCGCGGTGGGCCCGGCCCTCCGCGTAGCGCTCCAGCCAGTCGCCGGTCGCGAGCATGACCGCGATGACGGATGCCGTCAGCGACTCGTCCAGCAGCAGGGCCCCGCCGATCGCCATGACCGCGATCACGTCGACGCCGGCCTGGCCCTTGAGCAGGTCGCGGACGATCGAGATGGCGAGCCACAGCCCCACCAGCACGGCGGGCACCGTCCAGCACCACCACGCCAGCTCGTCGTTGCCCGCGACGGTGGCGAGCCAGGCCGCCGACGAGGCCCAGCACGGTGAGCGGCAGCATCAGGCGCTCGGTGACGGCGTCGAACGCAGCGAGGACTCGGGTCATGGCCTCGATCGTACCGGCCGGCTCCGTGACACCGGCCGTGCCGGTCGGACCGGTTCGCGGGCCGCGGGGACCCGCCGGCGTCGGGACCGTCCCGGATCGCGCGTGACGAGCCGGCCCAGCAGGTCGTCCACCCAGGCCCCGACGCCGGGCCACACCCGCTCCACGCCCGCCGCGCGGAACGCCTCGGGCGACATCGTGGTCCCGACGGCCACGAACGACGCCCCGGCCGCCAGGGTCATCTCGAGGTCAACGAGCGTGTCGCCCACGTAGACCGTGTTCGGCGGCGGCCACGCCCAGGTCGTCGAGCGCCCGGAGCAGCGCCTCCGGGTGGGGCTTGGAGCGCTCGACGTCGTCCGAGTACCACGCCGTCTGGAACACGCCGTCCAGGTTGAGGCGCTCGATGTTGGGCTCCACCACGCCGCGGGTGGACGCCGTCACGAGGCCGACCTTCACGCCCTGACGGCGCAGGTCGCGGAGCGCGCCGCGGGCCCAGGGCATCGCGCGGGGCCGCATGCGGGACATCTCGGCGGCCCACCGGCCGGCCATCTCGTCCCAGAGGTGTTCCGGGATCCCGAGCTCCTGGTAGCCGCGGCGCCAGTCGGGCGTGTACTGCTCGCGGAACCACTCCCGGCTCATCGTCAGGCCGTAGTGGCGCAGCGAGGCCACGTTGGCGCGGTAGATCATCGCCATCGTGTCGACGAGCGTGCCGTCCCAGTCGAAGACGGCGGCGGCGGGAAGGCGACGGGCGGGCATGCCCGATCGTATGGGAGGCGCCCGAAGCGTGGGCCGCCGGCGCGTCAGTCCGGCGCGTCAGCCCGCCAGGCCGATGGACGATCGCGATGACCCCGAACGCGCCGATCGCGACGGCCGACACGATGTTCAGCCAGCGGATCACCCTCGGCGTCAGCCGCGCGCGCAGGCCGGCCACGAGGCCGGTCAGGAGCGCCCACCAGGCCACGGAGCCGAGGAACACGCCCGCCACGACCGCCACGGCCCCCGACGCGCCGCCGGTCCCCGCCCCGATGCTCGCGAACAGCGCCGCGAAGGCCAGGATCGTGGCCGGGTTCGTGAGCGTGAGGGCCACCATGGACGCCCAGCCCGCGATCGGGCCCCGGACCCGCGTTCCGTCCGAGAGCGCGGCGACGTCCCCGGTGGCGGCCAGCGCGGAGCGCAGGGACCTGATCGCGAGGACGACCAGGACGACGCCGCCGATGATCCCCAGGGCCCGGTCGATGCCCACCAGGAGCTCGGTGACGGCGGTGAGGCCGAAGGCAGCGACGGCGCCGTACATGGCGTCGGCCGTGGCCACGCCAACGCCGGACAGGAAACCGTAGAGACCAGCCGCGGTCGATGGTCCGGCGGATCACCAGCAGGCCGATCGGCCCCAGTGCGAACGCGATGGCGAACCCGATCGCCAGGCCGCGGAGGAAGAGGTCGAAGGTCACCGGAGCGCCGTCGACCGCAGGATCAGCCCCTCGTCTCCGCGCAGCTCCACGGCGGGGCAGGCCGGCCCACCCGGCTCCCGGTCGAGCGCGGTCGAGAGCTCGATCGTCCATGCCTCGTCCACGGGCACGCGGAACTGGATCGCCGGTGAGGTTGAGCAGCACCCGGAACCGGGTCCCGTCAAGCTCCCGGTCGTAGGCGAGCACGCCCGCGGGTGCGTTCAGGCCAGTCCACGAGCCCAGGTGCAGCGCGGGCTCGGCGCGCCTGAGCGCCAGGAGCCGCCGGTGCAGGACCAGCATCGACCGCAGCGTCGCGCTCCTGCGCCTCGACGCTGAACGTGCCCGGGTCGTCCGTGATCGGCAGCCAGGGGTCGCCCGCGGTGAAGCCGGCGTTGGGGCCCGTGGTCCAGGGCATCGGCGAGCGCTCCGGGTCCCGCCCGTGCGACGTCCACCACCCGGTCGGGGCGGCACGGCCACGTCCGGGAGTCCCAGCTCGTCGCCGTAGTACAGCGTCGGGGTGCCCCGGAGCGTGAGCAGCAGCATCGCCGCCACGCGGGCCTGCGCAGCACCGAGGCGCGTCGCCACCCGCGACTGGTCGTGGTTGCCCAGGACCCAGTTCGGCCAGGCGTAGACCGGGAGCGCCGCCTCGTACGCCTCGACCGCCGCGCGGATCGCTCCTGCCTCCCAGGGCAGCGTGATCAGGGCCGTGTTGAACGGGAGATGCGCGCCGTCGTCCACCCGGGCCGTAGTAGCGCACGACCCGGTGGGGCTCCATGTAGACCTCGCCGATCAGCACGCGGTCCGGGTACTCGTCCGCGACCGCGCGCAGCTCGCGCAGCCGTTCGTCCGTCGCCGGACCATCGCCGTGCTCCAGGGCGTTCCGAGGGTCGCCCCCGAACCCGGTCGGCGCGTCCGCCACGGATCCGTCGCGCCACGGCGCGTCGTCCTTGGCGATCATCCACAGGACGTCGATCCGGAACCCGTCCACGCCGCGGTCGAACCAGAAGCGCAGGTTGTCGAGCATGGCGGCCCGGACGGACGGGTTGCGCCAGTCGAGGTCGGGCTGCTCGGGCAGGAACGAGTGATACCAGTACTGGCCTGTCGCCTCGTCCAGCGTCCAGGCCGGCCCGCCGAACTGGGCGAGCAGGTCGTTGGGGGGACCGCCGCCGGGGGCGGGGTCGCGCCACAGGTACCAGTCCCGGTGCGGGGCGTCCCGCGAGGACCGGGCGTCCAGGAACCACGGGTGATCCGAGGAGGTGTGGTTGGGCACGAAGTCCAGCACCACGCGGATGCCCGCGCTCGTGGGCCGCGGCGATCAGCCGGTCGGCGTCCTCGAGCGTCCCGAACACGGGGTCCACGTCGCGGTAGTCGGCAACGTCGTACCCGAAGTCGCGCATCGGGGAGCGGAAGATCGGCGACAGCCACATGGCGTCAACGCCGAGCGCCACCAGGTGGTCCAGCCGCCCGGTGATCCCGGCGAGATCGCCGACGCCGTCGCCATCGGAGTCCGCGAACGAGCGCGGGTAGACCTGGTACACGACGCCGCGCTGCCACCACGGCGCAGCGGAAGGCATCGGGCGACGCGGACGGGGCTAGGGGGTCGGGCTGGGCTTGGGGGCGACCGCGCCCTTGCCCTTGAGGAGAATGCCGGTGACGGTCGCGTAGCGCGTGAAGTAGGTCTTCGAGCGCAGCTTCTTCCCGTTCTCATAAATCGTGACGGTGCGCCACACGTCGAACCCGTTGACGGGGTACTCGACGCGCTTCGACTGGCCGGCCCGGAGGCTGGACGTGTACTGGACGCTGTCCCTCGCCGTGCGCCGGTTCTTGATGGTCGGGGCGCTGATCGTGACCTTGCGCCCGACCGGCACGCTGTACAGCTGGAAGGTCACGTAGCCGACGCTGCCCTTGCGGGTGTTGATGCCCCGGATGAGCACCGGGTACTTGGTGTCGTTGGTCCAGCTCATCGTCTGCTTGGACCCGCCACCGGAGATGAACACCGTGGCGTCCAGGCCGACCGGGTAGCGGTCGATGTAGTAGTAGTGGTTGCGACGCGCTTCCATCTTGTAGCCGGCGCGAAGGGCCGCGTTGAACAGCGTGGTGGAGCAGGAGCAGATGCCACCGGCCAGCGCGCCCAGCGGCTCGGTCCTGCCGTTGATGATCGCGCCGCCGGACTTGTAGCCCTTTGCCCGGGTCACCGGACCCACGGCCTTCCAGAAGTCGAACTTCTCGCCGGGGGCGACGACATAGCCGTTGATCAGCTTGGCCGGGATCCAGATGTTGGCCCCGAAGCCGTTGCGCTCGTAGACCTGGAACGGCGTCGTCCACTTGCCCTGGGGCAGCGCCTTCATCTTCGGGGCGACGGCCTTGGCCTCGGCGGTCGTGAGGGCAGGCTCGGTCACGGTCACGACGGGCTCCAGCGTGCCGTCGGGGTTCCCGGCCTGGCGCGCAGCGATGGCGCCCATGACGACCGTGCGGGTCGCCTCGACGTCCAGCTTGCGTCCTTCCCTGCTCCCGGCGCCCACGACGATCCTGCCGCCGGACAGCTTGAGGCGGGCGTTCGCGACCCTCTGGTTCACGTCCTTGGCGATCGGCTTGACCAGCGGGTCGATCCCTGTCTCGTCGACGATCGGCACGAAGCCGCCGTCCGCCGTCGGTGAGAACGAGATCAGCTTGCGGAGCTTCGCGCCCGACAGCGTCCAGGTGTCCTTGCCGCGGGTGAGCACGAGGTCCTGGGCCATCCGGTCGGCGGCGGCCGTTGCGGCCTCGACATCGGCTGTCTCCGTGTCGGGCGCCTGGGTGGTGAACGGGATGGCTTCCCGGATCTCGCCCGGCGCCCCGAACTCCGAGAGCTGCCGGTCGAGGGCGGCGAGGAGAGCCTGCTGGTCGACAGTGCGGCCGACCACCGACTCGGTGGTCGCGTAGGACCCGTCGTCGTCGATCTTGAGCGTGGCGTCGACCGGGTCTCGGTCGATGGTCCTGGCGACCGCGGCGACCGCGGCCTCGAGGGCAGCTGGATCGTAGGTGACCGCCGCGTCGACGCTCGTGCCGCGAAGCGCCGTCTGCGGCGCCGCGATCAGGTCAACGACCGGGTGGCCCTGCCGCCCGGCCGCGAGGGCCGCACCGAGCATGACAGCGGTGTCTGGTCTGCGCCCGAGCTCCTTGTAGCCGATGGTCGCGTCACCCTCGGGGCCCGTGAGCGTGATCACGCCGGCGCCGAGGGACGCGTACGCGTCGGCGATGGCAGCTGTCGCTGCCTCGGGCGTGTGGCCGGACAGGTCGACGTCGCCCGCACGGACACCGGGGAGGATCCTGCCGGTGTACTGCTGGCCGTAGGCGTACAGGCCGGCGCTGCCAACACCGACCACCAGCACGACTCCCAGGAGCAACGCGATCGCGAACTTCGCGACCAGGGAGCGGCCGCGGGGCGGGGTGGGCGCCGGGACGGGTTCGGTGGTCATCGGAGCAGTCTCAGCTGGAGCGAGAGCGGATCGTAGCAGGATCCCCGGGATCAGGGCCGGGGGCAGCCTTCCGTCCCGTTGGGACGCGGTCGCGAGCCTAGACGCTTCGCGGAAGCACGACCACGCGACGGTTCGGCTCCTCGCCGATCGACTGCGTGGCGACGGCGGGGTTCTGGCGCAGTGCGAGGTGGATCCAGCGCCGCTCGAGGGCCGGCATGGGCTCGAGCTGGAGCATCTTGCCGGTCTCGACGACGCGGTCCGCTGCCCGGGTCGCCAGGTCCTCGAGCTGGCGCTCGCGGCGCCCGCGGTAGTCCTCGACGTCAACGAGGACCCGTGTCCACTGCCCGGTGCGACGTGACAACATCAGGTTCACGAGGTGCTGGAGGGCCGAGAGGCGCTCGCCCTTGCGGCCGATCAGCGAGCCCAGGGCCTCGCGGTCGGGACCATCGCCGACGACATTGAGCCGGCTCGTCTCGCCCTCGCGGATCTCGACCGTGACGCCCTCGAACCCGAGGTGGTGCATCACCGTCTCGAGGATCTCCTTGCCGGCGGCGAGCGCCTCGGGCGTCGCCTCCGCGGCCTCGAGCTCGGCTCGCTCCATGGCCAGCGATCCGCGGGCCGTGGCGACCGCCGCGACCTCGGCCGCGGACAGCTCGGAACCGCCCTTGTTCGGGACAGCGTCGCGGCGCGGACCGCGGTCATCGCGGCGCGGAGGCCGATCGCCGGCGGGGCGGTCGCCGTACTCGCGGCGGGGCGGTCGATCGCCGGCGGGACGGTCGTCGCGGCGCGGAGGCCGATCGCCGTGCTCGCGGCGGGGGCCGCGATCGCGGTCGCCGGATGGACGATCACCGTACTCGCGGCGCGGGCCGCGGTCCTCGCGGGGCGGCGGTGCCGGCAGTGGCTTGGACTCGGCTGCCTCGCGCTTGGGGGCCGTGCCCCCGAGAGCACTGCGCGGCGCGGCCACGATGCGGGCGAGCTCGGCGCCCATGCCCAGGACCCCGCGGCTGCCGGGGGTGAGGATCTCGAAGTCGAGGTCGGCAAGGCCCACGCCGAACTGGTCGCAGGCTCCCTTGATGGCCTCCTCGACGGACTTGCCGGTGAATTCCTGGTACTCGCTCATGTCTAGCGTCGTCTCCCTCGTCGGCCGCTCCGCGTGCGGTTGGGCCTGATCGTCGACTTGGCCGAGAGGTCTCGGTCGAGGGCCTTCGAGCGCCCCGCCGCGCTCGTGGGTGTGCCGGGTTCGATGGGCTTGGGCTCGGGCAGGGTCACGTGGTAGCGCGGGGTGTGGTTCCGCGCGAACTCCGGATACCAGCCGAACAGCGGGAACGTCCCGCCGAAGCCCATGACAAGGAACTGCTGGCCGACCTGGATGATCGACGAGAAGATCCAGTAGAGGAACAGGCCTGCCGGCAGCATGCCGCCGTACAGGATGGAGATCAGCGGCAGGAAGTAGGCCATCTGGCGCTGGACCTTGACGTTGGCGTCGTCCGCCATGCGCGGGTCGAGCGGGGCCAGCATCTGGCGGGAGGCCACGAGCTGGATCAGGGACGAGATGATCGCCAGGATGCTGATGCCGAAGCCGAGGATCTTGAGCCCCGTGGTGACCGGTTCCGGGTATGACCAGTTGATGCCGAAGGCGATCGGGTTGAGGCAAGGGTTGGTGACCTGGCCTGCGGCGTTGAAGATCGGGGCCGGGTCGCAGACGATGCCGAGTGGCACCGCGAGGTTGACGCCGAACACCTGGAGCATCGGCGTGATGTCGTAGTTGGTGAGGCCCTGGCTGATGACCGAGTACATCGGGATCAGCAGGCCCATCGTGAGCAGCGCCGGGAGACAGCCGCCAGCCGGGTTGATGCCCCGCTGCTTGTAGTACTCCTGGGTTGCGGCCTGCTGCTTGACACGATCGCCCTTGAACTGGCGCTGGATGTCCTTGATCTCGGGCTGCAGCAGCTGGGTCTGGCGCGACGAGACGAGCTGCTTCTTGGTGATCGGGGTCGTGGCGACCTTGAGGATGACGGTGAGCAGGATGATGGCGATCGCGATGTTGCCCTCGGACCAGATCACCTTGGTCAGCGAGTCGAGCAGCACCAGGACGATGAACAGCGCCTGGAAGATCGGCGTGAACAGCCACGCCAGCAGGTCCATCGGGTTGCCGGTCAACTTGGCGGGCGCGAGCGGTGCCTGGCTGAAGCTGGGTGATGCGCCGCCCGAGGCTCCCGGGGTGGCCGTGCCCGGCACGCACGCGCTGACGACCATGGCGATGGCGACCAGGAACAGGAGCGGCGCCAGCCGGACGAGGAGCTGCTGGAGGCGGGTCACGCGGTTCTTCTATCCATTAGGGGACCGGGTCGTAGCCGCCCGGGTTCCAGGGGTGGCACCGGCCGATGCGCCTGGCTCCCATCCAGGAGCCTCGCAGCAGCCCGTATTTCTGGATCGCCTGCTCGGTGTAGCGCGAGCATGAGGGTTCGAACCGGCAGCTGGAGGGCAGCCATGCGAACACGAGCCGGTACAGGTGGATCAAGCCCACCCCGACCGTGATGCCGATCTGCCTCACGACTCCGTCAGACCTCCGAGCACGCCTCCCGAACGGAGGACCCGGTGCAATGCCCCGACCAGTGCGTCCTGGTCGGCCTCGATGATCGCGGGCCGGGCGATGATGAGGACGTCCCAGCCGGGCTGGAACGAGGGCGCCATCACCCTGAGCACCTCGCGGATCCGGCGCCGGGCGCGGTTCCGGACAACGGCTCCTCCGAGCCGCTTGCCGGTCGCGAACCCGAACCGGGTCTGGTCAAGGTCGGTCCGGACGAAGCGCCCCACCAGCAGCGGGTGCGTCCTTGAGACGCCTCCCTCTGCCAGCCTGGCGAAGTCGCCCGGGCGGGAGAGCATGACGAGCCGCAGCGAGTTGTGACTGCGCCCGCCGGTCAGGCCGAGAGCTTCTCGCGGCCCCGAGCGCGCCGGTGCGCGAGCACGCGTCGCCCGCCCGGCGTCTTCATGCGGGCGCGGAACCCGTGCTCCTTTGCGCGATGGCGCTTCTTGGGCTGAAACGTCGGCTTGCCCATCGGGACTTTCCGTGATCCTCTCCATCAGCCTTGGGACCCGGAAGCTCCGACCCCTAGAGGCACGCAAACGCGCCGAGCGCCTGGAGGCGCGACGGCGCGTGTTCGTCGGGCGGGATGATAGGGCGCCGGAGGATGGTTCGTCAAACGCGTCCGGTCGCGCGATGCCCACCGCGGAACCGTGTGTGTGCGCTCGGTCCGGTGCCGCATACGATAGCTGGACGGCCCGGGAAGGTCGCATGGGGACGGAACAGCGTCGTCCCGCACGATACCCCCCTGGAGTATGCCGGAATCACCTTGCGACCCCCCGGCGAGCCGGTGTATGGTTCCCGAGCCCTGAGGCGCCGGGACGCCAGCGGGGGGCCTCGCCGGAGGACCCGCAGCGATCCTCGGGACGGCGCCCCGGGACTCGTCCCGCGGTGTCCTCCCTCGTTGTGCTCGCGGTCAGACGCCAACTACAGCAGCCCGTCAAGCAGGAACCCGATCGACCGAATGGACGCGAAGCAGGTCTGGCGCGCTGCCCTTGGCGAGCTGCAGGTTTCCCTGTCGCCCGCCAACTTCGAGACATGGCTGCGTGACACCTACCTCGTGGACGTCGATGACCAGCGGTTCCGGATCGCGGTCCCCAACGGGTTCGCCAAGGACTGGCTGGAGACCCGCTACCGCTCCCTGATCTCCCAGACGCTGGCCCGGGTCGTGGGCTACAGCGTCCAGGTCGAGTTCGTCGTTGCGGCCGCGGGCGAGGCGCAGACACAGGCCGCCGCGGTGGCTGCGCAGCCCGTCCGCGTGGAGCCGACCCGCGTCGGGGCGCCCGAGGGCGCGGCGGGCGGAGCCACCAACCTCAACGCCCGCTACACCTTCTCGAACTTCATCGTGGGCTCCGCCAACCGGCTCGCCCACGCGGCGTCGCTGTCCGTCGCGGAGCGTCCTGGCCACGCCTACAACCCGCTGTTCCTGTACGGCGGCGTTGGCCTGGGCAAGACCCACCTGATGCACGCGATCGGAAACGCGGTCGCGGCGAAGTTCCCGCGTAAGCGCGTCGCCTATGCGACCAGCGAGAAGTTCACCAACGAGTTCATCACCAGCATCCAGCAGGGCAGGATCGACGAGTTCCGCACGCGCTACCGTCGGATCGACCTGCTGCTGATCGACGACATCCAGTTCATCGCGGACAAGGAACGGACCCAAGAGGAGTTCTTTCACACGTTCAACGCGATCCACGAGGACGGCAAGCAGATCGTCCTGTCGTCGGACCGGCCGCCGAAGGCCATCCTGACCCTGGAGGAGCGTCTCCGATCCCGGTTCGAGTGGGGCCTCATCGCAGACCTCACCGCCCCGGACCTCGAGACGCGGATCGCCATCCTGCGCGCGAAGGCCGAGGAGCAGGGCACGCCGATCACCTCCGACGTCATGGAGTTCATCGCGCGCAAGGTCGTGTCCAACATCCGCGAGCTCGAGGGTGCCCTCAACCGGATCGTTGCCTACGCGTCGATGGGCGCCATGCCGATCTCCATCGAGCTCGCCCAGGCTGTGCTCTCCAACGTGCTCTACAACCCCAAGAAGCGCCAGGTCACCCCGGAGCGGATCGCCAGGGCGGTCTCGGAGTACTACGGGGTGGGCATGGAAGCCCTCCAGGGCCAGAAGCGCGAGAAGAGCATCGTCGTGCCGCGTCAGATCGCGATGTACCTGATGCGCGAGGAGACGGACGTCTCGCTCCTGCGGATCGGAGCGGAGCTCGGCGGGAGGGACCATTCCACGGTCCTCCACGCGTGCGGCAAGATCAACCGCGAGATGCAGGTCAACGACGAGATGCGGCGCGAGGTCGCGGCCGTCCGGGAGCTCATCTACTCCGACTGACGCCACACCGGGGCGGTCGGTCGCGTCCTCCCGTCGTGCACCGCACCCTTCCCGCCCTGGTTGCCATCCTTGGCGTTGCCGCGTGCGGTGCCGGTCGCGTCCCGCCGCCCGACGGAGCCACGCCCGACGTCGTGGCGCGCGCCTACCTCGACGCGCTCGTCGCCGGGGACTGTGCGGCAACCCGGGCCCTGATGCCCAACGAGGATGACGCGTCCGACAGCGACCTGTGCGGCGTCGGTCACGTGACCGCGTACCGCGGCCCCGATGGGCCGGGAGCCGGCACGGCGACGGACGTGACGTATGGCGTCAGTCTCGTCCTCCGGGACATGCCCCGGACGTCCGGCTGGCCCGATGGTGACGCAGACGTGTTCATCCGGCTCGTGCGGTCGCCCGGTGGGGCATGGCGCGTCGCCGGCATCGGGTCGGGTCCGTAGGACCGCGGCCCGTGGTGTGGAAGGACGCTCGAATCCGGTGGATAGCCGCCCCTCGGCGTGGACCGTCGAGCCCGAGGCCGGGGACGGTCCTGTGGACGACTCGGCCTGCTGGTCCTTCATCCGTGGACGGCTCCGGCGTCAGGGGGTGGTTCATCCACGGCGGCGTCCCGGACCGTCCCCGGGTCGAGATCGGTTGGTCCACCGATATGCCCGACCCGCCAACACTCCCGCCCCTCACGAATGAGCGTCACAATCACCCGTATCCACGGCAATATGACGGTGATGACGGGGTGAGAAGATAAGGTGATCACTCCACCTACGATCAACCACGCGTGGAACGCGGTCCGACCACCGATCCGCCGGCCCTGACCGGAAGGGGGACCCGTCCCGCGGCGCCTTCGCCCGCAACTGGAGACAACCCGACGTGAAACTCTCGGTCATGCAGGAGAACCTGGCGCGCGGCCTGTCCGTCGTCTCGCGCGCGGTCTCCAGCCGCAGCACCCTGCCCGTGCTGGCCAACGTCCTGCTCCGGACCGAGGACGCCGGGCTCAAGTTGACCGCGACCAACCTCGAGATCGGCATCACGTACTGGGTGCCGGGCAAGATCGAGACCGACGGCGCCACCACCGTGCCGGCCCGGCTCCTGACGGACCTCGTCTCGAGCCTGCCGGGCTCCGAGAAGGTGGATCTCGAGCTCCAGGGAACGGACACGCTGCACCTCCGCTGCGGCCGGTTCGCAACCCACGTCAAGGGGATCGACGCGGACGAGTTCCCCACGATCCAGACCGCCGGCGAGCGCCCGACCACGCGCATCAGCCAGAAGGTCCTCAAGAAGGCGCTCGAGGAGACGATCTTCGCTGCGGCCAGCGACGAGGCGCGGCCGATCCTGACGGGCGTCCTCGCCCGCTTCGAGGGCAGCCGCCTGACGCTCGCGGCTGCGGACAACTACCGGATCGCCGTCAGGACGATCGACGTGCTCGACGCCGTCGAGGCTGTCTCGGTCGTCATCCCCGCCCGCGCCCTGGCGGAGTTGGCACGAATTCTCTCAGACACGGACGACGCCGTGGAGTTGGTGCTCGCGCAGGCCCGCAACCAGGTGCTGTTCCACCTCGACGGCGTGGACCTCGTCTCCAGGCTGATCGACGGCCAGTTCCCCAACTACCAGCAGGTCCTCCCGGCGAGCCACGCCAGCCGCGCTGAGTTCGACCGCGAGGAGCTCCTGCGCGCCGTCCGGCCCGCCGCGCTGATCGCCAGCTCCTCGGCCAACATCGTCAAGCTCGAGGTTGGCGGCGACGGGGCGGCGGTCACCGTGACCGCGACGGCCGAGGTGGGCGACTACACCGGCGACGTGGAGGGTACGGTCGAGGGCGACCCGACCACCATCGCCTTCAACGCCCGCTACCTGGCCGACGTGCTGGGCAACGTGGGCGTCGAGCGGTTCTCCCTCGAGCTCAATGGCCCCCTCTCACCGGGCGTCTTCCGGCCGGTGGGCGACGCGGACTACGTCCACGTCGTGATGCCCGTGCGGACGACCTCCTGACGGACCCGGCGACCACTCCGCCCTGCCAGGACCCGGACGCCCCGATCCTCCGGGGTCTCTCCGTCCGCGACCTGCGCGCGTACGCGGCGCTCGACGCCGTGTTCGACGCCGGGCCGCAGTTGATCTGGGGGCCCAACGCGGCCGGCAAGACGAGCCTCCTCGAGGCCATCGTCCTCCTGGCCTGGGGCCGCTCTCACCGGACCAGCACCGACGGCGAACTCGTGCGCTGGGGCCGGGACCTTGCCCGCGTGGAGGCGAGCGTGGGTCGGGCGGGAACCCCGCCCGAGGATCGCGACGCCGTCGAGGTCGCGCTCGTCAAGACCACTGGCGGAAGCGTCCGCAAGCGCATCCGCGTGAACGGGGTCGCGCGCCGGGCCGCCGCCCTCACGAGCGTGCTGCGGACCGTGCTGTTCGCCCCCGAGGAGATGTTGCTCGTGGCGGGCTCCCCGTCGCTGCGCCGGGAGGCCCTCGACCGCGTTGCCGGCCAGCGCTCGCCGGCCTACGCCCGGGACCTCGCGGCCTACGGCCGGGCCCTCCAGCAGCGCAACGGCCTGCTCCGCCTCATCCGGGAGGAGCAGGCGACGCGGGTCGAGCTCCGCTTCTGGGACTCGGCCCTGCTCGAGGCCGGCACCGCCGTGCGGGAGGAGCGCCACCGGCTGCTCGGCGAAGTGGCGGGTCCCCTCGCCGCCGCCCACGCCGAGATCGCCCCGGACGAAGCTGCCACCGGGAGCCTCGCGCTCGTGTACTCGACCAACGCGCCGCAGCACGCGGGCGAGTCCGTCCGCGACGCCCTGGCCCGCCGCCTCGTCGAGACGGCCGACAAGGAGGTGTGGAACGGCTCGACGCTCATCGGCCCCCACCGCGACGACATGGTGTTCGAGATGGGCGGGCGCGCCCTCGCGTCCTTTGCCTCACGGGGCCAGCAGCGAACAGCCATCCTGGCCTTCAAGCTCGCGGAAGTCGACCTGCTCACCGCGCTCGACGGACGCCCTCCCCTGCTCCTGCTCGACGATGTCTTCTCGGAGCTTGACCCGGAGCGGCGGGCCCACCTGGTGCGGCGGATCGCCGCCCTGCCGCAGGCCTTCGTGACCACCACCACGCTCGAGGACCTGGATCCCGGCCTGCGCTCGGTCGGGACGGCCTGGGCCGTGACCGCCGCCGAGGCACGGGGCCGCCCACCTCGAGCGGAGCGGCGCGTGACTCCGAGCCGTGACCGCCCCGCCGATCCCGAGGCCCCCGGCAGGCGACGTCGGCCGGACCGCATCGGCGATCTCCTGCCCGAGGCGGCCCGCCAGCTCGGGCTCGAGGAAGAGCTTCGCCTCGCACGCGCCATCGCCACGTGGGATGCCCTGGTGGCGGAGCGCGTGCCACCCGCCTCGGGTGCGTGCCGGCTCGTCCGGCTGGAGCCCGGGGCCATCGTCGTGGCGGCGGACGAACCCATCGTGGCGGCCGAGCTGCGGATGCGGGCCGTGGAGCTCCTCGATGCCTTCGCCGCCGCTCCGGGCGGCGCCAGGGTGCGGTTCCTGCGGCTGGCGAACGAGCCCGGACACGACCCCCGGGGACGGCGACCACCGCGCGTATAATCTCCTCCCGCTGTCGAGGGGGGAGCGTCACGCGCCGCCCCCGACGCGCGTCGCTCAACCCATGAGGCCCGCTTCTTGCCCGCCCGTCTCCAGCTGAAGCTCGGCGCCGTCACCGATCAGGACCGGCTGCCCGACTCGCCCGACACGATCGTGGTGGTCGAGCCATCGGTGGGATCCGTGGGGCGCACCAAGGGCAACCTGTACCTGCTCGTGACCAGCACGGTCCCGGGCAATCGGGCGCGCGAGGCGACCCGAATGGTCGCGGACACGATCCGCAACGAGTACTACTACGACGAGTCCGCCGGCATCAGGCAGTGCCTGACCAAGGTCCTGGGCGTCGCCAACAAGCGCCTTGCGCACCAGCGCGACAAGTACGGCCTGGCGCAGACGGCCGATGGCGCAGGGCCGGTCGGCGTGGCGGTGGCGGTCGTCCGCGGCCGTGAGCTCTACGTCGCCACCGTCGGTCCGGCCGAGGCCTACCTCATCCGCCAGGCGCGCCTCTCGACCCTGCCCGACCCGAACCGGGAGCGAGGGCTCCCCGCCGAAGGCCTGGAGCCGGAGGTCTGGCGCGGAGAGCTCCAGGTGGGCGACTCGCTCAGCCTCATCTCGGCCAACGTGATGGGCACGATCGGGTCGGACGCCCTCAAGGACGCGCTCGTCACGCTCCACCCCCAGTCGGCGATCGAGCATCTCCACGCGAGGTTCGCGGCCGCGGGCGGCAAGGGGTCGGACGGCGCGTTCGCCTTCGAGGCCAGCGAGGTGGGGGCCACCTACAAGGCGCGGTCGCTCGTCCCGGTTCGCCCGGCCGAGCCGCTCGCAGGCGCACCCGACAAGGGCCCCATCCCGCTGGCGGATTCCGCCGTGGGCGCCGCCGCCGCAGTCGGGGTCGGGGCCGCCCGGGCACGGGACGCGGCCGGCAGCGGCTTCGGACGCTTCGTCTGGCGGATCCAGGACGCGTTGCCGCACCGCAAGCCCGGGTCGCGCAAGGTCACGGCGGCAACGAGCCGCATGGAGACCCAGCGCCGCGCCGCCGTCGCCCTCCTCGCCTTCATCGCCGTGGCCGGAGGGCTCGTCCTGGGCGTGTACGCCGTCGCAGGACAGCAATCGCCCACAGATCCCCTCCGGAGCCTCTCCGTGGCCCAGCGGGCCTTCCAGGAGGCGCAGGAGGCTGCTGCGAGCGTCTCGGGCCCCGGCGTGGACCTCATCACCGACGATCCGTCCAAGGCGCTCGAGCTCCTGACCGCGGCCTACGACAAGCTGGACGAGGCCAAGGCCGCAGGCTACCCGGCCGCAGAAGTCGCGGCGCTGCGCACCGAGGTCAGCGAGGGCCTCGACCGCCTCTACGGCGTCGTCCCGGTCCGCTCGAGCACCGTCTTCTCCTTCCCGTCCGACACGCCCGTGCTGCTGGAGGGCCTGGTCCGCGGGAACGATGGCGCCCCGTACGTGCTTGACAGCGCCGGTAAGACCGTCTGGCGCATCGACCTTGCCAAGAAGACCGCCACACCCGTCGCGGCCTCGGGCCAGAAGGCGTCCGGCACCAAGGTCGCGGACCCCAAGGTCATCACGACGGGTGGTCCCGACGTCGTCTTCCTCGACGCGAAGAACAACGTGTGGCGCTGGCGACCGCTGCCCAACAAGGGCAAGGGGACCCTCGCGCGGATCGACGTCGCGGATTCGGCCACCTGGGGCGACGACATCGAGGTGATGTCGACCTTCGTGGCCAACTTCGACGCCGCGCTCTACAAGCTCTACGTCGTCGACCCGTCCGAGCAGAACATCATGGTCGTCTCGCCGTCGAGCGACGGTTCGGGATACCCGCAGAAGCCGACCCCAAGGCTGCCGACCGACCGCCCGGTGGATGGCATCACCGACCTCCTCCTCGACGGCGACATCTTCGTGGCCGAGAACGGTGGGGTTGCGCGCGTGATCCCGGCATCCGGCTGGAGCGTCTCGGAGCCCGAGGACACCCAGGTGCGACCCAATCCGAACTACGTGCTCCTCTCGTCACCGGACCTGCCCGACGGCTCGTCGAGCAAGCGCGCCGGCCCGTTGTACGCCTTCGACCGCACCAATCACCGGATCGTCGCCTTCAACAAGTCCGACGGGAAGTACGTGGCGCAATACCTGCTGGCCGACGGCGACCAGGGCTGGCGCGACCTGAGGGACATGGTCGTGCTGCCCGGCGCCGACGAAGATGCGCCCGCCACGGCCTGGTGGATCTCCAGCACCGGGCTCCACAGCGCCGTGCTCACGCCAGTCGAAGGCCCGGCTGCCACGCCGACGCCGGCCCCGACCGCGACTGCGGCACCGACCCCGAAGCCCACCAAGACCCCGAAGCCCAAGAAGACGCCCAAGCCGTGACGCCCCCGGGCGCCTGATCCACCGAGGTGCTGCCGCTCCGCGACGCACGGCCCCCCCGCCGAACCCCGGTGGTGACGGCGGCGATCCTGGCGCTGTGCGGCCTCGCCTTCGGATGGGAGCTGGTGCTGCTCGCCCAGGGCGGCGACCCGGCTCTCGCCCGTCTCTTCGAGCGGCGCGGCCTGGTGCCGGCGGACCTCGTTGCCGCCCTGCAGGCCGGCGACTACCTGTCAGGGCCGACCCTGACCCTGGTCACCCATGTCTTCCTCCACGGCAGCTGGCTACACCTGATGGGCAACCTGCTGTTCCTCTGGATCTTCGCCGTGAACGTCGAGGACCGGCTGGGGCGCCCGCAGTTCGCGGCGTTCTTCCTGGCCGGGGGGATCGCCGCTGCAGCCGGGCACGTCCTCGTCGATCCGACGAGCGAGATCCCGATGATCGGTGCGTCGGGGGCGATCTCCGCGGTGCTGGGCGCGTACCTGGTGCTGTTTCCCCGGGCCCGCGTCCAGTCGCTGGTGTTCCTGGTCTTCTTCTACGAGCTGATCGCCGTGCCCGCGGTCATCGTGCTCGGCTTCTGGTTCCTGCTGCAGTTGATGGACGGGCTCGTCTCCCTGGGGCTCACGGCCGGGACGGACGCCGGGATCGCGTTCTGGGCGCACATCGGCGGGTTCCTGGCCGGCGTGGCGATGGCGATCCCGCTGAGATACCGCCGGGGCGGTGACGCGCGGCCGCCGTCGCCCGATCCCACGGGCGGGTTGATCGCCCCTTCGGTGCCCGCCCCCGACCCCCCACTCCCGCCTCCGCCCCCGCTCGTCCAGGACTGAGGGTGTCGCGCCGGACTGCTCGCCGCCACCCCCGACCGCGGGGCGGTCCATGCGTGGGATAATCCCGCCATGGCCGGTGACCGCGTCCCCGAACTCGAGATGATCGTCGAGAGCGTACGCGTCCACATGCGCACGGGCCGCCACGTGCTGCTGCTCAAGGAAGTCGGTGCCGGCCGCATCCTCCCCGTGTGGATCGGCCCCTGGGAGGCCCAGGCCATCGCGATGCGCCTGCAGGGGATCTCCGCGGAGCGGCCGCTGACCCACGACCTCTTCGTGACCACCCTTGCCGCACTCGGCGCGCGCATCGAGCGTGTCGTCATCGCGTCGCTGGCCGACGAGACATTCCGCGCCCGCCTGGAGCTGGTGACCGCGGACAGCCGCCACGACGTTGACGCTCGACCCTCGGACGCGATCGCGCTCGCGGTGCGGATCGAGTGCCCGATCTACGCGTCGGCCCAGGTGCTGGACCAGGCCGCGGCGCTGCCCGACGACGACGACGAGGGAGACGACGAGGAAGGCGAGGAGGGGACGGCCGCTCGAGAGGAGGCCCGGGACGCACGCCGGAGCCGGCTGGCCGCGGGCTCGCTCGAGGCGACGGGAGAGAGCCTCGACCCGACGAAGCTCGACATCTTCCGCGAGTTCGTGAACAGCCTCGAGTCGGACGGCGGTGATCCCCGGCAGCGGCGGAGCCAGCTCGTCGGGCTGACTAGTCGCCCAGGATGGGCCTGCCCCGACGCCGGGCCCGGTCTGCGTTCGCCCACAGGCGGAGGCGCAGCATCCAGAAGTCCTTCACGGCCCGCCCGATGACCGACGGCCTGGCGCCCGTGGGGGAGCCGGCGGTCCGCGCGTAATGCGGGATGCCGACCTCGGCGATCGAGCGACCCTGCTCCCCGATCTTGACCAAGAGCTCGGCGGAGAAGAACGCCCCGCCAGACTCGACGCGGACACCCTCGAGTGCCTCTCGCCGGAACAGCTTGCAGGCGCAGTCCACGTCGCGGACCCGCAGGCCGTAGAAGATCCGGTTGGCCAGCTTGTACGTCCGCGCATACACGATCCGGATGATCGGGTCGGCTCGCTTGATCCGATACCCCACGACGACATCCGGGTGATCGGCTGCGGCGAGACGCTCGGTCAGGCGGGAGATGTCCACGATCCGGAACTGGCGGTCGCCGTCGGTGAACGCGAGGAGCTCGTAGCGTGACGCCTCGAAGCCCGAGCGCAGCGCGCCGCCGTAGCCACGGTTGACGTCGTGGTGGACGGCGCGCACGACATCCGGGTGCTCAGCGGCGAGACGGTCCGCGATCTCGCGGGTGCGATCCCTGGACCCGTCGTTGACGGCGATGATCTCGAAGGTCTCGGCGATCGACGGCAGCGTCTCGAGCGCCTCCTGGACCAGCCCTTCGAGGTTCGCCTCCTCGTTGTGGGCCGGGAAGAAGTACGAGAGGCGTGCGACCCGTTGGGGCACGGCGGGCGTGCCGGTGGCTGCTTCGGGGGCGGTCATGGCTGGGTCTCCAGGGGTCCCGTGACGCGGTAGACGCCCGCCGGCCGGCCGACGGGTTCCAGGACATAGCGTAGGGCCAGAGCCTCAAGGTCTGCGGTGGTAGCCCGGATCACGTAGACGGGCCGGATCCCGAGGTGGTGATCAATCACGTCCTCGACGCTGCCCAGGTTCTCGTTCACGATGTCGCTGTCGTCCACGATCAGCAGGTCCGGCCGTCGGCCTTCGACCAGCGTGCCGTACCAGAGGGGCGTCGACGACGACCACCACGAGACCACGACGGCGTCCGCCGCCAGGCCGAGCATGGCATCGTCGAGCCAGCGGGCATAGGTCGTGTCCCCAGAGCGGTCCACGGCCCGCCACCGGTCCTGCAGCGCGACCCCGGTGGGGACCAGCAGCGCCAGTGCCAGCACCAGGGCGAGCGACGCGCGGACCCCGAGGCGGCCCGTCCCGGCCGAGCGTTCGTAAGCGGCCGCCTCCCGGTTCGCCTTGATCTCCGGTGGTCGCTGACGGACGGCGTGCCCGCGCCCGGAGCGCCTCGACGAGGACGCCCGTCGCGATCGCGATCCAGGACCACGCGAACAGGATCGGCACCAGGTAGTAGCGGCCGATGCTGGCGTTGTCATAGGACGCGGCAAACAGGCAGGTCAAGGCCGTCGCGACGCCGGACAGCAGCGCGTACCGTGGGAGGCGCAGGGCGGTTACGACGAACGCCAGCGGCACCAGCCAGGCCAGGACGCCCAGCTGCGATCCGGCAAGCCCGGCCAGGCTCCCGGCCTTGGCTGGCAGGTCCGCGAGCAGTCCCTGGATGCCGCCCTGGAACTGGCGGGCGAGCACGACGTCCCAGAACCCACTCCAGGTCTCGGGACTCCCGTAGACGAGTGGCGCCGGGAACGGGCCCGCCCGCAGCGGCAACTCCAGGTACAGCAGCGCCGTCATGCCGAAGCAGGCGGCCAGGGCGGTGACGACCAGGCGTGGCCTGCGCACGAGGCCCGGGTCCACCGCGAGGACGTACAGCCCCACGGCGGGGATGAGCAGGATCGTCAGGCCGTGGTTGGCCAGCGCCACGCCGAACAGCGCCGCGGCGAGCACGATCCCCCGGTCCGCACGGCGCGCTGCCGCCGGATCGCCGGCCGCCGCGTCGCGTTCGCCCACCAGGCGGTCCCAGCGCACCAGGGCGAGCACGAGGAGGCTGACGAGGAACAGGTGGAGCGCATGGGCGTCGGCGGCGGTCGAGATGCCCCAGACGATCGGCGTGAGCGCCAGGCCGAAGGCCCCCGCCACCGCCACCGGCAGCGGCACGTCGAGCCGCCGCAGCAGGAGGACGGTGATTCCCGCGGCACCCGCGACCAGCAGCGCGGACAGCAGGTTCATGCGCAACGCCTCGTCACCCAGCGGCTGCAGGACGACGGACGCCACCCAGCCCACGAGGACGTACGCCGGGAAGCCCGTCGGGTGCATCGTGCCCATGAGCGGCAGCACCGTCTGGGCCTCGGCCGTGTCCCAGGCGAACACGCCCGGCAGGAGCGTGGTCCGGTAGACGAGCAGCACCGACAGCGTGACGAGCAGCGCGGCAAGGAGCGTCCGCGTCCGCGCGCTCAACGGCTCGCCCGGCCGGCTACCAGCCAAGGACCTGGCCCCAGGTCACGCCCCACAGGTTGATCAGCCCGCCCGCCACCAGCACGACGATGGCGATCAGCCGCAGGCGCCCATCGGAGGGCCGCGCGGCTCCCAGCGCAACCATCGGCAGGAGGAAGGGCAGGAAGTCGAGCGAGAACCGGTAGCCCCACTGCACCCAGCCCTGCGAGAAGTGGCTGACGTTGAAGACGGCAATCAGCACGACCGCGGCGGCGGTCCCGATGCCCAGGCGGGTCCGCCCGCGCCAGCGGAACGCAAACAGGGCCAGGAGCAGCCCTGGGGCGGAGAGGAGGATGCTGGTCCCGAGATCGATGGGGATCACGAGCGGACAGTCGACGTCGAACAGCGCCCGCTGCGCTCCCGGTTCAGTGCACAGCGGGACGTCCTCGACGATGCCCAGCGTGTTCGGCAGCACGTCCGGGAGCACCTCTGGCAGGGCCCCGAACATGATCCCCAGGTTCTGCGGCGCGTAGCGCGGATCCTCCACCGACCAGGCGGGGTTGTAGCCGAGCGCGGGATACCCTTCGGCCTCGAGCCGGTACTGGTAGTCGTAGCCCGGGTGCAGGAGCGAACCCGTCGTGAGGTACGTGTAGCCGAGCAGGAACACCACGGGCAGGAACCCGCCCACCGCGGCCGAGGCCAGGCGTCGCCCCGGCGTCCCGCCGCCACCGACCATGACGAAGAACGGGGCGCCGAAGATCAGCGGCAGGCGGGCGGCGACCGCGAGGCCGAGCAGGAACCCGACCAGCACCTGCGAGCGATCCAGGGGCCACACCGATCGTCGCAGGCCACTCGCCGTCGCGCCCGCCCGACCGGCGTCCGCGGGGGAGGCCTCGTCCCGGGGACGCTCGTCCGCGGCCGAGGGGTCCCGGCGCAGGGCGATCCCCACGGCAAGGAGCGCGATGTCGGCGGCCACGAGGTGGGCGAGGTACCAGGTGCTGCCCGCCACCGTCGCCCACCACCAGACGGTGCCGGTGGCGAAGATCCCCGTCGTCAGCGCCCGCACCGAGGTCCGCAGCCGCAGGCCGCCCAGCATCCACCAGGCCAGCCCGACGCCAAGAGCCCCGAGGCCGATGGCGATCGCCTCCTGGTCCGTCGCCAGCCCCCACACCGCCACGAAGGGCAGCAGCAGGATCGCCGGCAGGGGTGGGAAGGGAAGCAGCACACGCCCGTCCGGCGTCCCATCCGGGAGCGTCAGCGGGTACACGTCCTGCAGGTACCAGTTCTCCGGCAGGTCGCCGCCCGCGAGCACCGGGTGCGGGAACCATGCGCGTCCGTGCAGGAACGCGTCGGCCTGCCAGACGAAGTGGTTGTAGAAGTTGTAGTGCTCGGGGTTCGCGACCCAGTACAGGACGAAGGCGGCCAGCATCAAGCCCAGCCCGACGAGCCAGCTCACCGGGTTGCGGACGGCAGGAGCGACCAGGGGGGTCCCCTCGGGCCCCTCGGCTATACTCGGCGGCACCTTCACCTTGCGTAGGAGGCTCCCCGTGACCGCTCTGGGTTCGGGTATGCCCGACCGGGAGTCAACGACGGACGAAGCCCCCCGGCGAGGCATCGGCCGGCAGATCGTGGCCATCATGGCGATCGGCCTGATCTTCAGGCTGATTCTGGCATACGGCATCGATGGACTCCGCGGCTCGGGGTTCGGGGCGGATCTCGGGCTGTTCAACTACTGGGCCGACACCCTCGCCCAGCACGGCCCGTGGGGCTTCTACGCCAACGCCTCGTACGCCGACTACACGCCCGGCTATCTCTACGCCCTGTGGCCCATCGGGGCCCTGCGCGAGGTCTTCGGCGCCGCCGGCGTGGCAACGGACATCACCGACAGCCTGATCAAGCTGCCGGCGATCATCACGGACGTCCTGCTCGGCTACCTCGTGGCGTCCATGGCACTCGAACTGGGCGTGACCCGACGACGGGCGCTCATCGCCGCCGCGGTCGTCATCCTCAATCCGATCACCTGGTTCGATTCGGTGATCTGGGGCCAGGTGGACAGCTTCGGGACGCTGTTCCTGCTCCTCGGGGTGCGCGAGCTGTGGCGGGGACGAGGCGAGCGGGCCGCCGTCCTGGCGGTGGTCGCCGCCCTGATCAAGCCCCAGCTGGCGATCCTCGTCCCGATCGTGGCCGTGGTCGTGATCCGGCGGGCGCTGTGGCCGAGAGGCGGCTACGGCGACGAGGGCGAGCCTCGCCGGCGGGGCTTCTCCTTCGAGCTCCGGGATATCGGGTGGCTGCGCATCCTGACCACCGGCGCGGCGGGGTTCCTGACCGCTGTTGCGCTGTCGGCGCCGTTCGGGCTCACCGTCATCGGCGTCTCGTCGACCGCCCCCTTCCTCGAGAGCTCCCTCCTGCGGCTGGTGTTCAGCACGGCGGCGACATACCCGTATCTCTCGGTGAACGCCTACAACTGGTGGGCCCTGTTCCCGGTGGATGGCCAGAGCGTCGCCACTGCCGGCGGTGCGCTCTGGATGCCGGATTCGCCGGTGCCGGATGCGGCGGCCTGGGGTGCCATCGGCCCGGTCCCGGCGGCGCTGGTGGGCGCGGCCCTGCTCCTGGGCACGGCTGCGATCGTCGCCTGGGTGGTGGCGCGCCACCCGGACCGCCTGACGATCCTCGTGGGCGTCTGCGTGCTCGCCCTGGCCTTCTTTGCCGCCCCGACCCGCGTCCACGAGCGCTACCTGTTCCCGCTTCTTCGGCCTGGCGGCGATCCTGTTCGCCTTCTCGACGCGCTGGCGGGTCGCCTACGTCGTGGCCGGGATCGCGACGTTCCTGAACATGTACGTGGTCCTCGTCGTGCTCTACCCGGACAACCCGGGGGTCTCGGACTGGCTGGGGATCGGTGGGGCGATCCGCTCGCCGTTCGGCGTGACGACGGTGGCCCTGCTCCACTCGGCGGCCTTCGTCTGGGGCCTCCTGCAGCTGCGGCCGGGCGCGCGCCGGGCGCTTGCCGCCCAGCTGGAGCGTGGCCGGGTCGAGGAGGATGTCGCTCGCACCGGAGCCGGAACCGGAGACCCGCCATCTGCTCACGACCGAGCCCGCCGACGCCGCCGCCAGTGCCGTGGTGGCCGCGAGCGCTGGGGTCGGGGCAATCCCCTCCGCTGGCCCGGTCGCCGCCCAGGCCGCGAGCGACCATCCCGTCGACGCGGCGCTCGTCCCCGCGGCCCGCCTCGTGCCCGCCTGGTACGACCGGCCGTCCTGGACGGAGATGGGACCGGTCGCGTGGCTGCGCGCCCGCGTGGGCGAGACGCCGTTCCGGCCCGATCGATCGGCGAGCCTCGACCGCGAGCCGACGAGGGCGGCTGGACCGACTGGACCTGTTCCTCCTGATCGTGTTCGTGGTCGGCGCGCTGGTCCTGCGCACGTACCGGGTGGGTGACCCGGCCCGGATGCACTTCGATGAGGTCTATCACGCTCGCACCGCCACCGAGTTCCTGCAGGCCTGGCGCTACGACATCTCCCACGACATCTACGAGTGGACCCACCCGCACCTCGCCAAGTACGCCATGGCCGCCGGGATCGTGGCCTTCGCGGGCCACGACGTGGCGTCCGCGAGCGACCTGGGGGTGCCGGTGCGGGACGCCGCCGTCGAGCCGCGCCGCGAGGATCCGTCGGGTTCCGGCGACCGTGCCGGCGATCGCGTCTGGGTGGCGACCGGCTCGGAGCTCGTCGCCTACGACCTCGCGACCCGGGGCGTCGTGGCGCGCTGGGTCCTGCCGGGCGCGAGCGCGGTCACCTTCGACGAGACCGGGCTGCAGGCGCTGGTGGGGACGGACGCGGGCGACCTGTATGCCGTCGACGCCACAGCGCTCGACGCCGACCGGGAGGCCGACCCGGAGAACCCCGAGATCACGCCGTTCCCGGTGACCGCTGTCGGCGGGCCCGTGACCCGGCTCGCTGCGTACCGCGACGGCTCCCACGCGGCCGCCATCCTCGCCGACGGGACCGTGACGGTCGTGGACCTCGACGCGGCCGAGGTCGTCGGCACGGCGGCCATCGCTGGCGCCACGGACCTGGCGGCCGTGGACGACATCACCGCCCTCCTGGTCCTGCCCGCGGTCGTCGAGGACGCGGAGGCCGCGGCTGCGAAGCTGGCCGAGATCCTGGGCGGCGACGAGGCGACCTACCTCGCCGATCTCAACAAGCTCGACGAGAACAATGTCCGGATCGACGTCGTCCCGACGACCGAGGAACGCACGGCCCTCAAGGCCGCCATGGATGCGGGCGAGCTCGCGGGCGTGGAGTTCCAGCCGGTCTCCACGATGGCCGTTGCGGATGGCGCGGGCGTCACGTTCGTCGACGTCGCCGCCGCGACGACCGCGACCGTGGAGCTGGAGGGCGGCGCGGCAGGCCTGGCCCAGGTCAGCGGGGTCGATGACGGATCCCAGCTCTACGTCACCTCCACGGACGACACGACCGGCGACCCTGAGATCAGCGTGATCGCGATCAGCGGTGACCGTGCGGCGAACGGGCCCGAGTTGAGCGAGGACTTCCCGCTGCCGGCGGCCGGCACGCGCGTCGTCTACGACACCGCGGCTGAGCTCGTGTACGTGCTCGGGACGGCGCCCGATGGTGCCGGGACGACCGTGTACGTCGTCGAGCCGCACGGGAAGAGCGTGTTCGCGGACCACCGGCTGCCGTTTGCGCCGACGGCGCTGGTCCTGGACCACAACAAGGACTTCCCCAGCACCAGCCACGGCGCGTTGCTCCCGTTCGCGGCCGGCGGCGAGGCCGTCTCGCTCGATGTCGGGTCGTACACGTTCGCGTGGCGACTGCCGGGCGTGATCATGGGCGCGCTCACGGTGGCGGTCCTGTTCCTGCTTGCGCGGATCCTCTTCCGGCGGCGCTCCGTCGGCGTGTTCGTGGGGCTGTTCGCGCTCCTGGACGGGATGCTCTTCGTCCAGAGCCGGATCGCGATGAACGATGTGTACACGGCCTTCTTCATCCTGGCCGCCTACGTGCTGTTCGCGTGGCTGTGGCTGGAGCCAGAACGCGTCAAGCGCTCCTTCTGGCTCGTGATGCCAGCCATGGGCGTCCTCCTGGGCCTGGCACTGGCCTCGAAGTGGGTCGCCGCCTATGCGATCGGCGCGCTGGGGATTCTCGTCCTGATCCGCTCGGCCCTCGGCCGGATCCTCCTGATCATCGGCATGATCGGGATCACCGGCGTCCTCGGCTGGATGGGTCTCGCCGTACCCGCGGACAGTGGCGGGGCCGGGAACCTCCCGTTCATCCTGATCATGATCGGCCTCACGCTCGTGACGGTCGCGCTGACCGTCTATCGGCCGGTCGCGTGGTCGGACGACGAGATGCGGTTTGCCGTCGCGGCGCCTGCGGCCGCCGGGATCCTGCTCGCCCTGACCGCGATGGCCATGGGCAAGGCCGAGGAGAACATCGTCCTGGGCCCGGTCCAGTTCACCGCGGTCCAGATGGGCTTCGCACTCGTGCTGGTCGGCCTGCTGGCCTACGCCGCGTTCAACGTCGGCGGGAGGCTGGGCGTCGGCCCGATGAAGCCGGCTCCCGCTCCAGGCGCGGGCGGTGGTCCGCCGCCTGCCTCACCCGCCCCCGAGGGCTGGGTGCGCCTGGGATGGGGGCTGGGCCTGCCGGCGGTGTGGCTGGCGGCATGCCTGCTCGTGATCCCGGTGGCGGTCTACGTTCTCACGTACCTGCCCTGGGCCATGATCGAGAACCACCGGATCGTCGACGGCTGGCCGGCCGGCAACACGGGCGAGACACTCGTGGAGCTCACCAGGCGCATGTACGAGTACCACAACAACCTGACCGCGGCCCACGCCGCCAGCTCGCCCTGGTGGGCCTGGCCGCTCAACCTCAAGCCCGTGTGGTTCTACCAGGGCTCGTACGCCTACTCCACCTCGGCCGCCATCTACGACGCCGGCAACATCGTGATCTGGTGGCTGGGCATCCCGGCGATGGTGTTCGTGGCGTTCCAGGCCTACCGGCGCCGGAGCCTCGCCCTGGCGCTGATCCTGATCGCGTTCCTGGCCCAGTGGGTCTCGTGGGCCCGCATCGACCGGGCCGCCTTCCAGTACCACTACTACACGAGCCTGCCGTTCGTGATCCTGGCCCTCGGCTACTTCGTGGCCGAGATCTGGCACGGGGCGTCGCGGCGGACCTGGCTTCTCGTACGGGCCTCGGCGGCCGTGGCGATCATGGGGCCGGTCATCCTGTGGCTGCTGCGCTACCCGCTGTGCTCGCTCGCGGGCGTCGAGTCGGTCAACGCCGGCTCGCAGGCCTGCAACGGGAACCCCGGCAACCTGGTGGTGACCCCGGCCACGGCCGCCATGGTGGTCGTGGCGGTGATCACCGTGCTCGTGCTGGTGTGGATGCTGGTGGCCCTCGGGCGGCCGCGACCGGGCGGGCGGCCGCTCACGGTCCATGACCTTCTCCCGCTGGTGCTCACCGCAGCCGCCGGGGGCGCCGCACTGGCCTTCGCCCGCCTGTTGCCGGACGGGGACCCGCTGTTCACCATCAACGGGGTCATCCCCGAGATCATCGCGCTCATCGTGGCCGTCCCCCTGGGCCTCATGGCGATCCAGGTGCTGACGGCGCGCGACGCTCGCCGGTTCGTGGCCGGGCTGGTCGCCGTGACGGCGGCGTGGTTCGTGCTGCTCTACCCCAACATCTCGGCCCTGGCCATGCCGTCGACCATCGTCAACGCCTACCAGGGTCTGCTGCCCACGTACCTCTACGCGTTCCAGTTCAGCGTGGACACGATCGACCGCGGCAAGTCGATCTCGTTCGCGGACCCCAGGTTCGCGATCCTGATGGTGTTCCTGATCGTGGCCAGCGGCGTCGTGGCCTACTCCGCCTGGGCCTGGCGCCAGGCGCTCGGCCAGGACGCAGGGGGCGACGGCGGGAGCGATGGGCCGTCGGGCGCTGCGAGCGTGACCGGGCCCGACGGGGAGGCTGGGCCCGCCTGACAAGGCTCGAGCGAGGAGACCTCAGCCTGGGCCTGTCGGGACCCGTGGCGACGGCGGGATGGGTGCGGTGAAGTGCGCCGGCAGCGTGCCGCCGGCCGCGAGTCGACGGATCGCGAACCCGTAGTACTCGTCGACCTTGGCGGTGACCCGCGGCCAGCTGAACTCCTCGGCGCGGACCAGGCCGGCTGCCGACATGGACGCCGCCAGCTCGCGGTCCCGGAGGAGCCGGGCGAGTGCCACGGCCAACTCCTTGTGGTCCTTGGGCGGGACGAGCAGCGCCTCCCGACCGCGTCGCACCACGCCCTTGTACCCGTGGATGTCGGACGCGACGATCGGGGCGCCCGCCGCCATCGCCTCGAGCAGGACGATCCCGAACGACTCCCGCCCCGTCGCCGGGGAGCAGAAGACGTCGGCGGTGCGGAACAGCTGGTTCCGCTCGTCGTCGCTGACGCGGCCCAGGAACTCGACGCCCTGCAGCCGCCGCGTGGCCACGTAGCGGCGCGCCTCGCGTTCCTGCGGACCCCCGCCGACGAGCAGGAGCCGGCAGTCGTGGCCGGTCCGGCGCAGGATCCGGTAGGCCTTGAGCAGGTTCAGAACGCCCTTCCGGGGCTCGAACCTGCCCACGAACAGGATGTTCTGGGTCCCGTCCTGCCAGCGAGTCAGCGGCACGGCGCCCCGGAAGCGGTTCATGTCCACGCCGTTGGGGATGACCTTGTAGTCGCCCGGGAAGTAGCGGTCGATGAAGTGGCGCGCTGCGGCCGACACGGCGATCCGCCCGTGCAGCCGGTCCGCGTACCCGCGCAGCGCCCGGGCCCCGAACTCGTAGGCCGGCGACCAGCCGCCGTAGGCGTGGAAGGTGCCGATGTTGACGCTCTGGCTCTGGTTGAGGAGCACGAGCGAGAGGAACGGCACGAACGG
The DNA here is from genome assembly GCA_963802165.1 of uncultured Chloroflexia bacterium. GTDB lineage: Bacteria > Chloroflexota > Limnocylindria > Limnocylindrales > CSP1-4 > CAIXZV01. The sequence continues at coordinate 155,010 of CAWDHT010000010.1, read as the reverse complement.
CTCGTGGAAGTGGAGCACATCGAACCGCTCGCGCTCCAGCAGGTCGTGGGCCTGGGACACGTAGCGCGGGGAGAGCGTGATCGTGCCGACCGAGCCGTTGGACGGCATCGAGAAGCCCTTGCCCAGGCGGATGACGTCGCCCTCGGACGAGCGCTGGAGGCCGTGGGACGAGGTCAGGATGCGGACCTCGTGGCCGCGCAGTCGGAGGTTCTCGTACAGGAACCGGACGTGCTGGGTCACGCCGCCCGGCAGCGGGTAGACGTACGGCGAGACCAGGCCGATCTTCACGCGCCACCCTCCTCCCTTCCCATGGAGGGATCGTAGCGCGGTGGACGCAGGGTCCCACCGGGGTAGCCGAGATCCCGGCCCGTCCCATCTCGGCGCACCTGCCCGCCGATCGTCGCCTGCCACCCGCGCGCGTACTTGCGCAGCTGCCGCCCGTACACGCCCAACTGGTCGAACGAGCCGTGGAAGCCGCCGTGGTGCTCCGTCAGTCCGGACGCCACCGCCCGGCGGTAGTCCTCGGGCGTCCGGCCAGGGAAGGTCGTCCAGCAGGCGCCGATCGCCGAGGCGACGTGGGCGTCGCTGTTGCCGACCCGGGCCAGGCCGTGCTCCTCGGCGAACCGGACCACCGTGGCGTGGCGGTACTTGCCCAGCGCCGTGGGGTTGAAGGTCTCGATCGTGTCGGGCCGCGACGGTCGGGTTGTCGCCGGCCAGGAGGCGTCGCAGCGCGGAGCCCTGGGCGCACATCGGGAACGGCACCAGCGGGTGGGCCGGGATCGCGATCCCACCCTGGTCGTGGACCGCCTCGATCGACCAGGCGAGCGACCTGAGGGAGGCGACGGGCCGCTCGAGGAACAGCGCGAGCAGGTGGCCGCCACGGGTGCTCACCTCCTCGCCCACCACGACCTGGATGCGCAGGCCGCGGTCCTCGGCCATGTGCCTCGCGGCGACCGCCGCGTCGATGCGCTCGTGGTCGGCGATGGCGATGAGGTCCAGGAAGCCCTGTGCCTCGACGTGATCCAGGATCTCGGGCACGGACGACGTGCCGTCCGACGCGAGCGTGTGGATGTGCATGTCGGCGCGGCCCAGCCGGACGAGGGGTTCCTGCGTCACGGGGCGGACCCGGACTGGTCGGTGGCAGGCGACGCCTCGCCCGAGCCGCTGCTGGCACCGACGACGAGATCCGGCCAGATCGGGTGGAACGCTCCCCACCACTGCTCGGGTGCGTCGGCCAGGATGGTCTCGTAGGCGGCCGCGATGGCGGTCGTCAGTGCGACCATGCGCTCGCGCCGGGTGCCCTCGACCGGCATGGGGACGGCGATCACCTTGCCCGCGTAGCGCCCTCCGCCGATCCGCCGCGCGGCGGCCGCGTAAACCGGCGTCCCGGTCTCGAGGGCCAGCAGCGCGGGTCCGGGCGACATCGGCGCCGGGCTTCCGAAGAAGGGCACCGGGATCCCGGAGCCCGAGATGTCGCGGTCGTTGACCATGCCGACGGATTCGCCCCGGCGCAGGGCCGCGAGGAGCGTCCGCCGCGCGTTCCGAACCGGGACGATGGTGACCCCGACCCGGCCCCGCGTGGTCTCGAACCAGCGCTGGATCGCGGGGTCGGCCACCGTCTCCATGGGACCGCTCACGCGATGGCCGACGAGATGGGCGACCACGATCGCTGGCAGCTCGATCGCCGCCGAAGTGCATGCCCGCGACCACGACCGGGCGGCCGGACTGCAGGCCCTCGCGCACGGTATCGGGGATCCTCCACGACGACGCGGTCCAGGGCCTGCTGGAGATCCACGCTGCCGATTCGCGCGACCTCGAGGTAGTAGCGGACGGTGTGACGAAAGCAGCGCCGGACCAGCAGCTCGAGCGCGTCCGGATCGGTTGCCGCCCGGCGCGCCAGGCGCGTGCCGCGGCCCTGCGTGTCCAGTCCCTCGCAGACACGGCGCAGGTTGGCACGCGCCTGGGCGGCGCGGTCGGGCGCGAGCCGGTACCACAGCTCGCCGATGCTCTCGGCGGCGGCGACGAGCGGCGGCTCGGGCAGGGCAGCGATGATCCGGGTGGCGGCCAGGAGCAGGGATCCCCGCAGCGTCCGTGAGCTCGGCGCCGAGAACGGCCGGCTCACCTCCGTGCGTCACGAGGCGGCTCGGCTCCGTCCACGCCGTGGGCCGGCAACCAGGAGGGACCCGGGTCGGGCCTGCCGGCCATCATCTCCCGGGCCCTGGCCTCCAGGCTGGCAGCCTCCGTCGGGTCCGTGGGCCACACCGGCTTGAAGCTGTACCACTGGGTGGGCGCGGCGCGAACGATGTTCTCCAGGGCGTCGGCGATCCGCTGGGTGGCACGTTGCAGCTCTGCCGGGCCCGACGAGTCGACGGTGAAGCTGCCGGGCGCCTCGATGCGGAACCTGCCACCCTTCGTCCGCCGGATCGCCATCGGCGCGATGATCGCCCCGGTCTTGGCGGCCAGGGTGGCAGGCCCGGCCGGGAGGGCCGTCCACGACCCGAACAACTGCACCGGGATCCCGTCGCTGCGGTAGCCCCAGTCCACCAGCAGGGCGACGATCTCCTTCCTGCGCAGGACCGTGAACAGCTCGCGCAGGTTGCGCCATGGGATGATGTGGGTGCCCCAGGACTCCCGCTGCTGGCGGAGGATCTCGAAGATCTCTGGAAAGGAGGAGTCGTCCGCGACGACGTTGGCGGGGAGGCCGCGGCTGGCGATGGCGGCGGCGACCGCCTCGTTGTTGCCGACATGCCCGGCAATCACGATCATCGCGCGACCCGAGTCCTGCCAGTAGCCGACGATCCGGTCGACACCGTCGCCCTCGGTCGTATCGGCCAGCTCCTCCAGGGACCGGCTGGGGAGCCGCATGAGCTCCACCATGTAGCGGGCGTACTCCCGGTACGCACGCAGGGCCATGCGCATGACCCTCGGGTCGGACGGCGGCAGGCCGAGGACGTGCCCGAAGTTGACGTTGGACGACCGACGCTTGGCCGGCCAGGCGAGATACGCGAGCTGCGATGCGCCACCGATCACGCCCCGCGAGATCGCGGGCGGCACGAACGCGAGGACGGCGGACGCCGACCGATAGCCGATGACCGCCGCCTTCTCGACGAGGCGCGGGGGCGTGGTCTCGAGGCGCCGGTGGGGCGCCTCGAGCTGTCGCTTGGGTTGGGTCACTTGGTGGCGGGAGCCTTCGTCCTTGCTGCGGTCGCGAGCGCCTTGGCGTCCTTCTTGGACACCTCGGTCCCCGTGAGCGTCTCGTTGTCCTCGCCCCGGATGAAGGCTTCGACCCGCTCGCGCGCCACGTCGTCGTGGAGCTGGAGCGGCGGGCTCTTCATGAAGTAGGACGAGGGTGCGACAAGGGTACCCTTCAGGCCGCGGTCCAGCCCGATCTTGAGGCACCGGACCGCATCGATGATGACGCCGGCGCTGTTGGGGCTGTCCCAGACCTCGAGCTTGAGCTCCGCCTTGAGCGGCACGTCGCCGAAGGTCGTGCCCTCCATGACGATGTAGCAGTACTTGCGGTCCTTGAGCCACGGGACGTAGTCCGACGGGCCGACATGCACGTCGCCGGGCGCCATCTCGTAATCCAGCATGGACGTCACCGCATTGGTCTTGGAGATCTTCTTGGACTCCAGCCGCTCGCGCTCGAGCATGTTCATGAAGTCCGTGTTGCCGCCGAAGTTCAGCTGGTAGGTGCGGTCCAGGCGGACGCCGCGGTCCATGAACAGGCGGGTCAGCACGCGATGCGAGATCGTCGCCCCGACCTGGCTCTTGATGTCGTCGCCGATGATCGGCAGGCCCTTCTCGGCGAACCGGCGCTGCCAGTAGGGCTCACGGCCGATGAACACCGGGATGGCGTTGACGAAGCCCACGCCGGCCGCCAGGGCCTGCTCCGCGTACCACTTGGTGGCTTCCTCGCTGCCGACGGGCAGGTACGAGACCATGACGTCGACCTGGCGGTCCTTGAGGATGCCCACGATGTCGGCCGTGGGGCCGGGGGCCTTCTCGATCACCTGGGACAGGTACTTGCCCAGCCCGTCGTGGGTCATGCCGCGGTCCACGGTCACGCCCATGTGCGGCACGTCCATGAACTTGATCGTGTTGTTCTGGCCCGAGAAGATCGCCTCGGAGACGTCCTTGCCGACCTTCTCCTTGTCGATGTCGAACGCGGCCACGAACTCCACGTCGCGGATGTGGTACTCGCCCAGCTGGACGTGCATCAGGCCGGGGATCGAAGTCCGTGGGCTTGGCGTTCTCGTAGTAGTAGCGGCCCTGGATGAGGCTGCTGGCGCAGTTGCCGACGCCGACGACGGCGACGCGCACCTTGCGGTCCGCCTTGGCGGGCGCGGTCTCGTTCTTGGTCACTGGGTACTCCGGATGGGCAGGTTCAGCCCTGCTGTTGGGCTGCCTGGTTGAGGGTCACGACGACGCGCTGCACGGTGGTGATCGCGGCGAGCACCGTGATCAGGCCGAGGGTGAACCCGAGAATCCCGATGTTCACGCCCGCGAGGCAGACGCCGATGGTGAGGATCACGAGACGGACCTCGCGCGGGGCGAGGCCGACGGCGGCCATCCCGGAGCCGGGGGCGAACCCCAGGCTCTCGGCACGGGCGCGGGTGTAGCTGACCATGAACGCACAGGCCATGGCCGCGGCGGACAGGATCACACCGAGATCGAAGCCGGCGAACAGACAGCCGGCGGCGAGCCCGACGTAGACGACGCCTTCACCCCACCGGTCGAAGGTGGAGTCCATGAAGGCGCCGGCCTTCGAGACCCTGTTGGTGGCGCGAGCGACCATCCCGTCGAACATGTCGAAGATGCCGCCGAAGATGATCAGCAGTCCGGCAGGGAACCAGGCCTGCAGGCCGGCTACCACGGCAGCCACGACGGCGATGCCGAAGCCGATGACCGTAATCGCGTTGGGGGAGAGCCCGAGACGGACGAAGAGCCGCCCCACGGGCTCCGCGAGGCCGCGGACCTTCGCCCGCAACTCGGGGGAGACGAAGGACCCGCTCACGAGCCCGCTCCGTTCCCGGTCAGGGCTGACTCCAGCCCGAGGGCCCTGGCCTGGCGGTTGGCGAACATCGCGAATGCCTCCGGCTCGATGGTGTGGATGGTCTCCCGGCCGTTCCGCTGCGCGGAGACCAGCCCGACCTCGCGCAGCTTGGACAGATGCCAGGAGACGAGTGGCTGGGAGAGCCCGACGCGGTCGATGAGCTCGGTGACCGTGGCGGGACCCTCCGCGAGCACGCGGCAGATGCGCAGCCGGTTCACGTCCGCCAGCACCTTGTGGAAGCGCCGCAGCTCGCGGAGGTCGTCGGGCTGGTCGACGGCCGCTGCAAGCGTGCTCCGGATCCGCGCGGGAGAGGGGGACATGCGCCGGTGGAACCTGCGATGGCGGTTGACGTCCCGACGCATCAACGCCGGTTTATATCAACGGGCGTTGATGCTATTGACCGGATGGCCGGATGTCAACCCCGGCACGGACCACCGTAGGCATCCCAACGACTGTGCTGCACCCGTCTGGCCCACGATGAGGTCAGCTCAGCCGCCTGGGCGGCCGATGGCCGGTGAGCGGCCCATTCGTCGCCCAGGATCGACGGCCGGTGGCGCCCGCCGGACAAACCGGCAGCTGGGGACTTGAAGCAGGGCAAACGGTCCCCTGCAGCGGACGAACCATCGGCCACGGGCGACCGATGGGCCGCAGGGCGGCCAAGTCGGAGCCGCTGGGCGTCAGCACAGAAGATGGGATGCATCCCGGACCACCGGGCCCGGTGAACGACCGGCCTCCGTCGGCGTACTCGACGCCGCCCGGGCTCAGGCCCCGCCAACCAGGTGGATGTCGACGTCGGGAAGCTGCTCGGCGAGGCGGTCCGCAAGCGACCGGTGCAGGAGTCCCTCCAGCCTGCCGGGCGACGCGTGCGGCATGAAGAGATGGGTGCCGCCCAGGTCTCGCACGGTTGCGCCCATGGACTCCGCGAGGTCGCCCGGGCCGAGCTGCGCCGTGCGCGCACCCAGCTCGACCGCCACATCGAGTGCCTCGCGAAGGTCCCGCGCCCTGTCGAACGGTAGGGCGTCGACGCTCTCCGCGGGGGGGACCAGGGCCACCAGACCGGCATGGATGGCGCCCGCCAGTGATGCCGCGCGCCGGACGGCTCGCCCCGACCTCGGGCTGCCGTCGACCAGGACGACCACGCGCTCGGAGACGAGAGGCAGCGTCGCGTGGTTCACGTCCTCGAGCTGGTCCTCGACCCGCTGCGCAACCATCCGGAGGGACAGCTCCCGGAGCGCCGTCAGGTTCGATTCCGTGAAGAAGTGCTCGAGCGCCACCTGCGTGCGATCGGGCGGGTAGACGTTCCCGTGCCGCATCCGCTGGCGGAGCGCGTGCGGGCTCATGTCCACGAGCTCGATCTCGTCGGCACGGTGCAGCACGTCGTCGGACAGGCGCTCGTTGACGGGCGCCCCCGTGATCGTCGCGACGGCGTCGCTCAGCGACTCGAGGTGCTGGACGTTCATCGTTGAGATGACGTCGATGCCGGCATCGCGGATCGCCTCCACGTCCTCCCAGCGCTTCCCGCGCGGGGATCCGGGAGCATTCGTGTGCGCGAGCTCGTCCACGAGGGCGACGGTGGGTCGTCGCGCGATCACGGCGTCGGTGTCCATCTCCTCGACCGTCATCCCGCGATGCGCGGTCCTTCGACGCGGCACCATCTCGAGGCCGTCGACGAGGGCTGTCGTGAGCGGTCGCCCGTGTGCCTCCACGAAACCCACCACGACGTCCGTGCCGCGACCGGCCCGCCGGTGCCCCTCCTCGAGCATCCGGTACGTCTTGCCCACGCCGGGTGCCATCCCGAGATACAGGCGCAGCCGGCCGCGCGCGGCGACGGTCTCGGAGCGGTACCGCTCGAGCAACTCGTCAGGAGACGGACGGACATCGAAGGCGTCGCGCTCGCCGTCACTCATCGCACGAGCCCGTCCAGGTCGAGGTTGAGCTCCAGGACGTTCACGTTTGGCTGGCCGAGGAACCCGAGCAGGCGGCCCTCGGTGTGACGCGCGACCGCCGCCTCGACGTCCGCGACCGCGATACCGCGCGCCGCGGCGACCCGTCCTACCTGGTAGGCGGCCGCCTCGGGGCTGATGTCGGGGTCCAGCCCGGACGCGGACGCGGTCACGAGATCCACGGGGATCGGGGCGTCGCCGTGAGCGGCCCGAAGCCGGTCCACCTCTGCGGTCACCCGCTCGACGAGTGCGGCGCTGGTCGGGCCGAGGTTCGAGCCGGCCGAGGCCATCCCGTCGTAGCCGGCGCCGGCCGCGGACGGGCGGCTCCAGAAGTAGTGGGGATCGTCGAACAGCTGGCCCATCAGGCTCGAGCCAACGGCGTGGCCGTCGGCCGTCACGACCATTGACCCGTTGGCCTGAGCCGGGAAGACCACCTGGGCCACGGCGGTGACCGCGGCCGGGTAGACGACCCCGGTCACCAGGGTCAGGGCGAAGAGCACCGTGAGTGCCGGGCGCAGGTGGGAGGACAGGAAGGACTTCATGGGTTTCACGCTCACGCGAGGCCGATGGCCGTGATGGCCATGTCGATCAGCTTGATACCGAGGAACGGGGCGATGATCCCGCCCAGCCCGTAGACCAGCAAGTTGCGCCGCAGGAGGATGGCGGCCGGAGCCGCCCGGAAGGCCACGCCACGGAGGGCGAGCGGGATCAGCGCCACGATGATCAGGGCGTTGAAGATGACCGCCGACAGGATCGCGCTCTCCGGGGTCGACAGGCCCATGACGTTGAGCGCCGAGAGCTCCGGGTACACGCCAACGAACAGCGCCGGCAGGATGGCGAAGTACTTCGCCACGTCGTTCGCGATCGAGAACGTCGTGATGGAGCCGCGGGTGATCAGCAGCTGCTTGCCGATCGCGATCACCTCCAGCAGCTTCGTGGGGTCGGAGTCGAGATCGACCATGTTGGCCGCCTCCTTGGCCGCGGAGGTGCCGCTGTTCATCGCGAGGCCGACGTCCGCCTGGGCGAGGGCCGGGGCATCGTTGGTGCCGTCGCCGGTCATCGCCACCAGGTGGCCCTCGGCCTGCTGGGCGCGGATGAACGCGATCTTGTCCTCCGGCCGCGCCTCGGCCACGAAGTCGTCCACGCCGGCCTCGGCCGCGATGGTCGCCGCAGTGAGCGGGTTGTCGCCGGTGACCATGACCGTCCGGACGCCCATCCGGCGGAACTCCTCGAACCGTTCGGCAAGCCCGGGCTTGACGGTGTCCTTGAGCTCGATACAGCCCAGGATCGTGGCATCGCGCAACAGGGCCAGCGGTGTGGCGCCCCGGCCGGCGATGGCCTGCGTCTCCGCCGAGACCTCTGGCGGCATCCCGTCGGGCACGGCGGCGGCGATCGCGTCGACCGCTCCCTTGAGGATGGTGATTCCGTCGCTCAGCCTGACGCCGCTGGTCCGGGTCTCGGCCGAGAAGTCGCGGACCTCCGCGATCCGGGCATCCAGGGCCGCAAGGCTGGCGTCGTCGCCGTCGCCTGCCGGGCGCCCAAGCTCCGCGAGCCGCACCCGGGCCAGGGTCACGATGGACCGGCCCTCCGGCGTCTCGTCGCGCAGGGACGCGACCAGGGCGGCCTCGAGGACCTCGGCCTCGGCGCAGCCGGGCGCCGCGACGATGGCCGAGGCAAGCCGGTTGCCGAACGTGATCGTGCCTGTCTTGTCGAGCAGGATCACGTCCACGTCGCCGGAGGCCTCGACGGCGCGCCCGCTCATCGCCAGGACGTTGAACCGCGCGACACGGTCCATGCCCGCGATGCCGATGGCGGACAGGAGGCCGCCGATGGTGGTCGGGATCAGGCAGACCAGCAGCGCGATGAGCGCCACGATTGGCACGGAGGCACCCGCGAACGAGCCGAAGGGCCGCAGCGTGACGGTCGCCAGCAGGAACACGAGCGTCAGGCCGGACAGCAGGATCGAGAGGGCGATTTCGTTGGGCGTCCGCTGCCGCTTCGCGCCCTCGACCAGGGCGATCATCCGGTCGAGGAAGGTCTCGCCGGGGTTGGCGGTCACGCGGATCACGAGCTGGTCGGAGACGACCGTGGTGCCGCCGGTGACGCTGGAGCGGATGTCCGTGCCGGGCTCCTTGAGCACCGGCGCCGACTCGCCAGTGATCGCCGCCTCGTTGACGTATGCCACGCCCTCGATGACGTCGCCGTCGGAGGGGATCGTCTCGCCCTCGCGGACGAGGACGATGTCGCCGGCGCGGAGCTCTGCGCTGCCGACGTCCTCGAGGGCGCCCTCGCCGGTGCGGCGGTGGGCGGAGGTGACGGAGCGGGTCTTGCGCAGCGTGGCGGCCTGGGCGCGGCCGCGTGCCTCGGCGACGGCCTCGGCGTAGGTCGCGAACAGGACGGTGAACCACAGCCACGCGGCCACCTGGATCTCGAAGCCCAGGCTCGTGCCGACGTCCAGCCCAACGAGGCCCGTCGCGCCGGTGATCGCGATCAGGGTCACCAGGACCGCGGTGATCTCGACCACGAACATGACCGGGTTGCGGGCCAGCAGCCGGGGATCCAGCTTGCGGAACGCGTGCGGCACGGCCGCGCGAAGGAGCGATGGATCGAGCACGCCGCGCGAGCGCGGGGGCTCGCCGGACGGCTTGGCCCCGCCCAGCGTCACGAAGCGCTGGAAGCGACGCGTGCCGCTGCCGGTGTCGAGCGTCATCGGCGTCCTCGTCATGGCTAGAAGGCCTGCCCGGCCACGAGGAGCAGCTGCTCCACGAGCGGGCCGAGCGCCAGGGCCGGGAAGAAGTTGAGGGCGCCCACGATCACCACCACGCCGACCAGCAGGCCCACGAAGATCGGTCCGGTGGTCGGGAACGTGCCCGGTGACGGCGCGACTCGCCGCTTGGCTGCGAGCGAGCCGGCGATGGCCAGGATCGGGATGATCATCGCGAACCGCCCGATCAGCATCGCCAGGGCCCCCGTGATGTTGTAGAAGGGCGTGTTGCCCGTGAGGCCGGCGAACGCCGAGCCGTTGTTGCCCGTCTGGCTTGCGAAGGCGTAGAGGATCTCGCTGAAGCCGTGCGGACCCGCGTTGAGCGGGCCGGCCTGGCCCACCTCCGTCGCGACGGCGACCGCCGTGAAGCCCAGGATGCTCGCGGACAGGACGAGGACGACGACCATGGCCATCTTCATCTCGAAGGCCTCGACCTTCTTGCCCAGGTACTCCGGCGTACGCCCGACCATCAGTCCGGCGATGAACACGGCCAGCAGGACGAACACGAGCATCCCGTAGAGGCCGGCGCCCACGCCGCCCGGCGTGATCTCGCCCAGGAGCATCAGGAACAGCGGCACGAGCCCGCCGATCGGCGTCAGGCTGTCGTGCATCGCGTTGACCGCCCCGGTGCTCGTCGCGGTGGTGACGGCGGCGAACAGGCCACCGCCGCCAGCCCCGAACCGGACCTCCTTGCCCTCCATGTTGCCCAGCGCCTGGTCGAGGCCGGCGGGGAGCAGCGGACTGGACGCGGACTCGGCCATGATCGCGGTCCCGGCGGCCAGGACGAAGATCAACGCCATCGCGGACATGATCGCCCAGCCCTGCCGGCGGTCGCCGACCAGGACGCCGAAGGTGGCCGTGAGCGAGAACGGGATCACCAGGATGAGGAACTGCTGCAACCAGTTGGTGAGCGCCGTCGGGTTCTCGAACGGGTGGGCCGAGTTGGCGTTGACGATGCCGCCGCCGTTCGTGCCCAGCACCTTGATGGCCTCCTGGGAGGCGATCGGGCCGAGGTAGAACGTCTGCTCTGCGCCCTGGAGGGTGTTCACCGTAGCGGGGCCGCCGAAGGTCTGCGGCACGCCCTGCCACACGAGGACCAGCGCGGCGATGAACGCGATCGGGAGCAGCACGTAGAGGGTGCTCCGCGTCACGTCCGTCCAGAAGTTGCCGATCGTGTCCGCGCGTCGGCGGACGAGCCCGCGGATGAGCGCGATCGCGATCGCCATGCCGACCGCGGCGGAGACGAAGTTCTGCACCGCCAGGCCCAGCGCCTGGGTCAGGTGCGACATCGCGACCTCACCCGAGTAGTTCTGCCAGTTCGTGTTGGTCACGAAGCTGACCGCGGTGTTGAGGGCCAGCTCCTCGGGCACGTTCGGCGCGCCCGTGGGGTTGAGCGGCAGCCCGGCCTGGAGCCGCATGACCAGGTAGAGCCAGGCCACGGCGACCAGGCTGAACACGAGGAGGGAGACGGCGTACACCCGCCAGCCCTGCTGGCGGGCGGGATCGATGCCCGCGATGCGGTAGATGCCGCGTTCGACGGGCTGCAGCACGGGCGAGAGGAGGGTCCGCTCGCCCTCGAGGACCCGGGCCATGTACCGGCCCAGGAACGGGGACACCAGGAAGACCGCCCCCAGCAGGAGGGCGAGGGTCAGGAGGTCGGTGACGGGCATGGGTCAGAAGCGCTCCGCGCGAAGCAGCGTGAACAGCAGGTAGACGGCGACGGCCAGCGCCGTCAGGCCGGTGACCAGGTCGAGGAGCGTCATCCGCGCACCGCGTGGCAGAGCCACATGAGGCCGAACAGGGCCGCGAAGGCAGCCAGGAGGATGGTGAGCATCACGACGTCGGTCATGGCCGCGCCCCCACGAACCGCTCGACCGTTGCGACGAGCGTCTCCACCGAGAATGGCTTGGGCAGGTAGCCGGCGATGTTGAACTCGCGCAGCCGGCTCGGTTGAACGGGCGTCGCCGTCGTCACCACGACGGGCGGGTGCCCGGCCCCGGCGAGCGACTCGGTGCGAAGGAACTCCCACCCGGTCTGACCAGGCAGATTGAGATCGAGAAGGACGAGCGCCGGGACCAGGCCATCGGCGACTTGGGCGGCCGCGTCCTCGGCGGATGCCGCCTCGGCCACCCGGAAGCCCTTCGACGCGAGGTGGAGCGCGAGGATCGACCGAAGACTGTCGTCGTCCTCGACCAGCAGGACATGTGCGCGGCGCACCGTCATGGCTCCGCCACCTCGACCCGAATGTCGAGGTGCTCCTCATCGGCGGTCCACAGGGGAACCAGCCGGACACCCGAGGCCTCGGCCATGCGTCGCGCCGGCTCCAGCACCTGGGCCCCGAGTCGGAGTCCCGCGACAAGCACGCGAGAGGCACCGTGCGCGGCGACGAGGAGGATCGCCTCGTGGACGAGCCGGAGCTCGCCGTCGAGCTGTCGTGTGAGGGCTTCCTCGCCCGTGTACCCGTTGTTCATACCCTCACGATCGCCCCGGCCTCCAAGAGGCGGGCATGGTCAGGAGGGTTCGCGGCCCTGAAGATCGCCTGAAGTTCGCCCGTCGTCCGCGATGCGGTAGCCGACCCCGGGCTCAGTGACGATCTGCGCGCCCGCGCGCAGCACGGTGTCGGCCGCGTTGAGCTTGCGGCGGACGCTGCTGACGTGGACGTAGACGTAGTCGTCCTCGCCCTGGTAGGCCTGACCCCAGACGGCGCGCAGCATCCGGCCCTTCGTCACGATCCGGCCCTGGTGTGTGAGCAGGACCTTGAGGATCTCGAACTCCCGGGGCGTCAGGTCGACCCGTCGTCCGGCGACCTCGACGAGGTGGCGATCAACGTCCACCTCGATGGGCCCGGCGCACAGCCGGCCGCGCGCGTCCCCGGCGGGCCCGGCCGAGTGGCGGAGTGCCACCTTGATCCGCGCGCGCAGCTCCGCGACCCCGAAGGGCTTCGTCACGTAGTCGTCGGCGCCGCGCTCGAGGGCCTCGACCTTCTCTCGCTCCTCGAAGCGCCCCGACAGGATCACGATCGGCGTGGCCGCCTCCCGCCGGACCAGGCGGATGACCTCGGAGCCGTCACGGTCCGGCAGGCCCAGGTCCAGCAGGACGAGATCCGGTCGCCGGGCGGCGAACCGTTCCAGGCCGGCGGCGGCATCCTCCGCCTCGACCACGCGATACCCGGCCGCGGTCAGCTCCCGCGCGAGCACCTGGCGCGTCGCCCCGTCGTCCTCGATGACGAGGATCACCGCGCCGTCACGCTCGGCCGTCACGGTGCTGCCTCGCCTTCCGGCCCCGCGGTCGCGGCCGCGAGCGGCAGGTCGATGTCGATCGCCAGCCCGCCGAGCCCGCTCCGGCGTGCCGTGACGCGGCCGCCGGTCGCCTCCAGGAGGCCCCGTACGACGGCCAGGCCGATGCCCAGGCCGCCACGCGAACCGCCGCGCGCCCCCGGCGCCCGGTAGAACTTCTCGAAGAGGTGCGGCAGCGCCACGTCGCTGACGCCGTCCCCGCTGTCCTCGATCGTCAGGCGCACGGTCGCAGGGCCGAGGACCGTCGCCGCCACGCGGATCCGGGCGGCCGGCTGGGTGTACTTGATGGCGTTGTCCAGCACGTTCGCCACGGCCGCGTCGAGGAAGACCGCGTCGACCCGCACCACGGCCGGCGCTATCTGGAGCTCCAGGCTTCGTCCGCCAAGGCGCGGGCGCACGCGGGCAATGGCCTGCGTCAGTGCATCGTCGAGGTCGTACAGCTCCACGTCGGGACGGAGCACCCCGGCTTCGATCCGGCTCATGTCGAGGAGGTTGGCGACGAGCGCGTTCAGGTACTCGACCTCGCGCTCGATCGCCTGCGCGTTGGCGTGCCGGTCCTCTGGCGACAGCACCGAATCGGAGTCGAGGCTGCCGGCCGCGGCGCGGATGACCGCGAGGGGCGTGCGGAAGTCGTGCGAGACGGACTGGAGGAGCGACGTCTTGAGGGCATCCCCCTGTCGGGCAACCTCGGCCGCCCTCGCCTCCTCCGCGATCCGGTCGCGGGCGACGGCCTGCCCGACCTGGTCTGCGACCGCGGCCATCAGCCGAGTCTGCGCCTGGTCCGGCACGCCCAGCCGGCGATCTCGCTCGGCCCAGACGGAGCCGAGCGCCTCTCCGCTCGCCTCGATCCGCACCCGGTACCGATCGTGCCCGCCCGGTCCGCGGCCCACCCGTCCGGGCTGATGCACGAGCACCCACGCGGCGGGCTCGTCACCGGGCCTCCGCTGGAGGACGCGCACGCGGGCGCCGCTCCCGTGCAGCCGGTCGGCCGATGCTTCGGCGCCCGTGTCGGCCGCGATCCGCTCGCTCGCGGGGTCCGCGCCGAACGCTACCCACACCCGGTCCATGTCCGCCTCGAGGCGCAGCGCCTCCGCGATCTGCGCCAGCGCCAGCGGCGTCGACTCGCGGGTCGCCAGGACGCGCGAGATGCCGAACGCCGCCCTTGCCTCCCGCTCGCGGGCCAGCGCCAGCTCGGCGCGGGAGCGCTGCAGCGCCGCGAGCTGGCCCACCACGATTCCCACGAACAGGAGCAGGACGACGCTCAGGAGGACGCCCGGGTCGCTGATCGCGAACGTGTGCACCGGCTCCGTGAAGAAGAAGTTGTAGACCAGGGAGGCGCCGATCGCGGCCGCGACGGCCGACCAAGTCCCCGCGGCAACCCCGCAGACGACGACGGCGACGAGGTACACCGGCGACGCGTTGGACACGCCGACGACGTCCTCGAGCGCCGAGACGGCGGCCGTCGCGAGGACGAGTGTGGCGACCACGAGCGCGACCGAACGTGCAATGCGGGGAGCCCGCGAGCGCGATGACCCTTTCATGGGTCCCGATGCTACGCGCATGCTCCTCGATCGGCGCGCGCTCACCGATCTCGCGGCTGCCCCACGCCCGAGGCCCTGAGGATCCCCGCGAGCGTCAGCGCGTTACCCGGATCCTCCAGCGTCCATGACGGGGTCGGAGGGGAGTCGTGGTGCGTGCCCTTGTATCCCAACGGAATCCGGCTTGGTTCCCTATGCCCCGATGACTTCATGCCACCGATCACGTTGAATCTTAGGTGAGGCAGGTGCCTCGGTGGCCACCGGGCCATCTCTCGCTACCGGAACGTCCCATGCTCTACGACCTCGCGATCAGCTCCATCGTCACCCTCATCGCCATCGCCCCGATGGCCTTCGCCGCCTGGTACGACGGCAGGCTGGAGACCCAGCCGGAGATCCCGCCGCTCGACTGACCCCGAGAGCCCGCGCGGCGCCGCGGGGGCTCCGGGCCGACGCCCCGTACACTCGCGGGGTGGACCGGCTCTCGCGGCGCGACTCGCTCATCCTCCTCGCCATCCTCGGGACCGGGGTCTTCCTCGCCGGCCTCGAGCTGATGATCACGGCGGTGGCCCTGCCGGCCATCGTCACGGACCTCGCGGACTGGACCCGCCTGCGCGAGGCGTCCTGGATCATCAACGGCTACCTGCTGGTCTACGTGGTCACGATGCCCATCGCCGGCCGGCTGGCGGACCTCTACGGCGCCCGGCGCCTCTTCCTGGGGCCCTCGCGATCTTCACCGCGGGCTCCTTCCTCGCAGGAGCCGCCCCCACCCTCGAGCTCCTGATCCTCGCGCGCCTCGTGCAGGCGGTGGGCGGCGGTGCGCTGGTGCCGGTGGCGACGTCCGCCGCATCGCACCTGTTCACCGGCGAGTCACGCCCGCGGGCACTGGGCGTCATCGGTGCCCTCACGTTCCTGGGCATGGCCGCGGGCCCCGTCCTCGGGGCGGCAATCCTGGGCGCCCTCCATCCCGAGGCCGCGCTGTCCCGTCTGGGCTTCGAGCCGCAGTCGACCGTCGCCGGGCTGCTCGCCCCCGCCTGGCGATGGGTGTTCTACGTGAACGTGCCGGTCGGCCTCGCGGCGCTGGTCGTGGCCTGGGCGGCCAGCAGCGGCTGGGAGACCCCGCGCCGCGAGGGTCGCGTGGACCTGGCCGGGGCGATCCTGTTCTCGGCGTTCCTCGTGGGCGCGTTGGGTGCCCTGACCCTCCTCGGGGCGCAGGCGGACCGGGACGGCGGCATGGACCCGGCCACGATCTCGCTCGTCCTCCTCGTCGTGGCGGTGATCGCCGGCCCTGCGACGATCGTGCGCGGCCTCCGTGTCCCCGACCCGTTCCTGGACCCGCGGCTGTTCCGGTCGGCGTCCTTCTCGTCGGCGGCGCTGATCTCGCTGCTCACCGGGTACGGCTTCGCCACCGCGATCGTGGGCGCCGCGGTGTTCGTCGACCGGGTGTTGTACGGCGGTCCGGACGAGCAGCGCCTGGCGCTTGGAGCGCTGGCTGGAGCGACGGCCCTTGGCGCGCTGCTGTCAGGGTTCGCGGTGCGGATCCTGTCACTCAAGCTGGTGACCGTCGTGGGGCTGGGTGCCAGCATCGTCGGGCTGTGGCAGATGGCCGGCTGGACGCCCGCCACCACGATCGAGAGCGCCGCCCTCTCGCTCGCGTTGTTCGGCGTCGGCTTCGGGCTCACGGTCACACCCCGCTCCACGGCCGCCGTCGAGGCGGTCGCGGTGCATGCCTACGGCACGGCGTCGTCCACGGTCACCGTCGCCCGCATGATCGGCATGGCCGTGGGCCTCGCGATCCTGACGGCCTACGGCTCCACGACCATCGACCGTCTCTACGACCAGGTGTACGCGTCGGCGGACGCCTACCTGCAGTACATCCCCGAGGCGCTGCGCGATCGACCGCTGCGTGACGGGCTGGTGGTCGAGGCGCTGGAGCAGTGGGCGGCCGGCGAGGCCGCACGGATCATGGTGGGGATCTTCCTGGTCGCCGCCTTGGTCACGGCTGCTGCGATCCCGCCGTCGCTCCTGCTGGGCAGGCGGCGGCGTATGCTCGGCGCGGCCGGGCGCGAACCGGTCCCGAGCGGAGCAGCGGAGCCCGATGGAGCCACCGACCGAGAGCCTGACGAACATCCCTGACGCAGACTGGCCGCGGATCCGGGGCGTCGCCTGGTCGCCGGCCGGCACCCGGGTCATTGCCGGTCGCGACGACGTGGCCGCCTGCCTCGCCGATCCCGAGATGCTCCTGTGGGTGGACGTCACCGCCCCGTCCCACATCCAGGTCAACGACGTCGCGGAGCTGCTCACGCTCCACCCGCTGATCGCGGAGGACATCGCGGAGCGCAACCAGCGGGCGAAGGTCGCAGAGATCGAGGGCGCCCTCCACATCGTGATGTTCTGGATCGCCCACGAGGGCGAGATCACGGAGCTGGAGATCGACATGGTGCTCAACCACCGGTCGCTGCTCACGGTCCACGAGCCCGGCTGGGATCCGTTCACCCTCCCGCAGCTCCGCGGCGACCCGGCGAACGTCCTGCGCCGCGGTCCGGACTTCCTGCTCTATGCCCTCACCGACGGCATCGTGGACGCCTACTTCCCGGTGCTGGACGCCATCGAGGACGAGATCGACGCCCTCCAGGACGATGTCATCGCGCGGCCCAACTCGTGGACGCTGGAGCGGCTGTTCGCGCTCAAGCGCCAGCTCATCAAGCTGCGCCGGGCGATGTCGCCGGCCCGCGAGATCTTCAACCAGCTCACCAACCGGGACCTGGCCCTGATCAAGGCGGAGCACATCATCTACTTCCGCGACGTGTACGACCACCTGATCCGGGTCACGGACGAGCTCGACAACGACCGCGAGCTCGTGTCCGGCACGCTCGAGGTCTACCTGTCGACGGTGAACAACAACCTGACCGTGATCATGAAGCGCCTCACCGGCGTGACCGTGATCCTCGCCGGCATCGGGGCGACGGCCGGGATCTTCGGGATGAGCGAGGCCGGCGTGGCGCTCGCGGGCGGTGCGGGATCGGGGTTCTGGCTGGTGACCGCCTTCGTGGTCGCCGGGGCGGCGATCACGGCCCTGTTCCTGCGGCGGATCAACTGGATCTAGATTGACCGAGGGCCGGTCCCGGCGAGGGTCGAGCCGCGCTCAGCCGCACTTCACGGGCTTGGCCTTGGGCATGGCGTCCGCGGCGTCCGCGTCCGACACCGAGATCGGGAACGCCCGCAGCTGCGTCTTGCCGCGGGTGCCCTTGGGTCCCTCGGAGGTCTGGAGCCAGAGCTCCTCGCTGGTCGCGGAGAGCGGGCCGTCCAGGTCGGTCGCGTGGAGCCGGTACTCGGCGATCTCGTACAGGTGGACCTTGCGGTCGCTCGTGTACACCTGGACCACCATCCCGTTCATCTTCTCGGCCTGCTTCTTCTGGATCGCGAGCTCGTAGATCGGGCCGAACATGCCGTCCCGGGCGTGGCCGTAGAGGTAGGTCGCCCTGCCCTCGCCCGGCTGGCCGAAGGCGTCATTCTCCTCCGAGTCGTCGGTATGGAGGTACATCGCGACACCGCAGTACGGGTAGCCGTCGTTGCCCTTCACGACCGGCATGTCGATCTTGAGCGCGGGGACGACGACGCGCGTGGCCATGGCGCGGTCGGGCTTCGGCGTCGGATCCGGGATGATCGAGGCGGGCGCCGTGCCCGCCGGCGACGCGCTCGGCGACACGGGCGCGGAGGGGTCGGCGGTCGGCGTCGGCGGTGATGGGCTGACGATGGCCTCGGGCGGAGCGAGGGTCTCGACGACCTCGGGCCCGACGGGCGCTCCACC
Organism: uncultured Chloroflexia bacterium; assembly: GCA_963802165.1. Lineage (GTDB taxonomy): Bacteria > Chloroflexota > Limnocylindria > Limnocylindrales > CSP1-4 > CAIXZV01. The sequence continues at coordinate 136,605 of CAWDHT010000010.1, read as the reverse complement.
AGCGACGGTCGGGTCGGCGTAGGAGAGGAGGCCGGCGGTGATCAGCACCACCCCGCCCGCGGTCAGGAGCGCGGGGACGAGGCGCGTCCCGATGGCGCGAAGGGCGGAGATCATGGCTGGCGAATCCTAGTCGAGCACAGCAGAACCTGCTTCCATCCGTTCGTGCTGGTACGCTCGAACGGATGGGTGGGAAGACGGCGATCGCGTTGGGTCTCGTGGCCGGCCTCGTGGTCGGCGGGCTGATCATTGGCGGCGCCATTGCCCTTGTGCCCGGTCCGGGGACCGGGGCGCCCGCTGCCTCGCCCCCGCCGGCAGCGACCGAGGTGCCGTCTGCTGCGCCCTCGGTCGCTCCGCCGTCGGTCCCGGCATCCGATGCCCCGCCACCCCCGGCGTCAACGCAGCCGTCGGTGTCGAGCGCGGCGGAGGCGTTCGGCATCGGCAAGCCCGCCCCATCCCTCGTCCTGCCGCTGGCCGGCGGCGGGACGGTCGACCTGGCCGACTACCGGGGCAAGCCCGTCTGGGTCAACTTCATGGCCACCTGGTGCCCGTCGTGCGTGGACGAGCTGCCCAGCATGGCCGGCTTCCAGGCTCGCTACGAGGACACGGGTCTCGCGGTCCTCGCGGTCGACGTGCGCGAGGACGAGGCCGCGGTGACGGCATTCCTGGAGGACGTGGGTGTCGAGCTCCCGGTCGGCCTCGACAACGACGGGAAGGCCTCGGCCGCGTGGGGTGCGATCGCGTTGCCGGTCCACTACTGGATCGACGCGGCCGGAATCGTGCGGGACGGGGCGCTGGGCGGCATCGGCCCGGACGTGATGGCGAAGGGGCTCGGGACGATCCTGCCGGGGGTCACGGTCACTCCATAGCCGGCCCGGAGCCCGCTGGTCGGGCCGCGCCACCCGCGCAGCTCGAACCGGCGGCGCGAGGTCCGCGCGGGCCGGTACCCGCTCTGCTCGCTAGATCGCGGCCGCGGCGACCCCGACGATCTCGAGCAGGAGGTTCGGGAACACGCCCAGGACGATCGTGAGGAAGGTGCTGACCGCGAGGCCCGCCCACAGCAGGCGTCCGTGGCGGAGCCTCGGCAGGTCACCGGCCGGATCGCGCATGAACATGTACACCACGACCCGCAGGTAGTAGAAGGCCGCGATCGCCGCGTTGAGGACGGTCAGGATCGCGAGGGCCGTCAGCGGGCCGCCGACCTCGACCGCGGCCGAGATCACCAGGAACTTGCCGAAGAAGCCGACCGTCGGCGGGATGCCGGTGAGGCTGAGCAGGAACAGCGTCAGGAGCCACGCCATGGCGGGCTCGCGGCGGACCAGTCCTGCGAAGGTGGACAGGTTGCTGGTGACGCCCGTCCGCCGCTGGAGGGCGGCGACCACCGCAAACGCGCCGAGGTTCATGAATGCGTACGCGGCGCCGTAGAACAGCAGCGCCTCCATGCCCGCGATGTTGCCGGCGCCGTAGGCCGCGAACCCGACCAGCATGTAGCCGGTATGGGCGATGGACGAGTACGCCAGCATGCGCTTGACGTTGTCCTGCTGGAGCGCGACCAGGTTGCCGAGGGTCATCGTCAGGGCCGCGAGGACCATGAACACGATGTTCCAGTCGATCGCGAGATCCGCGAGACCCTGGGCGAACAGCCGGATGATCAGGGCGAACGCCCCGATCTTGGGGCCGACCGAGAGGTAGCCCGTGACGGGGGTCGGGGAGCCCTGGTACGCGTCCGGCGTCCAGTAGTGGAACGGCACCGCCGCGATCTTGAAGGCGACGCCCGTGGTCATGAACGCGAGCGCCAGGCCCAGGCCGGGCGACATCGGGATCGCTGCGCTCGCAACCTGGCCCATGTAGCCCGCCACCTCCGAGATGTTCGTGGTGCCGGTGATCCCCCAGACGAAGGCGAGGCCGAACAGGAAGATCGCGCTCGAGAAGGACCCGAGCAGGAAGTACTTGATCGCACCCTCGGTGCTGTACCCGTCGGTCTTGTGGTAGCCGGCCAGGACGTAGCCGGGCAGGACCATGAGCTCGAGCCCGAGGAACAGGACCAGCAGGTCGCCCGAAGCGGCGAGCAGCATCGCGCCCGACATCGCGAACACGAGCATCGCCGCGAACTCCGGGACGGGCAGCCCGCGCTCTTCGAGGTAGTCCGGGGCGAACGCCATCGTGAGCGCCACGATCGAGACGAACAGCAGGTCCAGGAACGTGGTCAGCGGATCCACGTCGTAGGCGCCGCCGAAGGCTTCGAACGTGCTCTGCCCGGTGATGACCACCAGGGCGCCGACGAGGGCAAGCCCCGAGAAGGTCGCGATCAGCGCCGGGACCTTGCGGCCCGGGAAGATGAAGTCGACCGTGAGAATCGCGAGGGCGACCAGGATGGCGGCGATGAACGGCGCCAGCACGGTGGCGTCCTGGAAGGTCACGGGTGTCCTCCTACCGCCACAGGCCGAGGGCGACGGGTGCGGCCTGCGAGACGGCGGCGAGCGCGGTGTCGACGGAGCCGGCGATGAGGTCGAGGATCAGGCCCGGCCACAGGCCGAAGACCACGACGAGGACCCCGAGCGGCACCAGCGTGAGCGCCTCGACCGGGCGCATGTCGGTCAGGTGGCCCCCCAGGCCCTTGAGGAAGTCCGACAGCTCGCCGAACAGGACCCGCTGGAGCATCCACAGCAGGTAGCCGGCGGCGAGGATCATCACGAACGTCGCGACGGCCGCCGCGGCCGGACTGGCCTCGAAGGTGCCCACCAGGGTGAGGAACTCGCCCACGAACCCGGACAGGCCCGGCAGGCCCACCGAGGCGAAGACGAAGAACCCGAACGCGGCCGCGTAGACGGGGACAGCCCCGCCCAGCCCTCCCATCCTGGCGATGGTGCGGTCGTGGGTGCGCTCGTAGATCACGCCCACGAGGAGGAACAGGGCGCCGGTGATGAGGCCGTGGTTGACCATCTGCAGGATCGCGCCCTGCATGCCCTGCTGCTGGAACACGAAGATGCCCAGGGTCACGAAGCCCATGTGCGAGACGGACGAGTACGCGACCAGCTTCTTGAGGTCGGGCTGGACGAGCGCCACGATGGCGCCATAGATGATCGCGATCAGGCTCAGCACGATGATCAGCGGGGCCCAGGCCTGCGCCGCCTCGGGGAACAGCGGCAGCGCGAACCGGATGAACCCGTAGCCGCCCAGCTTGAGCAGGACGCCGGCCAGGATGACCGAGCCGGCCGTCGGCGCCTCGACGTGGGCGTCGGGCAGCCAGGTGTGGAACGGGAACATCGGGACCTTGATCGCGAAGGCCAGGAAGAACGCGCCGAAGGCGATCAGCCCGAAGGTGCCGCCGAACGCGCCCGTCGCCGCGTAGTCGGCCAGCGCCTGGACGTCGAAGGCGCCCGCCCAGCTGCCGCCGTGCCCGCTCTGGTACGTGTATGCGGTCGCCAGGATCGCGACCAGCATCAGCAGCGAGCCGACCAGCGTGTAGAGGACGAACTTGATCGTGGCGTAGATGCGGTTCTTGCCGCCCCAGATGCCGATGATCAGGTACATCGGCACGAGGACCAGCTCCCAGAAGATGTAGAACAGGAACAGGTCCATCGCCACGAACACGCCGATCATGCCGACTTCCAGGACGAGGAAGGAGATCATGTACTCCTTGACCCGGTTCTGGATCGGCCCGAACGAGGCCAGGATGCTGATCCACGTGAGCGTGGTCGTGAGCACGACGAGGACGATCGACAGCCCGTCCACGCCCACGGCGTAGTTGATCCCGAAGGCCGGGATCCAGGCCACGGATTCCGTGAACTGGAAGGCTGGATCGCCGGCCACGAAGCCCGCCAGCATCACCAGCGAGACCACCCAGGCCGCCAGCGCGAAGCCCAGCGCCAGGTAGCGCGCCATGTTCGGGCGGCTCGTGGGCGTGAACGCGATGACGAGCGCGCCGAGCGCCGGCAGGAACGTGACGAGGGTCACGATCGGCAGGTCGTTGAGCCAGGTCATCGCGGCTGCCCCACGATCACCAGGAACGATCCGGCCATCACCAGCAGGCCGATCGCGATGCCCAGCGCGTAGTTCTGCACCCGGCCGGTCTGGATCCGCCGCAGGGCGCCGCCGGCGCCGCGGACCACGCTGCCGATGCCGTTCACGGTTCCGTCCACGACCCTGCTGTCGAACCACCACAGGGCGGCGGCGACCCGTCCGCCGATGCGGATGAACAGCAGGTCGTTGAGCTCGTCGAACCACCACTTGTTGAGCGAGGCCCGGTAGAGGAATCGCGTCGCGCCGTTGGAGTTCACGAGCGCGTCGATGCGCTCCTGCCTGACGCGGCGCTTGCCCACGCCGAACAGGTAGATGCCCGCGATCAGGCCGAGGGTGGCCACGAAGACGCTGGACAGGATCAGGTAGCCGTCGATCCCGAACAGCTGGTAGGTCGCCAGCTCGCCGTGCTGGTAGAGCTCCGACTCGATGAACACCGGCTCGAGCCAGTGCTTGATCGTGGAGGCCCCGAGCGGCAGCCCGATGGCGATGCCCAGGAACGCCGAGGGGATGGCGAGCAGGATCAGCGGCAGGGTCATCGTCCACGGCGACTCGTGGACGTGCGGCTCCACGTGCGGGTCGACGCGCGACTCCCCGTAGAACGTCTTGCCCATCAGGCGCCACATGTAGAAGGCGGTCATCCCCGCCACGACGACGCCGATGGCCCAGACCCAGTAGTCCCCGAACTTGAACGCCTCGCCCAGGATCTCGTCCTTGGAGAAGAAGCCGGCGAAGAGCGGGATGCCGGAGATCGCCAGGGTGCCGATCAGCATCGTGGTGTGGGTGATCGGGATCCTCCGCCACAGGCCGCCCATCCGGTTCATGTCCTGCTCGCCGTCCACGGCGTGGATCACGGAGCCGGACCCGAGGAACAGCAGGCCCTTGAAGAAGCCGTGGGCCATCAGGTGGAAGATGGCGGCCACCCAGGCGCCGATCCCCAGCGCCGCGAACATGTAGCCCAGCTGCGAGAGCGTCGAGTAGGCGAGGACGCGCTTGATGTCCGTCTGGGTCAGCGCGATCGACGCGGCGAGGATGGCCGTGAAGATGCCGATGGCCGCGACCACGACCATCGCCTCCTGCGCGTGGGCGAACAGCGGGTTGGCGCGGGCCACGAGGTACACGCCGGCGTTGACCATCGTGGCCGCGTGGATGAGGGCCGACACCGGGGTCGGGCCCTCCATCGCGTCCGGCAGCCAGACGTGGAGCGGGAACTGGGCGCTCTTGCCCATCGCGCCGGCGAACACCAGCAGCGCCACGACCACGATCGGGATCACGTTGGTGGCGTCCGGTGCGATCAGCTTCTCGAGGGACTCCTGGATGTTCAGCGTCCCGGTGTTGACGAAGATCGCCATGATCCCGAGCGCGAACCCGACATCGCCCACGCGGTTGACGATGAACGCCTTCTTGGCGGCCAGCGCCGCAGACCGCTTCTGGTACCAGAACCCGATCAGGCTGTACGACGACAGGCCCACCAGCTCCCAGCCCGCGAACACGAGCAGCCAGTTGTCCGCCAGGACCAGGACCAGCATCGAGAACATGAACAGGTTGAGGTAGGCGAAGAACCGCCAGGTCGCGTTGTCGTGGGCCATGTACCCGACCGAGTACAGGTGCACGAGCATGCCGATCGTCGTGACGACGATCAGGAGGCAGGCGGTCAGGGCGTCCACGTGGAAGCCCATGTCGACCACGAAGTCGCCGGCCGGAATCCAGGTCCACAGCGTGACGCCCAGGCCGTGCTCGCCGAAGGGCTCGGCGTGGGTCAGGGCCGGCACCACCACGGCCATCGCGATGATCCACACCGCGACGACCGTCGCCAGCGGGACGATCTCGGCGGCGGTGCGCCCGAAGCGCAGCTGCAGCCGGCGGCCGAACAGGGCGGTGAACGCGAAACCCAGGATGGGCAGCAGCGGGATGAGCGGGATCAGGATCCCGTAGATGCCGGGATCCGCGGCCACGCCGACGGGCTCGGCCTCGACCGCCGCGAAGATCAGGCTCGGGAGGAGGTGCATCTCGATCGCCGCCTACTGCCGCATCGCGTCGTACTCGTCGACGAGCGGCGTCTTCTTGTTGCGGAAGATCGCGATGACGATCGCGAGGCCCACCGTGGCCTCAGCCGCGGCGGCCGCCATGACGATCAGCGCGATGACGGACGCGTCCACGGTCAGCTTGAGCGTGAACGCCCCGAACGCGATGATCGCGAGGTTGACGGCGTTGAGCATGAGCTCGATGGACATCAGCATGCTGATCGCGTTGCGCCGGGCCAGGAAGCCGAAGGCGCCGATCGCGAACAGGAGGCAGGCCAGGACGAGGTAGGCGTCCAGGCTCTGGGAGATGCCGTTGAAACCGGAGAGCATCAGCCGGCGCTCCCCTTCTCGCGCTTGGCAAGGAAGACCCCGCCGATCACCGCCGCGAGGAGCAGCACGCTCACGATCTCGAAGGCCAGCGTGTAGTCCGCGAACAGCGTCCGGGCCAGCTCGCTGGCGTTGGTCGCGATCCGCCTGCCGGTCTCGCCCCAGTCGGTCGAGGCGACGACGACCGCCATCAGGAGGGCCAGCACCGCTGCGGCGATCGCGGCCGGGAAGGCCTGCGTCTGGAACACCAGCGAGGACGGCCCGGCCTTCGTCTGGGTGAGCATGATGGCGAACAGGACGAGCACGCTGATGGCGCCGATGTAGACCAGCACCTGCGCCGCGGCGACCACCGTCGCGCCCGCGAACACGTACAGCCCGGCCAGCGCCGCGAAGCAGATGATCATCGCCAGGCCGCAGCGGATGATGTCCTTCATCACCACGACCAGCAGGGCCGACCCGACCATGATGGCCGCGAAGGTCATGAACAGCAGGTCATCCCACCCGAACCCGAGCAGCGGGATCGTCTCCGGCAGCGTCACGCGGTCCTCTCAGCGTTCCTGGACGTGGGTGGACCCGTTGACGGACCCGTGCTGGTGTCCGTTCCCGTTTCCGTTCCCGCTTCCGTTCGCGAGCGAGGCGGGGAGGACGGGGAGCAGCCGGGCCTCGTCGAGGATGCGTCCCTCGGCCCGTGCACGCTCCGCCCAGTCGCGCTCGCGGCGGATGTAGCTCATCTCCGTCTCGCGCTCGACCGCGGCCAGCGCGAGGAGGTCGATCATCGGCTCCTCGCGGGACGTGTGGCTGAGCTCGAACTGGTCGCTGTCGCGGACGGCGTCGTAGGGGCAGGCGTCGACGCAGATGCCGCACAGGATGCAGCGGCTCTCGTCGACCTCGTACTTCTGGAGGACACGCGGCTTGGGCATCAGCGCCCCGGTGGGGCACGTCTCGGCGCAGCGTCCGCAGGACACGCAGGGCGTGTCGTTGAGGCTCATGTCCAGGGGCGTCGTCACCAGCGTGTCGAAGCCGATGCGCATGAAGTCGTAGCAGGCGGCCCCCACGACCTCGGCGCACACGTTGGCACACCGCCCGCAGTCGATGCAGCGGGACGGCTCGCGCAGGATGAACGCGTGGCTGTCGTCGCGGACGTAGTCGTGGTTGACGCCGGTGAACCGGTTCTCGGTGACGGACCGGTAGCCCGCGCCCTGGTGGAAGTTCTTCTCCAGGGTCTTGAGCGTCGTGCCGTACTCGATGCCCAGGCGGCGCAGGTCGCAGAACCCGATCGCCTCGCAGGTGCACTGGAGGCAGCGGGTGGACTCGGCGACGGCCTCGTCGCGGGAGTACGGGATCTCGTACTCGAGGTAGCTGTCGTTGCGGGCCTCGGCCTCGAGCGCCTTGAGGCGGTAGCGCGGCTCCTTGATCTCGCCGGTGAACGGCACGATCGAGAGGAACTCCGGCTGCGGCTCGGCGAGCGTCTGGCGGGTCCGGATGGCGGCCAGGTCGTTGCCCCGCAGGTAGGCGTCCACCGCGTAGGCGGCGCGGCGTCCCTCGGCGATGGCCTGGACCACGGTCGCGGCGCCGATCCGGACGTCGCCGGTTGCGAACACGCCCGGGCGCCCGGTCTCGAAGGTGACGGCGTCGGCCTGGAGGCGCCGGTTGCGCGTGGCCGAGAGGCCCTCGTTGCCGGGACCGAACCAGCGCAGGTCCGGGCCCTGGCCGATGGCGAGCAGGACGCGGTCGCAGGGGATGATGAACTCGGTGCCCGCGGCGGGCTCGGGGCGACGGCGGCCGGACGCGTCGGGCTCGCCCAGCTGCATCCGGATGAACTCGATGCCCGTCGTCGTGCCGGTCTCGTCCTTGATCACGCGGGTCGGGCCGGCCTGGAAGATGGTGGTGACACCCTCCTCGATGGCCTCGTGGACCTCGCTGGACGCCGGCATGTCCTTCATGTCGCGGCGGTAGACGAGCGTCACCTCGCCGGCGCCCTGGCGGACCGAGGTGCGGGACGCAGTCCATCGCGGTGAAGCCGCCGCCCACGACCACGACCCGGGTGCCGACGTGACCCGGGTACGGGCAGGCCGAGCGTGGCCGTCCGCAGGTACTCCAGGCCGTCGATGACGCCGTCGGCATCCTCGTCCGGGATGCCCAGCTTGTTGGTGTCGTAGCAGCCGATGGCGATGACGACGCTGTCGAACCCCTGGTTCTGGAGGTCGTCCAGCGTGAAGTCCCGGCCCAGCTCCATGTTGCAGCGCATCTTCCCGCCCAGGCGGGTGACGGACTCGTACTCGGCCTCGAGGACCTCCACCTTGGGCAGGCGGTACTGCGGGATGCCGTAGCGGAGCATGCCGCCGGGGGCCGGGTCGCGCTCGAAGATGGTCACGTCGTGACCGGAGAGCAGCAGGTAGAACGCGGCGCTCATGCCGGCCGGGCCGGAGCCGATGACCGCCGCGCGACGACCGGACGGGGCCTGCTTCTCGAACGGCAGCGGCGGGTCGACGCCCTCGTCGAGCATCGCCTTGATCACCTGGTCGCCGGCGTAGCGGTGGCTGTCGCGGATGGCGATGGCCTCGTCCACCTCGTCCCGCCGGCAGTGCTCCTCGCACGGGGCGGGGCAGACCCGGCCGAGGACGCTGGGGAACGGGATCGTGCGCTTGAAGATGCGCACCGACTCGCGCCACTCGGCCTCCGCGTTGGCCTTGAGGAAGCCGGGGATGTCGATGTGGCTGGGGCACTTGTTCTGGCAGGGCGGCAGGCAGTACGCGTTGTGGTCGCTGAAGATCAGCTCGAGGTTGGTCTTGCGGATCCGGCGCAGCTCGTCGGTCTGGGTGCGGACCACCATGTCCGGCTCGGCAGCGCGGGAGCAGGAGATGGGCGGCTGGTCCTCGCCCTCGACCTCGACAACGCACATCCGGCAGGCCCCGAAGCCCGGCAGCTTGGGCTCGTAGCACAGCGTGGGGATCTCGATGTCGTTGTCGCGGCAGACCTCGAGGATCGTCTGGCCCTCGAAGCCCTCCACGACCCGCCCGTCGACCTCGATCCGGATCCGCGGCGTGCTCTGCGGCCGCTGTGGCGACTGGGTCGTGATGAGCTGCTCGGCGAAGGAATCGTCGCGCGGCGTCGTGGTGTCGTAGACGCGCGGAGTGTCCGGGCGGACCTCGCGGGGACGGTCGAGCGGCGTCTCGGGACGGATGATGAGGTCGGCCATCAGCTGGATCCTGCTGCGGTCGCACCGGCGCCCACCGCGATCGGCGTGCAGACGCCGGCCGGGCAGGTGGAGCGAAGGAGGTGGTCGTCGAGCTCGGACCGGAAGTATCGCATCGCGCTGGTGAAGGGCAGGGTGGCCAGCCGCTCGTGATCGCACAGCGCCGATGCCGCGATGTCGTGCGCGAGATCGACCAGCAGCGCCGGGTCAGTGGGCTTCGGGGTGCCGCTCGCGATGCGGTCGCCGATCTCGTACAGCCGACGGAGCCCGATCCGGCACGGGATGGACTTGCCGCACGCGGCGTCCGCCGAGAACTTCGTCAGCAGCCGTGCCAGGTCCACGATGCAGGTCCGGTCGTCCGCAATGACCACGGACCCGGAGCCCACGTGGGCGCCCGCCTCGCGCAGCGCATCGAACTCGTAGGGGGTGTCGAGGAGATCCGGGGGCAGGAGGCCGCCGGTGGGTCCGCCCACCAGGACGGCCTTGAGCTCACGGCCGCCGGTGCCGCCGGCGAGCCGCACCAGCTCACGCAGGGGCGTGCCCAGCGGGACCTCGGCGATGCCGCCGCCCTCGGGACCGCGCAGCTGGACGAGGACCGTGCCGGGGCTGGACGCGGCGCCGATCGCCGCGAATGCCTCTCGGCCGTTGACCATGATCCATGGGACCGCCGCCAGGGTCTGGACGTTGTTGACGACGGTCGGTTTCTCGAACAACCCCTTCTCGGTGGGGTACGGCGGGCGCTGGTCGGGCTGGCCACGCTTGCCCTCGAGCGCCTTGATGAGGACCGTCTCCTCGCCCAGCATGTAGGCGCCCTGAACCGGGCGGACCGTCACGCTCACGCGGTGGCCGGAACCCGCGGCGTCCTCGCCCAGGAAGCCCGCCTCCTCGGCCGCGAGGACCGCGCCCTCGAGCATCGTGACCAGCGCAGGGTCGTCGGCCCGCACGGCGAGGATCGCCTCGGTCGCCCCGATCGCGAAGGCCGCGATCGCGAGGCCCTCGATGACGGCGTACGGGTCCGAGGCGAGCAGGGCCGAGTCGGCCTGGACGGCCGGGTCCGCGCCGTACCCATTGGCAATGACGTAGCGCTGGTCGGCCGGCTGCGCGGCAGCGGCGCGCCACTTCTCCCCGGTCGAGAAGCCCGCCCCGCCGCGGCCCCGTAGCCCGGACCCGGCGATCGTGGCGATGCTCCCGATGGCGCCATGATCCCTGACCGCCCGTCTGAGGCCCTCGAAGGCGCCGGCGCGGACGGCGGCATCCAGGTCGGACGGGTCAGCGGCGACGGCGGCGACGCGCCCCAGCAGGACGCTCGGCCAGTCACCAGGCGTGGCGAGGAAGCGGCTCATCAGCTGGCACGGCCTCCATAGCCCAGAGAGACGTCCAGCGCGGAGCGGAACGCGATCTCGTCGGCGCGATGGGCCTCGCCGGCTGCGGGTGCCTCGACCGCCGGCGGCTCGAAGCGCAGGTGGCCGTAGTAGCTCGCCGTGCCGTAGATCATCGCGTACCAGGCTCCGGTCACCCGGGAGATGTGCTTGAGGGCGGCGACCGGGAGGTATCCGTACTCCGCCTGGGTCTCCTCGAGGATGGCCAGCATCTGCTTGGGGTCGTAGTCACGCGCCTCGAGGATCGCGTCCAGGGGCTCGAGATCGATGCCCTCGAAGCGGGTGAAGGCGGGGTCGGCCACCGGGCGGCCGGACCGGCGGAGCGCGGACTCCTCGCGTCGTTCGCCGTACGTCTCCGGTGCGCCCCAGTGGACGTGGAAGCGGCCCTTGGTGTCCACGCCGCCCATGTCGATGCACTCGATGGGGCAGGCCTGGGCGCACTGGAAGCAGGTCTCGCACTTGAGGGTGCCGTACTCGTCGTAGAGCAGCTGCAGGCGGCCCCGGAACTTGGGCGCGACGTCGGCATGCTGCTCGGGCCACATGATCGTGGCCTTGGGCTGGAAGAACCGTCGCAGGGTCAGGCCCATGCCGCGGACCAGGCCCATGCCGGGAATGACGCTCATCGGACGCTCACAGGCTCTTCACGACGACGATCGCCGTCGCGGTGAGGAACAGGTTGAACAGCGCGGCGGGCAGCAGCCACTTCCACGCGAAGCCCATCAGGTGGTCGATGCGCACGCGCGGGAAGGTGCCGCGCATCCAGACGAAGACGAACACGAAGGTGAAGGACTTGACCATGAACCAGATCAGCCCGGCGAACCAGTCCCAGCCGACATAGGCCAGCGCCATGGCGCCGCCGATGGCCACCAGGTTGAACAGCAGGAAGCCGATGATCAGCGCCTGCCAGAAGTGCATCGAGCTCCGGACCAGGTAGAACGGGAGCGCGAACAGCAGCGTGATGGCCACTGGCGCAGCTGCCACCAGGATCAGCAGGCCGATGCCCAGGCCGGCCGGGTCGAGTGCCACGGTGGGCGGCTGGAGCCCGACGAGCGCGAACAGGTCGTTGGTGTTGATCGGCGCGTTCCACGCCCCGAAGAACAGGGTGACCATCAGCGCCGAGACGATGAACACGCTCACGTACTCGGCGAAGAACAGGAACCCGAAGCGCATCCCCGAGTATTCGGTTGCGAAGCCGGCGACGATCTCCGAGTCCGCCTCGGTCAGGTCGAACGGCGTCCGGTTCGCCTCCGCCGTGGCGGCGATGAAGAAGATCAACGCGCCCAGCGGCTGGCGGAACACGAACCAGTTGGTGAACCAGCCCTCCTGCTGCTCGGCGATGCTGTTCAGGCTCATCGTGCCGGCCAACAGGATCAGGCCCACGACCGACAGCGTGAGCGGGAGCTCGTAGGAGATGGACTGGGCCGCGGAGCGGATGCCGCCCAGGAGCGAGTACTTGTTGAACGAGGACCAGCCGGCCAGGAGCAGGCCCACCACGGTCATGCCGCCCACCGCGAACAGGTAGAGCAGGCCGATGTTGAAGTCCTGCCCCACGAGCCCGGGCCCGAACGGGATGACCATGAACACCATCACCGCCGTGAGGAACACGAGCACGGGCGCCCAGGTGAAGACGATCCGGTCCGCGTTGGCCGGGGTGAAGTCCTCCTTGGTCAGCACCTTGAGGCCGGCGACCAGGGAGTGGGCCGCACCTCCAGGGCCAACCCGGTTGGGTCCGACCCGGGAGTTCATGTAGGCGATGACCTTGAGCTCCATGTAGATGATGATGAACGCGGCCGGGATGCTGAACAGCAGGACGGCCGTGATCGCCACCACGAACCGGACGATGCCCATGTTCGACCCGAGCACGTCCAGGACGAACGGGCCGACGTAGACGGCCCCGAGGACCGTCAGGAACGGCCCGATGACGAGCATCAGGAGCAACAGCGGGACGACGATCTTGCCCAGGGTCGTGAGGCCGCGGCTGGGGGGGTTGAGGGTCGTCATCGTCCTGCGCCTACTTGTCGATGCCGCCCATGACCGGGTCGATCGATGCCATGACGGCCATCGTGTCCGCGATCAGGTTGCCCTTCATGAGCATGCCCACGAGCTGCATGTTGACGAAGGATGGGTCGTGGATCTTCATGCGGAACGGCTGGTCGGTGCCGTCGGAGATGGCATACGTGCCATACAGACCGCGCGGTGCCTCGACGGCGGCCCACGCCCGGCCCGGCCGCGGGCGGAGCAGGCGTGGGAGGCGCGCCATGACCGGCCCGTCCGGCATGTTGTGGAGGCACTGGTCGATGATCCGGATGCTCTCCTTGACCTCGTCGAGCCGGAGCAGGTAGCGGTCGAGGGAGTCGCCCCCGCCCCTGGTGCCACGCACCGGGATGTCGAACTCCAGCTCCGGGTAGACGGAATAGGGATGCGCGCGGCGGATGTCGAACGGGACCCCGGCGGCGCGCAGGTTCGGGCCGGTGACGGCCATCCGGAGGGCCGTCTCCTTGTCCAGCTTGCCGATGCCGCGCATGCGCCGGACGAAGATCTCGTTCTCGTTGAGCAGCCCGATGCTGGCCTCGTGCTGCTTGGCGGCGCGGCTCATCCAGTCGCCCAGGCGGGACATGAACTCGTGGTTGAGGTCGCCGTTCACGCCGCCGATGCGGAAGTAGTTGAACAGCATCCGCTGGCCGGTGATCGCCGCCAGCATCTCCACGATCTCGTCGCGCTCGATGAAGCTGTACAGGATGGGCGTGAGCCCGCCGAGGTCCAGCGCCATCCAGCCCTGGAACAGCGCGTGGCTGGAGACCCGGAGCAGCTCGCCGGTGAGTACGCGGATGTACTCGGCGCGCCGGGGGACCTGCACGTCCAGGAGCTTCTCGAACGCCATCACCGGCGCCCACTCCATGAACAGCGAGCTCACGTACTCGAGCGGGTCGACCTGGCTGATGATGTGGTGGTAGTCCGACGTCTCGCACAGCTTCTCCACGCCGCGGTGGAGGTAGCCGAGGACCGGGTCCAGGTCCACGACCTGCTCGCCGTTGATCTTGAGCACGACCCTCAGCACGCCGTGCGTCGACGGGTGCTGTGGCCCCATGTTGAGGAACATCTCGCCGTCGCGGAGGCTGTAGAACTCGGCCTCCCGCTCGGTGCGCGGCGGGTACGGCGGGACGGCCTCGAACGCACCGATCTGGTTGTCGAGCATGATCCGGGGATCGTCCACGGACGCGTGCTGGCCGATGGGGGCGGTCATCGATCAGGCCTTCACGGTCCGGCGCACCACGCTGTCGGTCGCCTGGGTCGGGACGTGCGTCTGCTCCATGTGCCGCACCCCGCCGCCCGGTGACCGGGCCGCGTCGTCGGCAAGGTAGAAGTCCTTGCGCAGCGGGAAGCTCGCGTAGTCGGGCGGCATGTAGATCCGCCGCAGGTCGCGATTGCCCTCGAAGATGATCCCGAACATGTCGTAGGTCTCGCGCTCCATCCACTCCGCGCCCGGCCACAGGCCGGTGAGCGTGGCGATCCGCGGGTTGTCGCGTGGCAGGCCGTCCGCGATGACACGCAGCCAGTCCGGCGTGGTCGCCGACCACAGGTGGTAGGTGACCTGCATGTGGTTGCCGGTGTCCACGCCGGCCAGGTCGGCGAGGACGGTGAAGTCCAGCTCCGGCTCGTCGTGGAGGGCCGTCATGACCTCGGTCAGGTCCGCGGCGCCGATCCGGAGCTCGGTCTCGTCGTGGCGCTGACGGACGGGGCCCGTGACCTTGTCGGCGAAGCGCGCCTCGAGGCGTCTGCGCAGCAGGCGGTCCATGCCTAGACGTCCTCGGGCACGTTGGGGGCGATGGGCCGGTCCGGCCATTGGCCACGCCGCTCCTTGACGAGCTGGCCGAGCTTCATCATCCCGTAGATCAGGCCCTCGGGGCGCGGTGGACAGCCGGGGACGTACACGTCCACGGGCATCAGCCGGTCGATGCCCTCGATGGTCGAGTAGCTGCGCTTGTAGCGGCCGCCGGAGCACGTGCAGTCGCCCATCGCGACGCACCACTTGGGCTCCGGCATCTGCTCCCAGAGGCGGACCAGCGGACCGGCCATCTTGGTGGTCAGGGTGCCGGCGACGATCAGCACGTCCGCCTGGCGGGGGCTCGCCCGGAACGGGAACATGCCCCAGCGGTCCATGTCGTTCTTGGACGTGGCCGCGGACATCATCTCGATCGCACAGCAGGCCAGTCCCGACAGGAGCGGCCAGAGGCTGTTCATCCTGATGAGGTCGACGAGGAGGTCCGCCTTGGTGGGGATGACCTCGAGCTGGCCCCAGCGTGCGGTGTCGGCGTTGGCGAGCTCGTCGTGGGCGAGCTCGCGCAGGTGCGTGAACGCGGGCGCCGTGCTCGCGTAGGCACCCGGGCTGGCCGAGGTCCACAGGGTGTTGGGGACCACGATGGGGGCCATCACGTCTGAGGCTGAGGTGGTGACGAGGGACGCGCCGGGCGGTCGGACGGGTCAGAAGTCGCGTGGGTCGTGTGCGGATCTGCCTCGGGCCCGACGCCCGGGCCCGCGACTGCGTCCGGGCCGTCCGGCGTCATCGCCATGTGAGCACCCCCTTGCGCCAGGCGTAGGCGAGCCCGAAGAGCAGGATGCCGACGAAGACGAGCATGGTGACGAACAGCGTCAACGGGTCCTGGACCTGCTGGAAGATGAGCGCCCACAGGAAGATGAAGATCACCTCGATGTCGAAGGCGACGAACATCAGGGCGTAGATGTAGAACGAGATGCCGAAGCGGGCGTGGGTGTCGCCGTAGGTGTCGATCCCCGACTCGTACGGGTAGCCCTTGTGCGCATCGCCGCGGGTGCGGTGCGAGATCAGCCAGGCGAGGCCGATCGTGCCGAACACGAACAGGGTGCCGGCAATGACGAACCCGACGACGTACCAGATCCCGGTCACGAGGTCCTCGTGGGCGTGGCGATGATCCCGCCCGCGGAGACGCGGCACGGCGCGGCCATTCTAGCAGCGCGCGGGGGCGAGGAGGACCCGTCGGGCGGGGCCGTCCGGCCCGTTGTCGGGCCTGCCGCGGCGGCCACGCCGCCCGCGATCCGGGCGTCCGTCAGATGGCCCGGTGGACCATCCCGATGAGCAGGATGGCGATCGCCAGGACGAAGGCCAGTACGCCGGCCTGGTCGGGGAGGAGGCTGCCGTAGGTGCCGAGGAGGCCGACGACCATCAGGACGAGCGCCACGATGATGGTTCGCGCGGTCGGGGCGAAGTTGGTGCGGCTGCGCATGCGATCCCCTAGATCCCGGGCAGGAGCGAGCCCGCCACCAGGAGCGCCGACGAGGAGAACAGGCACAGGTAGCCGGTCTGGGCGTCCAGGGCGAGGCCGAAGGAGCGGGTGATGTCGCCGATGGGCGCCAGGAGGGCGACGGCGGGCTCGACGGGCCAGGCGAGGATGACCCCCACGACGGCGAGCGCGACCGCCAGGCCCACGGTGACCATCCGGGGCGGGTTCGGGTGGAGTCTCATGGGCAGATGATGGTCGACTGCAGGGCCGGCTGCGCAGCGAAGATGCAGGTCCTCGTCAGGGCGCTCATGCGCCTGGACGTCCCACGCGCTGGAGCGCCGGGAGGGAGAAGCCCGGCGGCAGCCCGCGCCCGAAGACCAGCACCCGGAACCCGCCCATGCCGCGGGGGTCCATGAGCCGGGCGACCGCCGAGCGCAGGGCGAGCGCGTCCTGGAGCGTGGCGCCGGGCCGGCGCAGGTAGGCGTCGGTCAGGTCGGCCGTGCCCACCCGGGCGAGGAGCTCCGCCTGCGAGGTCTCGCCGATCGGAGTCAGGCCGGCGCGGGTGGCGGCCGAACGGACGGCGGCCAGGTCCACGGTGGCCGTGAGGTCCTGACGCCCGACGTGGCGGAACGGATCCGAGCCAACGGCGTGGCGGGCGAACGCGCGGAGCGTGCCGTCGGGGTGCGTGGCGCCGTGGAGATCCACGGGCTCGGCGGCGTAGTCGACGAGGACGAGCAGGCCGCGGGCGAGGTGGCGCGAGGCGTCCTCGAGCCAGGCGTCCAGGGCGAGGCAGATCTCGGTGACGTGCCCGTCGTCCAGGGTCACGCCCTCGGCGGCGAGGCGCTCGGCGAGGGCCGGGGAGCTGGGCTCAGCCTCCTGCCAGATGAGATTGCCGGCTCCATCGACGCCCACCATGAGCTCGCGCAGGCCGCCGTCCCGGCCGACGACGCGGTGCACCGGGAGCGCGTCCAGCACCTCGTTGGCCACGACGGCGCCGATCTCCGATGCGGCGTGCCGCCGCTGCGAGAGGAGGCCCGCGAGTCCGTCGGCCGCCAGGCGCTCGCGCAGGGTGTCGAGGCGAGCGGACTCCACCTCGATCGGGCGATAGCGCACCACCTGGAACAGGGGCGACCCCAGGCTGCGCAGCCCGCCCAGCAGCCCGGCCGCGAGCGCGCCCGTGCCGGCACCCGGTTCCGTGACGGTGAACGGGGAGGGCCGGCCCAGCGCGTCCCACGCCTGCTCGAGCAGCCGGCCGATCGCCGCGCCGAAGATCGGATGCGCCTCGGGGGCGGTGAGGAAGTCGGCGCCCGCCGTCCCGGGTCCCGGCTCGGGGCGCCGGTAGTAGCCGTGGCCGGGCTCGTAGAGGGCTCGTTCCATGAACCGGGCGAAGGTGATGGGGCCGCGCTCGGCGATCTCGGACCTGATCGCGTCGGCCAGGACGGCGTCCTCGCCGACGGCCTCGGGGTCTGGCAGTGTCTCCCTTCGGTAGCCAGCGACAGCGGTCGGGGGGTCGACGGGGTCCACGACGTCGATCCTAGCGCCAGGCCCGGGCGCCGAGCGCCAGGCGGAGTCCGGGGCCGACAAGGCCGTGACCGCCGAGCAGGACGGGGATCGGTGCCTCGGCCGCCGCGGCGGTCAGGCCGGCCAGCCACGGGTCGCGGACCCGGTCGGGGAGGAGGAGGTCGCTCGCGAAGCGATCCTCGGCGGGCGGCCAGCCACGCTCATCGTTCCCGAAGCGGTGGGCCACCAGCACGCGGCTGTCCAGGAGCGCGCCGTCGCTCAGCGCGGCCACGTGTCGCCCCAGGCTCCCGGGTCCGTCGCGACCGAGCAGCTCGCCGAGGAGACTTCGGGGCGGACGGCGGTTGGGGCGGCCCAGGGTCGCTCCGATGCCGGCCGTCTTCAGGCCCCGTTCCTCGACGAGCACGCGCGTCCGGGACCGGGTGGACCGCTCCACCCAGCGCAGGTCTGCGGCAGACGTGCGCCCGGCGACCAGCAGCTCTGCCCCGGGATCCGCAGCGAGGCGTCGCAGGGCGGCGAGGCGGCCACGGACCGAGGCGGCCTCGGCGTCATCGGGGAGCGGCAGGCTCGGGGCGCCCCGCCGGCCCTCCAGGAGAAGGAGGTCCAGCGGCGAGTCGATGTCCATCGCCAGGTGGCGCCTGGCGCGGAGGTCTCGGACCGGGATCCCGGTCACCTCCGCCAGCCAGCGCGGGAGGGCGTTGTCGGAGGCCAGGTCGGGCGGGAGGTCCCGCAGGACGGCACCGGCGTGCGCGATCGAGACGATGTCGGCGCTGTACGGGTGGTTGGCAAGGGCGCCAGGTTCGTCGGTCGAGGCGGCTGCTAGGAATGTCCGCAGGTCGGCCGCAGTCGCCAGGGGGATCGATCCCGCCCCGAGCACCACCAGGCCGGCCGGCTGCAACTCGTCCACCAGCCGCCGGAGGCGCGCCCCGAAAGGAGTATCGTCGGGCGGCTCGCGGCGGACCACGACCTCGTCCGCGCCGGCCGCGAGAAATGCGTGTCGATGGTGCTCGGCGAGTGCCGGTGCGCGCGTCGTCGAGGCGGCGTTCGAGCCGGCCCGCTCCAGCGGACAGCTGCGCGGCGAGGATCAGGACAGTCACGGGCGGCATCGCGCCCGAGTCTAGCGATCGGAAGGTGGCGTGCCGTGGCGCGGGTGCGGGCGTACATCGGGCTCGGGGCAAACGTAGGGGACGCGAAGGCGACGCTGGCCGCCGCGGTGCGGGCGCTGGCGGCCCTGCCGGGGGTCCGCCTGCGGGGCGTGTCGCGGCTCTATGCCACGGAGCCGGTGGGCGTCACGGATCAGCCGGTCTTCCACAATGCCGTCGTCGCGCTGGACGTGCCGGCCGGACCGGATCCCGCTACCGGGGCCTCCGCGCTGCTCGTGGCGCTGAAGGGACTGGAGCGGGCGTTCGGACGGCGGGAGCGCGAGCGATGGGGTCCGCGCGAGGTGGACCTGGACCTGCTGGTGTTCGGCCGTCACGGGGTTCGCATGGAGCGGCCGCCGGCTGGGCGAAGCGAGGACCCGGCGAAGGCGTTGCTGCCGCTGGTGGTGCCGCACGCGGAAGCGCAGCACCGGCTGTTCGTCCTGGCGCCCATGTCAGACCTGGCTCCTGGGCTCGTGCCACCTGGCTGGGGTGAGACGGTGGCCACGGCGGCTCAGCGGCAGTGGCGCGTGGAGGGACCGGATGCTGCACGCCCGATCGCGACCTGGGGTGCCGAGGGCTGGACGCCATTCCCCACACCGATTCCGCTGGGGGTCAACCCGCCGCTCGGCCAGCAGAGCTGACGCACGAACCGGGCGGCGCAGCGCCCACCTCCTCGTGCCATCCCTCAAGGTGACCCCCGGGCCGGGTCACCACCAGCCTCTGACGCACCCGGGAGTCAGGATCGGGTTCGGCCCACGGAGCTCGGCGTCGGAAGCGTCGAATCCATCGCCCATCTCCTCACGCACGACGCCGAAGCGACTCTCTGCTGGGTCGGAGCACCGGCGCCGCCGCGGATCCCGCACGCGGCCGGGTACGCCTAGAGCCGGACAGCGGGCGGCCGGTCCCGGTCGAACATGTGGACCGTGTCCACGAAGCGGACCTGCTTGGTCTGGTAGGCCATCACCAGCGAGTGGGTCCGGGCGCCGCCACCGAAGAACCGGACGCCCTGGAGGAGCTCTCCTCCCGTGACTCCGGTCGCCGCGAACACCAGCTGCTCGCCCCCCGCGAGGTCCTCCGTGCGGAAAACCCGCGTCTCGTCGGCGTGACCCAGCATCGCCGTCGCCCGCTCGCGTTCCTCGTCGTTGCGGAACCGGAACCGGGCCTGGATCTCGCCGCCCAGGCAGCGGAGGGCGGCCGCGGTGATGACCCCCTCGGGTGCTCCCCCGATGCCCATCACCGCGTGGACGCCGGTGCCCTGGACCGCGCATGAGATGGCGGCCGACACGTCGCCGTCCGTGATGAGCTTGATCCGGGCGCCGGTGCCGCGGACCTCGCTGATCAAGTCTGCGTGACGCGGCCGGTCCAGGATCACCACCGTGATGTCGGACACGCGGCGCCGCAGCGCCTCGGCGATCCGGTGGCAGTTCTCGGCCGCCGGCCGCGTGATGTCGACGCACCCGGCGACGACCGGGCCAACGGCGAGCTTCTCGAGGTACGTGTCCGGCGCGTGGGTCAGGCCGCCGGTCTCCGAGGCGGCCAGCACCGTGAGTGCCCCGCCCTGTCCGGTCGCGACGAGGTTCGTCCCCTCCAGCGGGTCCACGGCGATGTCCACGGCCGCCACCGCCCCGCCGTCGTCATGGCGCCCCACCTGCTCGCCGATGTACAGCATGGGGGCCTCGTCGCGCTCGCCCTCGCCGATGACGATCGTCCCGGCGAGATCCGTCTCGTCCATGGCCCGGCGCATGGCCTCGGTTGCCGCCTGGTCCGCCTCGTCACGGGCGCCGCGGCCCATGAACCTGGCCGACGCGATGGCGGCGGCCTCGGTGACGCGGATCATCTCGAGCGCGAGGAGCTGTTCCATCCTGTCCTCCGGGGAGCGGTGGAGGTCGTGGCGCTGGGCGCGAGGATCTAGTGCCGGAAGTGGCGGCGCCCCGTGAACACCATTGCGAGGTGGTGGCGGTCTGCGACCTCGATCGCCATCTCGTCGCGGATGGATCCGCCCGGCTGGATGATCGCCGTGATCCCGGCGTTGGCCGCGACCTGGATGCCGTCCGGGAACGGGAAGTACGCGTCGGAGGCCATCACGGAGAGCCTGGCCCGCGCGCCCGCGCGCCGCAACGCGATGTCGACGGACGTGTTCCGGCTCGCCTGCGCGGCCCCGATGCCCACCGTCGCCCCGTTGCGCGCGAGGACGATGGCATTGGAGCGGACGTGCCGCACCGCGCGCCAGGCGAACAGCAGGTCCGTGAGCTCGCCCAGGGTCGGATGGCGACGGGTCACGACCTGGAGCTGGCCCCGGTCGAGGTCCACCTGGTCCAGTGCTTCGACCAGCAGGCCGCCCCCAACGCGCTTGAAGTCCAGGTTGGCGATGCCGTAGTCCCGCATCCCATCCGCCGGCGAGGCCGGGACGGCCAGCAGCTCCAGGCCCGGCTTGGCCCGCAGGATCCCGATCGCGGCCTGGCTGAAGCCCGGCGCGATGACCGCCTCGTAGGAGTTCGCGGCGATCTCCCGCGCCGTCGCGCCGTCCAACTCCCGGTTCACGCCCACGATCCCGCCGAAGGATGAGACGGGATCCGTGTCCAGGGCCCTCCGGTACGCCTCGACCAGCTCCTCGGCCGACGCCAGCCCCACGGGATCGGTGTGCTTGGTGATGACGACGGTCGGCGCGGTGTAGTCGGACGCGATCCGGTAGGCGGCGTCCAGGTCCATCAGGTTGTTGAAGGTGGGCGGCGCGCCGTGGAGCTGGGTCGCATCGGCCAGCGAGCCCGAGCGGTGCGTGGTCTCGCGGTAGAAGGCGGCGCGCTGATGGGGGTTCTCGCCGTACGGGAGGTCGCCCACCTTCTCGAGGACCAGCGCCAGCCTGCCCGGGTACACGTTGTTGCTGATCTGGTTGAAGTAGGCGGCGATCTCGGCGTAGTACGCGGCCACCGTGCTGAAGGCGTCCGCCGCGAGGCGATAGCGCGTGTCCGCGGAGACCTGGCCGAGGGTCCGGAGCTCCTCGAGGACCGCTGGGTAGTGGGCCGGAGCCGGGACCGCGACTACGCCCGCAGCATTGCGCGCCGCGGCGCCCAGGAGAGCCGCCCCGGCCACGTCGATCAGCTCGATGGCCTCGTCGATCGCGATCTGGTGGCGCCCGACCTCCGGTGCGAACGGCTTGACGTTGACGACGACGACGTCGATGAGCCCGATGCCCTGCTCCACGAGCTGCTGCAGCTGCTCGGGGCGGTCGCGGCGCGCGAGGATGCCGGCGTAGATCTGCGGGTGGAAGGTCCGCACCTGGCCCCCGACGAGGGGCTGGGCAGCGGTCAGATCGAAGACCGAGGACACCTCGATGCCGTCGGCGGCGAGATGCTCGCGCGTCCCGTCCGTGGCGACGAGCTCGTAGCCCAGCGCCTGGAGGTCACGCGCGAACGCGGACAGCCCGTCGCGGTTCGCGACCGAGAGCAGCGCACGCACCGGCGCGGTTCCTCCTCCGGCGGTTCGTCAGGCCTTGCGCCCCTCGGCGGCTTGGGCTCCGGGAGGGGTCCCGCAGCCGGTCCATCGGGCGCGCGCGTCGTCGGGGCGAGTATACCGTGGCCTTCGTGGCATACTCGGACGGCCCATCAGCGTGGCCGGTCGTGGCGGCCGCTTTGGAGACGAGACGCGTGCAGCTCTGGCCCTGGGAATACCTGTTCGAGTCGTTCGACGCCTCGAACTTCCCCGATCTCTACATGCCGATCCTGATCGCCTCGGTGGCCGTGCTGGTCGCGACGGTCATCTTCTACAACGTCCGCACCCGGCAGCTGCGCAGGCACACGGTCTACCTCCAGATGTACGAGTGGATCCTGTGGACGAACGTGATCCTGTTCAGCCTGATGATCATCTACTGGATCTTCCGGTTCGACTTCATCCTCGTCCTGAGCACGCTCGTCGGGGGCCTGGCGGTGCTGGTGTGGATCCGGTTCTTCCGCTTCCCGCCGTACTTCGCGGCGTATGAGCGGCAGCTCGCGAAGCAGCGCTACTACTCGCGCCAGCGCTTCGCGCATCCCGAGACCACGATCCGCACCAAGTCCTCGCGCCGGCGCCGCCGCCGCTAGCGACTGACGCCTCCCGTGCCGATCGACATCCGGCGGTTCGGGGTCGGACACCGGCGCCCGGACGGTCCTCCGGGCACGACCGGGATCGAGGGCCAGGTCATCGAGAGCGGCCCCACCGGCGTCATCAGTGAGCTGGCCTTCGGGCGACAGGCACGGATCGCCCCCCACACCAACCCCAACTGGACCTGGTTCGTCGTGATCGAGGGCGGCGGCTGGGTGGGCGTCGGCGAGGAGCGGACGCGGATCCAGGCGGGCGAGGCGGCGGCCTGGCCGCCCGACGTCCTCCACGCAGCCTGGACCGACGGGACGCAGATGCGGGCGATCGTCGTGGAGCTCACCGGGCCCCTGCTGGCGCTGCCGGGTGTGGTCGACGGCGCGGCGGGCTCGATCGGGCCGGGCGCCGTGGTTGTCGGGAGGGGCACGTCGCCCGCCGGGACGGTGGGGCGCCCGATCACGAAGGGTGAGGGTCGGCTGGCCGAGCCGCCTCGACGCCGGGTGCCGCGCGACGATGCGGAGGGCGA
The DNA here is from genome assembly GCA_963802165.1 of uncultured Chloroflexia bacterium. Taxonomy (GTDB): domain Bacteria; phylum Chloroflexota; class Limnocylindria; order Limnocylindrales; family CSP1-4; genus CAIXZV01. Next base: position 113,147 of record CAWDHT010000010.1, on the reverse strand, counting down.
GCCTCTGTAGCGGCGGTACGCCTTCACCCGTTTCGGTCGCGTTGCGCCTCTTACCCTGTATGGGACCGGGAGTGCGGGCGATCATCACCGGCGCCGAGCGGGAGTTGCTGAGCGTGACGAGGGAGCGGGACGACGGGGCGGTCCGCGACGCCGATCTCATCGACCTCGCGCCCGTGCTGCTCGCGGCGGCCCGTTACCTCGTCCGCTCGGAGGCGGATGCCGCGGACCTCGTCCAGGCGACGCTGGAGATCGCCGTCCGCCATCGCGACCAGCTCCGTGACCCGTCGCGGCTTCGCGCATGGCTGCTCGCGATCGAGACCCGCGAGGCGTTCCGCCTGCGACGACGGCTCAGGTCGCTCGTGTCGCTCGACGGTTCCGTGCTCGAGGTCCCGGTCGTCGGCCACTCCGACGAGGACCTCGCGGTGCGCCTCGCGGTCGCGAAGCTGCCCAACCGGCAGCGGGCCGCCGTGGTGCTGCACCACATGGCACGCCTCCCCGTCGCCCAGACCGCCGAGGCGATGGGCGTCAGCGAGAACACGGTGAAGACGCTGCTTCGGCTCGGGCTCGCCCGGCTGCGCGAGGTGCTGGCATGACCCACCCCGACGAACCCGACGAACCCTCCGACGGACGACGAGCTCGAGGCCCGTCTGCGGGCATCGTTCGACCGGGCGACCGCACGGGCGGCCGACGACCCGGCGACGACCGACCTGGCGCGCCTCGCCGTCGAAGGCGCGGGCCGCAGGGGCGGCCGGCCCGGCGCCTGGGGCATCCTCGCGACCACCGCGCTGATGGTGGTCCTCGGCGTGGCGATCGTCGTCGGCGTGGGCAGCCGGCGTGACTCGACGCCGCCATCGACGTCGCCCGCGGCCCCGCCGTCGAGCCCCGTCGCCGCCAACGGCTCGCCGGCGCCGTCCGGCTCTCCGGCGCCGAGCGGCTCGCCGCAGCCCGACGAGGGCTCCATGATCCCGATCCTCAGCCCATCGGACACGTTCCCGCCGACCGTCGAGGGACAGCCGGTGGTGGCGGTCGGTCCGGCCGCCGACGCCCGCATCGCCGCCGCGACCGACGACTCGCCGATCTACCTGTCCGGCTGGATGCTCGGGACCGATCCGGGTGGGTGCTTCAGGGATTTCGACTACGGCAGCCCGGCGCCCAACGGCGTCCTGTTCAAGGCCTGTGCGGCGGTCCCGCTCTACGAGACGCAGGACGGCGGGTCGGTGGTGCCCGTCCACTGGAGCCAGGCACAGATGGAGTCCCAAGGCAGCCTACCCATGTTTCCCTCAGGGCCCCACGTCGCGCCGATCCTGCTCCAGGTGCACGTCCACGACCCGGGATGCGGATCCGCGGACTGCGCCACAACCGCCGTGCTCGACCGCGTGATCGCGTACGGGGCCGCCCGGGTCGCGACGCCGCTCCTGGCGATGACGCCACCGCCGGGCGGGCTCTCCGCGGAACAGGCGATCGCGGCCGCGCGCGCCTACGACGTCGAGAGCCGACTCGGGTTCGGTGAGCCCAAGGTCGTTCAGTCGGTCGAGGCGGGACCGAGGACCCTGGTCGGGTCGCGCTCTCACGAGATGGATCTCACCTGGTACTGGGTCGTGCGGATGGTGTCTGACGACGGCTTCCAGACCTACTCGATCTACGTCAACTACCTCGATGGGTCGGTCAACCAGGCGGAGGGGCGTTCCGTCGAGTGGCAGTAACCGAGAGCTACCCCTCGCGCGTCAGCCAGGCCCCCAGCCCGCCGAGCACCCGCGCCGTCATCCCCCATACCGCCAGCCCCTCGACCGGGTACGCGGCGTAGCGCAGGTCCCATTCCCGGATCTGCCGCTCCACCCAGAGCAGCTCGCCGCCGGGCAGGAACGTGGCCAGCGGCACCTCGAGGATCGCGGCGACCTCTGATGCCTGCGGCACAAGCACCGGGCGTCGCTCGGCGACCGCCACCACCGGTGTCACCGTGAAGTTGCTGACCGGGATCCACTGCATCGACAGGGTCCCCAGGACGCGCACCCCGGCCGCGTCAGCGTCAAGCCCCACCTCCTCGGCGGCCTCGCGCAGGGCGGTGGCCACGAGGTCTGCGTCTCCGGCCTCCGCGCGGCCGCCCGGGAACGAGACCTCGCCCGAGTGGTGGCCGCCCCGGTCGACGCGCTCGGTGAGGACCAGGCGCGCCTCGCCGTCGTCGTCCGGGAACACGAGGACCAGCACCGCCGCCGGCCTCGCCGACGTATCCGACGCGGTCCACGACGGCTGTGGCCTCGGGCGCGCCGCTCTCGCGGAACACCGGGATCAGCGCCTCGGGCGCGTCCGGAAGGACGTCGGGCAGCGGCTCCAGCCGGCGGACGGCGTCCTCGAAGCGCACGAGCCTAGTTCACCAGCCCGCCGCCGCCGGGCTCATCACCCTCGTCGAGCGGCGGCAGGTCGAACGCGGAGCGCCGTTCGCCGGATGGAGCGCCGGTCGCGGTGCCGTCTCGCCCGCCAGCAGGCCCACGGGCGTCGCGTCGATCGGCGGCGTCGGTCACCACCGTCGAGGACTCGGACGAGAACACGAGCGTGCCCGAGACCACGTCGGCATCGGCGGTCACCGTGTCGCCCGGCCGGAACGTGCCCGAGAGGAGCGCCCGCGCGAACGGGTTCTCCACGAGTCGCTGGATCGTCCGCTTGAGCGGCCGGGCTCCGAACGCCGGGTCAGTGCCCTCGCGGACGATCAGCGCCCGGGCCGCCGGTGTGAGCTCCAGCACCAGGTCGTTGGCCGCGACCCGCCCCTGCAGCTCGGCCAGGAGCAGGTCTGCGATCGCCACGAGCTCGGCGTCGGTCAGCGCGTGGAACACGATGACCTCGTCGACCCGGTTGAGGAACTCGGGCCGGAACGTGCCTCGCAGCTGGTCCGTGACCCGGCGCTTCATCGACTCGTAGTCCTCGCCGCCCGGCCGCCCGGCAAAGCCCCCGATCTCCTGGCTCCCGATGTTCGACGTCATGATCACGACGGTGTTCTTGAAGTCCACGGTCCGTCCCTGCGAGTCCGTGAGCCGTCCGTCATCGAGCACCTGGAGCAGGACGTTGAACACGTCCGGGTGCGCCTTCTCGATCTCGTCCAGCAGGATCACCTGGTACGGCCGCCGTCGGACGGCCTCGGTCAGCTGGCCACCCTCCTCGTAGCCCACGTAGCCGGGAGGCGCCCCCACCAGGCGGGATACCGCGAACTTCTCCATGTACTCGCTCATGTCGATGCGGACCATCGCGGCCTCGTCGTCGAACAGGAACTGGGCGAGCGCCCGGGCCAGCTCCGTCTTGCCCACGCCGGTGGGACCCAGGAACAGGAACGACCCGATGGGCCGCCGCGGATCCTTGAGCCCGGCACGCGCCCGGCGCACCGCGTCGGAGACCGCCGCGATCGCCTCCTCCTGGCCGACGACCCGGGCGTGGAGCCGCTCCTCCATGTGGACCAGCTTCTCCAGCTCGCCCTCCATGAGGCGCGTGACCGGGATCCCGGTCCAGGCCGCCACGATCTCGGCGACGTCGTCCGCGGAGACCTCCTCCTTGAGCAGCGCGCCGGGACCCTGGAGCGACGCGATCGTCGCCTCCTGGGCCGCCATCCGGTCCGCGAGCTCGCGGGACTTGCCGTACTTGAGCTCCGCGGCGGTCCCGTAGTCCGCCTCGCGCTCCGCCTGCTCGATGCGGACGGCCAGCTGCTCGACCTCCGACTTCGTCGCGCGCAGCGCGCCGATGGCCGACTTCTCGGCCTCCCAGCGCTGCTTCATGGCGCCCGCCTGCTCGGCGACGTCCGCGAGCTCCTTCTCGAGGGCCGCGAGGCGTGCCTTCGACGCGTCGTCGCTCTCCTTGCGCAGCGCCTCGCGCTCGATCTCCAGCTGGATCCGTCGGCGCTCCAGCTCGTCGAGCTCGACCGGCATGGAGTCGATCTCCATCCGCAGCCGGCTCGCCGCCTCGTCCACCAGGTCGATCGCCTTGTCGGGCAGGAATCGCTCCGTGATGTAGCGGTCGGACAGCGTGGCCGCGGCGACCAGCGCCGAGTCCGTGATCCGGACGCCGTGATGGACCTCGTAGCGCTCGCGCAGGCCGCGCAGGATCGAGATCGTCTCCTCGACCGTCGGCTGGTCCACCACGACGGGCTGGAAGCGACGCTCCAGGGCCGCGTCCTTCTCGATGTGCTTGCGGTACTCGTCCAGGGTGGTCGCGCCGATCGTGTGCAGCTCGCCGCGGGCCAGCATCGGCTTGAGCAGGTTGGAGGCGTCCATCGCCCCCTCGGCCGCACCCGCGCCGACCACGGTGTGGAGCTCGTCGATGAACAGGATCACGCGGCCCTCGGAGTCCTTGATCTCCTTGAGGACCGCCTTGAGACGCTCCTCGAACTCGCCACGGAACTTGGAGCCGGCGATGAGCGCGCCGAGGTCGAGCGTGATGACCCGCTTGTCCTTGAGCGTCTCGGGGACGTCGCCGCGCACGATCCGCTGCGCGAGGCCCTCCGCGATGGCGGTCTTGCCGACGCCAGGCTCGCCGATGAGGACCGGGTTGTTCTTGGTCCGGCGGGACAGGACCTGGATGACGCGCCTGATCTCCTCGTCGCGGCCGATGACCGGGTCCAACCTGCCGGCACGGGCCTCCGCGGTGAGGTCCCGGCCGTACTTCTCCAGCGCCTGGTAGGTGCCCTCGGGGTTGGCGCTGGTCACGCGCTGGCTGCCACGGACCGTCTGGAGGGCGCCGAGGATGGCCTCACGGCCAGCGCCATGCTGCTCGAGCAGCTGCTGGGCCTCGCCGCCGACCTCTGCCACGCCGAGGAGCAGGTGTTCCGTGGAGGTGTACTCGTCGCCCAGGCGCCGGGCCTCCTCCCGGGCGCGGTCGACGACACGCCTGGCACGCGGATCCAGCCCGAGCTGGCCGCCCTGGATGTGGGCACGCCGCGCGAGGATCGCGGCGATCTCGCCCCGGAACGCGGCGAGGTCCACGCCGAGGCGGCGGAGGGTCTCGGCGGGGATGCCGTCGTCGGGGTCGACCAGGGCGGCCAGCAGGTGCTCTGCGTCGAGCACGGGGCTCTGCATCCGCTCGGCGAGCTGCTGGGCGGTGACGATGGCCTCCTGGGCCTTCTCGGTGAAGCGGTCGAGCTGCATGGTTCGGGTTCTCGCGGTTCCGGGTTTGAGGGTCCTTGAAGGATCAGGGGGTGGTTCGAGGATCGGGCTGGTCGACAAGGTCCAGGAACGCCGTCGCAGCGTCCCTCGCCCCGTCGCTCATCGCCGCGGGCAGCACGACTCGCACCTTCACGTACAGGTCACCGGTGCCGCCGTCCTTCAGCTTCGGCATGCCCTGGCCGGTGAGGCGGAACGTCCGTCCTGCCTGCGTTCCCGCCGGGATCGTGAGCAGGATCCGTCCCTTGAGGGTCTGGACCGGCACCTCGGCCCCGAGGAGCGCCTCACGCAGGGTGATCGGCAGCTCGCGCTCGAGGTCTGCGCCACGCCGCTGGTAGACCTCGTGCGGGCGCACGCGGACGGCCACGACGACGTCGCGGCCATGGGGACCCTTGCCGCTCAGCCGGACGCGGCTGCCGGTACCCACCCCGCGCGGCAGCTGGACCTCGTACCGCTTGCCCTCAACCTCCACCAGGCGGGTGGTCCCGTGGAAGGCCTCCTCGAGCGTGAGGTCCGTCGGTGCCTCGAGCTCGCCCTTCGGCGGGCGCTCACGGCTGGCTGCCCCCTCCCTCGAAGCCCCGGCCCCCGCCCTCGGTGTCGTGCCGGACTGCGCCTGTGCCTGTGCGCCCGCAGCGGCGCCCGAGAAGAACATCCGGAAGAAGTCGGAGAAGCCGGTGTCTCCGGCGCCGCCGGCCGTCCGGAACTCGTACCTGACGCCGCCCGCCGGTCCGCCGGCAGCACCGCCCCCGCGCCGTGCACCCGACCCACCGAAGCCGGCGAATGGCCCGCCGGGCGCGAACGGGTCAGCACCGCCCCGGCCACCGGTGCCGGATCCCTGGTATTGATCCCAGTTGGCGCCGAGCAGGTCGTACTGCTTGCGCTTGTCCGGGTCCGAGAGGACGGCGTTCGCCTCGTTGACGTCCTTGAACCGCTTCTCTGCGGTCGTGTCACCGGGGTTCCGGTCGGGGTGGTGTGCGCGTGCGAGCTTCCGGAAGGCCTTCTTGATGTCGGCCTGGCTGGCCGACCGAGGCACCCCGAGGATCTCGTAGTAGTCGCGGTACTCCATCGTCCGTCCCCTGACCCTCGATGGACCGGCCCTTCGTCAGGACCGGCTCCCCGCGGGATCCGGGTTGCCCCTAGTGGCTCTCCACCACGACCGGCGGCTGGTCCGTCGGCGGGAAGGTCGTGCGCCGGACCCGGGCTGCGGGTTCCGGCTTGGCCTGCTCGCGACCACCACCGACGACCGTCGGGGGCACGGCGGTCAGCGGCTTCGGGCTGCGTCGGAGCGCAGCCTCGAGCACCTGCTCCATGTTGTCCGCGAGGACGAGCTTGATGGACTTGCGGATCTCCTCGGGGATGTCCCGCAGGTCCTTCTCGTTCTTCTTGGGCAGGATGACCATGCCCGCGCCCGAGAGGTGCGCGGCCAGGATCTTGCTCTTGAGCCCGCCGATCGGCAGGACGCGTCCCCGGAGCGTGATCTCGCCCGTCATGGCCACGTCCTTGCGGACGGGGATGCCGGCCAGCGCGGAGACCATCGCCGTGGCCATGGTCACGCCGGCGGACGGGCCGTCCTTCGGGGTGGCGCCGGCCGGGACGTGGATGTGCAGGGTGTGCTTCTCGAACACCTCGCGCTCGATGCCCAGCTGCGCGGCGTTGGACCGGATCCAGGACAGCGCGGCCCGTGCCGACTCGCGCATCACGTCGCCCAGCTGGCCGGTGAGGATGAAGTCCTCCTTGCCCTCCATCAGGGTGACCTCGACGGCGACGACATCGCCCCCGACCTCCGTCACGACGAGCCCGGTCGCCGAGCCGGTCTGGTCCTCGGACTCCAGCTCGCCGTACTCGTACCGCGGCGGGCCGAGGTACTCCTCGAGCTTCTTGACGTTCACGACGGTCTTGCGCTTGCGGCCCTCGGCCACGGAGCGCGCGACCTTGCGCATGACGCTGGCGAGCTCGCGCTCGAGGTTCCGGACGCCGGCCTCGTGGGTGTAGGCCTGGACGAGCTCCGTGAGCACCTCGTCGGTGATCTCCACGTGCTTGGCCTTGAGTCCGTGGTTCTCCATCTGCTTGGGGACGAGGAACCGGCGCGCGATCTGCACCTTCTCCTGCTGGGTGTAGCCCGGCAGGGCGATGACCTCCATCCGGTCGCGCAGGGCGGCCGGGATCGGCTCGAGCAGGTTGGCGGTCGCGACGAACAGCACCTTGCGCAGGTCGAAGGGGACCTCGAGGTAGTTGTCCTGGAAGCTGAAGTTCTGCTCCGGATCCAGCACCTCGAGCAGCGCGGACGACGGGTCGCCCCGGAAGTCCATGCCGATCTTGTCGACCTCGTCGAGCATGAACACGGGGTTGTTGGTCCCGGCCGTCTTGATGCTCTGGACGATCCGGCCGGGCAGCGCGCCGATGTAGGTGCGCCGGTGGCCGCGGATCTCGGCCTCGTCGTGGATGCCGCCGAGGCTCATGCGGGTGAACTTGCGGCCCATCGCCCGCGCGATGCTCTTGCCGAGGCTGGTCTTGCCCACGCCGGGAGGGCCCACGAACAGCAGGATCGGGCTGCGGATCGTGTCCGCCAGGCTGCGCACCGCGAGGTACTCGAGGATCCGCTCCTTGACCTTCTCCAGGCCGTAGTGATCCTCGTCGAGGATCACCGCCGCCTCCTTGATGTCGAGGCGGTCGTCCGTGGACGTGGTCCACGGCAGCGAGACGAGCCAGTCCACGTAGGTCCGGATCACGCCGACCTCGGGTGAGGCGGACGGGATCCGGCTCATCCGATCGATCTCCTTGATCGCCCGGGTGCGGACCTCCTCGGGCATGCCCGAGGACTCGACCTTCTCGCGGAGCTCGTTGATCTCGGCCTGCTGGGGGTCGTCCTCGCCCAGCTCGCGCTGGATGGCCTTGAGCTGCTCGCGGAGGATGTACTCCCGCTGGGTCTTGTCCATCTCGGACTTGACCTCGCTCTGGATCTTCCCCTTGAGCTCGAGGATCTCGATCTGGCGGGCGAGGAAGCCCGAGACCAGCTTGAGCCGCTCCTCGACGTCGATCGTCTCGAGGAGCTCCTGGCGCTGTTCGGTGGACATGTCGGGGCTGTACGCGACCATGTCGGCGAGGAGCCCGGGCTCCGTGATGTTGCGCGCGGCGACGGCGGCCTCCGGCGGGACGGGGGCGCCGTTGGCGACGTACTGCTCGATCTGCGCCTGGACGCTCCGGATGAGCGCGGCGATCTCGACGCCCGTGGGCGTCTCGTCGTGGAGCTCCTCCACCCGCGCCACGAGATAGCGGCGACGTCTGGGTGAAGCCGTGGACGCGGATGCGTCCCTGGCCCTGGACGATGGCCCGGACGGTGCCGTCCTGGAGCTGCACGACCTGGGCGATCTTGGCGATGGTGCCGATGGAGTACAGCTCGGACGGGTCGCCGATCTCCTCCTGCTCCGGCTTGCGCTGGGTCACGAGCGCGATCGGGCCACCGGACTCGGTGGCGGCGTTCAGCGCGGCGACGCTCTTCTCGCGCCCCACCTGGAGCGGGACGATCATCTCCGGGAAGATGACCGTCTCCCGGAGTGCGACGAGCGGCAGCTCACGGATCTCCGGCGTGCCGGGCGTGGGCTGTGTCTCCTCCTCCGGGTTGGACGGTCGCTTGGCCATCAGGTTCTCCTTGGGGTTGCCGGTCGCTCGGGGCCGGCGGTCGGTCGGTTCGGGTACAGATGGGGTGGGTGGGTCATGTGGCAGTGTCCGAACCATCGTCCGGGCCGGGACCCCCGGGGGCTGCCGTGCGCCCGTTGTGGCGCGGCGCGGCCCCGTCACGGGTCCCTTCGTCGTAGAGGGCTTCGAGGATGCGCTTGCCGAGCCGCTCCTCGAGCTCGAACAGGGTGCGGACCCCGGCGAGGTTGACGCCGCGGTCCCGCGTGAGATGGCGGATCCAGAGGATCCTCCGGATGTCCTCCTCGGAGTAGAGGCGGATGTTGGTGGGCGTGCGCGCCGGGCAGACCAGGCCCTCGTCCTCGTAGATCCGGAGCGTCCTCGGGTGGGCCGAGACGAGCGTCGCGGCCACGCTGATGACGTAGACCGGCTGGGTGGCGTCCCGGACGGGCCGGCGCGCTGCCGCCATGGGCTAGGCTCCGGTCCCGGAGGGCTGGGTGGCCGCACCGCTGCCGGTGTCGACCGCCTTGGTCTCGCCCGTGGTCACCGGCTGGATCCGGATCTGGCGCGGCCTGACCTGCTCGGCCTTCGGGATCCGCAGCCGGAGCAGGCCATGCTCGAACGTGGCCTCGGCCCGGTCGGCCTCGAGGCCGGTCGGCAGGGTCACGGTTCGCATGACGCTGCCGCGCGCGATCTCGCGCACAACCCAGCCACCTTCCTCGCGTCGCTCGTCCGTGCGGTCCTCCGCGCGGATGGTGAGCGTGCCGTTCTCCACGGTGATCTCGACGTCCTCGGGCTTGATTCCCGGGAGCGAGGCCTCCACCACGAGCGCGTCCTGCGTGGACCGGACGTCCAGCGGCAGACGAGCCAGCTCGCCCCCGCCGTTGACGGCGCTGAGTGGTCGATAGATGGTGTCGTCAAACAGGCGATCCATCGCCTGGCGAAGCGTCACGAGCTCGCCGAAGGGCGAAGGGCGACGGGTCAGCGTCATCGCATCAGCCTCCTGCATGCGGGCCGGGCATCGAGGCGTCCGGCCGCGGGTCGAAGTGGTCGCCGACTGGCGGGTGGGCCGCCTTGTCGGACAGTCAGCAGGGTAGAACCTTGACAATGCCATTGTCAAGATGTCTGACGCGGAATGCGCGTTCCTGGCGCGGCCGCTGGTCGAGTCCGGGTCGGATCCCCGCGCCCAACGGGCCCTCCCGGCACTCCGCACGGCCTACGCTGTGCGGATGGACGCGCCGAGTGTCTCCCGAGCCTTCGACGTCGCCTACGAGGGCACGCCGTCCTGGGAGACCGGTCGTCCCCAGCCCGTGGTCCTGCGGTTGCTGGAGGAAGGGGCGTTCGCGGGCGCCATCCTGGACGCAGGGTGCGGAACCGGCCGCCATGCGGTGCTGCTGGCCGCCTGCGGCCACCGCGTCGCCGGGATCGACGTCGCCGCGGGGGCCGTTGACCTGGCCCGGGTGCGCGCGCTGGAGGCGGGCGCCGCAGCGACCTTCGTGGCCGGGAACGCGCTGGAGCTGGGTGTCCACGCCGCGGCGCTCGGCGCCCCGTTCGACACCGCCCTGGACGTCGGCCTGTTCCACGTCCTGCAGCCCGCGGACCGGCGTCGCTACGCGGGCGCCCTCGCGTCGGTCGTCCGGCCCGGGGGTCGAGGATATGTGGTGGCCTGGAGCAACCGGAACCCGTTCGGGGTCGGCCCGGCGAGGGTGACGCGGCGCGATCTTCGCCGGACGTTCCGCGCCGCCGAGGGCTGGCGCGTGATGGCGATCGAGGAGGCCGAGCTGGAGACGCTGCTGCCGCTGGGCCGTGTCCACGCGTGGCTCGCGCGGCTCGCCAGGCGCTGACGCGCGGTCCATGCCCGTCGGGGCCGCCGTGGGGCTGTCGCGATTCGTGGCGCGTGGACGACGCAGCCCGGAGTCAGACTCACGTACCTGCTGCGGAGCTGACCGTCGATACCGCTCGGATCGAGGCCGAGCTCCTCGTTCAGGTGGCTCGATCGACGCAGGGGCGTGTCACGTCCCGGTTCCGACCCCGACATGAGTCGCGGAGGCCCAGCGACTCAGGGTGGGGTCAGTCGACGGACCCGCGGGGGCCCGGTGCGACCCTGAGCGGGGCCCGGCGACCCGCCGGATGCCCTCGGGGCGCGTCAGCCGACCCGCGGGACCCAGACGCAGGCGGACCGCGGGCCCAGCCGGGCGATCCGACCCGGTGCCGAGTTGGCCGCCCGCGAACGCGAAGGCGCCTACGCCTCCTCGTGTTCGCCGATCAACTGCAGCCGCAGGTCCTCCTCGCAGTCGGGGCGGCCGATCGCGATGACCTTGTCGCCCTCGGCCAGCACCGTGTCGCTGTTGAGCGGCGTCGGTGTCCCATCGCGGATGACCCCGAACATCGAGCAGCCCGCCGGCACCGGGATGTCCAGGGCGATCTTGCCGATGGCCGGAGAGCCCGGCTGCAGGTGCGCCTCGATGATCTCCAGCTCGCCCACGCCCAGCGCCGCCAGGTGGAGCAGCTCGTGGACCGGGATGTCCTGTTCGATGGAGCCCAGGATCATCCGGGTGGGGCTGATGATCTCGTCCACGCCGAGATGGCGGAACAGCCGCTCGTTCTTGGGGTTGTTGACGCGAGCGATGGTCCGCGGCACGTCGAAGTGGTGCTTGGCCATCTGGCAGATGACCAGGTTGTCCTCGTCGTCGCCGGTGACCGCAGCCACGATGTCGGCGCGGTTCGCCCCGGCCTCGTGCAGGTACTTGCCTTCGCAGCCATCCTGCGCGATCACGACCGACCCGATCTCGTCCTTGATCAGCTCCGCGCGCCGGCGGTCCTTCTCCATGAGGGCCACCTCGTGGCCCGAGGCGATGAGCTCCTTGGTCAGGTAGTACCCGACCTTCCCACCGCCCACGACGATCACGAACATGACCTAGACCTCCGGGGTGGACGGGCCGCCCGAGGCGGACGTGGCGGACGTGGCGGGAACGACGCCGGGCCCCGCCCCTTCGATCGGGTGCTCGTGCGGCTGCTGCGGCGGATAGATGCCCGGGCCCTCCGGCACCGCCTGTCCGGCAAAGCCCAGCACCGCCGCGGACATCAGGTTGGTGCGACACAGGGTGGCGATGCCCAGGTGCGCGTACGCCTCGGCGCGGACCGGGTCGTTGATCTTGGCGACGGTCCTGCGGGCGCCGAGCTCCTCGACGCCCAGCTGCGCGGCCATGACGTTGCGGTTGTCGCCCTCGGTCAGGGCGAGGAAGAGGTCGGCGTCCTCGGCGCCGGCGCGGCGGAGGACATCCTCGTCGGTGCCGTCGCCGCGGAGCGCGGTGCCGCCGAACGTCGAGGGGAGGCGGTCGAATGCGGCCGACGTGAGGTCCAGGATGAGGACCTGCCAGCCGGCTCGGTCCAGCTCGTCGGCCAGTCCGGCCCCGACGCGGCCACAGCCGACGATCACGGCTTTCATTGCTGCTCCTCGGGCATCGCTTCGCGGACGATCCAGACCGCGCAGGGCGAGTTCTTCAGGATGTACGGGATCGTGGGACCGACGGCGAAGTCGCCGCCGAACCGTCGCCGGAACGGCAGCCCGCAGATCACCATGTCCGCCTCGCGCTCCGTGGCCTCATCGACGATGGCGGCGCCGACGTCGCGGGCCTGGAGCAGGACGGTCTCCATCTGGTAGTGGGCTGCCTCCGCGGTCGTCTCGGCGATGTCCAGCACGCGCTGGGCATCCTCGTCGTGACCCGCGACGTCCGCGTCCAGGGGGAGGGTCCAGTCGATCTCGACGACGTGCACGCCGACGATCTCGGATCGGCTGGCGCGGGCGACGTTCGCCGCAAGGGTGACGATCTGCCGGTCCGTCCGGCCGCCCGACAGCGCGACGACCGCGCGTCGGAATTGGGGTGCCGACGAGTCGGCCACGATGGCTATACGCCTCCGAATCCTGCGACGACAGCCTGGCTACCGGGACGCTCCCGGCCGCGTCGTCGCGCCGGGTCACGATACCACCGGGTCGCACGGCGGGTCCGCGCGGCGGGTCCCGGATGCCGGGGGTGGGACGGCCGGTTGGCCGGGGCGCTGTGGCCCGGTGCTTCCGGGCCGGCCAGCCCGGGGCTATGTCCCTGGTGGCAGGGGACGGCGTGGCTTCCGGTTCCGCGGCGTCATGGTGATCGATCCTGCGGTACGGCACGTCGGCGATGACCGTGTGGTCCCGGCCGACGAGGACCGACTTGAGGCGCTTCGCAGACTGGTTGTAGAGCAACCGGTCCCACCAGTGGCGCGCGACGTATTCGGGCAGCACCACGATGGTCGTGGGGGCCTCCCGGTCCGGCGGCCACGCCCGCTCCAGGACATCCAGGTAGGTGACCACCGGCCCGACGAGGGCCCGGTAGGGCGACTCGACGACGACCAGCGGCACGCCCGGCAGCTGACGCTCCCAGCGCTCGCGCAGGCGCTCCGCCTCATCGAGCTCGGTGGTGACGAAGACGGCCTGGATCATCGATGGATCGGACGCCAGTGACTTGCCGAACATCACGGCCTGGACCACCGACCGGTTGATCCCGTTGATCGGGATCACCACGCGCTGCTCGCGGTGCGACCGGTCGAAGACCAGGTCCTCGTCGACGGCGAGATCCTCGGCCTGCGCGTCGTACTGGCGGCGGATGAACAGCATCGACCCGATGAGCAGGGGGATGAGCACGATGACGAACCAGGCGCCCGAGGTGAACTTGACGGACACCACGACCACGGTGATCACCGCGGTCAGCACCGCCCCGACCGCGTTGATCGCCAGCCGGTAGCGCCAGCCCTGGTCCTTGGTCTTGAGCCAGTGCCTGACCATGCCGGACTGCGAGATGGTGAAGTCGATGAACACGCCCACGGCATACAGGGGGATCAGGGCGTGCGTGGAGCCGCCGCCGATGATCACGACGACGCTGGCGACGGTGCCCAGCACCAGGATCCCGGTGGAGAACGCGAGCCGGTCGCCGCGGAACGCGAACTGGCGAGGGAAGAAGCCGTCCTCGCCCAGCACGGCGGATAGTCGCGGGAACGCCGCGAACGAGGTGTTGGCGGCCAGGAACAGCAGCAGGGCGGTGAACATCTGGAACAGGTAGAAGGCGAAGGTGTCGCCGAACACGTGGTTGGAGATCTGCGCGATGACCGTCTGGTCCTTCGACGGCAGGATGTGGTAGTTCGACGCCAGGAAGGTGATGCCGACGAACAGGATCGCGAGGATCACCGCCATCGCCATCAGCGTCCGGGCCGCGTTCTTCGACTCGGGCGGCTTGAAGGCCGGAACGCCGGTGGCGATCGCCTCGACGCCGGTGAGGGCCACGGCGCCGGACGCGAAGGCACGGAGCAGGATGAGGATCGTGACGCTCGCGGTCGTGTCCCGCATGGCCGCCACGGCCTCCGGTGACGGCGTCGGGCCGGTATCGCCCATGAACAGGATCCGGAACGTCCCCATGCCGATCATGAGGAACGCGCTGACGAGGAACAGGTAGGTGGGGATGGCGAAGATGTTGCCGGCCTCGCGCAGGCCCCGCAGGTTGCCCAGCGTGATCAGTCCGATGGCGGCGATGCCCATCACGACCTTCCAGTCGTGCAGGGCGGGGAAGGCGGAGGCGATCTGTTCCACGGCGGACGTCGTGGACACCGCGACGGTCAGGGTGTAGTCGATGAGCAGCGCGGAAGCGGCGACCAGGGAGGCGAACCGCCCGAAGTTCGCCTTCGACACCGAGTACGAGCCGCCGCCGGTGGGGTAGGCGTAGCAGACCTGGCGATAGCTGAAGGCCACGATCCCCAGCAGGACGGCGATCGCGATGCTGACCTCGATCGAGAACTGGAACGCGAGCCCGCTGGCGCCCGCCAGGATGAAGGCGAGCAGGATCTCCTCGGTCGCGTAGGCGGACGAGGAGATGGCATCGGAGCTGAAGATGGCGAGGGCCTTCTTCTTGGCCAGGCGCTCGCCGATCTCCTCCTCGTTGGCCAGCGGTCGACCGAGCAGCGTGTGCTTCAGCCGCGCGTTGAAGCGGCCCATGCTGGTGGTGGGCGCACTCGCCGCCGCCTTGGCCGTCAGCTGGCCAGGTCCGGTATAGCGGAAGTAGGGCGAATGGTGCCGTTCGACACGGACGCGCTTGTCGCCGGGCTTGCGGCCGGAGATGGGGCGACGGCCTCCGCTCATCGGCTAGAGCCCGTACGCCAGGCGCGCCACGAGGCGCTCCGGCAGGCCCAGGCGTGTCATCGCCGCCTGGACGTCCGAGATGTCGTAGGCCGTGCGCCGCCAGGTGGCGGTCCCGGCATCCGTGTCGAGCAGCATCCACCCGGACGTCGGGATGCCGTCGCGGGGCTGACCCACGCTGCCGGGGTTGAGCAGGACCCGCCGCCCGTCGAACGTCAGCTCCGAGCCGGATCCAGGGCTCATGGTCTCCAGTCGTCCGTCCTCCTCGATGTACGCGATCGGGAGGTGCGTGTGGCCGTGGAGTCCGGCATGGGTTTCCATCGCGGCCATCGCGGCACGGGCGACGGGCGTCGAAGTGACGTACTCCCAGATCGGATCCCGGGGGCTGCCGTGGACGAGCAGGAAGCCCTCGCGCTCCAGGGTCTCCGGCTGTGAGGCCAGCCAGGCCTTCGTCTCGTCCGCGATCGTCGAGCGGGTCCACTCCATGGCCCGTCGAGCGTCCACGTTGAACGATTCGATCTCCCGCCCACCCAGGGCGGCCGCATCGTGATTGCCGCGCACGCCGACGGCACCCAGCTCGCGGAGCCTCGCAACGACCTCGTCCGGGTGCGGCCCGTAGCCCACGACGTCGCCCAGGTGCCATACCTCGTCCACGGAGGGGATCGCTGCGAGGACGGCGTCGAGTGCGGTCACGTTCGCGTGGATGTCGGAGAGGACGGCGACGCGCATCGGGTGGAGGGTAGCGCAGCGGCGGGTCTTGGGAATGGTGCGCTTGAGGCTGGGCTACAGCGGCCGTCGGCGTCGCTCCGCCGGGTCGCGCGGGAAGCGGGCGTCGATGCTGCCGCCACGCGGGACGATGACCAGGCCGTGGTCCTCGAGGCCCGGGACGCCGCTGGGCACAACCCTCACCGGCCCGGCCCGCAGCGCGGCAAGGGCACCCGCCGCACCCTCGAGCTCCTCGGCCAGCGGAATCCGCTTCCAGGCCACCAGCACGCCCCCGGGCGCGACGAGCGGCAGGCCCAGCTCCACGAGGTCGGCCAGGCTCGCCACCGCTCGGGCCGTCACCGCCGGCCACGCCTCCCGGTCGCGTGGGTCCCGGGCCAGCGCCTCCGAGCGCGCCTGCTCCGTGGCAACATGCCGTCCCAATCCGGTGGCCTCCACGACCGTCTGCAGGAAGCGAACCTTCTTGGCGATGGAGTCCACCAGCAGGGCGCGGTCCGCGCCGAGCGCAGCGGCGAGCGGCAGGCCGGGGAACCCGCCGCCCGACCCGATGTCCAGCAGTCGGTCGATGCCGAGCGCGACGAGCGGCGGCGCGGCGGCCAGCGAATCCAGGACGTGGAGGCGGGCCGCGTCGGCAGGCTCGCGGATGGCCGTCAGGTTGATGGCCCCGGTCCAGGCGAGCAGGAAGCGCACATGGACATCGATCACGGCCCGGGCGGCCGGCTCCAGGGTGAGGCCGAGCGCCACCAGCCCGGCGTCGAGCGTCTCGTGGTACGCCGCGGGCAGTGGGGCAAGGTCATCTAGACGCGTCGGGAGCGGACCTCTCGGGCGGTCCAGGGCACCCTCCATGTGGTCGTGCACTAGCCCGTCCGGGAGCCGCTCCCGGCGTCGAACGATCGCAGCGGCAGGCGTCTGGCGGTCTCGCGCCATCCGGTCGGTTCCGGTCCGGGTCTCCCCGGCACCCCTCGCGGACGGCGTGCCCCGAGCGCACGTGCTGCGTGCGGAGATCGGACGGTAGGCCCCGCCCAGTGGAGCGTCAAGACGACTTGTCCACGATTCGGGCGACCGTCGCCGGTTCGCTGTGGATAAGCGGCGTCATCCGGTGGGCTTGGTGCCGCGGACCGGCCGGCCCAGCGTCCGGCGCACGACGTCCAGGACCTCGTCCACGTACTTGTCCGCTTCGCCCCGTTCCGCGGCGGTGCGCACGCAGCCCTGCACGTGATCCTCGAGGATCAGGATCGACACGGCGTCCACCGCGGCCCGCAGCGCTGCGGTCTGCTGGAGGATGTCGACGCAGTACTCCTCGCGCTCGACCATCCGGGCGATGCCGCGCACCTGGCCCTCCATCCGGCTCAGGCGGCGGACGAGGTGTGCCTTGTCCTTGCTGTAGCTGTGGCGGAACGTCGTGTGGTCGGCGTGGGCTCCGCCTGCCCGCTGCGTGGTCTCGGCCATGGCTGCATGATACCCCACCGGAGTATCCGGTCCGCTCGCCCCGCCCCCGCCCCGGCTTCGGTAGACTGGCTCCACATGGACCCTCGTGGACGCATCTTCCGGTGACCTCGGCACCCGCGGTCCGGCCCGCGTTCGCCCACGCGAGCGAGGCGGAGCTGGCCCGGATCCTGGACTTCTACCAGGTGCGCTGGACCTACGAGCCGGACACGTTCCCCATCGGCTGGTCCATGACCGGCGAGGTCGTCGAGAGCTTCTCGCCGGACTTCTACCTGCCCGACCTCGACCTGTATGTCGAGCTGACCACGCTCAAGCAGAAGCTCGTGCGCAAGAAGAACCGCAAGCTGAGGCGCCTGCGGGAGCTCTACCCCGACGTCCGGATCAAGCTGTTCTACGCCCGCGACTTCCGGGCCCTGTTGCTCAAGTTCGGGCGCCTTGCACTCCTGGACGACCTGACCGGCACCACCGGCCAGGCCACGCCCCCGCGCACGGCGGACCGGATCGTGAGGGAGGCGGGCGCCGCGGCCGGGCTCGGGGGGATCGAGATGGCCGCCGCCACCGGCAGGGATGATCCGGATCCGGGGCCTGACGCCGTGGCGGACGCCGAGGACGGAGCAGGCGCCGTCCAGGTGTCACCGGTGCCGCATGTCACCCGCGCCGCACCTTCGCCCGTCCGCCCGCCGTCCCCACCCCGCGGCCGTCGTCGTGGTCGTCGCAGCCGCCGACGCGAAGGTGCGTCCACTCTCGTCGCTCCGGTCGGCACGGCGGCGCCGGGCGGCCCGGAGCGGCCGGCGTGATCGTTGACCCGGGCGTGCACCGGATGGCCGGACGCGCGATCATCCACCCACAGTCCACGCCGACCCCTGCGGAGGCAGCGCCGAAGATCTCATGACCCGTACCGCCGATCTCCATGCCGACATCGGAGAGGTCCTGCTGAGCGAGGAGACGATCGCCGCCCGCGTCGCCGAGCTGGGCCGCCAGATCGCCGTCGACTACGCCGGCCGCAACCTGACGCTGGTCTCCGTCCTGAAGGGCTCGCTGCCGTTCATGGCCGACCTCATGCGCCAGATCCCGCTGCCGCTGCGCATCGACCTCATGGAAGTCAGCTCCTACGGCGGCACCGCGACCGAGTCCTCCGGCCTGGTCCGGATCATGAAGGACCTCTCTGCGAGCATCGCGGACGAGGACGTCCTCCTGGTCGAGGACATCATCGACACCGGGCTCACGCTGAACTACCTCGTGCGCTACCTGCGCGGCAAGAACCCGGCCTCGCTCCGGATCTGCACGTTGCTGGACAAGCCCGCACGGCGCCTGGTGGACATTCCCGTGGACTACACCGGCTTCGAGATCCCGGACCAGTTCGTCGTGGGCTACGGCCTGGACTACGGCGAGCGCTACCGGAACCTGCGCTTCGTGGGCGTGCTGCGCCCCGAGGTGTACTCGCCGGCCGAATGATGCACAGCAGGTCCCTGGGCGGCGGTCGCCGGCTGGCGCTGCTGGGCGCCATCGTCGTGATCGTGGGCTGCCTGCTGCCCTGGTACACCGTGGGCGGTGACGGCAGCCTTCCCCCGGAGGTGTACCGGGCATTCACCTATCCCCAGGGGCTGGTCGTGTTCCTGGCCGGCCTGGGCACGTTGGCGCTGGTCGCGCTCCCGTACGCGATGGGGCCCCGGCCCGTCGCCCTCGACCGAGGCCTGGTCTTCGGGGTGCTCGCGGTCGCCTCGCTCGTGGGCGTGGTCCTCTGGATCTGGGCGGTGCTGCCGGCGCCCGAGGGGCTGCTGCCGACGGGCGCGTACGGCTACTGGATGTCCGCCATCGGGTCGATCATGCTCTGCCGGGCAGCCTTCGAGATCTCACAGGAGCCGGCTCGCCGCTAGCGTGCGGGAGTGGATCCGGTCACCACGGGCGGCTCCGGCGTTCGCCCCGAAGACGGTTCCGGCTCCGGCCCTGGCTCGGGCAGACCCACCTCCAGGCCCAGGTAGCGCTCGTACCCGCCCGATGGCGCGGCGAGGCGGATGACGTACCGGCCGGGAGCCCACAATGGACGCGGCCGGCCCGACTCCTCCGGCGGCAGCCACAGCTCGCCCATGGCGTCGCGGGTCGCTGGCTCCAGGCGATCGACCGCGATCGCCATCGCCGCGCCGTCCACCAGCCGGAACAGGGTCGCCACGGCTGTCAGCGGCGGACGTTCGGGACCGTCTACCGGGGCACACCACCCGATGGCCTCCACCACGTCGGATGCGACGAGGTTGAACGGGATCGCTGGGTCGTCAGCCCCCGCGGCAGCGACAGCCTCGGCGGCCGTCCACACCCGGGCCCGGGCGCCCGCCCACAGCTGGATCGTGGAGGTGCGCCAGGACGCGGGATACCCGCAGGTGGGCGCCTCGATGATCGACGCCGGGTCGCCGTCGGCCCGGACCGACGAGGAGGCCCCGGGAACGCCGGCGGCGCCGGCATGCGGCGATGGGGCGGTGCGGCCCACCCCGGCGACCATCGCAGGCGGCCCAGGAGCAGCCGCTGCGCCGCCCGCGAGCCAGTCCCACGGCCGCACGAGCCCGACGAGGAATGCGGCCGCCACGAGGGCGGCTGCGAGCGTCGGGCCGTGTCCGCGCCGGGCGACCCGGACCACCGCCTCGTCGACGCGGGCCTGCTCGCCCGGGGCGAGGCGTGCTTCGTCTTCCGGCGGGGTCGCCACTGGGACACGACCGGGGACGGTGTCCCCGGTCAGTCCTCTCCGAGGTAGGCCTTGCGGACGGTCTCGTTCACCATCAGGTCCCCGGACTCGCCCGTGAGCACGACCTCACCGGTCTGGAGGACGTAGCCGCGGTTGGCGATCGAGAGCGCCTGGAGGGCGTTCTGCTCCACGAGCAGGATGGTCATCCCGCGCTCGTTGATCTCACGGATGATCTTGAAGATCTGCTGGACGAGGATCGGTGCGAGGCCCAGGGATGGCTCGTCGAGCAGGAGCACGGTCGGCCGGGTCATGAGGGCCCGCCCGATGGCCAGCATCTGCTGCTCGCCACCGGAGAGCGTTCCGCCCTTCTGCGCGTGCCGCTCCTTGAGGCGCGGGAACAACTCATAGACGTGTGCGACCTGCTCGTCGTTCTCCGCCTTGGAGCGGGTGAAGCCGCCCATCAGCAGGTTCTCGTAGATGGTCAGGCGGGAGAAGATGCGCCGGCCCTCGGGGGCGTGGCCAATCCCGCGCGTCACGAGCTCATGGGGAGGAACATGGCTGATGTCCGCCCCGTCGAGCTCCACGGAGCCCTGGCGGGGGTGGAGCAGGCCGCTGATCGTCCGCAGCGTCGTGGTCTTGCCGGCGCCGTTGGCACCGATGAGGGTCACGATCTCGCCGCGGCGGACCTCGGCGTTGATGCCCCGCAGCGCGTGGATCGCGCCGTAGTAGGAGTTGACGTCGGTGAGCCGGAGGACGACATCGGTCGCCGCCGGTGCGGGGGCAGCTTCGGCGGTCATACGGCAGGCGCTCCCAGGTAGGCCTCGATCACCTTCGGATCCTTGCGGACCTCCTCCGGCGTGCCCTCGGCGATCTTGTCCCCGTGGTCCAGGACCGTGACCCGGTCGCTGATGCCCATGACGACCTTCATGTCGTGCTCGATCAGGAGAATCGTGAGCCCGAGGTCGTTGCGGAGCCGGGAGATCAGCGTCACCAGGTCCATCGTCTCCTTCGGGTTCATGCCGGCCGCCGGCTCGTCCAGGAGCAGGAGCTTCGGGTCGGACGCGAGGGCCCGCGCGATCTCCAGGCGCCGCTGATCGCCGTATGGGAGATTCCGGGCCAGCTCGTTGCCCTTGCCCCGGAGGCCCACCAGGGTGAGCAGGTCCTCGGCGCGGCGCTCGGCGGCCGCCTCCTCGACGCGCATGCCCTTCGTGTTGAGCATCGCACTCGCGAGGTTGCCGTGGAGCTTGGGGTGCATGCCCACCAGCACGTTCTCGACCGCGGACATGTTCTTGAACAGGCGGATGTTCTGGAAGGTCCGGCCGACGCCGGCCTCCACCATGTCATTCGGCCGCGCGCTGCGGAAGATCCCGATCCGCGCGAGCCGCTTCTGGTACCAGACGGGTCGGATGATCGCCAGCAGGAGCGAGGCGATCAGCAGCATCAGCACCCCGAAGCCCACGAGGGCCAGCAACCGCCCCGACAGGATCCCGGCCGGGCGAGGCCGAACGCCAGCAGGCCCAGGACCAGCGACGGGAGCACCCAGACGAGCGATTCGTAGGCGATCCGCTCCGGTCGCGCGACCATCTTGCGGTCACGGAACTCCACGGCTCCGTCGGTGGGGTCGATCACGCCCAGGAGCACGTTGAAGAACGTGGTCTTGCCGGCGCCGTTGGGCCCGATCAGGGACACGATCGAGTGCTCGGGGATGGTGAAGTCCACCTTGTTGACTGCCACCAGCCCGCCGAACCGGCGGGTGACCTGGCGGGCGACGAGGATCGGCGGGTTGCCCAGGACGTCGCCGCTCATCGCTGGCCCTCCTCGGTCGTGCCCTCGGCCGTCGTGAGCGAGTCCTGCTCGGCCTCGGTGATCTCCGTGTGGAGCTCGCGCTTGCGTCGACTGTTGGGGAACAGGCCCTCGGGTCGGATCAGCATCATCGCCACCAGCGCCAGGCCGTAGAGGAGGAACTGGAGTTCGATGAAGTTGATGTCCTTGAGGATCGGCGCGCCCACCCGATCGAAGAACTCGTTGAGCGTCTTGAGGAGGACGTTGTTGATCGTGTAGATCGTGAACGCGCCAACCGCGACACCCCAGAAGTTGCCCATGCCGCCGAGGACCACCATCGCCAGCACCGTGAACGACACGATGAACGTGAACTGGTCCGGGCTGACGGTGACGAGCTTCGACGCGTTGAACACACCGGCGATGCCGGCTGTGGACGCGCCGAGCGCGAAGGCGAGCAGCTTGGTGGTGACGGTGTTGATGCCGTTGGCGGCCGCGGCCAGCTCGTCCTCGCGAATGGCCTCCCATGCCCTGCCGAGCCGACTCTCCACGAGCCGGTAGCACATGATCATGATGAGGGTGACGAGCACCAGCATCGTGACGTAGTAGGGCCATGGGTTGACGGCGGAGAAGGAGCCCATGCCCGGCAGCGCGGGCCGGAGCAGGCCGCCGATGCCGTTGGTGCCGTTGGTGACAGCGTCGGAGTTGAGGAAGACGATCGGCACGATCTCGCCGAAGCCGAGGGTGACGATGGCGAGGTAGTCGCCGCGGAGCCGCAGGGTGGGTGCTCCCAGGAGGATGCCGAAGGTCGCGGCCACCAGGGCGCCAACGAGCAGCATGGGCCAGAACAGGAGTCCGCCGACATCCGTGCCGAGGCTCTCCACGATCGGAATGCCGATGATGCTGTTGCCGAACGGCGAGGCGACGTACGCGTACGTGTAGGCACCGATCGCGAAGAAGGCCGCGTAGCCGAGGTCCAGCAGGCCGGCGATGCCGACGACCAGGTTGAGGCCGAGGGCGAGCATGACGAACACGCCGGCGTTGGTGAAGCCGTCGATCCAGGCGTTGCTGGGCTGCGCCAGCGTGAACGGCGGGATGTAGGCGAGCACTCCCAGGAGCGTGCCCACGATCGCCATGCCCACCACGATCGTCCACGAATGGTGTCTCGAGGCGGTCTTCCGCAACGCGGCCCGGCGACCCCCGCCCGCCGCGTTCGGGGTGAGATCGGTCACGACGCTCATGCCCGCTCACCCAGCTGCTGGCCCAGGAGGCCCGCGGGGCGGAACACGAGGACGATGACGAGGACACCGAACACGATCGCGGGACCCCAGCGCGTGTAGCCCATCGCGGTGGCCCCCACCTCGATGAAGCCGATGATGAACCCGCCGAGGGCCGCGCCCATCGTGTTTCCGATGCCGCCGAGGACCGCGGCCGTGAACGCCTTGAGGCCAGCCTGGAAGCCGTCATCGAAGCGGGCCACGCCGTACTGCAGGCCGTTGACCACGCCGGCGGCGCCCGCGAGCGCGGAGCCGATCAGGAAGGTGATCGCGATGGTGCGGTTGATGTTCACGCCCATCAGCGCGGCCGCGTCGCGATCGGCGGCCGTGGAGCGCATCGCGCGGCCGAGTCGGGTGCGACCGATGAACAGCTGCAGCGAGAACATCAGGACGACCGCGACGCTGATGATGAAGATGCTCAGCACCGGGATGCTGGCGTTGCCGACCTCGATCACCCAGGTGTCGGGGAAGATCTTGGGCGAGTTGGTCTGGAACGGGCCGTACACCAGCTGCACCAGGTTCTGCAGGATGAACGACACGCCGATGGCCGTGATCAGGGGGGCCAGGCGCGGGGCGTTCCGGAGCGGCTTGTAGGCGAAGCGCTCGATCGTGACGCCGACGAGCGCCATGATGGCCATGGTGATCGTGAACGTCGCGACCAGCTGGACGATCAGGACCGGGATGTCGTACGTCGGGCCAGTCAGGCCGAGAATCTGGCCGAGGAACGTGAGGCTGACGAACGCGCCCACCATGAACATGTCGCCGTGGGCGAAGTTGATGAGCTCGATGATGCCGTACACCATCGTGTAGCCGAGCGCGATCAGCGCGTAGATCGCGCCGCGCGTCAGCGCGTTGACGAGCTGCTCGATCGCCTGGTCGGCGCCCAGGTTGGTGACCGCGACCCACGCGATCCCGACGAGGATCGCGAGCAGGATCAGGAGCTTGAATACCCGTCCGGCCGGCGCGCGCGCGCTCCCGGCATCGCTGGTCGCGGGCAGTGCCGTCATGGCGTTCTCCGCTTGGTCGTTCGGGTGGGACGGATCCCAAGAGCCGGGAGGCTTGCGGCCCCCCGGCTCTCGTTCAGGTCCGGGAGATCGGCCTAGTTGCCGTAGTTGACCTGGGAGTCGAAGACCCAGTCACCCACGCCCTCGGCCGCCGCGAGGTCGGCCTTGTACAGGGAGATGATCCGCTGGTTGGTGTCGCCGACCGAGTCGAACTTGATCGGTCCGAGGACCGTCTCGAAGGTCGTGTTGGGATCGGTGGCCGCGACGCGGACGGCCTCGCGGGTCACGTCGCCCTTGGAGGCGGCGGTCTTGATGGCCTGGAGCACGACCTGGGCGCAGGCGTAGCCCGATGCGCTGTAGGCGCCGGCTTCCTCACCGTACTCGGCCTTGTACTTGGCGTTGAAGTCCGCCTTGCCCGGGTACTCCGCGATCGCCGCGACCGAGGAGAAGGAGTTGGCTGCGGCCTCGCCGGCGATGTTGATGAACGAGCCGTCGACGGAGCCGGGGCCGTCCTGGATGCCGTCGCCGCCGAGGTAGACGAGCTCGCCGAGGCCGGACTGCGGCATCTGCTTGCGCACGAGGCCGCCACCGGTCGCCGTCACGCCGCCGAAGAAGACGGCATCGGGATTGGCGTCCTTGAACTTGGTCAGGATCGCGGTGTAGTCAGTGGTGCCCTTCGGCGCGCCTTCGCGGCCGACGACCTCGCCACCGAGCTTGGTCCACTCGGCCGCGAACGCGTCCGCGAGGCCCTTGCCGTAGGTCTCGGTGTCGTCGATGATCGCGACCTTCTTGAGGCCGAGCTTCTCGATGCCGTACGTCGCGACGGCCGGGCCCTGGATGTCGTCCGTGGCGGCGACGCGCACGTAGTTGATCTTGTCCGGGTTCTTCGCGCGCAGCTCCTTGCCCGCATCACCCTTGGTGAGGTCCGGGTTGGTGTTCGCGGGCGAGCACTGGAGCAGCCCGGCCTCGTTGGAGATCGGGATCTGGACCTTGGCCACGGACGAGTTGAACGGACCGACGACGCCCACGACCGCGGGATCCGCGATCAGGGACGTCATGTCCTTGGCGCCCTGCTGCGGGTCATGGACGCCATTGACGGCGTGATCGTAGACCAGCGGGGCGACCGTGTAGCCGTCGAGCTTGAAGTCCTTGATCGCCAGCTTGGCGCCCTTCTCGGCCGGGCCGGCACTGGCCAGCGCGGATCCCGACAGCGGGAGCGTGATACCGACCTTGAGGTCTTTGCCGGCCCCGCCGGACCCGCCACAGGCGGTGACAACGATGGCCGCGGCCGCGATGGCCACGCCCACACGCGCGAACTTCATGAACGCCTCCTCCAAATCCCCTCGTCGGTCCCGGCCATTCCATAGACCGGGGCCGCGGCGCAGTCCCTAGGTGGCCGAGATGGACGGGCTCGGCGCGGCGGTGACGGCGACACGGGACGAGGGACCCAAACGCTCCGCCGCGTGTTGCAGCGAAGCGATGCCGTATCATAGGCATTGGCGCCGGGGATGCAAGGTTGCCGTTTGCATCCATCCCCACGCCGATCTCGCTCCGGGACGGCTGTTCGAGCCTCGTTCGCTCGCCTCCCGGGCGCCCGTATCGCGGCCAGGCGCGGGGCCGCCCACCCGAATGGCAACCGGCCAGGGTTCCCGCGCAGAGCCGCACCGCTGCACGAGGTCGTGACCACGGCGTGGAGTACCTGATCCGCCAGGCCCGCATCACCGACGTCGACCGGCTGGCCGTCATCGGCCGCGGGACGATGCCGGGAGCCGGCTCCGGGTCGCTCGACGCCGCCGATCTGCTCCGGCAGCTCGTCTACTTGCCGAACGCGAGCCTGCTCGTCGCCGAGATGCGCCGGGAGATCGTGGGCGGGGCGCTCCTGGTCCTGCGTCCGTCGGTCACCGCCGGCGGGTACGTGGGGACCGTGGACTTCCTGGTCGTCGCCCCGGACCACGATTCGGATCGCGTGACGGACGCGCTCATCGAGGAGGTGCTCCGCTCCGCGGGCAACAAGGGTTGCTCAACCGTGGAGGCGGCCGTGCCCTCCGACCCCGCGAGCCTCGCGCGCCTGGAGCGCGCCGGGTTCGCTCCCGCCGGGCCAACGCTCAGGCGGCCCCTTCCGGCGGCCGGCCAGACCCGCCGCCCATAGCGCCCCCGGGCGGCCCGGACGAGCCGGAACCGCCCAACCACATAGGAGTCACAGTGGGGAAGAACGTCGCCGTCTTCGTTGACGTTGCGAACATCTTCTACGCGGCCAAGGCGGCCGGCGTGGACATCGACTACGTCACGCTTCTGAAGTCGGCCACCGCCGGACGCGATTTCGTCCGCGCGTATGCCTACACCGGGCTCGACCCGGACAACGAGAACCAGCGCAACTTCCACCAGTTCCTCGCCCGCCACCAGTACAAGGTGGTCAGCAAGGACATCCGCAAGTACGGCGACGGCAAGGTCAAGGCCAACCTCGACATCGAGCTCGTGGTCGACATGATGAAGACCGCGCGCAACCTGGACGTCGCGGTCATCGTGTCAGGCGACGGCGACTTTGCGCCCGCGATCCGCGCCGTCCAGGAGATGGGCGTCCGCGTCGAGGTCATCAGCTTCCGCGGCAACACCTCCTCCGACCTGATCGAGGCCGCGGACCTGTTCACGGACATCATCCACATCGCCAAGGTCGACAAGAGCTCCAGCCGCTCCGGCCGTCGCGTCGCGGACGACGACGAGGACCTGTCGATGACCGAGGTGCCCGACAAGATGACCGAGGGCAGCGGTCGTGGACGGGGTCGTGGACGCGGCCGTGGCCGGGATCGCGACGAAGCCTCCGTGAGCGTCTCGCGCAGCCGTGGCCGGGATCGCGACCGGGATCGGGATCGGGATCGCGACCGGGACGAGGTGGCCGTTGCGGCTGTCGCGTCCGGCGGCCAGCTGATCGCGCTGCCCGGCGAGAAGCTCTCGCGGGCGACATCGACGACGACGCCGGTCGAGGACTTCGACGACGAGCTCGACGAGAGCGCGGCCGAGGCGCCCGAGGGTGCGGGCGCCACCGATGGCGAGACCGAAGGCGAGGCCGGCGGCCAGCGCCGCCGGCGCCGCCGGGGCGGGCGCGGTCGAGGCCGCGGCCGGCGCGACGGAGTCGAGACCGAGGGCGGTCCCGAGGGCGAGGCGCCCGTGGACGGCCAGGAGCCGGAGGGCGAGGAGCTCGAAGTGGCCGTGGAGGGCGAGGAGCCGGAGGACGCCATCGCGGCCGAATCCGACGTCGAGCCCGCGGCCAAGCCCGAGCGTGGTGGTCGCGGCCGCCCGGCAGGGCGTACCCCGTCCGGCGAGCTGCCCACGCCGTTCGACGACCTGGACGCGCTTGCGGCGACGCCGCGGGCGCCCCGGTCCACGCCGTTCGGATCAGTCTGGGATCGCCAGCTGGGCACGACCGCGCGCCCCGCGGCCGATCGCGCAGCCGCTCCCCGTGGACGACGAGGACCTCGAGGAGCCCGCGATCCCCGAGTACCTGCTCGCCGAGCGGCGAAGCCAGGGCGGCCAGGGTGGTCGTGGTGGCGGTGGTCGCGGCGGGCGTGGTGGACGCGGTGGTGGCTATGCCGCCGCCATCGATCGCGAGCGCTACGGCGGATCGCGTGGCACCGGCACCAGCCGCTACTCCGAGCCGTCGCGCTCCGGCCAGGGTGGTCGCGGCCCCAGCAGTGGCCCCGGTGGCCACCGTGGCGGGCAGCAGCCCGCTCGCGAGTGGCCGTCCCGATCGCGTCGATCGTCCGCCTCGCAGCAGCGGTGGCGAGGAGTGGAGCGAGGTCCCGCCGGAGCTCGAGGAGCTTCTCCGGGCCCAGATGCAGCGCGGCAAGCCGGTGGATCGAGCCCCGGCCGCCGAGGCGCCTGTCGCGGAGGCCGCCACCGAGGCAGCTCCCGCCGCAGCACCCAAGCGCCGGACGACGACCCGCAAGGCCGCCCCGGCCGCCGAGGCGCCTGTCGCGGAGGCCGCCACCGAGGCAGCTCC
The DNA here is from genome assembly GCA_963802165.1 of uncultured Chloroflexia bacterium. Lineage (GTDB taxonomy): Bacteria > Chloroflexota > Limnocylindria > Limnocylindrales > CSP1-4 > CAIXZV01. The sequence goes on along the minus strand of CAWDHT010000010.1, from coordinate 85,313 downwards.
CGCCGCAGCACCCAAGCGCCGGACGACGACCCGCAAGGCCGCCCCGGCCGCCGAGGCGCCTGTCGCGGAGGCCGCCACCGAGGCAGCTCCCGCCGCAGCACCCAAGCGCCGGACGACGACCCGCAAGGCCGCCCCGGCCGCCGAGGCGCCTGTCGCGGAGGCCGCCACCGAGGCAGCTCCCGCCGCAGCACCCAAGCGCCGGACGACGACCCGCAAGGCCGCCCCGGCCGCCGAGGCGCCTGTCGCGGAGGCCGCCACCGAGGCAGCTCCCGCCGCAGCACCCAAGCGCCGGACGACGACCCGCAAGGCCGCCCCGGCCGCCGAGGGCTGAGCCCCGGCGAACCAAGGCGAAGCAGCGTGGACGGGTTCCGCACCGTCGGCCAGCCGGCCGCCGTGGCGGCCGTCCACGCCATGCTCGCCTCCCACGTGCCCCACGCCGTGCTCCTCGTGGGCCCGGCGTCCGTCGGCAAGCACGCCCTCGCGCTCGACCTCGCTGCTGCGCTCCTGTGCACCGGCGCTGCCGACGCCGGCCGTCCATGCCGCGAGTGCCGCGGCTGCCGCATGGTCGAGCACGGGAACCACCCGGATCTGCACCTGCTCGCGCCGGTGGGCGCCGGCAACCAGATCCGGATCGGCGAGGACCAGCACCCGGAGCCGGGCACGGTCCGCCGCCTCTCGATCGACCTCGCCCTGCTCCCCGTCGAGGGCGGAGCGCGGGTGTCCATCATCCGCGACGCGCAGCGCATGAACGACGTCGCGCAGTCCGCGCTGCTCAAGACCCTCGAGGAGCCGCCGCCGGCGACCACCCTGGTCCTGTGCGTCGACGACGAGGAACAGCTCCTGCCAACGATCCGATCACGCTGCGCCCGTATCAGGCTCGGGACCGTCGCACCACGGGACGTCGAACTGCTGCTCGGGGAGCGCGGCCTGGGCGATGCCCCAACGGCGGCACGACTCGCCCGGCTCGCCGGTGGTCGCCCCGGCGTCGCGGTCGCCTACGCCAGCGCCCCCGAGGCTGAAGCCGTCCGTGGCGAGCTCGTCCGCACCCTGCTGGACCTCCTCGACCGGTCGCGCGCGGACCGCCTGGGTGCGGCCAAGGACCTCCTCGGGCGCTCGATGATCCTCGCCAGGGCGCTTGACCCCGCACCGCCCGGCGCAGCCGCTGGCGACACTCCGAAGCGCCGCGCCCGCGGCCGGACCGACGCGGAGGAACCCGCCCCGCTCTCCGCGGGAGCCGTCGTCGCCGATTCCAGCGATGAACCTGCCGTCGTGGAGGGCGGCGCCAAGGTGAGTGCCGCCGAGCGCCGCCGCGCCCTGGCCTTGCTCCTCGACCTGTGGCGGGAGGTTGCCCGCGACCTTGCCTGCGCCCAGCGCGGGGCGTCCGCGTCCATCCGCGACGTGACGCTGCTCGAGGAGGTCGAGGTCGCCGCCCGCCGGCTCCGACCCGGCGCGGCCGGCGAGGCCCTCGCCCGGCTGGTGCGCGCCGCCGAGCTTCTCCAGGTGAACGCGACGCCGGAGCTGGTCCTCGACGTCATGCTGATCCGATGGCCGCACACGGCGACCGCGGCATGAACGGGGAATTCCCCGCGGGTTCAGCCGCCGGCGCGCGGGTCCGCCTCGACGCCACCGTCCGCGGCCGCGTGCAGGGCGTGGGCTACCGCGTGTTCGCGCTGCGCGAGGGGATGGCCCTGGGCCTCGACGGCTCCGTGGCCAACCTGGGCGACGGGAGCGTGCGCGTCGTGGCCGAAGGGTCGCGCCGAGACCTGGAGACCCTGCTCGCAGTCCTCGGTGAGGGCCCGCCCGCCGGGTGGGTCGATGACGTGCTGGCCAGCTGGGAGCCGGCGCGTGGCATCGCACCGGGATTCCGGATCACGACCGGGGATCACCGGGGCGACTGACCTCGCTGCGGGTCGGATCCGCCTCGACGACCCGGTGCGGACTGGCACCGCCCCGGACGGATGGCGACCCGCGGTCGGGACATCCCGCCCATTCCGTGCCTTGCCCCGGCCCTTCACCCTGAGTGCCATGGATGAGTCCGTCCAGGTCGCCGACATGCCGCAGCTCTATCGCGAGGTGCTCGACGCTGTCGCGCGCCTGGAGCGGGTCGGCGAAAGGGCCGCCGCCTACGAGATCCGGCGCCGGGCCATCAAGACCTACTCGGCGCGCTGGGACGACAGGGGCAAGCGATCCCTGGACAAGCTGGCCCACGAGGCCGGCGCGAAGCTGGCCGCGAGCCCGCACGCCGCGGCGCTGGGGTCGCTCAACGGCAACACGGAGCTCGCCTGACCCTCGCCGGTCCCTCGCGCATCACGCTGACCGGCGTACGCTCACGTCCATGGCTGCAACCATCGCCGACCTCGTCGACCGTGCCCTCGTGGGCTTCGACGTGCTTGCCGCCACCGCCGAGCCCATCGCGGACGAGTGGCAGTACCTGACGGACCTGGACACCGTCTGGAGGGCGCGGCTGCGAGCAGTGGCTGGAGCCCGGGGTGCCGAGGCCGCTCTGCCCGGCGCCGAGGCTGCGCTCGAGGAGCTCCTCGCGGAGGCCGGGCGGATCACGGACCCGCACCGCGCCATCGACTGGCTGTCCACGCTCCCCCAGGTGGCACTCGCCGCGATGGGTGAGGCCGCCTGATGCGCTTCATGGATGCCCGCCCGGACGGTCGCGCAGTGGTCTACGCCCACATCCAGTCCGACCCGCTCGTGGCGCGAGCCGCGGGCCTGCTCGCCGACGCGACCACGACCCAGCGGCTGCTGGCGCGCGCCGTGATGAACGGCGAGTCATCTGAGCCGGCGCCGTGGAGGACGATGTTCCCGACGCTGTTCGGGCCGGTCGCACCCGGCCCCGGCGACCCGGTCCGGGATCGCTCCGAGGCGATCCTCGAGACCTCGCTCGCCGTCGCGGATCGGGGCGAGCAGACCCGCAGCCAGTTCCGAGGGGCGATCGTGGAGGCCCTGACCGAGCGGCTCCTCGCGGAACGGACCGCGCCCGTCCGACGAGAGCGCAGGATCGGCTTCGACGGCCGCCCCGACGAGATCCACCCCTTCGACGTGACCGTGGAGCGGGACGGCGCGGGCGAGGCCTGGGACTGCAAGTGGGGTGCCCGCGGGATCAAGGCCGACGTCCTCCACCAGCTGGACGACGCGCGCCGGGGCGCCGTGGAGGAAGAGGTCCGACTGCTCGTGGGTCTCGTGATCTTCGACGCCCGGCGGTCCTGCGAGGTGCGCCTGGTCCGGGAGCGCGGCCCGGTGGCCCTCGAGGGGCTCAAGCTGATCGCGCTCGAGGGCCTGGACCGGCTGGCCGGGCGGAAGCCCGCTTGAGCGTGCGTCCCGATCCCGAGGTCGTCCGCGGGGTGACCATCCCCTACCGGGTCCGCTTCGACGAGTGCGGCCCGGACGGCCTCGCGCGGTCCTCGGCGCTGCTCCGCTACGCGCAGGACGTGGCGTGGGTCCACTCCGAGCAGCATGGGCTTTGACAGGGCCTGGTACGCCGAGCGCGGCCTCGCGTGGGTCGTGCGGGCGGCGGAGCTGGCGAGTCCTGGAGCCGCTTGCCCTCGGCCAGGTCGTCGACGTCACCACCGGCGTCACCGGGTTCCGCAGGGTCTGGGCGCGCCGACGTACCGAGGGTCGCCTGCCGGACGGGCGGTTGATCCTGTGGGGCCATACCGACTGGGTCATGACCGACGTGGTCCGGGGCATGCCGGGCCGTGTCCCACCCGAGTTCGCGGCCGTGTTCGAGGTGCCACCGGGCACCTTCGACCCGGGCCGCGTGCCGCTGCCGCCCACCCCGGCCGCAGCCGTCCGCCACGTGTCGCGCGTCCGGCTCCAGGACCTGGATCCCATGGGCCACGTCAACAACGCGGCGTACGTGGACTATCTCGAGGAGGCGCTCGCGGTCGCAGGCGAGGGCGCGCGACCCGCTATCACCGGCACGCCCCGCCGGATCCGCCTGGAGTACCTGGTTCCCGCCGCGCCGGGTGCCGGACTCGTCGGCGAAGCCTGGCCTGACGCCGTCGACGGCGGAGCGTCCTGGGCGTGGCGCCTGGCCGACGACGACGGACGCGAGCTGGCCCGGGCACGGGTGCTTCTCGAGGCGTCCTGACAGGGAGGAAGTCCCACGCCCGCCCTGGGTCCGCGTGGTACTTGTGGGCCATGACCCCGGCATCCTCGTGCGGTGCGCGGACGAACCGGTCGCCGCGCGCCCTGCGCAGCCCGGACCTTCGCGTCATGTGAGCCGCCCGCTCCGGCGCCTAGTGTGATCGACACGGGTGCGGCCATCGGGGGATCGCACCCACAGCACTGGATGACAACCTGTTGGAACCGGTCACCGTCGCGCTGGTGCTCGGCGCGCTCATCGCCCTCATCGGCGCGCTGGTCGGCACCGCCGGGTTCGCCGCCGTTGTCGTGCGCCGCCAGAACCGGCGGCTCGCCGCCCTCATCGAGCACCTCGCACACGCCCAGGACGAGGCTGCCCTGGTCGCCGTCGACGCAGCGCGCATCCGCGACCCGCGTCTTCGCGGCGCGCTCGGCTCCCTCGCGGACCGCGTCGCCGACACCTGGCGGCTGGCCACGGTGGATCCCCTGACCGGAATCGCCAACCGGCAGGCGATCCTTGACCTCGTGGACGTGGAGATGGTCCGCGCGACCCGCTACCGTCACCCGCTGTCCGTGATCATGCTCGACCTCGATCACTTCAAGCGGCTCAACGACTCGCACGGCCATGCTGCCGGCGACATGGTGCTGCGCAATGTCGGCAGCCTGCTGGCAGCGAACGTCCGGGGCGTCGACACCGCGGGCCGGTACGGCGGCGAGGAGTTCCTCATCGTGCTGCCCGAGACCGATGCCGACGCGGCCGCGTCGGTCGCCGAGAAGCTGCGGCGGACCGTGGCCGGGACGCCACTCCGGCTCCCTGACGGCGAGACCGTGGTCGTCACGCTCTCCTCGGGCGTCGCCGGCGGCGTGGGCGGCGTCCTGCGACCCGACGTGCTGATCCGTGACGCGGACGCGGCGCTGTATTCGGCCAAAGCGCTGGGCCGGGACCAGGTCTACGTGTTCCGCGAGACCGGCGACGAGGGCACAGTCCGTCGCGCGCCGATCGCGGCCGAGGCGCGCAACAGGGCGCTCGATGTGGGCCGCGAGGCGATGCGGGCCTCCACGGACGCGCTGCTGCGCACCCTCACCGGTCGCCCCTCGTGGGCCGGCAGTCCGTCGACGCTCATCGCCGAGGCATCCGTCGCGCTCGCCCACGCCATCGACCTGCCCAAGGGCGAGCTGGAGCGGATCCGGACCGCCAGCCTGCTCCACGACCTCGGGAAGCTCGCGATCCCCGACGAGATCCTCGCCAAGCCGGGCGACCTCGAGGCGTCGGAGTGGCGGGTCGTGACCGAGCATCCCAAGATCGGCCAGGTCGTGCTGGAGCAGGCGGGCGCGCTGCGCGACGCGGCGACGATCGTCCTGCACCACCACGAGTGGTACGACGGCCGGGGCTACCCGCACGGCCTCGCCGGGACCGAGATCCCGGTCGGCGCCCGCATCGTGTCCATCGTGGACGCGTACGAGGCGATGATCGCCGGGCGCCCCTACCGGACCGCCATCACGCACCAGGAGGCGATCGCCGAGCTGCGACGCCAGGGTGGCGTCCAGTTCGACCCGGAGCTGGTGGAGGTCTTCGCCGAGGTCTTCGCGAACGGCGTTCCCTGGGAGCCGGATTCGTACGACCACGGCCATGACCACGCGCCCCGTTCTCGCCGACGCGGCCGAGCTGCGGGCGTCGGGGGCGGGGACGCTCGCCTATCGCATCGGCGGCGGCCGGACCGCGATCCTCACGACGGCCGAGCTCCACGACGCCGTCCACGACCGTCGCCGCCGCGCCGGCTGAGGCCGCGGATCGTCGACCGCAGTTCGGTCGGACAACGTCGGTTCTGCGACCCGGATCGGCGTCCCCCTGGTACCGGAGCCGCTCGAGGCCGGCGAGGACCAGATCCGTGGTGGCGGAGACGACGGCGCAGCTGGTCTGGATCCTGGCGCCGCGGCTGCCCGAGCCCGAAGGGGGAGCGGAGGCGGACAGCTAGCGTGGCGCCTGCGTCGAGCTCTCGTCGATGCGCTCGAACTCCCCGGGCCGCCACGTCTGGTCGAACCATGGCTCGAGCGGGCCGTACAGCCGCAGGATCGCGAACCAGCCCTTGCCCGGAACGGTCGCGATCCAGTCCGCCTCGCGGCCCGACGGGGCAGCCGGGCCGAACCACAGGTCCACCGAGCCGTCCGGGTTCACCTCGAGCGCGTCGCGCTGGCTGTTCCTGCTCGGGTAGGGCTGCGAGGTCTGGAGCTCCGAGCGGGTCTGCGGGTCGTACACGACGACCGACCAGAAGTCCTTCGCAGGCACGCCGGCCGGCAGGATCAGCCGGTAGGTCGAGGAGCCGTCGAGGTACTGGCCGTCCCGATCCCGTTCCGCATAGGCGTACTGCGAGCCGAGGCCGACCAGCTTCCAGGCCATGGCCGGCGTGTTGACCGTCGCCAGGTAGAAGAACAGGGTCCGGGCGTCGAGGTTGCGGCCGTTGGTCCCACCGTCGCTCAGCCACCGGTAGTCGCCGCCGATGAACGCGGTCTTCCAGGCGCTCTCGGGGTAGATGAACGCCGCCTCGTCGCGGGTGTCGAAGGCGATGGCGCGTGCCGTCGCGTTGCCGACGGCCGCCGCGTCGGCGAGGATCTCCGCCATCCGCTCGTCGGGTGCGAACGGGCGGTCCTTGCGGATGCCGATGCTCGCGGCAAGGCCGCGGAGCTCGGGGTCGATGCAGCCGACGGGCTCCCGCGCGACGACGTCCGCGACCTCCTCGAAGAACGCGGCGTTGTTGGCGTGGATAGTGTTGAACACCCGACCCGACCCGCTGATGAACTCCATCGCGGGCGGGTTCCCGGCCATCGACAGGGGGTACACCCGCAGACCTCCGGTGAAGCTGGCGACGGCGGGATCGGGCTGGCCGTCTCGGAGGAAGCCGCGCAGGATCAGCCAGTTCACGCGGGACGGCGAGCGGGCGACGAAGTAGCCGTCAGGGACCTCGCCGGCGAAATCGTCCGGCACGATGAGGTACCTGCCGCCCTGCCCCCGGTCGGGTCCCGGGGCGCCCATGTCGACGACGAACCGGAAGAACGCGTCGTTGACCGTCCCCGGCCCGGAGCCCGGCGGGTTCGCCCTGCTGGCCGCCTCCCCCTAACTCGCGACCCGCTCGTAGCGCCGCTGGAGCGTCGTAGTCGTGCCGAGGTCGACGATGACAGCCAGGCCAACCCCCGCCGCATTGGCGATGAGGTCGGCCGGGTCATACACGTTCGCCATGACACCGAACCCGTTCGCAACCTCGAACAGCTCCACGACGAGAAGCGTGAGAGCGGCGGCGATGAGCCGTGGCCGGCCGTAGGCGGAGGTCGCGCTGAGGGCCGCGAAGTAGAGAGCGAACGAGACGGCGACGTTGCCCGCGTATGCGTTGAGGGCGTCCTCGAACGGGCCGTGGTAGGCGGACTTGAGCACGAGAACGGCGGCCCCGAGGATGGCCAGCGCCACATTGCGGATGGTGATGGCCCGCCTCAGACGGGAGCCGGGTTCTGTGCCTGCCTCCGACCTCGCCGCCGATCGTTTCACCCACGCCCCTCGTTGACGCCGTCTCGTAGCGCGGCTTCGCGTAGGCCTCAGGTTCGATCCCACGGACGTCGGAGGCTCGCGGCCCCCCCGCGTAGGGTACGCACCCCGGCAACACGAACACACGGCCCAATCGGCCAAGTAGAAACCGCGGCCGCCCGACCTCACGCTTCTGGGCATGACGGCGCGCTGGTCCGATCCACACCGACTCCCGGCTTCCCCCCACCGGTAACGTCCGCGCCATCAACAATCCTGGTAACCCGATGGGCGGGCTCGAGCTCGTCCTCGCATTCCTCGCCGGCGTGGTCATGGGCGGCGCCCTCGACCGCTTTGTACTTCCGCTGCTTGTCGATGCGTGGATCGACCGAGTGCGCCGGCATGGGCGATGCCCTACTGGCGGTTCGAGGTGCTCAACGCGGGCTGATCGTGTGCGCCCACGTGAACCACGTCCGCCCGAGCGAGGCGGTCGACGAGCCCTTCAGGTGGCTCGGTCCCGCCATGGACTATCCGGGCGCGAACGGGTTCTGCACACGCACCCCGTCGTAGTCGGTGCCGGCGTCGAGATCCTCCGACAGGACAACCGTGCAGCCAAGGACACGGCTCGCCTCGATGATCGCGGCGTCCCAGTAGGCAATCCCGAATCGGCGCCGGGTCTCGAAGGCGGCGATCATGATCTCGACGGTCAGGTCCTGGACCGGAAACCGTCGCCAGGCCTCGACGAGGCCGGTCGCCTGCTCGTGCGTGATCGCGTCCGCGCGGCTGGCGCGCGTCGCCTGCACGTAGAACTCCTGCAGCACCTGGACGGACAGCACGATGTCACCGGCCGCCAGAAGTTCGTTCGCCCGTTCCGCCTTGCCGGTCTCCGCAGGATGGCGCGAGATTGCGTACAGGAGGATGTTCGTGTCAGCGAACTGCACGATCGTGGACCTCATCGCGCCCCAGGCGATCGACGGCAGAGAAACGCTCGATCTGGCGCTGGATGTCTCGTTGCTGCGCCTCGCGCCTCGCGAACTCCGCATCACTGCCTGACAGCGAGCGCAGGTACTCGGAGACGATCGCACTGACCGAAGTGCCCCGCTCGGCGGCCTTGATGCGAGCCGACCGGTAGACGTCGTCGGGCACGGAGAGAGTGATGTTCTTCACAGGAGCACAGTATCACAGAATCACAGAATGCAGGAAGAGCTCCCGACGGCGCACGCGCTGGAGCATGCCGCCGGTCGCCTCGAAGGACGCGGCCCACCTCGAGCGGCTGCACGAGCTTCGGGATGCAAAGGAGAACCTCGAGCGCACGAGCGCCGATGGGATCTCGCCCGAGCGTGCCGTGCCGTGGCGCCGGCCGTTGCCAGCGACGTGGGGGCGGCTGAGGTTCCTGCGGAGAAGGCCGACCTGGCCCACGCCATCTACGACCGGATCACGGTCGCCGGCCCCGAGATCGTGGGAGTCCGGCTGACGCAGGCGGCCTACGCGCACGGATTGGCGCTGGCGCTGCCCGAAAAGGTTGAACTGGCGCGCCCGACAGGGTCGGGACGCAGGCGCCGAGGGCAGGGGCGGGATCGTTACTAACGATATCGGCTGCAATCGTTAGCAACACGGGCGACAGCTAACGATCCTGAGGACAGCGACACGATGATCCGGGGGCTCACCGGAACCTACACGTCATCGCGCGAGAGCGGCGAGGAGGTCCGGGCGTTCCGGCCGTTCGACCTGCCGCCCGCCCCACCGATCGCGTTGACGGGCGACCGCCAGCGCCTCCTCGAGCGCGCGACCCTGGCCCTAGGGCGGCTCGACGCCGTCTCCACGCTGCTGCCCGACACGATGCTCTTCCCCTACAGCTACGTCCGCCGCGAGGCCGTCCTCTCGTCGCAGATCGAGGGCACCCAGTCGTCGCTGTCGGACCTCCTCATGTACGAGCTCGACGTGGCCCCCGGCGTGCCCCTCGACGACGTCGTGGAGGTGTCGAACTACGTTGCTGCCCTGGAGCACGGGCTGGCCCGGCTGCACGAGGGCTTCCCGCTGTCCATCCGGCTGATCCGCGAGATGCACGGCCTGCTCCTCGCCAGCTGCCGCGGCTCGCGCAAGGAGCCCGGCGAGTTCCGGCGCTCGCAGAACTGGATCGGCGGGACGCGCCCGGGCAATGCCGCGTTCGTGCCGCCGCAGCCGGCCGACGTCGGAACCTGCATGGGCTCGCTCGAGCTGTTCCTGCACGCCCCCGACCCGGGCGTGCCCGAGCTCGTCCGCGCGGCGCTCGTCCACGTCCAGTTCGAGACGATCCACCCGTTCCTCGACGGCAACGGCCGCGTCGGGCGGCTCCTGATCCCGCTTCTGCTCGCGCACGCCGGCATCCTGGCGCAGCCACTGCTCTACCTGAGCCTGTTCTTCCGCGAGCACCGGGACGAGTACTACCGGCTCCTCGGGCAGGTCCGGACCGACGGCGACTGGGAGGCGTGGGTCGACTTCTTCCTCGAGGGCGTCGAGCAGACGGCCGGCGGTGCGGTCGCGACGGCGAACCGGCTCCTGGAGCTGATGCGGGCCGACCGGGGGCGGGTCGCGGGCTGGCGCGGTCGGCAGGCGCCGCGTCCCGGGTGTTCTCGGTCCTGTGCGAGCGGCCCATCGCGTCCGTAGGCGATGCGGCCTCGCGGCTCGGCGTGTCGGTGCCGACCGCGACGCGCGGCATCGAGGCCCTTGCCGGGCTCGGCATCGTCAGCGAGATCACCGGTCGCCAGCGCAGCCGCCTGTACGCCTACGACGCGTACCTCTCGATCCTGACGCGGGATCCGGCCTTCTGAGTCCGCGTCCGTGCCTGGGCACCTCCGCGGTCGATGCACGAGCGCGAGCATCCACTTGTCGACCTGGCCGGGGCATGGCCGGTCTTGCGGAAGCGATCGTGGTCGTGGCCGAGCTTGCGCCGCACCCCTCGCAGTCCCTCGGCCAGCACGTGGAGCAGCGATGGACAACGACAGCTGTCCGGCATGCGACCCGGGAGATCGCGAACCCAGGGGCCCGATGCGCCGCGAGGGGCTCCGAACTGTTCGGATCCCCATCGCCCAGCCGCCGGACGACACGCGGATCGACCGGGTCGGCCGCAGCCCGCTTATCGCGGCGATCGCGGCCGTGATCCGCGATGCGATGGATGCCGACGCATCATCTGGGGTGAGTTCGCTGCCGCCCGGTGACGACGACGGGGACTGACGTCACGACGACCATGCTGCAGATCCAGCGACCACCCGCGGCCCGCAGGCACTGCACACAACGCGCTTGCGCACGTGGCGCTGACGGGGCATGGTGCCTGCACCAGACGGCCACCCCAACAGGGCGGCACGCAACACGGAGCACGGGAGTCCGCGGCAAGAGCGGGGTGGTACTGGCGCGCCCGACAGGATTCAAACTGACGCGTACCCACGCTGGATCCAAGTCGATCCCGATTGATGGCGCGGACGATTGGGAGGCCGCGACGATGAGCAGCGCGTAGGCGCCGCTCGAGTATCGGCTGATCCGGAGTTACCTTGCGTTACCGTCGGGTCAGGTGCGCTTGCCCCCGTCTCCCGTTCAGGGGCCCGGTGTTCCGACCTCTCCTCTTCGCGGCCTCCTCCGCTGCTCATGCTGATCGACGATCCGGGCCTCCGGCGTCATGAGTGGCAAGCACCGTCGGCTGCGCGCGGAGCAACCCTGTCCAGACGGGGTGACAACGAAGATCACTAGCAACCTACGAGATCCCGATCGAGGGGCGGGACGAGTGGCTCGCGGCGGCCGGGCTCGTGAGTGCATGACGCGCCGCTCCCGTCACCCCGTCGGACGCGCCGCCGACCGCGAGGTCGTGGTGGTCGCAGCGGTCCTCGCCGCCGTCAACCCCGTGGCGACTCGATGAGCGAGACCTCGCGTTCCGCCTGGTCGTTCAGGCGCGCCACAGCCGTCATGCTCCGTCCGTGAAGGGTCAACGGGTAGACTCGGCTTGGTGCGAGGACCCCGGCGACCGCCACGTCCCGCCCGCATCGACGCCCCTGCCGACTCCACCACCGAGGACCGACCCCTTGCTTCACACCGACATCCCGACCCACGCCGACCTCGGGAGCCTGCTCACGGCCCGTTCGCACGGAAGCGTCTCGATCTACCTGCCCACCACGCCGGTCACCACCGACATCGGCGGCAGCCGGATCGCGCTCAAGAACCTGGCCAACGCAGCCCTCGACCAGCTCCGCGCGGCCGATTTCGACAAGCGGGAGGTCGAGCGGATCGCCGATGAGCTCGACGATCTCGTGGACGATGAGACCTTCTGGGCGCGCCAGGCGCACAGCCTCGCGGTCTTCGCCACGCCGGACGGCATCCGGACGTTCCGGCTGCCCAACCACCTCAGCGCCATCGTCGAGGTCTCGGACCGGTTCCACGTGAAGCCCCTGCTGCGCGCGGTGACGTTCCCGCAGGCCGGCTTCGTGCTGGCCCTCGCGCAGGGCTCGGTCCGCCTGCTGGGCATCTCGGCGGACCTGCCGCCGGCAGAGGTGGCCGTGGAGGGCATGCCCAGCGACGTCGGCAGTGCCGTCGGCAAGGCGTCGATCACCGACCGGAGCCCTAGCGGTCGGGTGCAGGGCTCGGAGGGCCAGAAGGTGCGCATGACCCAGTACGCGCGCCAGATCGACGGGGCCATCCGCCCGGTCCTTGCGGGCAGCGACCTGCCGCTGATCCTGGCTGCTGCAGATCCGCTCGACGGCATCTTCCGCGGCGTGAACAGCTATCCGGGCCTCGCGGTCGTGGGCATCAGCGGGAATCCCGAGACGACCCCGGTGGGCGACCTCGCGTCGGCTGCGCGAACGATCCTCGACGGACTCTACGCCGCAGACCTCGCCGCCATCCGGGACCGCTTCGAGGCGCTGCGCTCGCAGGGCCGGGCCTCGACCGACATCGTCGACGTGGCGCGCGCCGCCACGTACGGCGCCGTGGACACGCTGCTCGTCGACATCGACGAGGTGGTGCCGGGCCGCGTGGACGAGACGACCGGCGCGGTCACCCGCGAGGAAGCGGACGACGCGGTCAATTACGGGGTGGTTGATGAGATCGCGCGGCGGGCGTTCCTGAGTGGCGCGCGCACCCTCGCCGTTCGCTCGGAGGACATCCCCGGCAACGGCTCGGTGGCGGCGATCCTGCGCTACGCGGTCTGATCGCCCCGGGTGTCTTCGCCCCCGCCAGGCGAACCTTGGTGAGCGACGGCCCTTATCTCCGACGAGCTCTGAGCGCCGGTTGAGGTGGTCCGGCGCGTCAAGACCCGCGGTGGGGACCAGGACTGGGATCGCGTCGACCTGTGCAGCGGCTCCTCGACGGCGTGTGCGGTCCGCAGCTGCGGAACACCGGCGACGACGCGTTCCGTGGGCGGATCACGGTCGCCGGCCCCGAGATCGTGGGTGTCCGGCTGACGCAGGCGGCCTATGCGCACGGTTTGGCGCTGGCGCTGCCCCAAAAAGGGTTGAAATGGCGTACCCGACAGGTGTCGAGCGCGCGCTAGCAACCTACGAGATCCCGATCGAGGGCCGGGATGAGTGGCTGGCGGCGGCCAGGCGCCGGGCATGCCGGTCCGGTCTCCAAACGCGAACACCTACGCGGAGCGGGTGATCGAGACGATGCGGCCGAGTGCCTCGATTGGACGCTGATCCTCGGTCGGCCCATCTCGACGGGACGCTCCGGATCTACGCGGACCACTACAACCGCAGGCGTCCGCACCGTGTCATCGGCCTCGCCTCACCAGTCGCAACAGCCGGGGAGCCGATCCCTGTCAACCCGCGCGACGTCCGCCGGAGGGGCCTGCTCGGCGGGCTCGTCCACGAGTACCACGGGGCGACCGCATGACCGAGTCGGGGTTTCCGACCCCCCCGAGTCACTTTCCGTTGTCGTCGGTCGTGAAGATGGCCTCGATCGGCCGCTCGAAGAGATGGGCGAGCTTGAAGGCCAGCGGGAGCGACGGGTCATACCGGCCCGTCTCGATCGCGTTCACCGTCTGGCGGGAAACGCCCAGCTCGCGCGCGAGGTGCTCCTGGGACCACTGCCGCTCGGCGCGGAGGACCCGGAGGCGGTTCCTCATCGGTATCGCCGCTCCGACCACAGGAAGCCGACTGCGTAGAGGCCGACGAGGATCCCGGAGATCGCGAACCCGCTCAGACGCTCGAAGCCCAGGCCCTCGAGGAACCCCCACGAGAAGGCGATGAGCAGCGTCCCCAGGCACGACACGGCGAGCGCCGTCAGGCGAATCCGCTGCTGAAGCTCATCGTCGGCGAGGAACTGCGCGATCGCGATCGCGATGATCGCCGCCGCGGCCGGCACGGGCATCAGCGCGATCGCCGCCCGGGGCAGGTCGCCGGCGATCGTGTCACCGCGGAGGATCGCGATCGAGACGAGCAGCAGCCCCGCGTAGGCGACGAGCGCGATCCCGAGCGCCAGCGTTCGGCGGCGGCTGGTCACGCGCGCCGCCGCCGCTGGATCTCCCGCGCGAGCACGAAGGCGCCCATCGCCCCGGCCAGCCCAAGCAGGTATCCGATCGACCCCATCGATGCCGCGAATGCCGCGCCGATCCCGACGCCCATCGCGGCGGCAAAGCCCATCGTCCGTCCGTACACCGTCTCCTGCATGCCATCGTTCTCCGGGACGCCATTCATCTGTCGTATCTCCTTGTCTATATGTAAAGAGTGCTTGTCACACCGGACACTACCCCGATCCTGCCCGGACTGTCAAGGACCCTTGTCACACATCGCTCCGGGTGCTGCGCCGGTAGGCGCTTGCGCATGACGCCGACCCCAGCGCCTTCCAGGTCGCAGACGTACCGAAGGAGAAGGCAGACCTGATGCACGCCATCTACGACCGGATCACGATCGCCGGCCCCGAGATCGTGGGTGTCCGGCTGCCGCGGCGGCCTGCACTCACGGGTTCGCGCTGGCACTGCCCGAAAAGGTTGAACTGGCGCGCCCGACAGGATTCGAACCTGCGGATGCCACCAGTTTCGTGAAGGTCCCGATTGCTCCGCGGCCGTGGTGACTGCGCTCTGGCAGCGTGCGGCGGAGTCGTACTCGATGCTGCGGCAACGTGGGATCTCGCTATGCGGCAGATCGCTGCTTGGGTGCCTTGACACGACCCGAATGGGTGTCCATCATCGCCACAAATGGGTGTCCAGAAGCATCAGAACGGGAACGGCGTCGCGTACCGGTCGCGCGTGGCGGACGCGGAGCTGGTGGCCCTGCTGCGGGCGACCGGCGCCGTTGTGATCGAGGGCCCCCGTGCCTGCGGGAAGACCGAGACCGCACTGCGCGCCGCAGCGAGCGCGGTGCGGCTCGACGTGGATGACGCCGCCCGCGCTGCCGGGCTGCTGTCGCCGAGCCTCCTGCTCGACGGACCCCGCCCGCGCCTGATCGACGAGTGGCAGCTGGTGCCCGGGGTGTGGAACCACGTGCGGCGCGCCGTGGATGACACCGGCGGACGGCCAGGGGAGTTCGTGCTGACCGGTTCCGCCGTCCCCTCCGACGACGCTACCCGCCACAGCGGCGCCGGCCGGTTCAGCCGGCTGCGCATGCGCCCCATGACCCTGGCCGAGGCCGGGCGCTCGACGGGCGACGCGTCGCTCGCGGCCCTGCTCGCCGGGGAGGCGCCCCGCGCCGCGGACTCCGGCCTCGACATCCGGGACA
Organism: uncultured Chloroflexia bacterium; assembly: GCA_963802165.1. Taxonomy (GTDB): domain Bacteria; phylum Chloroflexota; class Limnocylindria; order Limnocylindrales; family CSP1-4; genus CAIXZV01. The sequence goes on along the minus strand of CAWDHT010000010.1, from coordinate 70,028 downwards.
TCGCCTCGCTCGTCGCGGTCGGCGGGTGGCCCGCGCTGCTCGGGCGGCCAGTGGACGAAGCGCTGGCCGCCGTCCGTGGGTACCTGGACGAGACCCGGCGCGCGGACCTCGCCAGGGCTGACGGCATCGCACGGGACCCCGAGAACGTCGGCCGCGTGCTCAGGTCGCTCGCCCGGAATGTCGGGACGCAGGCGTCGGCGCGGTCCATCGCGGCCGACGTGGGCGGCGCGGAGGGCCCGGTGGACCACCACACGGTACTGGCGTACCTGGCCGCGCTCTCCCGGGTGTTCGTGGTCGAGGACCTGCCGGCGTGGGCGCCTGCGCTGCGGTCCAGGACGCCGCTCCGGGCCGCTCCCACCCGGCACTTCGCCGACCCGTCGCTCGCCGTAGCCGCGCTCGGCGCCGACCCCGACCGCCTGCTCCGCGACGTCGAGACCCTGGGCCTCCTGTTCGAGTCGCTCGTGGTCCGGGACCTGCGCGTGCTCGCGCAGGCGCTCGGCGCGACAGTCTCCCACTATCGCGACGGGACCGGCCTCGAGGCCGACGCGGTCGTCGAGCGGCGGGACGGCTTGTGGGCCGCCTTCGAGGTCAAGCTTGGCCCCGGCGCCGTGGACGACGGCGCCCGCTCGCTGCTGCGGCTGGCCGAGCGCGTGGACACCAGCCGGCATGGCCGGCCCGCGGCGCTCGTGGTGGTCACCGGTTGGGGGTACGGCTACCGCCGCCCGGACGGCGTCTGCGTCGTGCCGGCGGGGTCGCTCGGGCCGTAAGGAGCGCCAAGGCTCGCGGGTCGCGGCCCGGAGCACGGAAGTCCGCGGGAATCGCGGGGTGGTTGGCGCGCCCGGAGGTGTCTGAGTTCACGACATGTGAGTCAGGTGATACGAGTCTGATGAGTCGGGACATGCGTGACAGTCGAGCGCATGTCGAAGCATCGGGTGGCCGTCCTCAAGGTCGTCTCCAGGGAGCTGTCCGTCACGGCTGCGGCGGCTGCGTACGGGATCAGCCGGCAGCAGCTCACGCGCCTGCTCCGTCGCTACCGCGACGGCGGGCTGGACGCTCTCGAGCCACGTTCCCGCCGACCCCTGACCAACCCGCGCGACACGCCGGACGCGGTCCGCGACCGGGTCGTCGCCCTCCGTCGGGAGCTGGCCGCCCGGGGTCTCGACGCCGGCCCGGCCACGATCGCCTGGCACCTCGGGCGCGAGGGCCTGCCGTCCCCTCGGTCTCGACCATCCGCCGGATCCTCCACGCCGCGGGCCTCATCGTCCCCGAGCCGCACAAGCGGCCGCGCAGCGCCTGGCACCGCTTCGAGGCCTCGGCGCCCAACGAGGTGTGGCAGTCGGACTTCACCCACTGGCGCCTCGCGGACGGGAGCGGCGTCGAGATCTGCTCCTGGCTCGACGACCACTCCCGCTACCTGCTCGGGTGCACCGCCTTCCGGCGGGTCTCGGGCGACGACGTGGTCGCCACGTTCAGCGCGGCCGGCGACGCGCACGGCTGGCCTGCCGCCACGCTCACCGACAACGGGACCGTCTACACGGCGCGCCTGGTCGGCGGCCGCAACGGCCTCGAGCACCTGCTCGCGTACCTCGGCATCCGCCAGAAGAACGGCAACCCGGGCCACCCCCAGACCCAGGGCAAGATCGAGCGGTTCCACCAGACCCTGAAGCGCTGGCTGGCACGGCAGCCACGCGCGCCGACCCTCACCGCGCTCCAGGCCCAACTCGACGCCTTCCGCGAGGTCTACAACGAGCAGCGGCCGCACCGGGCGATCGGCCGGCGGACCCCGGGCGAGGCGTACCGGGCGATCCCCAAGGACCGGCCATCGGGTCCCGCCGGCCGCGGCCACTTCCGGCTCCGCTACGACACGACGGACAGCAAGGGCGCCATAACCCTCCGGCGTGCCGGGCGGCTGCACCACCTCAAGGTCGGCCAGGCACACGCGCGCACCCGGGTGCTCGCGATCGTGGACGAGCAGGAGGTGACCGTCGTCGCCCTCGAGACCGGCGAGATCCTCTCGACCCACCGCATCGAGCCCGACAAGGGGTACTGGCGCAACACACGGCGAGACCCCGGCCGATGGCCGGGGTCTCGGGCGACTGACTGACTCACATGTCCCGACTCATGTGACTCATATGTCGCGACTCATGACATTGGCGCGCCCGACAGGTGTTGGGCGCGCGTTAGCAACCTACGAGGTCCCGATCGAGGGGCGGGATGAGTGGCTCGCCGCGGCGAGGCGGCTGGCATGAGGGAGCGCCCGGGCGGTTCTGCGACGGATCGAGAGGTCGTCGTGGTCGCCGCCGTGCTGGCCGCCGGGTCGGAGAAGGCGGCCGCCGACCGGCTCGGCCTGTCGCACTCGACGGTCAAGCACCACCTGGCGAACGCGCGCTCCAAGGTCGGGGCGGAGACGACGGCGCAGCTGGTATGGATCCTGGCGCCTCGGCTGCCGGAGCCGGAGGGGCGCGACGCTGGCGTACGAGTGGCGCCTACTCGAGGAGACTCAGGGCCTGTAGCCGATTGCGACCCGGCCGGCGAAGCGGCCCTTGACCCGACTCCAGCAGTCGATAGCCTGAAGGGTGACAAGGTGGCACAGGAGGGTGGCCGAAGTGATGCGGCTGGCAAGCATTCTGGTCGCGTTTAGCCTCGCAGCCTGCCAGCTCGGGGTGGCCCCATCGTTCGAGGTCCGGTTGCCCTCACCGGGGGAAGGGATGTCGCCACTGGAAGTGGTCGTCGAGGATCACGCTGGGGTCGTGTCGGGTGTCGCGAGTGTTGCTCCGGCTGACTGGGCGGAGGGCGTCAGCCGCAGCGATGGGCCGGGCCGGGTCATCGTGAGCTGGCTCGGCGGTCTATGCGACGCACGCACCACCCTGTCGATCGCCTCTGAGGCCGACACCCTGACGATCCGCGAGACGACGGAGACGACTGGCGGCGGATGCCTCTTGGCGGGCATCGGCCGCAGCGTCGCCATCGACCTGAACCGCGAGGTCGCCCCGGAGACGATCCGGCTCGTCAGCGAGGACGGGACGTGATCACGCCGGCCAGATGGCGGTGACGCGTGACGCGCAGTGGCGGTCGCTTGTCGTGATACCCGTGGGAATCGCGAAACGTGGAGGACTGGCCCTCGCGCTCGCGACGGTGTCCGGGTGCGCCCTCCCGGGAGGCCAGACCGTCGAGCAGCAGCACCCGCAACGCGAGGTGGTCGGCAGACTCGACGAAGGACGTACTGGCGCGCAGGCCTGTCAGTGGCTCGTAGAGGCCAACGGCCGTCGATGGGTTGTCTTCTGGCCCGACGGGTGGGAGGTTCTGGCGGATCCCGTTCGCCTGCGTGATCCCGCCGGGATGGTCGTCGCTCGGGCCGCTGACCAAGTGAGGGTGACTGGGCCAGCGGATGCGATCGGGGATTCCCTCTGCGGTCACGACGTATTCGCCGCGGACGGAGTCGCCGTGGTCGGCGACTGACGGCGAGGGTTGATCGCGCCGTCGTCGTGGCAGCCGTCCTCGCGTCGGGCTCCGAGAAGGCCGCCGCCCACCGGCTCGGCCTGTCGCACTCGACCGTCAAGCACCACCTGGCGAATGCGCGGTCCAAGGTGGGGGCCGAGACGACGGCGCAGCTGGGGTGGATCCTGGCGCCGCGGCTGCCGGAGCCCGAGGGCGAGGTGCGGGCTCAGGCGGACGAGAACTAGCCGCTGCTCGAACGAACTCGAATGCCGATCAAGTGTCCGGTGAATGCCGGATGGCCGCGTCGGGGTCTTACGGATCGCGGCCTCCCCGCGTTCGGCAATACTTGCCTCGCAATGATGCCCGAGAGGCACCAACTGACAGAGGGGACGATGACGCTGCGGTTCGATGGGGTGAGCTTCTCCTACGGCTCTGGCGGCCTCGGACGCGGCCCTCGGACGCGGGTGTTCGAGGACTTCTCCTGGGAAGTGCCACAGGGCCGCACGGTGCTCCTCGGGCCCAACGGCGCCGGCAAGACCACCCTGCTCGGCCTCGGCGCGAGCGCGCTGGCGCCTGCGTTGGGCAGCGTGCGCCTCGGGACCGCCTCTAGCACCGCCCGTCGGGAGCGGGCGGCGTTCCGACGCGCCGTGGGCTGGATGCCGCAGCAGGTTCGAGCGATCGCCGGCCTCACGTGCCGCGAGCAGGTCGCCTACGCCGGGTGGCTCAAGGGCCTCGACCGCCGGGCGGCCTGGGAGGCGGCCGGGGAGGCGCTCGAGCGCGTGGACCTCGTAGCCGAGGCGGGCCGTCGCACGTCGCAGCTCTCGGGCGGCCAGCAGCGGCGGATCGGCCTCGCCCAGGCGCTTGTGCACCGCGCCGAGGTCCTGCTCCTCGACGAGCCGACCGCCGGCCTGGACCCAAACCAACGTGCCCGGTTCCGGGACGTGCTGCGGGAGATCGCGCACCGCATTCCGGTCGTGGTCTCCACCCACCAGGTGGACGACCTGACCGACCTGTTCGACACGGTCGTTGTGATGGACCGCGGCCGCCTGCCGTTCTCGGGGACGCCCGCGGCGTTCATGGCGCTGGCGCCCGCGGGCAGCGCGTTCCCAGCCGAGGCCGCCTACGGGACGCTGGTCGCGGGCGACTGATGATCAGCCGGCGCACGTCGCTGCGGGTGATGCCGGCCGTCTGGTTCGCGCTGCCGATCATCCTGCTCGCGGGTGCCTACGGCATGGCCCTCTACCCGTCCTGGGGCTACGGCCTCGCCGCGACGGCGCTGGGGACGGGTGCCCTCCCCTTCGTCGCTGGCTTCACGGCCGCGACCGCTGCCTGGGAGGGCGCCCGGCTCCGGCGCACGGTCTGGTGGGCGCCCAACGTCCGATCGCGATTCGCGATCGCCGCCTGGGCCGTCCTGCCGTCCGTGCTGGCCGGGGCGGCCGCGGTGCTCGCCGGCGTCGCCGTTCTCCTCGTGCGATCGGGGGCGATGGTGCCCGACGTGGTGGTCATCGGCGTCGCTGTCCTGGATCTCATCGCTTGGGCCGCCGTGGGGTTCGCGGCCGGCATCATGCTGCCCGTCCCGGTCGCCGTTCCGGTCGGGATCCTGCTGCCCTTCGTCTGGCTCGCCTTCACACCAGCCGTCTACCCGCTATGGCTCCGTCATCTCACTGGGATGTTCAGGGACTGCTGTGGTCTCGCCCAGGACCTGGCCACGGCGGCGGTCGTGGCGTCGTCGCTGGTCAACGTCGGGCTCATCGTCGCGGCGGCTGTGCTCATCGGCGGACACCGCTCGATCCGACGGATCGGGGCGTCGGTCACTTCGCTGGCCCTCCCCCTGGCTGTCGGGGTGGTCCTCGTGTCCGGGATGACCGTGTCGCCCGTCGTGCCACGGGACCCCTCCCTGCTCACGTGCCGGCAGCGCGACGACCTGACGATCTGCCTGTGGCCCGAGCACACGGCGAAGGCCGACGAGATCGCCGCGATCGCAGCAGGGGTTCGCACGCGCTGGCTCGCCGCGGGCATCGAGGTGCCCTCCGTCTTCACGGAGGCCGACCGGAGCGTTGCGCCAGCCGGGTCCCTCGCCATCGGGGACGTCACCTCCACCGCGCCCGACGACGTGATCATGGACCTCGCCGTCGCCATGACCCCGCCCAACCCCGTATGCATCGATCCCACGACCGGCGACGAGATGGGCACGACCGGCGCGGTCGCGTCCACGTGGCTGGGGGCCTGGTATGCCGCGGCCGGCGGCTTGGCGCAGGACCGCCTCGACGTGGAGTTCGGATCCGAGTGGGGCATGCCCGCCACCACGCTCGATCCGCTGCCCACCGTCGACGCCCTCTGGAAGGTGTCGCCCGAGGCGCGGCGGGCCTGGACGGCCCATGCCGCCGAGCTCGTCGCGACCTGCGAGGAGGTCGAGGTCGACCTCACCGTGCGGCCATGAGCCTCTACCTGCGGGTCCGAGGCCTCCGCGTTATCGTCGTCGTCGTCGCCGTCGTCGTCTTGCTCCTCGCGTGGCCCGGCTCGTCCATAGGGGCGACTCCGAGCCCGACCGGGGCGACCATGATGGCGGGGGCATTCCTCGCGATTGCCGTGCCTGCGGTGGTCGGGTGGGGCTGTGCCCGTGGTGACGATCGGCTGGAGTCGACAGGTGTTCGGCCCATTGAGTGGGCAGACCTCGCGATCGCCCTGCTCGCTACGGGCGTCGTCGCACTCGTGGCCGTCCTGCTCCATGCCGTCGGCATGGCCGACGCGGGCCTCGTGGCTGCACGTGCGGTCCTGACCTACCTCGGGTTCCTGCTGCTCGCCGCCGCCTTCGCGGGCTGGCGGCTCGCGCCCGTGGCCCCCGCCCTGTTCCTGCTCGCCGTCGCCGTCTTCGGTCGCGGCGAGGACATCGAGCACCCGGCCCGCTGGGCGTTCATCGCGGCGCGCGGGGACGACTCGGCTTCGTGGCTGCTCATGGGGATCGTGCTCGTCGTCGGCGTGACCGCCTACCTGGTGGTTCCGCGTCGGCTGGACTTGTCCCCGTCGACCGAGTAGCGCCGTCTCGCGCGAGACGCAGCCGCGCGCCCTGCGAGGTGGCACTCTGATGGCCGGCATGGCCCAATCGGCCAACTAGAAACCGCGGCCCGCCGCCGCCACCCTTGAGGGCATGACGGCGCGCTGGTCCGATCCACACCGACTCCCGGTTCCCCCCACCGGGTACGTCCGCGCCGTCAACCCCGCGGCGGCCCGATGAGCGGGCTCGAGCTCGTCCTGGCGTTCCTCGCCGGCGTGGTCATGGGCGGCGCCCTCGACCGCTTCGTGCTCCCGCTCCTCGTCGATGCGTGGATCGACCGACTGCGCCGGCATGGGCGATGAGCGCAGTGACGATGCGGCAGACCAGCGCCGGGCCGACGTCTACAGCTCGGCCCGGATCGGCGCGGCTGCCGCGCTCACGCTCGTCCTCGTCGTCCTCCTCGTCCTCGACGTCGCCGTCCCCGACTACGACATCAGCCCCGGCATCCTCCTGCCGCTCCTCGGCGCGATCCTCGCGCTCCTGGGGCTCGAGGCCTCCGCGGTCTGGCGGGGCGTGAGGTGACGATCTACTGGGTCGGCTCACCCAAGTTCACGGCCGGCCACCCGGCACCGCTCATCGCGCTCGTCCATCACCGCATGGTCGGCACGCTCCGCTCGACCGACGCCGCGTTCACCTCGACCGACGGACGCGAGGCCTCGACCCACTTCGGCGTCGGCTACGGCTGCGGCCGCGCCGGCCACCCGACGTCGGCCCACGTCCACCAGTACGTGCGGCTCGGCGACCAGGCCTGGGGCAACGGCAACTGGGACCCCTCGGGCGCCTGGGACGACCGCTACCCGACGACGCCTCGTCAACAGCCGCACGGTCAGCATCGAGCACCACGACAACGGCGGCCGCACGGCAGGCTCCGGCAAGGGCGTCGTGCCCGAGGCCGTCATCGCGGCCTCGATCGCGCTCGATGCCCTGCTGCTGCGCGGCGACCTCGCCGAGCTCAAGGCCGCCGGGATCCGGTTCCGCGCCGGCACCGAAGCCGCGATCACCCGCGAGCTCCGGGCGATCCCGATCGACCGCCACCACCTCATCGACCACCACTACATCGCCGGGCGCCTCAAGCCCTCCTGCTGGCGGCCCTGGGCGGACGACCCCGTGGGCTTCCCGCAGGCCCGCTACCTCGCCGCCCTCGCGCCAGCGCCGCCCGCTACCGAGGAGACCGTGAACAGCTACCCCGTGCCCAAGGTCCCGAGCATCGCCACCGTGCCCGCGGGCACCTGGCTGTACGCGACCTCCGCGCTCGAACCCTCGCCCGACAACATCCGGTCGACCCGGGGCGCGACATGCCCTACCTCGGCCAGCCGGCGAGCACGGTTCGCATCGTCGAGTACGTCGATGCGAAGGGCGTCCATCAGGGTCGCTCGATGTTCGCGAAGGCGTCCGAGGTCACCACCATCCGCCCGGCGCCCGACCCCACGCCGTTCAGCCAGGCGCAGCTCGACGCTGCCGAGAAGACCGCGGCCGCGGCGGTCAAGGCGGCCGCCGACCGCGCGGCCGCCGCGTACGGAGCGTGACACGTGATGGATAGCCAGCCCGGCACCTCTGTGCGGCCGCGAGCCGGCGATGGTGCTCGCCCTCGTCCAGGCGGTCATCGCCCTGGTCGTGGCGTTCGGCCTCAACCTCGCGCCCGACCAGATCGGCGCGATCCTCGCGGTCACGGCGGTGGTCCTGGGGCTCATCACCCGGAGCCGGGTGAGCCCGGCGTCGTGAGAGACGGGTACCTGCGCGGCTCGCTCCCGCGGACGCCGACCGCCCGCCAGGTCGACGTCCTCGCCGCGTTCGTCGCTGCCGGAGGATCCGTGGCGGACGCGGCGGCGCGCGTCGGCGTCCGGCCGAGCACCGCGAAGCGGCACCTGGCCGACCTGCGGGCGCGGTCGGGCCTCACGACCGAGCAGCTGATCTACCGGGGGCGGGCGGAGGGGTGGCTCGTCGTGCCGACCCTCGAGCCCGGCTGACCTAACTGACCGCGTCAGCGCGTCAGTGCGCCGACCCACCACCACGACTCGACCGGGCACGAAGCGGCGGGCGGAGCGACCCAGGGCGTCCGCGCCTGCCATTCCTGCGAAGTCGTGCCGCTCTCTTCGCTGCTGTCGCCGCTGCCACCCAGAACGACGGCCGTCCCGTCGCCAGCGCTCACCGTGCTCCCGTCGAAGTTCGTGAAGGTGATCGTGCCCGTCTGTGCGTCCCAGGTCGTCCGGTCCGCGGGCCAGACCAGCAGGCTGCTCTCACCGGGTGTGTCGAGGAAGACGCATGCGTCGGTGATGCGGAGCGTGCCCTCGGTGCGAGCGGTGTCAGCTCCCTCCTGAGGCGGAACGACAGCCAGTGGTCCCCACTTGCCATCAGATCCATTTGAGGGCGTCGCTGGAGTCGCCGACTCGGCGAGCGCGATGAGCTCGTCGATCGAGAACTGCTGCTCGTAGGCCACGAGCGCGAGGCCGTCGTTGCCAAGGCGCCAGACGAGGACGAGTTCGCCGTTGGGTGCGTGGCGATACAGGTCGCCGGCCGGCCGTTGACGACGACCTGGCTCTCCTCGGAGCCACCGGTGACGTTCACCGGACCGTCGAAGGCCTGGTACAGGACGACGCTCTGGGTCGCGTCGGCGAGCGAGGGATCGGGCGAGTAGGTCCGCTCCCAACGACCCGTCGGGCTTTGCTCAACATCTCGCTGGGCTCGCAACTCCCAGCCTTCGGGCAGACCCGCAAGCTCGACGAGCCCGTCCGGTGGGGCCAGGAAGTGCACGTATCCGTTCAGATCGCGCCAGACGGAGCCTGTGAAAGGCTCGTCAAGGTCTACCTCGAGGCTTCGGGCATGGCCCAGCGCGTCACACCCGGTTCCTTCGGTCGGGGTCGGTCGACGCGACTCCTCGACGCCGACCTCGAGCACGCCGTCGACCACCGTGGCGGTCGCCTTGTACTCCGCCGAGCACGGATCGTCAGCCGCGTACTCTCGCCAGCCCACGAAGTCCAGCGACAGGTGTTGTCCGTCCCTGCTCAGCGTCAGCTGCTCGATCGAGAGATATCGGAAGTCGCGCTCCGGCTGGGGCGGCCAGGACGGCTCCTCGGCGATCGGAGTCGGCGTCGTGGATGCCGGCGGCACCGTTTCGGTCGCAGGCGACGGCGACACAACTGGGCTGGGTGTGCCAGGGCTATTCGTCGCGGTAGGCACGCTGCCAGAGCAGGCCGCCAGGATCAGCGCAACAGCGAGTGCCAGGACCTTCATCGGTGTCCTCCGCCCCAACAGACGCTACGTGAGGTCAGATTGTGCCGGCCCTGACCCAAGCTCCTACGGGCCGCCCTGGAGCGAGTAGCCCATGTAGCCGTCCTCGCGCACCCGCACCCAGATCACAACGTGACACGCCTCCGCCTGCGCGACATCGGTGCAAGGTCCAGGAGGACAGGAGGCAAATGGACCCGGATCCACGATCATCGGTTCGACTCCGAACTCCTCGCGGATGCCGGCGGCGGTGAAGGTGCGAGCAAGCTCGTCCTTCCGCCAGGAGCGCCCGCACAACTGGATGCGTCCGGGGAGTGCACCCGCGTCGTGAATACCATCGGCACCAGCGAGCACGTTGCCGACGCGAGGCACCACAACCAGCCAGGTGGCCGCGGCAACGATCATGACAACGACGATTGCTACGAGGATCGTCCGCCGGCGAGCACGGCTGCCCATGATCTTCCCCTCATGTTGCGATTGCCAGCGACGCGCAGCACGCACGTGAAGCGAGGGGCGGCCTCTCGTCAATCGGCTACAGATGCCCGGAGCCGGCGCGTCGAGTTGATCTACGCGAGAGCCGCCGCGCGGCCAGCAGCAGGCCGCCAGCCGCCAGGATGTAAGGCAGGAAAGGCGACGTGTCGGGCGTCGTCGACTCGGCCGTCGCCGTGTCCGGCATGTCGAGCTCGGCCCGGATGGCCGCCTCGAGATCGGACAAGGTCGATACACCCGATGGCACGCCAGCGCTGCCCGACAGGCCTTGCTTGCTGTCGAAGGTCCACACGGGGTGAATGGTCTCGTCGTAGTAGGGCACATCGAAGGCGACGATGATCACCGCTCCCTCGTCGTCGCCGAAGTAGCCGACGACGCTGTCGTGACAGAGCGTGGTCCACGCGGGCGCCACGGTGATTGACTTCGGGAGCGAACCCTTCAGGACCCGATCGACGCGATAGGTCTCGCTGTGGGTCGGATCGTCCTGGTAACCGTCCCAGCCCTCGACGACAGTGACTCGCGCGATGGCTCGGGCGCCGCGGACAGCCTCGGCGAATGAGGGCTGGCTAGACGTGCAGGCGCTGGCGGGGGAGGGGGTCGCGCAGACGAGGATCGCCGCGAGCGTACCCGCACTGGCCAGAGCTGTGATCCCTCGCATCGCCTTCCTCCGCGCTGGTGTCGTCTGCGGAAAGCTCCCGCCGGCGTACGAGACGTGCTGCGACGAGAGTAGGTGACGATCGCCTTCGAGCGGCGACGCACCTGCTGGCCTCCCAAGGGCGGCCCGGCAGGCCTAGCACTGCGAGCGTATGGACCGCGCCAGCCAGCCCGCCGACGATTCGCGGGTGAAGCTGTGCACGGTCTGCGGTGTCGTTACCAGCCGCGCTGGTAGTCGCTGCACCGAGCACGCCCGCCAGTCCAACCGCAGCCGGCACAACGCCCTCTACAGCACGCGGGCCTGGCAACGGCTCAGCGCCCGCGTGCTGCGTGCCTGGCGTGGCGAGCACGGCAACTGGTGCCCTGGCTACCAGCGCCCCGCTCACCCTGCCGCCGACCTGACCGTCGACCACGTCGTCCCGCTCGCCGCTGGCGGTGCGCCGTTCGACATCGGCAACACCGCGGTGCTCTGTCGATCGTGCAACTCGACGAAGGGTGCGTCGACCGACCGGGGTGGGGTAGCCCATGTGGAGACGCACGTCCGTGCTGACTGCGCCGCGCGACTGTGTTTCCTCGGCCGGGTTTCGCGGATTCTTGGCGCATTTTCGCCAGTGGCCGATCCGTGAGCGCTGACGCGCTCGAGGAGATGGCCGCGTCCGCGACGATGGCCCTCCGTGCGAGCCTCGCGCCGCCGCGCCACTGTGCGGCCTGCGGCGTCGAGCTCCCGTACCTCGGCGGGCGGGGCAGGCCGCGCCGGTGGTGCGACGCCCACCACCCGCGTCCCGTACGTCTTCGTCCGCGGGTGCCACATGGCGCCTGAGTACCAGGTGGCGTGCCTTGAGGGCCCGCCCACGACCCCGCCCGGGACGGCCGGTGGGCGCCCACGTTGGCACGCGTAGCGCGGTCTGCATCGGCATTGCCAGCTGCGCGGGTCCGGTCGTCTAGCCCCAACCCCCTCTACCAGCCCGGGAAGCGCGGCCAGAGCAGCGCGACCGCCGGATCGTCGTCGAACGGCATATCGGGCGGCTGGTCGTAGCCCGGCAGGTCGCGCCCCATGACCCACGTGCGGTGGGCGGCCGAGCAGGCGCGGGTCATCTCCTCGAGCAAGTCGGCGACGTCCGGGGCCATGAGCCAGCCAGCCGGGAACGCGGAGGCGCCGAGTCGCGCGCCCGCCACGGCGCCGGCGACCACCCCAGCCGCCGTCCCCCCGGCGGCGATCGCCCGCCCGATGATCACGACCGGGTCATCGGGAACCCCGAAGGTCGCGTAGCTCATGGCGGCGGCGAGGGCCCGGGTGGCGCTCGATGGGCCGGTCGTGGCGCCGCCCGAGAGCGCGGTGCGCACGGGCCCGCTGCCAGCCCAGCCCGCCAGGTCTGCGGAAGTCGCCGCAATGGCGTCGTCCATCTGCTCGCCGGCCACGAGACCGGCCACCAGCCGAGCGAGGGCCCCGCCCGAGAGATACCCGTCGGCGCCACCGTGCGTGATGGCAGCGGCGATCGAGCCGACAAGCGTGGCGTCCTTCGGCAGTACGGCCAGCCCGGCGCCGAGCACGCGCACCAGCGCCCCTGCTCCGCTGCTGGTGTTCGGGAGCGAGGTCGCCACGTGGCGCTCGGGCATGCCCTCCCACGTGTCGGCCTGGACGCCCAGCGCCTCGACCGTCGCCCCGAAGCCATCCACGCGGCGGTGCAGGCGGTGCTGCCGGACAAGCCATCCGTCCGGCCAGGCCTCGGGCTGCCACGCGAACGTGGTGTTCGGCTCCCGGCCCTGGGTCACCATCCAGCGGTCGAGCGCGTGGCGGATGACGCCCCAGGCCGGGCCGATCCCTTTGGCGGCAAAGCGGACTTGCATCCGCAGCACGCCCTCGGCCGTGAAGAGCGCCAGCTGCGTGGCGCCGCCCGTGCGGAGGGAGCCCGGGGTCGGGTCGACCGCCTCAGCCTTGCCGGCGTGGGCCAGCGAACCGAGTGCGTCGCCGAGGGCGAGTCCGAGGAGTGCGCCTCGGATGCGGTCGTCATGCGCCCACTCGTCGGCCTCCACCGGGGCAGGCCAGCGGATCGCGACGGGCTCCTCCATCGGCAGGCGCGTGCAGACCGTGCAGGCGGGCGCGCTCTCGGAGCCGGCGGTCATGACGAGCCACCGGGCCGCGCGGCGGGCGGCCGGTCGCACGCGCGCCCCTCGCTGACATCGAACCGGAGAAGCTTGCGGTCGAGCACGCCCGAACCGTCGATCACGACCCTGCCCCGAGTCCCGTGGATCCCACGGGCAACACGTTGATGGCCTGATGCTCTGCCCGTTCGAACTCCTGGACCCGGAGTTGGATCACGCGTCGCGGGTCGTCCTCCACCAGCTCTCGGCTGAGCAGTGACCCGAACGGATCCCGGACCGCCCGGAGGTACGGCGAGCGATTACCAAGGTCCGAGCGCAGGTTCGACACCAGATAGAGATAGAAGTGCTCTCGCAGGGTGCTGTCGCGTGACGTCTTCCACTCGTTCCAGGTCATCGCCTGCACCTGCGCGTCGACACCAGAGGACTTCAGCTCGATGAACCGATCGTTGCTCGCATCAACCGGATCAAGGGTGAGGATGTCGAAGCCCGGGTAGTCAGCAGATAGCCCGAGCGAGACGAGCTGTGCATGCGCCTGTCGGAAGCGCCCTGACTCGCGAAGCGCCGCCTTGATGGCCGTGGGCGTCGACACGTCGAACACGAACGCATCGTCGACTGGCGCTCCCGACACGAAGATCGCCGCATCCGCCGTACCCGCGAGCTGGAGGCGATGGCGCTCGAAGGTGAGGGCCACGGACATCCCCACGGCATTGAGCTCATCCAGGTCGGTGCCGGTTCGACTCCAGGATGCGCCCCGACCACTGGCTGTCCCGTCACCCTTGTCCTTGGCGGCGCTCGCGTCGACGGGGGTGATCCCGGCTACGATCGTCGGCCCTCCGGCGAACTGCAGCTGCTCAGGGCGGTACAGGGGGATCTTTCCCGTCCTGGAACCGCCGCCGTCGTCCGGGGGTGCTGTCGGCCCGCCGAGCCACTCGACATCGTCAATGACGATGGTGCGTCCGCCGTCCCAGGCGGCCACGGTGGACGTCGGAGTCTCGACTGGCATCGGGCCGTACAGCAGGTCCCGGAACTCGCGGAGATTCGTCGTCGCGCCGGCATATGTCAACAGGCGCTGGCGGGCGCCCGGGTCATCGGCCGTGATCAGCGCCAGATAAGCCTCGAACGCACCGGCACCCATCGCATCCACGAAGACGCTTGCCAGGGCGTTCGCGTCAGCGCGGGACGGCGGCCAGCCGGACAAGCCCCACCGAACGTACGCTTCCAGAGAACCGTCTTCGCGCTCAGCGACATGGGAGTCCCGACTCCCGCTGTCGACCAGTGTCTGACCATCCAGGTCGCACCGTAGTGCAAGCGACTCGACCGGCGTAATCGCCCCTAGGAGCTCCCGCAGCCGCGTGGCGTCGCGCGACGCGGTCCGATCGTCACTTCGGTCGACCCGGAGACGCGCAAGGATGTACGGCGCGAGCTCGGCCAGGCCGGTGTGGAACGCGTTGAGCTCAGCTTCGTCGAGCGCGATCGCGCCGGGCTCCGGCGACCACGTGAGGACGTCCTCGAGCGTCCGGATCCCCAACTGCCGCAACGCACGTCGAGCCGTCACTGACGTTTCAAGGATGAAGGTGTTGATCGGCGGCTGGCCGATCCGGATCAGGGTGCCGCTCCGAGCCACGTAGTAGCTCGCGTGCCCGGACACGAACCGGAGACCGTCGCGGCCGTCGCGGACGAGGACAGGCTCATCCCCCAGCGATGCGTCCTGCCCACTGGCATCCATGTCTTCGTCGTCGCCCGACGGACCGGCCAGCAACTCGAGCAGGTTTCGATAGGCAGGCCGCACGACCTCACGGAGCTGTCGTTCATCAAGGCTGCCGTCCGCAGCGGGTCCCTCGAATCGGAACTTGAGCCGTCGAAGTAGGTCTCGGGCATCGGCTTCGAGGAATGTCGCTGGGCTGAGGTCACCTCGAATGCCCAGCCGTTGCGAGAGGGTCTCCACGCGGCCCGAGGGCACGCCGTGGTCCACCTCCAGGAGCGGGATGAGCTCGCCCGCGATGGCTCCACGACGACCGAACCGGCGATCGATCTCGGCCGAAGGCATCCACACCCGACCCGGAGCGCGCGGGCCCTGGGTCGAGGGGACCCAGGGTGCACTCCGCAACCGGTAGAGCCAGAAGTTGTCTGTCCTGAGCCGCAGCTCCTCGTCGTTCGGCTTGGGCGGCGTGCGCTTGCTGATGCCCTTGTCACTGCTGACGGCGACCACGAGCTTTGCGAAGGCACTCAGCTGCGGCCATCCCCGCGCAAGGTGGGCGTACAGGGCCCTGGCGATAACCCCCGTCTCGTCGCGGCTCGCCGCCGACAGCAGAGGGGACACGTGCTCGAGGTCGTGGAGTCCGTAGTAGTAGCGTGTGGCGGCCGCGCCGTCGTCGTCAGGGGCATCCGCGACATAGCGGGCGTATTCGTCCCAGATACCACCGAGGTCGGCGAATGCCCAGCCCTTGGGTCTCGAGAGGCCAGCCGTGCTGAGCCATCCCGAGCCCGCGTCCATCACGTCGTGGAATGAGACCGGCCGCATTACACGGTTCACGCCCAGCCAGGTGAAGAAGTTCAGCGCTCGCTCTCGGTCGTTCGACTCTAGGGCGGCGTCCTCGTCCTCCTGCTCACCTACTTCAATGTTGTCAGCAATCTGGTCATCAGCCGCAACCGGCCGGATGTGGCGCGCCTCGGCCAGCCGTTGAACGAACTCATTGGGTGGCGCGAGGAATGCAATGTCGGGGGTCGGGAGACCGCGCTCACGCATCGCGTCGAGGACGTGCTCGACAGAATCCTCCCCCACCCAGTCCGAGCCAAAGTAGACGCGGTACGCCGGCTCCCACCGCTCGATGTCGTTGGCACGGTTGCGGCACTGAACGCGCAGCCGCGAGAGATTGAACAGGGCTCGGTTCGTGCCGAGGCGCTCGTATGGCAGCGGGCTACTGGCGTTGGCCGTCCGGCCAGCGAGCCGACAGATCGCGGCGATGACATTCGCATCCTGCAACCGGACGCGGAGCGCCTTGCCTTCGTCGCCCGGCTCGAGTTCCAGGGCCGGGAAGACGCTGGCCCGCATCACGTCCGGGAACTTGAACTCACGGATCCCAAACAGCGCCTGCCAGGCGGCCATTTCGTCATGGAGGCGCTCGGTGCGCTCGCGGGCTGTCAGGTCGCCCCAGCACACCTGCTGGAGCATGAACTGCAGTCCGGTGAGGGGGATCTCTCCGACCAGCGTCCGCGGCGGGTAGAAGCATTGGATCGAGTCGGACCGAGCGCGACGCGTGACGCCGGCCTCAAGCCCGACCGGAAACAGCGGCGACTCACGGGCCGCTTGCTCCAACTCCGTGCGTTCGCGGCCACGCAGCTCCGCCCAGAGGCGCCCGAGGACATCCAGCACCGGATCCACCTGCAGGCGCTCACCGAGTGTCGGATGAGCCTGGAGCCTCGAGCGGATCGGGTCAGCTCCGGCCAGGACCGAGGCCGTCTCGCGGATGCTGAGTGGCCGCGCACCAAAGTCGACAAGGATCGACGCCATCCGTGCGTCGCACATGTCGCCGGTCGGGAACCATTGGTCGCCGAACGTCGCATCCGAAGGCAGGGTGGCTCGGAACGCGGCCCCGAGCCCCGCGGACGATGTGGGCGGCGGGACCACGAGTTCCGAGATGCGGAGCCTGAGCCCGTCCTCGCCCGGGATGAACTCAACGTCCCGAAGCTCCCGGCGCATCGCTTCGTGCAGCACCGCGGCGGCACTCCCCGTGGAGCGTGAGCCGGCCGCGGCCGACCGGTCGACGAGAGCGAGGACGTCAGGGACCGCCACACCCTCGTCCGTGAGCGCCGGGATCAGCCGTTGAGCGAAGGCGCGGGCCGTCGCCCGGAGCAGGTGCCGGTTGTAGTCGAGGTCATCCTCGCCAACGCGCACCTCCTGGCGAGAGAGGTCCGTCCTGAATGCGCCATTGATGAGGAGCGGGTAGGGCGCCGCCTCGGCCGTCGGCAGGAACACGTGGAACTTCGCCCAGTTCGCCGGGAGGCCCGCGCTGGATGGACGTTTCTCAGCCAGTGACCATGGCACTGCGATCGAGACCTCGGTCAGATCGACATCGTCCCATGACGCGACATCCAGCCCGTTGCGGTTCGAGCCGATTTCCACGTCGGCGTCGTGTGCGACCAGGAATGCCAGATCGACGCCATCTGCACCGGACACACGAATGCGGTAGACGCCGGAGTCGCCGAAGCCGGGCGTATGGATCCACTGTCCGTGCGCCAAGCGTTCTCGCTTGAGACGCCACCGGAAGCGACCCCTTACGTCGCTCGTACTGACATCCACCTCGACGTCGTCGAGGTGCTTCAGGAACAACGCGGCCGTGACCGGCAGGTCAAGGATCCGCCGGGCGAGGAGGGTTCGCTGGCTCTTGGACAGGCTCGGCCGAAGAGGGAACCGGAACAACACCTGCAGGCCGTCCCTCTGCGCCGCGGCCCAACTGGCGGGCTCGCGATCCAGAGGCCATGGCAGGCGCATGGTCGGCACCCGTCTCCTTGGCGGCATCCCATGGCGACCGAGCGCCGCGTTGATCTCAGGGAGGCTCTCGGCCGCATCCAGCTTGAGGCCGATCGTGGTGGAGATGACTTCCGGCTCGTCGGTGATTTCCAGGACGGACTTGAAGCCCATGCCCTTGTGGCCGATTGATGCCCTGCGGCGGCCCGCGATCGCCGTCTTGCTGCTCGCTCCCGTCCCGCAGAGCCCACGGACGTCGTCGTCCGAGAGCGGACGACCGGTGTTGCCGACCTCGAGAGCGTCGTCTGTGAGCCGGAAGACAATTCGCTCCGTGAAGCCGCCTCCAGCCATCGCGTCGTCCGCGTTCTGCAGAAGTTCGAAGGTCAGGCGGCCACGGTAGTCCTGGGAGATCTGTGATTCCTGGTTCGCGTCCTCGTCGACGCGTGACGGCATCGACTCGTATGCCCCCAGATTCTGACGGCGGATGCTCTCAAGCAGGTCAGTCAACGCTTGCCCTCGCCGGCGCGCGAGGACTTCGCCGTGCTCGCCGTCCTCGCTAGGTCCAGACCGTTGGCCGCAGTCTGGGCACGATGGAAGGAAAACGCGGCAACCTGCCAAGACGACGACCGCGGAACCCGATATCGGCCAGCCAACCGTCGGCACCCCCAGATCAACGGAGCGTCACGTACTCCGACAACCGCATGCCCTTGTGGATCTCCGTGGCCCAGTTCTCGGAGATCCCCGCCGCGGCGCATAGCTCCTTTCGGTTCACGCCGGCGAGGCGTTCCGCGTGCGCGATTCCGAAGAGGTGGATCCGGACCGCGACGTCACCATGGGGCGCTTGCTGATACGCATCGCGCAACGTCCTCACTAGATCACTGGGAATACCCATCGTCCCCTCCGTTCAAACGCGCGCCGCTGCGACCACCTTCCCCGTCACGCGGCGCTCCATTCGAAGCATGCCGTAGGGACAGCGATCCCGTGCGCCTCGCACACCTCCATCGTGAGGCCGATCGACGCTGACCGCGTCGCACTAGACTGGCCGCGGAGCCATCGTTGCGTCGCCCTGGGCGCAACTGCAGCTGGCCCCAACACCTCTGTGTCGCCAAGCCGTCATTGCGTCGTCGGGGAGGCGGGCCCACTCGATCGAGGCAGCGCGGTGACGGTCGAACCAGGCAAGGAAGAGGTCCAAGCGACCAGGATCGAACGGCTTGTATGGATCCCCCTTGACCGGTTCGCATGGTCGCGGTGGGGCAAGCGGCTTGTGCCCGAGCCCGTCCGCAAGGCGGCCATGGGGCGAGCCGGGCTGGTGGGCTGGCGAAGCCTCGATCCTGAGCGGAACCAAGCTGGGCGGATGCCTGACGACGAGTCAATTCGCCTGCGCGCCATCTGGGTCAGCGAGGCGTATCCGCCGTCCAAGTTAACGGATTTGGTCACGGGTCTCGAGGCGCTGGGCGTGGGGCAGGGATCGGGTCGCAGGCGAGCCGCCGATCACGTGCGACGCTACCGGAGCAGCCCGGCCGGTGGAGCGAGCCTCAACCTTGGAGGCTTCGTACGGAGGGGCCAGGGCGGCGGGCCCGATGCGGCCGACGTCGAGCTGCCAGCGTGCATCAAGCGGGCGAGGGGTTGGCTCGAGAACGTCACGCCATCCCTCACGGTGGTGACGATCCAGTTCGAGATCGCCGACGAGTACCTCGATGTGCTGGAGGCTCCGCTACGCGCAGAGTCGCCCCCGCAGCATCCACCGCCCATCCCCCATGGCCGCCCAACATGTGGACAACGCCCCACCATCCGGCCGAATCTCGTGGATAGAACACCTGTTCACACTAGCGGCGGCGGCCTAGACTGAGCTGCTCGAAGCAACTCCCGCTCGCCGGCCAGCCTCTCGGCTGAAACGTCACCCCGGAGGGCCGCTCCCCGTGTCCGAACCCGCCAGCGGCGCAGCCGCGCCCAGCGCCGCCCGCGGCTGCCCATCGCAGGGACGGCGGGCCGGCACGTGAGCCGGTTCGACCCGCTGCTCATGCACGCGGTCATCACGCGCGTGGAAGCTGAGCGGCCCGTGCTCGACCTGGACCTGGTCGTCGCCCTCTACCACCACCTCAGCGGGCTGGAGGGCCCCCAGCCGACGTTCGAGGGCCTGCTCGAGTACCTGGACCGCGTCGAGCCCTGGCTCGGCGAGGGCGGGCTGCGCGAGCTCCTCGGGCTGGCGCCCGACGCTCCGCGCCGGCGGCGGGCAGCCGAGCGGCCGGGCGGCAACTCCCCAGAGCCCGGGCGCGGGCGCCCGAGGGGCACGGGCCAGCTGACGGCCAGCGCGGTCCGGGCGGCGCACGAGGCGTTCCGAGTCGAGCGCGGACGCCGGCCGACCCAGGCCGAGCTCGCGTCGCGGCTGGACGTGGCGACACGTTCCCTCCAGCGCTTCCTGCACGACCACTGCCTGGGCTGGCCGCTCGAGGGGTAGCCGCCTCGCCGCGGAGCGGATGGCGCATTCCTGGCGCATTGATGGCGTGTTGTTGTCGCGTTCGCCTCGTTTACCTGGCGTGTGGAGCGGACGTTCAATCGGGGCATGCCCACGATCACCATCCGCATCCCCGAGGACGCAGAGGCGGCCTTGCGCGACCTCGCCCGTGCCGAGTGCCGCACGCCGCGCGACCAGGCCTCGTTCCTGGTCGTCCAGGGCCTCCGCGCCCGCGTCCGCGCGGCTGCTGGGCGCCGCGGCAGCGCGTCCACGTCGCGGCCGGGCGCTCCCGCGGATCCCGTGCCGTGACAGGCTCGCGCCCGACCGCCGAGGACCGCATTCGCGCCGCGACCTGGTTCGCCGACCGCGGCTTCGGGGTCTTCAGCGTGTGGAGCGCAGACTCCGACGGCACCTGCCGGTGCCCGAAGCGGGCGGCGTGCGGGAGCCCCGGCAAGCACCCGATCGGGCGGCAGGGGTTCCTCGAGTACACACGGGACCGTGACCGCATCCGGAGGCTGCTCACGGCCGGGTCGGAGCCCAACTACGGGCTGGTGTGCCCCGACGGCGTGTTCGTGCTCGACGTCGACGGCGACGGGGTGGCGCGGCTCGCCGAGCTCGAGGGCCGACTCGGGGCGTTGCCGCCGACGCTGCGGACGAACACCGCCCACGGCCAGCACGTGTTCCTGCGCTGGCCGACGGAGCTGCCGAGACCCGTCGGCCAGCTATTCGGCTACGTCACACGCTGGGGCTCGGGTGCGGGTGCCGGCTACGTGATCGGACCCCGCAGCGTCCACGCCTCGGGCGCCGTGTACGAGCCCGCGAGCTCGTGCCTCGAGATCGCCACGCTGCCCGACGCTTGGGCGCAGGCGGTCGTCGCGCCCGCGGCGGCGGACGACGACGCGCTCGAGGTCGGGCGGGGCGGGTACGACCTGCCCGCGCCGGGCTACGCGGGCGCCCGCTACGAGGCGATCCGGGACTACATCGCGAGCCGCTACCGGCGCGGCATCTCAACCGACGAGATATGGGCGGGGGTCCTCGCCGTCCTGGCACCCCGGTTCTTGGTGCCACTGTCGGAGCCCGAGCTCCGGGAGCGCTTCGAGCGGGCCTGGGACGACACGCCTGCGCGCCTCGGTGCGCCGCTTCCCGACCCGGCGGCCGAGGCCGCGATTATGGCCGCGGCCGCCGTGGCGCCAGCCGAGCCCGCGGCCACCGGCTGGCCCGCGCCGCCCGACGCCGCGGTCTACCACGGCCCGCTCGGCGAGATCGTGCGCGCCGTCGCCCCGCACACCGAGGCCGACCCGGTCGGCATCCTCGGAACGCTCCTCGCGTCGGTGGGCGCCGCCATGCGCAATCTGCGCTTCATCTACCAGGGGAGCGCCCAGGCGCCGAACCTGTTCGTCGTCCTCGTCGGCGACAGCAGCACCGGCCGCAAGGGCACCGCGGGCTCGATCGCGCGCGAGGTGATGAACCGGGCGTACCCCGAGTGGAGTCAGCTGATCGTCGCGGGCCTGGGCTCAGGCGAGGGGCTCGTCGGCTACCTCAAGGCAAACGAGAAGCAGGGCGAACCCCGGGCCCTCGTCATGGAGAGCGAGTTCGGCCGGCTGCTGACAGTCATGGCCCGCGAGGGCTCGACCCTCTCCCCGATGGTCCGCGACGCCTGGGACGGCGTCCCGATGGGCCGGATCCTCGCGCGCGAGCAGTCGATCGTCCACAGCCACCACGTCGGCATCGTGGCCCACGTCACGCCAGTCGAACTCCGAGCGAGGCTCAGCGGCACCGACGCCGCCAACGGCTTCGGCAACCGCTTCATCTGGCTGGCGGTCCGGCGCACGCGCCTCGTGCCCTTCCCAACCTCGCCCGTCGAGCACGTCGACCCCGCCCTGTTCGCCGCGGTCGGCGCTGCTATCACCGAGGGCCAGACACCGGGCGAGGTGCCCTGGTCGACTGAGGCGCGCGACGCCTGGGAGGAGCTGTATCTCGAGCTGACGCTGTACCGACCTTGGGGCCTGCTGGCCGCCATGACCGCGCGGACCGAGGCGCAGATCGTGCGCCTGGCGCTCGTGTACGCGCTACTCGACCGCTCGTCCGTCATCGACGTCCCGCACCTCCGGGCCGCCCGCGCCCTGTGGGAGTACGCAGTCCGATCCGTCGCCTACGTCTTCGGCAGCTCGACCGGGGACCGCCACGCCGATGCGCTGCGGGCGCAGCTCGCCGACGGGCCGCTCAAGTGGGAGGACGCGAAGCGGGCGCTCGGCGTCCGGAGCGCGGCCGAGCTCGAGGCCGCCGTCGTGCTCCTCGAGTCGCTTGGCATCGCCGAGCGGGCCAAGACTCGGCTCGCCGGGGCGAAGCGGCCGGCCACGGTGCTCCGGCTGACCCGAACAACCACAACAACCACGACAACCGCGCTGGCGCCCGCGCAGGCGAAGGGGGTCTAGGGCTGCATGGAAGCTGTGCGGTTTACGTGGTTATTGGCTTGGCGCAGCCGCGTAGGGGGCCGTGCGGGACCCCTGTGTGGTTCTCGCGGTTCTCACGGTTGTTCGCGCTGATGGCTGAGCAGGTGCGGCGGCCGGTGGAGCGTGATCCGCTCGTCGCCGCCTTGGCTCGGTACGTCGAAGCCCTCCACGGCCGGTATCCGGACGGTCCCGACCAGATGCGCCGGGAACGCTTGGCTGCTGCGCGAAACAGAGCGAATGTGGTCGTCATGGACACGACGCGCGAGGCCGGGGCCGCATGAGGGAACCGCGCACGCTCCGTCGCCTGCCCCGCTCGCTCGACGACGTGCGTGGCCTGCGGGTCGCCCGCTGGATCCGCGAGTCGACCGCCGGCCAGTACGACCGCTTCGGACCGGCCAGCCAGCGCGAGCAGCAGGACCGGTTCATCGAGCGCCACGGCCTCGTCGACACGGGGCTGGTGTTCCAGGTCGCCCACAGCGGCACCACGGTCTGGCGCTCGGCGACGATGACCGAGATGCTCGTCGAGGCGCAGGCGGGTGCGTTCGACCTCCTCCTCGCCGGCTACTCCGACCGCTGGCAGCGCAACCTCCGCCGGACGCTCGAGCTGCTGGAGGACGGCCTCCACCCGGCCGGCGTGGCCCTCGTCATGTGCGACCGTCGGATCCTGTCGTCCGACCCGCACGACTGGGACGAGCTGATCAGCGAGGCCGCCGGCGCGGAGAAGTACAGCCGTCGTCTGTCGGAGCGGATCACGGACGGCTACGCCGCCAAGTTCGACCACCGCGACGACCCGGGCGGGCACGCCGGCCTCGGCTTCCGCCGCCTGCCCGAGCCGCCGCACACACTCGAGGTCGACCCGGAGACCGATCGGGGTCGCGGTCGGCCTGTTCGAGCGCTATGCGCTGGGCAACGTGAGTGCCGACCCAGCTCGAGGCCGAGACGGGGCTCGCGGCGAGCCGGATCCGGATGATCCTCATGAACCCGCTCTACAACGGCTGGATCCGTCCGCCACCGGCGGAGCGACCGAGAGTCGCGAAAGCCGGCACCGTGGCGCACGCACCCGCCCGTGTCGGACGAGCTCTGGGCGCGGGTCGAAGACGTCCGGCGAGGCAAGACCCGGGGCGGGGGAGCGAAGCGCCACGACCGCGTCGACCTCCTGGGCGGCCTCCTCGAGTGCGTGTGCGGCCTCCGCATCCGCAACGACGGGACGTTCGGCGACGGTCGCCACCGCAAGCTCCACGTCAACCCGTGCGAAGCCTGGGGCCGCAAGGCCCGTCTGGCCGACGCGATCTGGGAGGGACCGATGCTGGCGCAGGTCGCGGGCATCACCGTCGACGACGACACGATCGCGTCGGTGGTGGCGGTCCTCGGCTCGACGAGGCGGCCGGTCGAGATGGACCGGGCCCGGATCGACCGGCGGATCCGCGAGCTCGCCCTGGAGCACGCGGCTGGCGACCTCGCGGACGACGCCTACCTTGCCCGGCTGAAGGCGCTCCGGGAGGCACGGGACGTGCTCGTCGAGGGGTCGGGGGTCGGAGTCCCGGCACAGCGCGCGATCGAATGGCTGCAGGCCATCGCCGAGTCAGTCCAGCAGGCAGACGTACCGAAGGAGAGGGCAGACCTGATGCACGCCATCTACGAGCGGATCGTGATCGCGGGACCCGAGATCGTCGGGGTTCGCCTCACCTCGGCGGCCTACGCGCACGGTTTGGCGCTGGCGCTGCCCGAAAAGGTTGCAATGGCGCGCCCGACAGGATTCGAACCTGCGACCTTCGGCTCCGGAGGCCGACGCTCTATCCACTGAGCTACAGGCGCGCGTGGCGACGGGGGCGTCGCGGGGAGCAAGGATACCAGCCCCCCGCCAGCCGTCCGGGCGACGGGGGCCGTGAGCCGACGATGGCACGCACATACATATGGAAGAGATGTGCAGCGCGTCCTATTATCTAGGAATGAGTGCCAACACGACTGGCCGCGACGCCCTCCTCCGCGTGGGCCAGGCGGCCGAGATGCTCCAGGTGTCGGTAGACACGATTCGTCGCTGGGAAACGGAGGGTCGCCTTCGAACGGAGCGCTCCGCCGGCGGCCAGCGGATGGTGCCGATCGCCGAGGTCACACGCCTCCTCGCCGAGCGCCGCGCCCAGGCATCCGACCGCCCGATCATCGGCGGGTCCGCGCGGAACCGGCTGGCGGGGATCGTCACCCGGATCGAGAAGGACCGCGTCGCGGCGGTCGTGGAGATCATGGCAGGCCCCCACCGGATGGTCAGCCTGATGACCGCGGAAGCCGTGGACGACATGGGCCTGCGGGTCGGCGACGAGGCGGTGGCGGTGGTCAAGGCCACGAACGTGATCGTCGAGATCCCGGCGCGGCGCGAGGCGCGCTGAGTGCGGGTCCGCGCAGCCGCAATGCCGATCATCGCGCTCCTCGCCATCGGTGTCGCGGCCTGCTCCCCGCTGGCCACCACCGGGACCACAGCGCCTGTCTCGGCATCGGCCAGCCCGTCACGCGAGCCCACGGAGGTGCTCGTCCTGGGCGCCGCGTCGCTGCAGGGCGCGCTCGAGCAGGCGGCGAAGGCCTACGAGGGCGCGACGCCCGGAGTCACGATCACCGTGGCCACGGGCTCGTCGGCAGCGCTGGCCACGAGGGTCGAGCAGGGGGCGCCGGGCGACGTCTTCCTGTCCGCCGATACCCGGAACCCCGAGCGGCTCGTGGCCGGCGGGTTCGCCGATGGTGAGCCGGTGGCATTCGCGACCAACTCGCTCGCGGTCGTCGTCCCGGCCGGCGATCCGGCGCAGCTCGCGTCGCCCGCAGACCTCGCCCGGCCGGGCGTTCTCGTCATCGCCGCCGGCGAGGGAGTTCCCATCACGGGCTATGCCTCGCGGCTCGTGGCGAATCTCGCCCTGCAACCGGGCTACCCCGCGGACTTCGCGGACGCCTATGCAGCTAACGTGGTGTCACGCGAACCCAACGTGAAGGCCGTCATCGCCAAGCTGGAGCTGGGCGAGGGGGACGCCGGGATCGTGTACCTGACCGATGCGAGAGCCTCGAGCGGGGTCACGCCGCTCGAGGTGCCCGAGGGCGCGAACGTCAGCGCCACCTATGCGGGGGTGGTGCTGCGGGAGTCGCGGCACCCGGAGGCGGCCGCGGCGTTCCTCGCATGGATGGCCGGCCCGGGCGGGCGCGAGATCCTCGGGCCGATGGGCTTCGGGCCGGCACCGTGAGCGACATCGTGCTCACCCGCCCTGGGCGCAACGCGGGGCGGCCGCTGGGGGGCCCGTTCGGTTGTCGCCCTGGCGACCCTGTTCGCCCTGTTCCTGGGCCTGCCGGTCCTCGCGATCATCGCGCGGGCGATCCTCGGTGGCCTGCTGCCGACGGTGGCCGGCTCGTCGGTGGTGCTGCCCGCCCTGGTGCTCAGCCTGGCCACCACGTCGGTCAGCCTCGTGGTCACGGTCGTGTTCGGCTTGCCGCTGGCGATCGTGCTCGCGCGCCGCCAATTCCGCGGCAAGTGGCTGGTCGAGACCCTCGTGGACCTGCCGATCGTGCTGCCTCCGTCCGTCGCCGGCCTGGCGCTCCTGCTGGTGTTCGGGCGCCGCGGCTGGCTGGGCGGAGCGCTCGACGCGGCCGGGCTGGACATCGCGTTCACAGCTCTCGCCGTCATCCTCGCCCAGGTCTTCGTCTCGGCGCCGTTCTTCGTCCGGTCCGCGCGGGCCGGGATCGCGGGGGTCGACCACGACCTCGAGGACGCCGCGCGCGTGGACGGCGCCTCCGAGCCGCAGCTGTTCCGGCGGGTCACGGTGCCGCTGGCCGGTGGGGCGCTCGCTGCCGGGCTGGTGATGAGCTGGGCGCGGGCGATGGGCGAGTTCGGCGCCACGATCCTGTTCGCCGGCAACGTGGCCGGCCGGACCCAGACCATGCCGCTCGTCGTCTACTCCGAGTTCGAGGCGGGGAACCTGGAGACCTCGATCGCGGCGGCGGCGATCCTCGTGCTGGCGGCGCTCGGCGTCCTGGTGGCGGTCCGGGTCCTGCACTGGGGCCGGGTGCTGGACGTGCGGGCGCCTGCCTGAGGGGGATCCGACGGGCGTTGCGGCGCTCGCGCCTCGCTCGCCGCGCCTTAAACGTACGAGGCGGTTCCCGGAGGAACCGCCTCGTTGCTGTCCCGGTGAAGGTGTCCACCATTTCGGGCGGACCTTCTGCCACGCGCCAGGATCATCTATCTCGTCGGCTGAACCGACTACCCTAACCCAACCTACCCATGATCCTGATGCTGGGGCAGCCTTGGCTGACTGGCAGCACCGATATCCTAGCGCCGTAGTGCGGATTAGGGAAGGGGTTTATCCGTCCCTTCGGTGAAAATGTCTTAACGTTCGAGCGGGTTATGCGTCCTCGAGGATCGTGACGCTCGTCATCGCAACCGGCGCGTCCGGCAGGTCGCGCGAGTTGCGCGGCGCCGTCGCGATGGCGTCGACCACCTCGAGGCCCTTGGTGACCTGGCCGAAGATCGTGTAGCTCTTGGGCAGCCCGACTGCCGCGTGGCAGATGAAGAACTGCGAGCCGTTGGTGTTCGGGCCCGCATTCGCCATCGCCAGTGTGCCGCGCTGGTAGGTGCCGGTGAACGGCTCGTCGGCGAACTTGTAGCCCGGCCCGCCGGTCCCGACGCGGCCCGCGTTGAGCGACGACTTCTTGCCGTACTCGCCGTCGCCGCCCTGGATCATGAAGCCGGGGATGACGCGGTGGAAGATCACGTCGTCGTAGAAGCCCGCGTTCGCGAGCTTGATGAAGTTGGCGGCCGCGAGCGGCGCGCCCTCGGTGAACAGGTCGGCCTCGATGGTGCCGGCTTCCGTGACGATGACGGCGCGGGTCATGGGCATCTCCTCGTTGATTGGTCCGGGACGGGCTATGGGTTGCTGACAGTGACCTTGGTCATGGGCAGCGGATCGACGGCGGCGTTGTTCGGCGGGCCGCTGTTGGGCATGGCGGCGATGGCGTCCACGACGTCCATGCCGGCGGTGACCTCGCCGATGATCTGGTAGGTGTTGGCGCTCGCGAGCGCCGGCTCGGCTGCGTCGTCGAGGACGATGAAGAACTGGGAGCCGACGGAGTTCGGTTGCGCAGGAGCGCGCCATGGCGACGGTGCCGCGCCCGTACTTCGCGGTGACGGGCTCGTCCTGGATGTTGTAGGGCGGGCCGCCCGAGCCGACGAGCTCCGGGATCACGTCTGGGCACGCGGCCGAACTGGCCGTCGCCGCCCTGGATGACGAATCCGGGCACGAGGCGGTGGAACACCACGCCGTCGTAGTAGCCGCACTCGGCGAGGGTCACGAAGTTGCCGGTCGCGATCGGCGACAGGTCGGCCGTCGATCTTCAAGCTCGATGTCGCCCTTGTCGGTCGTGATCGTGACCGTCCGCGTCTCACCGGCAGCCAGCGCGTCCGGCTGCTCCGTGGGGCACCCGGGCGGGTACGTCGGGCCTGGGTGGCTGGCCGCAGCCGTCGGGGTGGCCGGGCCCTGGGAGGGGATCGTGGGTAGGGGGGCCGAGCTGCCGCCGGACGAGCAGGCGGCGAGCAGGACGGGCACGGCCAGCGCGGCGAGGAGCCCCTTGAGGATTCGGTGGCGGATCATGCGGCTGTCTCCAGGGCACGGGGGAAGTCGATGGACCCGGAGAGGAGCGCCTCTCCGAGGATGAGGCCGGTCACGCCGGCGTCGCGCAGCCGGCGCACGGCGTCGAGATCGGTCACGCCGCCGGCCACCAGCACCTCCACCTCGTGGCGGCGCCGGAGCGCAGCGAGGAGCCCGGTGTCCGGCGATGAGCCGCCGTGGCTCAGCACGAGGCGGCGCACGCCGCCGGCGACCAGCTCCTCCACAAGGGTATCGAGGGTTGGCGGGGTCGTGCGTTGCCAGGGGAAGGCGGCCAGCCGTTCGGGCCGCGGGTCCAGCCCGACGGCGAGCCAGTCGCCCGCCACGGACAGGCACGCGCGGAGCGCGTCGGGGCGCTCGGCGATGGCGACGGACAGGACCACCCGCGTGGCTCCCGCCGCGAAGGCGAGCCGCACGTGGTCCGCCTCCTCGAGCCCACCCGCGAGCTGGAGCGGGACGGCGACCCGCGCCGCCACGGCGCCGACGGCCTCGAGGTTGACCGGGCGCGCCTGCTGGGCGCCGTCGAAGTCCACGAGGTGCAGGATCCGGGCGCCCATGCCCACGAACTGCTCCGCGATCCGCTCCGGGCGATCGGTCGGGGTGCCCGTGCCGGCCGCGGCGCCGGGCCAGTACACGACGCGGGATCGCCCACCCCGCAGGTCGATCGCCGGGATGACGTCCACCTGCCCTCAGCCCTCGCCCTGGAGGATGCGGCGGTGGAAGCTGATCGGCAGGGAGCCGTTGCGCAGCAGCGTGTCGTGGAAGGCCTTGAGGCTGAAGTCGGCGCCGCGGCGGCGCCTCTCGTCCTCACGCATGCCCAGGATCAGCACCTTGCCCAGCAGGTAGGACAGCTGGTAGCCCGGCGTGTAGGTGTAGCGCCGGACCTCGGAGCGGGCGTTGGCCGTCTCGAACGAGGTGTGCTCCACGAGGAAGTCGGTCGCCTCCTCGGGCGTCAGCTCGCCGCGGTGCATGCGCACGTCCAGGATGATCCGGCAGGAGCGCCAGATCGCATCTGTGTACATCGCCGTGCGGAAGGCAGGCCCGGCGTCGAAGCCCTCCTCGCGCATCATCTGCTCGGAGTACATGCCCCAGCCCTCGACGAACTCGGGGGCGTCGGTGAGCATCCGGGTCAGGCTCGGGTGCTTGTCGGCCACCGCGAGCTGGAGGTGGTGGCCCGGGTACGCCTCGTGGATGCTGGTGTTCGAGATCGAGGCGTAGTAGTGCTCGAGCATCGCGTTGGGGTCGTTGTCGACGGCCGGCGTGACGACGTAGATGCCCCGCTGGTCGGCGTCGAAGCGGGCCGGCGAGAAGTAGGCCGCGAACGGCATGACGCTGCGCAGGTACTCCGGCGTGGCGATCACGTCGATGACCTCGTCGTCCGGGATCGTGACGATGTCGTGCTCGATGAGGTAGGCGCGCGAGCGGCGCATCGCGTCCTTGTAGCCCTCGAGGGCGTCCTCGAAGGTGGCCGGATGGTCCGCCTTGAGGCGCTCGATGACGGACGGCAGGTCCGCGTCGGGGTCCAGCTCGCGGGCGGCGGCACGGCGCGCCTCGGTGTTCGTACGGAGCTGGTCCCAGCCGATCTCCAGGATCGTGTCCGCGTCCAGGTCCCCGAAGGCGCGCAGCCGGACCAGCTCGTCGTAGCGCTCGCGGCCCAGCGGCCAATCCTCGGTCGCGGTCGCCAGCGTCCCGTCCACCCACGCGATGTGGTCCGTCGAGGGCCGTTCGGGCGACGTGGATCGCCTGGTCCAGCCGCGTCAGCTCTCGGGGTTCCAGGACCTCCTCCGCGGCCTCCCGCACCTCGGCGAAGAGGCCCGGCAGGTCCTTGGCGTACCGCAGCTCCACCTTCTGCCACAGGCCCACCTGGGGTCCGACCGCCCGGCTGTGAGCCCCCGCGAGGAACGCCGGCACGCCCTCGAGTCGGTCCGCGATGCGCTCGATCCGCTCCTCCAGGGGCGCGGCTCCACGGGCGAACAGCGCGAACACGGCGTCACCGATGTCACCGGCGGCCTGCGAGCGTCGCTCCCAGCGGCGGACCGCGTCAGCGTCGAACAGCGCGAGGCGGACGTTGTGGAGCTCCAGGTCGCGTTCGAACCGCGCGCCGGCGGACAGCCCGGCCGGGTCGAGCGCCTCGACGGCGGCGAGGTGGGCCTTGTCCGAGACGATCTCGTGCTCGACGGCATCCCGGCCGGCGTCGCCCAGGCGGTGGTCCTCGCTGTGGATCCCGAAGTAGGTGGCCATGATCGGGTTGTCGGTGAACAGGCGTCGGACGCGGGTCTCGACGAGGTCGTAGAGGCGAGTCGTCGAGCGGTCCAGCGTCGGGCGCTGCCGCCGGTCGAGGGAATGCCTGGCCGCCGAGGAGTGTCGTCATGGTTCCTCCGGCGCCGCGGGGTCTGGGCGGCGCCCCGGTGTGGTCGTTGGGCGCCTCAGGCGGTGCCGGCCACCATCGCCGCTGGGCTCGGGTCGGTTGCGCGCAGGGCCTCGGCGGCCGCGGCCACCACCCTGTCGACGTCGTCGGCCGTCACCCCGAGGTGCGTGACGGCGCGGATCTGGCCGTGGGGATAGGACACCATCAGCACGCCTCTCGCCTCGAGGGCGGCGAGGAAGGCCGTGCGGTCGCGGGCGACCCGGAACAGGACGAAGTTGGTCGCGGCGCGCGCCGGGTCCAGCGGCCCGTCCTCGCCCGGCTGGGCGATGCCGCCGGGGGAGCGGATGCCGGTGAGCTCCGCCAGGCCCTCGGCGAGACGGCGCGCGTTGGCGTGGTCCTCGGCGAGGCGGGCGACGGTCCCGTCCGGGCCGTCGTCCAGCGCCACGAGACCGGCGGCAGCCAGCACGCCCACCTGGCGCATGCCGCCGCCGAGGAGCTTGCGGGCGCGGCGGGCGCGGGCGATGAACGGCGCTGGCCCGACCACGACGGAGCCGATGGGCGCCGACAGTCCCTTCGAGAGGCAGAAGGTCACGGTATCGGCGGGTGCGGCGAGCGCGGCGGGGGCGACGCCCAGCGCGATGGCCGCGTTGAAGAAGCGGGCGCCGTCGACGTGGAGGGGCACACCGCGATCGTGCGCGATGACCGCGACGCGTTCCAGGTACGCGATCGGCAGCGGCTGACCACCCGAGTGCGCGTGCGTGTTCTCGAGGATGACCAGGCCGGTGATGGGCTCGTGGACGTCGGTCGAGTCCCGGAACGCTCCCTCGATCTCGCCCGGGTCGAGGGTCCCGTCGGCACGCTCGCGGAGCGCGCGGATCGTCGCGCCGACGACGACGGCATGGCCGCCCGCCTCGTCCATCACCGTGTGGGTCATCTCGCCGGCGATGGCCTCGTAGCCGCGCGGCAGGTGGGCCATCAGCGAGACGAGGTTGCCCATCGTCCCGCTGGCCACGAACAGGCCGGCCTCCTTGCCCAGCAGCGCGGCGGCGCGGGCCTCCAGCTCGTTGACCGTGGGGTCGTCGCCGAAGACGTCGTCCCCGACGCGGGCGGAGGCCATCGCGCGGCGCATGGCCTCGGTGGGGTGCGTGACGGTGTCGGAGCGGAGATCGATCACGGGAGGCATCGCCGGGCGAGCATAGCGCGGGTCGCGTGCGAGGGCGCGAGGCCTCCAGGGACGCGACCTCGGTGCGCTGCCTTCAACCCTCGGCCGCGGCGCCCTGGACCAGCCGCAGCAGCGCGGGACGCGCCCGGATCCGGCTCTCCAGGGGCTCGACCAGCCGGAACAGGAACGGGTTGAGCGTGATCGACACGATGGCAGCCGCCACGACCAGCTGGAACGCGTCCGACGGGATCAGGCCCAGCGTCAGCCCGAGGGTCGCGAGGATGAACGAGAACTCGCCCACCTGGGAGAGCGCGGCCGCCACGGTCAGCGAAACGCGGACCGGCCGCCGCAGCAGAGCGACGATCAGGAACGCCGCCGCGGCCTTGGCCCCGATGACCAGCACCACGACCAGCACCACCGCGAGCGGCTGTTCCAGGAGGAACGCCGGGTCGAACAGCATGCCCACCGAGACGAAGAACAGGACGGCGAACGCGTCCCGCAGAGGGAGCGCGTCCTCCGCGGCCCGGTGGCTGGTCTCGGACTCGTTGAGGACCACGCCGGCGAGGAAGGCACCCAGGGCGAATGAGACACCGAACACGGCGTAGGCGGTGACCGCGATGCCGATGGCGATGGCCAGCACCGCGAGGGTGAACAGCTCGCGGGAGCCCGTCCGCTCGACATGCGCCAGGATCCGCGGCACCACCCGGACCCCGCCGACGAGCATCAGCCCGGCGAACAGCGCGAGCTTCGTGGCCGCGAGCCCCAGGTCCAGCGCGATGTCGGCCAGGCTGCCCCCGGTGCCGAGGAGGACCGGCGCGAGCGTGGGCAGCAGGACGAGCACCAGGACCGTGAACAGGTCCTCCAGGATCAACCAGCCCACTGCGATGCGCCCCTGTGGCGTGTCCAGCTCGCCCCGCTCGCCGAGCGCGCGCAGCAGGACGACGGTGCTCGCCACGGATACGGAGAGGCCCAGCACAAGGCCGCCGGCCAATCCCCACCCCAGCAGGACGCCCAGCCCCACCCCGAGCAGCGTCGCAACGAGAATCTGACCGATGGCCCCAGGGATTGCCGTGCCCCGGACCGCGAGCAGGTCCGGGATCGAGAAGTGGATGCCGACTCCGAACATGAGCAGGATCACGCCCAGCTCGGCGAGCTGCTTGGCGGTCTCCGTGTCGGCGACCAGGCCCGGGGTGAACGGGCCCACGGCGACTCCGGCCAGGAGGTAGCCCACGATGGTCGGGAGCCGCAGCCGCGTTGCCACGAGCCCGCCGATGAACGCGGCGACGAGGCCGATCGCGATGGTCTCGATGAGAGGGGCGCCGTGTTCCATGGCGAGTCTCCGTCGGGCCTACTGGTCGGGTGCGGCGCGGTTGGGTCAGCGGGGCCGGTTCGCGCGACGGCGCTCGATGCCCACGACCAGCGCGGCCAGGGCCAGCAGGGCCGCACCGACCGCTGCCCAGAAGAGGCTGCCGGTCATGAAGCTGCCGCCGATGAACCCGAGACCCTGGCCGAGCCAGATGATCCCCACCAGGGCGAGCACGGCGGCGAGGACGAGTCGGGTCGGGCGCATGGGACCTCCTGGGTGTCGGGGGCGGGCGCCCTCCTGGCGACCATTCGGCTCCATGATGCTCCCGGATCGCCGGTGGGCGATACTCGCCGTCGGTGCGCCTCGCGCACGTCCGGTGACTCCCAACCCCTACCGAGGTTCCCTTCATGGCCAGGAAGCATGTCGTTCTCGCGTTCTTCGCCGACGAGGCCGCCGCCGACGCTGCCGTCGAGGAGCTCAAGGCCTGGGACGAGCTGTACTACGACATCAAGCTCAACGCGATCGGCGTGCTCGTGCTCGACGAGGACGGCCAGGTCAAGACGCGCAAGCTCGGCCGCCGCACGATCCCCAAGGGCATCGGGGTCGGCGCCGCGATGGCGATCCTGTTTGCCACCGGCCCGATCGGAGTGATCGGCCTGCCGGTCCTGGGCGGCATCGCCGGTGCGATCCACCGCAAGGGCCTTGGCCTCAAGTCCGCTGACAGCGACCGAATCGCCGCCGAGCTGACCGGTGGCAAGGCCGCCGTGGGCGTGCTCGTCGCCGACGACCGGGCGGCCAACGTCGCGGCCAAGCTTGCCGAGCTGGGCGGGACCCCCGAGACGCACGAGGTTCCGGAGGAGGTCGAGGCCGAGGTCGCGGCTGCCGCTGACGAGATCGAGACCGAGGCCGCGGCGGAGGCCTGAACCGCCGCACCACGCGTCCCCCGGCCCTGCGGCGAATGCGCGGGTCAGTCGGGCGGCGCGGTGAAGGCGTCGTCGTCCGGCGTGCTGCCGGGTGGCGGTTCGATCGTGTTGCGCAGAAGCGCCGCCATGTCGCGCGACGCCGGGTAGGCCTCCAGGATCGCCACAAGCCCGACGGTAAGCGGGACGGCGAGCAGCGCGCCCGCGGCCCCGAGGATCCATGCCCACACCAGGACGGAGATGAACACGACCAGCGGGCTGAGGTTGAGCTCAGAGCCCATCATCACCGGCTGCAGGAAGTGATCCTGGGCGAAGTTGATGAGCGTATAGCCCACGATCACCGCCACCGCCGGGGCGAGGCCGCCGGACAGGAACGCCATGACCGTCGGCGGGATGACGGCGATGAAGGTGCCGATGTTGGGGATGAAGCTGGCCGCGAACACCAGGAACGCCCACAGCGCCGCGAACGGCACACCGAGGACCAGGAGCAGGACGAACGCGAGGACCGCCGCGAAGACGCCGAGCTGCGCCCGCACCAGCAGGTAACGGCGGAGATCCACGCCGAACTGCTCGATGCCCACGAGCAGTGCGTGCCGCTCGCCAAACGCCTGCTGGGCGCGCGCCTGGAGCGACGAGGCCCCGAACAGGGCGTAGATCATCGTGAACGTGAGCACGAAGACCGTGAGACCGACCCCCGACAGGGCAGACGCCACCGGCCGGACGATCGACACGATCTGCTCCGGCTTGATGAGCGCCAGGAGGGCACCCGGGTCTGTCGTGACGCCGAACTGCGCGAGGAGGTCCTGCAGCAGCTGGATCTGCTCGCGCAGGCGTCCCTCGTACTTGGGCACCTGGAGCACGAGCTCCGCGACGGACAGCGCGAGGATCCCGCCGCGACCAGCACGATCGCGAGGACGACCATCAGCGCGGCGGTGAGGGCGATGGCGTGGCGGGCACCGCGCCGCTCCAGGATGCCGACGATGGGCCAGGCGACGAGCGCGAGGAACAGGCCGAACACCACAGGCACGAGGATGGTCGCGACCTCGCGCAGCGCGAGCGCACCGACGAGCACGAGGACGATGGCGGCGAGCGGGACCAGCGGCCCGAACAGGGGCGAGCCCGGATGCGGGTCCCGCGAACCCGAGCCTCCGCCCGAGTCGCCGGCGCCCGGGACGACAACGGGCGCTGGGCCTGCCCCAGGGGTGCCCGGGTCGGAGGCGCGCCGGGACTCGGGCATCGCGCTCGACTCGCCCGGCTTCGGCCCGTCGGTCATCGGATCGCTCAGGCCGGCCTGACTTCGGCGCCGGTCGTCTTGGCGGCCATTCCGCCACATCGGCTGCATCGGCAGCGGCGTTCGCGACCACGGCCTCGCGCGCCGTCAGCAGGCTGGACATGAGGTCCGTCGCCCCCAGCGACACCACGGCCCGGCTGTTGCCGGCGAGCTGCTCGGCGACGCGGATCCGGGAGACCTCCAGGTCGTAACGCGCGGCGTTCGGGTTGGCCGCGATCCGCTCCTCGAGCATCGCCAGCCGGAGGGCCTCGGCCGCGGCCTCGTACTCCACGGCAGATCGCCGCGATTGGGCCTCCTGGGAGACGAGTGCGGCCTGGTCGGCGAGGCGACGCTTGTCGAGGAGCGAGGTCTCGGCCTGCTCGGCGAGCTGGAGCGACGCCAGCCGACGCGCCTCGAGCGAGTCGGTGAGTGCCGAACGGCAGGGTGACGCGCGTGAACGCGACGTTGCTGACGTCGATCCCGTAGGCGTCGAGCCTGGGGTCGATGACCTGCCGCAGCGAGTCCGACTGCGTCGAGTTGAGATCGAGCGTGGACATGGCCTCGATGCCGCGAACCAGCGTCCGGACCGCGTCCTGGCACGCCGCCTGCACGAACTGGTCGGCGTCGCCGGGCGTGATCGCGTAGGCGAACTTGACCGGGTCCGCGATCCGCAGCGTGAGGAGCACGTCCACCGCCACGCCGACGCCGTCCGCCGAGCGAACCTCGCTGACCGGGACGTCGAAGGCGATCTCGCGCGTCGTCACCAGGTGGGACAGGGCGACGATGGGGCTGACGCGCCGGTTTCCGGACGTGAGGACGCGGTCGTGCCGGCCGGACTTGACGACGAGGCCGACGGAACCGGGCGGAACGCGGATGAACAGCCGCGAGATGATCCCGACGATCACGGCGACGACCGCCGCCACGATGATCATCGCCCGCAGGGCCGCGGCCAGCGGCAGGAACAGCCCGGAGGCGGCCAGGCCGATCGCGAGCAGGATCCAGATCGGGTTGATCGGCGGCTGGCGGCGGACTCGCACCACGATCGGCACGCGACCGTACTGGTCGCGTCGCTCGAGGGCATCCGCGGCGTCGAGCGGGGTGGCCTCGGCCTCCGTGAGCTGGATGTACGCCTGGGCCAGCACCGATGAGCCGTCCGTTGGCGCGGACTCGGACGACATGTCCGTCATGCGGGCGGGATCGTCGGTCACGGCTGGGTGCTCCTCGGGCTGACGCTGGGCGGGCGGGCCGCGGTCCTGCGCAGGACGGCGGCATAGACGGCCGGGACGGGGGCCTGGGCCAAGGACCGGGCGGGCGACGCGTGCTGGCGGGCCGGCCGGGGAACGCGGGCCGCCTGACACGGTGGATGCGACGGCGGCTACGGTGGCCGCCGACATCGCGGCGAGTGCCGCCGTCGGGCTGCTCGCGCTCGCAGATGCCGGTCGTGCGGCCGGGGCAGGTGGCGCGGGAGCCCGGTACACGGAGGGAACCGGGTTGCCCGCGCGGTTGCTGGTCCTGGCGCTCCGCACCTTCTCGCCGGGCAGGACGCCTGCGGCACCGGGGGGATCGGCAAGCCGGGCGTTGGCGTAGCGCACGAGATCCCGGACGATCGCCATGATCGGGGCGGCCGCGAAGAGCCAGATTGCTCCGAACTGGCTGAGGACCACGATGCCGGGGATGAGCACGCCGGGATGGACATCGAGGACGCCGCGGCTCAGCCTGCCTTCGAGCAGCGTCGACGCCGCCTTCACGGAACCGATGTAGATCAGCGCGAACGCGATGGCGGCCTCCGGCCCGCCGATGGCGAGCGGGATCAGGAGCGCCACGAAGCCGAGCAGGAAACCGAGCTCCGGGATGAGCTGCAGGGCGCCGAGCAGCACGGCCGCGGCAACCGCGTACCGGCCATCGCCGATACCCAGCTGATTCGCGATCGAGATGCCCGCGTAGACGAACAGGCCGGTGGCGACGGCGAGCAGCACCCGGACACGGAGGTACGTCGACGCCACCCGGTCCGCGATCCGGAACAGTGCGGCCACATCGGCCCGGATCGCCTCGGGGAACAGGCGGGCGCCGCGCTGCTTGACGGCACGCTCGTCGGCGACGAGCGTGAGGATCCAGGTCGGGATCACGAGCAGCCCCAGCACCGTGCTCAGCGTCCCGAAGATGCCCAGCAGCTGGCTCGTGATCAACTCGCCGGCCTTTGCCGACACCCCGCTGAGGGCGCCCTGCAGATTGGTCGTGACCTCCGACATGAGGGCAAGGACGATCGTCCGCATTGGCTCGGGGATGGCTGCCGATCTGGGCCTGCAGGTCGGCGACCGCGGCGCGGATCGCCTCGGGGTTCGGAAGCTTGTCCGCCACGGTGCCGATGCCACCGATGAGCGGGGGCACGACGACCGCCACCACGCCCACCAGCAGCGCCACCGCCACGAGCTCCGCGAGGAGCGCGGCCAGGACGCGCGGCATGAACCTGTCGAGACGGTTCGCGAGGGGCAGGACGGCGTAGGCCAGCACCGCGCCGACGACGAACGGCAACAGCGCCGGCCACGAGGCCACGACCAGCTGCACCGACACCGCGATGAGGGTGATCCCGATGGCGCCCTTGGCCAGGGCCTCAGGACGGATCGTCCTCAGGCGGTCCGCGAGGACGTGCCAGCGCTCGCGGGCGTGCGACCTCGCCGCCGGGGAAGCGCTGAGCGTCATGGATGTCCTCCGTCCTGGGGTCGGCGGCGGCGCGGACGAGGCGACGACGTCGGAGCGTGGATCCGGTTCGAGGCGCCGGTCGCGTGCCGCCTCACGGCGGCGGCCCGGGGACGGGTGCGGCAGGCACGCGGAGTATACGGCGAGGGTCGGCCCGCCACGATCGTGTACGCTCCGCGCAGGTGGCGGCATCGGGGGGTCCCTGCTATCATCCGCCACCGGTCGCGGACCCGTGGTGTAGCGGCCCAACATGCCAGCCTGTCACGCTGGAGATCGCCGGTTCGAATCCGGTCGGGTCCGCCATCCACTCCTCCGTCCCGTGCGAGCGCCACCACCGCACGCGGGATGTCGAGCGACCGCATCGCTGCCGCCTCACCCGAATCTGTGATGCGCGCGTCGTGCGATATGCCATAGTCCGCCCATGGACCTCACGTTTGTCGGCTGGATCGTCGTCGGCCTGATCGCCGGGCTCGTCTCCGGGTGTCATCGCGGGAGGGCGCACGCTGCGCGGCTGGATGCCCAGCCTCGCCATCGGCCTCATCGCCGCGGTCATCCTCGGCTGGCTCCTGGACACCGTCATCGGGACGGATGGCATCACGAGCATCTGGGTCTCGGCCCTGTTCGCGACGGCCATCGCCATCGTCGTCCGCATGGTGATCGGCGCCTTCAACTTCAGCGGCGACTGATCCCCGCGACATCGGCGCAACCAAGGTCCCGCTGGCGACCGCCCGCGGGACCGTTCGGTCGCGCGAAACGGGGGACCCCGTGTATCATCCCGCCGGCCCGCCACGGGCCCTCGAGATGATTCCTCCCGCGCCCCGTCCGCCCGCCCGGACGGGGCGCCGCCCTTAAGCCCACAGGTGGCCGTCCGGGGCGCATCTGCCCTCGCTCGGTGAGGGGAATCGCTGCCTGCGCTTACAATCACGCACCGTGAGCGTCCGCGACCCCCAGTACGACCCGCGCCAGGCGAACCCGCGGAGCGGCGCCCACCCGGTATCTCAAGGACCGGCCCGCCGCGACGCGGGGGGATCCGGGCCGGGTGGCTCGCGCAGCTCCGCGGTCCTGGTGGCGCTCGGCGTTGTCGCGCTGGTGCTGGTGATCGGCCTGGGGTTCGGCGGCGGGATCCTGTCCGGCGTGTCCGGCGGCGGGCCGGGCCCCACCGGGTCTGCTGCCGCGGACGCTCCGGGAGTGTCCGACGTCGCCGCTGCCGAGCGGACCGCTCCAGCCGATCGCACTGATCCCGGTGCCGCGAGCCCCACGGAGCCGCCTCCGGACGATGAAGGCGAGGCGCCCGCGCCCGAGGAGCCCGAACCCGAGGAGTCCGCGCCCCTCCTCGCCGAGGCCGACGTCGCGATCGTTCCGGTCACCCACTTCCGATCCGCCCGGTCCGGAGTCCGCGCCACCGACATCGAGGAGCTTGCGACCGGCGGCTCGCCGTTCAAGGCCCTGGTCCTGGTCGAGGACGACGCGGACGCCATCCTTGCGTCCCTCGGCCTGACGCGCGACGACCTGGGCAAGCGCCTGGTCACCGTCGCGTCCGCGGAGGCGCTTGCGGAGAACCTCGCCGCCAACCGTGGCCGCGTCGCGTTCCTGCGCGCGGACCAGGTCGGACCGTCCGTGCGGGCGCTCGCGTGGGGTGGCAAGAGCCTGTTCGGCACGAGTCGGGTCAAGAGCCTCGCCAAGTGGCCGCTGACGGCCCGCCTCCCCGGACCGGAGACACCTGCGTATGACCCGGGCGATGCGTGGACCATGGTTGCCGGTGGCGACATCCTGCTGGACCGGGGCGTCTCGCTCGCGATCCAGGGCAGCAAGCGCGGCGCGACTTCCCGTTCGACGGCGGAACCGTGGAGATCACCGGACGCTGCAAGGACTGCTCGCCCATGGGCTGGGACCTGCCCTACACGAAGCGGACCGGGAACGCGGGCATCGTCCGCGAGCTCATCTCGAGCGCCGACATCGCCATCGCCAACTTCGAGAACCCCGCTCCCGACGCGTTCCGCTGGCACGGCAAGGGCACGGTGTTCTCGGCCAACCCCAAGCACATCAAGGGCCTGGTGGATGCCGGCCTGGACTGGGTGTCCCTCGCCAACAACCACATCGGTGACGCCGGGCGCAAGGGCATGCTCCAGACGATGAAGAACCTGGACCGCTACGGCCTGGCACACGGCGGCCTGGGCAAGAACGCGACCGCGGCTCACAAGGCGACCCTGCTCAAGGCCGGGGACGTGACCGTCGGGCTCCTTGGCTATGACCAGATCGCGCGTGTCTACAACGCGGACGCGGATACCCCGGGCAGCGCCCGGATGACCGTCAAGGGGCTCAAGGCCGACATCAAGGCCGCACGCAAGGCGGGCGCCGACGTCGTCGTCGTGTTCCCGCACTGGGGCGTGGAGTACCGGGCGGCCCCGTCGGCGGCGCAGCGGCGGCTGGGCCAGGCGGCCATCGACGCGGGCGCTGACCTCGTCATCGGCAACCACCCCCACTGGGCCGAGGGCATGGAGGTCTACAAGGGCAAGCCCATCTGGTACGCGCTGGGCAACTTCGTGTTCGACCAGACGTGGTCCGAGTACACGATGGAGGGCCTGACCCTGGAGCTCACGTTCCGCGGCAAGGAGCTGGCCCAGGCCCGGATGCGACCGCACCTGATCCTGGGCAAGGCCCAGCCGAACTTCATGGACCCGGCGGGATCCGGCAAGTTCGTGATGGACCAGGTCTGGAAGGCGTCGAAGGGCCTGCTGGACTGGTAGGGGCCGGGCGGCGTCGCGCCGCTGGGTGTCGCGGCCGCTGGGTGTCGTCGGTGCGCCGGGTGTCGTCGGTGCGCCGGACGCCCTAACCAGCGCGCGGCGGGACAGACGGTGCGCTGGACGCTCCGAACGTCGCGACGCACGGGAGTCGGGTGCGCGAAACGGGTGGCGGGGCGCACATCCCGTCGCGCCATGCGCCCGTTGGTGCGCCGGGCGCCCAGGTGAGCGACGCGGTCCGAGCCGGGACCGCCGTCACGCGGGGTCCAGCGGGTTCAGCTCAGCCGAAGGGGATCGGCTCCAGGGACACCGACCCCCCAGGGAACACCGACGCTCAGCCGAAGGGGCGTCGGCTCCAGGCCGCAGCGGCTCAGCCCCAGCCGTACGGACCGGGCACCGCGTCGTCCAGTCCCGCGAACAGGTCGTCCTCGTGGTCGGGGGCCGGGACACGCGTCTCGCGGCGCACGAACGCCTCCCGGGACCAGAACTCCGCCCATGCATCGCGGCCGAAGCGCACGAACGGGTTCTCGCCGCTGATCTGGGTGACGTGGGCGCGGAATGCCTCCCAGCGCTGGTCGAGCTGCGCCGACACGTCCACCCAGGCCGTGACCGTCTCGTCCGGGACGAGCATCCGGGCGGCGAACGCCTCGAACTCGGCGAGCTGCTCCGGGGTGGCGTCCTCCGGCGGGCTCCAGAAGGAGCGCTCGCCGATGGCCTCCATCCGCTCCTGGAGCGCCGTGCGGACCGAGGCCGGGATCGCCTGCTCGTAGAGCTTGGCCGGTGCCCACGGGGCGAGGCCCCCCTCGTCCTCGGCCGCGCCCGTCCCGCCGTGCTCGGGCGCCAGCTGCTCCGGGTACCAGGCCGGGTCGCCCGCGCGGGCGAACGCGCCGACGGCCACGAGATGCGTCCGGATATGGTCCGGGTGCCCGTACCCGCCGAAGTCGTTGTAGGTGGTCATGACGTCCGGCCGGTATCGCCGCACCATCCAGACCAGGCGCCCGATCGCCTCGTCGAGGTTCGCCTGCCAGAAGGTCCGCGGGTCGCGGTTTCCCGGGCGGCCCATCATGTCCGAGTCGTGGTAGCCCAGGTTCTCCCACTCGGTGACGCCAAGGGCGGCCATCGCCTGCTCCAGCTCGGCGGCGCGGATCTCGCCCAGGCGGCGATGGTTGTCCGGGGTGTCCAGCTCGGGGACCACGATGTCGCCCATCTCGCCGCGGGTGCAGGTGATGAGCACCACCCGGCGGCCCTCGATCACGGCTTTCGCCATGGTGCCGCCAGTGCCGATGACCTCGTCGTCGGGGTGGGCGTGCACCGTCATCAGGGTGGGGACGTGGGGGGCGGGCTGTGACGTCTCGTCGGTCATGGGGTGCATCCTACTGCCGCCCGCCCTCGAGCCATGGAGAAGCGACCCGTCACGGGCGCGTCACGAACGGACGGCACAGTGACCCCGGCAACCAAGATCACGAGGACCTGCACCTGATGACACGCACGATCACGATGCGCCTGGGAGCACTGGCGCTGCTCGGGGCGCTGGCCCTCGCGGCCTGTGGCGGCTCGACCGCCCCGGCGACGGTTCCCGCCGCCACCGAGCCCGGCACGGCGTCGATGGCTCCCGAATCGATGGCCCCGGTTCCCTCGGATGCGGCGTCGATGGCGCCCGAATCGATGGTCCCCGTCCCGTCGGATGCGGCGGCCGCCTCGATCGAGCCCGACGGCCAACCCAGCCGCTGCGCCGCGCTGGCCTCGAAGCCCTGGGCAACTGCCCCGCTCACGGATGTCGAGACCGGCGAGACGTTCACGATCGCGGAGCTCGCCGGCAAGCCGCTGTTCATCGAGAGCATGGCCATCTGGTGCAGCAACTGCCGCGCGCAGCAGGGCCGCTTCACCGAGGCGTTCGGCCAGCTGGAACCGGGCACAGCCGAGTACATCGTGCTCACCGTGGACCCGTCCGAGACTGCCGAGGACCTCGCGCGCTACAAGTCCGAGCGCGGGTTCACGGGCCGCTATGCCGTCGCCGGCAAGGAGCTGGCCAAGGCGTTGGATGCGGAGTTCGGCCCGAACGCCATCAACCCGCCCAGCGTGCCCGTCATCTTCGTCTCGCCCACCGGCGAGGTCGAGTTCTCAACCGGCCCGGAGTCCGTCGAGCAGATCGTGGAGAAGGCCGGCGCCTGATGGGTGAGCTCGTCGCGGTCTTCGCGGCGGGCCTCGCGAGCGCCGCGAGCCCCTGCCTCCTGCCGCTCTACCCAAGCTTCCTCGCGTACCTCGCCGCGAACGCGGAGTCGCTGTCCGGGCGGCGGGCCACGGGATTCCTGGGCCTCCTGGTCCTGATGGGGCTGCTGACCACGATGGTGCTCATCGGGGTGGTGCTGGTCGCGGTGTCCGCACCGATCGGGCGCATCGCGTCGTTCCTCGTGCCGCTCGTGGACGGGTTCCTGATCGTCCTTGGCCTGCTGCTGCTCGCCGGGCGCAACCCGTTCAACCGGCTGCCGGGCATGGCCGTGCCGGTGGTCCGCAACCCCTACGGCCAGGCGTATGTCTACGGGATGATGCTGGGCCCCATCGCCCTGCCCTGCGCCGGGCCGTTCCTCGCGGCGCTGATCGCCGTGTCCGTGGGCTTCGGCGACGCCGTGCTGGGGCTGGTGACGTTCATCGTCTTCGGGCTGGGGTTCGGACTGCCCCTGGTGGTGCTCTCGCTGCTGGCCGGGGCGCGGCAGCGGTCGGTCGTGCGCTTCGTGACGTCGCACCACCGGGCGATCGAGATCGGATCCGGCCTGCTGCTGATCGCCGTCGC
This sequence comes from uncultured Chloroflexia bacterium, assembly GCA_963802165.1. Taxonomy (GTDB): domain Bacteria; phylum Chloroflexota; class Limnocylindria; order Limnocylindrales; family CSP1-4; genus CAIXZV01. The sequence continues at coordinate 26,800 of CAWDHT010000010.1, read as the reverse complement.
GCTCTGGGACCTGCGCGAGAACTGGGACGGGATCCTGTTCACGCTGGGGTTGTGAGCGGGTCCTCTCGGGCGCCAGCCAGTCCGCGATCAGCTCCGCGACCACGGCCGCGGCCCGGTCGCTGAGGTGGACGTGGTCGGTCAGCAGCGCCAGGCCGTGGGCATCGGAGATCTCGTTCCACGACGTTCGCAGCACCAGGTGCCGTGCGATCGCCGAGCCCATGAGGTCCCGGCGTCCCTCGAAGGGTGGTGGCGTGTGGTCCTCCGGGAGCAGCGCGACGAGGCGGTCGTGGAGCGGCAGGACCGGGACGCCTGGCCGCCGACAGCCTCGTCCCGCAGGGCCGTGTTGTACTCGCGGACCGTGTCATTGAGCGCGCTGTCGAGGTCCTCTCCCGAGCGGCGGCAGGTCCAGGATCGCCAGCCGGGCCCCGGTCTCGGCTCGCAGGCGATCGATGATCCCGCGGACGTTCTCGACGTACCAGGCCAGGGTCGGCGTCACCGGGATGTGCTGCTGGCGCCGGTACATCGGCTCCCACGGCGGGCCAAGCGTGGCGAGGACGTCGTTGGTCCCGACCAGGAGCGTCACGGCATCCGGGCGGGACGCGACCACGTCGTCCAGGCGCTGCAGGACGTTCCACGCAAGGTTGCCGTTGATCCCGGCGTTCACGAACTCGAAGCCGTCGCTTCCGGGGCGGGCGCGAAGCAGCTCCAGGTAGTCCGCGCTCATGACGCCGTGGGTGAAGCTGTCACCTGCACACACCACGAGGGTGCGGGTGGCCGGCGCGCGGCCGCGTCGCAGGAAGGCTGCGGGGCTGTCCGCGGGTACGCGCCAGGGGGCCAGGGTTCGCGCCACGGTCCGTGCCGCCACCGCCGTCCCCGCCACGAGCGCGGCGACGATCATCCCTCGAACAAGCAGCCTCATGCCGCAATGGTGACGTCCTCATCTCCCGGGCGCACCCATGGATCAGCATGTCCGCTCAGGCGACAGCCGCGAGCCCCGCACGGCCGGCCGCGTTACCCTGCGCCGATGACCGACCAGCCCGCGCTCCCCAGCACCCCGGCCATCGCCGCTCTCGAGGCCGCCGGCGTCCCGTTTCGTGTCGTCCGGACCGAGATCGCCCGCAGCGCCGAGGAGAGCGCCGCGTTCCAGGGGATCCCGGTCGGCAGCCTGCTGCGCTCGATCCTCGTCCGTCGCGCGGCCGACGACTTCTTCTTCGTCCTCGTCCCCGGGGGGCGCCGGTTCAACTGGCCGGCCCTGCGCACGCTGCTGGGCACGAACCGGCTCACGCTGCCCACCGAGGAGGAGGCCAAGGCCGAGACGGGCTACGTCCGCGGCGCGATCACCCCGTTCGGTGCCCGACGACCGTGGCCGGTGATCGCGGACGCCTCGATCGAAGGGCTGGAGGTCGTGGCGATCGGCGGCGGGGCGCGGGGCCTGAACGTGCACCTGGCGCCGGCGGACCTGGTCCGCGCGGCGGGCGCGCAGGTCGTGGACATCACGGTGCCGGAACCCGCTCCTGACCCCGAACCCGCCCCGGAACCGGCCCCAGGGGGCTGACGCGCCCCCTACCATCGAACGCGATGCCTCCCGCCGCCGATCCCGCAGCCGCGCCCGGCCCCCTCGCCGGGATCCGCGTCGCCGACTGCTCCACGGTCCTCGCCGGTCCGTACTGCACGATGCTCCTCGCGGACCTGGGCGCCGACGTCATCAAGGTGGAGCCGCCCGAGGGTGACGCGACCCGGACCTGGGGCCCGCCGTGGGTGGGTGACCAGGCGACCGGCACCCGGACCGCGGCCTACTTCCTCTCGGTCAACCGCAACAAGCGCTCCATCCGGGTGGATCTCAAGCGCGAGGAGGGTCGCGAGGTCCTCCGCCGCCTCCTGGTGACCAGCGACGTCTTCGTCGAGAACTTCCGCGCCGGCGGCCTCGAGCGCCTCGGCTTTGGCGATGACGCGCTCGATGTCCTCAACCCGGACCTCGTCCACCTCGCCATCAGCGGGTTCGGGCCGGACGGGCCGGACGCCCGGAAGCCGGGCTATGACTTCGTGGTCCAGGCCGTTGGCGGCCTGATGTCGATCACGGGCGACGCCGACGCCGACGGCGGCCGGCCGACGAAGGTGGGCGTCGCGATCACCGACGTGGTCACCGGGCTGTTCGGCGCGGTCTCGATCCTCGCGGGCCTGGTGGGCCGCGGGCGGACGGCCACGGCCGATGGACCCCGCGGCCAGCGCATCGACGTCAGCCTCCTCGAGTCGACCCTCGCCGTCCTCGTCAACCAGGCCCAGAACGCGTTCGTCACCGGCCGGGCGCCCGGGCGCCTCGGCAACGCTCATCCGAACCTCGTCCCGTACGAGACCTTCGCCACGGCCGACGGCGATCTCGCGGTCGCGGTTGGCAGCGAGCGCCAGTGGCCGCGCCTGTGCGAGGCACTCGGCCTGCCCGCCCTGGCCGCCGACATCCGCTTCGCGACCAATGGCGACCGCGTCGACAACCGCGCGGACCTCCGCCCGATCCTCGCGGCCCGCTTCGCCGAGCGACCCACCGCCGACTGGCTGGCCGCCCTCGACGCCGCCGAGATCCCGTGTGGCCCGATCAACGACATCGCCGCCGCGTTCGCGTCAGCGCAGGCACAAGCGCGCGAGATGACGGTAGACGTGGACCATCCCGTGCTGGGTGCCGTGCGCCAGGTCGGGCTGCCGTTCTCGTTCTCCGCCACGCCGGCGTCGATCCGCACCGCCCCGCCCCTGCTCGGCGAGCACACCGCCGAGATCCTCGCGGAGCTGGGCTATGGCGCCGCTGCCGTCCGACGCCATGGCTGACGAGGGCGTCACGTGACCCGTCGCATGATCACCTACCCCACGAACCGTCTCCTCGGCGTCATCGACGTCCCGACGGATGCCGCCGGGGCCGTCGATGCCCTGACGGGGGCGGCGTTCGAACCGTCCGAGGTGGTCATGCTGGTGGGGGACGAGGGACGCGACCGACTCGGCCGTCTCGGGCAGCATCCGAACGCCTTCTCGCGCCTCGTCCGAGCGCTCCAGTTCACGCTGATGGACCAGACGCCGGACTTCCTCGTGTACGAGCACGCGCTCCTGGACGGGCGCGCGGTGATTGCCGTCCACGTCGCGGACCGCGACCGGATGCTCGAGGCCGCCGCGGTCCTGGAGCGGCACGGCGCCCACTTCCTCAACTACTTCGGCCGCCTGTCCACGGAGGAGGTCTCGATGTGGCGCGGCGAGGAGGTCGACATCCCGGACCCGCTCCGGCGCTGACCCTGCAGGGCACGGGTTCACCGGCGGCCGCCCGGGGAAGGCGACCGCCGGTGAGTGCACGGGAGGGGAACGCTAGTTGAGTGGGTCCCCGTCGCCTGCGGAGAAGATCCCGATGGCGCCGTGGGTCACGAGGTTGAAGGCGTGGGTGACGAACGGGTACATGCCGTCTTCGGCCGCGGTGAACTCGATGATCGCCCCCTGCGCCGGCGCCAGGTCGACGGCCTGCGAGCCCCAGTTTCCGTCGTTGCCGCGCTTGAGCCAGACACCCTCCTTCACGACCTGGTCGAAGATCGTACCCACCACGTGGTAGGAGTTGTCCATGCTGGGCCCCGCGTTGAGGACGAAGACCCGGACGGGCTTGCCCGGCTCGATGGCGACGGGGTTGTCCTTGTACTGGTTGGCGATGCCGTTGAAGACCACGAAGTCGGGGGCGGCGGCGGTCTGGTTCGCCTTGGCGTAGTCGGACGGCTCGCCCTGTGCACCCAGGTACCACTCGCCCTGGACGAAGGCGAACTCCTGGTCGACCTTGGGCAGGCCCTCCTTGGGCTCCACGATGACCATGCCGTACATGCCGTTCGCGATGTGGTGGAGCGTCGGCGCGGTGCCGCAGTGGTACATCCAGACGCCGGCATAGTTGGCCTTGTAGGTGTAGGTGAACGTCCCGCCCGGCTTGATCTCCACCATCTGGTGGTTCATGGCAGTCTCGGACGCGTGGAAGTCGATCGAGTGGCTCATCTCGCCCGTGTTGGTGAGGTTCACGTTGACCGTGTCACCCACCTTCACGCGGATCACGGGGCCGGGCACGGTGCCGCCGAACGTCCACGCGTGGACCACGAACCCCGTGGCGACGGTGATGTCCTTCTCGATGATCGGGAAGTCGAAGTCATGCACGGTGCCCTCCGCCAGCGCGGGGGCCTTCGGGTCGCGCAACGCATAGGGCGGCGCATTCGGGTCCTCGACCGGGGTCGAAGCTGCAGCGGCGCCCGGTGCCGACGATGCGGCGGGCTGCTCGCCCATCCCGGCCATCGATCCGCCTGCGACGCCGACCGCGCCGGCCATGCCAGCGTCCTTGTGGCCCGGGACGGCGCAGATGAACCCGAGGCCGTCCGCGGGGATCGCCACGCTGCCGGTCGCGGTCTGCCCGGCCTCGGCTGCGATCACGGTGCCATCGGCGAAGGTGACGTCATGCATGATCGAGCCCGTGTTGACGAACCTGACCTCGTACGTGCCCGCCGCCGGGACGGTGATCGCCGCCGGCTTGAAGCCCAGGTCGAAGCTCTCGATCTCGATCGTGCCCGTCGTCGCGGCCTGGGCGGCGCCCGGGGTGCCGGCGGGCTTGTCGACGCCGGCGCCGGGGCCGCGAGGCGGGGGCACCCGCAGGGGTGGCCGCTGGGAACGTCCAGCCCGGGGCCTTGGCCGACGTGCAGGCCGTGGCGGTGAGGGCGACCAGCGACAAGGGTGACTGCGAGGCGATGGAGACGCATGTCCTCTGGGTCCTTTCGCTATGACCCGGTCGTTCCCCGTCCGGGTCCCGCTGCCGGCGGTCCGGCATCCCGATGCCGGGGTCCGCGCCCGGGGCGGTGTGCGGGTCTAACTATCACTAACTTAGTATGTATTTGAGCAGATGACAAGCGACCCGTTGCCCGGGGGCCACCCGGCCCGTATCGCCGCGACCGATGCCGAGGCGCCGGGAGGCCGACCGCGATCCCACCGCGGGAGCCGCCCTCCCGGCCGCCGCTCGCCGTCCCGCTGGCGCCCACGGCTCCGCGCCCGGCGGGCGGCCCGTTCCAGCCCGGGCCCCGACGCGCCGACGACCGCCGGATCGCGATGGTCGTCGGTCACCGTGGCCGCGGGCTTCCTGGTCGCGGCGCTGCTGGCCGCCCTCGCGGGCGGCCTCGGGGCGCGCCGTCCTGTCGCCGTGGCTGCCGCTCCACCTGGCGCTCGCCGGAGGCGCGTCCACGGCGATCGCCGGCGTCATGCCGTTCTTCGTCGCGGCGCTCGCGGCGGGCGCGCCGGCGCCGTCGCGCCTGCGCAAGGCGGCGGTCGGGTTCGTGGCCGCGGGCGCGGCGCTCGTCGCGGTGCGGGGCATCGCGCCCGGCGAGGCCTGGGCGTGGGCGCCTGTCGCCGGCGGTTGGATCTACCTGACCGGGATCCTCTGGCTCGCGCTCGCGGTCCGGGCGTCCGGCCGGACAGGGACTCATGGTCCGGCGCCCGCTCGTCTCGCTCGGCTACACGCTGGCGCTGGTCAACGTGGCCGTGGGCGGCGTGCTCGGCATGCTCTTCGTCGCGGGCTGGGCACCGATCCTCGAGCGGTGGGGGCAGCTGCGGCCCGCGCACGCCTGGACGAACGTCATCGGGTTCGTGTCGCTGGTCATCGTCGCGACGCTGCTCCACTTCCTGCCGACCGTCCTGGGCGGGCGGATCGTCCCGCGCCGGAGCGCCGCGCTGGCCGTGCTGGGGATCGCGATCGGGACGCCGATCGTCGTCCTGGGCCTGCTCCTGGGTTCCGGGCTGGTTGCCGGTGGGGGAGCGGCGCTCGTGATGGTCGGAGCCCTGGCGACGGCACTGGAGGCGGCGCAGGTCGTGCGCGCGCGGGGCCGCTGGACGTCCGATCCCGGCTGGCACCGGTTCGCGTCCGTCGGACTGCTGGCCGGGGTGGCGTGGTTCGTCGTCGGCGTCTCGTTGGCCTCCGGGCTGCTGATCCGGTACGGCACGCGCGCCCGAGGCGTGGTCGACGGCGGTCGTGGGGGCGCCGCTCACCATCGGCTGGATCGTGCAGGTGCTGCTGGCGTCGTGGACCCACCTGCTGCCATCGATCGGCCCCGGCACCCCGGTGCAGCACGGGCTCCAGCGCACGATCCTGGGCAGGTTCGCGACGCCCCGCCTGCTCGCGCTCAACGGAGGCGTGGCACTCCTGGCGATCGGGTGGCCGCTGGGGCTTGCGTGGGCTGCGGCGGGCGGCGGGGCGCTCGTGGCGGTGGCCGTCGTCGCGACGGTGGCGCTGGCCGCGGAGGCGCTACAGGCCGGCCGCTGAGGCGCGGGGCGACGACGCGGACGATCCGCGTCGTCAGGCCTCGGGTGCGGCCAGCAGGGCCTCGCCGGTGGCGGGGGCGGCGAGATCGGAGAGCATCGACCGTGCGAAATAGCCGCGCAGTGCCTCCTGCCCCTCGAAGAACACCTCGTGGACGTCGCAGAAGCCGTCAGCGCCGCACGGACCGCCGCGGAGCACGCACGACTGCCGGCGGGAGTCGCCCTCCACGGCCTCGATCACGTCCAGGAGGCTGATCGCCGACGCATCCCGCGCCAGCCGGTAGCCGCCGGAGCGGCCGGGGGCGGCCTCCACCAGCCCACCGCGCTGGAGGTCGGCGAGCACCTGGGGCAGGAAGCGGACGGGGATGCCCATCGCGTCGGAGATCCGCCGCGCGGACAGCAACCCGTTCCCGGACCCGCGTGTCAGGGCGAGCATCGCGCGCACGGCGTAGTCGCCGCGCTTGGTCAGTTCGAGACGCATCGCCGGAGTATGCGTCCGAACGGCGCAGCGCGCCGAGGCGCGACAGTCCTGCAGGACGGTCGAAGGACGCTCACCCGGTAGACTTCGCGGATGCCCCGCTTCAACTACGGCGGTCAGGCGCTGATCGAAGGCGTCATGATGCGCGGCCGCGACGCCATCGCGGTTGCCCTGCGCCATCCCGACGGCCGGATCGTCTACGAGCACGAGCGCCTCGACTCGGGCACCGTGCACGGGCACCGCGCGGCCAAGTGGCCGTTCGTGCGCGGCCTCGTCGTCCTGTACGAGACGCTCGTCGTGGGCACGCGCTGGCTGATCCGCTCCGCCGGCCTCCAGGCCGAGGAGGAGGGCGTCGAGATCGGCAAGGGCAGCGTCGCCCTGATGCTGGGCATCACCGCCGTCCTGGGCATCGGCCTGTTCTTCATCCTGCCGCTGCTGGTGGCGAGCGTCACGGCCGGCAACATCGAGAACGACCTCGTCCAGCACTTCGTCGAGGGGCTGACCCGGATCGCGATCTTCATCGGCTACCTCGTGGTGATCAGCCGGACGCCGGACATCCACCGCGTCTTCCAGTACCACGGCGCGGAGCACATGACGATCCACGCGCTCGAGGCCGGCGACCCGCTCCGCCCCGAGTACGTCCGCAAGTACCCGACCGCGCACCAGCGCTGCGGCACCGAGTTCCTGGTCGTGGTGATCATGCTGTCGATCCTGGCCTTCAGCCTGGTCGGCCGGCAGACGCCGCTGGTCATGATCGCCAGCCGGATCCTGCTGATCCCGGTCATCGCGGCGATCGGCTACGAGCTCCTGCGCCTCGGCGCGCGCCACCGCTCGAACCCGGTGGTCAAGGTGGTCATGTGGCCCGGGATCCTGGTCCAGAAGATCACGACCAAGCAGCCGACCGACGACATGATCGAGATCGCGATCGTGTCCCTCGAGGAGGCGATCAGGGCCGACGGTGACGCCATTCCCGAGGGCGGCCTGGACCTGGCCCGCGAGCCGATGCCCAGGCCCGGCGAGACCGCGGCGGGCGTCCGCGCCGCGCAGGAGCAGGCAGACGCCGGGATCTCTGCGAAGGCAGCCGAGGGCGAGGCCACCGTACCCGCCGCGATCGACCCTCCCGTCGCCGGCTGACGGCGGCCCGGACCACCATGGCGGACACCAGCCTCGACACCAAGCTCGCGGGCCTCGCGCGCCAGTACGACGAGGTCGGCCGGCAGCTGGGGACGCCCGAGGTGCTCTCCGATCCCAACCAGCTGCGGAGGCTGGGCAGGGAGCTCTCCCGGCTGGAACCCGTCGTCGCCGCGTACCGGGAGCTGGGCGACGTGCGCGAGCAGCTGGCCGGCGCCCTCGACATGCTCCACGCCGAGACGGACGAGGAGATGAAGGCGATGGCCCGCGACGAGGTCGCGGAGCTGGAGGCACGGGAGACGCGGCTCATCGAGGACCTCAAGGTCTCCCTCATCCCGCGCGATCCCAACGACGATCGCAACGTCATCGTCGAGATCCGGGCGGGCGCCGGGGGCGAGGAGGCGGCGCTGTTCGCGGCCGAGCTCCTGCGGATGTACTCGCGGTATGCGCTGGAGCACCGCTTCCACACGGACCTCATGAGCCTCAACGAGACCGGGATCGGCGGCATCAAGGAGGCGATCCTCGAGGTGGCCGGCGACGGCGCCTACAGCCGGCTCAAGTTCGAGGGCGGCGTTCATCGGGTGCAGCGCGTCCCGTCGACCGAGTCCAGCGGCCGTATCCACACCAGCACGGCGACCGTCATCGTCCTGCCCGAGGTGGACGAGGTCGAAGTCGAGATCGACGAGGCCCGGGACCTCCGGATCGACGTCAAGCGCGCCTCGGGCCCGGGCGGCCAGTCCGTCAACACCACCGACTCGGCCGTGCGGATCACGCACCTGCCCACGGGGCTGGTGGTCGAGATCCAGGACGAGAAGAGCCAGCACAAGAACAAGGCCAAGGCGCTGGCGGTCCTCCGCTCCCGCCTGTACGACCTGCAGCTGGCGAAGCAGCGCGAGGAGCAGAGCGCCGAGCGACGGACGATGGTCCAGGCGGGCGACCGATCGGAGAAGATCAGGACCTACAACTTCCCCGACAACCGGGTGACCGACCACCGGATCGGCACGACGATCCACAACGTCCCGGGCGTCCTCGAGGGCCAGCTGGACCCGCTGATCGACGCGCTCGTCATGGCGGACCAGGCGGACCGCCTCAGGGATCTCACGGAGTCAGACGATGGGCCGGACGCCGGCGCCCCCGCCCGATCCTGAGCAGACGCAAGCCAGGCCGTAGCGGCATGTCCGACGCAGCCCCCTCCGTCTCCAACCTGGTCCGACGCGCCACCGAGCGCCTTGCGGCTGCGGGCATCGACTCCGCCAGGCTCGACGCCGAGCTGCTGATGGGGTTCGCCCTGGGCGTTGACAGGACTGGCGTCCTGGCCCACCCGGACGCGCCGGTCCCGGGAACGGCGGTCGCGGTGTTCGAGGGGTATGTCGCCCGCCGGGAAGCCGGCGAGCCCGTGGCCTACATCCGCGGCTTCCGGGAGTTCCACGGCCAGGCCATCGCCACCGACCCGCGCGCGCTCATCCCACGACCCGAGACGGAGCTCCTCGTGGACGAGGCGATCGCCGCCGTGGTCCACCGGCTCTCGGCCGCGCCCCGCCCCGCGGGCACCCCGCCGCTGCGCGTGGCCGACGTCGGGACGGGGACGGGTGCGATCGCCGTGGCGCTCATCGCGGCCCTGCGCAGGCGGCGCATGGACGAGCACGTGCTGGTCACCGCGGTGGACATCAGCCCCGAGGCACTGGACCTGGCGCGCGAGAACGCCGCGGGTCACGGGGTCGCCGACCGGATGCGCTTCCGCGAGGGCGACCTGCTGACCATCGGCGACACGCCCTACGCGGTGATCTGCGCGAACCTCCCGTACGTGGCGACGGGAGCGCTGGACGGGCTGGCGAGGGACCTCGAGTTCGAGCCGCGCCTGGCGCTCGACGGCGGCGCGGATGGGCTGGACGAGATCCGCCGCCTGCTGGACCGGCTGCCGAAGGTGCTCGAGCATGACGGGATCGCCCTGCTGGAGATCGGCTTCGACCAGGGGGATGTCCTCCCCGCCGCCGTCGCGGAGCTGCTGCCGGGCTGGCACTGTCAGGTGCAGGCTGACCTGGCCGGCCTGCCGCGGCTCGCCCGGATCGAGCCGCCGCGCAGCGGTGGGGCGGCACGGCCATGAGGGACCATCGCCCGCGGACCCGGCCCGACCCCGTGTTCCCGATCCGGATGCTGGCCCTTGACATCGACGGGACGCTGGTGGGCCAGGACATGGAGCTCTCGGAGCGGCTGGTGGCGGCGATCGGCGAGGCGGTGCGGCGCGGCGTGAAGGTGTCGCTCGCGACGGGGCGGATGCCCACGTCCGCGGTCGTGTTCGCGAACCGCCTCGGGCTCGAGGAGCCGATCATCGGACACCAGGGCGCCATCGTCCGCGCGATGCCGGCCCGATCCGCGCGGACCGAGGCTGGCCCGCTCCCGCGCCGGGGCCGCATCGGGCGGATCCTGTCGCACCAGCCCATGGCGCCGGACGTCATCGCCGACGCGGTGCGGTGGTGCTTCGCGAACGGCCTCAACCCGCACATCAACACCGTCGAGCGGATGATCGTGCAGGCGGGCGACCCCAACTTCGCCGACTACTCCGCGTACCTCGGGCGCGAGGCCGAGACGGTCAGGGATCTCACGACCGACATCCGGACGCCGATGAGCAAGGTCATCGCGGTGGGGGAGCCCGGGCGGCCGATGGCGCTGATCGAGGAGGCCCGGCAGCTGTTCGCCGGACGGGCGAGCCCGACGGTCTCGCACCCGCGCTTCCTCGAGTTCGTGGCGCCCGGCGTGTCCAAGGGCCGTGCCGTCGCCTGGCTCGCGCACCGCGCCGGCATCCCGATGGGCCAGGTCCTGGCGATGGGCGACGCGCTCAACGACCTAGAGATGATCGTCGACGCGGGTCACGGGGCCGCGATGGCGACTGCGCCCGCGGAGGTGCAGCTCGCCGCCCGCTACGTCGCCGCGCCGGTCGATTCCGACGGAGCAGCAGCGCTCGTTGAGGCGCTGGTGCTGGCCTCGCCCGAGACGGCCGCGCGGCACGCGGCTCGCCTGGCCGAGGAGGCCCGCGCGATCCAGGCAGCCATCGCCGCCGGGACCGCGGCGTGACGCCCGCCCTCCCCCGGATCCTCCCGGACGGTGACGTCGCCCGCGGCGAGGCCGTGGACCTCCTGCGGGCCGGGCTGATCGTCGCGGTGCCCACCGATACGGTCTACGGGATCGCGGCAGACCTCGCGCTCCCCGATGCCATCGAGCGGCTCTTCGCCGCGAAGCGCCGCCCGCCCGAGAAGGCCGTCGCGGTCCTCCTTGCCGACATGGAGCAGGCGGCGACGCTGGGCGAGCTCACGCCGCACGCCAGAGTGCTGGCGGAGCGGTTCTGGCCGGGCGGCCTCACGCTGGTCCTGCCGGTCCGTCCCGGCGCGGTCCTGCCACGGGTGCTCGCCGCCGGATCGCCGACCATCGGCGTGCGTGTGCCGGACCACGACGCTCCCCGGGCGATCGCCCGCGCGCTCGGCCCACTGCCCACGACGTCGGCGAACGTGTCAGGCGAGCCGGACGCACGCGACGCGCAGGAGATCGCTGCGCGCCTCGGCGACGCCCTTGCCCTGGTCATCGACGGCGGTCCGATCCACGGCGGCCAGGCCTCCACGGTCGTGGACTGCACGTGGGACCTGCCGGTGATCAGGCGCGAGGGGGCGATCCCCGCGGAGTTGATCGTGGAGACGCTCGAGCGTGCGGGGCTGCTCCACGCCATCGAGCCCTAGGGCCGCGTTCGCATGGGGCGTCTTCCCGGCGCCCGAACCCTGCCCCCGCGACCCGTGGGACAATGGCCACTCCGTTGCAGCGCCCCGAGCCCGAGGAGGTCTCCGCCGTGTCCCAGGCCAGCGTGTCGTCCGCAGCATGGGCGTCCATCGCCGAGGTGGATCCCGAGCTGTGGGCCGCGATGGAGGCGGAGCGCCGCAGGCAGACCGACAAGATCGAGTTGATCGCCAGCGAGAACTACGTCTTCCAGGCGGTGAACGAGGCGCAGGGCTCCTGGCTCACCAACAAGTACGCCGAGGGCCTGCCGGGAAGGCGGTACTACGGCGGCTGCGAGCACGTGGACGTGGCCGAGAACCTTGCCAAGGCCCGGGCCCTCGCCCTGTTTCCGGGCTCGGACCACGTCAACGTCCAGCCCCACTCCGGCGCCCAGGCGAACATGGCCGCCTACTTCTCCGTGCTGCGGCCGGGCGACCGGATCCTGGGCATGAGCCTGGCCCACGGCGGTCACCTCACCCACGGATCACCGGTCAACTTCTCAGGCCGGCTGTACGAGGTGCACGCGTACGGCGTGGACCACGAGACGGAGCGCATCGACTACGACGTCCTCGAGGCGCAGGCGACGCAGGTGCGGCCGAAGGTGATCGTCGCGGGCGCGTCGGCGTACTCGCGCATCTGGGACTTCGAGCGGATGGCGGCCATCGCCCACGGCATCGGGGCGCTGCTGTTCGTGGATATGGCGCACATCGCGGGGCTCGTCGCGGCAGGCCTGCACCCCAGCCCGTTCCCCCACGCGGACCTCGTGACCACCACGACCCACAAGACCCTGCGCGGGCCCCGCGGCGGCCTCGTGTTCGCGAGGTCGGACCTGCCGGAGGGCGTGGACCGGGCCAGCTTCCCGGCGCTGGGCAGGAACACGCTCGCCCAGGCGGTCGACAAGAGCGTCTTCCCGGGTGTCCAGGGCGGTCCGCTGATGCAGGTCGTTGCCGCCAAGGCCGTGGCGCTCCTCCTGGCCGCCACGGACGAGTTCCGCCGGGACCAGGTCCGCACGGTCGAGAACTCCCGCGTCCTCGCCGAGACCATCGCCGGGGCGGGTGCGCGCCTCGTGAGCGGCGGGACCGACAATCACCTCGCGCTCGTGGACGTGACCCCGATGGGCGTGACCGGACGCGATGCGGAGACCCTCCTCGACGACGTCGGCATCACGGTCAACAAGAACGCCATCCCGTTCGACGCGAACCCGCCCAACGTCGCGTCCGGGATCCGGATCGGCACGCCGGCGACGACGACGCGGGGGATGGGCGTCGACGAGATGCGCACGATCGGCCACCTGGTCGTCGAGGCGATCACGGGTCGTGACGATGCGGCGGTCCACGCGCGGATCCGGGAGGACGTCCGCGCGCTCGTCACCCGGTTCCCGGTCCCCGGCCTCCCGCGCGATCGCGCCTAGGCTCCGGACGGGCCGATGCGGCTGATCCCGACGGTCGGGGACTACCTGCCGCTGCTGGCCGCCGCCTTCGTCGTCGCCGCCCTGCTGGCGCTCGTCATCACGCCCCTGGTGCGCCGCATCGCGATTCGCCTCGGCAACGTCGACCACCCGGGAGGGCGGCGCGTGAACGAGGCGCCCGTGCCGCGGGGCGGAGGCGTGGCGGTAGCGATCTCGTTCCTGGTGGTCGCCCTCGGCGGCATCTGGCTCAACGGCCAGACGGGCACGGTGCCGGTGCCGCGCAGCATCGAGCCCGCGGAGATGGTCGGGCTCCTGGCCGGCGGCGCCTTCGCCACGCTGCTCGGTGTCCTCGACGACACCTTCCAGCTCCGTGCTCGATGGCAGCTCCTCGGCCAACTTGTCCTCGCCCTGGTCGCGGTCCTGGCCGGGATCATCGTCACCTTCATCGCGAACCCGTTCGGGCCGGGGAACATCGTCCTCACCGGACCGTTCGCGATCGGGTTCACGGTGCTCTGGATCCTGGGGATGATCAACAGCATCAACTTCATCGACGGCCTCGACGGCCTCTCCTCCGGCATCGCACTGATCGCGGCCGCGACCCTGGGGCTCATCTCGCTGACGACGGACATCAGGCAGCCGTTCATCGGCATCCTATGCTTCGGTCTGGCCGGGGCGCTGCTGGGGTTCCTGCGCTGGAACTTCCACCCGGCGTCGATCTTCATCGGAACCAGCGGCGTGATGTTCGTGGGCTACACCCTTGCGGTCCTGTCGATCCTGGGGACGGCGAAGGTGGCTGTGGCGCTGCTGGTGCTGGGCGTGCCGATCATCGACACCTTCTGGATCATCGTCCGTCGCATGCGGGCCGGGAGCTCGCCGTTCACGCCCGACCGCGGGCACATCCATCACCGGATGCTGGACCTAGGCCTGTCGCACAGCCAGACGGTCCTCGTCATCTACGGGTTGTGCATCCTGCTCGCCGTGCTCAGCTTCGTCCTGTCCGGCACGGGGCAGCTGTATGCCTTCATGGGTCTGGCCGTGATCTTCGGCCTGATCCTGTTCCTCGTGACCCGGTACGAGACCAGCGATGCCCTCGAAGCCGATACCTACGACGAGGAGCCGCCAGCCGGCCCCTGACCCCTGGTCCGTTCGCCTCGGGGAGCCCTGATGCGACCGGTGTTAGCATCGGGCCGTCGGCTCCGGGACGCCGACGTGCAGAGGGGCCATGTCGCCGTCCGAGATCGGGATCGTTGTCGTCATCGCGGTTCTGCTCGCGATCGCGATCCTCTTGATGCTGCGACGTACCCGCAGGCGACGTCGGGCCGCCGAGGCCGCCGCGGCCGCCGCGTCCGTCCCGATCCCGCAGCTGACCCAGGCCGACATCGCCTACCGCATCGGGATCGGCGAGCGTCCCGAGGCAGACGCAGAGGCAGTTGAAGCGGCCGCTGCCGCAGAGGCGTTCGCCAGCGCCGCGGCCGCCCGGAAGGCCGCGAACCAGGCAGGGCTCGCCGCGGCGACCGCGCCCGTCGTCGCCGGTGGCGTCCGCACGGCGGATCACCACGCCGAGGCACCACCGCCTCTGGTGTCCAACCGTCGCCGGCTGTGGCGCGACTCTGCGGCCGCCCTGCTGTGCATCTCGTTGGCCGCCCTCGGGCTCACGATGGTGCTGCCAGCGATGACGGCGACGACAGGCCCCACAGAGTCCCCGGCCGGCATCTCGGTCGTGAGCACGCCGACGCCGACCGTGACGCCGTCCACCAGGCCCTCGCCCAGCCCGTCGCCGAGTTCCGGCCCAACGCCCAGCCCGTCGCCGAGTTCCGGCCCAACGCCCAGCCCGACGTCGAGCCCCAGCCCGTCGCCGACGCCATCGCCCACGGTCAAGCCGACCCCCAAGCCGACGGCCAAGCCCAAGCCCAAGCCGACGCCGCGCCGGACGCCACGGCCCACCCCCAGGCCCACCCCCAAGCCGAAGCCCAAGCCCACGCCCAAGCCCACGCCCAAGCCGACGCCCGTGCCGGTCGTCGCCAAGATCGTGACCTCGTGTGCCTCGGGTTCGTCTACCGTCACCTTCAACGGGTCGAGCTCAACCGGCGAGAAGACCTACCGGTGGGCCGGGGACGGGATCAGCTCGACGAAGTCCAGCGTGACCCACGACTTCGGGGCCGCAGGCGGCGCCTATACCGTGGGGCTCACGGTCGCCGGACCGGGCGGGAGTGACTCAACCTTCGTCAACATCACCGTCCCGTGCCCCTAGGATTGCCGACCATGCGCCGCCTTGTCTCATCCCTCCTGAGCGCCACGCTTCTCGCCGGCCTCCTGCCGCTTCAGGTCCTGGCGGCCGCGCCGGTCCTGACGCTCCCGGCCATCCCCAGTCCGGTCGATGAGCTCGTCCCGCTCACCTTCACTGCCACCGCGACGGACCTGGAGGGCGACCCGCTCACGTTCGACCTCGCCGCCGGCACCATGGGCCCCGTTCCCCCGGGCGCCTCGATCGATCCCGTCACCGGCGCCTTCACCTGGACCCCGACCGAGAGCCAGGGTCCGGGTGTCTACACCTTCGACATCACCGTGTCCGACGGCGACCTCGCCGATGCCGAGACCGTCACGGTCACGGTCGCCGAGGTGAACACTGCCCCGGTCCTCGTCCCGGTCGGCCCCCTTGCCGTCGCCGAGGGCGCGACCGACGACATCGCCCTAGCTGCGACCGACGCCGATATCCCCGCCCAGCCCCTCACCTTCAGCCTTGGCGTGGGGACGCCCGCCTGGATCTCCCTCGCCGGCAGCACGCTGCACCTTGCCCCGGCCTTCGAGGATGCCTCCGCGGACGTCACGGTGTGCGTCAGCGACGGCACGCTCGACGACTGCGAGACGGTCACGGTCACGGTCAGCAACACGAACCGGGCACCGGCCTTCGACCAGAACCTGGGCGACCGGACCAGCGCCGAGGGCGCCGTCATCAGCCTCGACGCCGGGGCGACCGACCCCGACGGCGACGCCCTGACCTACGAGGCCACGGACCTCCCGGCCGGCCTCTCGATCAACCCGGCCACCGGGCTCATCAGCGGCACGATCGGCTACGCCGCGGCCGCCTCGAGCCCGTACAGCGTGAGCATCACCGTCCGCGACGGGCCCACCGTCGACGCGACCGACACGTTCACCTGGACGGTCACGCAACACGAACCGGGCACCGGCCTTCGACCAGAACCTGGGCGACCGGACCAGCGCCGAGGGCGCCGTCATCAGCCTCGACGCCGGGGCGACCGACCCCGACGGCGACGCCCTGACCTACGAGGCCACGGACCTCCCGGCCGGCCTCTCGATCAACCCGGCCACCGGGCTCATCAGCGGCACGATCGGCTACGCCGCGGCCGCCTCGAGCCCGTACAGCGTGAGCATCACCGTCCGCGACGGCGCCCACCGTCGACGCGACCGACACGTTCACCTGGACGGTCAGCAACACGAACCGGGCACCGGCCTTCGACCAGAACCTGGGCGACCGGACCAGCGCCGAGGGCGCCGTCATCAGCCTCGACGCCGGGGCGACCGACCCCGACGGCGACGCCCTGACCTACGAGGCCACGGACCTCCCGGCCGGCCTCTCGATCAACCCGGCCACCGGGCTCATCAGCGGCACGATCGGCTACGCCGCGGCCGCCTCGAGCCCGTACAGCGTGAGCATCACCGTCCGCGACGGCGCCCACCGTCGACGCGACCGACACGTTCACCTGGACGGTCACGCAACACGAACCGGGCACCGGCCTTCGACCAGAACCTGGGCGACCGGACCAGCGCCGAGGGCGCCGTCATCAGCCTCGACGCGGGGCGACCGACCCCGACGGCGACGCCCTGACCTACGAGGCCACGGACCTCCCGGCCGGCCTCTCGATCAACCCGGCCACCGGGCTCATCAGCGGCACGATCGGCTACGCCGCGGCCGCCTCGAGCCCGTACAGCGTGAGCGTCACCGTCCGCGACGGCCCCACCGTCGACGCGACCGACACGTTCACCTGGACGGTCAGCAACACGAACCGGGCACCGGCCTTCGACCAGAACCTGGGCGACCGGACCAGCGCCGAGGGCGCCGTCATCAGCCTCGACGCCGGGGCGACCGACCCCGACGGCGACGCCCTGACCTACGAGGCCACGGACCTCCCGGCCGGCCTCTCGATCAACCCGGCCACCGGGCTCATCAGCGGCACGATCGGCTACGCCGCGGCCGCCTCGAGCCCGTACAGCGTGAGCGATCACCGTCCGCGACGGGCCCACCGTCGACGCGACCGACACGTTCACCTGGACGGTCAGCAACACGAACCGGGCACCGGCCTTCGACCAGAACCTGGGCGACCGGACCAGCGCCGAGGGCGCCGTCATCAGCCTCGACGCCGGGGCGACCGACCCCGACGGCGACGCCCTGACCTACGAGGCCACGGACCTCCCGGCCGGCCTCTCGATCAACCCGGCCACCGGGCTCATCAGCGGCACGATCGGCTACGCCGCGGCCGCCTCGAGCCCGTACAGCGTGAGCATCACCGTCCGCGACGGGCCCACCGTCGACGCGACCGACACGTTCACCTGGACGGTCACGCAACACGAACCGGGCACCGGCCTTCGACCAGAACCTGGGCGACCGGACCAGCGCCGAGGGCGCCGTCATCAGCCTCGACGCGGGGGCGACCGACCCCGACGGCGACGCCCTGACCTACGAGGCCACGGACCTCCCGGCCGGCCTCTCGATCAACCCGGCCACCGGGCTCATCAGCGGCACGATCGGCTACGCCGCGGCCGCCTCGAGCCCGTACAGCGTGAGCATCACCGTCCGCGACGGGCCCACCGTCGACGCGACCGACACGTTCACCTGGACGGTCAGCAACACGAACCGGGCACCGGTCGCCACCGCCCAGGCCGTGACCACGAACGAGGACGCCGCGAGGGCCATCACCCTGGCCGGCACCGACCCCGACGGCAACCCGCTGACCTACACCGTCACCAACCCCGCCCACGGGACGCTCAGCGGGACCGGCGCCACGCGGACCTACACGCCGGCGGCCAACTACTTCGGTGCCGACTCGTTCACCTTCCGGGTCAACGACGGCCTGCTGAACTCGGCCACCGCCACCGTCTCGATCACCGTCGCACCGGTCAATGACGCGCCGGTCGCCACGGCCCAGTCAGTGACCACGAACGAGGACACGGCCAAGGCGATCACCCTGGCCGGGAGCGACGTCGTCGAGAAGTCGGCCGTGACGTTCGCGGTCGTCACCAACCCCGCCCACGGGACGCTCAGCGGGACCGGCGCCACGCGGACCTACACGCCGGCGGCCAACTACTTCGGTGCCGACTCGTTCACCTTCCGGGTCAACGACGGCCTGCTGAACTCGGCCACCGCCACCGTCTCGATCACCGTCGCACCGGTCAATGACGCGCCGGTCGCAAGAACGGATGGGTTCACGGTCAATGCCACGACCACGACCACGCTGGCGGTCCTGGCCAACGACTACAGCGGACCGGCCGTGAAGGACGTCACCTCCGAACCGACCGACACGATCACTGTCAAGACGGTCGGCACCGCCACTCGGGGCACCGTCTCCATTGCGGCAGGTGGCTCGGCCGTGATCTACGACCCGGTCGGCTGCAGCACGGGCGGGGACTCCTTCTCCTACACCATCACGGACAGCCGTGGTCTCACCGCCACGGCGACCGCGTTCGTCACCATCGCCCGACCGGGCACCAACGGCCTTTCGGCCAACCCGATCACCGACACGCCCGCCACCGGCCTCGTGAGCAACAGCACCATCGGTAGCACCGTGCCCCTCAGGGTCTCCTGGTGCGGCGTCACGATCGCCAGCACCTCCGTGCGGAGCTACAAGGTGGCCCAGAGCACCAACGGCGGCTCGACGTACCCCACGACGCTATTCAGCTCCACCACCGGCACCAGCTCGACCCGCAAGCTGACGGTCAACACCCAGTACCGCTGGCGAGTCCGAACGGTGGACAGGGCCGGCAGGACCGGCTCGTACCGCTACTCCCTCACCTCGCGCGTCGCCCTGTACCAGGAGAGCAGCACCGCGATTACCTACACAGGCACCTGGACGACGTCGAAGAGCACCTCCTACTCGGGTGGCGCGAGGCGCTGGACGAAGACCGCGGGCGCCACCGCCAGCATCACCCTCACCAACGCGCGCCAGTTCGCCATCGTCGGACCGCGGTCATCGGGACGAGGGAGCTTCGAGGTCTACGTGGACGGGGTGCGTGTCGCAACGGTGAGCGAGAAGGCCACCAGCACCGTCTACCGGCGGGTCCTCTACGTCCGTTCGCTGACGGCGGGCACCAACGTGAAGCACACGGTTCAGATCAGGGCCGTCGGCAACGGCCAGGTGGATCTCGACGCCATCCTGGCCCTCTTCTGATCTCCCGTTCCGGACCTCCTGTGCCCTCTGGTATAGTCACCCGCGCGGTGAACGGTCGTCCATGAACGCCGGTTTCGGATACCTCGCGCTGTTCTCCGAGATCGGCCTGGTCCTTCTTGTGACGACTCTCGCCGGCGTGGCGGCGGGCCTCTGGCTGGACCAGCGGCTCGATACGCAACCGCTGTTCGTTCTCGTCGGCTTTCTCGCCGGCGCGGGGCTCGGAGCGGTGGCGATCCACCGCCTGGTAACGCGGTTCCTGAAGCGGTTGGATTGACCGGCCACGGAACGGGCACGGATGATGCGTGGCCGATGGCCGCGCCGCTGCTTGGAGGACACGTGACGCGCGAGAGCTGGGTGGAGGGAGCGGGCCGATGAGCCGTCGCAACCGCATCCTGTTGATGCTCGCGGCCGTCATCGTCATCGACGTCATCGCGTTCTTCGTGGTGCCCCCGTTCGACCCGATCGAGGGCGGAACGCCGGCGGAGTGCGTCTACCCGGTCTGCTTCATCAACGGGAACCTGGAGCTTCCTGCGCCCCACGTGGTGTACCCGCCCGGCCATCAGACGCCGCCCGGCCTCGTGGTCTTCGACGTGAGCATCTCGTCCACGCTCCTGACGCTGTGGATCGTGGCCGTCGTCGTGATCCTCTCGTTCTGGCTCATGACCAGGGGCGCGAAGATGATCCCCACCGGCCGCCAGAACGTGGCCGAGTGGATCTTCGAGACCCTCGAGAACTTCGCCATGTCGCTGGGTGGCGCGGGGGCGAAGCCCTACATCCCGCTGTTCGCCGCCTTCTTCCTCCTGATCCTGTTCAGCAACTGGTCGGGGCTCATCCCTGGCGTCGGCAGGGTCATCTGGTTCCGCGCTCCCACGAGCGACGTGAACGTCACGATCGGGCTCGCGCTGGTTGCGTTCTTCTTCTTCCAGTACCAGGGCTTCAAACACCTGGGCCTGGGCTACCTGAGCAAGTTCTTTCCCGTGCGCGAGTTCAAGAAGGGGATCGGGGCGGGGATCATCGCGATGTTCGTGGGCCTGGTGGAGCTCCTCCTGGAGTTCGTCAAGCCCATCACGCTGTCGATGCGACTCTTCGGCAACGTCTACGGTGGCGAGGTTGCCCTCGGCGTCCTCACGGCCCTGACCGTGGCGCTCATCCCCCTCGCCATGTACGCCCTCGAAGTCATGCTGAACCTCGTCCAGGCGCTCATCTTCAGCACGCTGACACTCATGTTCACCCTGGCGGCGATCGAGCATCACGGCGACGAGCACGATGCGAAGCACGAGCCGCAGCCCACCCCCGCGGATCCCGAGCTGGCGACAGCCGGGGCCCACTGATCACCTAGGCACCTGAACCCGGCCAACCCCGGGTCGAATGGAGGGTTTCACTCGATGGAAGCGATTGGCGCCGGCATCGCCGCTCTGGGCGTCCTTGGCCCCGGCATCGGCATCGGCATCCTGGCCGGCATGTCGAGCAGCGCGATTGGCCGCAACCCGGATGCCGCAGGTCAGATCCGCGGTCTCGCCATCATCCTCGCGGCCTTCGCCGAGGGCCTTGGCGTGCTCGCGATCGTCGTCGGTCTCCTCGCGATCTTCGCCGCGTAGTCGCCGGCCGTGAACATCCTCGCCCTCGTCCGTGATGGCGCCCAACAGGTCGCCGCACTGTCCGCTGGGGGCGGTGAGGGGGCCTCGGAGCCGTTCCAGATCAACCTGTTCTGGATCATCGTCGCGGGGAGCACCTTCGTCCTGTTCTTCTTCCTGGTCCGCGAGTTCGCGCTCGCGGGGCTGCAGAAGACGCTGGCCGAGCGCCGCGAGCGCATCGAACAGGGGCTCCAGGACGCCGAGCAGGCCCGGCGCGACCGGGAGTCCGCCGAGCAGGAGCGCCTGGCCGCCATCCAGGAGGCCCGCCGCGAGGCCAACGAGATCATCAACCGCGCCCAGAAGGTCGCGGCCGAGTCGCGCGAGCAGGACATCGCGGCCACCCGCGACGAGCTCACCCGCCTGAAGGAGCGCGCCGCGGCCGAGATCGAGGGGGAGAAGCAGCGGGCCATCGCCGAGCTGCGTGGCGAGGTCACGGACCTCGCCCTCGCCGCCGCCGGGCGCGTGGTCGGCGACTCGATGACCTCCGACCGCCAGCGCAAGCTGGTCGCCGACTTCCTGGCCGATCCCGCCGCGGGCGGGACGAACAACTGATGAGCAGACCCGTCGCCGCCGCCCGGCGCTACGCGGAGGCCGCCTTCCAGGTGGCCCTCGCGGAGGACCGGCTGGACGGCTGGCAGGAGGATCTCGCCCTCGCGGCGGAGATCCTCGCCAGGCCCGACGTGGAGCCGACGGTGCACAGCCCGGCGGTACCGCTCGACGAGCGCGTCGAGATCGTGCGCCAGATGCTGGAGCCCCGGATCGCCGGTGGCCCCTTTCGGCTGGTCACGCTCGTCGTCCAGCGCGGCAAGGTGCACGCCCTGCCCCGCATCAGCGACGAGTACACCCGCCTGCTCAACGCCCACCGCGGTGTGGTCATGGCCACGGTCACCAGCGCCGTGCCGCTCACCGCAGACGAGACCGCCGCGATCCGCACCCGGGTCGAGGCGATGGCCGGTTCCCGGATCGACCTCCGTGCGGAGGTGGACCCGGACCTCATCGGCGGCCTGACGATCCAGGTCCGCGACCGGCTTCTCGACGCCTCGATTCGCGGCCGCCTCGAGCGGTTGCGCGACCAGCTCCACGCGGGCACCCGCTCCCGCTAGACCGCCCGAACGGAGACGCGATGGCCATCCGGTCAGACGAGATCATCAGCATCATCAAGAGCCAGATCGCCGGCTTCG
The DNA here is from genome assembly GCA_963802165.1 of uncultured Chloroflexia bacterium. Classification (GTDB taxonomy): domain Bacteria; phylum Chloroflexota; class Limnocylindria; order Limnocylindrales; family CSP1-4; genus CAIXZV01. The sequence goes on along the minus strand of CAWDHT010000010.1, from coordinate 4,502 downwards.
ACGGCAGCACGGAGACCCGCAGCGTCGGGACCGTCGTCGAGGTGGGTGACGGCATCGCCCAGGTCTACGGCCTCGACGCCGCCCTGATGTCCGAGCTCCTCGAGTTCCCCAACGGGGTGATGGGCATGGCCCTCAACCTCGAGGAGGAGACCGTCGGCGCGGTCATCCTGGGCAACGCCAACGCCATCAAGGAGGGCGACCGGGTCCGGACGACCGGCCGTGTCGTCGAGGTCCCGGTCGGCGAGGCCCTGCTCGGGCGCGTCGTGGACCCGCTGGGCCGCCCGCTGGACGGCAAGGGCGAGATCGCCGCCACCCGGACCCGTCCGGTCGAGCGCATCGCCCCCGGCGTCATCGCGCGCCAGGGGGTCGACACGCCGGTCCAGACCGGCATCAAGGCCGTGGACGCGCTGATCCCGATCGGCCGCGGCCAGCGCGAGCTCATCATCGGCGACCGCCAGACCGGCAAGACGGCCATCGCCATCGACACGATCATCAACCAGAAGGGCGGCGACCTGGTCTGCATCTACGTCGCGATCGGGCAGAAGCTGTCCACCGTGGCCCAGACCGTCGCGACGCTCGAGAAGTACGGCGCGATGGAGCACACGATCGTCGTGGTGGCCGGCGCCGAGGACCCCGCCCCGCTCCAGTACCTCGCTCCGTACAGCGGCGTGGCGATGGGCGAGGAGGTCATGGAGGCCGGGGTCGAGGTCGGAGGGCGGCTCGTCAAGGACGCCCTGTGCGTCTACGACGACCTGTCCAAGCACGCCTGGGCCTACCGCGAGATGGCGCTGCTGCTCCGCCGGCCGCCCGGCCGGGAGGCGTACCCCGGGGACGTCTTCTACCTCCACAGCCGTCTGCTCGAGCGTGCCGCGCGCATGAGCGATGCCAACGGCGGCGGCTCGCTGACGGCCCTGCCGATCATCGAGACCCAGGCCAACGATGTCTCGGCCTACATCCCGACCAACGTGATCTCGATCACGGACGGCCAGATCTTCCTCGAGACCGACCTGTTCAACGCCGGCCAGCGGCCCGCCATGAACATCGGCATCTCCGTCTCGCGGGTGGGTTCGGCGGCCCAGACCAAGGCGATGAAGAAGGTGGCCGGCCCGCTCAAGCTGGACCTCGCGCAGTACCGCGCCCTGGCGGCGTTCGCGCAGTTCGCCGGGGACCTGGACAAGGCCACCCGCGACCAGCTGAACCGGGGCGAGAAGCTGTCCGAGATCGTCAAGCAGCCGCAGTACCAGCCGCTCCCGGTGGAGAAGCAGGTCGCGATCCTCGTGGCCGCCACGACGGGCAAGCTGGACGACGTCCCCACCCCCCGGGTCAAGGAGTTCGAGACCCAGCTCTACCGGTTCCTGGAGACCGAGCGGCCGGCCATCCTCACGGACCTCGCCGCGTCGCGGGCGCTGACGGACGAGATCGCCTCGGCGCTCGACGAGGCGATCGATGCCTTCCGCCAGGGTTTCATGGCCTGATCGATGCCGAGCCAGCGTGAGATTCGCCGCCGGATCGGGTCGGCGAAGAACATCAAGCAGATCACCCGGGCGATGCAGTTCGTCGCGGCTTCCAAGCTGCGCCGGGCCCAGGAGTCCACGCTGGCCGCGCGTCCCTACCGCGAGAAGCTGGACGAGGTCATCGCGGACCTCGCCGGCGTGCTGGGGAACGACGAGCACCCGCTCCTCGCGGGCCGGGACCTCGGTGCCGAGCACAGCCGGCTGATCGTCATCATGACGTCGGACCGGGGCCTCGCCGGCGCCCTCAACACGAACACCGTCCGGTTCGTGGCTCGCGAGATCACCGAGCACCCGGGCGACCTCAAGGTGGTCCCCGTCGGCCGCAAGGGCCGCGACGCCATGCGTCGCGCCCGGGTCCCGATCGCCGCCTACTTCGAGGGCTTCGGGGAGCGTCCCTCGTTCGCCGACACCCTGCCGATCGCGCGGCTCGTCGCGGACGACTTCGTGGCCGGCGTCTACGACCGCGTGGACGTCATCTACCCCCGGTTCGTGTCCACCCTCGTCCAGCGCCCGGTCATGGAGCAGCTGCTCCCGATCGTGCCGACCGATGACGTGGAGGGCATCCCGGGTCACCAGTTCCTGTTCGAGCCGAACCCCGGCGCGTTCCTCGATGCGCTGCTCCCGCGGTATGTGGCCACGCGCCTGTACGCGGCCGTCCTCGAGACGACGGCCAGCTTCTTCTCCAGCCAGATGGTCGCGATGAAGAACGCCACGGAGAACGCCGAGGAGCTCATCGACGACCTCACCCTGTCCTACAACAAGGTCCGTCAGGCCAACATCACTCGCGAGATGGTCGAAATCGCGAGCGGCGCCCAGGCTCGCTAGGCCGGCGCAGACGAGGAGGCACTCCCACCCATGGCGACCGCCGCCCCTTCCGCGAACGGCCGGGTCATCCAGATCACCGGACCCGTCGTCGACATCGAGTTCCCGGCCGGCCACCTGCCGACCATCTACAACGCCGTCGAGATCCTCCGCGAGGGCCTCGAGCCGCTGACCTGCGAGGTGCAGCAGCACCTGGGCAACAACTGGGTCCGCGCCGTGGCCATGACCACGACCGACGGCCTGGCCCGCGGCACCGAGGTCCGTGACACGGGCGCCCCGATCACCGTGCCCGTGGGCGAGGTCACCCTGGGCCGCGTGTTCGACGTCCTGGGCCACCCGATCGACGGCAAGGGCTCAGTGGTGGCCGACCGCAACCTGCCGATCCACCGCTCCGCCCCTGCCTTCGAGGACCAGACCACCGAGGTCGAGGTCTTCGAGACCGGCCTCAAGGTCATCGACCTCGTGTGCCCGTTCCGCAAGGGCGGCAAGGTCGGCATCTTCGGTGGCGCCGGCGTCGGCAAGACGGTCATCATCCAGGAGCTGATCAACAACGTCGCCAAGGAGCACTCCGGCGTGTCGGTGTTCGCCGGCGTGGGCGAGCGCTCCCGCGAGGGCAACGATCTCATCCACGAGATGACCGAGTCGGGCGTGATCAAGAGCACGGCCTTCGTGTTCGGCCAGATGAACGAGCCGCCCGGCGCCCGCCAGCGGGTCGGCCTGACCGCCCTGACGATGGCCGAGTACTTCCGCGACGAGGAGGGCCGCGACGTCCTCCTGTTCATCGACAACATCTTCCGCTTCACGCAGGCGGGCTCCGAGGTGTCGGCCCTCCTCGGCCGCATGCCGTCGGCGGTGGGCTACCAGCCCAACCTCGCGACGGAGATGGCGGCCCTCCAGGAGCGCATCACGTCGACCAAGAAGGGTTCGATCACCTCGCTCCAGGCCGTCTACGTCCCCGCGGACGACTACACGGACCCGGCGCCGGCGACCACCTTCGCCCACCTCGACTCCACGATCCGGCTCGAGCGGTCCATCGCGGAGCTCGGCATCTACCCGGCGGTCGATCCGCTGACCTCGACCTCCCGGGTCCTGGACCCGCTGGTCGTGGGCAACGAGCACTACGACGTGGCACAGGAGACCAAGCGCGTCCTCCAGCGCTTCCGCGACCTGCAGGACATCATCGCCATCCTTGGCATCGATGAGCTGTCCGAGGAGGACAAGGCCACCGTCGCCCGGGCCCGCCGCCTCCAGCGGTTCATGAGCCAGCCGTTCACGGTCGCTGAGGTCTTCACGGGCCGCCCCGGCAAGTACGTCAGCATCCGCGACACGGTCTCCTCGTTCAAGGAGATCCTCGAAGGCAAGGCGGATGCCCTGCCGGAGCAGGCGTTCTTCCTCGCCGGCACCCTCGACGACGTCCGCGAGAACGCGGCGAAGTTGAACCAGTGATTCTCACCCAGGCTCTCGCCGCACCGCTGCCGGCTCGCCTCCAGTCCTGCGGGACTGAGGGCGCCCGTCAGTCGGCGCGGCTACGCCTGGGTGGTCTCCCTCCCTCCCTCCCCCTCACCGAGATCAGAGGACGCCAGCGCACCCCCTTCGATGGAATGGGGATAGGGGCTGAGTACCGAATTCATCGAAGGCCGCGTAGCCTTGGCGACCGGAGGCCGATCTCAGTCCCGCAGGACTGGAATCGGACCGACGGCGGCAAGGCGAAAACGGCCGTCATGGGGTATCAACTGATGCCGCTCCACCTCGAGATTGTCACTCCTGAACGTCTCGCCTACTCCGACGAAGTGGATATGGTCCTGGTCCCGGGGATCGCGGGCGAGCTCGGGATCCTGCCGCATCACACGCCGCTCGTCAGCCTGCTCGGCGTGGGCGAGCTCAAGATCCGCAAGGGCGGCGACGAGGAGAGCTTCGCCATCGCGGGCGGGTTCCTCCAGGTCCGGCCCGACAAGGTCGTGGTGATGGCGGAGACCGCGGACATGGCCTCGGAGATCGACCTCGACCTGGCCCGGGAGGCGCGCCGCGAAGCGGAGCGCGCCCTGGAGACCGGCTACGTCGAGGGGGCCGACCTGGCCGTTGCCCGTGCGGAGCTCCAGCAGGCCCTGCTGCGGATCCGCGTCGCCGAGCGTCGTCGCACGGAGGGTCCGCGCTCGCGCGGCTGAC
>CAWDHT010000009.1:0-78320 GCA_963802165.1 uncultured Chloroflexia bacterium | reverse complement strand
CGGATCCGGGTACGGACAGCGCTCGCCGGTCAGGTACGGGAGGAACAGCAATCCGTCGCTCGCCGCGGGTGCGGACTCGGCAGCGCCGACCAGGCGCTCGAAGGGCTCGTCCGGGGCGATGGCATCCCGGAGCCAGCGCAGGCTGCCCGCTGCCGACAGCATCACGGACATGAGGTGCCAGCGGTGCGGCACGGCATGGCAGAAGGCATGCACCCGGCCGGCCGCATCGAAGATGGGCCGGTCGGTCGTGGCGAACACGACGCCCGACGTGCCGAGCGACAAGGCGACGCGTCCCGGCACCACCGCTCCGACGCCCACAGCGTTCGCCGCCTGGTCGCCCCCGCCCGCGACGACCGGCGTGCCCGTCCGGAGACTCGTGGCGGCGGCGGCGGCCGGAGTGACCATGCCGGTCACCTCGGGACCCTCGTGGGTCGGCGGCATCCAGGCCGGATCGATGCCGAGCGCGTCGAGGACCTCCGGTGACCAGTCACGGGCGGCGAGATCGAACAGGATCGTCCCAGCGCCGTCGGCCTTGTCCAGCGCGAAGGCACCCGTGAGCCGGTAGCGCACGTAGTCCTTGGGCAGCAGGACGTGGGCGACCCGGGCCCACGCCTCCGGCTCATGCTCTCGGACCCACAGCAGCTTCGGCGCCGTGAAGCCGGTCAGGGCGTCGTTCCCGGTGACCTCCACGAGGTGCTCCGGGCCGAGCGTGGCCCGGATCGCATCGCACTCGGCGGAGGTCCGCTGGTCGTTCCACAGGATCGCCGGCCGGATGACCTCCCCGTCCGCGTCGAGCAGCACGAGGCCGTGCATCTGCCCGGTAAGACCCACCGCTGTCACGTCGTCGCCGGTGACGCCCGCAGCGCTCAGTGCGCCCGCGATCGCCTCGGTCGTGCCATCCCACCACAGGTGCGGATGCTGCTCGCTCCAGAGTGGATGTGGCTGCTCGAAGGGGTATTCCGCCGACGCCATGCCGAGCACGCGTCCGGAGGCGTCGACGACGAGCGCCTTGGTCGCGGTCGTGGAGACGTCGATCCCGAGGACGACGCCCATCGGCTCAGCCCCCCGCCGCGCGGTCGACGGCCCAGATGCTGCGGTTGACGACGTTCTCGAGTCGCTCCTGGCCCCCGGACACCGGTCGTGGATCGAGCTCACCCGAGGCAACGCGCGCCTCGAGGTCGGCGAGGCTCGTGCTACCGCCGAGGATCGCCGCGCCCAGCCCGCCGTCCCAGGCGGCGTAGCGAGCGTCCTTGTTCGCCGCCAGCTCGCCGCGCTCCACGAGGTCCGCGGCGACGAGCAACGCCCGGGCGATCGTGTCGAGGCCGCCGATGTGGGCGTGGAACAGGTCAGTCCGGTCCGTGCTCTGGCGACGCAGCTTGGCGTCGAAGTTGAAACCACCGGGTGCGATGCCGCCACCCCGGAGGATCTCGTACAAGGGCAGGGCCAGGTCCTCCACCGAGTTGGGGAACTGGTCGGTGTCCCAGCCGTTCTGGGGGTCGCCCCGGTTGGCGTCGATGGAGCCCATCACGCCGTTCGCGACCGCATACGCCACCTCGTGGTGGAAGCTGTGGCCGGCCAGGGTGGCGTGGTTGGCCTCGATGTTGCACTTGTACTGGCCCTCGAGGCCGTTGCGGACGAGGAACCCGTGGACGGACTGGCTGTCGTAGTCGTACTGGTGCTTGGTGGGCTCCATCGGCTTGGGCTCGATGAGGAGTTGGCCCTCGAAGCCGATCTTCGCCTTGTGCTCGGCGACGAGGTGGAGGAACCGCGCCAGTTGCTTGCCCTCACGATGGAGGTCGGTGTTGAGCAGCGTGTCGTAGCCCTCGCGGCCGCCCCACAGCACGTAGTTCTGGCCGCCGAGGCGCTGCGTCACCTCGAGCATGTGCTTCACCTGTGCCGCGGCGTAGGCGAACACCTCGGGATCGGGATTGGTGGCCGCGCCGGCCTGGTAACGCGGGTGGGTGAACAGGTTCGCGGTGCCCCACAGCAGGCGGACACCCGTCTGCTCCTGGTAGCCCAGCGCATCGTCGACCAGGCCGTCGAGGTTGTCCCGGAACTCCGCGAAACCATTGCCCTCGGGGGCAACGTCGCGGTCATGGAAGCAGTAGTACGGGATTCCGAGCTTCGCGAAGAACTCGAAGGCGGCCGCCATCTTCGTCCGGGCGCCGGCCATCTCATCGCCGGCGTTGAGCCAGGGCCGGTCGAGCGTTCCGATACCGAACATGTCGCGCCCGTCCCACGCGAACGAGTGCCAGAAGCAGACCCCGGGCCGGAGGTGATCCTCCATCCGCTTGCCAAGGACCATCCGGTCGGGCTGGTACACCTTGAACGTGAGGGGATCCGTCGAGTCCGGTCCTCCGTATCGGATCGGACTCGTCACCTCGGTGAAGAACACCTCGCTCACGCCCGTGCCTCCTGTCCCACACGCCGCCCGCGATGCGGCGAACTCTGGTTCCCGTCACCCGAAGTTTGTCAGACCATAACACATACTCTGCCACGCAATCGCGGCTCGAGGCGCCTATCCCGTCAGGCACGCGCCCTGAACGCGACGCGAACCCAGGGGGCCGGCGGCGTCCCGACGAGTCTCACGGAACCCGCGTCGATGACCGCCTCGTCGGACGCGCCGGCGTGGACCGGACCGACATCCACCGGGTAGGTGCCATTGGGAGGCAGCGCCACCGGCAGCGGGAAACGCAGCAGACTCCCCTGCCCCGCCGACCTGGCCACGGCCATGCCGGCCACGCAGTGTGCGCGACCCAGGAGGTGCGACGCGTGCGCCAGGTCCCCGCTCGCGATGGCGGTCCGGACCTCCGTGCTGCGGACCGGGCGCCCATCGAGCACGAAGGGCGGCACGACGACCACCTCGAACCCGACCTCCCCGCCCAACGCCGCGAGCGTCTCCGGGGTCCCCTCCCGGCGGTAGCCGAACGCGGCATCCGGCGTCATCAGGAGGCCCGCGAGTGGAGCGCGACCCGCGACCATGGCGACGAACGCGTCGTAGGTCGTCTCGCGCAGGCGCTGGTCGAAGTGGACGACGACCGTCGTGTCCACGCCGGCTTCGGCCAGGCGTTCGAGCCTCTCGTCCGGGTCGCACAGCAGCGGCGGCGCGGACCCGGTCAGGATCTCGTCCGGGTGATGGTCGAAGGTGATCACGACGGGCCTTGCAGACCGCCGTGCGGACTCGGTCACGAGGTGCTCGAGGAGGTAGGCGTGCCCCAGGTGCAGGCCGTCGAACACGCCGACCACCACGAACACGGGCTCCTCCGAGCGAGGGAGGTGGTCCAGGCCCCGCGCGACGTGCATGCTCAGGCGGGCTCGGCCGCCGGCGTCGCCTCGACGTCGCGGCGGACGGGGCGCCCGGACTCCGCCGGGCGCTCGGCGAGGACCTTGTGCGGGTGCAGCGCCCCTGTCACGGCGCGGCACACGGCGGCGATCCTTCCGTCCGGTCCCACGGCCAGCACGAGCGGGGCGTCCCGGACCACGAGCGGCGTCTTGGGGGCGGTGATCAGGCCCTCGCCCAGCCGGCGCACCTCGTCGAGCGTGATCACGGCGTGCGGCAGGTCCTCGAGCCCGGCGTCGATGGGGAGCAGCACCCGCTCGATCCCCGCCGGCCCGTCGGCTGCGTGCTCCCGCAGCGTGTCGAATGAGACCGCGTCCTCCAGCCGGAATGAGCCCGAGGCCGTGCGGACCAGCGCGCCCAGGTACGCGCCGCTCTCGAGCCGCGCGCCGAGGTCCCTGGCCAGGGCCCGGATGTAAGTCCCGGCGGAGCACGCCACATCGACGACCGCCAACGGCCGGGCCGGGTCGGAGCCGTCCCACTCGAGCATCGTCGCCTCGTGGATGACCACGTCGCGCGGGGCCAGCTCCACGGCCTCGCCGCGGCGGGCCATGTCGTAGGCGCGGCGTCCCTCGATCTGCACGGCGCTGTACACCGGCGGCACCTGGCGCAGCGGGCCGACGAACGCCGCCAGGGCGGCCTCGACCGTCTCGCGGGCCAGCGCCGGTCCGTCGATCGGCGTGCGGTCGCCGTCGATGTCGTCGGTCGTCGAGGATTCACCGAAGCAGATCGTGGCGCGATAGCGCTTGGTGCCGGACAGGTGGTACTCGACGAGACGCGTTGCGCGGCCCAGGAACACCGGCAGGACACCGGCGGCAAACGGGTCAAGCGTTCCGCCGTGGCCGACGCGCCTCGTGGACGAGAGCCTGCGCACCAGCCCGACGACGTCGTGGGACGTCGGTCCGGACGGCTTGGCGACGATCAGCACCCCGTCCAGGCCGCCACGGCGGTCTCGCGGGCTCACCGTCGGACCTCGGCCGCCATGCGTTCGGCAACCTCGCGGGCGACGCCCAGGGCCGCAGCCAGCGGCAGCGGGATCGACGCGCCGGCCGCCCGGGCGTGACCGCCACCGCCCCACGTGCCGGTGAGCTCCGTGGCGTCCACGCCGCCCGGCTTCGTCCGCACGGACAGCCGCGTCATGCCGTCCTCCTGCTCCTTGAGCAGCATCGAGACCTCCGCGGTCTCGGACTGGGCGAGCAGGTCGATGATCCCCTCGGAGTGCGCGGGGATCGCGTCCGTCTCCGCGAGATCCGCGAGGCGGAGGGTCGACCAGATCACCCGTCGGTCGGGCGAGGTCTCCAGGCGGTCGAGCACGCGCCCGAACAGCCGGAGCTGGGTGTCCGGCTTGGTCCGGTAGAGGCGTCGCGAGATGTCCGACAGCGGCGCCCCGGCGGCCACCAGCGCCGCCGAGACCGCCAGGGTCCGCGGCGTCGCGTTGGGGTGGGCGAAGGTTGCCGTGTCCATCACGATGCCGGCCATCAGCACGTCGGCGAGCGCGCGGTCCGCGAGATCGAGCGGCAGCCCGAGGCGCACCGCGAGCAGGGCGACGAGCTCGCAGGTCGCCGCGGCGCCCGGGTCGACCCAGTCGGCGTCGCCCGCCGTGCCGTTCGATGCGTGGTGGTCCACGATCACCCGCGGCAGCGCCGCGAACAGGCTCGCGTTACGGCCCGCGACCTCCCCCACCCGCTCGGCAGACCCACAGTCGGCGAGGACGAGGAGGTCGTAGGTCTCCGCCTGGTCCGGGTCCGTGCGGAAGCGGTCGATCCCGGGCATGAAGCCGTAGAGCGGCGGGACCTCGTCCGTGCAAACGGCGGTCGCATGACCACCCATGGCCTCGACGATCAGGCAGATCCCGATGACCGCGCCGAGCGTGTCGGCATCCGGGTGCTCGTGACAGACGGCCAGCACGTTTCGGGCCGCGCGGATGCGCGCCAGGACCGGCTCCGGGACGGCGTCGCGGGCGAAGCCCGACAGGTCGACGGGGGCGCTCATCCCTTCGTGCTCCCGGGCTTGCGGCGCGGGCTCGAGCCATGGCTGCTCGAACGCGGCGCGCCCGGACCCGACCGGGCGGCACCCGATCCGCGCCGGCTCGACGGCCTGCGCGCGGTGGGAGCGGGCGGGATCTCGGGGCGCGCACCAGGCCGAGCCTCCCCCTCCACGGGTTCCGCGTCGCCCTCGTGGGGCAGCCGCTTGACCGGCGTGGGCAGGGACTCGTTGAACGGCGTGATCTCGCCGGGCTCCACCCCGGACTCCAGCTCCTGCAGCAGGTGGAGCACGCGGGTGCCCCGCTCGGCCGAGTCGTCGAGGTGGATGTGGAGCGCGGGAATCCGCTTGATCCTCAGGCGCTTGCCCAGCTCGTGGCGCACGAAGCCCATGGACGCCTGGAGCGCCCGAACCGTCTCGGTGCGGTCCGTCCTGCCGCCGATGACGCTGACCCACACCTTGGCGTGCCGGAGATCGGGCGAGGTCTCGACGTCGGTGATCGTCGTGAACCCGATCCGGGGATCGGCGAGCTCCTTGGCGAGGAGCGTGCCGATCTCCTGGCGCAGGAGCTCGTCGACGCGGTCGGTTCGTTGGCTCATCGTCTGGTCTCCAGGGCCCGGGGTGGCTCCGGCGAGCCACCGGCCCGAGGGCTCAGCCGGTGACCCGGCTGCGGACCTGGTTGGTGAAGCACTCGATGATGTCGCCCTCGGCCAGGTCGTTGAACCCGGCGAGGCCGATGCCGCACTCGAAGTTCTGGGCAACCTCGCGGACGTCGTCCCGGAAGCGCCGGAGCGAGTCCATCTTGTCCGTGGCGATGATCTTGCCGCCGCGCCAGACGCGCGCCCCGCCGGCCCGCACGATGCGTCCGTCGGTGACGAAGCAGCCGGCGATGACCGTGCTCTTGCCGACCTTGAAGATCTGGCGGACCTCCGCGCGACCCTCGATCACCTCCACGATCTCCGGCTCGAGCATGCCCTTGAGGGCCGCGTCGATGTCGTCCGTGAGCTTGTAGATGATGTCGTAGAGCCGGACGTCCACGCCTTCGGCCTCGGCGGCGCGACGGGCGGTGTCCGTGATCCCGGTCGAGAAGCCCACGACGATCGCGTTGGACGCCGTCGCGAGCATGATGTCGTTGTCGGTGATGTCGCCGGCCGCCTCGAGGAGGACGTTGATCTTGACCTCGTCCGAGTTGAGCTGCGCCAGGGCCTGGGTGATGGCGCCCAGCGAGCCCGAGACGTCCGTCTTGAGGATGATCCGCAGCTCCTTGGCCTGGCCGGCCTGGATCTGCTTGTAGAGGTCCTCGAGGGTCGCACGGCCCGATCCCGCGCCGGCCTCCGCCGCGGCCGCATTCTTGCGGGCCTCCACCTGGTTGCGAGCGATCATCACGTCCGGGACAACGCGCAGCACGTCGCCGGCCTCGGGGACCTCGGACAGGCCGAGGATGACGGCCGCGGTCGCGGGCCCGGCCTTGGGAATCCGCTTGCCGGCCGAGTTCTCCAGGGCCTTGATCTTGCCGAACGTGTTGCCGGCCACGACCACGTCACCGACGCGGAGCGTTCCGGTCTGGACGATGATCGTCGCGACGGCGCCGCGGCCCTTGTCGAGGCGAGCCTCGATGATCGTGCCGATGGCATCGCGCTTCGGGTTCGCCTTGAGCTCCTGGAGGTCCGCGACCAGCAGGATGATCTCGAGCAGCTCCTCGATGCCGACGCGCGTCTTGGCGGACACCGGCACGAGCGGCGTGTCACCGCCGTAGTCCTCGATCACGACGCCCGCCTCGGCGAGCTCGGTCTTGACCCGGTCGGTGTTCGAGTCGGGCTTGTCGATCTTGTTCATCGCGATGACGAGCGGGACCTTGGCCGCCTTCGCGTGGCTGATCGCCTCCAGGGTCTGGGGCATCACGCCGTCGTCCGCCGCGACCACGATCACCGCGATGTCGGTGACCTTGGCGCCGCGGGCGCGCATGGAGGTGAACGCCTCGTGGCCCGGGGTGTCGAGGAAGACGACGCGCTTGCCGTCCTTCGTGGTGACCTCGGACGCGCCGATGTGCTGGGTGATGCCACCCCGCTCCCCCGCCGCGACGGTGGTCGAGCGGATCGCGTCCAGGAGGCTCGTCTTGCCGTGGTCGACGTGGCCCATGACGGTCACGATTGGGGCGCGCGGGACGAGGTTCTCGTCGTCCTCGGCCTCGTCCTCCCAGAGCTGCTCCTTCGCCGCCTCGGCCGGAGCGCTGCCCTCTTCCTCGTCGTCGCCGGCCGTCACCACGGTGAGCTCCGCGACCTCGTAGCCGAGCTCCTCGGCGACGAGCGACGCGGTGTCGCGGTCGATCAGCTGGTTGATGGTCGCGAAGATGCCGCTCTTGATCAGCTCGCGAATGACATCCGCCGGGCTGGTGCCGAGGAGATCGGCCAGGTCCTTGACGGTGATCGTCGCCGGCAGCTCGATCGCGCCGCGCTCGCTGGGATCGACGACCGCGACGGCGCCCGGCGCGAAGCCGGCCCGCCGCGGCGGCTTGCGGGGCCCGCGACGGCCGCGGGTACCGCTCCTACTCCTGGCCATGGGCTCCTCCTTCGTTCAGATCAAGGTTGGCGTCCGGCAAGCCCGTCCGGGCGCCGATGACGCGGGTGGTTGCTTCGATGGTGGCGAGGGCCGCCGGGCCGGCGGCGAGGGTTTCAACGAGGTCCGTCGGGATGGGTGCCTTGAGGGCGTGCTCGAGCGCCCGCTTCCGGCCGGCAAGATCCCAGCATGCGAGATCCCGGCAGAGATACGCCCCGCGGCCGGCCATCCGGCCGGTGACATCGATCACGATCAGGCCCTGTGGCGTGCGAACGACGCGCACGAGCTCCTGCTTCGGCCGAGGCGTGCGGCAGGCGACACAGCTCCGCTCGGGAAGCCGTCGCGGCGGGGATGGCCGGGTCCGACCGGCCGCCGCCGGGCCTACGACGCCACCTCCTCGGATGGCTTCTTGCGGCTCCGCTTCGCGGGCGCAGCTGCCTCGGCGGGGACGTCAGCCGGTGTCTCCGCGGGGGTGCCCGTCGACTCCTCCGCAGGCGTGGCCGACGGCTGGTCCGCGGCGGCTGCCTCCGTGGGCTCGACGCTCACCCCGGTGGGTTCGAGTCCTGGTTCCGCGACGGGCTCGGGCTCGATTGCCTCGGGCTCGGCCGCCGGGGCGACGATGGCTTCGGGCTCCGGCTCCGGATCGGGCCCCGGGGTCGGCGGAGCCTCCGCCGCCACCACATCGCTGCGGATGTCGATCCGCCAGCCGGTGAGGCGGGCCGCAAGCCGGGCATTCTGTCCCTCGCGGCCGATGGCCAGCGAGAGCATGCGCTCGGGAACCGTGACGTTGGCGATGCGGTGCTCTTCGTCGATCACGACACCCAGCACCTGCGCGGGCGACAGGGCGTTGGCCACGAAGACGGACGCGTCGTCGTTCCAGGGGATCACGTCGATCTTCTCGCCCGCCAGCTCCGCCACCACGGCCTGGACCCGCGCCCCGCGCTGTCCGACCGTGGCCCCGACGGGATCGAGCCCCTCCTGGCGCGACGCGACCGCCACCTTGGACCGGGAGCCTGCCTCACGTGCGATGGCCTTGATCTCGACGGTGCCCGCGTGGATCTCCGGGACCTCGAGCTCGAACAGGCGGCGCAGGAAGCCCTTGTGGGTCCGCGATACGAGGACCTGCGGCCCGCGGGCCGTGCGGCGCACCTCCAGCACGAACGCCTTGACCGGCTGGCCGATGCGGTAATGCTCGAGCGGGCTCTGCTCGCTGGTCTGGAGAACGGCCTCGTCCCCCTTGCCGACGTCGAGGATGATCGCGCGCGGTTCGACGCGGCTGACGGAACCCGTGATCAGCTCGCCCTCCCGGGCGGCGAGCTGGTCGAAGCGCTGGTCCCGTTCCACCTCGCGCATCCGCTGCAGGATGATCTGCTTGGCGGTCTGGGCGCCGATGCGGCCGAAGTGCTCCGCGTCGAGCTGCTCGAGCTCGATGACCTCCCCGGCGCGGGCCTCGGGATGCGTCACGCGCGCCTCGTCGACGGTCACCTCGACCATCGGGTCCTCGACCTCGTCCACGACGTGGCGGCCGCGATAGACGCGGATCTCGCCGGTCCCGGGCTCGATGCGGACGAAGATGTCCTCCTCGGCGGCGACGCGCCGATAGGCGGCCTGGATCCCCTCCTCGACGGCACGGATCAGCGCCTCCTGGGGTACCTGCTTCTCGGCGTTGAGCTGGAGGAGCGCACCGACGAAGTCACGACTCATCAAGCGCCTCCATGCTCTCTTCGCTCCACGAGCACCGCTTCGACACAAAGAAACGTGGGTTGGTCACCCACGTTCGGTGGCGGCCTCGATGTATTGGCGCGGAGTATACACCCGGGCCCGTGGACCCTCAATCGGCCCGAATGCGTCAGTGGGCCAACGCAGAGCCGGCGCATGCGACGCCCCGACCGCCCGGCGCCCTGGCCATCCCGTACCGGATGGATCCGGCGGGGTTCATGCACGACCGCGGGCCCGAAGTCGGGTTTCGGGGAGCGGGCCCATCGTGGCCGTGTCGGATCTGAGCCGCCATCGGATGAGATCGGGGCTGACGAGGTCGGAACCGGGCGACAAGGTCGGATGGCTCTCGACCGGCCCAGTCGGTCCCGTAGCATGCGCCCATCGACCCGTAGCGTGGGGGTCTCGAGTGACCGACGCACAAGGCGCAGGGATCGACACGGAGGAGGCGCCGCTCCGGACCCGCGATTGGGTATGGGGCCTCGTCGTCGTGGTGGGCGCGCTGCTGGTCATCACGACCGCCCTGTGGTGGATCCTCGTCGGCTCGTCGTCGTGCGGCACGAGGCCGGCGCCGGGCTACGAGGATGCCGGTGGTGCGGCCTGCCGGTCGGTGACAGAGCCGCAGCGCGTCGCCGGTACCGTGCGCGGGCCCTTCGAGGTTCCCTACGAGGCGGTGCCCGCTCCCGCGCGCCTGTACCGCCGGTCCACGTAGTCCTCGAGCAGCTCGATGAACTCGGCGACGATCCGGTCGCCGCGGAGCGTCCGGTCCAGCTTCCCGTCCACGAACACGGGGGCCACCGGGCGCCTCGAACGTGCCCGGGCAGGCTGATCCCGATGTCCGCGTGCTTGGACTCACCGGGGCCATTCACCACGCAGCCCATGACCGCGACCTTGAGCTCCTCGACGCCCGGGTGCGTCTCGCGCCATTCGGGCATGCGCACCTTGATGTGCTCCGTGATGTCGCGGGCCATCTCCTGGAAGAACGTCGACGTGGTCCGCCCGCAGCCGGGGCATGCCGAGACCTGGGGCAGGAACGAGCGCAGACCCATCGACTGGAGCACCTGCTGCGCGACCTCCACCTCGAGCTCGCGACCGGCGCCGGGCTCCGGGGTGAGCGAGACCCGGATCGTGTCCCCGATCCCCTCGTTGAGCAGGACCGCGAGACCGGCGGTGGAGGCCACGATCCCCTTCATGCCCATGCCGGCCTCCGTCAGGCCGAGGTGGAGCGGGTAGTCGGAGCGCGGCGCGAGCCGGCGGTAGGTGTCCACGAGGTCTCGCACGCCCGAGACCTTGGCCGACAGGATGATCCGGTCGTGCCGGAGGCCCGTCTCCTCGGCGAGCTCCGCGGAGCGCATCGCCGACTCGATCATCGCGTCGATCATCACGTCGCGGGCGTCGCGGGGCTCGGCCGCCGCGCGTTCGCCTCCATCAGGTCGGTCAGCAGCTGCTGGTCGAGCGAGCCCCAGTTCACCCCGATCCGGACCGGCTTGTCGTGCTCGATGGCGGCCCGGACGATCGTCGTGAAGTTCTCGTCGTGGTACTTGGTCCCGACGTTGCCGGGGTTGATCCGGTACTTCGCCAGGGCGGCGGCCATCGCCGGGTGGTCCACCAGCAGCTTGTGCCCGTTGTAGTGGAAGTCGCCGATGACCGGCACATCGACGCCCAGGTTGTCGCGCAGCTTGCGGATCATCTCCGGGACGGCAGCCGCCGCCTCGTCCGTGTTGACGGTCACGCGCACCAGCTGCGAGCCGGCATGGGCGAGGCGTGCGACCTGGAGCGCCGTGCCGTCCGGGTCCGCGGTGTCCGTGTTGGTCATGGACTGGACCACGACCGGGTGGGCGGACCCGACGAGGACCCCGCCGACGTCGACGGAGACCGTCGGCCGGCGAAGGGGCCTCAGCGCGTCCGGCGACGTCACGGCGTCCCGCCGCCGAACTGGCGGGCGACGTCGAACACCGTGATCCAGATCAGGAAGGTGAACAGGGCCACGAACCCGATCGCGTAGGTCAGCTGCTCGGCGCGGAGCGAGATCCGCTTGCCGTAGCGTGGGATCGCCTTGAGCAGCAGCATGAGCATCCTGCCGCCGTCGAGCGGCGGGAACGGCAGGATGTTCACGAGCGCGAGGTTGGCCGAGAGGATGCCGGCCACGTAGAGCACCATCACCAGGCCGCTGACCCGGAAGGTCTCGCCCAGCGACGTTGCGATGCCGATGGGTCCGGAGACCGGCGGCGCGGCGGTCGGATCGGAGACCACCGAGCCCACCAGGCTGCCGAGGCCATCGAGGATCAGGCCGAACCAGCGCATGGTCTCGCTCCACCCGATGCTGATGGCCTGGGCGAGCGGCCGGCCCGTGTACTCGCCGAGGAACACGAACTCGAAGCCCTGCTCGCTCGCCTTGATGCCCAGGGCGCCCTTGCCGGCGTCGATCTCGGCCTGGGTGCGGAGCGTGGCCTGGACCTCGTCGCGGGTACCGTCGGCCCGCAGGACCCCGATCGTGACCGCCTGGCCGGCATTGGCCCGCAGGTCATCGATCGGCGACGCGTTGTCGTAGGAGCCGAAGAAGTCGTATCCGCTTCCGTTGACGCTCACGATGGCATCGCCGCCCGTGAGACCCGCGACGGCGGCGGGCGAGCCGGCCTCCACAGAGTCGAACTTGAGGCCGATGGTGGGCGTCGCGAACCAGGCGATCGTCGTGAAGATCGCCAGCGCGAGCAGCAGGTTCATGACCACGCCGGCCACCAGGATGATCAGCTTCACCGGCAGCCTGGCGCGCCCGAACGAGCGCGGGTCGAAGCTCTCACCGCCGTTCTCGTCCTCGAGCTTGACGAACCCGCCGATCGGGAGCCAGTTGAGCGTGTAGTCGGTGCCCTGTGGATCCTCCGAGGTCTCGAGGACCGCCTCGTGGGCAGCCTCGTCGACCCGCGTGGCCGCGAGGGCGTCGTCCCGCGCGCGGCGATACTCGGCGGTGTCCGTGGCGGACACGCCGCCGCGCCCCAGGGTCCTCGCGCGCGGCGGGAACCCGACACCGAACTCGAGCACGCGGACGCGCGCAATTCGAGCCGTGACGAAGTGGCCGAGCTCGTGGAACAGGACGAGGCCGCCCAGGACCAGGATGAACAGGAGAACGGTGACGAGGGTGTCGAAGATCGCCGTCATGCGGCACCTCCCAGGGGACCGGTCGCGAAGGCGGCTCGGACCTCGCGGTCCAGCTCGACGAGCGCGGGCACGTCGGGCGCCTGATCGGGTCCCACGCCGAAGCGGAGCACGGCCGCCTCGAGCATGCGCGGGATACCCGGGAAGTCGAGCGTGCCGCCGAGGAAGCGTGCGACGGCCACCTCGTCTGCGGCGATGAGCGCCGCCGAGGCGCGCGGTCCGAGACGTCCTGCTTCGCGCGCGATGCGCAGGGACGGGAAGCGCGACTCGTCCGGGGCGCGGAAGTCGAGCCGCGCGGCGGCCACCAGGTCCGGTGGGGCCGCCGGCGACGGGAGACGCTCGGGGTGGGTCAGGGCGTACTGGATGGGGAGACGCATGTCCGGGGTTCCCAACTGGGCCTTGAGGGAGCCGTCGACGAACACGACGGCCGAGTGGACGACGCTCTGCGGATGGATGACCACGTCGATGGCGTCGTAGGCCACATCGTAGAGCCAGTGGGCCTCGATGACCTCCAGGCCCTTGTTGGCCAGGGTCGCGGCGTCGATGGTGATCTTGGCTCCCATGGTCCAGGTCGGGTGCCGCAGGGCCCGCTCGGGGGTGATCCCCGCGAACTCCGCGGCGGGCAGGTCGACGAACGGCCCTCCCGAGGCGGTGAGCACCAGGCGGGCGATGGACGCCTTCGGTTCGCCGACGAGACACTGCCAGATGGCGGAGTGCTCCGAGTCGATCGGCCGCAGCCAGGCGAGCGGGATCGCCAGCGGGTCTCCGGCGTCGATTTCGGCGCGGGCTGTGGCCTGGGCTCGGGCCTCGGCCATCACGAGGTGTCCGCCCGCGACGAGCGTCTCCTTGTTGGCCGTCGCAACGACCTTGCCGGCCCGCAACGCCGCGAGGGTCGGCCGCAGCGACACGATGCCGCCGGTGCCGATGATCACGAGGTCCACGTCATCCCGGGTGGCAAGCTCGACGAGGGCCTCCTCGCCCCGGACACGGGTCACCCCGGACGGCAGATCGAGGCCGATCCCCTCGTCCGCGAGTGCGACGGCCCTGGGCATGAGGCGCCGGGTCTGGACCTCGAGCTCTTCGGCGTTGCGGCCGGTGGCCAGGGCCGAGACCTCGAACCGGTCGGCGTGGGCCTCGAGGACGTCCACCGTCTGGCGGCCGATGCTCCCGGCAGATCCAAGCAGCGCGACGCGGACGCGCTCGCCGTCAGCGAACCAGCGCGACGACATACAGCGCGACGACTGGGCCGGCAAACAGGAACGAGTCGATCCGGTCGAGCATCCCGCCATGACCCGGGATCAGGGTCCCTGAATCCTTGGCCCCGGCGGCACGCTTGAGCATTGACTCGGCGAGATCGCCCGCCTGGGCCGTGAGACCCAGCAGGGGCCCGAGGACGAGACCCCCGAGCGGGTTCTGGCCGACGGCCGCGAGCATCAGCATGGTCACGATCGTGCTGGCAATCATGCCTCCGATCAGGCCCTCGATCGACTTCGAGGGCGAGATGTGGGTGAGGAACTTGTGGCGTCCGATCTGCCGGCCCACGAGATAGGCGCCGGTGTCGTAGCTCCACACGCCCAGGACAAGCAGCAGGATCCAGCCGCGTTCGGCGCCGATCTGCGCCAGCGGGGCCGCGGTCGGGATCGCCGGACCGGTCGACGCCACCTGGAGCACGAACGCGATCAAGCCGACGTAGATCGCTCCGAAGATCGTCGTGAACCAGGCGACGAGGCCGTCGCGCGGATCCTGGCGCGAGAACGCCCCGATCCCGGCGAGCACGGCCCCCACCGCCACGAGCAGGATCCCCTTGTCCCCCACCGGCTGGAAGGCCGCCTCCAGCACGAACGCAATGGCGAGGGCTGTCCCGAACAGCGGCAACGACTGGTAGCCGGCCGCCTTGAGCAGTCGGAACACCTCCCAGCCGCCCAGCGCCGCCACGACCACCAGGACGAGCGTGATGGCGGGCAGCCCGATCAGGAGGGCGATCAGCAGGACGGGAACGAGGACAAGCGCAGAGAGGGCCCGGGTCTTCAGCATGCGTGCAGCCTACCGGCTAGCGGCCGAACCGGCGGCTGCGGCGGGCGAACTCGAGGAGCGCATCGTCGAACGTCTCCGGCCCGAAGTCCGGCCAGAGGCAGTCCGTGAACCAGAGCTCGGCATACGCGGACTGCCAGATCAGGAAGTTGCTGATCCGCTGCTCACCCCCGGTTCGGATCACGAGGTCCGGGTCCGGCAGGCCCGCCGTGTACAGCGCCGCGCCGATCGTCTGCTCGTCCACCTGGTCCGCGGGAACGCCGGAGGCGGCGATCCGCCGGAAGGCGTCCACGAGCTCCGTACGGCCGCCATAGTTCCAGGCGACGTTGAGCTGGAGCCGGGTGCCTGCGGCGGTGCGCGCGAGCGCGTCCTCGATCGTCTGGCGGGTCTCACCCGGGAGCTCCTCGAGTCGCCCGAGCATCCGGACGCGGACACCCTGGGCGGCGAGCTCGTCCGTCTCGCCCGCGATGGCCCGCGCGAGGAGGTCGAACAGGCCGGCGACCTCGTCGTCGGAGCGGGCCCAGTTCTCGCGGCTGAAGGCGTACAGGGTCAGCATCGGGACCCCGCGACGGACCGCGTGCTGCAGGACGCGACGTACGGCCTCAACGCCGGCCGCGTGACCCTCGAACTCGGTGATCCCCTTGGCCCTGGCCCAGCGGCGGTTGCCGTCCATGATGACGGCGACGTGCCGGGGCAGGTCCTCGACGGGCAGGAGCGGCGCATCCTCGGCGGGTGCATCGACCTCCGGCGCGACGCCGTCGCCCACGTGATCGTGGGCGAGCGGAGGGACGTCGGTCGGCCGCGCGAGCGTGCGATCGGGCGCCTGCGCCACTAGACCTCCATGACCTCCTGTTCCTTGGCGGCACCAACGCGGTCCACGTCGGCGATCGCCCGGTCCGTGATCTTCTGGAGCGTCTCGAGCTGGCGGTGGATCTCGTCGGTCCCCAGCACGCCCTCGCGCTCCTCCTTCTTGAGGTGGTCGTTGGCGTCGCGCCGCAGATTGCGGATCTCGACGCGCGCCTCCTCCATGCGCTTGTGGACGGTCTTGACGATGTCCCTGCGACGCTCCTCGGTGAGCGGCGGGATGTTGAGGCGGACGACGGTGCCATCCACGTTCGGCATCAGGCCGATGTCGGACTTCATGATCGCCTTCTCGATCGCGCCCAGGACACCCCGGTCCCAGGGCTGGATCACGACCTGGTGGGGCTCCGGGACGCTGATCGACGCCAGCTGGTTGAGCGGCGTTGGCGTGCCGTAGTAGTCGACGTGCAGCCGCTCCACGAGGGCGGTGGATGCGCGGCCGGTACGAAGCCCGTGGAAGTCGCGCTCCATGACCTCGACGGCGCGCAGCATCTTGCGCTCCGCCTCGGCAAGGATCTCACTGGTCATCCGGTTGCTCCTCCGGGCTGAGCGGAGATGAGGGTGCCCACGCGATCACCGCGGGCAACCTTCGTGATGTTGTCCGGCTCGTTGAGATCGAAGACCACGATCGGCAGGTCGTTCTCCATGCACAGGGAGACCGCAGCGGCGTCGAGGACCTTCAGCTGGTCCCGGAGGACGTCGTGGTAGGTAAGGGTCTCATAGCGGCTGGCGCTCGGGTCCGTCATCGGGTCCGCATCGTAGACCCCGTCCACCTTGGTGGCCTTGAGCAGGACCTCGGCGTCGATCTCGACGGCGCGCAGCGCCGCCGCCGTGTCGGTCGTGAAGTACGGGTTCCCGGTCCCCGCGACGAAGATGGCCACGCGGCCCTTCTCCAGGTGGCGCACGGCACGCCGCCGGATGTAGGGCTCCGCGATCTCGTTCATCGCGATGGCCGACATCACCCGCACGGGGATGCCGGCCCGCTCGATGGCGTCCTGGAGGGCGAGGCCGTTCATGACCGTCGCCAGCATGCCGATGTAGTCGCCGGTCGCCCGGTCCATCCCCCTGGCCGACGCGGCCAGCCCGCGGAAGATGTTGCCGCCGCCGACGACGATCCCGACCTGGACGTCCATCGCGTGGAGGGTCGCGACCTGCCGCGCGACGAAGGCGCAGAAGGCGGGGTCCACGCCGTACTGGCGTTCGCCCAGCAGGGCCTCGCCGGAGAGCTTGAGCAGGATCCGGCGGTACCGGAGCCGACCCTCGGCGGGGGCCGTCGCCGACCCCTCGCCCGTGCCGGTCTCGCGACCGGCGTCCGTCACATCTCCTCCCCGAGCGCGTAGCGGACGAAGCGGCGGACGCGGATGTTCTCGCCGATGGTCGCGACCTTCTCGGTCACGAGGTCGCGCACGGTGCGATCCTCGTCACGGAACGGCTGCTCGAGGAGGCAGACCTCCTTGTACCACTTGGCCAGCTGCCCCTCGACGATCTTCTCGCGGATCGCCTCCGGCTTCGCCTGGACGGACTCGTCGGCGGCGAGGGCGGCCTTCTTCGCGAGCAGGACGTCCTCCGGGATCCGGTCGACGTCCACGTACTGCGCGGCGAGGCCGGCGACCTGCATGGCGAGGTCCCGGACCAGCTTCTGGAACTCGTCGGTGCGGGCCACGAAGTCGGTCTCGCAGTTGACCTCGATCAGCACGCCGACGCGGCCGCCGGTGTGGATGTAGCTGGACACGAGGCCCTCGCGGGCGTCGCGACCGGCCTTCTTCGCCGCCGCTGCGAGGCCCTTCTCGCGCAGCAGCGCGACGGCCTTGTCCATGTCGCCGCCGGTCTCCTCGAGCGCGCGCTTGCAGTCCATCATGCCCGCGCCGGTCCGCTCGCGCAGCTCCTTGACGGCCTCCGCCGGTATCGCCATCTGATGTGTGCTCCTGTGCTCTTGCTTCGGCGCGCGGTCGGGCCGCGCGGGTGGTGTCGGTCGTGCCGTGCGGGCGCCGGAGCGCTCCAGGCGGCGGGCCCGGAATGGCGGCTGGGCCGCGCACCCGGGCCGGGGATCAGCCGGCGGCCGGAGCCTCCGGGACGACCTCCTCAGGGACGTCGAGGACCGCGTCGGCCTTCGGGGCCCCGGGCAGCAGGTCGTCGTCCGAGTCGGGGTCGAACGAGAGCGTGGCGCCGGCCGTCAGCTGGGCGACGAGGTCGGCGGCCGCGGACTCGTCGAACCCGGCCTCCTCGACCGCGGACGCGGCCTCGGGGGCCTCCACCTCGGACGAGGAGTGCGCCGCGCGCTGGCGGGCACCCTCGATCGCGGCATCGGCGACCAGCTGGCAGAGCAGCCGGATCGACCGGATCGCGTCGTCGTTGGCGGGGATGATGTAGTCGAGCTCGTCCGGGTCGACGTTGGTGTCGCCGGTGCCGACGACCGGGATCTCGAGCTTGTTGGCCTCGGTGACCGCGATGCGCTCCCGGTGCGGGTCCACGATGAAGATCGCGCCCGGCTGGCGCTTCATCTTGCGGATGCCGCCAAGGGTGGCCTGGAGCTTGTTGAGCTCCTCGGTCAGGAGCGCAGCCTCCTTCTTGGGAAGGCGGTCGAAGTCGCCGGCGAGCTGCCGGGCCTCGAGCTGGTCGAGCAGGCCGATGCGCTTCCGGATAGTGACGAAGTTCGTCATCATGCCGCCGAGCCAGCGCTTGGTGACGTAGGGCTGACCGGCCCGGATCGCCTCCTGCATCACAGGCTCCTGCGCCTGCTTCTTGGTGCCGACGAAGAGGACGCTCTCGCCCCGCGCGACGGTCTCGGTGACGAACTCGAGCGCGAGGTCGAGGCGCTTGACCGTCTGCGCCAGGTCGATGATGTGGATGCCGTTGCGCTCCGCGAAGATGTACGGCTTCATCTTCGGGTTCCAGCGGCGGGTCTGGTGTCCGAAGTGGACGCCGGCCTCAAGCAGCTGGCGCATCGAGACGGTGGGCACTGGGTGGCCTCCTGCGGTTCTTGCCTCCGCGGATCCCCGGCGGGAGCCTCGTGCCGGCGCGCGATCGGCCGGTCGGTGGGCACCGTCCCGTGCGGGCTGGTGATCCGCGTGTGTGCTCCGTCCGGCTGGGTGCCGTCACGGGCGTGATTGACCACCGCGGTCGGTCCGCGGCGGCCGGGAGTGTACCACAGGGGTGCCCGATGTCCGGTCGCCCGCTCCTCACCTCAGGGCCTGATGCCCCGATGGTGGCGGACGGAGGCTTGACCGTCCGGGCCTGGATCGATCGCCACCAGGTCCACCCGCAGCGGGAGGGCCGGAAGGCGGTGTCCGTCCGGCAGCGTGCTCGTCTCGAGCAGGTGGCCGAACGCGCGCCTGAGCGCCATCCGCTTGCGACGGTCGAGCGTCTCCTCGGCCAGGCCGAAGTCACGGCGACCGCGGCGGCGAACCTCGACGATCACCAAGGCGGCCGGTGGTCCGGGATCCACACCCAGGAGGTCCACCTCGTCACGCCCGAGGCGCAGGTTCCGCGCGAGGACCGTCCAGCCGGCAGCCTCCAGCCGCGCGGCGGCGAGGTCCTCGCCGTCGTCGCCGATCCGCTGCGCCGCCGTGGACGCCACTCGCTGCATCCCCGCAGCATGGCCCGCGCCGCTTACCGCCGGCTTTGGCGAAGTCCCAGGAGATCAGGCCTCTTCCTGCGCGATGTACTCGCCGATGGCCTGCTCGAACGTGCGCCCCGGCACGATGTCAACCCGGTGCTGCTTGTCCGATGCCGCGAACTCGGGGTGCTCGGCGACGAACGGGTCCCACTTCTCCGCCTCGGCCAGCGGGATGGCGATCATCAGCCCCGTCCGGCCGTCCGCCATGAACCGGGACACCGTGTCGATGTCCTCGTTCTTGAGGCCGCTGTCCTTGACGGCGGCGGTGACCGCGCCGATCGCGGCGCCGCCCACGACCGCGCCGATGCCGATCGGGCCCGAGATGACCGCCAGGACCGCCCCCAGCGTGCCCCCGAACGCCGCCCCGCGTGCAGCCCCCGGATCGGCGGACTTCATGCCCTCGACGGTCACCTTGCCGCCGATCGCCTTGTGGAGCAGCACCATGTCCTCGATCACGATCGCCTTGCTCTCGCGACCGGCCATGATCACGTCGACCAGGGCCTCTGCGGGCGCCTGGTCCGGGAAGCCCAGGAAGATGAGGCGCGTGCGCTTCGGCTCGCCCATGTGGTTGGCCCTCCTCGCCCTGCGCGTCGATGTCGAACGACGCCGCAGATCCACGTCATTGTGCCCCAGCGGCTCCACGGCTGCGCCGGCCGTTCGGGGTGGCGATCGAGGCCGCGGGCGTTCAGGTCGTGGCGGCCAGGACGTCGCGAGCGAGGTCGTCGGCCTCATCCTCGAGCTCGTCGGGGATCCCGTCCATCACGGGCACGCCGTCGAACAGCCCGAGCTGGTCGCCGGCCAGCAGCACGTGGAGCGCCTGGAAGCTGTGCCGGTGGTGGGGCGTGAGCCCATGGGCGCGGATGGCGTCCCGGTGCTCCTGCGTCGCATAGCCCTGGTTGCGCTCCCAGCCGTACTGCGGATAGCGGATCGCGAGCCCGCCCATCATCCGGTCACGCACCGTCTTGGCCACCACGGAGGCGCAGGCGATCGAGTAGACCAGCGCGTCGCCATCCACGATCGCCGTGTACGGTCCGACCTCTCGCTCGAAGTTGGCGATGCGCAGCCCGTCGACGAGCACGTGGTCCTGGCCGCCGAGGCGCGCGATCGCCCGGCGCATGGCCAGGTGGGTCGCGTGGTAGATGTTGAGGCGGTCGATGTCCGCCACCGACGCGGCGCCCACGCCGATGGCGACGGCCCGCCGGCGGATGATCGGGGCGAGGCGCTCCCGCTGCGCCGCGCTGAGGGTCTTCGAGTCGCGTACCCCAGGGATCCGGTGGCAGTTGGGCGGCATGATCACCGCGGCCGCGACCACGGCCCCGCAGGTGGGCGCCACGCCGACCTCGTCGACGCCCACGACACGGGTGGCTCCGGCGCGCCAGAGCGGGCGCTCCCAGCGGAGGGTGGGGACGATCACGGACATCGTCGGGATCGTACCCCGCCGCACGTCGGCACCGGGCGGCCCGGGCGTCCGTCCGGCCGGGCCGCGACCGACCCCGGTGGTTCCGTCCACCCGGTCCGCGGTTGACCGAGGTGGGTCGTCAGGCCTCCTGCTGCGCTCGGTACGCCTTGACCGCGTCCTCGAACGAGTTGGTCGGCGTGATGTCCACCTCGTAACGGCGGTCGGGCGCCTCGAACTCGACGTTCATCGCGACGAACTCGTTCCAGCGCTCGACGTCGGCGGCCGGGATGGCGAACACCAGCCCGGTGCGCCCCTCGGCCATCAGGTCGGACGCCGCCTGGATGTCCTTGGTCTTCATGCCGCTGTCGTGGATCCCGGCGGCGATGGCGCCGATCGCCGCGCCGCCCGCGACGGCCGCCACGCCGACGGGCCCGCTGAGCGCCACCAGGACCATGCCGACCCCACCCCCGAACAGCGCTCCGCGCTTCGCACCCGGGTCGACCGACTTGTCGCCCTCGATCTTGACCTTGCCGGACTCGTCCTTGTGGACGATGGCCCAGTCGGCCACCGCGATGGCCTTGCTGTCCTTCGCCTCCTTGACCAGCTCCAGGATGTTGCGCGCAACCATCTCCTCGTTGAAGCCCAGGAAGACAAGGCGGACATCGCCCAGCGTGCTCACGGGATGCATCCCTCCACCACGGGCGTGCGCAGTCGACGCCGTTGGCTTCCACGGTACGGCGATGCGGGCCGGGACGCCACCCCCGGAGCCGGGTGAGAGCCGGTGCAGGACACGAAGCGACCCCCGCACCCGGCGGGGGTCGTGGAGGGTCGCGGTGCCGGGCGACCGCCCGGCGGCGAGGCCTAGCGGCGCTCGCGGAGCGTGGTCGCGGCCTTGCCGACGCGGTTGCGCAGGAAGTACAGCTTCGCGCGGCGGACCTGGCCGTGGCGGACGACCTCGATCTTCTCGATGCGGGGGCTGTTCAGCTTGAACGTCCGCTCGACCCCCACGCCGGACGCGATGCGCCGGACGGTGATGGAGGACGCGATGCCGCTGTTCCGCATCCGCATCACGAGGCCCTCGAAGACCTGGATGCGCTCGCGGGTTCCCTCGACGACCTTGGCGGACACCTTGACGGTGTCGCCCGGGGTGATCACCGGCAGGTCGGTCCGCATCTGGTCCTGGACGATCTCGTTGAGCACGTTCACGGGTGGTGGATCCTTGTTCAGTCGTCGGCAGCCGCGGCTGCGGGGGTCACGGGTTCCGGGACGGCGAGCCACACACGGCACGGCCGACGGCGGAGAATAGCACGCCGACGGCCACGTGTCAGGCGCTCGGCAGCCGCGAGGCGGCGGTCAGACTCCCGGCTCCACGTCTGCATCGGGAGTGTCGCCTGGCTTCCCGGGAGCGACGGCCTCCGTCGTCGCCTCGGCGCGCAGCTCGCCGAGGAGCCTCGGCCTCCTCCTTGCTGGGAGCGCGTCCCTGCAGCAGGTCCGGCCGCCGCTCCATCGTCCGGCGCAGGGACTCCTTGAGGCGCCACTTCCGCACCTGCTCGTGGTGCCCCGAGACCAGGACCGGCGGCACGGAGACGCCCTCGAACGTCGCCGGCCGGGTGTACTGCGGGTACTCGAGGAGGCCGGTCGCGAAGGACTCCTCCGCGGTCGACGCCTCGTCGATGGCGCCGGGCAACAGCCGCAGGACCGCGTCCAGGATCACGAGCGCCGCGAGCTCGCCGCCGGTGAGCACGTAGTCGCCGATCGAGAGCTCCATGTCCACCATCGAGCGGATGCGCTCGTCCACGCCCTCGTAGCGCGGGCACAGGAAGACCAGGTGCGGTCGCTCCACCAACTCGTGGGCGATCGCCTGGCGGAAGACCCGGCCGGCGGGATCGAGGAGGATCACGGTCGAGTCCGGGCGCCGGAGATCGGCCAGCGCGGCGGCCACCACCTCCGGGCGCAGGACCATGCCCGCTCCCCCGCCGTAGGTGTAGTCGTCGACCGTCCGGTGGCGGCCGAGACCCCACCCGCGGAGATCGTGGACGCGGACGGTCGCGAGGCCGCGCTCCTGGATGCGGGCGGGGATGCTCTCGCCCAGGGGCCCCTCCACCATCGGCGGGAAGAGCGTGAGGACGTCGACCTCGAGGGCCATCAGGCGTCGCGGGTTGGCGGATCCGGGGCGACGGGCTCCGGCGCGACGCCCTCCGGCGCGACGGGCTGCGGGACGGGATGCGAGACGCCGGTCGGCAGGTGGCTCGCGGCGCCCTTCGGGGCGGCCTTGGGCCTGGCGGGGCCCACCGGCTTGCGGACCGGCCCGGTGCCCTTGGGCGGCTGAGCGGGGCCCTTCGGCTTCGCCTGCTTCTTCGGACGGCGATCCCGCGGCCGGACGTAGTCGTCGTCGTCCACCGGGCGAGCGTCCATGTCCAGGGCGTCCATGTCCACGATCATCTCGCCGCGATCCGGCGCGAGATCCGTGACGATTCCCTTGACGCCGGGGACGTCGATCTCGCCCCGCGGACCGCGCACGACGAACACCTCGGCACCGCCGGCGCGGTAGATGTCGACGATCGTGCCCAGCTCCTCGCCGGCCGTCGATCGGACGGCCAGCCCCTCGAGCTCATGGAAGAACCAGCGGCCGGGCTCGTGCTCCTCGACGGGCACGTCGATCTCGAGGTAGAGGTTCCGCAGGTCATCGGCGGCTTCGCGGCTGGGCGCCTCGGCGAAGCGCAGCCACCACCCGGGACCATCCGCGACGGCGGACGCCTCGGCGATCGTCAGCGTCCTCGCCGTGCCCTCGACGTACAGCGTCGTGCCGACGACGAAACGCTCCTCGGGGCGGTCCGTGAGGAGCTCGACGCGCACGTGGCCGCGCAGCCCGCGAAGTCCGCGGACCAGGGCGACCACCAGCCGCGCCGGGACGGCCCCGGACGCGGCGCGATCAGATCCGCCGGACGCGGCACTTCCGGCGCCGGCGGTGCGCTTGGGAGCCAGTGCCCCGGCTCCTACTCGAGGATCTCGAGGCTGACCGGCTCGCCCGTGCGGGCGGACGTGACCTTCAGCAGCGTGCGCAGCGCCTTGGCGACGCTGCCGTTGCGCCCGATGACCTTGCCCATGTCGGACTCGGCCACGTGCAACTCGATGATCATCCCGTCCTCACCGTTGACGACCTCGACCGTGACGGCATCGGGATCGTCCACGAGGGACTTGGCGACGTACTCGACCAGTTCGGCGGCGGCCATCGGGCGGCCTACTTCGCGCCGGGCAGGACGCCCGCCTGCTTGAACAGGCGTCGGACGGTGTCGCTGGGCTGGGCGCCCTTGGACAGCCAGTCCTTGGCCTTGGCCTCGTCCACGACGAGCTCGATCGGGTCGGTGCGCGGGTTGTAATGCCCGATCGTGTCGATCGCGCGGCCATCGCGCGCGGAACGGCTGTCGGCGACGACGAGCCGGTAGGTGGGCTGCTTGGTCGCCCCGACACGAGTCAGGCGAATGCGAACGGCCATGTGGTGCGCTGCTCCTCAACGTGGGCGGGTCCCTGGGCAGGACCCGCGTGCTCGGGCTGTGGTGGTTGATTGGCGGGTTTCTGGACCCGGTCAGTTGCCGGTCACGCGGATGATCACGGTGCCGCTATCGATCTCGTCGCCCGGGATCGTGGTGCCGATCACGGTATCGAATGCCTCGAGGTACGGCTTGAGGTTCGCGTCGTACTCGGACCGGTCCGCGGCCGGGACCATGCCCTCGACGAAGTCGCGGGTGGCCGCCACGTCCAGCCAGAACAGCGAGGCGTGCTCCTTGCCGGCCTGCGTCAGCGCGGTGCTGAAGCGCTCGGTGTCGGCGAGGGACTCGCCGGCGCTCGCGTCGAGGACGCTCTTCACGAAGTCGGTCCCGATGCCGAAGACGACGACCTCGTCGGTCACGGCATAGGCGAGCTTGAGGTCCGCTGGAGCCGCGACGGCGCCCTCGGACATCTGGCCGACCAGCCCGCCGAGCCCCGACAGGTCGATCACCGTGATCGTGGTCCCGTCGTACTGCTCCTCGGTGACGGACAGGCCGGCCTGGGCGCCGCCGAGCTGGATGAAGGCCTTGACCTGGCTCGAACAGCTTGTCGGCGGCGGCGGCATCGGTCGGGACGATGACGAGGCCTGCCGGCGATCTCCGTGCCGTCGAGCGTGACCGCGACGCCGGCCTCGCCGATCCAGCCGGCGATGGCCTCGGCGCCGCCGACGATCGCCAGCGCCTCGTCCAGCTGGGCGACGGGCTCCTTGAGCTCGGGCACGTCGGCGAGCTGGTCCTTGACCGAGATGATCGTCTTGCCGACGTCGTGCCCCTCGGCGAGGAACACGGTGGTCGGCGGCACCACGCCCGGCAGCTTGGACTCGGCGTTGGTCGCCGGCCCGGCCGATGCCATGTGCGGCGAGCGGCTCTCCATGACGAACGCGCCGTCCTCGGCGCGGACGGCGCCCGCGACCCACGGCGGCATCACGCCCTCGAGCGAGATCGGCAGCGACGGCATGGCGTCGGTCACCGAACCGGCGAGGTCCGTCGCGCTCTTGGCCAGGGTCGCGAGATCGACGTAGGCGAAACCCGAGCCGGTCGCCCGTGACCGATGCCTCGGCCTCCTGGAACTGGGCGTTGGTGTTGAGGCCCGTCTTGCCGTCGGTGTCGATCACGGCCTTGACGGAGGTCGGGTCGCCGATGGCCAGGACCGGCCCGACCACGGCGTACGCGGCACTCATGCCCTTCGCGTCCGGGAGGGCGCCGGCGGACGGCTCGACGATGGTGATCGTCACGCCATTGTAGGTCTCCGTCGTGGTCGTGGTCCCGCTCTTCGCGGCCAGACCGTCGGCCCAGGCCGTGGCCTTGGCGGCGTCCTTGACGCCGAGCAGGACGACGCCGCGAGCGGCGGCGGGATCGGCCTTCGCCGGGAGCGGGCCCATGCTCGCGCCGATCTGCCCGCCGAACCACGGCTCGATGTCGTTCTTGTAGCCCTGCTTGCCATCCGTTGCCTGTCCGACCAGCAGGTCGAGCGCCTCCGAGAGCTTCATCGGGAACGCGGCCTGATCCTCGAAGCCCGGGAAGGCCTTCATGACCTTGGCGAGCTCTCCGGACTGGCTGCCCGGAAGGTCCAGTCGCAGCTCGGCGTAGGCGACGCTGTCGGCCGGCGTGTACGCGAGCACCGCGGGATCGCCCGAATCGCTGGTCAGGAGCAGCGTGGCGCCGGCGGCCGTGCCCGCGACGAGCAGGACGACGAGGCCGGCGACGAGCCACTTGAGCTTGCTGCGACCTGGCCGCGCGCCCTTCGATGCGGACTCGAGCGGCGCCGTCGCCACGGGTACGGGCGGCGGCGGCTCGGCGGCCGAGGGCTGCGCGACCGGCGGTTCGATCGTCGGTGGCTGGTAGACCTGGGTGGGTTCCTGGTCGGTCATGTCCGTCACTCCCGCCTAACGGCGTCCAAGGAGCTGGCCCATCGCGGCCCGGCGTCCGCCGGTCCCCGAGAGCTGCTTCATCAGTTTCTGCATCTCGCCGAACTGTTTCACGAGCCGATTGACCTCCGGCAGGGACGTCCCGGACCCGTTCGCGATCCGGCGACGGCGCGAGGCGTTGAGGATCCCGGGATCGCGACGCTCGCGCGGCGTCATCGACAGGATGATGGCTTCGACTCGCCGGAGATCGCCCCGGTCCACGGCGGCCTGGGCCTCGTTGGCCATGCCGCTCATACCGGGGATCATCCCCATCAGCTGGCCCATGGGACCCATCTTCTGCATCTGGCGCATCGAGGACAGCATGTCCTCGAGCGTGAACGCGCCCTTGCGGACCTGCTCCTCGAGCTTGGCCGCCTGCTTCTCGTCGAACGCATCCTGGGCGCGCTCCACCAAGGTGAGCACGTCGCCCATGCCCAGGATCCGGCTGGCGAGGCGATCCGGGTGGAAGACCTCGAGCGCGTCCGTCTTCTCGCCGGTGCCCAGGAACTTGACCGGGATGCCGGTCACGGCCCCGATGGACAGGGCGGCGCCGCCACGGGCGTCGCCGTCGATCTTGGTCAGCACCAGGCCGGTCACCGGAACGGCGCCGGCGAAGCCCTGCGCGACCGTGACGGCCTCCTGGCCGGTCATCGCGTCCACGACGAGCAGCGTCTCGACGGGCCGGGTGGCGTCCGCGATCGCCCGGATCTCAGCCATGAGCGCGTCGTCGATCGTGAGGCGGCCGGCCGTGTCGATGATCACCGTGTCGCGGCCGATGCGCTTCGCGTGCTCGATGCCCTGGCGGGCGATGTCCACGGTGGGGGTCCCGACCGGGGCGCGATAGACGGCGATGTTGAGGCCCTTGCCCAGCGTCTCGAGCTGGTCCGCGGCGGCCGGCCGGTACGGGTCGGCGGCCACGAGGAGCGGCGCCCGGCCGAGCTTGACGATGTGCTTGGCGAGCTTGGCAGCCGACGTCGTCTTGCCCGATCCCTGGAGACCGACGAGGGCGATCACGGCCGGGTTGCCCACGAGGCGGAACGTCCGGTCGCCCGCGGACAGGAGCGCGGTGAGCTCCTCGTTGACGATCTTGACCACCTGCTGGCCGGCGGTGAGGCTCTCCAGGATCTCTGCGCCCAGGGCCCGCTCGCGCACCCGCGCGACGAAGTCCTTGACCACCCTGAAGTTGACGTCCGCCTCGAGCAGCGCCAGCGGACCTCGCGCATCGCCGCATCGAGGTCCGCTTCGGTCACGCGGCCACGACCGGTCAACCCGGCGAGGGTCTTGCGGAGGCGGTCGCTGAGGGTGTCGAACATGCGGGGGCGGGGACCCTTGTGACTGATGGTGAGGATCAGGCCGCACGGCGGACGCCGGGCGGGTGGTGCGCGGGTTCTGGCGACACCGAGGCGTGCGGAGTGTACGTCATGCCTCGCGCGGGCGCCCTCGGCCAGAGGTCCTGCCGAGTGTAGGCTCCACCGGT
This sequence comes from uncultured Chloroflexia bacterium, assembly GCA_963802165.1. Lineage (GTDB taxonomy): Bacteria > Chloroflexota > Limnocylindria > Limnocylindrales > CSP1-4 > CAIXZV01. The sequence continues at coordinate 50,736 of CAWDHT010000009.1, read as the reverse complement.
GACGCTCGACCCGCTTCAGGATCCCGTGCCGCCCACGCACGCGGAGCTCCCCTCCCGCGGATTGCGGCGCAACCGCGCGTTCATGCTCCTGTGGGGCGCGGCGACCGTCTCGGTGTTCGGGTCGTTCGTGACCCGGATCGCGCTGCCGTTCGTGGCGATCGAGACGCTCCGGGCGGGTCCCATCGAGATCGCCGCCCTGCGCGCCGTAGACCTCGTCGCGGCCCTGCTCGTGGGGTTCGTGGCCGGGGCATGGGTCGACCGGCTGCGCCGCCGGCCGGTGATGATCTGGGCGGACCTCGGTCGGGCGGTGCTGCTGGGATCCATCCCGGTCGCGGCGGTCGGCGGCTGGCTCACGCTCGCCCAGGTCCTGCTCGTGTCGTCACTGGCGGCCGTCCTCACGACCTTCTTCGACGTCGCCGACAAGGCGTATCTGCCCACCATCGTCGGGCGCGCGGAGCTGGTGCGCGCGAATGGGGCCCTCGCTGCGACCTCGAGCGCGGTGGAGTTCCTGGCGTTCGGCGCCGCCGGGTTCCTGGTGAAGCTGCTCACGGCACCGATCGCGATCGCGGTTGACGCCTGCTCGTTCGTGGTCTCCGCGGCGTTCCTCGGGGGCATCCGCCGACCCGAGCCGCCGCCGCCGCCCGTCGCGGACCGGGAGCCCATCGCGACGGAGATCCGCGAGGGCGTCCGGCTCGTTGCCCACGACCCCGTGTTGCGGGGCCTCCTGTGGGGAACGCTGGGACTGTCCGCGATGTGGGGCGTGTTCGGGGCGACATGGCTGCTGTTCGCGAACGGCGTGCTGGGACTCGACGCGGCCGTGATCGGCGTCGTCGCGGCGCTGGGCGGGTTCGGGTCGCTGATGGGGGCGCTGTTCGCCGAGCGGATGTCCGGACGGTTCGGGCTCGGCCGGCTCGTGGTGGCGTCGCTGCTGGTCGCCGCGCTGGGGAACCTGCTCATCCCGCTCGCCCCGGCCGGCATGCCGCTCGTCGCGGTCGCGTTCCTCGTGGGCCAGCAGCTCATCGGCGACACAGCCGTCACGGTCTACGACGTCACTGAGATCTCGATGCGCCAGGCGCGCGTGGAGGATCGCCACCTGGGGAGGGTGAACGCGACGGTGCGGGTCGTGATGGTGCTCGCGACCCTGGTCGGCACGGTAGTCGGCGGTCTCCTGGCCGAGGCCATCGGGCTGCGGGCGGCGGCGTTCCTCGGACCGCTGTTCGCGCTGGCCGGTGCACTCGGTCTCTATCGCTCACCGGTGTGGCGCGTTGGCCGTGTGGACGACGCGCGCCGAACGCCGGTCGCGTGACCGCTTCCCCTCCCACGCCGACGTCAGTTGAGTGACCTGGCGGGCGCTGGAGACCGGACGGCCGTCCTGGGAACTCCCCGCCGGCGGCCGAAGAAATCACGGCTCTCAGCCCTCGCCGAGGACCCGCTCCATGAAGGCGTTCACCCAGTCCCGGTAGGCGTCCGGGCAGGTGTTGATGACCTTCCCGTGTCCCGCTCCCTCGCAGGCAGGGATCTCGACCGGCACCCCGGCGGCAAGAGCGGCGTCGTAGAACACCTGGGCGTTCAACTCGGGGACGTCGGTGGTGTCCTTCGTCCCGTAGCTGATCGCCAGTGGCCGGTCGCCCAGGTCGGCGATGGCGTCGAGCGGGTCCGCATCCCCGAGCCAGACGCCGGTCCGGGCCCCGAAAGCCGCCATTCCGATCGGGACCGTGACCGCCACGGGCTGGCCCAGCGGATCGGCGCCGAACTTCTGCTCCAGCGCGTTCCTCAGCCGGGCGTGTGCCGATTCGAGCACCAGACCGGCGATGCGGGGATCGGTCCGGGCGAGCTTGGCCGACGCCGCCGCGCACCTTGAATCCCGGCGACCGCGATCCTCGACGGGCGCTTGATGCGCTCGAGCCAATCCACCATCGCTCGGACGTCGTCGACCTCGCGAACGCCGAAGGACATCCAGTCGCCGCTGCTGCGACCCTGAGCTCGTGTGTCGATGAGGAGCAGGTTCCAGTTGTCGTGGAGCGGGACTGCATGGCGCAGTGCGTCGGACTTGGAGACACCCCAGCCACGCTCCTGACACCCGCCAAGACAGCGTCCGCGCTTCGCACGGCATCCGTCATCAAGGCACGACCTCGAGCACGGCCACGACGTTGAGAGGAATGGAGTCGTATGCCCCTGGCTCCAGGATCACGATCCCGTCGGGCAGGAACAGGTACTTCCCGGCCGGGAGCTCGCCCAGCTCGCTCGCGTTCCCCAACTCGCCGCCGCTGCGGAAGCCGGACGAGATGTAGGTGTCGACGAGGTCGCCGTGGAGGACGGCGTCGAGGTGTTCGTCCGTGAGCCCAACCAGCTCGGAAGGCTCGGTCTCGCCTCCGCCGATGGCGTTCCCGCCGATGAACATCAGTTCCGTGCCGTCCGAGTCGACGGTGAGGTAGGTCATGCCCGCACGGAGGGTCGTCGGTTCGAGGCGCACTGCCTCACGGGTCACGGTCGCGTGAACGGTCTGCGCGCCCGTCGGAACCACGAGCGCGCGCTCGCAGCCGGCGATACCTGCCGTCACCGCAAGTGACAGGGCGACGATAGCCACAATCAGGATTGCGCCCCTCGACAGACGACGAGCCATGATGTGTCGCTCCAGGAAACGGCGCCCAAAGCGTCATTGGACGATCGGCGGGTGACAAGTGCCATGTTGCCGGAGGCTCGTCTCCACGTTCATGCGGCGTCTGCTCGAGATTCGGGCAAAGCAGCCCGGGTCGGCGCCACGGGCCGTCTTGACCGTCGGGCCCTGGGCCGGGGTCAGTCGAACAGCGCCGCGACGAACGCCTCCGGGTCGAAGGGCAGCAGGTCCTCCGCCTTCTCCCCCACCCCGACGAACCGGACCGGCACGCCGAGCTCCTTCTCGATCGCGAACACGATGCCGCCCTTCGCGGTCGAGTCCAGCTTGGTCAGGACGACGCCGGTCAGGCCGACGGCCTCGTGGAACGCCTTCGCCTGGGCCAGGCCGTTCTGGCCCGTGGTCGCGTCGAGGACGAAGAAGGTCTCGACCCGAGCGCCCGGGGATCCGCTTGTCGATGACGCGGCGGACCTTGGACAGCTCGTCCATGAGGTTCGACTTGGTGTGCAGGCGGCCGGCGGTGTCGGCGATCAGGATGTCGGCGTGGCGGGCGACGGCGGCGTCGAGGGCGTCGAACACCACCGCTGCAGGGTCCGCGTTTGGCGCGTGGGCGACGATCTCCGAGTCCGTCCGCTGGGCCCAGATCCGCAGCTGGTCGATGGCGGCGGCGCGGAAGGTGTCGGCCGCAGCCAGCACGACGCGCCGTCCCTGGGCACGCTCGCGGGCCGCCAGCTTGCCGATCGTGGTGGTCTTGCCGGTGCCGTTGACGCCGACGACGAGGACGATGGCTGGCGCGCCCATCGCGGCCGGGACGGGCTCCCAGTGCTCCGCGTCACGGACGGCGAGGAGGCCGGCCAGCTCGGCGCGGACGGCCACCTCGGCCGAGACGTCCCTGCGCTTGCGGGCGCGCTCCACGAGGTCCATGGACAGCGCAGCCCCGACGTCACCGGTGATCAGCGTCTCCTCGATCTCGTCCCAGTCCGCGCCGCCGGCGCCGCCGAAGGCGCTGAGGAGGCGGGCGCCGAACCCGGTGCGGGACTTCTCGAGGCCGGCCTCGAGCTGCTCCCGCTCGCGCTCGCGGCGGGCGGCGTCGGCCTTCTCGGGGCTGTAGTCGGCGCCCCAGGCCCACTGGGCCGGGGGCGGCTCGGGCGCCGATGGCGGCTCGGCGGGCACGTGCACCGGCTCCACGATCCCGCCGCCGCCGGTCACCGGGTGAAGGGCGGGCGCGGCGTCGAGCGGCACGTCGAGCCGTCACGGCCTCGTCCGGCGAGTCCCTGTCGCCACTCGTCGCCGATGACGTCGTCGGCGGCCTCGACAGGCTCCTGCGGCTGCTCCGGGGGGTGGTCGCTCGGCTCTCCGCCGCGTCGGAAGAAGCGCATCAGCTGTGCGGGTCCTCCCGATCGTGCTCCTTGACCTCGGGCATCGGGACGATCGGGGCCGGGTCGACCTCGCCGAAGCCGCCGAGCAGCGCGCCGGGTGCCTCGGCCAGATCCCACTCGAGCTCGTTCGGCTCGGGGACGGCCTCGTCGGGCGAGCCCTGCTTCCACTCGTCGCCGATCAGGTCGGGTTCGAGACCGCCCTCGGGATAGAGCGATCGAACCATGCCCTCGGGCACGTCGGCCGCGTCCTCGGCAGGCTCCCGCTCGGGATCCTGGTCCTTGTGCTCGTGATGGAACAGCGGCATCAGTCCTTCTCCTCCGGGTGCCCGCCACGATCGCCGGCGAGGACCTGGTGGGCCTCGGTCTGGCGGCGACTGGCGATGGCCTGCGCCTCGTCGAGACGCAGGCTGATCACGCGGCTGACCGAATCATCGCCGACCGTGACCCCGTAGAGGGCGTCGGCGGCCTCGATCGTGCCGCGGTTGTGGGTGATGACGATGAACTGCGTCCGGGCCGCGAGCTCCCGGAGCGCCTCCGTGAAGCGTCCCACGTTCGCCTCGTCGAGCGCGGCATCGACCTCGTCGAGCACGCAGAAGGGTGCCGGGCGGACCTCGAGCATGGCGAACAGCAGCGCGACGGCCGTGAGCGCGCGCTCACCGCCCGAGAGCATCGACAGCGCCTGCGGCTTCTTGCCCGGCGGCCGGGCGGTGATCTCGATGCCCGTGGCGGACAGGTCCGTCGGATCCGTGAGCGAGAGCTTGGCGAAGCCGCCGCCGAACAGCTGCTGGAACCGCGCGTCGAAGGCGACCTCGAGGGCGGCGAACGTCGTCCGGAACTGGGTCGCGATGAGCACGTCGAGGTCGGCGATCAGCGCCCGCGTCTTGCCGATGGCCTCGCGCAGGTCCTTGTCCTGCGCATCGAGCGTCTCGAGGCGCTCGCGGACGGCCCGGTACTCGTCGACGGCGAACGGGTTCGCAGCGCCGAGCTCGTGGAAGCGCCGACGCAACGTGGACAGCCGTCCGGGCGACGGCAGGTCGCCGTCCGCGGCGTCCTCCGCCCAGCGGGGGGCGAGCAGGTCCAGGGCGGCCTCGAGGGCGGCGGTGTCGCCCGCCTCGGCCGGGGCCGCGCCGTCGTCGTCGAGGCCGAGCTCGCCGCCCGCAGCGCCATCAGGTTCCGTGCCCGGGGCCGCATCCTCGCCGGCACCGCGGCGCGGCTCCGCGCTCCCCACGAGGTCCGAGACCTCCACGCCGGCGGCCGACGCCAGGTGCCGCAGGCCCACCTCACCCAGTCCGGCGAGCTCCACGAGCAGCTGCTCGCGCAGCGAATCGAGGTTCAGGCGCGCCTCGAGCGCGCCGACGTCCGAGGCCCGGGCGCGGTCGTCGGCCGAGCGGAGGCGCTCGCGGGCGGCCATCGCGTCGCGCTCGGCCTCGGCGAGATGGGTCCGCTCCGCGCGGTCATCGGCGAGCAGCGCCTCGAGCTCGTCCCGCGCCCGCGCCTCTCGGGAGGCCGCCGCGGCGAGCTCGCCTGCGACCGCATCGCGCTCGTCGCCCGCGGCCCGCTCGCGCTCTGCGAGCGCCGCCAGGGCGCGTTCCGATCCCGCGACCCGTGCCTCGCCCAGCGCGACGGCGGCCTCGGCGCGAGCCCGACGTCCCTCGACCTCGCGGCGGGTCCGCTCGTGTGCCGCGACATCGCCCGCGAGGCGGTCACGGCGCTACGCGGAGCTCGCCGACGCGCGACTCCCACGCTGCGATGGCCTCCTGCTCGCCCGCGGCGACGCCACCCGTCGGGGCGCCCGACGCGGGGCGGGCGTCGATCGCCGCGAGGGCAGCCGCCGCGCGATCCGTCTCGAGCGCGAGGCGCTCGGCCTGCGCCGCGTGCCACGCGGCCTCCCGGGCCGCAGCTTCGAGATCCCTACCCGCGGCGCGCTCGAGGTCCTCGGCGCGACGCCGTCGGGCGGCCGCCGCGGATTCGGCGACCCGCGCCGCCTCGAGCGCTGCCCGCGCCTGTGCCGCCGCGGCCTCGGCTGCCTTCGTCCCCTGCTCCGCGGCGTCGGCCTCGGCCTGCAGGACGTCCACCTCCCGGGCCAGGCGATCCGCCTCTGCCCGCCGCTCCAGCGGGGAGTCGCCGCGCCCGACGCGCACGGTGAACGCGTCCACCACCGCGCTCCCGTCGCGGGTCACCGCCAGCCAGCCGACGGGCAGGACGGCCTGCACCTCGAGCGCGGCCGCGAGATCCGGCGTCCAGACGGCACGGGCCAGCAGTGCCCGTACGGCCCCGTTCGGATCCCGGCGGACGGCCTCGGTCAGGCGGCCGCCCGCCACGGTCGCGAGCGCGTCATCCAGCCGGCGCAGCTCGCCGGCGCGTCCCGCCACCGGGCGACCTTGTCGGCCGTCGCGAGGCGCTCCCGCACGACCACGTGCCCGCGCTCGCCCGCCAGCATGGTGGCGCTGCCGCGCTCCACCACGTAGGCACGGGCAAGCTCTCCGAGGGCGGCCTCCACGGCCGGGCGGAGCGACGGCTCGATCCCAAGATCCTCGTCCACGCGCTTGCCGCCCAGCTTCCGCGCAGCGCGGGCGATCCCCCGGTCCTCCTCCTCGTCCAGGCGTCGTGCGAGCTGCTCCAGGCGGCCGCGGGCCCCGCGAGCATCGAGCCGGCCCGCGCCGATCGCTCGGCAACGGCGCGACGGGTGCCCTCCGCCGTGTCCGCCGCCGAGCGCGCCGAGTCGCGCGCGACGACTGCCGCCGCCTCCTCCGTCGTCGCCGCCTCCAGCGACGTGCGTGCCTCGGCCAGGGCCGTGTCCAGCGCAGCCCGCCGGCTCTCGGCCTCGGCGGCCCGCGCCCGCTCGTCGGCCGCTCGGCGCCCGGCGTCCGCGTGACGTCGGCGGGCCGTCTCGGCCTCGGCGGCCTGCGCCGCCTCGGCGCGCCGGAGCGCGGCCAGCTCGTCGCCCCGGGCGCGCGACGCGGCGCGCAGGGACCCGAGCTCCGTCAGCGCCTCGGACAGCGACCGGTCCGCGTCGCCCAGCGCGGCCTCCAGCTCCGGGTCCCGCTCGGGCACCGGCTCCGCGAGGATGCGCCGCTGCAGGGCCACGTCCGCATCGGCGGCGGCTCGCTCGTCCGCGATCCGCTGCCGATCCCGCACCGCCGCGGCGATCTCGCCGGTCGCCCGCGCCTCGCGCAGTCCGAGCGCGGTGAGCGTCGGCACGCGCGGCCTCGTGCACCACCCGGCGCTCGCGCTCCAGCTCCGCGCGCTCGGCCATCGAGGTGGCGATGCCGGCGACGGACGACTCCGCGGCCTCGAGCGCCTCGAGCGACCGCTCCGTCTCGAGGCGCAGCGCGTCCCGTCGCCGCTCGGCCTCGGCCGCGCGACCGGCGGCTTCGTGCCAGCGCCCGTGCGCCGCGGCGATCAGCGCCGCCGCCAGCTCCTCGCCGGCGGTGAGGCGGGTCGCCTGCTGTTCGGCCAGCTGGCCGAGGCGGCGCGCCTGCGGGCGCAGCTCCGCGAGGATGTCCTCGACGCGGGCCAGGTTGGCCTCCGCCTCGGCGAGCTGGTCCTCCGCCTTCCTGCGCCGGCGCTCGTGCCGCCTGACCCCGGCGACCTCCTCGAACAGCGGCCGGCGCTCCTCGGGGCGCAGAGCGAGGGCCTGGTCCACCATGCCCTGCCCGATGAACAGGAACGCGTTCTCGGCGATGTTCGCCGAGTCCAGCAGGTCCTGGAGGTCGCGCAGGCGGACCCGCTGCTTGTTGAGCAGATAGTCGTTCTCGCCGGACCGGTAGAGGCGCCGGCCGAGCTCGACGACGGCGTACTCGACGGGGAGCAGCGCGTCGCCGTTCTCCAGCACGAGCGTCACGTCGGCCATACCCTGGGCACTGCGCCGCTCGGAGCCTGCCCAGATCACGTCCTCGCTCTTGCGGATCCGCAAGGAGCGGCCCTGCTCGCCGAGCGCCCAGCGGAGGGCGTCGGCCAGGTTGGACTTTCCCGATCCGTTGGGGCCGACGACCGCGCTGATACCGGGCCCGAACTCGACGAGGGTCCGCTCCGCGAACGACTTGAACCCCTGGACACGCAGACCCAGGAGACGGGCGGGCGCGCTCACGTCGCCGCCGGCTCGCATCGGAGCCAGCCGCCCCGGACGGCCGCGCGGCGGTGACCCGGGCGGCACGGGCCGCCTGCCGTTCCGCTCGCAGCGCCTCGAGCGCCTCGGCGGCGGCCGACGTCTCGGCGATACGCCGGGACGGTCCCTCGCCCACGCCCAGCACCCGGCCGTCCACGACGACCTCGATGCGGAACTGCTTCTCGTGATCGGGCCCGACGGCCTCGAGGAGCCGGTACTGTGGCCGGTCGCCCGTGGTCCGCTGGGTGTGCTCCTGGAGCCGGCTCTTGGGGCTCTTGAGCGTGGTCAGGGTCGAGTCGGCGGAGAGCTCCTCCGCCGCCCAGCGCTGGATCCAGTCCCGGGCCGCGTCCCAGCCGAGGTCCAGGTAGATGGCCCCCACGAGCGCCTCGAACGCCGAGGCCAGCAGCGACGGGCGCACGCGACCTCCGCGCTGGGCCTCGCCCTCGCCGAGGAACAGGAACGAGCCGAGGTCCAGGCGCACGGCGAGGCGCGCGAGCCCGGGCGTGCTCACGATCGCCGCGCGGCGCGCCGAGAGCACGCCCTCGTCGTCGGCGGGGTGGCGCAGGTAGAGCGCCTCGGACACGGCAAGGCTGACCACCGCGTCCCCGAGGAACTCCAGCCGCTCGTTGTGCCCCCGAGCGGCGTCGGGATGCTCGTGGAGCCAGCTGCTGTGGACGAGCGCCTGCGCCAGCAGGTCGCGATCACGGATGGGAAGCCCGAGGCGCTCCGTCAGCGCGTCGGCCGGGTGCATCTCGCCCCGGGCTGGGCCGCTAGGACGCGCGCTCGTCGATGTATTCGACGGCGTCCCCGACGGTCCGGATCTTCTCGGCGTCCTCGTCGGAGATCTCGGTCCCGAACTCCTCCTCGAGGCTCATGATGAGCTCGACGAGGTCCAGGGAATCGGCATTCAGGTCGTCGACGAACGAGGCCTCCGGAGTGACCTCCGCCTCGTCCACACCGAGCTGCTCGATGACGATCTTCTTCAGCCGATCGTACGTGCTGGCCACTGAGCCCTCCTCAAACCGGGGTGTCCCGACGGGTTGCATCCTGGTCCCGGGCCACTCGCCCGAGCACTCCGTTCATGAGCCGTCGCATCGGATCGCCCGAATACGTCCGGGCCAGCTCGACCCATTCGGCTATCGCCACCGGGGCCGGCGTCGCGGGCGAGTGTAGCACTTCGCACAGGCCGCAACGCAGCAGCGCGCGGTCCATCCGGGCCAGCGAAACGACGGGGTATTGGGGCGCCGCGGCGGTGATCCGGGCGTCCAGCGAGTCGCGATACAGCACCACGTTGCCCACGATCTCCCGGGCCAGCCCGGCGACGTCGGGGTCGCCCTCCACGCCGAGGTGCCGCTCCAGGATCGCATCCGCCGTGCGCTGCCCGAACTCGGCCTCGAACACGGACGCGAGCGCCAGCCGGCGCGCGGCCCGGCGGCTCCGGGCCCGGTCGTCGCTCGCGCGATCCCGCCGGGGACGGGGTGCGTCAGGCCCCGACGCCATCGACCAGGACGGTGACTCCGCCGAGCTCGAGGCCCAGCAGGCGCACGACCGCGCCGCCGACGGCCTCGCGGACCTGCGTGGTGAGGGCGTCGAGCGGCTGGCGTGGGCGCGCGATCAGCCAGAGGGTGACGTGGACGCGCCCGTCACGGACGCGAACGCGGATGGGCGACCCGGCGAGCACGTTGCGCAGGCGCGGGCCGGCGCGGCCGACGCGGACCACGCCGGGCACCTCGAGGGCGGCGAGGAGCACGGTCTCGCGGATCACGCTGGGTCCCACGGACAGCGCGGTCATCAGGAGCCACCCTCCATCGCTGCGGCAGCCTCGACCGCCACGGGCGCGTCATCGGACGCCCCCGTGCCGAGCGCCTCGGCGATGCGCTCCGGGACCCGCTCGCGCGCCGTGGTGGCGCCGACGCGGACCGCATGCTCGATCATGCGCCGCTTCGCCCGTCCGTGCGTGATGATCACGGCACCCCGGACGCCCAGCAGGGGCGATCCACCCACGACCTCGTAGTCGAACGACCTGCGGATGCGCGCGATGCCGGGCCGCAGTAGCAGGTAGGCGAGCCGCCCCCGGAGCCCGCTGCGGAACTCCGCGCGCAGCTGGTCGAAGATCAGGCCGGACAGACCCTCGAAGAACTTGATCACGACGTTGCCCAGGACCGCGTCGCAGACGACGACATCGGCGACCTGTGCGGTCAGGTCCTTGCCCTCGACGTTGCCGATGAAGTTGAGGTCGGTCTGGTCGATGAGCTCCGTCGCACGCTGGATCCGGGCGTCGCCCTTCCCCTTCTCCTCGCCGATCGACAGGAGGGCGACGCGGGGCCGGTCCACCCCCAGCACCCGCTCGCTGAAGATGGCGCCCATCTGCGCGTACTGCGCAAGGTTCTCGGGCGTGGAGTCGGGGTTGGCCCCGATGTCGAGCAGGACGAACGGGCGCTCGGTGCCCACCATCTGGATCGCGAGGCCCGGTCGGTCCACGCCGCGCAGGCGCCCCAGGCGCAGGACCGCGGCGGCCATCCCGGCGCCCGTGTGGCCCGCGGTCACGACCGCGTCGGCCTCACCGCGCTTGACGAGCTCGGTGGCGACCAGGATCGACGCGTCCTTCTTCTCGCGCAGCGCCATGGCGGGATGCTCGTGCATCTCGATGACCTGGGACGCGTGGCACGTCTGCACGTTGCCCGGCCGGTCCTGGAGGAAGGCGGCCATCACGGTCTCGTCGCCGACGAGGATGATCGTGTCCTCGGGGTGCGAGCGCGCGTACGCGAGCGCTCCGGGGATCACCTCGCTGGGACCGTGGTCGCCGCCGACGGCGTCGACCGCGACCCGGACGCCGGCTCGTGCCGGGCCTGCCGGTGCGGGATCGCTGGTCGTGGTCACGACCGGGTGTCTAGGACTCCTCGCCCGCGGACGAACCGCCGGCCGGCTTCAGCTCGATCGCCTGGCGGCCGTTGTACCACCCGCAGGCCGGGCAGACACGGTGCGAGAGCTTGGGCTCGTGGCAATGCGGGCACTCGATGAGCTTCGGCAGGGTGAGCGCGAGGTGGCTCCGGCGCTCCATCTGTCGCGCGTGAGCGACCTTTCGCTTCGGCACACCCATGGCGGTACTTGCTCCTTGTGCATCTGGTGACGCGGGCAGACCCGCGAGACGGTCTCGTGGTTTCGACCGCCCGACCCGGGCGCGCAGACGCGCCGGCGCCGGACGGGTGGCCGAACCGGGAGTCTACCCGCTCTCGTCTCCGGCGTCGAACCGGAAGGCGCGGAGGGCCTCGAGGCGGGGGTCGATGGGCCCATCGTCGTGGACGTGGCCGGCCTCCAGGCGCTGCCCGCACTCGGGGCACAGGCCGGGGCAGTCGGGGGCGCACAGGGGCGCGATCGGCTCCTGGAGGCAGATCGCCTCGGCGACCAGCGGCCGCAGCTCCAGCTCGTGGTGGTCGGTGAGGCGCGCGCCTTCCGGGTCGCCGTCCTCCTCGAGCGGGATGGGGGCTCCGCTGGCCAGGTCGATCGAGGGCAGAACCTCCTCGTCGATCCGCAATCCGAGCGGGATCAGGACGGGCCGCAGGCACCGTGCGCACTCCCCCGCCATCGTGGTGGTCAGCTTCGCCGATACGACCAGGCCGCGGTTCGTGCGCGAGAGGCGGACGCTGCCGTCCACGGGCGTCGCAAGCACGATGCCCTCGCCGGGCTCGACGGACACACCCTCGATCACGTAGTCGCGGACGGTGCCGGGCAGGTCCGCCATCAGCCCCGACACGGCAAAGGTGAGAGGGTCCCCGTGGGTGTCCACGGGATAGCCGTGCGGGCCCGCGCCGGTCATCGCCGAGCGGCCGTCGAGGCTCCCTCTTCCGCGTCCAGCTCCTCGTCGGCGTAGCCGGCCGCGGGCGCATCGACGTCGTCCTCGACGTAGACGGGGGCAGGCTCCTGGGCCTCGAGGTAGGCCGCACGGCGCTGGTCCAGCATCTCCAGCCCGCGCGTGATCCCGCTCAGCGTGTGCGTGATGTCGGCCTCGAGGCTGCCGAGCACGCCGGCGGCGTACTCGTCGGCGCCATGGCGCACGTCGGCCGCCTGCTCCTCCGCCTCGCGCGACGATCCGGCGACTCTCGTCCTCGGCGGCCTCGGTGAGGCCACGCTCTCCGATGAGGTAGGCGGCCTGCTCCTGGGCGCGGGTGACGATCCGCTCGGCCTCCTCCTGGGCCTTCTCGATGATCCGGCCGCCCTCCTGGTTGATCCGCTTGGCGGCACGGACCTCCTCGGGCACGGCGACACGGAGCTCGTCGATGAGGTTGAGCGCGGCGTCACGGTCGATGATCGCGTTCTTGGTCATCGGCAGGTTCTTGCCGTTCGCGATCAGCGACTCGAGGCGCTCGACGAGAAAGATGATGTCCAGCGGACGGCCTCCCCTGGGCTCTCCGCCCCGGCGGGGCGTTGGGTGGATTATGGCACGCCGGACGGCCGGACCGGCCGCTAGGACGGCCCGTCGCGCAGGGCGAGCCGTCCCGCCAGGGCGGCGACGGCGGGCGGGGGCAGCATCTCCGACACGTCGCCCCCGAACAGGGCGATCTCCTTGACCAGGCTGGAGCTGATGTAGCTGTGCTCGAGGCTGGTCATGAAGAACACCGTGTCCACGTCCGGGGCGAGCTGCTGGTTGTTGTGGGCGAGCTGCAGCTCGGTCTCGAAGTCGGCGATCGCGCGCAGGCCGCGGACCAGGAAGGCCGCGCCGACCTCGTGACAGAAGGCCACGGTCAGGCCGTCGAACGTCGCGACATCGACCCGGTGGGCGAGGTCCGGCTCGGCGTCCAGGACCGCGCGGATGACGGCCACCCGGTCCTCCGCGGACAGCAGCGGCGCCTTGCGCGGATTGCCGAGCACCGCGACGACCACGCGGTCGAACACGTGCGAGGCGCGCCGGATGACGTCGAGGTGCCCGTTGGTGATCGGGTCGAAGGACCCGGGATAGACCGCGACCTTCACGCCTCGCCAGCCTCCTGTGATCCCCTGCGCCGGTAGAACGTCAGCGCCGTCTCGCCGAAGCGCCGCTCCCGCTCGGATGCTAGCAGCCCGATGATCGCCGGTGGCGCGTCGCGCCAGAAGTGCTTGGACACGACGACGCCACCCCGGCGCACCACGGTACCCACCACCTCGAGCACGCGGACGAGCGACGCCGTGTCGGCGTACGGGGGATCCACGAGGACGATGTCGAACCTGGTTCCCTCGCCTTCGCCGGCTCCCCGGGCGGCGGCGGCCAGCCAGGCCGGCGCATCCTTGCGCACGACGGTCGCGCCCGCCTCCAGTCCGGTCCGCCGGAGGTTCTCCGCGATGACCCGAACGGCACCGGCATCCCGCTCCACGAACACCGCCGAGAGCGCGCCCCGCGAGAGGGCCTCGATCCCGCCCGCGCCGGATCCCGCGAACAGGTCGAGGACCGCCGCCCCTTCGAGCTCCGGCTCCAGGATCCCGAACAGCGTCTGCTTGACGCGGTCCGTGAGGGGGCGCGTGCCGGGACCGGGAGCGGCGAGACGGACGCCCCGGGCGGACCCCGCGATCACGCGGCCGGCGTCGGCCATGTCAGGCGGCGCTCGCCGGATCGCCATCGTGAACGCGCGTCAACCAGCCCTCGGCCAGCTCGCGGTCCAGGTCGGGATGCGCGTCCAGCGTTCCCGCGTCATCGAGCAGGCGCTCCGCCCAGTCGCGGGCCTGCGTCGCGAGGCCGCGGTGCTCGTGGCTTGAGAGCGTCGCCACCCGGAGGCGTGGCAGGCCGCTCTGGGCGAGGCCGAGCACGTCACCCTCGCGCCGCAGCTCGAAGTCCTTCTCGGCCAGCTCGAAGCCGTCCGAGGTCCCCGCAACCGCCCGGAGGCGCTCGTGCTCCGTGGTGCCCTCGGCCGCCTCGCTCACGAGAACGCAGTACGAGGCATCGGTCCCACGGCCCACGCGACCTCGGAGCTGGTGGAGCTGGGCGAGCCCGAAGCGCTCCGCCCCCTCGATGATCATCAGCGACGCCTGCGGGACGTCGACGCCGACCTCGACCACCGTCGTGCCGACCAGCACGTCCAGGCCGCCGTCGCGGAAGCGGGCCATCTCCGTGTCGCGTGCCGCGGGCTTGAGCCGGCCATGGACGAGGCCGACCTTGAGCGGTGCGAGCAGCTCCGTGAGGCGGGCGAACTCGGCCTCGGCCGCGGCCGCCCACGCGGTCTCCACGTCCTCGTCCGGGAGATCGTCGTCGCCGATCCAGCCGGCGTCCCCGCCTCCATTCGAATCGGCGGCGGCGGCCGCCGGCCCGATGCGCGGGACCACGACGAACGTGCGGCGGCCCTCGGCGGCCTCATCGCGAACGCGCTGCCACGTTCCATCGAGGTCCCCCGGGCGGCGGATGCCCGTCCGGATCGCGATCCGGCCCTCGGGCGGCGTGCGCAGCGTGGAGACGTCGAGGTCCGCGTACAGGACCTGGCCCAGGGTCCGCGGGATCGGTGTCGCGGTCATGAGCAGGACGTGCGGCGCTCCCCTGCCTCGCCTTCGCCTCGAGCGCGCCGCGCTGCTCAACGCCGAACCGGTGCTGCTCATCCACGACGGCGAGCGCGAGGTCGGCGAACGCCACGGCCTCCTGGAGCATCGCGTGGGTCCCGACGACGACCCGGGCCTGGCCGGTGGCCAGCGCCTCGTACGCGCTCGTGCGTCCCTTCGCTCCGAGCGAACCGGTCAGCAGGATCACCTCGATCCCGAGGTCCTCGAGCAGTCCGCCGACGACGTCGTGGTGCTGCCGAGCGAGGAGGTCCGTGGGGGCGAGCAGCGCAGCCTGCCGGCCGTCGAGCGCCGCGGCCGCGAGCGCCCAGGCCGCCACGGCCGTCTTGCCGGAGCCGACGTCGCCCTGCACCAGGCGGAGCATCGGCACGTCACGGGCGAGGTCGTCGCGGATCTCGTCGAGGGTCCGCACCTGGTCCGGCGTCAACGAGATCCGATGGCCCACCTTGCGCCCGATGGCCGCCTCGAGGGACGTCCGGACCCGTCCATCATCCGCCCGCGAGACCGAGATCGGTTCGGTGTGAGCGCGGCCGCGCGCACGCCGCCGTCCGACCATGCCCAGCTGGAGCGCGAGGAGCTCATCGAAGGCGAGCCGGCGCAGCGCGGCGTCCCGCGCGTCGAACGTCGTCGGGTAGTGCGCGGCCTCGAGGGCCGCCGCGATCCCGGGGAGGCTCTCGGCGGCACGGATCTCGTCCGGCAGGTACTCCGGGTAGGCGAGGCCGGCCGCGTCGAGGGCCTGCGCGCATGGCCGTCCGCAGCCGGTTCGCCGTCACCCCGGTGGTGAGCCGGTAGACCGGCACGATCCGCCCGACGTGGAGCAGGTTCGAGGCATCGGCGGGCTGGAAGTCCGGGCCCTCGAAGACGATCCCGCCATGGCGGTGCTTGACCTTGCCGGACACGAGCAGCTCGTCGCCCGGTCGCATGCGCCGCTCGACGAAGCGCCGCCCGAACCACGTCGCCGTCGCGCTGCCGGAGCCGTCGGCGAGGTGCGCGGTCGTGACCTGGACCTTGCGCCGCCAGGACTGCTGGACCCCGATGTCGACGACGGTGACCCGGGCCGAGGCGACAGTCCCGTCGTCGAGGTCGCGCAGGTCGGCGAGGCGCCGGAGCTCCCGCAGGTCGTCGTAGCGGCGCGGCAGGTGGAACAGCAGGTCCCGCACCGACTCGACGCCCAGCCTGCGGGCGTGGCGGCGGAGCGACGAGACGCCCGAGATCCCGGACAGCCCCACGGGCGAGGCGAGGATCTCGAGGGGATCCCGAGGCGCGGCGGCGGCGATCGCCGGGCGGAGCGAGCGGCTCCCGCGGGCAGGTCCGGCTCGCCTGCGCTCGCTCACTCGGCGGAGATCAGGTACCGGTAGTGGGGCTGCCCGCCGTGGGCGAGATCCACGCCCTCGAGCCCGGGGGCGGCCTCGCTGATGCGCTGGGCGAGGACCTCGGCCGCGTCCAGCGTGGCGTCCTCGCCGTAGTAGATGGTCACGACGGCGAAGCCGGGCTCCAGCCGCGCGAACGCCGCCAGGACCGCGCGATCCGGGTCGTTGTCCGCCGCGAGGAGCCCGTCGTCGGGGTCGAGCACGATGGTCTGGCCCTTCCTGACCTTGTGCCCGGACACCGTCGCGTCCCGTACGGCCTCCGTGACCTGCAGCGTCTGGAGGGCCCGGCCGGCGGCCGTCATGGTGGCGGCGTTGTCGGCCGCCGACTGCACCGGGTCCAGCTCGAACAGCGCCGCGACCCCCTCCGCCACGTTGCGGGTGGGCACGATGTGGATCGGCCGGTCCGTCATCGACGCGACCTGGCGCGCGGCCAGGACGACGTTCGGGTTGTTGGGCAGGATCAGGAGCTCGTCCGCCTGGGTTGCCTGGACCGCCTCGAGCAGCTCCCCCGTGGACGGGTTCGCGCTCTGTCCGCCACGGACGATCCGGAACGCTCCGTACTCCCGGAAGTGGGCGGCGGTGTCCGTGAGGATCGCCGCCAGGCCCTCCGACGGCGCGACGGCGACGACGCCCATCGGGAGCCGCGTGGCTGGCTCGACGTCGGGTTCCGGCGCGTCGGCACCGGCCCCGGCGATCGCCGTGACCGTCGCAACGACCGAGGAACCGGTCCCGCCCGACTCGCCGACGAAGGCCGCTGCCTTCGCCTCCCGGACGTCGTGGGCCTGGCCGTCGAGGTTCTCGATCGTGATCCGTGAGAGGGCTCCCAGCGACAGGCCGTACGCGACGACGGAGTCAGGCCGCTCGTTGTGGACGTGGACCTTGGCCATGTGCGCGTCGCCGGCCACCAGGACGGACTCGCCGAGGGTCTCGAGGTGGGCCTGGATCGCCGCCAGGTCCAGCGGCTGACCGGGACGGGCGCGGACGAGGTAGACCGTCTCGTATCCGAACTCGGTCTCGTCCACGGGCGCGGACACAGCATCGCGACGAGGACGCCCGGCGGCGTCGGGCGCGGTCGCGATGACGCCGGATCTGCCCCGAGCTGCCTCGAGCGCGCCCTGGAACAGCCGGAACAGGCCCTGGCCGCCCGAGTCGACGACATGCGCCTCGCGCAGGATCGGCAGCAGCGAGGGCGTCTTCGCGACCGACTTCTCCGCGGCCTCGACGACCGCGGCGAGGACGCTCTCGACGTTGTTGTCGCGCTCGGCGGCGACGACGGCGGCCGCGGCGGCCTCGCGGATCACCGTCAGGATCGTGCCCTCGACCGGCCGGGCGACGGCCTTGTAGGCGGTCTTCGCGCCGAGGTCCAGGGCGTGCGCGAGGTCCAGCCCGTTGAACCGGCGCTTGCCGACCATGCCGGCCTCGATGCCCTTGAAGATCTGGCTGGTGATGACGCCCGAGTTCCCGCGCGCCCCCATCAGCGCACCGAACGACGCGGCCTGCGCGATGCGGTCTGCGTCCGCGTTCGGGCCTGCCTTGTCCGCCTCCTCGAGCGCCGCCTTGACGGTGGCCAGCATGTTCGTGCCCGTGTCCCCGTCCGGGACCGGGAAGACGTTGAGGGCGTTGACCTCGTCGACGTTGGCCTCGAGACGGGCGACCGCGCTGCGGAGCGCCGAGAGGAAGCCGGCGCCGTCGCAGGATCGACGCGGCATCAGGCGACGTCCGTCCCGCTGGCTGCGAGGTCCGACGGGCCCGGATCTGCCGGGAGCGGCTCTGCGGCGGGCGGGATGCCGTGCTGGTGGACCATGCGGCCGATCCGGATGGACACGCGGTCGGGCTCGCGGTCGAGGGCATGGCGCAGCGTGTAGCGCACCGACGATTCCACCTGGCGCGCCACCTCGGCGATGGGCAGCCCATAGGCGACGGTCAGGCGGAGGTCCACCGTGAGCTCGTCCCCCACCTCCACGCGCAGGCCGGGGTGCGCAAGGCCCATCCGTCCGAGAACCCGGCCCACCGGACCTCCGCCGGCGAACCCGGTGACGCCGTAGGCGGACAGCACGGCGGTCCGGACCAGGTCACGGATCGCCCGCTTCGTGACGAGCGAGCGGCCGGGCAGCGGTTCGGTCACGCGGGCGACATCCTCCTCGCGGACGCGGTCCCGGCGCGTGGGCGCGGGTCGCGGCAACACCCCTCCGGAGGTGGCCGGAGGCTGTGCTACGATACCACCCCGCTCGCGCCGGTCCCCGGTGCGCGCACGTTCTCCGGCCCATTCGAAGGATCCAACCAGACCATGGCCCGTGCTTGCGTCATCTGTGGCAAGGCGTCGATGGGCGGTTTCAACGCCCAGTCGTCGGGGATGAACCGCGTCCGCGCCCACCGCCGCTACCAGCCGAATCTCCAGGTCACGACGCTGCCCGCGAAGAACGGCGGCACCGAGAAGGTGCTCGCCTGCACGCGCTGCCGTCGCACCCTGACCAAGAGCGCCCGCTAACCCTCCTCGAAGGGTCAACCGGGAGCCGGTCGCGACGATCGCGACCGGCTTCGCTGTGTCCGGGACCTGACGGGCCGTCCCGTGGCGGGCGGTCCCGGCGCGGGCGGTCCCAGCGCCGCACTCCGCGTGGAGTCGGATCGGCTGGGCTGTCGCGGAGGTCGGGGTCGGAATCGGCGGGATCGGGCCCGAGTTCAACGACAGACGCGGCGTCGTGAACCCGTTCCGAGTCAGCGGGCGGCCTACACCGGACAAGTCGCGCGTGCGCCGGCAGATGAACCTCGAATACGCACCAGCGAAAGCATGTCCAGCGGAGGCTGCTTCCGAAGACCGCCGGCCTGATGTCGCGCCGGTCGAGAGGCAGATCGCAGCGGGGCCGATCGGGCTCCCCAGAGGCGTAGGGATGGTCGCCCGAAGATCCCAGGAGCGCGCGGCACGTCTCGTTGGACGGGTCGTCGGGCCGCAGCCCCCAGAACGCCTGCCCCGGTTGGTCCGATTCGTGAAACCCGTCCATGGCCGCCACGCCACACGGCGACAAGACGGGGCGGCTGCCGGCGTGAACCGGAGAGACGTACAACCTGGGTATGGCCTCAGCCGATCGGCTGATCCCCCCGCCGGACCCCGGTCCGCCGTGTCGAGCCAGATCGTGAACGGGCCGTCGTTGACGATCTCCACCGCCATCTCCGCGCCGAACTCGCCCAGCTGGGTGCGGATCCCCTCGACCTCCATCGCTGCCGCCACCCGCAGCCAGAGGACCTTCGCCAGGGCAGGCGTGGCCGCATCGGTGAATCCAGGCCGCCGTCCCCGGCGCGTGTCCGCGAACAGGGTGAACTGGCTCACGACCAGGGCCTCGCCGTCCACGTCGAGCAGCGAGCGGTTCGTCCGCCCCTCCTCGTCCCGGAAGATGCGCAGCTCGCAGATTCGATGGGCAAGCCAGTCGGCCTGCGCCTCGTCGTCGCCCCGACCCACGCCCAGGAACACCAGCAGGCCGGGGCCGATGGACCCGGTGACCCGCTCGCCGACACGCACCTCGGCGCGACTGACCCGTTGCAGGAGCGCGCGCACGGCCAGCGCCTAGGGTGCGAGCGTGGCGGCGCGCGCCGCCGACGCGATCGAGCGGATCCGCTCGACCTCCGCGGCCATGTCCGCTGCCCGGTACAGGGCGGAGCCGGCCACGATCACGTCGGTGCCGCCGCGCCCGATGACCTCGGCCGTCTCCGCCCTGCCGCCGCCGTCCACCTGCACCTCGCAGGCGCCGTCGGGCGCCAGCCAGGCTCGCGCAGCGCCGAGCTTCGCCTCGGCCACGTCCGTCATGAAGGCCTGTCCGCCGAAGCCGGGCTCGACGGTCATGACCAGGACGATGTCGAGCAGGTCCCGGTAGGCGTCGAGTGCCGTCAGCGTCGTTCCGGGCTTGACCGACAGCCCCGCGGACCTGCCGGCCTCCCGGATGCGCTCGAGCGCCGGACGGACCTGGGGTGCAGCCGACCTCCACGTGGACCGTGATCGAGTCGCAGCCGGCGTCGACGAACTGCTCCGTCCAGCGACCGGGCTCGGCGATCATCAGGTGGGCGTCGAAGGGCAGGTCGGTCACCCGCCGGACCGCCTCGATCGTCTTCCAGCCGAACGTGATGTTGGGCACGAAGTGGCCGTCCATCACGTCGAGGTGGATCCGGTCCGCCCCGGCCGCATCCGCCCGCCGGATCGAGTCGCCCAGCGCGGCCAGGTCGCTATCGAGGATGCTCGCCGCGATCAGGACGCCGGCGGGGCGGCGGGACGGTGTCGGCGTGCTCATGGCTCCCCCACCCCGGCCGGGACGGGCTCGGCGCTGCGCTCGCCGCGGAGGGCCGTGGCACTCTGGGCGACGAGCCGTCTCGCGCCGCCGCTGGACGACGATCGGTGTCGGCTGGCCGGCGTGCTCCGCGGCCAGCTGGCCGCAGGCGGCGCCGATCTCCGTGCCGCGGTTGAACCGGATCGTCGTCGCGATGCCGGCCACCCGGAGGCGCTCCGCGAACCGCTCCACTCTCGGGATCGGCGTGCCGGTCCACGGCGTGTGCGCCACGGCGTTCATCGGGATCAGGTTGACATGGGCGTGCTCGCCGCGCAGCAGCTCGGCCATCGCATCGGCGTCGACGTCGGTGTCGTTGATGCCGTCGATCATGGTGGCCTCGTAGGTCACCCGTCGACCGGTCACCTGCGCGTGCTCGCGGGCTGCGGCGACCACCTCCTCCACCGGCCAGCGCCGGTTCAGCGGCACGAGCACGTCCCGGAGAGCGTTGCGCGCCGCGTGAAGGCTGATCGCCAGGGTGAACTGGGGACCCAGGGCGGTCAGCCGGCGGATCCCCGGCACCACGCCCGACGTGCTCACGGTGATGTGGCGCGCCCCGAGGCCGAACCGCTTCGGGTCGTTGAGCGCGGCGATGGACTCGAGCACGCGATCCAGGTTGAGGAGCGGCTCACCCATGCCCATGTACACGACGTTGGTGAGGTGCTTCTCGTCGGCGGCCAGGCGCCGGGCGGCATCGCGGACCTGGTCCACGATCTCCGCGGTCTCGAGGTCCCGCTCCATGCCCAGCTCGCCGGTCGCACAGAACGGGCAGCCCACGGCACAGCCGGCCTGGGAGCTGATGCACAGTGTGTGGCGCTCGCGCGAGTCGGCCCGTGCCGGGTAGTGCATCAGCACCGATTCGACGAGCAGCCCGTCGGACAGGCGGTGGACGGCCTTCTCCGTGAGGACGCCGTCCGTGTGGCGGATCTCGCTCTCCTCGACCGTGTCGAAGCGGAACGCCGCCGCGAGCTCGGTGCGCAGGGACCCTGGGAGCGTCAGGATGTCGTCGAACGTCGCCTGGCGGCCGGTCCATACCGCGTCCAGCACCTGGCGGGCCCGGTACGCCGGATGGCCTCGCTCCTTCAACCACGCGGCCAGCTCGTCGGGAGCGAGCCCACCGATGCCCGGGCGCTCGTCGCGGGGGCGGCTGGCGGAGGGGGCGGGTCGGAGCCCGAAGAACGGGACCATGACGGGTTTCTCGACGGTCATCGCCCCGATGATGACATGCACGGCTGCATGGGGGCCACGTGTCCCGATCCCGGATGGGTCACCCTCGGTCGCGGCGCCCCCGCAGCCAGTCCTCGCCGGTCATCGGGCGCTTGCCCTCCGGGGTGACCCGGTGGAGCACCAGGCGGCCATCCACAGTGGCCAGAGCCGGGCGCTCTCCGAGGCGGACCAGGGTGCCTGGGATGTCGCCGGGCTCCGAGGGGCCGATGGAGGCCGCGCTGACGACGAGCCGCTGCCCGTCCACCTCGAGGAAGGTAGCCCGGCCAGGGCAGGTAGGCCCGCACCTGGCGCTCGAGGGCGATGGCCGGCAGCGCCGGATCCAGGCGTCCATCCTCCCGGCGCAGCGGCCGGGTGAGCTCGATGCCGTCGGCGGGCTGCGGCACGGCCTGCAGCTCGCCACGCAGCCAGGGTCCCAGGCTGCGGGCCAGCAGCTCCGCGGCGATCCCGGCCAGGCGCGCCTCCAGGTCCGGGGCCGCTCGTCGCCCGTGAGCGGCACCTCCACGCGCGCCACGACGGGTCCCGTGTCGAGTCCCGCGTCCATGCGCATGAGCGTGACCGCCGTCTCGCGGTCGCCGGCCAGGATCGTCGCCGGGATGGGGGCGGCGCCACGCCACCGGGGCAGCGCGGAGGGATGCAGGTTCAGCGCGCCGTGCGGCAGGTCCAGGAGGGCCGGCGGCACGATCTGGCCGTAGTCGGCCAGGACGGCGAGACCGGGCGCAAGGGCGAGGATCTCCGCGATCGACTCCGGGGCACGCAGCCGCGCCGGGGTGAGCACGGGCGCCAGGCCCAGCTCCGCCGCCAGCGCGCCGATCGGCGTTGAGGTCAGGACCTGCCGGCGGCCAACGGGTCGCGCCGGCGCCGTGACCACGCCGACGAGCTGGACCGCGGGGTGCTCCGCCAGGCGGCGAAGGGCTGGCACGCCGAAGACGCCGCTTCCGAGGAACACGGTCCGGACGGGGTCCCCGACGGGCGGTCCGGGGACCGAGGCCACTCCATCGAGGCCAACGGTCCGAGGGTTCACGCCAGGGCGCTCGTGGCTCCGCGGACCTCCGCGTCCTCGTCGTCCTCCTGGCCCACGGGGATGAGCTCGTCCATCGAGTCGAGGTAGTCGATGTAGAGCTTGCCGTCGAGGTGATCCAGCTCGTGCTGGAGCGCCCGACCGAGGAGCCCGGAGCCGGCCACCTTGACCTTCTTCCCGACGCGGTTCCGGGCCACGACCCAGACCTTCTCGCGGCGCGTGATGTAGGCGACATATCCGGGGATCGAGAGACAGCCCTCGAGATCGCGGTCGTCCCCGCTCGCGCGGACGATCTCGGGATTGACAAGCTCGTGCAAGGTGCCCTCGACCTCGATGACGCAGGCCCGGACGGCCTCGCCCAGCTGGGGAGCGGCGAGGCCCACGCCAGGGGCATGGCGCATCGAGTCCGTCAGGTCGTCGAGGAGCTCGTGGAGGTACTTGCCGAAGCTGTCCACGGTCTCGCCCTTGAGGCGGAGTCGCGGGTCGCCGAGGAGGACGATGGGTTTGACGCTCATGGTCGGGCGAGTATAGCCAAACGACCGCCGGAACCCAGCGGGGCCGGCGGTCGTCGACGGGTGGCGAACGAATGGTCGGGACTAGCTCCGGCGTTGTCCGGTTGCCCGGGTGCCGGCTCCGGCGCAACTTCGGAGCTGGGGTCGGCCGGGGCGTTCACCGGGGCGGCCTCGGGATCGGCGGCTGCGGCCGGCGCCGTCGTGGCACCGTCGGCGGCGTCCTGGGCCCGCAGCTCGGCGGCCACGGACTGGGCCTTGTCGGCGAACCGCTGGCCGTAGTCGGTCGTGAACACGGCGGCCCGCTGGGCGGCCGGGCCGGCCTTGACGGCGGCGACGGCGGCCAGCTCGGCGGCCTTCGCCCCGACCTGGCGGGCGACCGGCGCGGCCTGGGTGGAGATCTGCTGGATCATCGCCTCCAGCTGGGCCATCCACTCGCTGCCGCGAGCCGGGCCCGGGACAGCCTCGCCTGCCGGCGGGGAATCGGTGACGGGCTGGTCAGTGATAGGCTCGGCGCCGGGAGCGTCGGTGTCGTGCGGGGTCGGATCGGTCACGGGTGCCTCCTCGGGGGCGGGGTGCAGGCGTCTGGATGGTGGTACGGGTCCATTGTCGCCGTTCCGTCGTTTCGCGCTTGGGCCGGTGCCCCGCGCACGACTGGGCCGCCACCCCGGCTCCTCACAGCAGCGACTCCGGATCCACGTCGATGCTCCACGGGGCACCCGGCACGGGGTCCAGGAGCGCCACCGGGTCGGCACCGCGCAGGATCACGTGGTAGCGCCAGCGGTCGCCACGACGGGCGACGTAGGCGGGGGCGGGCCCCGCCACCTGGACCCGCGGGGTCCGGTCGACAGCCGCCGCCCGCAGGCGCTCCGCCATCGCAGCGGCCGCCCGCTCCGCCTCCTCACGCTCTGGCAGCGCGACGGTGAGCTTGACGAGCCGTCCGAACGGCGGCGAACCGAACCGTTCGCGGAGCGCGAGCTCCTCGTCATAGAAGGCTGCGGCGTCTCCATCGACGACGGCGCGGATCGCCCGGTGCTCCGGCCGGTAGGTCTGGATGAAGGCGATCCCCGGGCGACCGCCGCGGCCAGCGCGGCCCACGGCCTGGGCGAGGAGCTGGTAGGTCCGCTCGGACGCTCGCTCGTCGGGGAGGTTGAGCGCCACGTCGGCCGAGACCACGCCGACCAGCACGACCTCCGCGATGTCGAGGCCCTTGGCGACCAGGCTGGTCCCGATCAGGACGTCGGTCCTGCCCGCGGCGAAGTCGTCGAGGACGCGGTCCGCGGCGCCCTTGCGCTCCACGACGTCCCTGTCCAGTCGTCCGACCCGGAGCCCCGGAAAGCGCTCGCGAACCTCTCGCTCCACGCGCTCGGTTCCGCCCCCCAGGTACCTGATCCGGGGCGACGCGCACGCCGGGCAGCGGGTGGCGATGGGCCAGGCCCGTCCGCAATGGTGGCAGCGGAGCGTCGTCCCCGCCTGGTGGTAGACCAGCGGCCGCTCGCAGTCCGGGCAGGCCTGGACCGTGCCGCAGTCACGGCACAGGACCACCGTCGCGGTCCCGCGGCGGTTGAGGACGAGGATCGCCCGGTCCCCCCGCCCCGGGTCCAGCCCGGCCAGGGCCGCCGCCAGCGCGTCCGAGATCAGCCCCCGGTTCCCCGCGGCCAGCTCCTCGCGCATGTCCACGGCCGTGACCACCGGCTCCGTGCCGGCCGCGCGGACCGGCAGCACCGCCCGTCGGTACTTCCCCGACCGCGCGTGACCCATCGTCTCCACGGCCGGCGTCGCCGAGCCGAGGACCACCGCCGCACCCGCGAGCCGGCCGAGCTCAAGCGCCGCATCGCGCGCCTGGAACCGCGGCGTGCGGTCGCTCTTGTAGGCCGCGTCGTGCTCCTCGTCCACGACGATCAGCCCGACGTCCGCCAGCGGGGCCAGCAGGGCCGTCCGCGTTCCGACGACCAGGTCCGCCTCGCCCGCGCGGATGCGGCGCCACTCGTCGGCGCGCTCCCCTTCGCCCAGCGCGGAGTGCAGGACGGCGACCCTGACCGCCAGGTCTGCCCGAAGGCGGTCCACGATGGGCGTGGCCAGCGCGATCTCGGGGACCAGCAGGAGGGCCGGCCGGCCGGCAGCCAGCGACGCGGCGATGGCCTCCACGTAGATCGCGGTCTTGCCGCCGCCCGTGACCCCGTCGAGCAGGATCGGCGTGGGGTCGGCCGCGGCCAGCGCGACCAGCACCAGGCGAAGCGCCGCGTCCTGGTCCGCCGTCAGCGAGGTCCCTTCCGGGCGCGCGCCACGCGTCGGGGCGGGGCGGCCGGCGAGGGGCCGGCGGGGACGCTCACGAACCTCGGCGCGCAGGAGGCCGCGGCGGACGAGACCGGCGAGGGACGACGAGCCGTGCCGCTCGGCGACCGGCGCCGCCGGCACGCCCTCGCCAGGGAACGGTTGTTCTTCGGCCAGCTCCAGGAGCGCCGCCCTCTGGCGAGGCCCCAGCGGCCGCCCCGGGACACGCTCGCCCGCCGCCAGGGCGCCAGCCGCCGCCAGGCCCTCGGGGTTGACCCAGAGACGCCGCTCGTAGCGGGGGCCGACGGCCGCCCCCAGCAGGGTCCAGGTGAGCTCCACCAGGCCCTCGTCGGCGAGCGCCCGCAGGCGCCGCAGCAGGGCGGCGCGCCCCTCGGGACTCGAGAGATCGCGGACGGCGCGTGCCCTCCCGGCCAGCTCATCGAGCAGGTCGAGCTCGGCGGGCGGCAACCCGGGGCTCTCGAGACCCATCCGTGCTTCGCCGACCGGTGTCACCTCCGCCATCAGCTCCAGCCGCTCGAGCATCCCGGGCGGCAGCATGGCGCGGATCACGACCGCGAGCGGCGCCAGGTAGCGCGCGGACAGCTCCCCGGCGAACGCCAGCGAGAGGGCTGGCAGCAGCGGCCCGTCCGAGCGGACCCGGGCGGCGATCGGCCGCACGCCACCTCCCTCGGGCGCCACCCCCTCCCCGACCACGATCCCGATCGCCTGCCGGCCCCCACGCCCGAACGGCACCAGCACTGCCTCGCCGGGCGCGAGGTCCCCAAGATCGGCCGGCGCGAGATAGGTGTACGTGCGCGGCCCGGGTCCCGCGGGCGCGTCGACGGCCACCTCGACCAGCCGGCCGTCGACGGGCGCCGGCGAGGGTCCACCGAGATCAAGGCCGAGCGTGGGCGGCACCGCGCACCCCTCAGCCGACGCGGATCCGCCGGTCGGCGTTGCGGCGCTTCTCCTGCTCGATGATCGCCTCGATCTCCGCGGCGGTGCGGTCGACCTCGCCGGTCTCGTTGACCACGACGCGGTCGTAGTCGCCCTGGCGCGCCAGCTCGATAGCGGCGTTGCGCTGCCGGATCTCCAGCTCGTCGGCGGTTTCGGTCGCCCGCGAACGAAGGCGCTGGAACAGCGCCTCAAGGGACGGGGGCACCAGGAACACGAGGAGCGCCTCGGGGACGCGCTGCTTGACCACCATGGCGCCCTGGACGTCGATCTTGAGGATCACGTCGTGGCCCTCGGCGAGCGCCGTCGCCACCTCGCGGCGGGGCGTCCCGTACCAGTTGCCGTGGACCTCGTTGGCCTCGAGCAGCTCGCCGGCGTTGCGCAGGTCGTGGAACTGGTTGCGTGTGAGGAATTGGTAGGAGACACCGGGAACCTCGCCCGGTCGCGGCCCGCGCGTCGTGCAGGTCACCACGTAGTGATAGTCGGGCTCGCGCGGTCGATCGCGCAGCGCGTCGATGATCGTGTCCTTGCCCACCCCCGAGGGACCGCTGATGATCACCAGCAGCGCCCCCGGGGCACCGAGCAGGGCCTCCGGTCCGGTCATGTGCTGCCTCCCAGTCGACCGCCGCCCGACCGAGGACTCGGCCGCCCGAAGGCCCTCCAGCACCGATTCGAGGGCATCCGGGAGCGGCGCCTCCACCCGGACCAGCTTCGACGACGACGGTGACACGAGCTCCAGCCGCCAGGCATGGAGGAACAGGCGCTCCAGCCCATCCGGCCCCTTGCGCGAGGTCCCCGTCCCGTACACCGGATCACCGGCCACGGGGTGGCCCAGGGCCGCCAGGTGGACGCGGATCTGGTGCGTGCGACCCGTGACGAGATCCAGCTCGAGGAGCGTCCAGGCCGCGAAGCGCTCGCGGACGCGGTATCCGGTCGTGGCCGCCCTGCCGTCGGGTACGACGGCCATCCGCTTGCGATCCTTGGGGTCGCGCCCGATGGGGGCCTCGATCCGGCCGACGAGGGCGGAGACCGGACCCTGGGCCAGCGCGAGGTAGGTCTTGCGGACGCGGCGCGCCTTGAGCTGGGCCATCACCGACGCCTGTGCGGCGTCGTTGCGGGCGACGATCAGCAGGCCCGAGGTGTCGCGATCCAGCCGGTGCACGATCCCGGGACGGGCCACGCCCGCGATCCCCCCGTAGTGGTCGCCGCGTGCCATCAGGGCATTCACGAGCGTGCCGCGCCAGTGCCCGGGCGCAGGATGGACGACCAGGCCCGACGGCTTGTTCACGATCAGCAGATCGTCGTCCTCGTAGGCGACCTCGATCTCGATCGTGGGATCCGGCTCGAGGTGGTACGGGATCTCCGCCGGCGGGACCTCGAGGGTCACCGTGCCGCCACGGACCTCGGAGTTGGCGCGCAGCCGCCGGCCCTGGTCGTCGACGAGCAGGCCCTCGCTGATGAGCTTCTGCACGTACGAGCGCGAGAGCCCGGTCCGGTCCGCCACGAACCGGTCAACGCGGCGCACGACCTCACCCTCCGGGACCTGCAGCCGTCGGGGACCGGGCTCGATCGACGGCGGCGGCTCGAGGCCGAAGCCTCCCGGCGCATCGTCGTCCGGATCGACGTCCTCGTCCTCGGGCAGCACCACGGGGTCGGCCGGATCAGTCATCGGCGCCCCACTCGGCGACGCGCGGGAACACGGCCATCACGACCAGCAGGACGATCGAGGTCGTGATGCAGGCGTCGGCCAGGTTGTAGGTGTAGAACCGCCAGCTGCCGATGCCCATGTCCACGAAGTCCACGACGTAGCCGTAGCGAAGGCGGTCGATGAGGTTGCCGATGGCGCCGCCCAGGAGCAGCCCCAGCGCGATCGTCGTCACGATCCCGTTCCCCGCCTTTGCGTGGTAGACGACGATCAGGGCGGTGACGCCGATGGAGACCACGGCGAAGATCGGCGCCGACTGCGGCAGCATCCCGAACAGGATCCCGGAGTTCTGGCCGTGGACGAGGCGCAGCCACTCCCCGAGGACGACCATGGCCTCGCCGGGGTCCAGGTTGGCCACGATCCAGCCCTTGCTCAGCTGGTCCAGCACGACGACCACGATCGCGATCCCGGCAAACAGCGCCCAGCGTCCGGCGGACGGGCCCCTCCACGCCTTCGCCGGTTCCGCCGCATCCTGCAGGGCGTCGGCGCTCTCCTGGTCCTCGGCCACCTCGCCGCCCTGGTCCGGCGTCGTCATCGGCTCAGGCATCCCCCGCACGGCTGAGAGCGATCCGCGCCTCGCCGCGCTCGAGACGGACGGTCGCGACCGGCAGGTCGGCCGGCGGTGTCTCGCGTCGCAGCTCGTCTGCGAGGGTCTCCCTGGCGACCGAGGCCAGATACGGCTCCACCTCCGCGCCGATGCCCTCGACCCACAGCACGATCCGGTCGTCGAGGTCCAGCTCGGCCTCCTTGCGCAGGTCCTGGACCGCGCGGGTCAGCTCGCGGGCGTCGCCCTCCGCGAGGAGCTCCGGGGTGAGGGACGTGTCGATGACCGCCACCATGCCGTCGTCGTGGGCCACCGCGGTGCCCGGGCGCGGTGTTGCCTGGATCTCGACCTCGTCGCTGGCGAGCGTCTCGCCCGCCAGCGTCACGGAACCGTCCGCGTGGATCTCGAAGCGACCGCCTCGGGCGGCGGCCATGACCTCGGGGATCTTTGGCCCCAGGCGCTTGCCGACGCGCGGCAGGAGGACCTTGACGCCCCGGTCCACCAGCTCGGACTCGTCGCCGATCCGCTCCACCACCTTGACGTTGGCCTCGACGCGGACGAGCTCCAGCAGCGCGTCCAGCTCCGTCAGCTCCCTGCCCGGCAGCGCCAGCCAGAGCCGCGCGAGCGGCTGGCGCATCTTGAGGCCTGCCTGCCCGCGGAGCGTCCGCGAGAGGTCCACGGCCCGGCGGGCGACGGCCATCGCCTCCTCCAGCGCCTCGTCCCGGACACGGCGCCAGCTCCGGCGCCGGCCACGGCGTCAGGTGCACGCTGTCCGGGGCGTCGGGGTCATCCTCGACCACCAGGTTGGCGTACATCGACTCCGAGAGGAACGGCAGGATCGGCGCGACGGTGCGCGCGAGGGCAACCAGCGCCTCGTGGAGCGTCGCGAAGGCGGCGTCCCGGTCGGCGCCGGCGCCTCGGGACATCCTGCGCCGCGACAGGCGGAGGTACCACGTGGAGAGGTCGTCGACGTGGACGGCCAGGATGCGGGTGGCGGCCTCGACGTCATAGTCGCGGAGACGGGCCTCGACCTGCGCCGCGACCCCCGCCGACCGCGACAGGATCCAGCGGTCAAGCGGCGGACGACCGGCGACCGGCGGCGCCCCCGCGGCCGGGGCCCAACCAGCGAGCCGGGCGTAGCTGACGAAGAACGCGTAGACGTTCCACAGGACCAGCAGGCCGCGCCGGGCCTCGTCCGCTGCGTGCCAGCCGAACAGGATGTTGTCGTCCGGGCGCGCCGAGGCGTACATCCAGCGCATCACGTCCACGCCCATGCGCTCGGCGGCCTCGTCGAACTCGATGGCGTTGCCCCAGCTCTTGTGCATGGGCCGTCCATCCTCGCCGAACAGCGTCGCGTAGCCGAAGATCGTCCGGAACGGCTCCTCCCGCCGCAGGACCGTGCTCATCGCGAGCATCGCGTAGAACCAGTTGCGGAACTGGCCCGGGAAGCTCTCCGTGATGAAGTCCGCCGGGAACCACTTCGCCCAGGTCTCCGGGTCCTCCCGATAGTGCATGGTGGAGAACGGCACGATGCCGGCATCCAGCCACGGGTTTCCGACGTCGGCGATGCGCGAGACGGGCTCCCCGCAGGACGGGCAGGCGATCTTCACCCCGTCCACGAACGGCCGGTGCGGCGTGTGGCCCTCGAAGGCGTCCCAGCCCTCCACGGCACGTGTCCTGAGCTCCTCGCGCCCGCCGATCACGTCGAAGGCGCCGCACGCCCGGCAGTCGTAGATGGGCAGCGCCAGGCCGTAGTAGCGCTTCTTGGAGATCATCCAGTCGCGCATGTTGAGGAGCCAGTCCAGCTCCCGCTCGTAGCCGAAGTCCGGGATCCACCGGATCCGGTCCACCACCTCCATGATCTGGTAGCGCAGGGAGGCGTCCACCTCCTCCTTCGTCAGCTGGTCCCGCGGCCGGTCATAGACCTCGCCCATGCTGATGTACCACTCGTCCACGAGACGGAACAGGAGCGGCGTTCCGCAGCGCCAGCAGTGCGGATAGCGGTGGCTGTACGGCTCCACGTGGTAGAAGAACCGCCGCTGCTCGAGATCGGACAGGATCGCCTCGCTGATGTCGGGAGCCTCGCGTCCGCTCAGCCAGTCGAACCCGTCGTAGTACCGCCCGTCCTCGTCGATGGGGCCGATCACGGGCAGGCCGATCTCGCGGCCCAGCTGGTAGTCCTCCGCACCGCAGCCCGGGGCGATGTGGACGATGCCCGTCCCCTCCTCCTCGCCAACCTCGGTCCAGGAGACCACGCGGTGCTCATAGCCCGCCTCCGTGAACGCGTCCCGGACCGCCGGCAACTCGTCGTAGGGACCTGTGTAGCGCCAGCCCGCCAGCTCCGACCCGGCTCGCTCCTCCACGATCTGGAACGGACCGCGGAGCGCCTGCTTCAGGGTCCCCTTGCCCAACCAGAAGTGGTCCTGACCCTGGCGCACCTTGACATAGCGCAGGTCCGCGCCCACGGCAGCGGCCACGTTGGCCGCCAGCGTCCACGGCGTGGTCGTCCAGACCAGCAGCGCCTCGCCGGGCCGGTCCACGAGGGGGAAGCGGACCGTGAGCCCCGGATCCTCGCGGTCCTGGTAGCCCTCGTTCATCTCCATCTGCGAGAGGCCCGTGCCGCACCGCGGGCACCACGGCATCGTGTCGTGGCCGCGATAGACCCAGCCGCGCCGGTGGCACTCGGCGAGGAAGCCCCAGATGAGGTCGTTGTTCTCGTTGCTGAACGTGAAGTAGGAGCCACCCACGTCCGGCATGCCCAGGCGGCCGACCACCATCTCCACGGTGTCGGTCACGGGGCCGTCGGGGCCCTGGATCGTCACCGGCTGGGTCGGGTCGTCCCTGAGCAGGTCGCGCAGCCGGAGGAGCTCTGCCGGGTCGTTCCAGTCCATCCAGTAGCCCAGACGGATGCTCTGCTCCGTCTGGCGGGCTGCGAACGTGAGCACTCGCTGCTTGCACAGACTCACGAACTCGGCGATGCCGAACGCCTCGATGTCGCGCTTGCTCTTGAAGTTGAGGTCCCGCTCGACGTTCACCTCGACCCACAGGCCCTGGCAGTCGAAGCCGTTCTGGTAGCGCTGGTCCTCGCCCAGCATCGCGTGGAAGCGCTGGTAGAGGTCCTTGTAGGTCCTGCCCCAGGCGTGGTGGACACCCATGGGGTTGTTGGCCGTGATCGGTCCGTCGAGGAAGCTCCAGCGCGGGTTGCCCGCGTTCTGCGCGCGGAGGCGCGCGAACGTCTTGCGCTCGGCCCATTCGCGGAGCAGGTCGTGCTCCTGGGCGACGAAGTCGGGTCGGGCGCTGACGGGTCGGAACATCGGGCCTCGGTGGAGCACCGGCGCGGTCCTTGGGCGGGCGGCGGCGGGCCACCAGTCTATCGGCAATGCCCCGCCGGGCGGGCGCGGCTCGACCCGCCCGCGGCCACGATCGCCAACCGCAGGTATCATTCCGCGCGATGTCGACTCCGAAGCGGGCGCCTCGCTCGCGCTCCGCGTTCGCCGCAGCCTTCCTGTCGCTGCTCTTCCCCGGCCTCGGCCACGCCTACGCGGGCGCCTACACCCGCGCCCTCGGGTTCGCGGCGGCCCCGCTGCTGCTCCTGGCGCTCGGTGGCGGTGTGGTCCTCCGCTCGGACCGCGCCGAGCTCGCGGGCATGGTGGCCAGCGAGGGCGCCCTGATCGCCATCTTCATCGCGAACATCCTCGCACTCGTGTACCGGATCATCGCTGCCGTCGACGCGTGGCAGGTGGCCCGCTTCCTCAACGCCTCCGACGCCAGCGGCAGCGGACGCCTCGGCCGGGCCCGCATGCCCGTCCATCCCCTCTCGATCGCCGGCCTCGTCGCCGTGATCCTGGTCATCGGCGCTGGCCACTTCGCGGTGGGTCGCTACGACGTCATGGCCTACAGGCTCGTCACCTGCGTCTTCGGCGAAGACGGCGGAGACGGCTGCGGGGACGCGACCGATCCGCCCACCGCGTTCGAGTCCCAGGAGCCGGAGGCCACCGTCGATCCGGGCGCCTCCGCTGAACCGGCCAGCAGCCCCACGGCCGTGATCCCCACGCCCGACCCGTCCGCCCAGGGCACGCTCGCCCCCACGCTCCCGCCGTGGGACGGCAAGGAGCGGCTCAACATCCTGGCCATCGGCGTGGATGCCCGCGACGACGGGTCGAGCTTCAACACCGACACCCTGATCGTGATCTCCATCGACCCCGAGACCAAGCAGGTCGCGATGTTCCAGGTGCCGCGCGACATGGTCGACGTCCCCGTTCCCGACAACGCACGGTCCCTGTGGGGCTCCGTGTACGCGGGCAAGATCAACAGCTGGTACAACCAGAACCGTAACCGGAAGGACCTGTGGCCGGGCAAGAGCGCGCAGACGCGAGGGTTCAACTCGCTCAAGGCCATTCTCGGTGAGCTCTACGGCCTGGACATCCGCTACCACGTCAAGGTCGACTTCGGGGGCTTCCGCGACGTCGTCAACACGGTCGGTGGCGTGCAGGTCAACGTGCAGATGCCCGTCTACGAGAGCCAGTACCCCGCTGGCGGGGGCTACTACACGCGGCTGTACATCCCGGCCGGCCCGCAGCACATGACCGGCGGCGAGGCGCTTCGCTACGCCCGGTCGCGCCATCGAGCTGCCGGCGGGGACTTCGACCGCGGGCGGCGCCAGCAGCGCGTCCTGCTCTCCCTCAAGGAGCAGATGAGCGTGGAGGCGATCATCGCCAACCTGCCGCAGCTCATCGAGGACGTGGGCAAGTCCGTCAAGACGGACATCCCCACCTCCGAGCTGCCCAAGCTCCTTGCGCTCGCCGACAGCGTCGACACCAAGAACATCCGGTCCTTCGTGTTCGCGCCGCGCTTCTACGCGACGGAGTACCGGAGCTCGCCGCGGGGCTACATCATCACGCCCAACGTCGTCCGGATCCGCAAGGCGGTCAAGGAGGCGTTCTCCGTGACGCCCGCGCTTGCCGCCCAGCGAGACCGGCTGGGCGCCGAGGCCGCGGCTGTGTGGGTGTACAACGCATCCGGACGTACGGGCATCGCCAACCTGGCCGCCGAGTACCTCGCCTACAGCGGGCTCGAGGCATCGGCGCCCAACAAGCGGATCACGGAGCCGCTCGCCAAGACCAGGATCGAGGTCTACAACGGCGCCGAGTCAGCCATGCCCGAGACCATGGCCTATCTCGAGGACCTCTACGGGGCAACAGTGGTCCCGGTCACCGATCCCGACGTCACGGTGGACTTCGTCGTCACGCTGGGCAGGAACGCGCCCGACACGGAGGTCGAGGCCGTCGGCTGACGGGCCTCCGCGCCGACCGGCCCGGGCCGGTCGGCGGGCCGGTCGGCGGCCTACCCCTCGATCGCGGTCAGCCAGTCCCGGTAGGCAGGATCGTTGCCGCGGACCGCCGCGAAGTAGCGCTCGCTGATGCTGCGGCTGATCGGCCCGATCGCCCCGGTCCCCACCGCGCGATGGTCGAGCTCGATGACCGGGCTCACCTGGACGCCCGTCCCGCACAGGAAGACCTCGTCGCAGACGTACAGCTCGGAGCGATCCACCGAGCGGACCTCCGTCGGGATCCCCAGGTCCTTGGCCAGGGTCAGGATCGCCTTGCGGGTCACGCCCTCGAGGATGTCGTCCGAGACCGGCGGGGTGACGAGCACCCCGTCGCGGACCATGAACAGGTTCGCCGCAGACGCCTCGGACGCGTGGCCGTCGGGCGTCATCACGAGCGCCTCGTCGAAGCCGTTGAGCTCCGCCTCGGACTTCTGGAACGCCATGTTCACGTACCCGCCAACGATCTTGCCCCGGGCCGGCAGGGCCTCGTCCGCGTTGCGGCGCCAGGTGCTGGTCATGACCCGCACGCCCTTCTCGATGTCGATGTAGTTGCCGAAGGGCGAGGTGATCACGTACAGCTCGTGATCGAGATGGTGGAGCCGGACGCCGATCGCCTTGGTGCTCTTGTAGAACGACGGGCGGATGTAGACGTCCTCGCGGTAGTGATTGCGGCGGACCGTCTCGAGGACGATCTCGACCAGCTCGTCCACCGGCGGCACGTTCTCCATCAGCAGCATCTTGGCGCTGTTGCGGATGCGCTCGAGATGCTCCCGGACGAACAGGACGTAGAGCATCTCCTGCTCGGCGTTCCAGTACCCGCGGATACCCTCGAAGGTGGCGGTCCCGTACATGAACGCGTGGGTCATGATGCTGACCTTGGCATCGCGCAGGGGGACGTACTGGCCCTCGAAGTAGGCGATCAGGTCCTCGACGGCGCGGGCCTGGGCGGGAGCGGCCTCGGC
Organism: uncultured Chloroflexia bacterium; assembly: GCA_963802165.1. Taxonomy (GTDB): domain Bacteria; phylum Chloroflexota; class Limnocylindria; order Limnocylindrales; family CSP1-4; genus CAIXZV01. The sequence goes on along the minus strand of CAWDHT010000009.1, from coordinate 15,917 downwards.
CGCGGTCGGCGCGGCGTCGGCCGCGGTGGCGGACGGCTGCTGGGTGAGCATGGGTCGGCTCCAGGTGACGTGCGGCATCGCGCCGCGCCTGCCTCGTGACCCGTCAAGTCTAGCATCGGGGTATTCGCACCCTCGGGGTTCGACCCCGGGCGGCGCGTCCCCGTCCGGATCAGCCGAACGGCAGCACGCCCGCGATCGCGAGGGCCACGATCGCCAGGTACACGAGGTACAGCGCCCCGCCGACCAGCAGGGAGCGGCCGTCGAGGCGACCCCGCCGCCCCATCGGCCCGAAGATCGCCGCGACCGCGATGAACGCGATGCCCGCCGACAGGAAGGCGATCAGTGAGTCCTCGTTGACGTGCCAGGCCTCACCGGCCAGCACGAGCGCGACGACCGTCGGGATGGCGGACTGGAAGACCATCGCGCCCGTGATGTTGCCCATCGCGAGCGTGTCCTTGCCCTGGCGCACCCAGATCAGCGAGTTGAACTTCTCCGGGAGCTCCGTGGCGATCGGAGCGATGACCAGGGCCAACAGGATCTCGCTGACGCCGAGCGCGGCCGCGAGGCGGTCCACCGCGCCCACGAACAGCCAGGCGCCGCCGATGATGCAGGCGAGGGCGAACAGCACCTGGAACCCGACGATGCGGAGACGGGGCGTGTGCGGCTCGCTCCGGATACCGGGCCGGTCCACCCGGTGGAAGCGCAGCGGCGCGAGCTCGTCCTGGTGCTCCTCCGCCTCGGCATCGAAGTGGCCCTTCACGTACCAGGCGTAGATCCCGATCAGCACCGCGGCCACCACGAAGCGGACGCCGCTCATCTCGGGCGGCAGGAAGGCGGTGCCGATGGCGAGCGCATAGGCGACCACGAAGTAGCGGATGTCGTGGACGAGTACCGTCGTGTCCACGACCATGCGGGTCCCGGTCGCGCGGCGCCCTCGCCAGTAGATGACGCCCACGCCGGTGACGAACATCGCCAGCGTCGAGAGCATGAACGGCGCGCCCAGGATCGCCCCGACGCCCACGTCGTCGGTGGCCTCGCCTCCTCCACCGAAGACGATGGCGATGATCGGGATCATCGTCTCGGGCAGGGCCGTGCCCACGGCCGCCAGGACCGAGCCCACGGCACCCTGCGCCAGGTTGAGCTTGCGTCCGAACCACTCGATCCCGTTGGTGAACAGCTCGGCACCCGCCAGGATGACGCCGAACGCGATCGCGAGGACGACGATGTCCACGTCAGCTCCCCAGCCCGATGGCGGCCCCGATCGAGGCGAGGACCACCAGGAGCACGAGCAGGGAGATCAGCGCCATTCGACGGTCGTGGGCCGCCAGGAAGCCCACGCCCGCGACCACGACGCGTCCGATGGGCAGCGCGATCACCAGGACGATCCCGGCCCACAGGAAGCCCGCGGGCTGCAGGGCGAGCATCTCCGACGGGATCTGCGCAAGGTCGAACGGCGGAATGGCGCCATGGGCGAAAGGATCCGTCCCGGTCGTGAGCATGAGGACGACGCCGACCAGGACCAGACCCATCGCCAGCCACAGGCCGGCGACCAGCAGGCGGGCGATCAAGGCCTCGAGGCCGTAGGCGGCCCCGGTGCGGCCGGGGCCCTGGGCGGACGCGCTCACAGGCCCAGCGCCCTGGAGGCCATCTGGATGGCCGTGTAGACGAGCACGACGACGAACAGCCAGCGCAGGACCCGCACGTCGATGCGGTGCGAGACGCGCGAGCCGACGGACGCCCCCACGAACACGCCGAGTGCGATCGGTCCGGCAATGAACGGGTCGATCTCATCGCGCAGCAGATAGATCACCGCGGACGCGGTTGCCGTGATCCCCATCATCATGTTGCTCGTCGCGGTGGAGGTCCGGAGCGGGACGCCCATCACCAGGTGCATCACGGGCACCTTGATGATCCCGCCACCCACGCCGAGCAGCGCGGAGTTGACGCCCGCGAACACCGACCCGAGCATGCCGGCCGGGAGCCGGCGCACCTGATAGCCGGGACCCGAGAGCGAAGCCGTGAACGAGAGCTCCGCCCCGGTCGCGGCAGCGGGAGCCACGTCCAGGACCGGCGCCGGCTGAGCCGGATCCGGCTCGGCTCCGCCCAGCCCCGCCTCCTCGACTGGATCGATGGCGACGGGCGCCCTGGGTGGATCCTTGCGCCGGGCCATCGAGACTGCGACCCACACGAGCAGCACGGCGAACAGGCCGGCCAGCACCTGCTCGTCGATCATGAACGCGATCAGGCCCCCAACGAGGGCGCCGGCGGCCGAGAACAGCTCGAGCGTCATGCCCAGCCGCAGGTTGGCGACGTGCCGCTGGAGGTAGACCGCGGCCGACGCGCTGGAAGTCACGATCACGGACACCAGCGATGCGGCAACGGCCTCGCGGAGCGGCACCCCGAAGCCCAGCGTCAGGAGGGGCACGATGAGGATGCCGCCACCGAGCCCCAGCAGGGATCCGAATGCGCCGGCCGCGACGCCGCCACCGAGCAGGACCAGCCCGGCGATCACGGCGTCATCACCTCCGAACGTCGAGGCTTGGCTCCCGGGAGCGATCGCCCCGAAGGCTCAGGGGCGGAGATGCTGCGGCGCGTAGGGAAGCAGCGCCACGTGGCGAGCCCGCTTGAGGGCGACCGAGAGCTCACGCTGGTGTGCGGCGCAGGTTCCGGTCTTGCGGCGCGGCTCGATCTTGGCGCGCTCCGAGAGGTAGCGGCGGAGGCGGTTGACCTCCTTGTAGTCGATCACGACCGTCTTGTCGGCGCAGAAGGAGCAGACCTTCCGTCGCCGGCGATCGCGGTAGTAGTCGTCGCGCTTCTTCGTACGGGGGGGCATTGGCGGTATCTCCAGGATGGTGGCGGGTCACCCGCCGGGGCGGCCGTTCGGCCGCGGAAGGGTCGTCAGAACGGGAGGTCGTCGAGGTCGTCGTCACGCGGCGGTGCGGCCGGGCGAGTGGGCTTGACGGCCCCGCCACCACCGGTGCCGCCGGCGAAGCCGCCCGACGGGGCGGCGAACGAGCCACTGTCCTCGGGGTCGCGGACGCGGGCGTCGAGGCTGATGACGTTGTCCGCGGTGATCTCCAGGGACGTCCGCTTCTGGCCGTCCTTGGCCTCGTACTCGCGAGTGCGGAACCGGCCCTCGACGAAGACCTTGTTCCCCTTGCGGAACTGCTCCGCGGTCCGCTCGGCGCGGTCGCCCCACACGGTGACGCGGTACCAGTCGGTCTGGTCGTCCGCCCACTCGCCGGTCTGCGGGTCCCGGCTCCGGTGGCTGACCGCGACGCTGAACTCCGTCACGGGACGCCCATTGGGGGTGTACCGCATCTCGGGGTCGCGCCCCAGGTTGCCGATGATCATGACCTTCGCGAACGCCATCGCCGGCTCCTCTCGGTCAGTCGATGGCCGCGGGCGCGGCCTCGGTCTCGGACTCGTCGATCTGCTCGACGATCACGTCGTCCAGCTCCTCGTCCTCGGCGGGCGGGAGCTCGACATCCGCGTCCTCGCCGTCGTCGGAGGCGGCCGCGTCGCGACGGGCCTTGAGCGGCTTCACAGCCCGCGTCACGAGGTAGCGCAGCACGTCCTCGGTGATGTGGAGGCTGCGCTCCATCTCGGCGATGGTCTCCGCGGGGGCCTCGAACACGATGATGTGATACGAGCCATCACGGTAGCGCTCGATGGGATACGCGAGCCGGCGGCGGCCCCAGGGCGCAACCTTGACGATCTGGCCACCCGAGGCGACGACGTAGCGCGTGGTGCGGTCGATGACCGCAGCGGCTCGCTCATCCGGCGCGTCCGGCTTGAGCACGAGCATGAGTTCATAGCGGCGCACGGCCTGCTGTACTCCTTCCAATGGGATCTGCCCCGGTGACGGCATGCCGGCACGGAGCCGAAAGGACGCGCGGAGGATAGCACGGGCCGCTCCCGGGGCGGTCTTGGGGGCCCGTCCCGCGGCGAGGGTCGGCCGTGTGCCGTATTCTCTCGCCGTCACCGCTGCCCATGGTGACGTGTTCCACCCCCGGGGAGAAGCGTGCAGCTCTCGATCCTGCTCCTCGCCGCCGATCGCATGTCGGTGCAGCCACTTGCAGCCGTGCTGACCTCCACGGGTCACGGCGTCACGATCGTCACCCGCCCCGACGAGGCCGTCGCGGCGGCCGCAGGCTACAGCCTCATGATGATCGACTCCGTGACCGCCCCGGCCACCGTGGGCGACGTTGTCACGATGCTCCGTGCCGGCGACCAGACCTCCAGGCTGCCGGTCCTCGCCGTCGCCCAGAGCGGCCACATCGATGAGACCATCGCCCTCATCGAGGCCGGTGCGGACGAGGTGATCGCGAAGCCGTTCGACCAGCCGGAGCTCATCGCCCGCCTCGAGGCCCTGTCGCTGCGGTCGCAGGCCACCGGCAGTGGACCCGGTCCCGGCGGCGCCATCGGTGACGACGGCCGGCACCGCCTGGTCGCCGTGTTCAGCCCCAAGGGCGGCGTCGGCACGACGACGGTGGCAACCAACGTCGCGCTGATCGTCGCCGAGGCGCACCCCAACAAGGTGCTGCTGATCGACCTGGACCTCTCGTTCGGTCAGGTGGCCTCGCACCTCAACCTGCTGCCAAAGCAGACGCTCCTCGAGCTTGCGCGCGACGACGCGGCGCTCCACGAGCCGGAGTTGTTCCGGACGTACGCCATCCAGCACTCGAGCGGGCTCCACATCCTGGCGGCGCCGCCGACGCCGTCCCTCGGGGCGCTCGTCACGGCACAACATGTCGAGCTCGCCCTGACGCGGGCCCTCGAGGCGTACGAGATTGTCGTGGTCGATGCTGGCACCGCGGTCGACAACCGGCTCGCATCGGTCTTCTCCATGGCCGAGACGGTCGTCATTCCCGTGCTGCCGGAGATCCCAGCCCTCAACTCCGTCCACCTGCTGGTCGACCAACTGGCCGACACGGGGGCGCTCGGCGGCCAGACCGTCTTCGTCCTGAACAACGCGTTCGCCCGCGAGCTGCTCAAGCGGAGCGACGTTGAGACGGCACTCGGCTCGACCATCGCCACGGATCTGCCGTACGACCCGATCGCGTACCTCAAGGCCGTGAACGAGGGAAGTCCCGTCGTCAGGAGCGCCCCCAAGTCGCCGGCGGCCGACAAGTTGCGCACGCTCGCGACCATCGTCTTCGGGGCCACCTTCGTGCCCGCCCCCGGTGACGTCGCCAAGCAGGGCAAGCGGGGCCTGTTCGGACGCCGCTGAGCCACGCCTCGCCGCTCGCCTGTTGATGGTGGGGGCGGAGGGAGTCGAACCCTCACCTGTGCCGGGTTTAAGCCGGCTGCCTCTGCCAGTTGGGCTACGCCCCCTGGCGTGATCCGCCGGTCAGCTCGTGACCGGTGCTGTTGACCCCGTGGACTCCCGGTCCTCGACTGCCGCCGGTGGCGCTGCGGGTTCTGCCGGTACCGGCATCTGCTGCGTGCTCGGGCCGCCCATGACGGACAGCACCGTGCGCCAGGTCGCGGCGACGACACCCAGTGCCGGGACGACGAAGAACATCCCGAGCACCCCTGCGATCGCCGCCCCGGCCGGGATCGCGACCAGCACGATCGCCGGATGGATGTGGACCGTCCTGCCATAGACGATGGGGCTGACGATGTTGCCGGTCACCAGGTTGAACACCACCGTCCACACCAGCATGATCGCGACGTCGGACGAGGACCCAGCGGCAATCGTGAGCAGCAGGGCGATCCCGGTCGAGATGAACCCGCCGACATACGGGATGAAGCACAGGAAGAAGGACAGCACGAAGACCGGCAACGCGAGCGGGATCCCGAGCAGGACCATGATGAGGAACTGGCTGCCGGCGCCCACGAAGGAGATGGCCGCCGTCCCCGACATGTAGCCGCCGAGCACCGCGAAGGCCTCCGATCCCGCGCCGCGGATCCTGTCCTCGGCCCCGGGACGCACATGCGTCAGCAGGCCGTCCCACAGCCCGGCGCCGTCCCGCAGCATGTAGAAGGCGAGCAGCGCGGCCAGGACCGAGATCACCAGGACCGAGGACACCGACTGGGCGATGGCGCCCACGGTGGCCACGATCGTGCCGCCGGTCTCGGCGACGGCCTGCACCAGCAGTCGGAAGTTCCCTCCCGCCGCCGTGTCGACCGTGGTGGCGCCGGCGATCGCCTGGTTCGCCACCTGCGCCGCCGCCCCGGCCAGCGCCACCATCGTCAGCGCGATGAGCACCACGATCAGGAGCGCCCCCCCGCCGACGGTGATCGCGGCCGCACTGCCGCGCGACCGACCACGCCGGACCAGCACGCGCACGACGGGGGTAACGGTGGCGGCGAGGATCAGGGCGAGCACCACGGGGATGAAGACGAGGGGCACGGCGACGAACACCGCCACGAGGAGCGCGATCAGCGCGAAGCCCACGAGGAGCCGCCAGCTCCACTGGGCCATGCGATCCAGCCAGGCCGGCACCAGTCCGGGCAGCGCCGGGGGCGGGTCCGGCTCGAGGATGTAGGCCGTCGCACTGGCCACGGCGAGGATCACGGCGGTCACCGGCACCGCCGCGAACAGCCCGATCACCCCGGCCAGCTGGAAGCCGGCGGGCAGCGCGATCAGCACGAGGGCCGGGTGGACGCTCACGGTCCTGCCGTACACCGCGGGCCGGACCCCATAGCCGAGGAACATGTTGCGGATGCCGATCAGCACGAGCAGGATCAGGCCGGCCGTCGTCCCCTGCGTGGCCACGGTCACGATGAGGATGAGCGCGGTGGTGACGATGCCCCCGAAGTACGGGATGTACCCGCTGAGGAAGACCAGGGCAGAGAGGGGCCACGCCAGCGGCACGCCGAGCAGCAGCAGGAACGCCAGGTCGGTCAGGGCGATGATCCCCGAGAGCACCGTCGTGCCGCGAAGATAGCCACCGACACGGACGAGCGCGTCGCCCCCGGCCGCGGTGATCCGCTCGCGCTTCTGCGGGCCGAGGCCCTGGAAGACCCACATCCAGGCCTTGTCACCGTCCCGGAGGAAGAAGAACACGAGGAACGTGGCGAGGACCATCACCGTCACGACGCCCGCGACCGAGGACACGATCCCGGCCACGAAGGCCCCCGTCACCGCTCCGCTCGCATCCAGGACGTCCTTCACGGCGGTGCCGACGAACGCCGGGACCTGCAGCGCCGCGAGGTCGTCCTGGAGCTTCGTCACATCGGCCTCGATCTGGCGCACGACCTCGCCGACGTACGGGAGAAACGCCACCGCCAGGATGACCAGCACGGCGGTGATCGACGCCAGCGCCGACGCCCAGACGGTTCCGGCGGCCTTTGCCCTCGACCAGCCACGCGCCCGGAGCCGCAGCACCCACGGCGCGAACAGGGCCGAGACCACGATGGCGACGGCGATCGAGGCTGTGACGGTCCACAGGAGCGAGCTCAGCAGCCACAGCACGACCCCCAGTGCCGCGATCACCACGAGCCGCCAGCCGAGCGCCGTGAGGTTCACGAGCCAGTCCGGGACGATGACGCCCGAGACGCCCGCACGCGACCCGTGCGGCAGCGTCGGTGGCCACAACGGCCTCGGGTTGCGCCGTCGGCGACAGGTCGTCCGTCATGCGTCTCGTGTGCTTGGCTGCCGTTGCTGGTTCACGTTTCGACCCTTGTCTCGCCCGGGCGTCGCCGAGTGCCCCACAGGGTATGCGAGGTTGGCGCCCGAATGGTAGACGCGCGACGCTTGACGGCGCTCGGCCGGTCGTCCGGAGCCGACATCGAGCAGCCGGAAGCCGCGCGCCACGACCGGCCGTCAGCTCGCCGACACCCAGCCCTCCTTGAGCGCGAGGACCGCGAGCTCGGTGCGGTTCATGACCCCGTAGCGGTCGAACATCCGGCGCAGGTGGCTCTCGATGGTCTTGAGCGACAGGAACAGGCGCTCGGCGATGTCCTCGTTGGAGGCACCCGCAGCGACGAGCTCGAGGACCTCGACCTCGCGCTCCGAGGGCCGGCGCAGGGCCTGGCGGATGATCCGCATCGAGGCGGCGCTGAATGCCGTTCCCCCGCCCGCGACGACCCGGATCGCCGCGACGACGTCGTGCATCTCCGAGGTCTTGAGGACGTAGCCCGCCGCACCGCGCTCGAAGGCGGCCCGGAAGAGGCTCGGGTAGTCGAAGGCCGACAGCATGAGGAACGCCGGGCCGCTCGAGCCTGCGAAGTGCTCGAGGATCCGGAGGCCGTCGGTGTCGCCGCCCATCTGCACGTCGCACACGACGACGTCTGGGGCAGTCGCGCCGATCCGGCGCTCGGCCTCGGCCTGGTCCCGCGCCTGGCCGACCACGACCAGGTCGGGCTCGGCCCCGATCGCCCGGGCCACGGCATCGAGCATCCCGGGGTGGTCGTCGACGAGGAGGACCCGGATCATGCGCCGGCCCAGTCGAAGATCACGACCGTCCCGCCCGGGCGAGCCGACGTGACGTCGAGCCGCGCGCGGACGAGGTCGGCCTGCAGCCGCATGTCGGCCATGCCCTGGTGGTTCGCCCGGGCGGCTCGCTCGGGAGCACCGGTCTCGAGTCCCTGGCCGTCATCCTCGACGCGGAGCTTCACGTGGGAGGCGTCCGCGAGCACGCCGATCGTGACCCGCTGGGGTTCGGCATGGAGGAGCGCGTTGTCGAGCGCGAGCTGCGCCACCCGGAAGGCGGCCCGCTCGACCTCGCGGGGCGGTCGCTCCTCCCCCACCCCGGGCTGCACGGTCAGCTCGACGACCACGGGCGCCCGGTCCTCTGCGCGCTCGGCCAGCCACTCGAGCGCCTGGACGATCCCGAACTCCTCGAGGATGACGAGTCGCCGCTCCGCGACGATCCCGCGCATGTCCCGTTCGAGATCCCGGAGGCGGTCCGCCAGGAGCATCGGGGCTGGCGCCCGCGGCGCTCTCGGCGAGGACGAGGTTGAGCGACGGCAGGATCTGGGCGTGGAGGTCCCCGGCCAGGCGGACTCGCTCGGCCTCGGCGGCGGAGCGGCGGCCGCTCTCGCGTCCCGGGACGACCTCGTCGATGAAGATGCCGGGCCAGCCAGTGGGCGGCACGTGCTCGCGGGCGATCCGGCTCCTCGCCCGGCTCAACGATGGCCGCAGGTCACCCGCGATCCCAAGCAGCGGTCCGGCGAGCAGGAGCGGGAGCGCGAGGTCGCCTCCCACGGGCGCACGGGCGCTGTCGGCCAACCACGGCTGGGCCACCGGGCCCTGGAGCGACGCCAGGTACCAGGCGATCCAGGCGGCGTGACCGACGACGGCCCACACCGTCACCGCGATCCCGGCCCACAGGACCCATCTGCCCAGGCGCCGCCCCGGCTCCGACGCGTACAGCGTCCCGATGAGCAGGACTGCGCCGTAGGCGATGGAGTCCACGTTGGTCATGACCGCCACGTCCGCCGATCCCCAATCGGGATCGGGGCCGAAGGCGAAGGCGCCGATGAGGACCATCGCGACGTACCCCGCGCCCCACAGCAGCAGCCATCGCCACGGACCGAAACCGGTTCCTGAGCACCACGGCGAGGACGATGGCGAAGGCGGCTCCGAGCAGGACCGGCACCCAGTCTCCGTAGGCCAGGCCACCGGCGATCGCGTAGGCGGCCATCGCGACGGTGGCGACCAACCGCCAGTCCCACGGCGATGCTCACGCCTGCGGTGAACCAGCGTTGCTGCGTCCGCGTGAGCTGCCGGGTGGCCTGCGTCGGCCGTACCCACGCCCGGAGGCTCGGCCACAGACGGCGCCCGTCGCCCGCAAGTCCCAGCAGGATGAGCAGGCCCGGGATCCAGCCCTCCTGCGGGATCCGCGCGAGGTCCCACCACCACGGCAACGGGTCGAGCCCACTTGACATGGCCGTGAGCTGCGTCAGCTCGAGCGACCACGGCCAGCCAGAACCACGCGACGAGAACCGCCGCCAGCGGTGTCACCCAGCGCCCGAGCCGGCGGACCGGGTCGGACGCGTACAGCGCGGCGACCGTCGCCATCGCGGCCGGTAACCCCGCGATCAGGATCGAGGCCGCTGGCACACCCCAGAGCGCGTTCAAGGGTTCCGCGATCACCTGGAGCGAGAGGAGCAGCAAGATCCAGCCGCTGGCCGGTGACCATCCCCGCAGGATCCATGCGCCCACGATCCCGAGCGAGGCGGCCAGCGACGGCTGTGCGAACGGGTGGACCAGGCGCAGCGTCGTGTCGGCGGGGTCGACTGGATACGTCGGCGACCAGAGGACCATCGCCACGATGAGGGCCGCCACCCACGCAGCGACGATCGCGGTGGCGACCGCGAACCGACGAGTTCCCGGCCGGTCGACCGACGCCGCGAAGGCCATGCGCGGGTCCGGCCATCGCCTGGACGCCTCCCCGATCATCTGCACCAGCTCCCCCCTCATCGTCCGCGGGCGGCGTGCGCCCCACGAGGAGCATGCACGCCACATCGCCGGGCTGGGATCGATTGATACCCGGAATCCGATCGCTCCGTCAGCCCAAGTTGGCAGCATCACCCCGACGACATTCAGGGTCGCCACCGAACACCTGCGATCGCCCAACCCGTACGGTCGTCATGCGCGAGGCGAGACCGGTGCAGCCGCTGGGCGACGCCGGGTTCTCGCGAGAGGCGGACGCCGATCTCGTCTCGCGGGGGGGGCCGCCCCTGGACCAAGCGAGGAGAGCGACCCTCGTGGACGAAGGGTGGCGAACCCCTGTCAGGCCGGAGAAACGACGCGATCCAGCGTCGCTGGAGGCCGCCTCCCTAGCGGCCGGATCCCGCCTTGACCGTGGCACGGCGGCCCGCGACCCGCGCAACCTGCCACCGGCAGCTGCAGATGCCCTTGGGGCAGTCGGCGTGGGGCAGACGCGCGACCTTGACCTCCTCGCTGATCCGAACGACAAGGCCGGCTTCGACCCGGCAGACCTCACAGCAGGAGGCAGCCGCAAGTTCCGCGTCCCGCCCAAACTCCCGCTGCGACTTCAGCTCGGCCAACATCGCATCGCGGTAGAGGGCGATGACCTCGTCCGGGACAGGAGCGGACGCTCCCTGCTCGCGGACGAGCGCCAGGGCATGCGCCCGACGGACGGCTGCGGCCTCGGCGAAGCGGCGTTCACGATGCGCGGCCGTGAAGGCGCGGTTGGCGGCCCCCAGGTACAGCGCCCGGGCCGCCTGGACACCCTCCTCGCTGGCCGTCACGCGGCCAATTCGTTCGATGGCGGCCGGTGACGCGCCGACCGCGGATGCCTGGGCCAGCCAGCGGTCCCGGATTCGAGCCAGCCGGGCCGTCTCCTTGACGCGGCGCTGACCGGCCTCCAAGGCCGCCGCCGCGGGTCCCGTGAGGTACAGGACACCACCCTCGAGGCGCTTGACGACGATGCGCTCACGGCACTGGCTGCAGCGACGGCTGGCAGTCGGTCGGGGGTCCAGGAGCACCGCACAAGACGGACACGCCGCCAGGACCGCTGGCTGGCGGGGCCGACGTGCAGCGCGCCTGGGATGCACCGCACCGCTGGGAGCGACGCGGACACGCGGCGGGGGCGGCGGGTCCGAAAGCCTTTTCCGCGACGAACTCGATCGCTCCGATGCCGCCCTCTTGGAGGTCGACGCCTTGGCACCAGTGTCCGTGTTCGCCGCTGAGGTCCGCCGTGGCCGCGGCTTCGCCGCCTGGTTGGCGGGCGCGGCGAGCGGTTCGTCCGCCGTCATCGTCTCGGTCGTCGCAGGCTCCTCGGCAGCGCTCGCAGCGATGACCACGGGGGTTGTTTCCGCTTCCACCTCGGCACCGGTCCCCACGGCGGTCCCGTTGGTCGCCGAGGGATCCCAGTCGTCATCGACCACGAGCACGGAAGGTCGCCGTCGCATGGCCCGCAGGCGTGTGATGTCCACCGCCTCATCGGCCATGACTGGCACAAGGGCGGCCACGTTCGTTGGCTCACCGGCGTCTCGCGGCACGTCTACCGATGTGGCCACCGCGGCCACTGCGACCGGCGCCCCGGTCGACTCCTCGGCTTCCGCCGCGGTCCTGGCGAGCGCCCAGGTTATCGCCTCGCCCCAGGTCAGCTCCTCGCCCACCACGGACGGCTCCTCGGCCACCGTGGCGGTCACGGCCTCCTCGGTCGTCTCGGCCACCACGGACGGCTCCTCGGCCACCACGGCGGTCACGGCCTCCTCGGTCGTCTCGGCCACCACGGACGGCTCCTCGGCCACCACGGACGGCTCCTCGGCCACCACGGACGGCTCCTCGGCCACCGTGGCGGTCACGGCCTCCTCGGTCGTCTCGGCCACCACGGACGGCTCCTCGGCCACCGTGGCGGTCACGGCGTCCTCGGTCGTCTCGGCCACCACGGACGGCTCCTCGGCCACCACGGACGGCTCCTCGTGGTCTTCGACGAACGTGCCCGCACGCTGCGCCAGCAGCTGTTCGAGACGGGCGACGCTGCCCTGGCGGGCCAACTCGAGCTCAAGCTGCTCTGCTTTCGACGGCCGCTTGAGGAGTCCCTGCAAGCTTGCCACGCGCTGTACCTCCCCTACCGCCGTGCCCCCGGGTCCCGGTTCGCGTGCGAAGCTACGCCGAGGGCGGAGAATGAGGGTAACAGCGTGGGGCAAGGGACCGGCCCCGTGGTGCCCGATAGCGGTGCTGGAGCGCACCACGAGTTCGCCGTGCCGGTTCTCGCCACCGCTCGGCCTCGCCGTCGCGGACCCGCGCACGTCACGCAGAGAACGGGCTGGCGCGAGGCTCGTTGGCGGCCTGTGCGTCGATCGCATAGGAGTCGATGGTCGACCCCTCCGGCTCGATGGACGCGAGTCCAGCATGCGCCCGTGGCCGGTCCGCATCCAGGCGCGGTGCCTCGCCTCCGTCGCTCCGCCACGAGCTGGCCGTCGAACAGCGTGTCACGGGGCCGATGCGTCAGCCGAGGGCGTCGACGTCGATCAGGAAGACGAGGAACCCGCCCCCGCTTGACGCAGCGCTGCTTCGACCCTGCCTGCGCCGGGGGGCCGGGTGTCAGCGCCTCGGGCGCGTCGAGCGTCGGGACGGCCTCGCCGTCAGGTGGCACGAACTCGCAGTCATCCGGACGGAGGAGGCACACCCGGCGGTCGCGGTCATAGCCGGCACAGTCCTCAGTCATGGGGCACTCGTCGATCACCGACGAACGATCGGCCTCGGATGCCCACCTGTCAACACGAACGGGTTCTGGCGTCACCGGCCCACCTCTCGCGCCAGACCAGGAGGGTACGTCCGCCGGCGACCTGCATGGTGTGGCGGTCGGGAGCACAACTTCGCTGCGTACCGTGCCACCTTGGTTGTCACTGGGCGCGTGAGACGAGAAACGGGCCCCTGGGGGCCCGTTTCGTGAGTGAACTGTGGAGGCGACGATCGGATTCGAACCGATGAATAGAGGTTTTGCAGTGCCTGCCGGCGTGTAAGCCTGTGTCAGTGCAGGGGCGAATTACGCACGAAACGAACGGTCGTTCGCCCGTTCTGGAAGGCGCTGGCAACCGCTATTGCCACCCACGTTGCTACCCAGCAGCTCGGGCGGCACGACGTATTCCCCGGCCGCCCGCTGGCCCTGCCGATCGGTCCGGCGCGGTGCGGAGCCGGGGGCGGTCACGATGATGGTGGTTGCTGCCTACGTGCGGCCTACTCCTTCGTCTCGTCGGGCGTCCGAGGCCCAGCGCAGGGAGGCGACCCTACTTGCAGGACACCTCACCGCCCCCGTCGATGGTGCACCTCGTCGCGCCGGCTGGGCCGGTCGGCGCCGGGGCCTTGCTGGCGCCAGACACTGCGACCGCCGGTGCCGCGTTTCCGTAGATGCTGAACGTAAATGCCGCATCGGTGGGCACGCCTGCCGTTTCGGTGGCGAAGTGGTAGTCGACGTCGCCCGAACACAGCTGGCCGCGGCGCCCGTCCAGCGAACCAGCGAGTTGGGGTAGATGGACGACAGGATCGGGACCGGATATCCAGCACAGCCGGGCGCCGCTCCGGGGAGACTGACCTGGTAGGAACCCGGTCCTGCTCCTGCTGACGGTCCAGCAGCCAAGGTTCGCGTACTTTGTGAGCTTGCTGCCGTCGATGTCGACGAAGCCGACCGCGATCACGTGGGCGCCGGGGAGCGAGTTGACCTGGGCCTTGGTGTAGAAATCGCTGGCCTGGAGCCCGTCGAGCTTGTCGGCGTTCACGACCGGCGGCTTGCCCTCGCCCAGCGCGCCGAGGCGGTTCATGAAGGCCGCCATCTGGCCGCGGGTCACGGTGTCGTCCGGGCAATACTTGCCGCCGCCGCAGCCGGTGGTGACACCGGCGTTCGCGACCTCCTGGATGTCCCAGTAGAAGGGGTGGCTCGGGGGGCACATCGACTGAACGAGATCGCCGCGAGGACCCCGAGGGGGAAGGCGATCACCAGCCCCGCCACGAGGGCGAACGGCCCGACCGGGCGTCGACGACTGCGCAGCATGCGCTGACCCTCCTCACGGTCCCCGGGGCCGGAGGAGGGACAACCGGCGCCGACTCAGGGGACGCTGCCACTCCCCTCTCGCGCACCGGGACCTGGCGGCGATCCTGAGCCGGTGGAGGCTCGGGCACATGCCGGCCAACGCGCCCGATATCGCAGCGCTGACGGGCCCCTCTCCCCCTCCCCCTACGGCCCGAAGGCCCGGTGGAGGAAGGCGGCCATCTGGCCCCGGGTGACGTTGGCGGTGGGGCAGTACTTGCCGGCCCCGCAGCCGGTGGCCACCCCGGCTCTCGGGCGACGAGGTTGATGTTGGGCTCGTGGATGCTCTCTCGTCGTCGGTGAAGGCGTCGGGGGCGGCGCCCGCGAGCTTGAGGGCCCGGGCGAGGAACGAGGCCATCTGCTCCCGGGACACGAGGCCGGTGGGACAGTACTTGGTGGCAGACAGCCCGTGGCGATGCCGGCCTTGGCGACCAGGTTGATGTTGGGCTCGTGGGGACTGGCCTCGTCGTCGGTGAAGGCGTCGGGGGCAGTGCCCGTGAGCTTGAGGGCCCGGGCGAGGAAGCTCGCCATCTGCTCCCGGGTGACGTAGCCATCTGGGGCAGTAGGTGGTGGCGGTGCAGCCGGACGTGATGCCGGCGAGGTAGACCCACTCGATGTCGGGCTTGAAGGGGGAGCCGGCGATGTCGGTGAAGGGGGTGACGGCCACCCCGGCAACCACCCGCAACCGGTACGCGGTCGCCGTGTGATCTCGGGACGAAGCCGAGTCCGGTGCCCACGGCGGCCCCGTCGATCGTCGAGAACGAGCCGGAGACGGCGCCGGCTTCGATAAGCGTGACGAGGTCGTCGAGTACCGGAACATAGCCCGAGGCCTGGACTTTCAGGATGCCGGCGATTTGGGCCGCGCCACCGACACGCAACAGGTCGATGTCGCCTGGGTCGAGGGAAGCGATCTCGACCGAGAGCGTGCCCGCCGGGGCCTGAACGTAGTCGCCGGTCACGGTCAGGATGCCCGGAGAGTCGCCCGGAGCAACCGTGCCAGCGTTGTAGAGATCGCCGTCGAGAGTTCCGGTGCCGGTGATGGCGCCGCCCTCGACGCGGAGGGTGCCGCCGTCGACGACGAGGTCCCCGTCGATCGCGAGCGTGCCCGCGGTCTGGGTGAACGTGCCGCCGTCGAGGTACACCCTGGCCTCGCGGCCGTCGGGGACGTGGATCGTGCCGCTGTTGGTGAGCTGCCTGACACGCCCATTGGTCGTCCCCTCGCCGAACGCCCCGCCCCGGGCGAGGTCGATGGTGCCCTGGTTGTCGATGACCGGGGCGACGAGCCACAGCCGGTTGGCGTAGCCGGTCGTCGGGGTGGCGTCGATCACGCCGGTGTTCGTGATCGAGCCCGCCCGGATGGTCGTGCCGGGATAGCCGTCGCGGGTGATCGTGCCGCTGTTGAGGAGCGGGCCGCCGTTCGTGTCGAGCGTGACCGAGGTCGATGCTGTCGGAGCGGTGCGG
>CAWDHT010000008.1:0-189488 GCA_963802165.1 uncultured Chloroflexia bacterium | reverse complement strand
TCGCCGAGGTCCTCAACGTGGTCCGAGAGCTGGCGGCCGGCGGCATGACGATGCTGATCGCCACGCACGAGATGGGGTTCGCGCGCGACATCGCGAACCGGGTCTGCTTCCTGGACGAGGGACAGATCCTCGAGCAGGGGCCGCCGGCGCAGATCTTCTCCGAGCCCCGCGAAGCCCGGACCCGCCAGTTCCTCAACCGGATCATCGAGGCGGGCCGGCTCTAGGCCGCTCGCGGCGGGCCAACCAGGCTTCCGCGGCGGGCTATCCGGCGTAGGGCGGCGCTGGGGTTTGATCCCCGGACGTTCGCGTCGCTCCATGCACTTCGCCGTTCGCTGGAGGCCCGCCCGGCGAACGGCGGAGAGCGCCACGCGGGGCTCGTGTTCGCTTGCCGGACCGTAGATCCGGTCCAGGCTGGGTTCGGGTGCGCCGGCACCGAGGATGGCCGGTCAGCGCCCCGAGAGCGGCCCCCGGCATGCGTCCACGAAGAACGCGAACAGCCGCTCGAAGGCCTTGGGCGAGGACTCCGTGCGCTCGGGGTGGCACTGCACGGCCATCCGGAACGGCCCGGACGCCGCCTCGAACGCCTCCACCAGGTCACCCGCCGGGCTCGGCGACCATCCGGCCGCCACGTACGCCCGCGCAAGGTCCGACGCCCGTATCGCCTGGTGGTGGTAGCTGTTCACGCCCAGCACGGCGCCGCCCGCGTTGACGGGGTTGAGGATCCGTGCCAGCCGTGATCCCTGTACCAGCCGCAGCGGGTGCACAAGAGCCGCCCCGTGCCCCCAACCCGGACCGGCGTGACCGTCCACGTGCTGGAGGAGCGTGCCGCCGGCGAACACGTTCATGGCCTGGAGCCCGCGACAGATCCCCAGCACCGGCAGCCCGCGCGCGTCGGCCGCCGAGAAGGCCGCCGCCTCGAGGGCGTCACGCGCCGCATCGATCACCGTCGTCGCCGCCCGGTCCTGCCCATAACGCCCGGGATCCACGTCTTCGCCGCCGGTCAGGAGCAGCCCGTCCATCGACGCGAACGCCCCGGCCCGCGTGGACTCGGACGCCGTCGCGTCCAGCGGGATGGCCGTCGCCCCGTGCCGCGTCATCGCATCCACGTACAGGGCGTTCTTGCGCGCGACGAGTGCCGAATCCGCATTCGTCGAGGCAACAGCGAGCGTGACGACGATCCGGGGCGAGCGCCCCGCGGCCGGTGACATCACGGCGAGGATACCCGCCGCTCAGCCCGGCGGCTCGGAGGCGTCCGGTGGGAGGGTCTCGTAGTCCTCGGCGTCGTCGGGGGTGGGTGTCGCCTGCTCGCCGGTCTCGCCGTCATCGGTCGGCGGCTCGTACTCCTGTCCCGGGAGGACGCGCAGGACCCAGCCGCGCTTGAGGTTGTTGGGCTGATAGTCCGCGGACTCCGGATCCAGCGACGGGTACGTGTCCCGGTTCCAGTAGGCGATGCTCCGCCCGCTGGTCTCGTACGTGCGCGCCAGCTTCGTCAGCGTGTCGCCCCGGACCACGGTGTGCAGCACGAAGGCGGGCCCCGGGGTCGGCGTGGGCGGGCCCGGCGTGGGCGTGGGCGTGGGCGGGGCCGATGGCGTGGGCGTGGGCGAGGGTGGGGGTGTCGGTGTCGGCCGGACCGAGGCGGGCAGGCACGCACCCGCAACCAGGGCCAGGCACGCCAGGGACAGGGCGAGTGCCTGGGACCGCCCCGAGCGCCGCGCGCCGGCCATCGCTACGCGTCCACCAGGGGCGGGTCCACCGGGGTCGGCTCGGACAGGGTGAACTCCGCCGCCAGCGCCACGCCCTCGAGCGCGGTCGCGATTCGCCCGCGTCCGCGGCGCTTGGCCACGAAACAGGCACGGTCGGCGGCCAGCAGGATCGCCTCGTCGTCGGCGCCGTCCAGCGGGAAGGCGGCGGTGCCGATCGAGGCGGACAGGCGCACTCCATCGGCCGCCCACGTGGTCCCGGGACCACTGACGGCCGCGACGGCGACCCGGATGCGCTCGGCCACACCGGCCACGCCGAATGCGTCGCTGCGCGGCAGGAGCACGGCGAACTCGTCGCCGCCGTACCGGAACACCGCGTCCGAGTCGCGGGCAGCGCCGAGGATCGCCCGCGCGATCTCGCGCAGGACGCGGTCGCCCACCTGGTGCCCCAGGGCGTCGTTGATCGCCTTGAACTCGTCGAGGTCGACCATCACGACGCCGAACGCCTCCCCGGCGACCACGCTCTCGGCCAGCCAGTCCTTGAAGGCGCCGTGGTTGAGCAGCCCCGTCAGGTCATCGGTCCGCGCGCGGACCTCGGCGGCCTGGAAGGACTCCGCGTTGCGGAGGGCGATGGAGACCTGTGCCGCGAACAGCTGGACCAGCTCGAACTCCCGCTGGTCGAAGGGAGCCTCCATCCCGAGGCGCTCGAGGGTCAGCACACCCGCGGCGCCCCTGGGGCCGATCAGCGGGACAACGATGAGGCTGCCGTCGATGGCTCCGGTCTCGAGGAAGTGGTTGACGCGTGGGTCGTGGCGTTGGTCCTCGATCAGCACCGGCTCGTTGTGCTCCACGACCCACGTCGCGATGCCGGTCTCGCCCGGCTCCCAGGGGGCCAGGTAGTGGTCGGCGTACACGCCTCGTGCCGTCAGGGGCCGGAGCATCCCGCTGGAGGCATCGATAACCTCGATGGCGATGTTGTCGCAGTGGATCAGCGACCCGAGGCGGTCCGTGATCTGCTCCAGGACGGCGTGCTGGTCCAGCGTGGTGAGGATGGACTCGGTGGTCCGCAGGAGTTCGCGCTGGGCACGCAGCTGGCGCTCCAGCGCGCGTGACTGCTCACGCAGCAGGAACGTGGCGTCGGCGTTCGCCATGGCCTGGGCGGCGAAGGATGCGTAGATGACCAGCAGCCGCAGGTCGTCCTCGGTGAACTGGCGCAGACCCTGCCTGACGAGCACGACGACGCCCAGGCAGGCGCCCTCGTGGACCATCGGCGCGAGCAGCATCGACTCGTCCTGCTCGGCGTCCGTGCCGGGGATCGTGACGCCGCGCGGGTCGTTGGCACTGTCGTCCACGAGCTGCGGCACCTTGAACTGTGCGACCCAGCCGGTGATTCCCTCGCCGACCGCCACCGAGAGCATCTCGGGCGTCTCCGCTCCGTAGACGACGCCCTGGCCCTGGAAGGCGACCGGGAACAGCTCGCTCTCGTGGACCCGGTAGACACGAGCGTTGTCGTAGGTGATGAGCTGGCGCAGCTCGGTGGCGATGGCGTTGCCGATGTCGTGCACGTCGGTGATGCCGGCCAGGCGGGCGCCGAGGCGCTGGATCGACTGGAGCTGGGCCGCCCAGGCGGCCATCCGGCTGAAGGTGCGCGCCGATCGGACGGCGACCGCTGCGTCGCCCGCGAGCGCCTCGGCGGCGTCGAGGTCACCCTCGCGCCAGCGGTGCGGGCGGTTGTGGGCCAGGTAGAAGACCCCGTGGAGGGCCTGGCCGTCGACCAGGGGGACCAGCACCAGGCTCTCGACGCCCTCCTGGATGGCGGCCGCCCTCACGGGGCTGGAGGACCGCGAGGCGTCCGGGCCAAGGAGCGCGATGGGCCGGCGCGACGGCAGTTCGCGTTGCCCTGTCCGCGCCAGCTCCAGCTCGCGCGCGGCGCTCAGGAACGCCTCGGAGAAGCCCGTGCCACCCGGTGAGGAGACGCGGCCCTCGGCATTGCGGAGGATGACGGCCACCCGGTCAGCTCCAAACAGCACCCGGGCATGGTCGCAGAGGTCGCGCACGACGTCGGCGACGTCCAGCCGGGACGCGAGGTCGGTGGCCACGCGACGCAGCGCCTCGGAGCGGCGCAGGCGGCCCGCGGCCTGCTCGGCGGCGCTCGCGCCACGCACGAGGACGCCCAGGGTCCGGGCAATCGCGACCGCGAGCCTGCGGCCATCGTCGGGGCCCAGCTCCATGGCACCCGCGATCACGAGCAGGCCCCAGGGAGTCTCACCGCCGGGAATCGCCACCAGCAGCTCGTCCGTGCCCATGCCCAGGGCGGGCCCGGTGGACGCGTCGCCGGGACGCGCATGGATCGGCTCGGGGCTCTCCAGCGCTCGTGCGAACAGGCTCGGGCCGCCTGGGATGCTGAGGGGTGCGATCGCGCCCGGCCCTTCGATCTCGCTGGCGCGTGCCACGAGGCCGCCCGGCCGCCGCTCCCAGATCCCGACGAGTGCGGCGCCGGTCGCGATGCGGATCCGGTGACAGGCCTCCTGGAGCGCGGGGTCCAGGCCGCTCGGGAACGAGGCAACCTCCGCGAGGTCCGCCAGCAGGTCCAGGCCGGCGCTCGTCTCGGTCAGGGTGGACGCCTGGTCGCGCCGGACCCCGCGGGACGGACCTGCCTCCGGAGTGCCGGCTGGAACCGGGGACTCGGCCGCCGCGAGGAACCGCTGGAGGTCCCCCAGGCGATACCGCCGGTCGCCCCGGTCGTTGATTCGGAAGTAGCGGAGGCGGCCCGCCTCGCTCCAGGCGCGGATCGTGTTCGGATGCACCCCCAGCACCTGCGCCGCCTTGGTGACGGTGAGGGTGGCATCGCCAGGCCGGGGAGTCCAGGTACCGGGTGACGGGCTGTGGGATTTGGTAGGCATCGCGGTTCGCGAAGACTGTCCCAGACTTCACAGGAGTTGCCAATAGGACGAACGGCGTAGGCCGCACCGGCGACCGTCGCGCGTGGACGATCAGGACCCGCGCGGCCCCCCCGTCGCGCGCACCCAGAGCAGCGTCGCGACCAGCGACACGACGCCGATGAGGGTGACGAGCGCGATCGCGAGCAGGGGGTCGCCGACCAGACCGGGACCCTGCCCCGCGCTCCGGGGATCGCCACCCGCTGCCGACGTCGGGGTGGGCGATGCGGCCAGGGCGGATCCCGCGGCCGCCAGCCACGCCAGCGCGCCACAGAGCGCACCCGCGCCGCGGACTCCAGCCAAGGGGCGGCTAGGCAACCGCATCGATCAGGGCCCAGGCCACGCCGCCGAGCACGGCCGCAGTGCCGCCGCCGAGCAGGAGGCTGATCGCCCGGGTCGTGCCGCGCTTCCCCTCGCCCAGCAGCCGGATGGCCTCCTTCGGCTCCAGGTTCGTGAGGATGAGCGGCCGGTTCAGGCCGGGCCGGAGGATGGGGCCGCGCCCAGGATCCACGGACGGGACGCCCAGCACCAGCGCGTGATCCACGCTGGTCAGGAGGTCCATGCGCAGGCGCGCCGGCGTCGCTGGGTCGGTGCCGTCGGGCACGCGGTCACCCAGGTCGCCGGCGACCCCCACGGATTCGCGGGTGACCACGACCAGGCCATCGCCGAGTGCGTCGCCGTCCACCGCGATCCGGTCCAAGCCCTCGCTGATCTCGAACGGGACGACCTCCCGGACATCCTCGAACGCTGCCCACCGGCGGCCGTCGTGAAGCTCCAGCCGACGGCGGCGCAGGACGAGCGGCCGCTGGTCCTCGTCCTCGAGCGTCGTGTCCGCGCCCACGCGCCCCAGGACACCGACATACCGAGGGGTCCCCTCAGCGGCGAGCGCGACCGCCCGACTCACGGGCACGACCCTGGTGGCGGCGATGATCCGGCCGACACGGGCACCCGGTCCCATGCCGCGCAGCAGCCACCAGGAGGCTGCGACCGCGAGCATCCCGCCGACGATGAGGAGGATGGGGATCACGGCGTCGATGATCGCACACCGCGGTCGCGCGGCCGGGGGCGGGGCATGCGGGGAATCAGTAGCCCGAAGGAACCTACTCGACGCATGGACCTTGATGTCATCGCGGCCGTTAGCATCGCTCGGCCCCTTCGGGCTGGGATCAACGCTACGCGTCTGCGGCCGCCCGGGTCAACGCACTTATCCACCCCGCACCGTGCAATCTGCGCGGAGTTGTCCACCGGTCGTCAACGCGCCGGGCGATGACGACTTCCAGGCTCGCCGGCGGCCGCTCGGCCGTCAGCTCAGCCGGTGTCGCGCCCCGTGAGCGGGTCGAGGGCGCGAGCCTGGCCGTCGAAGCTGGTGAGCACCAGGCGGCCACCCACGAGCTCGGCGTCGGTCACGACGTCCGAGTGCGCGACCCGCCAGCCCACCTCGCCGTCGGGGCGGAGCGCGAACGTCTCGATCTCGGCCTGGGCGATCACGTGGGGCAGCCGCGACGACCCCACGAGGACGACGATCGGCGAGGCCGACCGGTGGGTCCAGCGCAGGTCGCCCGTTCGCGCCTCGAACGCGTAGGCGTGGAACCCGTACTTGACGAGCAGCAGGCCCTCGGTGTCCCAGAGGAGCCCCGCCGGCGCGTCGCTGATCAGCGAGGCCAGGCGCACCGTCCAGGGGCCCGCGGGCGTGTCGACCCGGATCTCGGCCCGGCAGGTGCGCTCGGGATCCGATCCGGTCAACGCGCCCAGGTCGGTGAGCGGCCCGCCGGCCTCGGTCAGGGCGAACACGGCGGGGCCGCCGCCGCTGCCCGCCCAGCGCATGGAGGCGCGGATGGCGCCCGGGAACTGGATGACGGCGTGGCGCGGATCGGCGGCGGGCACGGGCTCCGGCCTACGCCCCGTCGCCCGGCTGTGGCAGGTCCGTGCCCCCGCCACCAGCACCTTCGACCTCCGCCTCGCCGAGACCCGTGCCCTCGGCGAGGATGTCGGCCTGGCGGCGCTCCTCGCAGATCGGGGCGACGTGAGCGTTGGACAGCATCCGCAGCGTGGCGGGCGGCACCGGGAACACCGCGGTCGCGGTCCCGGCGGCGGCCCAGACGACCTGGAACCGGCCGAGGTCGGGGTCCATCACGACTCGCACGGGCCTGGAGAAGCCGATGGGCGGAATGCCGCCGATCGTGTAGCCGGTCAGGTCGCGGGCCTCGGCGGCGGTCGCGCGGCGGACGTCGGGCTCACCGGTGACGGCCGCGAGCCGGGCGAGGTCCACGCGGTTGGGACCGGAGACCAGGCACAGGATGGGCTCCACGGCGCCGTCCGTCTCGGGCGCGACGAAGACCAGCGACTTCACGATCTGGCCCAGCTCCGCACCGACCGCCGCCGCCGCTTCCTCGGCAGTGTGCGTGGACTCCTCGAACACGTGGACGTCAAGGCTCACGCCCTTGCGTGACGCGGCGTCGACGACCCGCTGGGTCGGCGTGGGCAGCGGCGTCTCGGGCACGGTCGAAGGGTACACGAACCCCCGGACGCCCCGCCTCCGTGGGCGAGTACGATCCGGTCCATGTCCGACCCCCAGCCGCTGCCCGGGGCCCACGCCCGCCATGCCCTCGTCGTGGCCGACGGCGAGGTTCCCGCGCGGGCCGACCTGGATGCCGCGTGGCCCGGATGGGACGTGGGGGTGGCGGAGGTCCTGGCGGCGGACGGGGGCTTCGCCCGGGCCCGTGCCCTGGGGCTCGAGCCGGCGCTGGTGGTGGGCGACATGGACTCACTCCCCCCTGGACGACTCGTCGCAGCGGAGGCGGCGGGAACCCCGGTGCTGCGGGCCTCGGCGGACAAGGACGAATCGGACACGGAGCTGGCCCTCCTGGAGGCGGTCCGGCGCGGCGCGACACGCATCACGGTGCTGGGCGCCCTCGGCGGGCCACGCGTGGACCACGCCCTGGCCAACGTCTGGCTCCTGGCGCACCCCGGGCTCGCCGGGGTGGACGTGGCCCTGGTCGACGCCCGGTCCCGCGTCGTCCTGGTCAGCGCGCCCGGCCCCGACGACGCCCCGGTGTGCCGCCCCCTGCCCGGTCCGATCGGGGCCGTCGTGTCCCTGCTGCCCCTCGGCGGTGACGCGTCCGGGGTCACGACATCGGGCCTCCGCTACCCGCTGGGTGACCAACCGCTCGTCACGGGTCCCGCCCGAGGGCTGTCCAACGTCCGGATCGCCCCGGGCGCCTCCGTCACGGTGCGGCGCGGGCGCCTCCTCGTCGTGGAAGCCGCGCCTGCGCCGGGAGGGCTACCATCGACCACATGAGCATGCCGCAGGCCGGCGACCCGGCACCCGAGGTCGCGCTTCCCGACGAGCACGGCACGATCCACCGCCTCGCGGACCGCCGCGGGTCGTGGACGGTCCTCTACTTCTATCCCAAGGACGACACGCCCGGCTGCACCACCGAGGCCTGCGGGTTTCGCGACCTGAACACGGACCTGGAGCGCATGGACGCGCGGGTCTGGGGCATCAGCCCGGACGGAGCCGGCAGTCATGCGGCCTTCCGGGCCAAGTTCGGCCTTCCCTTCACGCTCCTGTCGGACGAGGACCACGCGGTCGCCGAGGCCTTCGGGGCGTGGGGCGAGAAGAAGAACTACGGCAGGACCTACATGGGCATCATCCGGTCCAGCTTCCTCGTGGGCCCGGACGGACGGGTCGCGAGGGCGTGGCCCAGCGTCAAGGCGGATGGCCATGCGGCCGAGGTCCTCGACGCGCTGCAGGCCGCCAGTGGTGGCCCCGGGACCTGATCGCGGGCAACAAGGAAGGCCTCGCCCGTGGGGGGAGACGGGCGAAGCCTCTGCAGCAATCTAGCACAGCGGCCCGGCGTCGAGCGTGACGTCGCAGCCGCCGGAACGGCCGGGGATCCAGCCGACGCTGAGGTGACACGAGCATGACCGAGACCGTCGCCCGGACCCCTCACGCGTGGCGTCCCGAGCGCTTCATGGTCATCGTCGCGCACCCCGATGACGCCGACTTCGGGCCCGCGGCAACGGCGGCCCGCTGGGTCGACGAAGGCTCGGTGGGCTGGCTGGTGTGCTGCACGAGTGGCGATGCCGGCGCCGACGACTGGCGCACCGACCCGCTGGAGCTCGCCGCGCTCCGCGAGTCCGAACAGCGGGCGGCGGCCGACATCGTGGGCTACGCCGGCGTCTCGTTCCTGCACCAGCCCGACGGCGCCCTGGCGAACGACCTCGCCCTGCGGGAGCAGCTCGTGCGCCAGATCCGGACATTCCGCCCGGACGCCGTCCTGGCCGTCGATCCGGAGACCCTGTTCTACGGGGCCGGCGGTGTGAACCACGCCGACCACCGGGCCGCCGGGATGGCGGCCGTCGATGCCGTCTACCCCGCGGCGCGCAACGCGCTCGCGTTCCCCTGGCTTGCCCGCGACGGCCTCGAGCCTCACGTGGTCCGGCGGCTGTACCTGTTCTGGTCGAACCACCCGTCCGCATGGGTGGACGTGACCGCGACCCTGGACCGCAAGCTCGACGCGCTGCGAGCCCACCCGAGCCAGATCCGCCACCCCGAGCGACTCGAGCCGCGCATCCGCGAGTGGGCCACCGACGAGGGCGCCGCGATCGGCGGGGCGGCGGCCGAGGCGTTCCGCGTCATCGTGATCGAGGAGGACGCGGTCGAGGAGCAGGGCCCGACCCACGTGACACCCCCGCAGACCGAGGGCGGAGACCCGGTGGCGGGCTGATCCCGCCCGGGATCTATGGCGCGAGCAGCGCCGGCCGGACCCGCCCCCACGCATTCCACAGATCGGCCAGCTCGGCGGCCCGACCGCCGAGGGCGTCCACCATCCGGCCCAGCGACAGGTCGTCGGCCTGGTCCGCGAGCCACTCGTCCGCGGCGACCCCCACGCCCTCGTACAGCCCGGCCAGCTCCGATTCCCGCGGCCAGGTGCGGATCCTCATCCGGTCCAGGCCCGCGTAGCCAACGGCCAGCGACAGGTCGCGGGCGGCGGGCACACGCCCGTCCGCGAAACCGCCCATGCCATCGAAGCGGAACCCGAGGGCCGACAGGGCACCGACGATGTCGCGGGCCTCGCGGGGCTCGAACAGCCGCCAGAACGGGTGGTCCACGGCGACGTCGAGGTAACCGGCCTCGATGGCCCGGCCGGCGATGGCATCGACCAGCCGCGAGACCCGCAGGCCCCAGTCGCGCTCGGCATCGGGGTCGCCCGCGGCGAGGGTCGCGACGAGGCGGTCGCGGGCATCGCGGTCGCCGTGGAGGATGCGGACGATCAGCGACGTCCCGGTCACGAGGTCTCCGGGCGCATGCTCCGTCGATGGATCGGGAATGCCGGCGGGCTCCCCCGGCCAGATGCCGTCGAACGGGTGGGGCTCCGCGGGCGGCGGGGGCGGGACCTCCCGGGCACGGGCCTCGGCCTCCTCGCACGCGGCCAGCGACTCCTGGGCCTCCCGGCAGCCCGCGTCCGCGTTCTCGGACGAGATCCGTGCCGCGTCCGCCTCCGCGGACAGGCGCTCCAGCGCCGGCATCTGGGCACGCAGGTCCGCCCTGCCGGCCTCGAGGATCCGCTGGGCCTCCCGGACCGCGCCGTTGAGCTCGTTGATCCTCGTCAGCCAGGTGCGCGCGGCGTTCTCGGTGTCGTCGGGTGTCCCGGACCGGTCGCTCGCCGCCCGGAACTCGGCATGGAGGCGGTCCTTCTCCGCGGCGATCCGGCGCGGGTCCGCCGTGGACTCCGCCTGGTCCACGCGGTCACGGAGGATGTCGTAGGTGCGCTGGGCCTCGCGCAGGGCGTCCGCCGCGCGGCGGGCCTGGTCGCGGGCGACGTCGGCCAGGGCGCAGCGCTCGTCGAGCATCCTGCGCTGACCGGCGCACGGGCCTGCGGCCTGTGCCGGCTGGCTCGACGATGGCGGCGGGGTCCGCACCAGGGGGTCGATCGGAAGCGGCGGGTGGCTGGGCGGTCGCGAGTGGGGTCGTCACGCCGAGGGCGCCGACAAGCCGGCGTCGAGGAGGATCGCCCTCGGCGGAGGGCCGGGGGCGCGCGATGGTCGTGAAGGGGTCGTCCCTGCCGGGCCGCTCCAGCCTGGCCCGGGCGAGCACCGTCGGGCGCAGCGCGGCCACCACGGGCCAGCCGTCCCGGGCGGGATCGGCGGCGGATCCTCGTGACGGGCACGGCCACGGCCGTCGCGGAGAGGGTGACCGGGGTCGATTGAACGTGTGTTCGGATCATGAGCCCTCCGCCTGGCTCCATCGGACCCGGGACGTGCCCCCGGTCGTGCCCGTCGCCGCGGCTCGACGAAGGCACCGGCGTCCGGGGATCCGGGGATGATCCCGGGGTGCGGCGTGTCGTACGGGACGGCGAGCGTGTGCGCGCGACGGGCGGGGATCGCGTTCGGCGTGATCGTGAGGCGCACCTCGCGTCGCGGGGCGAGGCGGGAGCCGGAGGCCTGGACCAGGGCCGCGCCGAGCGCGGTGCCGAGCACCAGGCCGAACGCCAGAAACGCGATCTCGGAGGGGCTCACGGCTCTCCTGTGTCACCCGGCTCTCGGGCGCACCGGGTTCGGGCCAGCGTAGCTGCGCCGGTGAGCCACGTCAACCTCACCTCACTCGCCTACGTGCGAGCCTCCCGCCCGCGGTGTCAGCTCACCCCGACGAGCAGCGCCCGCCTGAATCCGATTCCGGATCACGCCCGGCCCGTTCGTGCGCGCCCGCTGGCCGAAACCCGACTTGGGGGTCGCCGCCCCCTCGTCACGGCCGAGTTCCGATCCGATCGCTGATGAACTCGCGGGCCGACCCGCGGAGTCGGCGGACGGTCAGAGCGGCCCGAGCGACCGGTATTCCGGCAGACTCGCCGTCCGGGCCGCCGCGATCCGGCCGATCGTTCGCCCCGGGCGGGGCGAATGGCCCCCTTTGCTGTGCACATCGGCTCCCGGCTTGGTAATCTCCCCCGCGTCGGCGGTCCGCACCGCCGTGGTTCCCGTCGCCCAGCCCGAGCGCCAGGATTAGAGGCCCGTCCCCTTCGTGACCCTCGATCAGACCCAGGAGTTCCTCGTCCAGCCCGTGGACGCGTCCTGGCTCCAGTGCAACATCGAGTGCCAGGAGGCCTGTCCCGTCGGCACCAACTGCCGGGGCTACCTCAACCTCGCCGCCGAGGGGCGGTTCGAGGAGGGGTACATCCTCGCCCGCGAGCCGAACCCCGTCGCCGCGATGTGCTCCTACGTCTGCTCGGCCCCGTGCGAGCGCGCGTGCCGCCGCGGCGACATCGACCGCCCGCTGGCGATCCGGGCGATGAAGCGGTTCCTCGTGGAGTGGCACGAGGCATCCGGGATCCCGGACCTCGTGCCCGCCATCACCCCGCGCGCGGAGCGCGTCGCGGTGATCGGCGCCGGCCCCGCGGGCCTGGCGGTCAGCCGGGAGCTCGCGACCCGCGGCTACCAGGTGACCGTCTTCGACAGCCTGCCGTTCGGCGGCGGCACGATGCTCATCGGCGTCCCGGCCTTCCGCCTCCCGCGCGAGGCCATCGAGATGGACGTCCGCCTGGTGGAGCGCCTGGGCGTCACGTTCCGCTTCGACACCACCGTCGGCATCGACGTCCCCTTCGAGGAGCTGCAGCGGGACTACGACGCGATCGCGATCACGGCGGGCGCCATGAACCCGGTCTACCTGGACGTCCCGGGCGCGGACCTCGACGGCGTCAAGTACGGCATCGACTTCATGAAGCTGGCCAACCTGGGCCAGGAGCTGACCGTCGGCACGAACGTCGTCGTCATCGGCGGTGGCTACACCGCCATGGACTGCTCGCGGACCAGCCTCCGCTACGGCGCCGAGAACGTCACCATCGCGTACCGGCGCACCCGCTCGGAGCTGGTGGTCGACGAGGAGGAGCTGGGCGAGACCGAGCGCGAGGGCGTCCGCCTCGAGTTCCTGGTCAGCCCGATGGAGCTGATCGGCGAGGACGGCAAGCTCACGGGCGTGCGGTTCATCCGCAACAAGCTCGGCGAGCCGGATGCGTCGGGTCGCCGCTCCCCGGTGCCGATCGAGGGCTCGGAGTTCGTGGTCCCGGCCGACACCGTGATCCCTGCGGTCTCGCAGGCGGCGGACCTCTCGTTCCTGCCGGTGGACGGCGCTTTCGAGGTCAACCGTGGCCGCATCAAGGTGGACCCGGCGACCTATGCCACGAACGTCCGCGGCGTCTTTGCCTGCGGCGACTTCGTGACCGGCCCCACGACGCTGATCGAGTCCGCGGGCCACGGCAAGAAGGCCGCCTACGCCATCGACCGCTACCTCGCCGGGCGCACGGACGTCACCGTCACCCCCAACGTCAAGATCACCAGCTCCTGGCGCCACGACATGCCGGAGCTCTACGACGTCCTGCCGCGGCAGCACATCCCGATGGTGGACCTGCCCGCGCGGATGCCGTCGGTGGATCCCACCGTCAACTTCTCCACCCCCGTGGAGCTGGGCTACGACACGACGGCGGCGGTGGCCGAGTCCACCCGCTGCCTGATGTGCAACTACAACATCTGGTTCGACCCGTTCCGGTGCGTGCTCTGCGGCGCCTGCGCCGACGTGTGCCCGGAGGGGGTCATCCACATGGTGGACGTGAACCAGCTCAAGACCGAGGGGCTGCTGCCCGAGATCGAGGAGGCCTACGGCTGGTCACAGGGGGCGGCCATGATCCTCGACGAGGAGCGGTGCATCCGGTGCGCCCTGTGCGTCAAGCGGTGCCCCTTCGATGCCATCACCATGGAGCGGTTCGAGCTCCAGGAGATCTCGAGCGACGGACGGCTCTACAAGGAGTCGTATCGTGATGCCCAACTCGCCGGGACCGCCGGCGTGGCAGGAGGAGCGTAGGTGAGCTTCCTGGAGCGGGTCGACCAGAGCATCCGGCGCAGCCCGGTGTGGCGGTCGATCTTCCGCAACCCGTACCCGGACGACGAGCGGTCGCGCGCGTACGCGGTCATGAACAACGTGTTCCTGCACCTGCACCCGGTGCGGGTCCGGCAGCACGCGGTCAAGTTCGCCTACACGTTCTGCCTGGGCGGCCTGTCCTTCTTCCTGTTCCTGGTGCTGACGGTCACGGGCGTCTACCTGATGTTCTTCTACATCCCATCGGACACCCAGGCCTACTCGAACATCCTCGACATCCAGTCGCGGGTCACGTTCGGCCTGCTGACCCGGAACATCCACCGGTGGGCGGCCCACCTGATGGTGTTCTTCGTGTTCCTGCACATGATGCGGGTCTTCTACCACGGGGCCTACAAGCCGCCGCGCGAGTTCAACTGGGTCGTCGGGCGTCGTCCTGCTGTTCCTGACGATCATGCTCAGCTTCACGGGCTACCTGCTGCCGTGGGACCAGATCGCCTACTGGGCCATCACCATCGGCAGCAACATGGCCGGCTACGCCCCGCTGTTCAACACCCCGTCCAAGCTGCTGCTCCTGGGCGGCATCGAGGTGGGCCAGAACACGTTGCTGCGGTTCTACGTGCTCCACATCATGGTCTTCCCGCTCGTTGCGGCCATCTTCCTCGCGGTCCACTTCTGGCGGATCCGCAAGGACGGCGGCATCAGTGGTCCGCTATGAGCGCCGATCGCGCGTTGTCCCTCCGCTCCTCGCTCACGCACGTCCGAGTGCGCTCGCTCCGGTGCTCGGCTCCGCCGTGCATCTGACGCTCCTATCGGCCTCGAGGCGGTGATCGAATGACCGACACCAAGACGCCGAACGAGACGCGGGTCGTCCTGCCCGTCGATCCGGCGCGCCGCACCGAGATCGACAAGCAGCGCGTGCCCATGTCCGCGCGCCCGTACCGCCTGCTGGCGCTGGTCAAGCAGGATGCCGTCGTCCGGGTCCAGAAGGAACCCGACGACACGGTCATGACCTGGCCGCACCTGCTGACCATCGAGTTCATGGCCGCGACCCTGATGAGCGTCTTCCTGCTCATCATGGGGCTGATCATGAACGCGCCCCTCGAGGACCTCGCCAACGGCAACGTCACCCCCGCCGTGGCGAAGGCGCCGTGGTACTTCCTGGGTCTCCAGGAGCTGCTGGCCTACTTCCACCCCACCGTTGCCGGCGTGCTGGTCCCGACGTTCGTGCTCGTGGGAGCGGCGCTCATCCCGTTCATCGACCGCGCCAACATCCTGGCCACGCGGCCGTCGGACCGGAAGACGGCCGTGGTGCTGTTCTCCCTGTTCGCCGGTCTCGGCCTGTTCGTCACCTTCGTCGGGATCTTCTTCCGGGGCCCCGGCTACTCGTTCGTCATCCCGTACCTCGAGTTCTTCTCGATCGGGACGCCGGGCCTTCACTTCGCCCTCTGATCCGAAGGAAACCGGAGTCATGAGCAACTACCAGGTCGAACCCGCCAACAAGCCCCAGGCGCTGACCACGGAGGCCATCAAGGCCGTCCGCCACGAGCAGGTCAAGGGCGTCTCACGCCGGGAGCTGCTGCGCGGCTCGCTTGCCGCGGGCCTGGGCCTGTGGCTGCTCGAGGTCACCGCCGGGACGATCGGCTTCCTGTGGCCCAACCTCGAGGGCAAGTTCGGCGGGGACGTCCTGATCGGGACGCTGGACGACGTCAAGGCCGCCGTCCCCGCCCTGCCCGTCGACCAGGGCTTCCCGGCCTACTTCTCGTCGGCGAAGGCCTTCGTGATCCTGATCAACCCCAACCAGCAGGCGTTCGTCCCCGGCGAGGACGACACCGGCGACGGCATCTCCGTCAACGTCCGCGCCCTCTACCAGCGCTGCCCGCACCTGGGCTGCAAGCCCAACGCCTGCGAGAAGAACTTCTGGCTCGAGTGCCCCTGCCACGGATCCCGCTACGACCGCCTCGGCGTGAAG
Organism: uncultured Chloroflexia bacterium; assembly: GCA_963802165.1. Lineage (GTDB taxonomy): Bacteria > Chloroflexota > Limnocylindria > Limnocylindrales > CSP1-4 > CAIXZV01. The sequence continues at coordinate 174,011 of CAWDHT010000008.1, read as the reverse complement.
GCGGCGGGCGACCAGTTCGGTCCCGCGCCGCGCGGCATGGACCGCTTCGCCGTCAAGGTCGACGGTGCCGGCGCCCTCACGATCAACACCGGCAAGATCACCCTCGGCCCGTTGCCCGTCGCGCTGGGCCAGCCGGGGATCATCCCGCCGCTCACGCCCACCGGCTGCATCTGAACCCGTTGCCTTCCCGCCCGTTCGCCCACCGAGGAGACCGATGACCGACCAGCCCGGCCGCCCGCCCGAGGAGCGTCTGCCCGCGCCGCGGCCGTCGTCCGAGCCGGTGCCCGCCGACCGCTTCTCGGCACCGCCGGCGGCTCACCGCAACGAGCTCACGCCGGAGCGCACCGGCCGGATCGTCCGCCAGTCCGCGAACGCGCGGTGGGTGGGCTTCCTTGCCGTGACCATCGTTGCCCTGTTCGTCATCGGCTACTACTTCTACGAGGTCGGGCTGCCCGGCGGTATGAGCGAACCCCGGCTGGACCAGGCCGCGAACGACCTGCAGGTCGTGGCCGTCGAGCGTGGCTACAACCTGTACCAGGCCAACTGCGCGCAGTGCCACGGCGTCGATGGCGAGGGCGGGATCGGGCCCATCCTCAACAGCCAGGACAAGCTGTTCGCCCACCTCAACCCGGAGTACCTGCGCACCGTCCTCGTGTCCGGCGGCCGGTACGTCTGCGGCAACCCGAACAGCATCATGCCGGTCTGGTCGAACCTCGGGAACCCGCCCGGTCCGTTCAACTACAAGGACATCGAGTACGTCATCGCGTTCATCCGTGCCCAGCAGGGGCAGGAGTTCCGGGTGATGGACCCGGGCCTGTTCGAACCCGTCGTGGACCCGGTGACCGGCCAGGAGAAGACGTTCGAGGGCTGGGTGGATCCCAACTGGCAGCCCGAGCCCGGCGCGACACCGGTCCCGGCCTGCTGGTCCGACGCGTTCGCCGTGCCGTCGTCTGCGCCGTCGTCGCCGGGCGCGTCGGGCGAACCCGGCGCCTCGCAGGCCCCGGCAGGCACGATCCTCGAATTGGTCGCGCTCAACGTCCAGTTCGACAAGACGGAGCTCAGCGCACCGGCGGACGAGAGCTTCCAGATCGCGCTCGACAACCAGGATGCCGCGACCCCGCACAACGTCGAGATCAAGGACGCCAACGGCCAGTCCGTGTTCAAGGGCGAGATCTTCAACGGCGTTGCCGTGAAGACGTACGACGTCCCGGCGCTGGCCGCCGGCACGTACCAGTTCGTGTGCACGGTGCACCCGAACATGATCGGGACCCTGAAGGTGGGAGGCTGACGCCATGGCCCAGACCGCCCTCCCGGCTCCGCAGCACGTGACCGCCCGCCGCCGCGCGTTCTTCGGCCTGTTCAACGCCGACGGTTGGCCGTGGGCCTTCGTCAAGGCACTGTTCTGGTTCGTGGTCATCATCGTGATGCTGGGCTACATCCCGGACCGGGCGTACTACTTCACCGTCCAGCGGACGGTGGACGTCGGCCTGCTGGCCTGGTCGCCCGTCAACCTGTGCCCGCCCGAGAACCAGACGCTGCCCTGCCCGGTCCCAGCCGGCGCCACGCTGCCCTGGTTCCCGGGACCCGGTGAGGTCTCCGCTCCCCGCGCCGCGTACCGATGGCTCGGCTGGCCTGATCGGCACGACCTACATCTACGCCGGTGGCTCCGACGGCACCGCGCCGTCGCGTCGACACGTTCGTGTCGAAGGTGGTCGGGACCGGCAACATCGACAAGTGGAGCGCCGGTCCGGCCCTGCCCGAGGCACGTGCCGATGCAGCAGCGGTCGTGTCGGGCAACACGCTGTACGTCATCGGCGGATATGGTCCCGATGGCCAGCCCACCACCACCGTGTTCAGCCTGGCGGTGGAGAACGACGGCACCGTTGGTGAGTGGGTGACCGAGGAGGCCGTCGCGCTTCCCGAGCCACGCGCCGGGGCGTCGGCGGTGACGGTGTCCGACGGCCTCGTCCTCATGGGCGGCACGGACGGCACCGCCGCGACGCGCAGCGTCTGGAAGACCATGGCCAACACGGCCGGTGCCCTCCAGGCGTGGGTGCCGCAGTCGCCGCTGGTCGAGGAGAACGTCTCGGGCGTCGCGGCCCACATCGGCGACGTCATCTTCGTGGTCGGTGGCCGCAACAAGGACGGCGCCGTGGTCGCCACGGTCCAGCAGGGCCTCGTGGGTGGCGAGAACGCCACGCCGGAGGATCCCAACGCCATCGTCGCCCTGTGGCGCGCGAGCGACCTGACCAACCTGCCCTTCCCGCGGGCGAACATGTCCGGGTTCACGGCCAACGGCGCGCTCTACGTCCAGGGCGGCACGGACGGCACCACCCCGCGCAGTGAGACCCTGTGGGGCATCCCTGACGCCGACGGCGTCATTGCCCAGTGGAACTCCCTGGCTCCGATCGACCTCGGCGAGGGGCTCGAGGGCTCATCCGCGGTCGTCTCGGGCTCCCACGCCTTCCTGTTCGGCGGGACGACCGCCGCGGGTCCCACGGCCGGCGTCGCCCGCACCAACCTGGCGCCACAGGAGCCGTTCTTCCGGCTGGGCATCCTCGGGGCGACGGTCCCGGCGCTCCAGCTGCAGGGCGAGATCGGCCAGCAGATCGGCTACCTCAACGCCGCAGGCGTGGGCACGGTCAACTTCATCATCCTGATCCTGATCGGCTACCTGTTCAACCACCCCGAGAAGGTCCGCGCGTTCATGGCCAAGCGGAGGCGCGGGAAGGGCTGACCGCCCCTCAGCCCAGGAGCTGGCCCTCGCCGGGCTCCACTGGGCCGCGCCTGACCGGCAGACCCATGCGCTGCCAGCCGTCGATGCCTCCGGCGACGTTGCCCACGTCCTCCCAGCCCTGCTGGAGGAGGTAATTGGTGACGCCCGTGGAGCGGCTGCCCGACTGGCACATCACCAGCAGCGGCCGGTCCCTCGGGATGTCCTGGAGCCGTACGGCCAGCTGGGACATGGGGATGAACAGGCAGTCCTCCACGCGGACCGAGCGGAACTCGTCCAGCTCGCGGACGTCCAGCAGCAGCGCCGGCCGCAGGGGGTCCCGGCGCCGGATATCGGCGTAGAGGGGGTCGAGGGCGGGGATGGCCATGGGCCGGTTCATGCGCGCGGGATCCTCCGGATCAGGGGTGCTGGCATGGTCGCGATGGTGTCGGGTTCAGCGAGACGGGCGTCGAGGTCGGCCAGGAGCGAGGTGACGTCCACGCCCCAGGCGGGCGCAACCGGCCCGGCGAGCACCAGGTGTCGCCGGGCGCCCTCGAGGTTCTTGACGATGCCCGCCGGGTTGCCGCGGACCGCGTGGACGTAGCCTGCCGCGACCTTGATCAGCCCCTGGTGGAGCGCGCGCTCCGCCAGGTCGTCGGTGCCCATCCAGGCGGGCTCCAGGTCTTCGTGGGCCTCGAAGAAGTCACCACGGGCATAGGCGGCGAGCCCCGCCTCGAACGCCTCGCGCCGCACGGCCTCCGGGAGCGGGCGGTAGGCCTTGTCGCGGACGCCCTGGCGGATCCGCCCATCGCGGGGCACAGGCGGGGGAGTGGGCATCGGAGGAGTGTACCGGCACGCACCGGGAGGACCGGTGGTCAGCCCAGCGCGGCACCGTCCGGGAGGGCTGCCAGCGGCTGGCGTCCAGCGAACCCTTCGTCGGCGGCATGCCAGTACTCGACCCGCTCCTCACCCAGGCGCCAGCACAGCCACACCGGGCGGCCGGCGGCGAGTGCCGGGAAGTCGAGCAGGCCTGTGGCGATGTCGCGCAGTACGATGTCGCGCTCGTCCATCCAGGCCACGTCGGCCGCCATCTGGTCCACGATCCCGCTCATCCGCAGGCGCAGGCGACGCAGCTCGGGGTCGTCGCCGTCGGGGAGGGAAGCGCCGGCGATCAGGTCGCTCACCAGCTCGCCCTCTCGTGCCCGAAAGGCATCGCGCAGGTCGACGAGCTCCAAGCGCTGCTCCCCCAGGCGGGTGACGATCGTGACGAGCTCGGGGACCAGATCGCTGGCGTTGGCGGGGCCGTAGAAGCGGGACACGCCTCGATTGTAGCCAACGAACCCGGGACTGCCCGCCGGGTCACGGACGACCGCCGACAGGCCCGGCTTGGAGTCCCCCGCTACCATTGGGCGATACGGAACTGGCCCCACGGGGTCATTGCAGGCCCTGCGTCCGCCATGGACGCTTGCGTCATCACCCCGGAGGTTCCCCTGGGCCACGCCATCCCGTACGCCGCCGACGCATCCCATCGCCCCGCTCGACGCGGCAGACTGCCCGCGCTCGTCGCCGCCGGCCTGGCGGTCCTGATCGTGCTCTCCGCGGCCGTGGCGGTCGCGCCACCGCCTGCGCTGGCCGCGAGTACGCTCGCCGCCCGCTGCGATGGGGTCAAGCTGCGGACAAGGCCTGCCACGACCGCCCGCACGCTCCGCAGCCTGTCCGCAGGGGCCAAGGTCACGGCCGTCGCGAAGGTCAGCGGCAGCCGCTGGTCGATCCGATGCGCCGGTCGCTCCTCGTCGGGCTCGTCATGGTGGCGGATCACCTCCATCAACGGCAGGAGTGTCAAGTCCCTGTACGGCGTGAGCTACGTCTACGGCGCCACCGGCCTGTTCAAGACCGCGATCACGCCCGCGACGCTCGAAGCCGCCTGCACGGGCGTCAGCCTGAGGACCGGCCCCAAGACCACCGCCACCGTCAAGCGCAAGCTGGCGGCGGGAACCGACGTGAGGGTCTACGGCACGGTGACCGGCGGCTCATGGAAGGCAACCTGCAACGGTTCTGCGAAGTCCGGTGTCACGTGGTACCGGATCACCCACATCGCCGGGGTGTCGGTGAAGAGTCGCTACGGCGTCACCTACCTCTACGGGGCGAAGGGCCTGTTCCGCGCGCCGACCCCGCTCGCCGGAGGAACCACCCCGAAGCCCACGCCGACCCCGACGCCCAAGCCCACCCCGACACCGACCCCGAAGCCCACCCCGACACCGACCGCGAAGCCCACCCCGACGCCGACCGAAGCCCCGACCGCGGCCCCGACCGCAACACCCCTTCCCACGCCCGTACCGACCCCCAGCGCGTGGGCCACCTACACCCAGGGCATCGACATCAGCCACTGGCAGGGAACCATCGACTGGGCCAAGGTCGCAGCGTCGGGCAAGCGCTTCGCGTTCATGAAGGCGTCCGAGGACGACGACTTCGTGGACTCCCGGTACCAGACGAACCGCGCCCAGGCCAAGGCGAAGGGCCTGTTCGTGGGTGCCTACCACTTCGCCCAGCCCGAGCTGCCGCCCGCCGACCTGGCCGGTGACCCGACCATCGACGCGATTGCCGAGGCGGATCACTTCGTCGACACGGCGACGCCACAGTCCGGCGAGCTGATCCCCGTCCTGGACCTGGAACAGACGGGGGGCCTGGGCGTGACCGACCTGCAGCTCTGGGTCCGGGCGTTCCTGGAGCGGGTCTACGAGCGAACGGGCGTCCGGGCCGCGATCTATGTCTCGCCCAGCTTCTGGTCCACGAACATGGGCAACTCCCGCTGGTTCGCCGACAACGGCTACGTGACCCTCTGGATCGCCCACTGGACCTCGGCCGCCGGCCCCACCCTCCCGGCGAGCAACTGGGGCGGCCGTGGCTGGACCTTCTGGCAATACACGGCCAGCGGCACGGTCCCGGGGATCAGCGGGCGCGTCGACCTTGACTTCTACCGGAGCGCCGACTTCTCGCCGGTCCTCATCCCGTAGCCGGGTCTGGGTGCCGGCCCGTCCCGCGCCGCCACGATCGTCGACCTCGGGCGACCCCGTAGACTGCTCGCCACATGGATACCAGCGCCTCGACACCCGTGGCCAACCCGCTGATCGACCGGATCCGCGCGTCAGTCATCGGCGAGGACGAGGCGGTCGCCGGGCCGTACGGGATCCGGCGCGTCACCTACGCGGACTACACCGCGTCGGGCCGCAGCCTGTCGTTCGTCGAGGACTACATCCGCGAGGCGGTCCTGCCGCTGTACGCGAACACCCACACCGAGTCGTCCGGCACGGGCCTGCAGACGTCACGGTTCCGCGAGGAGGCACGGCACCTGGTCCTTCAGGGCGTCGGGGGCGATCCGGCCCGCCATGCCGTGATCTTCTGCGGCTCCGGGTCCACCGCGGCCATCAACCGGCTCGTGGACGTCCTCAACCTGCGGATCCCGGCTGACCTTGACGACCGCTGGGATCTCGGCTCGCGGATCCCGGCGGACCAGCGGCCGGTCGTGTTCATCGGGCCCTACGAGCACCACAGCAACGAGCTGCCCTGGCGGGAGTCAATCGCGGACGTCGTGATGATCCGCGAGGACCGCGAGGGTCACATCGACCTCGCCCTGCTGCGCGAGGAGCTGGAGCGGTACGCGGATCGCCCGCTCAGGATCGGGTCGTTCTCGGCGGCCTCGAACGTCACCGGCATCGTGTCCGACACGGCCGGCATCTCGCGCCTGCTCCACGAGCACGGGGCGCTGTCCTTCTTCGACTTCGCGGCTGCGGCGCCGTACGTGGCGATCGAGATGGACCCCGAGGGCGACCCGCTCGCGGCCAAGGACGCGGTGTTCATCTCGCCCCACAAGTTCATCGGCGGGCCGGGGACGCCGGGCGTGCTCGTGGCGCGCCGGGAGCTGTTCCGCAACCGGGTGCCGTCGATGCCCGGCGGTGGGACGGTCGCGTATGTGAACCCCGTCGAGCACGTCTACCTGGCCGACATCGAGCACCGCGAGGAGGGCGGCACGCCCGCCATCGTGGAGTCGATCCGGGCCGGCCTCGTGTTCGGGCTCAAGGCCGCCGTGGGCACGGACGCGATCCGCGAGCGCGAGGAGGCGTTCATCCACCGGGCGCTGGACCGCTGGGAGACCAATCCCAGCATCGAGATCCTGGGCAGCCACCAGGCGGAGCGGCTGTCGATCGTCTCGTTCACCGTCCGGCATGGGGGCCGCTACCTGCACCACAACTTCGTGGTCGCCCTGCTGAATGACCTGTTCGGGATCCAGTCGCGCGGCGGCTGCTCGTGCGCGGGGCCGTACGGGCATCGGCTGCTCGGGATCGACCTGGAGACGTCGCACGAGTTCGAACGCGAGATCTCCCGTGGCTGCGAGGGGATCAAGCCGGGCTGGGTGCGGGTCAACTTCAACTACTTCATCAGCGAGGCGGTGTTCGAGTTCATCCTGGACGCCGTGGACCTGGTGGCCACCGAGGGCTGGCGACTCCTGGCCGACTACGAGTTCCTGCCTGCCACCGGCCTGTGGCGGCACCGCGACGGAACGCCCGAGCCGCCGCTGTCGCTGCGCGATATCCGCTACCGAGGACGGCGTGATGACCTGGCCCTCGCACCGCCACCACGAGCCGGAGTCGCGCCTCGCGGAGTACGTCACGGAGGCGCTGCGGATCCTGGCCCTGCCTCAGCGCGTGCTCACGGCGCCGACGATCCCGCCCGGTGGTGTGGGGCCGGACTTCGAGGCCCTGCGCTGGTTCCTGCTGCCCGAGGACGTCGCCGCCGAGGCCGCGGGCGGCGCGGAGGCCGTGGGTGGCGCCGAGGACGCGGCCATGGCGGGCGCGCCCGGTGGCTAGGGTCCCCGCGGTCCTGGGGCTGGACCTCGGGACGAGCGAGGCCAAGGCCGGGCTAGTCGGGCTGGACGGGCGGCTGCTGGGGCTGGGACGCGGCACCTATGCGACCGACATGGGCCCGGACGGGCGGGCCGAGCAGGATCCCCGCGACTGGTGGGCCGCGCTGGCGGCGGCGGTGCGGTCGCTGGCGGGCGAGCTCTCGGGGGTCGATGTGCTCGCCGTCTGCGCCGTCGGGCAAGGGCCGACGCTGGTGGCGTTGGACGCCGAGGCGCTGCCCGTTCGACCTGCGTTGACCTGGCAGGACCGGCGGGCCGGGGCCGGCGGGTACGGGTTGCTGCCGCGGATGGCCTGGCTGGCCCGCGAGGACCCGGACGGAGCTGCGCGGGCGCGGTGGCTCCTCGCCTCCTGGGACGCGGTCGGCCTGTGGCTGACGGGCGAGGCCGTGACCACGGTCCAGGCCCACGAGGCGGTGCCGTCTCCGGAGGCGCTTGCCGCCGCCGGTGTGCGCCCTGGCGCCGTCCCGCCGGGGCTGGCCTACGGGTCGCGACTGGGGTCGTTGCGGCCCGCAGCGGCGGACGCGCTCGGCCTGCGACCCGGCATCCCGGTCGTTGCGGGCGTCAACGACGGAGCGGCGTCAATGCTGGGCGCAGGGCTGCGCGCGGCGGGCGACGCCGTGGACACCGGCGGAACGTCCGGCGGGATCGCGATCTACGCGGAGCGGCCGGTCTCGGTGCCGGGCGCTCGTTCCTGTCGCCGGCGCCACTGGCCGGGTTGTGGGTCGTGGGCGGGGCGATGGCCGCGCTGGGGGCGTCCGTGGACTGGATGCGGAGCGCGGTGCTGGGCGACCGATGGACGCCGGACGAACTGTTCCTCGCGGCAGCCGGGGTCGCGCCCGGCGCCGACGGGCTCGTGTTCCTGCCGTACCTGGCCGGGGAGCGCGCGCCGATCTTCGACGAGGAGGCGCGCGGCGTGCTCTTCGGGCTGACGCTGGCCCATCGTCCGGAGCACATCGCCCGTGCGGCGCTCGAAGGTGCGGCGTTCGCGCTCCGACACGTGGCGGAGCCGCTGGCCGAGGCCGGGGCGCCGGTTCGCGAGCTGCGGCTGGCGGGCAGGCCGGCCGCAGGTGATGCATGGGCTCGGATCAAGACCGACGTCCTCGCGGTCCCGGTCGCGATCCCAACCGTCGGTGAGACGGCCGTCCTGGGTGCGGCGATCCTGGCCGCCGTCGGTGCGGGGGCGTTCGCGTCGCTCGCGGCCGGCGTGGCTTCGATGACCTCCGTGGCCCGCCGCCTGGAGCCGAACCCGGCCGTCCGCGACGCGTACGACGAGGCCTTCGCGACGTACCGGGCCCTCTACCCGGCGCTGCGGCCGCTGTTCCACAGCGATCAAGGCTAGGGCGGCTGAGGCAGCGCTGCCGGCGGTCCAGCCAGACGCTCTCCTGGGGGCCTGCGCGTCTCCCGGGGCGTGCGCGTCGCCTGCCATGCGACGACACGGGGAATCCTGGCGGAGGGAGGGTCGGTCGTCCGCCTCTCGTCGCCATGCCGGCGACGAGATCGCCGGGCCCCGTGGCAGCACCTCCGCAGCGCCGCCGAATGTCGCCTCCAAGGCGACAGTGCGCCCCGTCAGCGGTCGACACGGGGCCTGCCAGCCGATCCACGCCGGTTGTCGTCGCCTTCATGGCGCCGACCATCCCGGTCGCGGCAGCTATAGCGCGATGTGACCGGTGGTCGTCGCCTGCGAGTCGTCGGAGCCCCTATCGGGACCGGTGTCGCCACGCCATCCTTGCGTCGCACGCAAGGGTTCTGTTCTGGGCTCCATTGTCATGGGCGTGCACGCCACGCAGGCGAACGGCGGTCTTGTGGCCGATATCAGGCTCCGGGCGGTTGTCGCCCTGCGCGCGGCGCATGTCCACCGCAGGGTCCGTGGGATTGCATGCGCGGCACGCACGCCATCCTCGGGATGGGGCCGGCCGGCCAACCCGGGAACCGCGGCACAGGAGGCCAGCTGGCGCAGCGAGGCGGCGCCACGCACGGGGAGTGGTAGATTCCGCAGCAGAGCCTTCGGGGCAGGGTGCGATTCCCGACCGGTGGTAGGGTCCCGCGACGCGGGACGAGCCCACGAGCGGCACGGCTGTTGGCAGAGCCCGCAGCCCGCTGCAGATCCGAGGCCCGGCGTGAGCCGGGCCGGCCGGAGCCGACGGTACAGTCCGGATGAGAGAAGGCCGGGCCCGTGCATGGGCCGATCGTCCGTGCACATGCGCCGTCCGCCCCGTCGTGCCTTCGGCTGTGACGGAGGTGCGCGATGACGACGGCGAGGGAGCCCGCGACGACGGAGCCCCTGGCCGCGTCCGCGTCCGTCTCTTCGCTGGGTTCCGCCCCCCGCCCGGGCGCCTCCATCGAGATCGACGGCGTCTCCCTCACGTTCCGTGGCACGCGCACGACGCATGTCCTCGACGCCATCGATCTCGCCATCCGGCCGGGTGAGGTCATCGCCCTGATCGGTCCCAACGGCTGCGGCAAGAGCACGCTCCTGCGCGTCCTCGCGGGCCTGATCCCGCCGGACGGCGGCAGCGTGACGATCGACGGCGATCCGGTCACCGGCCCGGGCGAGCGCGTCGGGCTCGTGTTCCAGGAGCCCCGCTTGCTCGCGTGGCGCACGGCGGAGCAGAACGTGCGTTTCCCGATGGAGCTCGCCGGCTGGTCCGCCGAGCGCCAGGAGCGCCGCGCGGAGGACCTCCTCGCCCTGGTGGGGTTGCGTGAGTTCGCGGCCGCCAAGCCGTCCACGCTCTCGGGTGGCACCCGCCAGCGCGTGTCCATCGCCCGGGCCCTGGCCCTGGAGCCGCGGGTCCTGCTCCTCGACGAGCCGTTCAGCGCCCTCGACGCGCTGACCCGCGAGCGGTTCAACGTGGAGCTGCTGCGGCTCTGGGAGCGCACCGGGACGACGATCGTGCTCGTGACCCACTCGATCCCCGAGGCCGTGTTCCTCGCCGATCGCGTGATCGTGATGTCGCCGCGCCCGGCCCGGGTCACGGCGGAGATCCGGGTCGAGCTGCCACGCCCCCGGCGCGTCGCGGACCTCGATTCTGCCGTCGTCTCGGCGGTGGCCGCCGAGGTGCGCAGCACACCTGGTGGACCTGACGGACGACGCCATCGCGATGGAGGAGGCTCGCACCGCCGTCCCCGCGGGCGCCCGCCCGGAGGATCGACCGCGCCACGCCGAAACCGCGCCCGGGACCCCCGCCTGGTTCGATCCGTTCCGGCCCGAGGACGACGGATGAGCGACATCCGCCCGACCGCCTCGACCCCTGGCGCGCCGGCCACGCCCGGCGCGCCGTCGGCCGCCCCCGTGCAGCCTCGCCGCCGGCGTGCCTTCGGCTTCGCCTGGCCGGTGGCCGTGAGCCTCGTCGTCTTCGTCCTGGCGTGGCAGGCCGTCGTCTTCGTATCCGGCTTCCAGTCGTTCGTGTTGCCGGGCCCGTGGACCGTGTTCGAGCGCTTCGTCCGGGCGTGGAGCGACGGCACGATGTGGCCGCATGTCGCACAGACCCTCGTCGAGATCCTGCTGGGCTTCGCGATCGGGGCGTCCGTCGCCCTCGTCGTGGGCGTGCTGCTCGCGCGCTCGCACCTCGCGGAGCGGCTCCTGAGCCCCTACCTCGTCGCGGCCCAGGCGACGCCGGTCCTCGCGCTCGCGCCGCTGATCGTCCTGTGGTTCGGCAACGGCCTGTCGTCCAAGCTCGTGATCACCACCCTGATCGTCTTCTTCCCGGTCGCCATCGCCACCATGGTGGGCATCCGGAGCGTCGACCCGCGGCTCCTCGAGATGGCGCGCAGCTTCCGGGCCACCAGCTGGCAGATCGCCGCCCGCGTGGAGGTGCCGGCCGCCCTCCCGGCGATCCTCGGCGGGATGCGCGTGGGCGTGACCCTGGCCGTCATCGGCGCGATCGTCGGCGAGTGGGCCGGCGGCGAGAAGGGCCTCGGCGTCCTGATCAACATCGCGCGGGCCTCGCTGTTCGACACCCCGCTCATGTTCGCGGCGCTGGCCACCCTGGCGCTGATCGGCGTGAGCCTGTACCTCGTCATGATCCTCATCGAGCGCCGCCTGGTCGGCGACCGGTGACCCGCGCAGCCCGACTCCTGGAGGAACGTCAGCCCGTGTCACGCAACCCCGTTCGCCTTGCCGGTGCGACCCTCGCCCTCGCCCTCGCCCTCACCCTCGCCGTCGCGGCCTGCGGCGGTTCGACGCCGACCGCCACGTCGATCGCCGCGCCCTCCACCCCGCCGGCCACGCCGCTCACGGTCGGCCTGGGCTACATCCCCAACGTCCAGTTCGCGCAGTTCTACCTCGCCGACCAGGCGGGCTACTACGCCGACGCCGGCCTGGACGTCACGCTCCAGAACAAGATCGACCCCGACCTCATCACGCTCCTGGGGCAGGGCGCGGTGGACATCGGGTCGGGCGACGGGACCTCCGTGATCCCCGCCGTGAGCCAGGGCATCCCGGTCGTCTACACCTCGACGATCTACGGAACGTTCCCGGCCGTCGTCATCGCCAAGGCGGGCTCCGGGATCGCGACGGCCGTGGACCTGCGCGGCAAGCGGATCGGCATCCCGGGTCGCTACGGCACGAACTGGATCATGCTCCAGGCGCTGCTCAAGGAGGCGGGGCTGACGCTGGACGACGTGACGGTCGTGGAGTTCCCGGACTTCAGCCAGGCCGCCGCCCTCCAGCAGGGCCAGGTGGACGCCGCGACCGGCTTCGCCAACAACGAGCCGGTCCAGCTCCGGAACGCGGGCATCGAGCCCGTCGTCCTCACCGTGGACGACGCGGTGCCGCTGCCGGGCCCGGGTCTCGTGACCGGCACGAAGACGCTCGAGAGCAAGGCGGAGGCGCTCAAGGCCTTCACCGCCGCCACCCTGCGGGCGATGGACGAGATCACCGCGGACCCGCAGAAGGGCCTCGACGCGACCTTCTCCGCGGTCCCGGACCTCGCCAAGGATCCTGCGCTCCAGCGTCAGATCCTGGACGCGACCATCGCAACCTGGAAGAACGCGCGCACCGGGGCGCCGCTCGGGTCCATCGACCGGGACGGCTGGCAGCAGTCGCTGGACTTCATGAAGGGCATGGGTCTCGTCCCGAACCCGATCACGGTCGACCAGCTGGTGAACGAGTCGCTGCTGCCCTGACGCTGCGGGCGCGTGCTCCCGGGACATGGACAGGCCGGGTCCCCGTACAGGGACCCGGCCGCTGTCGACGCGTCGGTCAGGAAGCGCTGTTGCGGTAACTGGAGCGTGCCCCCGTCGGCCAGCGTGATCGTCAACTGGTTGTTGGCCACGACGTAGCTCCGGACGCTGGTCAGGCCGATGATGTACAGGTCCGAGTAGGAGCCCTCGGCGCACGCGACCGTGGTGGTCGGGCCCGGGGTCAGCGTCAGGCCACCCGACGCCGTGACCGTGTAGCCGCCGTTGACGGTGTTGCAGTCGGCCCTGGCCGAGAACGTCCCGTCGGTCGCGAAGTTGATCGTGTAGTTCGCCTGCTGGTCGGGCGGCACGACGCCCTGGAACGCCGGGTCCTTGAGGGTCACGGCGGTCAGCTGCCAGGGAATGCCCGTCAGGTCCGCGCCGGGAGTCGGGGTCGGCGCCGGGGTCGGCGCGGGAGTCGGCTTGGGCGTGGGCTTCGGGGTGGGCGCCGGCGTGGGGGCCGTGGTCGGCTTGGCCGTCGGTGCCGCCGTGGGCGCGGCCGTGGGCTCGGCCGTTGGCGGCCGTCGGTGGCGGCGTGTCGGCGCAGTCGTCGGCTTGGCCGTAGGCGTGGCCGTCGGCGCCGCGGTCGGCGTCGGCTTGGCCGTCGGCTTGGGCGTCGGCTTCGGCGTGGGAGTCGCGGTCGGAGCGGCCGTCGGCGCCGTTGTCGGCGAGGCGGCCTTCGGTCGGCAGGGGGACGACCCGGGGACGCCCTCGGTGAACGTCATCGAGCCGCCGTCCTTCAGCGTGAGCTCAGCGATCGCGACCCGCGACGGCGAAGGCCGTGGCGCGCGTGAGCTCGTGGGCGAACAGGTCGCCGTACGAGCCGTCCGGGCAGAGCGCAAGCGTCGAGATGCCGGGCTCGATGGTCAGGCTGTTGTCCGGCCGGCGTCTTGAACGTGCCCGCGATCTGGTTGCAGTCGGCGGTGCCGTTAGTAGGTCTCATCGTCGTTGAACCGGATCCCGTAGCGCGCCTGCTCCGCCGCCAGGATGACGCCCTGGAAGGCCGGCACCTTGCTGGTGATGGCGGTCAGCTGCCAGTCCCGTCCGTGAGGCTGGTCAGTGTTCTCGTCGTTCGAGCCGCATGCCGCCAGGACGGCGGTCAGCCCGACGGCGAGCGCGATGAGGATCAGCTTTCGCATGCGGTTGGCTCCGAGTGCTCGGGGATGGTTCTTGGTCACAGAAATGGACCTGGGCGCTCGTCGTTCGGGTCTGTCCAGGTCCGGCGCGCCGAAGGATAGCCGATACCCGCACCCGAGGCGCATCGCCCGACACGGGTGACCAGGAACCAGTCCGGTGCCCGAGGCGATGGTCGCCACCGGGTAGAGTTGTGCCGGGGCCCGTAGCTCAGCGGTAGAGCAGGGGACTTTTAATCCCTTGGTCCTGGGTTCGAATCCCAGCGGGCTCACCAGTCAGCGGGCGCCGCCCGTCCCCTCGTAGCGCACGATGACGCCCTCGGCGGGTGGTAGGGGATGCGCGTGCTTCACGACCCCGATCCACACGCCCTGGCGCTCCCGGGCGGCACGCAGATTCGCCGCCTGTTCATGGCTGACCACCGCCCGCAGGGGCACGACGGGCAGGGCCGGGAACGCCGCCCGGCAGACATCCGGCCACCGTGCGAACAGGCCCTCGAGATCGCGCTGGAGCCGCGCCGAACCGGGTGCGCCGACCACGAGGAACTCGTCGCCGCCGTCCCGGAAGGTCCGAGACTCGGGGAGGGTCCGAAGCTGCGCCGTCAGGAGCGCGAGCAGCTCGTCACCCAGCACCATCCCGTGGTCGGTGTTCCAGGCACCGAAGCCGGCCAGGTCGATGAAGGCGGCCTCGACCTCCCCTCGGCCGAGCGCCGGGATCGCGCGAAACAGGTCGGCAAGCGCGAGATAGCCTTCGAAGCGCGGCACGCCCACCCGGTTGTCCATCACGGATGGTGCCGCGTTCGGCCACCGGAACCGCTCCGTGAAGGGCAACGGCGCCCAGTGGAGGAAGCGGACGAGCTCGGCGGTCAGCCACGGCCACTCTGGCCCGATCGCGTTGGGCCGCCGGCCGGACGCGGTGGCCATGACCTGCAGTGGCTCCACCGCCGACCGCGGATCGAACGATGGGTCGATGGAGCCGAGCAGCCGGGCGGTGGCGAGCGTCGTCAGCATGTCCGAGCCCTGGCCGGGGTCCCCCCACCCGCCGTCGCGGCGGCGGGCCTCACGCAGGAAGGCCAGCTGTGCGTCCACGAGCGCCAGCCCCTCGCCGAGCGTCGTGGACGCGGTGCCCAGGTGGGCGGTCGCGGACGGCATGGCCAGGTCGAAGAACGGGAAGGTCCTCCCATGGACGATGCCCCGGGTCCGACCAGCGCGCGCCGCATGTCGGGCGGCGAGGGCAAGGACGAGCCCGCGGACACGGCCGAGCGCGCGAGGAGAGCGGGCGAACGCCCAGAGCAGGAACGTGTCGCCCCAGGTGTCCCGTGCCGTGACGGACCCGGCGATGACGTCCTCCACGGTGGGAAGGGCCTCGTCCGCGATCATCCGGGCACGGCTCGCGAGGGAGGCATCCGAGCCTGCCGCCAGCTCCTCGAGCCACGACAGGTGCTCCACGAGCAGAGGTGGAAGCCAGAGCCGTCCGGCGTGGTCGTTCGCGTGCCGTTCCGCCAACTCACCCTCGGCCGGTCGCCAGCGCCGCCGGAGCTCCAGTGGGATCCACTGCCCCATCGGCACGTGCCAGCGGAACCGTCGCGCGCCGTAGCCGCTGGCGACGGACTGCTCCAGCAGCGTCAGCAGCGGTTCCGAGGCGGCCTCCCGACCCGTCTCTGCCGCCCATCTGAGGAGGGCCACCCGGAACGGGTCATTCGCCGACCCGTCTCGCAGCTCGGTGTCCAGCAGGGCCTCGAGCTGGGAGCACCAGGCGTTGGGCATGCGCGGATCGTCGGCGGCCCGGGTGCGAACGGCCATCACCCGGTCGGCCTATGCGGAATTGGTAGCCTGGACCCCGCTACCGGGTCTCGAACGAGCGCTTCGAGAGTCCCAGGAAGAACCCGTCGATCGCCGTGGTCGGCGTGGCGTCCGGCCTGGCGGCGGCGCCGAGGGTCACGAACAGCGGCGCGAAGTGCTCGACTGTCGGATGGGCGAAGGGCATGCCCGGGGCCTTCTCGCGGAAGGCGAACAGCGAGTCGATGTCGCCTCGCTCGAGGGCCTCCGCCACCCAGCGATCGAACTCCACGGACCACTGGGGCGCGCCCGGCCGGCCATCCCAGTACTCGCCGATGAACGGCAGGCCGTGGGTCATGAACCCGGAGCCCACGATCAGCACGCCGTCGTCACGCAGCGGCGCCAGCCGGCGGCCGACCTCGAACAGGTGCGCCGGATCCAGGTCCGGCATGGACATCTGGAGGACGGGGATGTCCGCGTCCGGATACATGGCCATGAGCGGCACCCACGCCCCGTGGTCCAGGCCGCGGGTCGGGCGGTCCAGGACGGGCTCGTTGGCGGGCATCAGGGCCTTGACCGTCGCGGCCAGCTCCGGCGCGCCCGGCGCGCGGTACTGGAGGTCGTAGTAGCGCTGCGGGAAGCCGTAGAAGTCGTAGACGAGCGGCACCGTGGTGGTGGCGCCGATGGCCATCGGCGCGGTCTGCCAGTGGGCGCTCACGATGAGGATGGCCTGCGGTCTCGGCAGCTCCGCGGACCAGCCGGCGAGCTGCGCCATCCACAGCGGGTCGTCCAGCAGGGGCGGCGCGCCGTGGCCGAGATAGAGGGCGGGGAGCGATTGGGTCATGGGACGCCTGGCTTCGTGGGGCGACGGGATGGGGGCACGGTAGTCGGAGCTGCCCGGCAGCACAACGCGGGTCGCGTGTGCCACCGGGCGACGGCCCTGACGGGCTGGAGGGCTACTTGCCCTGGGCCAGCGCGGCCTCGGGCGGGGACACCAGCGCGAGAGCCGTGTTCCAGGCGCCGTTGCTGATCAGCTGGAGGCGGATGTTGAGCCAGGCCATGGCCTCCAGCTCGCGCGCCGCGGCGAGCGGGCCGACATGGATCGGACGGAAGCCGATGGAGCCGGACAGACCGCACACGGCGTCCTTCGCCGCCTCGTCGTCCGTGGCGAACAGCGAGTCCAGCTGGAAGCCGAGGGCCCGCGGGTCGGCCGCGTTCCCGGCGAAGACGGTGTTGAACGCCTTCACCACCCTGGACTCGGGCAGGAGGCGGGCCAGCTCCTCGGCGGCGGAGGTGGTGCCGTCGGTCGAGAGCCCGGAGTAGTCGGCCTTGAGCGGGTTGGTGGGATCGACGATGATCTTGCCGGCGGCGACCGGGGCGATCTCGGCAGCGATCCCGGCGACTGCGTCGTACGGGACGGCAAGGACGACGATGTCCGCCGCGGCGACCGCCTCGCGCGCGGTAGCGATGGCCCGGGCGCCGGCGGCGGCTGCCACGGTCCGTGCCTTGTCCGCGTCGCGGCCGGCGAACACGATGTCGTAGCCGGCCCTGGCGGCGCTGGACCCGATGGCGGTGCCGACGTTCCCGGTTCCGATGATCGCGATGGTTGTCATCGTTGTGCTTTCCTCCGGCGGGCCACCGGCCCTTGACGTTTTGCTGCTGGCAAACCAGAATTGCTTGCAGACGCAACGATGACACGGAGTTAGCCAGAGGTCAAGTAAGTTGGTTGTAGCAAAACTCCCAGCCGAGCCGCATCGTCTCCCGGTCGGGCGTGAGGTCCGCCGCTGGCGGCAGTCACGTGGCCTCACCCTGGCCCAGGTCGGCGAGGCGAGCGGCCTCAACGTCGGCTACCTGTCGCAGATCGAGAACGAGAAGGCGGTCCCGTCGCTGGAGGCTCTGGCGACGATCGCGACGGCCCTGGACGTGCCCGCTGCCTGGCTGCTGCTGGACTCGTCCGCACCCCCGCGCGTGGTGCGCGCCGCGGACCGGCCGCGCATGGACGGCCCGGGCGGCGCCTACCTCACGGAGGTGGACGCCGGGACCTCGCGAGACGTGTGCATGCTGGAGGCGGTCGTACCGCCCGGAACTGGCACGGGCGTCCATGCCCACCACGGCGATGAGCACCACCTCGTGCTGGCGGGACGCTGGCGGATGACCCAGGGGGAGCACGTGTTCGAGCTCGGCCCCGGCGACTATCTGGCGTGGGACCCCAGCGTCCCGCACGACGTGGAGAACATCGGCGACGAGCCGGGCCGGATCCTCGTCATCTACCCGCGCCAGGGTCGGCGCGCCGCGAGCCCGGACACCGGGGGGCGCTCATGAGCCCCGTCGTCGGCGCGCCCGCGCGGTTCTCCGTCCTCGTCACCGGGGCCACCGGCCCGGCCGGCCGCGCCGTGGCGCGACGTTTCCTGGCCGACGGGGCCCGGGTCGCGCTCAACGGCTCCGATCCCGGGCGCCTCGCGGACGCGGTGGCGGAGCTGGGTTCTGCAGCCGACCGGGTGCTCGCGGTGCCGGGCGACCTCACGGACCCTGTTGCGGCCGCGGCAGTCGTCGTCGCCGTCGAGGCCGCGTTCGGCCGGGTGGACGTCGTGGCCCACCTCGTGGGCGGCTGGGTCGGCGGGACCGAGGTGGCGGACCTCGACCATGACGAGCTCCGCCGGATGCTCGACCAGCACCTGTGGACGACGCTCCACGTGCTCCAGGCGGTGCTGCCCGGCATGCGGGAACGGGGCTTCGGGAGGGTGGTCGGCGTCTCGTCGCCGTTTGCGGCGATGCCCGGCCCGCGTGGCGCCAGCTACGCCGTCGCCAAGGCCGCCGAGGAGATCCTGCTGCGGACGACGGCCAGGGAGATCGCGAGCGACGGCGTGACCGCCAACATCCTGGTCATTCGGACCCTCGACGACGCACGGGCCCGGGCGGCCCAGCCGAATGCACGGACCGCCGGCTGGACGACACCCGACGAGCTGGCCGATGCCATCGCCTGGCTTGCCTCACCGGCCGCCGCCGCGGTCAACGGGGCGCGGATCCCGCTCGACGGCCGGGGCTGAGACCGAGCCCAGGTCCGCCCCCTGGTCAGCCCCCTGGTCAGCCCCGGCGCAGCCGGCCGAGGAGCGATCTCGGCGAACGGGCGGCGTGCACCCGCGCCGCGAGTCGCTCCGCGAGCCACGCGTACTCCTCGGGCCGGTTGTAGCGCTGGGCGCTGATCCGGACGAGCGTCTGCGAGGGACCGGCGCCGGGCGGCTCCGCCGCTCTCACCGGGAACGCCAGCACCGGGACCTCGATTCGGTCCTCGTCCATCAGAGCGGCCTGCAGCTGCTCCGCCACGACGGCGGTGGGGGCGACGTCCGCAAGGGGCACCGCGGCCATCGAGCCGAGCATCGTGTCCGGGGCGGGCGGCGGAACCCCGAGGGCCCCGCACAGCCGGTCCCGGCCCAGGCGGGCGAGCGCCGCGTTTGCGGCCATGAGCCCGGACCAGCCGTCCTCGTGGAGCCCGCCGACGAACCGGATCGCCGCGGGCATCGCGAGGTAGGGTGTGGGATCGCCCGTTCCGGTCCAATCGAACCCGAGGCGGAACCGGGAGCGATCGGTGCGCTCGGTGTTGGCCGCGTGCGAGACGACCAGCGGCCGGACCCCGGCCCGGAGATCGGCCCGGATGTGGAGGACGCCCGACCCCTTCGGGGCGCACAGCCACTTGTGGCCATTCCCGGTCCAGTACGCGGCTCCCAACGCCTCCAGGTCCACCGTCACCATCCCGGGCGCATGCGCGCCGTCAACGATCGTGTCCACGCCCCGACGGTCCAGCTCGCGGACGAGCGCGGCGACCGGCATCACGAGGGCCGTCGGCGACGTGACCTGGCTGACCAGCGCGAGCCGCGTCCGCGGTGTCACCGCCTCGAGGAACGCCTCCACGACCTGCGACGGGTCCGTGACCGGGAACGGGACACGGACGATGACGACGGTCGCGCCGTCCCTCGTGGCCGCCACTCGGAGGGCGTTGAGCGTGGCGTTGTACTCGTGGTCGCAGGCGAGGAGCTCGTCGCCGGGGCTGAAGCGCCTCGACGCCAGGACCGTGGACACGCCGGTGGTGGTGTTGGGGACGAACGCCAGCCCGTCCGGGTCGGCGCCCAGGAAGGCGGCGACGTCGTGCCGGGCCGCGTCGAGGTGGCCCTCGAGCTCGCGGTCCAGGAAGCGCACCGGCTCGCGCTCCAGGCGATCGCGCCAGGCGCGCTGGGCCTCCAGGACGGGCTCCGGACACGCCCCGAACGACCCGTGGTTGAGGAAGGAGATGCCCGGCTCCAGGAGCCACGGCGAGCGATCGAAGGTGCGGGTGGCCACGCGGCGACTCTAGCCCACCGGACCGGGTGCCGGGAGGTCCGCGAACGCGGACTCAAGGGAGCCGCAGCACCTCGCTCGCACCGGCCGACCTTGACGGCAAGGCCGCGCCCGGTTCGAGGACATGGGCGCTGCCCGACCCCGCGACCGTCCATGTCCCGCCCGGGCGGCCGATGACCAGCGTGCGCTCGTCGAGCCCGAGCCAGGCGAGGTGGCCATCGGGGTCGACGATCCCCCTCCAGGCGGCTGCGCGCCGGGGGTCGAAGTGGGGGAGCACGGCGATCCCGGGCACGAGCCCCAGCCCCTCGACGGGTCCGCCGCTCGTCCACAGGCGCTCGGCGAGCGCCATCGCCCCGGCACTCGCGCCCGCGATGCACGCGCCGGCCGCGTGTGCCCGCAGGATGGCGGCCCAGGCCGGCGACCCGCGCAGCACCGCGGGCAGCAGATCCGGGTCACCCCCCGGGAGATGGACCACGTGGGCCGCCGCGAGGCGCGCCACGTTCGCTGGATCCGCCGCAGACGGACCGTCCAGCACTCCCGCGACCTGCACATCGATGGCGAGGCCGGCTCGCGCCCCGGCCGCCTCGAACGCGCGCCGTCCATGGGCCGCCGCGAGATCCGGCCGTTGGCGCGCGGCGGCGGTGGGAACCAGCACCACCCGGAGCGGACCCGCGTCGCCGGCCGCGGCTCGTGCCGCAGCCCCGGCCACGACCAGGGCGTCCATCGCCGGCTCGTCGCCCGCGACGTACTCCCCGCCGCCGTGCAGGGCGACCAGCCCGGTCAGCGGGGGTCTCCGGCGGCCCCGGCGGCCCCATCGTCGTCTCCGGGCGTCTCGTCACCCGCCGGCTCCGGCAGCCCCGGCGCCGGCTTCGGGGTCACGTCGATGACGACGGGCTCCTCCCGCCGGCGCCCGCGCAGGACCCTGGCGAGGCGCTCGGGACCCGCCACGAACGGCGCGACGTAGGCCAGCACCAGGATCGGCAGCAGGAAGCGGAAGGCGCCCGCGAAGCGCACCGCGAGGAGGATCGCGATCGCATACACCAGCCATGCCGCGAACAGCCAGCGCGCCGGCCAGCCCGCCAGCCGCAGGCGCCACACCGGGAGCATCGCCAGCAGACAGGCGACGATCACGAGCAGGGCGAGGCCGGGCGACATGCCGGGATCATAGGTGGTGCCCCCGGGTCGTGGGCCGCGGCGGATCCCGGCAGCCCGACCGGCTAGGATTGGATCCCGCACCCACAGGACGACCGTGAACCGACGCCTCCGTGCCTGGCTGGCCCAGTGGGGGCCGGTCCTGCCGCTCCTCCTCGCCGAGGCCATCATCTGGCTCGGCTTCGGCGCGCTCCTCCCGATCCTGCCGATCTACTTCACCCAGCACGGCGTGGACCTGCCGACCCTGGGCGTCGTGGTCGCCGCCTGGCCGGCGGCCCGGCTCATCGGTGAGCCGTTCTTCGGCTGGCTGGCGGACCGGGTCGCGCGGCGGCCGATGATGATCACCGGCCTGCTGCTCGCCTCCGTGTTCGCGGTCCTGCCCCTGTTCATCGTGGGGCCGGCGGCCTTCATCCTCTTCCGGGCGTGTTCGGGGATGGCGGCGGCGATGTACGACCCGGCCGCCCGTGCCTACCTCGTGGACGCCAACCCGCCCGAGCGCCAGGGCGAGGCCTTCGGCCTGTACAGCGCGGCGCAGACCGGCGGCTTCATGCTGGGGCCCGCGATCGGTGGCGTGCTCGCGGCGGTCACGGGTCAGCCCACGGTCGTGTTCTGGGTGGCAGGCATCGCACTCCTGGTGTCCGCGATCCTGGTGGCCGTCCTGGTCCCGGAGCGCGAGCACCTCCACGCGGCGGACACCGCGACGGCCACGGCGGCTGCGGTCGCGGCGGGGGAGGACGAGATGGTCGACGCGGCCGGCTGGTCCCGACCGGTGCGCCTGCTCAACGTCCTGCTCGTGGCCGCGATCATGTTCAACGTCGGGAGCTACTTCGCGGGTGGCAGCTACGAGGTCATCTGGAGCCTGTACATGACCTCGCTGGGGGCCGACCTGGCGGCCATCGGGCTCACGTTCTTCTCCTTCGGCCTCCCGCCGCTGCTCCTGTCGCCCTTCACGGGCCGCTTCATCGACCGCGCGGGCGGCTACTGGGCGCTGGTCGTCGGGGTGGCCGGCATCGGCATCTGCGGACTCCTGTACCCGCTGGTGCCGGAGATCTGGTGGATGGTGCTCCTGGGCCTCGTCGAGGGAGTGGCGTTCGCGCTGTTGGTGCCGGCGGTCTTCCTGCTCGCGGCCCGGGCGGCACCTCCGGGCAGGACGTCGTCGGCGCAGGGCCTGCTGGGCGGTGCCGGGACCGTGGGCACGATCGTCGCGTCGCTCGCGGCCGGGTCGCTGGCGGCGATCGACCTCCGGTACCCGTTCTGGGTCACGGGCGCGGTGACGCTGATCACCCTGGCGCTCGGGCTGGCGATCGGGCGGCGGCGGCTCTATGACGCCATGCAGCCCCGGCGTCGTGCGGGCTCCGGTGGCGGTCGCCGCGCCGGGGGTGAGCGCATGACGGCGCCGTGGGTGCGCGAGGTCCTCGAGGGACGGCCACCCGCGCCGGTCGTGCTGGTGCTCGGCGGGTTCCTGACCTCGCCGCCGCTCTACCGGCCCCTGGTCCGCGAGCTGCGCCTGCGTGGCGCGGCCGACGTGGTCGTGGGCAACGTCTGGACGATGGACTGGCTGCTCGCGGCCTCGCGAGGGCTCGGGGCCATCCTCACCCGGTCAGGGCGTGGGCTCCTGGAGGCCTCCCGCAGGTCAGGCGAGCTGGCGGAAGGGGCGCCGGTGCTGGTCATCGGTCACTCGGCGGGCGGCATGTCCGCGCGCCTGCTGACGTCACCGGTGCCGTTCGCGGAGCGGCCGCTCAACGGCTCCTCGCGGATCGGGGCCATCGTGACGCTCGGGACCCCGCACGTCGTCTCGCTCCATGACGGGGCCCGGAACCGCGTGGGCGCCGAGGCGGCCGCGTTCGCCAACCGCGTGATCCCGGGGCCGTCCTTCGCGCCGGCGACAGGCTATCTCTCCGTGGCGTCGCGCAGGGTCGTCGGGCGGCGCGCCGGCTCGATGGGGGAGCGGCGGACCTGGGCCGTCTACCGGGACCTGACGCCGGAGCCCGTGACCGACGAGATCAGCGGCGACGGGCTGATCCCGCTCGCGTCCGCGCTGCTCCCGGGCGCCCGGCACCTGATCCTGGACGACGCGGCCCACGGCCAGGGCATCGGCCGCGACTGGTACGGCTCGGCTCGGTTCGTGGATCGCTGGTGGCCGCTCGCCATCGAGGCGTGGCACGGGGCGCTCCTGGCGCGCGCTTCCGCACCGGTCGAGCCGCTTTGACGGATCGGGAGATCGCCGGTATGGTGCGCAGTCGCGGGGTGGAGCAGCGGTAGCTCGTCGGGCTCATAACCCGAAGGTCAGGGGTTCGAATCCCCTCCCCGCAACCAACATCGCTTCACCTGAAACCCCGGGACCCGACCACCCCGGGGTTTCGACTTTTCCGGGGCATCGGCGATGGTGGGCCGAAGCCGGCCTGGCGAGGCCTGCAGAGGTCGGCCTGCCGAGGCCTCGCGGCCCCGGCAGGCGACGTGGCCCGAGATCAGCCGGGCGGCGTGAAGGTCGAGGCCAGGGTCATCTGGTTGACGACGCCGGCCTCCATCAGGAACACCTCGTCGTCCTGCGCGCCGGTGGCCCAGATGGCCACGGTCCCCGCCGTCTGCACGTTGGCGAGACAGGCGTACCTCGCCTGGCCCGCCGGGATGCCGGCCGCATCGGTCCTGGCGATCGCGCCGATGCAGGTCACCGCCGCCCCTCGGACGTTGAACTCCGACTTGGTGGCCACCGTCCAGTTGGCCGCGTCGGTTGCCGCCGTCACGGCGTCCTGGTACGGCGTCGCGACGACGTCCGCCCGGATCGGCGTGTCGAGCGTCGCCGGGTCGGCCGGTACCGTGATCGGCACCGCATCGAAGTACCGGCACGCCAGGTCGGCGGGCTCGGTCACGGTGTACCAGGCGCCCGGGTAGACGATCGTCGCCACCACGGGCTCCCCCGGAACCGCCAGCTTGCACGAGGCCGTGGGTGGGACGGTCGTGGGCGGAGCTTCGGTCGGCGCCGCGGTCGGCGCTGGCGTGGCCTCGGGCTTGGGGGTCGGGGCCGGCGTTGACGTGGGCTTGGGTGTCGGCGCGGGTGTTGCCGTCGGCTTGGGGGTGGGCTTGGGGGTGGGGGTCGGGCTCGTCGTCGGAGCTGGCGTGGCCGTTGCCGCGGGCGTCGGGCTCGGCGTCGGGCTTGGCGCGGGGCTGGCGCTCGCGCCGGGCTCCGGCGGCATGGGCCGGGCGAGGGCGACCAGGATCCCGCCCTTGCGGTCGGTGAGGTTGAGCGTGGAGCCGCGCGATTCGATCAGGGCGGCTCCCTGGAGAGCCTCGAGGAACGCCGTCTCCTGCTCCATGACCGCCTCGTCGCAGGCCAGGCGGGTGGTGGCGAGCCGGGAGATCCGCACGACCGTGCCGTTGGTCCCGTAGGTGCCGCTGAAGGAGTTGCAGCCGGAGAACCCGCCCACGGTGCCGATCCCGAACACCACGTCGATCTCGGTGTCGGGCAGGACCGCGACCACCGTGCTCGGCGGCACCCCGTAGGAGTCGACCGTCCACTTGCCCAGCAGCGGGTTGCGCGGGGCGGCGTCGAAGACCAGGAGCGCGCCCTCACCAACCGCGCCGAAGACGGTCAGCGTGTCACGACGAACGGTGTAGAACCGGCTGGCCTGGAGCAGCGACGAGGAACTGGGCCTCGAAGGTCATGGTCGCCTCGTCGCAGGCCATGAGCGTCGACGCAGGCTGGGAGACCAGCAGGGTTCGGCTCCCGGCGCGGTACAG
Organism: uncultured Chloroflexia bacterium; assembly: GCA_963802165.1. Classification (GTDB taxonomy): domain Bacteria; phylum Chloroflexota; class Limnocylindria; order Limnocylindrales; family CSP1-4; genus CAIXZV01. The sequence continues at coordinate 149,071 of CAWDHT010000008.1, read as the reverse complement.
CGCGTCGTACTGGTTGCAGCCCGAGAAGCCGCTCACGCGTTGCGCGTCGAAGCGGGCGTCCGCGTAGGCGGTCTCGGGAACGATGGTCAGGGTGCCGTCCACGTCGAACGAGTTGAGCACCCACCTGGTGCCCTCCAGCTGTCCGCCGGTCCCGGGACCGGGTGAGCAGGCCGCGACGACCAGGACGAGGAGCGCGAGCAGCGCCCCGATTCGCCGGATGGACATGGTGGTGTCCGAGGCCCGGCTACTGGCTCTTCGTCGCGACGTAGAGCGCGAACAGCCGGAGGAGGTAGCCGAACCCGGCGACAGCGAACGCTGCGAAGATCGGCAGCCCGACCGCGCTCGCGGAGATCGCCAGGGCCTCGAACAGGTTGAAGGCCTCACGTCCCGCGAGGTCGATCCACCAGATGAGTCCCGCGATCAGGGCGTACACGGTGAACACCCAGCCGACGATGACGAAGAACGTGCCGATGCTGGCGAGCCTGCGGGCGTCGCTCATGATCTGGTCCATGGGATCCTCCGGTGTCGAACGCGTGATTGGCAGGACATAGCGATCGGCGAAGCGTAGCCCCTGGCCAATGGCTGGGGATCAACCCGTTGGGATGACGAGTCACGACACGATATGTTCGTTCTTGACATAGTGTGTGATACACACTATAGTGCGCTGCATGAGCTTCGACGACATCCTCTCCGGGAGCCAGCAGGAGCTGCGGCGTGGCACGGTGGTGCTGGCCTGCCTGCTCCTCCTGCGCGAGCCCGGGTATGGATACGCCCTGCTCGAGCGGCTTCGCGACCTCGGGTTCACGGTCGACGCGAACACCCTCTACCCGCTCCTCCGGCGCCTGGAGGTCCAGGGGATGCTCGTGAGCGAGTGGAACACCAAGGAAGCCAGGCCGCGCAAGTTCTACCGCATCAGCCCCGACGGCGAGCGCCTCGCCGCGGAGCTCCTCGCAGACTGGGAGCGGATCGACGCGTCGGTCCGCCGCCTGGGCCAGGGAGGCCAGGGAGGCCGGGAGTCATGAGCACCCTCACCGATCGCTATGTCTGGGGCGTCCTGCGCGCCGTCCCCACGGCCCAACGCGCCGACCTGGAGCCCGAGATCCGGGCGCTCGTCGCCGATGCCGTCGAGGCACGGGTCGCGGCCGGCGTCGTCCCCGCCGAGGCCGAGCGCGCCGCCGTCGCCGAGCTCGGCGATCCCGAGCGTCTCGCCGCGCAGTACACGGACAGGACGCTGTTCCTCGTCGGGCCGCGCTACTTTCCGGACTGGAAACGCCTGCTGACCCTGCTGCTGTCCATCGTCGTGCCCATCGTCGCCATCGCGACGATGGGCGCGGGCTACCTCGCCGGGCAGGGTCTCGTGGAGGTGGTCCTGGGTGGCCTGGGTGCCGCCTTCATGGTCGGCGTCAACCTCGCGTTCTGGATCACGGTGGTGTTCGCAGTCATGGAGCGCAGGGAGATCGCGGACCTCGACGAGGAGCTGGCCTGGACGCCGGACAAGCTCCCGGAACCGCCCGCCGCCGCCGCCACGGGAGAGCCTCGCCGAGATCGCGTTCTCCGTGACCGCCCTCGTCATCGCCGCCATCGCGCTCGTCTGGCAACAGACCGCGATGCCGATCACGATCGACGGCGTCTCGTACCCGCTGTTCAACCCCGACCTCTGGTCGTTCTGGCTGCCGTGGTTCCTCGTGGTCCTGGGCCTGGAGATCGTCTTCCACCTCGCGCTGTACCTGCGGGGAGGCTGGGCTTGGCCGTTTGCCGTGGTCAACACGGTCCTCAACCTGGCGTTCCTGATCCCGGCCATCTGGCTGTGGTCCCAGGACCTGCTGTTCGACCCGGGGCTGGTCGCGGCTCTCGACGGCATGGGCCTCGCCGCGGCCTTCCGGCCCGCCGGCGTGGTGACTGCGGTCGTGATCATCGCGGTCACCGGCTGGGACATCATCGATGGCTTCCGCAAGGCAGCCCGAGCCGGTCAGGCCGCCCGCCTGATTCCCGCCGCCTAGCGAGCGGCACACCAGCCCCGATACGCGTCGAGCCCGCCCTGGCCGTCTCGGCCGGGCGGGCTCGTCCGCGTGGCTCACGGGTCGGGCCACGGCTCGAGGACCGAGCCCGGCGCCGACCGGCGGGGCTAGCCCTCGCGCACCTCGGCGGTGACCTTGACGTCGCCTGCCTTCTCGAACTTGAGGGTGATCTCGATCTTCTCGCCGGCCTTCAGCTCGCGGGTGAGGTCGATGAGCATGATGTGGTATCCGCCCGGCTTGAGCTCGACCGTGCCGCCAGCGGGGATCGGCAGGCTGTCGATCTTGCGCATGCCCATCATTCCGGAGCCCATGTCCATCCCGCCGGAGGCCATCGGGGACTCCATGCCGCCCATGCCCGTGGACTCCATCGGCTTCTCGGATGCCACTTCGTAGGTCTCGTGGACCTCGACCGCCTTGGCGACGTCGCTCGCGGCCCCGATGAGGGCGTCGGCCGCCGACGCCTTGTTCTCGATGACCATATAGGCCGCACCTGCGCCCGCGACCATCGGCGACGTCCTGGCCCAGGGCTCGCTGATCTTGATGTCGCCCGCGGCGCCGGAGCAGGCCGCGACGAGCAGGGCGACGAGGGCGATGGGTGCAAGCCGCGCGATGATGCGGCCGGACCGGGTGGGGATGTGCATGGGTTCTCCTTCACGGGGGATGGTGGCGGGTCTCACTGGCCGGCGACCTCACGGAGCTTGTCTGCGATCACGTCGGAGCCGGCACCGAAGAAGATGTGGTGGCGGAGCTGTCCCTCGGCATCGACGAGGTAGGCGTCCGTGGAGTGCGCCATGGCGTAGCCATTGGCGGAGTCGGAGGGGAGTCGCTGGTAGGTGGCGCCCCAGGCCTCGGCGGCCTCGGCGATCTGGTCGGCGGTCCCGGTGAGGCCGGTGTAGCCCGCCTTGTAGTAGTCGGTGTACTGCTTCATCGCCGCCGCATCGTCGCGGGCCGGATCGATGGTCACGAAGACGACCTTCGCGTCCACGCCGGCCTCGTTGATCCCCGCGCGCAGGTCGGCGAGGGTCGTGGGGCAGACGTCGGGACAGTGGGTGTAGCCGAAGTACACGAAGACCGGCCCGCCCCTGAGGCTGGCCAGGTCGAACGGCTTGCCGTTCCCGTCCGTCAGGCGCAGGGCGGGCGCCGGCCGCGGCGGGTCGTAGGCGGTCTCGCGGCTGCCGAGCGGCGGCTGCGTGACTGCTTCCACGAAGACCGGTGTCGGCCACGGGTTGCTTGCGGCCCCGCCTCCGCAGGCCGCCACGAGGACGGCGATGACGGTGACGAAGGCGAGCACGAGGACCGCGGCAGGACCAGTCGAGAGCGGGACCGGCCCGCCGGCCGGGAAGTGACATGAGGGATGCGCTCCGCGCTGCGAGTGGCCCCGGGAGTTTCGTCCCGGGTCCGGGACGTGGGCCGGCCGTGTCCCCGTGGGGACGATAGCGGCCCGGATCAGGCTGCGGACGGCGCTGGCGGCGCCCGCTCGGCGTCGCGGCGGAGCAGGATCCAGCGGTGGGCGACCAGCGCGGCGACCAGCGCCCAGCGCCGATGGGGCACCCGGGGGACCTGGCGGCGGCGGGCGATGGCCGTCTGGGCGGCACGGAGGCGGCGGATCAGGGTCTCGCGGTGCCACTGCAGCCAGCCGCCGATGACGGCGAGCATGCCGGTGACGGCCACGAGGACCGGGATGGCGAGCGGGTAGCCGGGCGCCGAGAGCGCCCAGAGTCCCGGGAGGCCGCGCCCGGCGGCGAGATGCTCGACGTTCTCCTGGAGCAGGAAGGTGCCCGCGACGACCAGGAGCAGTCGCGGCCACAGGCGGACCACCTCGCGCAGGTAGCCCGGTTGGCCCGGCCGCGGCGGAAGTGGCGGCAGGCCACGGACGAGGCGGTGGAGCCGGAGGACCGCGGTGACCGTGGCGCCGGCCCCGACCACCACCGCCAGCAGCGTGACGACCACGAAGGCCGGCCAGTAGCCGTGGGCGGTCGCGGCCAGCGCGACGTCGCGGTCGGGTCCGAGGCCGTACTGGGCCGCGAACACGGCGTCGTGGGCGACGAGCGAGCCGAGGGCGGCCAGCGCGGGGAAGCGGAGACGCTCGAGGCGCGGGCGTGTGGCGAAGCGACGGGCCGGGATCACGCCGAGACGATACGCGATGCCGGGCGGCGGTGTCGCTGACCGGGTCGGCCCCGGCGTCAGTCCCAGCGGAACCTGCGGGCTGCGAGGACCGCGAGGACCACCGCCCAGCCGGCCAGGATCGCCAGTGACTCCGTTGCGTCGCCCGTGCCCCCGAGCCCCACGGTCAGGACCTGCGTCATGGCCGCGGGTGGCAGGTCGTGCGCGATCGAGGCCACGGCCGGCGGCAGGCGGTCGAGCGGGATCACGATGCCGCCGAGCACGAGTGACAGCAGGAACAGCAGGTTGACGAGCGCGAGCGTCGCCTCGGCGCGGAGCGTCCCCGCGATGAGCAGGCCCAGGCCCGCGAACGCCATGGTCCCCAGCAGCAGGCCGGCCACGACCAGCGGGGCCGACGCACCCGGTCCCGGAGACCAGCCGAGGACCCCGGCGGCGATGGCCAGGAGGAGCGTGATCTCGACCGCCTCCACGACGATCACCGCGACGGTCTTGGACGCCACCAGCGCGGACGTGCCGGCCGGGGAGCCGCCGAGGCGCTTGAGCACGCCGTACGAGCGCTCGAACCCGGTGGCGATCGCCAGCGAGACCAGCGATGCGGCGATGACCGCGAGGGCCATCGCGCCGGGCAGGATCCGGTCCACGGGCTGGCCGCCGCCGGTGCCACCCGTCGTGTCGAAGGTGCTGAACACGAGCAGCACGCCGGCCGGGATCACGAAGGTGACCAGCAGGCTCTCCCCGCGCCGGGCGGCAAGCCGGAGCTCATTGGCGGTCAGCGCCAGCGCCATGCGCAGCCACGATGCCGGCCGGGCAGGCGTGCCGGTCCCCAGGACGCGGGCCGCGTCCCCGGTGCTCATGCCGCGCCCTCCGCCTCGGCCACCACGTCCGTGCCGACGAGCTCCAGGTAGCGCTCCTCGAGACTGGCGGCGCCCAGGCGCAGCTCCGTGATCAGGAGCCCGCGCTCCGCGCACCAGTCCGCGAGCGTGGCGACGAGCCGCGGGTCCGGGGCGGCGGCGAAGCCCGTCAACTCGTAGTGGGCGCCAGCCCCCGCCGACATCAGCGCTGCTCCATCACCGGGCGCGAGCGCGGCGACCAGCGCCTCGCCATCGCGATCCGTGAGGGGTGCCGAGAGCCGGAACCGGATCCGAGGGGCGCCGGCACCGGTGAGCTCCGCGGGCGTCCCGTGGGCCACGACCCGGCCGCGATCGAGGACCGCCACGTGGTCGGCCAGCCGCTCGACGTCACCGAGCTCGTGCGTCGTCAGGATGATCGTGGTCCCGGACGCACGGAGTGCCGCGATGCGCTCCCGGGTCGCCTGCTTGGCGGCAGGGTCCATGCCCGCCGTGGGCTCATCGAGGACCAGCAGCTCCGGGCGTCCGAGGAGGGCGAGCGCCAGGCCCAGCCGCTGCTTCTCGCCACCCGAGAGCCGACGGTAGCGGGTGGACGCCGCCCGGCCGAGGTCGACCGCCTCGAGCAGGGCGTCGGGGTCCTCCGGGTCGCGGAAGAGCTTCGAGTACAGGCGCAGGACCTCGCGCGGGGTGGACCGGTTGTCGATGCCGCCCTCCTGGAGCATGAGTCCCATCCGCGGCCGCAGCGCGCGCCCGTCCCGCGCCGGATCGAGGCCCAGCACCCGCACGATCCCGCCGTCGGCCCGCCGGTAGCCCTCGAGGATCTCGACGGTCGTGGTCTTGCCCGCGCCATTGGGCCCCAGCAGCGCCAGCAGCTCGCCGGGAAGGACTGAGAAGGTCACGTCGTCCAGCACCTGGCGACCCACATAGGCCTTGCGGACGCCCTCCGCCCGGACGGCCGGCGCGAGGGCCCCCGCGGTCACGGCCTGATCTTGGCGTACTGGGTGTCGAAGTCCTCCTCGCGGACCTGGCCGATCTGGATCCCGCGGATGACCCCGTCCTTGTCGATGAAGTACGTCTGCGGCGGGGCCACGGTGCGCCAGGCCTTGGCGAGCGCCCCGTCCGGGTCGTCCACGGTGGGCCACGCGGCTCCGAGATCGTCGAGGAACGCCCTTGCCAGCTCGGGCTGGTCCTTGTACAGCACGCCGACCATCTCGAGGCCGTCCCTGGCCCCCAGCTCGGCGTACTTCTCCTGGAACATCGGGAACTCCTCGCGGCACGGGGTACACCACGACGCCCAGAAGTTGACGATGACGGGCTTGCCCTTCAGGGACGCCAGGTCCACCGGGGTGCCGGTCAGCGACGTGCCGGTCAGCGGGGGAGCCGGTCGGCCGGTGCGCGCCTCGGGCGCCCCGCCGTCTCCGCAGGCAGCGGCGATGAGCACGACCGCGGCCAGGAGGGCGGTCAGGGCGAGGGCGCGATGGCGGAGCACGGGGCGGATGGAACGTGCCTCGGAGGGGCCGTCCCGGCTAGGGTGCCGTGAGGGTCCCCGTCATGTTGGGATGCACCGTGCAGACGAAGCTGTACTGCCCGGCGGGAAGGGCGGGCACATCGTAGACCACAACCGCCGGGCCTGTGACCAGCTCCGTCTTGAACACCTCCGCACCGCCCGCGTCCTTGATGACCACGTCGTGCGGAACGCCGCTGTCGCGGTTGTCGAGCGCCAGGGTGAACGGAGCGTCGGCCGGAGCCGACAGCGTCGTCTCGACCCAGGTGATGTTCTCGGCGACAACCACCACGTCGGCGTCGGGCGCCGCGGAGGGAGCCGCGGACGCGGTCGTGCCGCCGCCGGGCGCCGCGCTGGCTCCGGGTGCGCCGCTCGCCCCGGGGGCCCCGCTCGCCGTGGCCGTCCCGTCGCCCGAGCCGCCCAGGATCCCGGAGCTGAGGAGGATGGCGAACCCGACGATCAGCGCCAGGGCCGCGAACGTCGCCTTCGGCCACGCCGGCGCGCCGCCCAGGTCGAGGTGTCCTGTGCGGTCCGCCTCCTCGACCGCCGCGTACTCGCGGCGCGAGTCCCACAGCCAGCCGATGGCGGTGATCACCACGGCGAGGAAGCCGAAGACCAGGGCCAGTCCACCCATGATCACGGAGGCCACGAGGACGGTGAAGCCGATCGAGACGAGCAGCGGCCGGAAGGAGGGAGGCGGGATGTGGACCCCGGCGGGCGGCGTGCCGGCCGGCGCGGGCAGCGCCCCGGCGGTGATCTGGCCCGCGGCACCGGCGGTCCGCATGCGGCCATAGTCGCGCATCTCCTCGCGGCCCCAGTACAGGAGCGTGATCACGAGGATCGCCAGGCCCACCCACAACCAGATGCCACCGGCCACCGTGCCGAAGACCAGGAAGAAGCCGCCGACGGCGGCGAGCAGCGGGGCAAAGGACGGGCCCGGCATGTGGATGCCGGCGGGGGTCACCGGCGGTCGGCGCCGCATCCCTCTCCGGGTGGGGCCCGCGGTCGCAAGGCGATAGATGATCCAGACCAGGTACAGGAAGACCAGCCCCGCCAGCAGGATCGGGATGAGCGCGATCAGCTCCTCCCAGTCGGGGACGATGAACTGCTCGCTGAACGCGATCAGGCCGGACCAGAGCTCCTCGATCATCGGCGCAGCCTCAGCTCTGCTGCAGCCCGGCGAACAGGACGTAGGCCATCAGCGACGTCGCGGCGCCCAGGGCCAGGAGCATCGTGAACCCTGCGAAGTCCGCTGGGACGCCGGCGATGAGCTGCACCCCGAGATAGAAGAACGCGATCACCACGAACACGAGTCCGACCAGGGCGGCGCGCTTGGGCTTCATCGAGGGGTTCCCTTCCGCGTCACAGCAGGTAGAGGACCGAGAACAGCAGGATCCAGACCACGTCCACGAAGTGCCAGTACAGCGATGTCGCCTCGACCATGTCGTTGTGCTTCGCGGAGAACTGGCCCGCCATGCCACGGTACAGCACCACGCCCAGCATCAGGACGCCGCCGAACACGTGGGCGAAGTGGAAGCCCGTCATCGTGAAGTACGTCGTGCCGAAGGTCGTGGACCCCATCGTGAGGCCCTCGTTGATGAGCACGCTGTAGTCGTACAGCTGGAGCAGCAGGAAGACGATGCCCAGGATCAACGTCACCGCGAAGTTGCGGAGGAACTTGCGCCGGTCGTCGTTCATGATCCCCCAGACACCCAGCTGGCAGGTCACGGACGAGAGCACGAGGATGATGGTGGCCGGGAGGATCAGGTTGAGCTGCCCGTTCTCCGTGACCAGCTTGAAGGGGTTGAGCAGTCCCTCGTAGTTCGTCGGCGGCCAGACGTGGGTCGGGACCCCGCCCACGATCTCGGTGTAGCCGGCCCGGATGCTGAAGTACGCCGCGAACAGGCCGGCGAAGAACATCACCTCGCTGGCGATGAACAGCAGCATCCCGAGGACCGGGTTCCCGATCCCCCCGGCGGGGTGGGTGTCGAAGGCGTGCGCCTCGGCGGGGGCGTCCGCGTGCGTGGCGAGGGCGGTGGCGTCGGCAGTCATCGTCTCCCCCTCAGTGCGCGGCCGTCCGGCCGTGCCGGGCGTCGAAGACCGGGCGCTCGGAGCGGATCTCGGGCAGGTGGTCGAAGTTGTAGGCCGGCGGCGGCGACGTGGTCACCCACTCGAGCGTGTTGGCTTCCCAGGGATCGTCGCCCGCGATCTTCCCGTTCCGGAGCGACACCAGGACGTTCCAGAAGAACGGCAGCATGGCGAAGCCGATGACGAAGCCGCCGATGGTGGCCGCCAGGTTGAGCTCGCTCCAGCCGCTGCTGGCGGCGTAGTCCGCGATGCGCCGCGGCATGCCGGCGAGGCCCAGCTGGTGCATCGGGAAGAAGGTCAGGTTGAAGCCGATGAACATGAGCACGAACTGGATCTTGCCCAGCCCTTCGCCCAGCATCCGGCCGGTCATCTTGGGGAACCAGTAGTAGATGCCCGCGAAGATCGCGAACACGGACCCGCCGAACAGGACGTAGTGGATGTGGGCCACCACCCAGTAGGTGTCGTGGATGGCGAAGTCGACCGGCACCGCGGCCGAGAACGCGCCGTTGATGCCGCCGAGCAGGAACATCGTGAGGAACCCGATGGAGTACAGCATCGGCGTCTCGAAGCTCAGCTTGCCGCGCCACATGGTGGCGATCCAGTTGAACATCTTCACGCCCGTCGGGACCGCGATGAGGAACGTCATCAGGGAGAAGAACGGCAGGAAGACCGCGCCGGTGGTGAACATGTGGTGCGCCCACACGGAGAAGCCCAGGGCGCCGATCGCGACGGTGGCGAACACGAACGCCTTGTAACCGAACAGGGGCTTGCGCGAGAAGACCGGGAGGATCTCGCTGATGATCCCCATGGCCGGCAGGATCATGATGTAGACCGCCGGGTGGGAGTAGAACCAGAACACGTTCTGGTACAGGACGGCGCTGCCGCCGTTCGCGGGATCGAAGAAGTGGCCGCCGTAGTTGCGGTCGATGAACAGCATGACCAGGGCGCTGGTGAGGACCGGCGTCGCCATCAGGACCAGGACGCTGGTCACCAGGACCGTCCACACGAGGATGGGCATCCGGAACAGGGTCATGCCCGGGGCGCGCATCTTGAAGATCGTGACCAGGAAGTTGATCGACCCGAGGATCGAGCTCGTCCCGATCAGCGTGAGGCCCATGATCCAGAGGTCCGTGCCGGTGCCGCTGTACTGCCCTCCGGAGAGCGGCGGATACTCCGTCCAGCCCGACGCCGCGGCGCCGCCCGAGACGAGGAAGCCGGACGCCATCAGCGCGCCACCGAGCGGCAGCAGCCAGAACGAGAGGGCGTTGATGCGCGGGAACGCCATGTCCGGGGCGCCGACCTGGAGCGGCACGACGTAGTTGCCGAAACCGGCCAGGATCGGGATCACGAACAGGAACAGCATGAACGAGGCGTGCATGGTGAACGCCTGGTTGTAGAAGGCCTCGTCCACCAGCTGCAGTCCGGGGACGGCGAGCTCCAGGCGGACGACGAGGGCGAGGATGCCGCCGGCCAGGAAGAAGAGGATCGAGTTGATCAAGTACATGATCCCGATCTTCTTGTGGTCGGTCGTCGTCAGCCAGTCGTAGAGACCGCCGCGGACGGCGGGAGCGGCGGGGTTGAGGGTCGTGGTGGCCATCCCAGCGTGCTCCCTTACTGGACCGTCAGCGTGCCGGTCATGTTCGGGTGGACCGTGCAGATGAAGGGGTAGGAACCGGCGGCGAGCGCCGGTACGGGGTAGTTGATCTCCTTGCCGCCGTCGATGATGTCGCCCTTGAAGACCACGGCGCCCGAGGCGTCCTTGATCTCGATGTTGTGGGGGACGCCGGGCGCATCGTCGTTCTTGAACCGGATCGTGAACGGGGTGTCGGCCGCGGCGGTGAGGTCCTTCACCACGAACTCGACGTTCTTGGCGGACTCCTCGACCACCGGACCCGCGGCCTCACCGGAGGGCAGCGGCGCTGGCGTCGCGCTGGCCTTGGCGATCGCGCCGGCCAGCCACGCCTCGTAGTCCGCCTTGGGCAGCGCGCGCACCTCGAACAGCATGGAGCCGTGGTAGGTGCCGCACAGCTCGGCGCACTGGCCGCGATAGGTCCCGGGTTCCTCGACCGTGAAGTCGAAGCTGTTCTCCTTGCCCGGGATGACGTCCCGCTTGAACAGGAACTTGGGCACGTAGAAGGCGTGGTTCACATCCGGGCTGCGCAGCGTGATGTGCACGGGCTCGCCGACCGGCAGGACGAGGCCGCCGTCCTCGCCCACGGGCAGCGACTGGGTGAACAGCGTCTCGCCGTTGGCATCGAGGTAGTCGAACTGCCACTGGAAGCGTGCGGCAACGGCACGCACGTTGACCTCGCTGGGCGTGGCCGCGTCGACCTTGTTGAGCGTCTGCCACGAGAGCACGAACAGGAACAGCACGATCGCCGTGGGGATCGCCGTCCAGATCACCTCGACGAGGTTGTTGCCGTGGGTCTGCGGCGGGAGCGACTCGTCGCCAGGCTTCCGCCGGTAGCGGAAGACGGTGTAGACGATGAGGACCTCGACCACGACGAAGATGACCGCGCCGATCGCGAACACGACGTTGTAGAGCTCCCGCGTCGCGACGCCCCGGTCCGTGACGGGTGTCTGGCCATCGACCGGGAAGAAGCTGTCCCAGGCCTCCTGCGGGGTGACCCCTGCCGCCACCAGCACGCCGATCGTGATCGCCGCGACCACGACGATGATCAGTCCTGCGACGAGGGGTCCGGACCTCGTCCTGGACCGGGAGGGCATCGACATCGGGTTCCTCGATGATGAATAGCCGGGGCCGTGGGCAGCCGGTTTCGGGCGGGGAGACAGCGGTCCGGGGACGCGCGCCATCCCGTCGGGAGGCGCCGGACGGGCGCATCATACCGGAAGGTCCCGGTTTCGGGGGGCCAATTGTCGAGGTGACCCCTGCCGGATGTCACATTCCCGTCCGGCCGGCGATTCCGGCGAGAATGTGAGCGTGAAACCCGGCCTCCTCCGTTCTCTCCAGCGAGCCGGCATGCTCGCCGTCGGCGGGCTTGCTCCTCCGGTCGTCCTCGGGCTGTGCGCCGCGCCCGCGGTCCTCGCCCATGGCGGCGTGGTCCCGACGGTTCCGCCCGACCCAGGCAACCTGCTGCTGGGCTGGTCGGGCGATCCGCTGGTGTGGCTCCCGGCGATCGTCGCGCTCATCCTGTGGCGGACCGGCGTGCGGCGGGTGAACCGGGCGCATCCCGGCAACCCGGTGCCGCCGGCCCGGACCTGGGCATGGGTGGCGGGCGTGCTGGCGGTCCTGTTCGCGCTCGACTCGGGGATCGAGCGCTACGACACGACGCTGTTCTGGGTCCACATGGTCCAGCACATGCTGCTGACCCTGGTGGCACCCATCCTGCTGCTGTACGCGGGCCCGATCACCCTGCTGCTGCGCGCCTCGTCCGCCGAGACGCGCCGGCGCTGGATCTTCCCGTTCCTCCACTCGAGGGTGGTGCGGTTCCTCTCGTTCCCGGTCGTGTCCTGGCTGCTGTTCGCGGTCGTCATGTGGGCGAGCCACTTCTCGCCGCTGTTCGACGCCGCCCTCGAGGACGAGTGGATCCACCGGCTGGAGCACGCGCTGTTCCTGGGTTCCGCGCTCCTGTTCTGGTGGCCGGTCGTGGGGCCCGACCCCTCGCCGTGGAGGATGAAGCCGGCCGCGAAGGTCCTCTACGTCGGGCTGCAGATGCCCCAGAACACCTTCCTCGCCCTGGCGATCTACATGTCCACGATCCCGCTCTACCAGCACTACGTGACGACCGGACGCACGTGGGGCCCGACGCCGCTCGAGGACCAGCAGATGGCCGGCGGGCATCATGTGGCTCGGGGGCGACCTCGTGTTCCTCGGGATGGTGATCCTGCTGGTATGGGTCTGGATGCGCGACGAGGAGCGCCGCACCGTGGGCGAGGACCGGCGGCTGGGGGCCGAGGAGGCGGCGATCCGGGAGCGGGCCACGCGGCTGGCCGCACGCAAGGCCACCGAGGGGGCAGCCGGCGACGGGAGTGCCGCGCCGGGGGCGTGACGGGCGTGAGCCCGGCCGTGCCAGCGCCACCGGCCGGCCCCGCCTGACCCGCCGGCGACCCGGCTTGGGCGCCGAACGCGGGCCCCGAGCCGGCCCGAGCCTCCGGCTTGCCAATTCGGCCACTGGACTCGCGGGCCTGCCCTTCCCGGCACTCACCGCCGCCGCTGGATTCCGAGTCCACGCAGAGTCCCTAACCGACCGGCGTCGTCCACGAGTGCCGTCCACATCCAGACCGCGGGTCCAGTCGGAGACCTGCGCGCCGCGGCGGCTGGGACTGGCAGTCCAGAGCCGTGCCGCGCCGTCGGATCGGATCGGCGGGCGCCGCCGCATCGCGCCCGCGCCGCACCCGAAGGCGTCGCCCGGAGCAACCCGGCCGCTATCCCTCCGGCGGGATCGGCGCTCCGAGGTAGGCCAGGTAGCGGTCCGGATCCACGTTGCCGCCCGAGACCACGCCCACGATCGGTCCTTCGAGGCCTGCCAGGCCGGCCTCCGCCGCCCGGAAGCGCATCGCCGCCACCGTGAGCGCACCGGACGGCTCCACGACGAGGCGCGCCTCCTCGGCGGCGAGGCGGACGGCGCCGGCAATCTCCGCCTCGGACACCGTCACGACGGCATCGAGCTGCACCGACAGGTGGGCGAAGTTGAGCCGTCCGATCGACTGCGTCCGGGTGCCGTCCGCGATCGTCCGGCTGACGCGCTCGGCAGGCCACTCCACGATGCGTCCCAGGGCGAGCGAATTCGCGGGCGTCAGCGGCCAGCTCCGGCTCCACGCCGATCACGCGGGTCCCCGGCAGCAGCCCCTTGATCGCCGCCGCGACGCCGCTCGCCAGTCCGCCGCCGCCGATCGGGACCAGCACCGCCGCCACGCCGGGCATGTCCTCCGCGATCTCCAGGCCGGTCGTTCCCTGCCCGGCCACGATGGCCGGGTCGTCGTAGGGCGGGATGATCGCCAGCCCGCGCGCCGCAGCGATCTCCTCAGCGACCCGGCGCCGCTCCTCGGATGCCGTGCCCACGATGACGACCTCGGCCCCGTCAGCCTCGACCCGCTGCCGCTTGAGCGTCGGCGAGTCCGAGGGCATGACGATGACTGCGGGTACCCCGAACAGACGTGCCGCCCGGGCCACCCCTTGGGCGTGGTTGCCCGACGAGTAGGTGATCAGTCCGCGGCTCCGCTCCTCCGCCGTCAGCGACGCAGCCGCGACGTAGGCCCCGCGCAGCTTGAACGCCCCGATCGGCTGGAGGGACTCGGCCTTGAGCCAATGACGCCGCTCGGGACGGCCGAAGGGGACCAGGGGCGTGCGGACGGCGACCCCGCGCAGGACGACCGCGGCTGCGCGGATCTCGGGTAGGCCTACGAGGGGCGGCAGGGGCAGGTCGCCCGTCATCGACGTCGGGTGGCTCGCGAGCAGTCGATGCAGAGGGCCGTCCAGGGCAGTGCCTCGAGGCGCTCCGGGGGGATCGGATTCCCGCACGACGTGCAGGCTCCGTAGGTGCCGGCCGCGAGCCGCTCGAGGGCCGCGTCGATGGCGGCCAGGTGCTGCCGGTTGTGATCGAGGAGCGCGAGATCCCGCTGCTGCTCGAAGACGTGGGTGGCGGCCGCCGCCTGGGAGCCGTACGTCATCTGGCCCGGGGCCTCGACCTGGTTGTCCGCGACCTCCTCCAGCACCCGGGCGCGTTCGGCCAGGAGGAGTGCGCGCGGGTCGGCGGGAGTCTGCGGAGCGTCCATTGCCCGTCGATCCTACCGCGCCCCCGCGGGGCCGTGTGAGGGCCGTTCGGCCGCTCCGCGTAAGTGGCGCGTAAGTGGTGTCGGCGAGACTCCGGTTCCCGATCGCTCGACCCGGGGATCCGTGTCCCGGGGAGCCCGGGGCGCAGGCCCGGCTGCCGCCGGGCGAAGGAGGCATCGACGTGGCTGATCGCGCGCATCGAGCGCTGACCCTTGCCGGCTCTCTTGCCGGGACGCTGGTCGCCGTGGCCATCGTGGTGGCAGGGGCCAAGCGATGGTGATCCCGGTCAGAGGCAGGACCCTGCCCGCACAGCCGTCGCTGGTAGCGCCGTGCGGGATTCCGGCCCGAGAGCCGGATGTCCCGCATCATTGCGGGCATGCACCGCCGTCCGCCCTCGTCACCTCGGCACGTCCCGCGCCGCCTCGCCCGGCAGCTCGCCCTCCTGGTCGGCCTGGGCGTGGCCGCCGCGATCGTCGCCGCCTGCGAGACCGGCGTGCCCGGGGCCACCCCGCCGATCACCCCGGGGACGGGTTCGGCGCCGCGGACGGTCAACATCGTCGCCCGCGACTACGCGTATGTCCCCACCACCGTGGACCTGGTACCGGGTGAGACCGTCACCTTCCAGGTGATCAACGGGGGACTCGTCATCCACGAGGCGATCGTCAGCGACCTCGAGGACCAGATGGCCTGGGAGACGGCGGAGGCAGCCGCGGCTGATCCGCCGCCGGGGCCAACGCCGTTCGTGGCCCCTCCCCCGGGCTTCGAGGGCACGCGCATCGTGGTCGAGTCCGGGCAGCGGCTCGACGTGACCTGGACGGTGCCGCCCGATGCCGCGAGCGCGCCGGGCGGCTGGTTCGTGGGCTGCCACATCCCGGGTCACTGGGCGAAGGGCATGGTGGTTCCCGTGCGCTTCGTGGACCGGGCCGGCGTGCCGCTGGCGTCCATCCCGCCCGTCCCGTCGTCGGCATCGGGGGGCTGAAGCCGGGCCATCCGTCACCCCGCGGATGTGACCCGCGCGCGCGTCGTGGGCGCCTCCCGCGGTGGTAGGCTAGCCCTCGGTGCGTGAGACTCCGCGCGCCCAGGCCGCACTCGAAATCATCAGGAGATCCTTCGAACATGACGTACGTCATCGCCGAACCCTGCGTCGACGTGATGGACACCGCCTGCGTGTCCGTCTGCCCGGTGGACTGCATCCACTATGACGAAGGTGTCGATCGCAAGCTGTACATCGATCCCAACGAGTGCATCGACTGCGGCGCTTGCGAGCCGGAGTGCCCCGTCAACGCGATCTTCCCGGAGGAGAGCCTGCCCGCCGAGTGGGCCGGCTACACCGCGATCGACGCGCAGTGGTTCACCGACAAGGCCGCGGCCCGCGCTGCCATGGACGCGCTCAAGCCGGCCTGAGTCCAGCCCGCCCTGGGCGGCCCGTCGGGGTCTCCCGAACCGGCCGGCTCGATCCGGCCCCGCAGCACACGATCCGGCCCCGCAGCGATGCGGGGCCGTTTGTGTGGGTGGCCGTGCCCCGCGCCGGTCCGGCGGTCCGTGACCCGTAGACTGACGGCGTGCGCATCGTCTCCCTCCTCCCGGCCGCCACGGAGATCGTGATCGCCCTTGGGCTGGGCGAGGAGCTGGTGGGCATCACCCACCGCTGCCGCTTGCCGCTCGGGCTGGGCGACGCCGCCGTCCTGACCACCGCCAGCCCGCACGGGGACGAGCTGGATGTCGGTGCCCTCCTCGATGCCGACCCGGACCTCGTGATCGTCGGCGACGAGGACGACGGCGCGATCGATGCGCGCGTGGTGGAGGTGGTCGTCGCCC
Organism: uncultured Chloroflexia bacterium; assembly: GCA_963802165.1. Taxonomy (GTDB): domain Bacteria; phylum Chloroflexota; class Limnocylindria; order Limnocylindrales; family CSP1-4; genus CAIXZV01. The sequence goes on along the minus strand of CAWDHT010000008.1, from coordinate 132,937 downwards.
ACGACGAGGATGCGCCGTCCGTGCTGACGCTGGCGGCGTCGTCTGTCGAAGGGGTGCTCAACGGCATCGTGGCGGTTGGCGCGATGACCGAGGCCGAGAACGCGGCGCTCGACGTCGTGGTGGGCCTGCGCGAGCGGTTGCAGGGCCTCGAGGAGATCGTGGTGGGGCGCCGCGATCGCGGGTTCCAGAGCCCACGGGTCGTGCTGCTGGGTGCCGTTGATCCGCCCTTGGCCGTCGGACGATGGATCCCCGACCAGGTACGCCTCGCCGGCGGCTGGGAGCTCCTTGGCCAGGACGGCGGGCCCGCTGAAGCCACCACGTGGGACGCCGTTCGGGACATGGACCCGGAGGTGCTGGTGCTGCTCCCCGACGGGCTTCCGCTCGCCGAGGCGACAAGGGCCTGGGAGTCGCTGCCGCGGCCGGAAGGCTGGGCGGACCTGCGCGCGGTCCGCGACGACCGGGTGTTCGTGGTCGACGGCGGCGCGTTCGTCCTGGGCGGCCCGCGGGTGATCGACGGGATCGAGATCCTCGCCGAGCTGCTCGATCCCGTCGCGTTCGACGGCATGTCGCCGCCGGCGACATGGGCACGCGCCCGCTGACCTCGCGGTCCCCCATGGCCTACCGACCGACGTTCGACTGCCTGTGGTGCGGGATGGCGTGGACGACGCGTGGCCCCAACGACCTGGAGGGCTGGGCCCAGCTGTGTCCGGGCTGCCTCGGAAAGGCGGGCGCGAACCCGTTCCTGCGGGGTCGCCTGCGTGCAGCCCTTGCCCAGCGGGTCTCGGTGGAGCAGGCGAACTCGGCTGCGGCCGCCGCCGCGGCCCACCATGCCGCTCCGGGGTCATCGACGGTTCCGGCGGCGCGCACCGTGGCGCGTCCCGGCCCGTACCCCGCATTCCCGGACGACTGGTACCTGCGCCGTGGCCCGTTCGAGCGCGGCGCCATCCACGACGCCGCCTGGGCGGCGGAGCTGGACATGGTCACGCGCTGGCTCGACGGTCTGCCGCTCGCAGGCCGGATCGTGGAGCCGGCCGCCGGGGTCGGGTTCTTCTCGCCGCTCCTCGCGGAACGCGGCGAGCTGTCTGCCTTTGACGCGGACGGTGAAGCCCTCGATCGCGCCCGCGACCGGCTGCTCGCCCATGGCCTCCGCGCCCACCTGCACGTGGCGGACCCATGGGCCGTGACGCCTGCCGGCGAGCCCGGTGCGGCGGTTGGCGCCGATGCTGGTGCCGGCGATGGGACCGGGGCGGGCGACCGGGCCGACGCCGTGGTCGCCGCGTTCCTGCTCGGCCGCGTCCGGGGAGCCGGCCTTGACAACGCCGCCGCGTCGCTCCGCGCCCGCCTTCGCCCCGGCGGGCACCTGGCCCTGGTGGATCTCCGGCCGGACGCCGCCGGCGGTCCCCCCCCGGGCGTGGCCTGGACCTGGCACGAGCCCGCCCTGATCGAGGCCGCGCTCCGGAGGGCCGGGTTCACGGACCTCCTGGTGGCCGAGACCGGGCGCTTCTTCCTGACTGCTGCCGCCGTCGCCCGCTGATCGGGCGCGCCATCCCCGGAGCCGGCGCGACCCATCACCCCGGCGCGGGAGGCTCGATCCCCGGTGGTATCCTCCGCCGCGATGTCGCCCCTCGCAGACCGCACCATCGCGACCGTGGGATCCGGCGTCATGGCCGAGGCCATGATCGTCGGCCTGCTTCGCGGCAACCTCGTCACGCCCGACCAGGTCGTGGCCAGCCACCCGCGGGCGGAGCGCCGCGCTGCCCTCGAGCAGGCGCATGGGATCCGTGTCGTCGCGTCCAACGCGGAAGCGGTCGAGGGCGCGGACGTGGTCATCCTGGCCGTCAAGCCGCAGACGCTGGCGAAGGTCGGGCGCGAGATCGCCCCCCACCTGCGTCCCGGCCAGCTCGTCCTGTCCGTGCTCGCCGGCCCCACCACCGGAGCCCTCGTCGCCACCCTCGGCCATGACCAGGTCGTGCGCGCCATGCCCAACACCCCGGCGCGCATCGGTGCCGGAATGACCGTCTGGTACGCGACGCCCGCCTGCACCGAGGATCAGCGAGCGCAGGCCAAGGCGCTCCTCTCCGCCCTCGGCGTCGAGCTCGAGGTGGAGGAGGAGAAGTGGGTCGCGATGGCGACCGCGATCTCCGGGACCGGCCCCGCCTACGTCTTCCTGGTGATGGAGGCGCTGATCGACGCCGCCGTCCACCTCGGCTTCCCGCGCCACATCGCCCACGACATCGTGATCGAGACGCTCGAGGGCAGCACCCGCTTCGCCAAGCAGTCCGGCGACCACCCGGCCGTGCTGCGCAACATGGTCACCTCGCCCGCGGGCACCAGCGCCGCCGCGATCCACGAGCTGGAGTCGGGCCGGCTGCGCACCGTGCTCTCCGAGGCGGTCTGGGCCGCCTTCCGCCGCACGGTGGAGCTGGGCGACGAGATGGAGGCCCAGACGCGAGCCGCACGAAGGGCCGCGACAAGGCCGCCCGCCAGATGTGATCAGCCCTGGTGGCCGAACTGGCGCTGGGGTGTCATCGCCTGCGCTGTCTGGGCGGCCTCGAGCTTCGCGATCTTGTCCAGGAGCGTGTTGAGCGCCCGGTCCTGCGCCTCGAGATGGGTCTGGATCTGCTCCGCCTCGTGGAAGGTCGCTTCGGCATCGGCGTAGGTCAGGTCGGCGCGACGATCGGACGCCTTGGCCAGGATGCTCTGCCCGACCATGATCACGGACAGCATCACGAGCTGGATGAACGTCTGGCTGAGCCACTGGATCAGGGGCAGGAGACCGCCGGACCGGAGCGCGTCCGGCAGTGCGACGAGCGCCAGGACTGCGAAGGCATACGCGCACCACATCGTGCCCACGATCCGGGTGAGGGTCACGGCGATGCGGCCGTTGAAGCTGGGCGGCACATCCGTGGTCCTGGGCGGGCCCGCCGCCTTGCGGGCATCGATGTGCGGGTGGGGCTGACGCTGGAACAGGATCGCCATGGCATCTCCGCACACCGTCGGGTCCCGCCGGCGGCGGGACCGCTTGGCATGGAATCTACGGCCGAGCCTCCCTATCCGCACGGCGGCCAGTCGCTATCCTCGCGGCGATGGATACCAACGCGGCCGGCGCCGGCCGTCCCACGGCGCCCGACCAGGAGGAGCTCCGGCTCCTTGCCGACCAGCTGGCGCGCATGCGAGGGATGCTGTTCGGCTACTCAGAGCGGTTCTTCGAGCGGATCCGCACGTACCTCGTGATCTCCCTCACCCTGCTGGTGGTGAGCGGATCGGGGGTGTTCCCGGGGGCCGTCATCGCCGTGCCGTTCCTGGTGCCGTTCGGGTTCCTCGAGACGGGCTACCTCTTCTACTACACGGTCTTCGCGCGACGCCACGCGGAGTACCTCGAGCGTGCGATCAACGCGCGGCTGGGGCACGACGTGCTGGTCGCCCATCGCCTGGAGGCCGCGTACTTCTACAGGCCGGACGCCCCGAAGATCGCCGCGCTCTCGCTCGGCAACCCGCTCGGGATGATGTCCGCGATGACGCTGGGCTACACCGGCGGCGCGATCCTGCTGTGGTTCGCCGGCCTCATCGGGACGATCTCGGTCTTCGCGCCCAACCCGGGTGCCACGGTCTTCGGGATCGATGCCGTGTCGCTGGTCGTCCTGCTCCAGGTCGCGTGGACCGTTGCCATCGCCGGTCACCTCGTCTACTCGTTCCTCAGCCGGCGCGACGAGAAGCCGCTTCATCGCCGAGCTCGAGCGTTCCTACGGCCCGGCGCCTGTCATCCCGACCCCGACTGACCCCCAACCCACCTCGAGGCCCCCATGCCCGTCAAGTCCACGGCCAGCGACATCGCCGAGCGCGCCATGCGCTCCACGCTCCTGACGCTCTCCCATCGTCGGTCGCTCGGGCGCCTCGCCACGCGCACGCCCATCACGCGGCCCATGGTCCGACGCTTCATCTGTGCGGAGACGCTCGAGGAGGCGCTGCCGGCCATCCGGCACCTCCACGACGAAGGCATGCGGACGACGGTGGACGTCCTGGGCGAGTCCGTCAGCGAGGAGGCCGACGCCCGCGCCGCCGCCGCGCGCTACGTGGCGGTGCTGGACGCCCTCGCGACGAACGACCTGGACCGGAACGTCTCGCTCAAGCCCACCCAGATGGGGCTGGCCATCGACCCCGGGCTCGCGCGCGAAACCATCGGCGGCATCGTCGCCAGGGCGGAGGAGCTCGGCGCCTTCGTGCGCATCGACATGGAGGACCACACCACCACGGACAACACGCTGGCCCTGTGGCGGGACGTCCGGCCCACGACCTGGCAGGACGGCGGCGCGGACGTGGGGCTGGTGATCCAGTCGGCGCTCCGGCGCAGCGACGACGACATCGAGGCGATCATCGCCGAGGGCGGACGCGTCCGGCTGTGCAAGGGCGCCTACAAGGAGCCCGCCAGCGTCGCGTACCAGGACAAGGCGGACGTGGACGCGGCCTACGAGCGGCAGATGCTGCGCCTCATGCGGGCCGGCCGCTACCCGGCCATCGCCACCCACGACGTCAAGCTGATCAAGCGCGCGGTCACGGTTGCCACGGCGGAGGGCATCGCGAGGGACGCCTTCGAGTTCCAGATGCTCTACGGCGTGCGCCGGGACATCCAGGAGCAGCTGGTCGGCGCGGGCTGGACGGTGCGCACCTACGTCCCGTTCGGCTCGCAGTGGTACCCGTACTTCATGCGCCGGCTGGCTGAGCGGCCCGCCAACGTGTCGTTCATCCTGCGCAACCTGTGGCGGGAGCGCGGCCGGGGCTGAACCGCAGGCGGCGCTGCACCGCCGGCGGCGCTGAGGGCCACGATCACCGGTTCGACGGTGCCAGGGCGCACCGGTTCCGGTGATGGCGCTGCGCCACCTGCCGTGGGTGTGGCACGATCCCCACCCACGGAGTGGCCGACCCGAGCCCGGCACCCCGATCTCGGCTGCCGACGTGTGAGGGAACATGAACGCCAAGAAGACGGACGACGCCCAGGGTGGTGCCACGGGTTTGGCGCCCGCCCCGGAGGCTGACGGCGAGCGGGTCGCGGTCCTGCTGTGCGGCTATGGCGAGGTGGAGAGCAACGAGGACCTCGCCGAGTACAACGCGAAGTCCCTGCGCCTCCTGGTCAGCAAGTCGGTGCCCATTCCGGACATGGCCGTGCCGTTCCTCTCACGGCGCCTCGCGCGCAAGGCGCGGGAGGAGTACGAGCGCGCCAACCTGTTCGTGTCCCCCCACAACGCGATCTTCGAGCGGCAGCGCGCGGGGATCGCCGCGGCGCTGCACGAGCGGTACGGCGACCGCGTCGAGGTGTTCAGCGCGCTCAACTTCTGCGACGGGTACATGCCGGAGGACGTCCTGCCGGTGATCCGGGCCGCGGGCTTCGACCGGGTCGTGGTCTACCCGCTGCTTGTCGTGGACTCCGTGTACACGGGAGGCCTGTCCCTGGAGCAGGTCAACAAGGCGCTGGGCAGCGACGGCGCCTGGGTGCGCCAGATCCGGTACCTGCCAAGCTTCCACGACCGGCCCGCGTACCACGAGCGACTCGCCCAGCACGTCCGCGACGGTGTCGCCCCGCTGCGCGATCGGTACGCCACCTCGCAGATCGGCGTCGTGCTCCTGAACCACGGCTGCCCCTACAAGGCGAAGGGGTTCGAGACGGGCATCCGCGACAGCCGGATCCTGTATCACGCCGTCAAGGAGCGGCTGTGGCACGAGTTCCCGAACATCAGCGTGGGCTGGATGAACCACCCGACGCCCGGACGCTGGACGCAGCCGGACATGCTCCAGGCGGCGAAGAACCTCGTGACGACCGGCGCGCGGGCGATCGTGTACGTCCCGATCGGCTTCGTGACGGACAACCACGAGACGATCCTCGACGTCGGCTACACCGCGGATCGGCTGGCCAAGCTCCACCCGGACGTGGAGATCCTCCGCCTGCCCAGCCTCAACGACGACCCGAAGCTCATGGGTCTCGCGGCCGACTGGATCGCCCCGCTCATCGACGACGCCGCGAACGCCGCCTGAGCCCGGTCCGGTGAAGCACCTCCGATCCCGGGCCTCCGCGCTCGTGCGCCCCTCCATCGTCGCGCTCGCCCACCACGGCGAGCACGACGGCAAGCCGGACGCGCCGGCGGTGCCGCAGCGGCCGCCCCACGCATCCCGGCCGCACGCCGTCGCGCCGTCACCGCTGGTGCCCCTCGGTCCCGGCGGTCGACCGCCGGACCGGTCCGTGGTCGGAGCGAAGGCCGCCTCGCTCGGGTGGCTCGCAAGCCATGGCGTCCCCGTCCCCGCGGCGGTCGCGGTCCCGGCAGACGTCGCGGGGAGGGTCGCGGCGGGCGACACGCTGTCCACCGAGCTCCTGGCCGGGGCGCTCCGCCGCTGGCTCGACCCGGCACGCGTCTACGCCGTGCGGTCCTCGGCGGAGGGCGAGGACGGCGACCTGCGCTCGTTCGCCGGCCAGCTGGAGAGCCGTCTTGATGTCCCAGCCGAGGACGTCCTGGCGGCGGTCAGCGTGATCGCGAGGCCGGATCCCGAGCGGATCGCGGCCTACGCCGCCCGCAGCGGCGTGGCCGTTCCGCAGCGGGTGGCCGTCGTGATCCAGGAGATGGTCCCGACCTCGAGCGCCGGCGTCGCGTTCAGCCGGAACCCGCTGACCGGCCTGGACGAGGTCGTGGTGGAGGCCGTCCCCGCGCGCGGCGACGCGCTGGCGGGGGACGGGGTGACTCCCGACCGCTGGGTCCGTCGCTGGGGGGCGTTCACGGAATCGCCCGCCGAGCCCAGGATCCCGGCCGCGCTCGTCGAAGCCGTGGCCCGGGAGGCCGTCCGGCTCGCGCGTGCGTACGGGCGCCCGATCGACCTCGAGTGGGCAAGTGACGGCACCACGACCTGGTGGCTGCAGGCGCGCCCGATCACGGGCATCGACGGCCTGCGGGTGTACTCCAACCGGATCGCCCGGGACGTCCTGCCGGGGGTCATCAAGCCGCTCGTGTGGTCCGTCAACGTCCCGCTCGTGAATGCCGCCTGGATCGACGTCCTCGAGGAGCTGGTCGGCCCCCTCGATGTGCGGCCCGAGGATCTCGCCCGTTCGTTCGGCTACCGGGCCTACTTCGACATGACCACCATCGGGGCGGTGTTCGAGGCGCTCGGGATGCCGCGCGACAGCCTGGAGCTCCTCCTCGGCCTGCCCAAGGGTCCGGAGGCCCCCGGGTTCCGTCCGGGTGCAGGGGCCCTGCGCCACCTGCCGCGTGTCGCCGGCGCCGGGCGACGCAGCCTCCGTTTGGGGCGCTGGGTCCGCGCCGAGATCGACGAGCTGGGCCCGGCCCAGGCCGCCCTCGCGGCCGAGGACCCGACGGACCTCGACGACCAGGCGTTGTTGCGTCGGATCGATGCGGTCGCCGCGCTCGCCCGGCGCGCGGCCTACGCCAACATCGTCGTTCCGCTCGTGATGCACGGTTACGACCGCGCGCTCGCCCTGCAGCTCCGAGCCGCGGGCATCGACCCGGTTGGTGTCGACCCGGCGGCAGGACGGCGTGATCGGATGGCCTGGAGCCCGACCGCGGCGCTGGACGACCTGGCTGCCGTCGCGCGCGACCTGCCTGCCGATGCGGCCGCAGCCCTGGCCGATCGCGGCGCCGCCGCGCTCGCCGAACGGCCCGACCTCGCCGAGCTCCGGCTCGCGTTCGACCGGTTCCTGGCGCGCTTCGGCCATCTCTCCGAGAGCGGCAACGACTTCTCGCTCCCGACCTGGCGCGAGGACCCGGACGCGGTCGTGGCGATGATCCTCGCCCATCGAGTGCGTGCCGAGGCGGCCGCGGATCCGAGGGTCGGCACGGACCTCCCGGCCGTCCTCGAGCGGATCCCACGCCTTCGCCGCCCGCTGGTCCGGTTGTTGTGGCGCCGCGCGGGAGCGTTCCGCGTGTATCGCGACGCCGTTGGGGCCGTGTGGACCCGGACCTACGGCCTGTTCCGGGGCACGTTCCTCGCTCTCGGCGCACGCCTGGTGGAGCGCGGGCTGCTCGATGCCCCCGACGACGTGTTCTACCTCGCACTCGACGAGGCCAGGGCCGTTGCGCGCGGCGCGACGCCGGCCGCCGGCGAGGCGCGCGGCCTGGTCGCGCGACGCCGCGCCGAGGTTGTCGAGGCCGCCGACCTCCTCGTGCCCGAGGTCGTCTATGGCGATGCCTTCGTCGCCCGCCCGGCCGGCGAGCACGTCCGGTCGACCCACACGGGCATCCCGACCTCCCGCGGCTCGGCCAGGGGACCGGCGAGGATCGTGCGCGGCGTCCCGGACTTCGGCCGGGTCACGGCCGGCGACATCATCGTGATCCCGTTCTCGGACGTCGCGTGGACGCCGCTGTTCGCACGGGCTGCCGGGGTGGTGGCGGAGGCCGGCGGGATGCTGTCCCACGCCTCCATCGTCGCCCGGGAGTACGGCATCCCCTGCATCGTGTCCGTGCATGACGCCTGCGATGCCATCCCTGACGGGGCGATGGTCGTGCTGGACGGTATGGCCGGGACGGTGCTCGTGGAGGACGGCGCCGCGGGCTGAGGAGCTCCCGGGAATCCAAGAGCCGCCGGTTGTCCCCGGCGGCTCAGGCCTCGGCGGTGGGCACGAGACGGATGCTGGCTACCAGCGCTTGGCTCCGTTGATGACGAACGCGAACGCGGCCATCGTGCCAAGGAACATGATCGCGCGCTGCGCGAGAGCCTTCATCGTGGTCATGTCCGGCGCTTCCTTTGCTGGGGTTGACTGGGCTCTCCCCTGGGAGGACCCGAACCGTAACCCGGCCCCAGCGCCTTAAGGCATGACCCATTGGTACCGGTACCCCCCTGACGGTGTGGGGAGTTGCCGGAGCGCACCGGGCGGGGTCGCGACGGGTTCAGGCGCTCGATGCCGGGACGGTGAACGAGAACGTGCTGCCCCTCCCGGGCGCCGATACCACCAGCAGGTCGCCGTCGTGGGCCCGCACGATCTGGCGCGCGATGGGCAGCCCCAGGCCGGTCCCGCGCGGGCCGCCCGGCAGGCTGTCCGACGCCTGCCGGAAGGGTTCGAAGATCTGCTCGAGGTCGGCCTGCGGGATGCCCCTCCCGGTGTCGGCGACGGCGACCCGCACCGTGCGGTCAACCTGGTCCACGGTGACCGTCACCCGGCCACCCGGGCTGAACTTGACGGCGTTCGAGACGAGGTTGATCACGACCTGGACCAGGCGTTCCTCGTCGCCCGTCACGTCGGGCAGGCCGTCGGCGATCCGCTCGTCGAGCGCCACGCCACCCACCTCGAAGAGTGCCGACGTGGCGGCGAGCGCCCTGCGGACGACCTCCTCGAGACGGATCGGGGCCATGCGCCACTCGATGCGTCCCGCCTCGATCTTGGCGAGGTCCAGGAGGTCGTTGATGAGGCCGGTCAGGCGCTCGCCCTCCTCGACGATGATCCCCAGGTTGTCGCCGACCTGCCGGACCGCCCGGTCCACCCGGGGATCGTCGCGGCGCACGACCGGGAACACGACCTCGTCGAGGCGCTTCCGATTGAGCTTCGCGAAGCCGACGACGGACGTGAGGGGCGTGCGCAGCTCGTGCGACACGTTGGCGAGGAACCGGCTCTTGGCCTCGTTCGCGAGCTCCGCGGCGGCCCGCGCGTCCTGCGCCTCGGTCATGGCCGCGAGGAGATCCGCGGTGCGCTCGGCGACCCGTGCCTCGAGGACGCGGTTCTGGGCTTCGAGCTCCGCGTGCAGGCGCGCCGACTCCAGTCCACCCGCGAGCAGCGAGCCGACGGTGTAGAGGAGTGGGCCGTCGTCCGGCTCGAGCGGTTCGCCGTCGCGGGCGTCCGGGACGATCAGCACCCCGATCGCCCGGCCCTGGGTGGTGAGCGGGCTGCCCACGAACCCGGCCGAGCCCAGCAGGGCCGCGAGCCGGCCGTTGGTCTCGTCGCCGGTGGACGTGGCGTCCCGGAACAGGAGCGGCCCGTCCGCGCGGGCGAGCAGCGCCGGCGCGGCGGTCTCGTCCTCGAGGGGCACGACGACGTCGGCCAGCAACAGCGCGAGCCCCGGGGCCTCGCCGGCCACGCGCCAGTCCGCGATCGACCCCGCCACCGGGTCGATGAGCCCCACCACCCCGCGCTCGAACCCCAGGCGGCCGACGATCTCGGTCAGCCCCAGATCGACGAGGTGGGTGGGGTCGTGCGTGGACGCGATGACGATGCCCAGCGAGTTGATCGCGCCGAGCTCCGCGAGCCGCCGGCGGAGGCGCTCCTCGAGGACGGCCGAGCGCCCCGCGGTGCCGGCGGTCCGGTCCGCTCGCGAGGCCGATGCGGAGCGATCCGGCCGGAAGCTCAGGACCCGTCGCTCCGGGCGGCGTCCTCGCCGGCGCGGTCACCCACCGGGCCCGGGCCGGGACCCACGCCCATCGCCCGCCCGATCGCGGGTCCGGCCAGCGCGGCGATCGCCGTGACGACCTTGAGATCCGCGGACCGGAACGGCCCGCCCGTGGCCGTGGCACCCACCACGCCCAGAGTCACGTCGCCGGCACGCAGGGCCGCCACGACCAGGCTGCCCCCGTCACGCTCCGGCCCGGTCGCTCGCGGGTCCGCCGCGGTGTCCTCCACCAGCTCCGATCCGCCCGAGACGGCCACCTCGCCCACGATTCCCACGCCCGCGCGGGCCTCGGCGATCGGGCCGCCCTCGCCGTCGGCCCCGGGCGCGGTCCGCAACGTGCCGCCGTCGCCGTCGGCAAGGAGGACGAACCCGCGTGCGTCGTGCGGCAGACGCGACAGCTCCGTGACGGCCGCGTGGACGACCGGCTCCACCGCGTCCGACCCGCCGATCGTGGCGGCAAGGTCGTAGATCAACGACAGCTCCCGATAGCGCTCGAGCGCCTCGTTCGCGAGCGAGCGCTTGTCCCGCTCCCGCGCGGCGGCGTAGGCGAGCACGGCCGCGATGCCACGGGCGGCCCGGCCACCTTCGACCCAGCCCAGCATGTCGCCGTCCACGACGACATCCTGGCGGACGGCCGGGTCCAGCGGTCCCGTGCCCGCCGGTCCACCCCGCTCCAGGATGACCGACCCCTCGCCGTCGTGGATCGTGACGGCGGCATCGATCGATGCCAGCAGCGCTGAGACCATCGGCGCCACGTGGCGATGCCGCACGATGAGACGGCGCAGCTCGCTCATTGGAGCTCCAGGACGGCCCGGGCGAGCGCGAGGAGCGCGTCCGGGTCGAACGGCTTGGTGAGGAACTCGTCGGCGCCCGCGGCGAGGCCCTCGGCCCGGTCCTGTGCCTGGCCCTTGGCCGTGAGCAGCACGATGTGGGCTCCGGCCAGCTCCGGGTCGGCGCGGACGGCACGGCACACGTCCAGGCCGCTGCGGCCGGGCATCATCACGTCGAGGAACACGAGCGCCGGGTGCTGGGCGCCGATCGCGGCCAGGGCCTCGTCTCCGTCCGCGGCCGTATACAGCTCCACGTCCTCGTCCAGGAGCTCCTCCAGGGTCTGCTCGATCAGCAGCCGGATGTGCTGTTCGTCGTCGACGATCAGGACCGATCGCGCCATGCGCCCTCCAAGCGTGGATTGGCCGCTCACGATGCCGGAACGGCGGCGCTCGCGCAAGGAGAACCCGCCGGCAGGCAGGTCCGGCGCTGGGGCATGATGCGTGCATGCCGAACGATGCAGATCCCACAGCCCCGTCCATCCCGCCCCGACCCGATCTCCGGCGCCGCGTGCTCGACGGCGAGCCCACCATCGGCCTGTTCGTCAATCTCGGGTCGATCGTCTCCGCGGAGATCGTGGCCCGGGCGGGCTACGACTGGGCCCTGGTGGACCTCGAACACGGCATGACGACCGAGGCCGACCTGCTCGCCCAGCTGATGGCGATCCAGGCCACGCCCACGGCCGCGGTCGTGCGCGTGGTGTCGTCCGAGCGGATGCGGGTCGGCCGGGTGCTGGACCTGGGTGCGGACGGGCTGATGATCCCGCGCCTCGAGACCGCCGCCGACATGCGCGAGACCGTGAGCTGGATGCGCTACCCGCCGTCCGGGCATCCGCGGTGTGGCGGCCGGGACGCGCGGCGCCGGGTACGCGACCGTGGCGCACCCCGGGATCCGGGGCCTCAACGAGCGGGTCCTGGGCGTGTTCCAGGTGGAGTCGCGGGCGGCGGTTGCGGCGGTCGACGAGCTGGCGGCGATCGACGGCGTGGACGTGCTGTTCGTGGGGCCGGCGGACCTGAGCCACGAGATGGGGATCCCGGGCGAGTTCACGAACCCGCAGTTCACGGCCGCCCTGGACCACGTCGCGGCCGTCGCGAAGGCCCACGGCAAGGCGGCCGGGATGCTCGTCCGCGACGCCTCGGAGGTGCCGGCCTACCTCGCCCGCGGCTATGGGTTCCTCGGGATCGGCTCCGACGCCGGGCTGGTCATGAGCGGGGCACGGAGCCAGGTCGCGGCGGCGCGCGCGGCCCTCGGCTGAGCGCCCACCCTCTCCACCCGCCCGATCCGCCACGCGACGTCTGATCCGTCCCGCCCGAGCGGATCAGTGCCGGTCGATTGTCCGCCTCGACGCTGGGTGGCCGGGCGTGCCGGGCGCCACGTCGGCGACCTCGCGCGGCCCATCTGGGTTGACGTGACGGTCGGCGTCGGACCAGCCGGGTCCACCCGCCGCGTGCCGCTCGCGCGCCTCGTCCCTCCGTTCGTGCCGGGGCGGGAGCTCAACGTAGGGCTCGTCCGAGGATCCGAGGCGCCGCAGCCAGTCGCGCAGGGACATCTGCAGATCTTACTCGTCGCCCAGGCGGACCGCGGGCTGGGGGAGTAGCGGCGCGTCGGGGTCCGCCGGTGCGGGGGCGCCCCTGCCGCGCGTCTGGGACAGCAGCACGCCCGCGAGGATCAGCGTCCCACCCACCCACTGGATCGGCGCCAGGCGCTCGCCGAGGAGGAGCGACGCGGCCAGGATCGTCCACAGCGGCTCCACGGTGGAGATCAGGGAGGCCTGGGCAGCGCCCACCCGCTGCGCGCCGGCGTAGAAGCCCTGGACGGCCAGGAACCCGGCCACCACCGCGACGCCGAGGATCCCCGGCCAGGCGTCTGGCGGGATCTCGGCCGGGAGCACCGGATGGTCGGTTGCGCAGGTTGACGGCCCAGTACACCGCGGCCGTCGCGGTCAGCATCACGGCACCCACGACGGACGCGTTCGCGCCCTCGTCCGAGCCATGGCCGGTCCGGTCCCGTCGTTCCCCGGAGTGCCGCGCCGCCAGGATGATCCACACGGAATACAGCAGCGGCGAGGCGATGATCAGCAGCAGGCCCCCCATGGGCGGCACGGCCGACGCTGGGATCCCGCCCACCGCGAGCACGACGCCCGCCACCGCGATCCCTAGAGCGGTCCACGCCCGTCGCCCCTCGAGCGGCCGTCCAAACTGCAGCGCCAGGACGGCGACGACCGCCGGGTAGATGTACACGATCAGGGCCGCGAGCGAGAGGTCCACGGTCGTGATGCCCGCGTAGTAGGCGGCCGTGTTGCCGACGTAGACCACGCCCAGGCCCATGGTCACGAGCAGCTGCCGGCGGGGCATCGCGCGCAGCGCCCGCCGGGCGTCCGGGCGGGCGAGCAGCACCACCCAGCCGAGCGCGCTCGCGATCAGGAATCGCCAGGCCATCAGCGTCAGCCAGTCGACGCCCGTCGCGTACACGGGACGGGCGAACAGGCCGCCGGACCCGAAGGCGATGGCGGAGACCACGACGAGGGCGACGCCGATCAGGCGGGTCCGGTCCATCCTCGCGAGGGTAGCGAACGCCGTACCTGCGCCGGGGGTGCGCTGGACCGCATCACCCGGGCCCCCGGGCCCCCGATCACCGGGCCGTCCGGACCCCCGCAACCGTACGGCAACAATCCCGGCGCCCCTGAGCAGGTGCGCGTTACACTTGGACCGTGGCTGAACTCACCGAGCGCGCCGTCACGGCGCGCGTCCCCACCCTGGCATCCCAACCCCTCACCATGGTCGGACGCCGGCACCCCGTGTCGGTGCCCCCCGGCACCACCCTCGGGGATTGCCTGCTGGCGATCCAGCGCACCGGCACCGGGGACTCGGTCTTCGTGACCGGCGCCGACGGACGCCTCGCGGGCGTCCTCACGGAGCGCGACATCTTCGGCCGCCTCGTTGGCCCGGACGTCGCGGCGGGCGTGGATCTCGAAGTCCCGGTCGAGACGTTCATGACCACGAGCCCGCGCACGCTGCGGCTCCACCAGACCGTCCGCGACGCGCTCGAGCTGATGCAGACCGGCGCGTTCCGCAACGTGCCGGTGGTCGACGACGACGGGCGCCTGGTCGGGGTGGTCCGCCAGGTGGACATCCTCAAGTTCCTCGCGGAGTCCTTTCCCGAGGAGCTGCTCAACCTCCCGCCCCGACCCCACCAGCGCATGGAGCAGGCCGAAGGCGGATGACGACGACTGAAGGCATCGAGCACGACGTCCAGCTGCTCGATCGGGTCACCATCCGCTTCGCGGGTGACTCCGGCGATGGCATGCAGCTCACCGGCACCCAGTTCACCCGCACCGCTGCGGTGTTCGGCAACGACATCAGCACCTTCCCGGACTACCCGGCCGAGATCCGTGCGCCCGCGGGCTCGCTTCCCGGCGTGTCCGGCTTCCAGATCAGCTTCTCGGCATCGGACATCCACACCCCGGGCGACGCGCCGGACGTGCTGGTCGCCATGAACCCGGCCGCGCTCAAGACGAACGTCATGGACCTGCCCGCGGGTGGCGCCATCATCGTCAACGCGGATGCCTTCACCCCCGGCAACCTGGGCAAGGCGGCGTACGCGTCGAACCCGCTCGCGGACGGATCGCTCAAGCAGTACAAGGTCTTCGAGGTCCCCATCTCCACCCTCAACGCCAACGCGCTCGAGGGCCTGGACATGACCAGCAAGCAGGTGGACCTGACGAAGAACTTCTTCGCCCTGGGCCTCATGTTCTGGCTCTACGAGCGGTCGATGGAGCCGACGATCGCCTGGATCGAGGAGAAGTTCGGCGGCCGCCCGGTGATCGCCGAGGCCAATCGCCGGGCCCTCTACGCGGGCTACGCCTTCGGCGAGACCACCGAGATGTTCCACACGACCTATCGGGTGCCCAAGGCGACGCTGCCCCCCGGCACCTACCGCAACATCACCGGCAACGAGGCGACGGCCCTCGGCTTCCTCGCCGCCGCGAAGGCCGCGAAGCGTGACCTGTTCTATGGCTCCTACCCGATCACGCCGGCGACCGACATCCTCCAGCAGCTCGCCGGCTACAAGTCGTTCGGCGTGCGGACCTTCCAGGCCGAGGACGAGATCGCCGCGATGGGCTCGACGATCGGTGCGGCCTATGGCGGCGCCCTCGCCCTGACCGGGACCTCCGGCCCGGGCGTCGCGCTCAAGACCGAGGCCATCG
The DNA here is from genome assembly GCA_963802165.1 of uncultured Chloroflexia bacterium. GTDB lineage: Bacteria > Chloroflexota > Limnocylindria > Limnocylindrales > CSP1-4 > CAIXZV01. Next base: position 117,529 of record CAWDHT010000008.1, on the reverse strand, counting down.
GCCTCGCGGTCATGACCGAGCTGCCGATGGTCATCGTCAACGTCCAGCGCGCCGGCCCGTCGACGGGCCTCCCCACGAAGGTGGAGCAGGCGGACCTGTTCCAGGCGATCTTCGGCCGCAACGGTGAGTGCCCGATGCCCGTGCTGGCGCCGGCCACCCCCGGCGAGTGCTTCTCGATGGCCATCGAGGCGTCGCGCCTCGCGCTCAAGTACATGACCCCGGTCATGTACCTCTCCGATGCGTTCATCGGCAATGGTGCGGAGCCCTGGCGCGTGCCGGCGGTGGACGACCTGCCGGACATCTCCGTCCCGAACGCCGTCAAGGGCGACGGCACCTTCCTCCCGTACGGCCGGGACCCGGAGACCCTGTCGCGCCCGTGGGCGATCCCGGGCACGCCTGGCCTGGAGCACCGCATCGGCGGCCTCGAGAAGCTCGACGGCCTCGGCACCGTCAACTACGACGCCGAGAACCACCACAGGATGACCGTATTCCGCCGCGACAAGATCGCGGGCATCGCGAAGGACATCCCCGACCAGGAGATCTTCGGGCCCGAGTCGGGTGATCTGCTGATCGTGGGCTGGGGCTCCACCTTCGGCGCGCTGCGCAGCGCCGCGGAGCTGCTCCAGGCCGAGGGGAAGTCGGTCTCGCACGCGCACGTGCGGTACCTGTTCCCGTTCCCGGCGAACCTGGGCGACGTGCTGCGGCGATTCAGGACGGTGTTGGTGCCGGAGCTCAACCTCGGCCAGCTCAGCTTCGTGATCCGGGGCACCTATCTGGTGGACGCCCAGAGCTACGGGCGCGTCCGGGGCAAGCCGTTCCGGATCTCCGAGATCGTCGATGAAGCCAACCGGATCCTTGCGGAGCGGATGTGACCCGATGACCGAAACGCTTGAGACCCCCGCCCCGCAGCCCGCGAAGCTGACCCGCAAGGACTTCGTCGCGGAGCAGGAGGTCCGGTGGTGCCCCGGCTGCGGGGACTACTCCATCCTGGCCCAGACCCAGAAGGTGATGCCCGACTTCGGAGTGCCGAGGGAGAACATCGTCTTCATCTCCGGCATCGGCTGCTCCGGGCGCCTGCCGTACTACATGAACACCTACGGCTTCCACTCGATCCACGGCCGCGCGCCCACGCTGGCGACCGGGCTCAAGGCGGCCCGGCCGGACCTCATGGTCTGGGTCATCACCGGTGACGGTGACGCGCTGTCGATCGGCGGCAACCACTTCCTGCACACGATGCGCCGGAACGTGGACATGACGATGGTCATGCACAACAACCGCATCTACGGGCTGACCAAGGGCCAGACGTCGCCGACGTCGGAGTTCGGGAAGCGGACGAAGTCGACGCCGATGGGCTCCGTGGACCGGCCGATCATGCCGCTCACGATCGCGCTGGCCGCCGAGGCCACGTTCGTCGCCCGGACCGTGGACAACCACACCGAGCACATCCAGGGCACGCTCGAGGCCGGCGGCCGGCATCGCGGCGCCTCGTTCATCGAGGTGCTCCAGAACTGCAACATCTTCAACGACGGCGCCTGGCGGGACTTCACCGACCGCGACGTGCGCGACGAGCGGATGCTGTTCCTCGAGCACGGCGAGCCGCTGATCTTCGGCAAGGAGCGCGACAAGGGCATCCGCCTCAACGGGCTCCACCCCGAGGTCGTCACGATCGGTCGAGAACGGCATCACGGAGGCCGACCTGCTCGTCCACGACCAGCACGCCGAGGATCCCTACCTCGCCCTGATCCTGTCGCGGATGTTCTGGCCTGAGTTCCCGGTGCCCGTCGGCGATTCTGCGCGAGGTGGACCGGCCGACCCACTCGGACCTGATCGACGAGCAGATCGAGCAGGCGAAGGCGAAATCGGGCGAGGGGGACCTGTCCAGTGTCCTCCTGTCCGGCGAGACCTGGACGGTGACGTGACGATGATCTGCCCCACCTGTCGGTACGACAACTTCGAGGGTGACGACAACTGCGCCAACTGTGGCGCGGATCTCGCGATGGCCGACGTCGCCAAGACGGTGGCCGACTATCACGACACCATCCTCGGCGAGCACCTCGACGCCCTGGGCATCGGCGACCCGCTGCTGGTGGAGCCGGACCTGCCCGTCGCGGATGCGATCCGGGCCATGCACCAGGGGGCCGGGACTGCCTGCTGGTCTGCGAGGACGGCCAATTGGTCGGCATCTTCACCGATCGTGACGCGGTCGCGAAGGCGGTCGACAAGCGGCTGGCCCTGTTCCACGTCCGGGACTTCATGACTCCGGACCCGGTGGTGCTCCGGCCCGAGGACACGATCGCCGTGGCGATCCACAAGATGGCCGTCGGCGAGTTCCGGCACATCCCCATCGTGGAGGACGGTCGGCCGATCGGCGTCGTGGCGGCCGCCGACGTGTTCCGCCACCTCGTCCGCTCGCTCGGGTGACGGCGGACCCCAGCCTGCCGCTCCCACGCGTCGCGATCCTCGCCGACGACCTCATCTGGTCCACGCGCCTTGCCGACGGCGTCCGTCGCGGCGGCGGCGAACCCGTTCGCGCCCGCTCCACGGCGGCCTTCGACCTTGCGCCTCGAAGGCGCGGCCGGGTGCATCGTCGACCTGACGGCCCGTGCGTACGATGGCGTCGCGGCGCTCCGGGCGGCCGGACGAGGCGGGGTCCCGGCGGTGGCCGTGGGCCAGCACGACGACGCGGACCTGCGGCGCGCGGCACGGGAGGCGGGTGCAACGCGCGTCTACGCCTATCGCGCCCTGTTCGAGCACGGCGACCGCGAGCTCGGCGCCTGGATCGCCGGCCTCGGGGCCGGCCCCGAGGAGGAAGGACGATGACCGGGATCCCCGCAGGGCGGTACGTGGAGCGGCTCGCGGCCGCGCGCCGGGTGGCCGGTGCGGCGGGTCTCGACGCCCTGCTGGTGGGCGTGGGGCCGGATCTCCAGTACCTCGCAGGCTACGCCGCGCTGCCGGCGGAGCGCCTCACGCTGCTCGTGGTGCCGGCGGCCGACGGCGCGCCGCTCACGCTGATCGCCCCGCGCCTGGAGGTCACGCCCGCCCGCACCTGCCCCGCGGCCGAGACGGGGGCGCTCGAGATCCTGACCTGGGAGGAGACCGAGGACCCGATGCTGCTGGTCGCCACCACGCTGGAGGCGGCCACGGGGATGGCGGCCCGCGAGATCGACGCGGTGGCCGTGTCGGACGGACTCCGCGCGGCCTTCGTCCTGGGCCTGCAGCGGGTGCTGCCCGGGGCGCGCTTCTCGGTGACGTCGAGCGTCCTGCGGGAGCTCCGCATGCGCAAGGACACCGACGAGGTGGCCCTGCTCCGGGCGGCCGCCCGGGCCGCAGACCGGGTCGTGGCCGCGGTCGCCAGTGGTCCGCTCGTCGGACGGACCGAGGCGGATGTCGCCCGCGAGATCGGCGAGCGCCTCGTCACCGAGGGCCACGAGCGCGCCGAGTTCTGGATCGTCGCCTCGGGGCCCAACAGCGCCTCCCCGCACCACGACCCGGGCGGGCGCGTCATCTCCGGCGGTGAGCCCATCGTCATCGACATCGGCGGAACGCTGGGCGGCTACGGCTCCGACATCACGCGCACGGTCTGGGTGACCGGCCCCGGAGGCAGCGGACCGGACGCTGAGTTCCTGCGCCTCTACGGGGTCCTCCAGGACGCCCAGGCGGCCGCGACCGCCGCCGTCCGTCCCGGCGTACCGTGCGAGGAGATCGACGCGGTTGCGCGGCGGCGCATCACGGACGCGGGGTACGGGCCGCAGTTCTTCCACCGGACCGGGCACGGGATTGGCCTCGAGGGCCACGAGGAGCCCTACCTGGTGGCGGGCAGCCGGGAGCCGCTCGCGCCGGGCATGGCGTTCAGCGTGGAACCCGGGATCTACCTGGAGGGCCGGTACGGAGCCCGGATCGAGGACATCGTCGTGTGCGGCGAGGCCGGGCCGTTGGTCCTCAACGAGTTGACCAGGGACCTCCGGGTCGTCACCGGCTGACCCGGGGCATTGCCCGGCCGCCGGAGGTATCATCCGCCGATCGGACGCGACCCCCGGCCGACGCCAGAGCCTCGAACCATGACCACCCTTCCCGCGCGGGCGATCGCCCCGCGCTTCCACGGCCAATGAGCCGGCACGGCCGGCGCGGCCGTCATCAGCACTCCGGAGCCGCCTCTCGGCCTCGGTCCGCGGCGCCTGCGCCCGATCGTCCGACGGCGCCCGTCGAGGCGCGCCCGGCCGCGCACCCGGAAGCCCCCGCCCAGGGGCCTGGTCCCGCACCGGTCGACCCGCAGGCCGAGTCGCCCGCCGCCGGCGCGGTGATGGAGACCACCACCCCGGCCACCGGCCTGCCGCCCGGGCCGAACCCTCGCCCCGCCCCGTCGCCGATGATGTCGCAGTTCGTGGTGCCGGCCCCGACACTGGCGCCGAATTCGTCGATCCCGGCAGCACTTGCGCCCACGCAGGCCCCGAACCCGGCGGCCGCGGCGGCGCACGCGCCAGCGCGGTGGGAGGACCCCGACCCATCCCGCCCGACGTGTACGGTCGCCCAGCTCCGCCGGTTCATCAAGAGCCGTCCGTGGATCCCGATGCACGAGCTGCGCCGGCGCTTCGGCATCATCGGCGACGACGATGACGTCTCGCGGATGCGCGTCGGCAATCACACGCTGTTCATCGGCCTGCCGCCGGCCGAGGGCCGCCTGATGGCGGAGCTCCTCGGTGCCGGAGACGTCGGCTACGAGCTGTCCCTGGACCCGATCACGCCCGTCGTCGTGGGCGTGTACCCGATGCGTCCAGTCCCGCGGGGCTGATCACCAGCACGCCGGCCACTCGCGCGACGACGGCTCGCGATGTCAGATCCCCGCGTCGTAGGCCTTGGGCAGCGCCTCCACCACCGGCGCCTTGGTGCGCAGGTCGCGCAGCGCGGCCTGGTCCATCGAGGCGAGCCGAGGCAGATCGGGCTGGTTGCTCCGCAGCAGGCGCTCGGTCAGGGTTGAGAGCAGCAGCTTGTTGACCTCTGGGATCTCCATCACGCCGCGGAGCGCGTCGGCGGGTACCTCCATGAGGGTGCTCGGCTGGGTGGCCACCACGTCCGCCGTGCGCGGGCTCCCGGTGAGGGCCGCGATCTCGCCGAAGAAGTCGCCGGCCGCCATCGTCGACAGCCCGCGGTAGCCGCCATCCTCCTCGGGGATGCCCGCGGCCGCCTCGCCCTCGAGGATGAAGTACGCCGCGGTCGCCTTGTCGCCCTTGGTGACCAGGCGCGATCCCTCGGGCACGTCGCGGACCAGCGCGTCCTTGATGAACGCGGCTCGCTGGGGGGCGGAGAGACGCGTGAAGGTGGCCAGGCGGCCCACCAGCAGGTCGAAGTCCGCCATCGTGGCCGGACGTGCCGTGGCTGTGACGGCCGCAGGCGCGGCACGCAGCGCGGCGAGACCTCGACGCCATTCGGCCGCCGGACGCCCGACACCGGGCGCGACGAGCGCCGCCAGCGCGGTGACCACGAGGATCAGCGAGGCCAGGATGATCAGCACCCGGACGTCGAACACGTCCGCCAGGCCGGCTGCCGCCATGCCGGCCAGGAAGATCACGTCGCGCATGACGAACAGGGCCGAGAACACGCGGCCGCGCAGCTCGCGTGGCGTGTGCCGCTGGAGCAGCGTCTGGCGCGCGACGGCCGAGGGCGAGTTGAAGAAGCCGCTGATCGTGACCCAGACGATGCCGATCAGGATCGTGGGTGACAGGCCGTACAGCATCCCGGCGATGCCCATGCCCATGTACCCGACGAAGACCCACAGGCCGATCTGGAGCCGGTCCGCGTACTTGGCCATGAACAGGCTGCCCAGCACGAACCCGATCGAGGTCAGGCCCTCCTGGATCCCGTACTCGAACTCCGAGCCGCCAAGGACGGTGATGGCCATCGGCAGGAGCAGGACGTTCCACAGGCCGAAGGCGAAGAACACGGGGGCGCCCAGCAGGAACAGTGAGCGCAGCATCGGCGTGTCCCTGATCGTGCGCACGCCGGTCTTGAGGTTGTTCACGACGAGGCTGACCGAGGCGTCCTCGTCGGGGACCTCCATCTTCACCCGCGTCTTCATGAAGTAGATGCACACGGCCGAGAACACGAAGGTCAGCGAGTCGATCCAGAACGCGAGCCGGATGTCGATGGCGGCAAGCAGGCCCGCAGCCGCGAACCCGATCGCCGTGGATCCGAAGGACGCGATCTGCAGGAAGGCGTTGGCTGCCGTCAGCTCCTCGTCGCTCGCGATCTCCGGGATGAGCGCCTCGTAGGCGGGGTCGAAGAACTGCTTCACGCCGGCGTTGACGAGGATGGCGACGAACAGCAGGGTGATGTCGAGGCCGAGCAGGAACGGGATCGTGGCGACGACGATCCGCCTGGAGCAGGTTGCTCGCCATCATGACCCTGCGCCGGTCCCAGCGGTCCACGAACACGCCGGCGATGAGCCCGACGATCAGGCTGGGGACCGCGGTGGCCATGAGGGTCACGCCCACGAGGAACGCGGACCCGGTCTGGTCATAGACGTAGATGCCCGCCGCGAGATCCGTCAGGGCGGAGCCGGCGGTCGACACCAGCTGCGCCAGCCACATCAGGACGAAGTCGCGCTTCTTGAAGACCGCGGTCGGCGAGACGCGCGCCGGCACTGCCCCTGTGTCGCTCACGACGCGGTCACCAACGACTCCCCGGTCACCCGCTGCCGCATGGATCCTCCCAGTCCCTGCATGCCCCGGCGTCGCAGGTCACCGTCCCGGACGCGAGGACTGGCGCGAAGTGTACGGCCCCGGACCGCTAGCATTCGGGTCTGCCGCACACGGAGGGTTGGTGTTCGACGAGACGTTCGCCCGGGGGGCGCTGGAGGGCTGCGTGCTGTTCGAGGGGGTTGACCTCGATGCCATCGACGCCTGCCTCGCCTGCCTGCGCGTCCGGCGCTTCCGCCGTGACGAGACGGTGTTCCACCAGGGCGATCCCGGCGACGCGCTGCACGTGATCGCCAGCGGCGCCGTGAAGGTCGTGCTGCCCTCGCCCGATGCCGGCGAGCCCGCCATCCTCGCGACCCTCGGCCCGGGCGACTTCTTCGGCGAGCTGGCCCTGCTCGACGGCGACCCCCACTCCGCGTCCGTCATCGCCCTCGAGCGGACCGAGACCCTCGTCCTGGGTCGCGTCGACTTCGAGCGGCTGTTCGACACGCAGCCGGGTCTGCGGCGGGCGCTCGTCGCATCCCTGGCCCGCCACCTGAGGCGCCTGACGGGTCACGTCGAGGCCCTCCACTTCCTGGACCTGCGCGAGCGGCTCGCGCTCCGGATCGCCGAGCTGGCCGCAGGTCAGGCCGGGGCAGCCGGTGCTTCGCGGACCGGCGAGGTGCGCCTCGACCGCCACTACACGCAGTCGGAGCTCGCCGGGATGGTGGGCGGGTCGCGGGAGTCGGTGAACCGGATCCTGGCGGAGTTCGTCGCCCGTGGGCTGATCCGCTTCGAACACGACACGCTGGTCGTCCCGGACATCGGGCGGCTCACCACGGAAGGACGACCATGAGCGAGCCCCGCGAGTCCGACGATCCTGCAGGCACTCGAGGAGGTCGCGGCCCGCGCGGCCGCGGCCGGCCGGCTCGAGCCCCCCGGTGGAGAGGCGGTCCTCCGCTCCGTCGTCGAGGCCACGGTGGCCCTGTTCGACGCCGAGGCGGCCTCGATCGCCCTCCATGATCCCGTCACGGACCGGCTGGTCATCCGCGTCGCCGCCGGCATGGCGGGCGAAGGGGCCGTCGGCCTGGCGTTCTCCTCCGACGAGGGCATCGCGGGGTACGTCTTCACCACCGGCCAGCCGCTGGCCGTGAGCGACGTCGCGTCAGATCCGCGCTTCGACCGGGCCGTCGCCGAGCGCACGGGCTACGTGCCGCGATCCATCCTGGCCGTACCGCTCCTCGACGACTCCGGGAGCATCGGCGTGCTCGAGGTGCTGGACCGGCACGGAGACCAGGGGTTCGGGCTGCGCGACCTCGACCTGGCGTCGGTGTTCGCGCGCCAGGCGGCGGTCGCGATCCGCGCCAGTCGCGTGGAGCGCGACGTGACCGAGCTCCTTCGGCTCACCCTGGCCACGGCTCGCGGCCGACCCCGAGGCGACCCGGCGGCCCTCGACGCCGCGGTCGCAGAGATCACGCGTCGGCCTGGACGACGACGAGGATGCGCGCCTGTGGGCCCTGGCCGACGCCGTCGCGCGGGCACGGCGGGCGGCCCCGGACCAGGTCGCGCTCGTCGTCGAGATCCTCGATGCGCTCGCCCGTCGCGGGTCGCGGCCCGCGCCGCGGTCGTTCCGCCGGTGACCGAGCTTCCCGCCTGGAGCGAGCCGTTCGCGGCCGGGCACCGGGACATCCTCGCGCGCAGCGGGCCATGGGGCCGTTCCGATCGCGCCTGGGCCTTCGGCGACGGGTCCGGCCGCGGGCTGCGGGTCGCGATCGTGGACTCCGGCGTCGAGGGTTCGCACCCGGCGGTCGGTGGCCGGCTGGTCGAGGCGGTCGCCGTTGAGCGGCGTGGCGAGGACTGGGCCGTGGTGCCGACCCAGCCGACGGACGTGGTCGGCCACGGAACGGCGTGCGCGGGCATCATCCACGGCCTCGCGCCCGAGGCGGAGCTGGTGTCGGTGCGCGTCCTGGGCCCGGACAACCGCGGCAACGGGGGTGCCTTCGCGACCGGGCTGCTGTGGGCCATCGAGTCGTCGGGGGCGTCCGTGGTGAACCTGTCGCTGTCCTCGCGCAGCGATGCGCTCTTCGGCACGTTCCACGAGCTCGCGGACGAGGCCTACTTCCGGAACGTGCTGCTGGTCGCCGCGGCGAACAACGTGTCGGTCGCGAGCTATCCGTCGCTGTACGCGGCGGTCGTGTCCGTTGCGGCCCACGACGTGCCGGACCCGGCCGCGTGGTTCTACAACCCCGCCCCGCCCGTGGAGTTCGGGGCCTACGGGCTGAACGTGGACGTTGCGTGGCGAGGCGGGACCCGGATGTCCGTGACCGGGAACAGCTTCGCGGCACCGCACATCGCCGGCTACGCGGCGCGGATCCGGGCCGCGCACCCGGGGATCACTCCGTTCGAGACGAAGGCGGTTCTCGCCGCCACCGCCGACAACGCGCGATAGGCCCCCGCGCCTCCCCGGAATCGAAAGGGCCGGCCCCTTCGAGGACCGGCCCTTCGTCTGGCAGGTGACCTGGCTCAGCGATCCCCGTTGGGGTTGTCGCCGGGTCCGCGCCGGATCACCTCGCCCTGTGTGGTGGGTCCGCCACGATAGAGGCCCTCGGGCCCGGCCCCGTCGTCGACCGCCTTCTGCGTGCGTCGCCCGGTGGCCCTCGACGTCGCTCTCGTCGTCGGAGTACGACACCATGCGCCGCTGGCCCTCGGGCCCGGCCCCGTCGTCGACCGCCTTCTGGGTGCTCGCCCGGTGGCCCTCGACGTCCGCGCCGTCGTCCGAGCCTCGGCGCAGGCGCCGCTGGCCCTCGGGCCCGGCCCCGTCGTCGATCGCCTTCTGCGTCGGGGCGCGGTGCCCCTCGACGTCGCCCTCGTCCGAGTACTTGCTCAGGTGCTTCTGGCCGTCCGGGCCAACCTCGTCCATGGTCTCGTCGTTGTTGCGCATCGCTGGCCTCCACCGCCTGTGCCCGGTCGGGCTTGTTGTCCTTGGCGTGCTCCGGACTCTACGGGCGGCAGTGCGGCGCGAGTGATGCGCAGGTTCACAGGCGCGGTGTCACCTCGCCGACACCCTGTCGAGCGCGATGTGGACGCCCTCGAGCGCGAGCAGCGCCTGCTTGAGCTCGGTCGCCGCCGCCTCGCCGCCCCACGCCGCGGCTCCATACCCGCCCAGCGACCCATCGCCGGCGATCACCCGGTGACAGGGGATCAGCAGCCCCACGGGGTTCCGGCCCACCGCGCCGCCCACGGCCCGTGCCGCGCCAGGCCGGCCGATCCGGCGGGCCACCTCGCCGTAGCCGGCCGTCTGCCCGCGGGGGATCGCCCTGACGGCGTCGAGGACCAGCCGGTCCCAGGCCGGCCGGTCTTGGATGTCGACGGGAAGGTCATCGAGCTGGACCGCCAGCCCATCGAGCGTCTCGGCCGCCGCCCGGGCCGCCCGGTCGGCCAGTCTCGAGGCCCCTTCGCCGGCCTGCCCGGCGTCCACCACGACACCTCGCCGCTCGAGTTCGGCCTGGAACCCCTCTGCCGTCGAGAGCAGCGCGACCGCGGTCACTCCACGACTCGTCGCCGCGACCCGAACCTGGCCCCATGCCGAGGGGACCTCCCGCACGCAGGCGAATGCATAGAACGTACTCACGCTGCAATCGTTGCATAGGCCACCATCTGCGGGCATACTGCGCGGCCATGTCGCACCAGTCGTTCATCACCTTCGACGCCAAGAGAAGCCTTGGCGGCCCAGCCGGGAGGCTCGGGCCCAGGGGCTCTGACGGCGCACGAGCGACGAACCAGGGAGCCTCCGGGACCGGAGGCGCCGAAGGGGCCGCGATCACCACGATCGGTGACGCGGCTCTTGTGATTCGGACGACTTCCGGAACCGCGTTCCCATCCGCACGGCCGCCCGGTGGTGATCCACGACGGCGGCATCCACCACGTGCTGGGGCCGGTCCTGGTCGGCCGTGAGCAGCGCATCGCGGTCATCAGCGGGGCGGCGGCCGGGAGCGGCTCCGATCCTGCGGCCCGCGCCGCTTCGGTGATGGTCGCAGGTCCGCTGTGCACCGGGCTCGACGTGTTTGCCCGGGCCGTCGTGCTCGCGCCGCCCCAGCCCGGCGACCTCGTGGCCGTGCTCGGTGTCGGGGCATACGGGGCGACGGAGTCCATGCCGTTCTTCCTGTCCCACCCCCTCCCGCCGGAGGTGGGCGTTGCGAGGCGGCGAGGCGTGGATCGCGCGCCCGCGCATCGATCCGGACACGTGGCTCAACTGGCAGGAGGATCGCCCGCGGGGGGCATAATGGCGTGAGGAGCCGGGGCTTTCCGGTGGCGGCATGAACGGGATTGCCCGGCCTCCGACAGCACCGAATGACGAGGGTCGATGGATCGCCGCTATGTGATGCGACTCCGCAGGCCGCGGTTTCGTGGCATCCGGACGCCCGTGGATCTGCCCCAGGACAGCGTTCGGCGGCTGATGCTCCTCGGCATCGCGGCGGCAGTTCTCCTGGCTCCGATCTGGGCCTGGACCACCCAGACCGTCGCTGGCCAGCGGGTCGGCGACCTGATCCTCTTCGGACGCCCGTATGCCAATCCAGCGGCGGTGGGCCTCGCGGGCGGGACGCTGGCCACGATCAGCCTCCCGGCGGCGGCGCTGGCTACGATCGGGCTTGCCGGTCTGGGTCTGGTCCGGGGCGGCTTCGGGCTCGCCATCGCGGTCGTGTTCGTCGTCATCGGTCCCAACGTCACGTCGCAGGTCCTCAAGGTCCTCCTCGAGCGGCCCAACCTGCTGGGCACCGCGGCCTTTGCGACCGGCAACAGCTTCCCGAGCGGGCATGTCGCGCTCGCGGCCTCGCTGGGGCTGGCCTGCATCCTGGTGGTCCCGCGCCAGCTCAGGACACCCACCGCTCTCGTCGTTGCAGGTCTGGTGGCCGCCGTCGGCGTGAGCACGATCACGGCCGGGTGGCATCGCTTGGGCGATGTCGTCGGGGCGGTCCTGATTGCCCTTGCCTGGGCGGCCATCGCCACGGCGGTCCTAGTTCGAGCCCAGGGCTGGATGCCGCGCCGCACCTGGGGTCGCGGGCGTGGTGGCGTGGTCGTCTCGGTCGCCTGGCTGCTGGGTGGTGCGGCGGTGCTCGCCGGGATCGCGGGGATGGTCCTCTCCGCCATCGACCCGACGCCGATCAGAGAGGCCATTGCCGCGAGTGCCACCGAACCCCGCAGGTTCTTCGACGCAATTGTCGTGTCGCTCGGATCAGTTCTGCTCGCGTGCTTCGCGTATGTGTGGGCGATGCGAGGCGTCGCCCTTGAGAGCCCACGCTGAGGCCGCTCGCCCGCGCGACGCAGAGCGCAGCTTGAGCGAACCTTGAGGTTGTGCCGGCTGGGCCTGTCAGTGACGGGGCGCTATACTCCCCCCTAGTATGACGTCCCAACCTGCGGCCCCCCAGCCCATCGAGATCATCCTGCCCATCGAGGGCATGACCTGCGCCTCGTGCGTGAACCGCATCGAGCGCTTCCTCAAGAAGACGCCGGGCGTCGAGCAGGCCGCGGTCAACCTCGCGACCGAGAAGGCGACCGTCCGCGTCGACCCGGGCATCGCCGGGCGCGACGAGCTGGTCAAGGCCGTGGAGGCCGCCGGCTACGAGGTCCGGGCGGAGGCACCCGTCGGCGCCGACGCGGCGACCGGGACCGCGAGCCTGGAGCTGGAGCTCACCGCGGAGGACCTGGAGCGCGAGCGCGCCCAGCGCGAGACGCTGTTCCAGGCGCTGGTCGCCATCGGCGCGTCGCTCGTGTTCATGGTCCTGATGTTCACGCCCCAGACCGTCGTGGCGATGGTGGACATCAACAAGCTGATCCTGATCCCGGCGACCTTCATCCAGTTCTGGGCGGGCGGCCGCTTCTACCGGGCGGCCTGGCGAGCGGGCAAGCACGGTGGAGCCACGATGGACACCCTGGTGGCGGTCGGGACGAGCGCCGCGTGGGGCTACTCGGTGTTCGTGACACTGTGGCCGGAGGTGATCCACGCGGCTGGCCTGCACCCCGAGACCTACTTCGACTCGGCGGCGATCATCCTGGGCCTGATCCTGCTCGGGAAGTGGCTCGAAGCCCGCGCCAAGGGCCGCACGACCGGGGCGATCCGCCGACTCGTCGGCCTGCAGGCGACGACGGCTCGCAGGATCCGCGACGGGATCGAGGAGGACGTCGAGCTCGCGATCGTCGTGCCCGGCGACCTGCTCCGCGTCCGCCCCGGCGACAAGGTGCCCGTGGACGGCGTCGTGGTCGAGGGCATGTCTGCGGTCGACGAGTCGATGCTCACGGGCGAGCCGATCCCCGCCACGAAGAGCGCCGGCGACGAGGTCATCGGCGCCACCATCAACACGACGGGCTCGTTCGTCATGCGCGCGACCCGCGTCGGGCGGGACACGGCACTGGCGCGCATCGTGGAACTGGTCCAGCGCGCCCAGGGCTCCAAGGCCCCGATCCAGCGCCTGGCCGACCGGATCAGCGAGGTCTTCGTCCCCGCCGTGCTCCTGGTCGCCGCCGGGACGTTCGTGGTCTGGTTCGTGTTCGGGCCCGAGCCGCGCTTCACCCTCGCGCTCACGGCCTTCATCGGCGTCGTGATCATCGCCTGCCCCTGCGCGATGGGCCTGGCGACGCCGACCGCGATCATGGTCGGGACCGGCAAGGGCGCCGAGGTGGGCATCCTCGTCCGGGGCGGCGAGGCGCTCGAGGCGGCCGGCGGCATCGACACCGTGGTCATGGACAAGACCGGCACGCTCACGCTGGGGCGACCCGCGGTGACGACGGTGATCCCGGCGACGGGCTTCGACGAGGCGCGTGTCCTCGATCTGGCCGCGGCCCTGGAGACCGGATCCGAGCACCCGCTGGGCGAGGCGATCGTCCGCAAGGCACGCGAGACGGAGCTGGGCTTCGCGAAGGTCGATGGGTTCGAGGCGATCGTCGGCCGCGGCGTGCGCGGCATCATCGACGGCGTCGAGGTCCTCGTCGGGAGCCGTCGGCTCCTCGAGGAGCAGGCGATCGACCTCGCGGCACTGCTGGAGCCGGCGGGAGCCATCGCGGCGGACGGCGGCACCGTCGTGTTCGTCGCGGCGGGTGGATCGGCGGCGGGCCTTGTCGCCATCACGGATCCGGTCAAGGCCGAGTCCGCCGAGGCGGTCCGCGACCTCCAGTCCGCGGGCATGGCCGTGTGGCTGCTCACGGGCGACGCCCGCCTGACCGCAGAGGCCGTCGCGCGCCAGGTGGGAATCCCGGCGGAGAACGTCATCGCCGAGGTCCTTCCCGGCGACAAGGACGCGGTCATCGAGCGCCTCCAGGCCGAGGGCCGCAAGGTCGCGATGGTCGGCGACGGCATCAACGATGCCCCGGCGCTCGCCCGCGCGGACCTCGGCGTGGCCATCGGGACCGGCGCGGACGTTGCCATCGAGGCATCGGACATCACGCTCGTGGGCGGCGACCCGCGGCTGGTGGGCTCCGCGATCGCCCTGTCGCGTTCCACCATCCGGGTCATCCGCCAGAACCTGTTCTGGGCGTTCGCCTACAACGTGCTCCTCATCCCGATCGCCATGGGCGTGCTCTACCCCGCGTTCGGGATCACGCTCAACCCGGCGCTCGCCGCGGCAGCCATGGCGCTGTCCTCCGTGAGCGTCGTGACCAACTCGCTGCGCCTGCGTGGCGTGGACGTGCGGCCGGGGCACGTGACGCAGCTCCGGCGCGGGCCGCTTGGCCTGGTGCGCGACGCGGCGTTCCTGGTCGTGATCGCGGCCGTGGGCCTCGCGCTCGCCGGTGGCGTGCTGGCGGCGGACCGCGCGCTCGATGCCAGCCTGCCGAGGGTCGTGGTGACCGCGACCGCCGGCGGCATCAGCCCGGCGGACGTGATGGTGCAGGCGGGGGAGTGGACGCTGGTCGAGTTCGTCAACGACGACACCGTGGTCCGGGAGTGGATGGTCGACGGCGTGCCGAACCTGGACATCGTGGCCCGTCCCGGCCAGACCGCGAAGCTGCGGCTCCAGCTGGCCGAGCCCGGGAGCTACCCGATCATGAGCGGGATGGCCGGCGAGGGCGAGATGGCCGGGATGCTGCAGGTCCTGGCGCGCTGAGGTTCGCCGGCGCGGTGATCGCTTGCCGCGCGTAGACTGCCGGTCGTGACCGACACCCCGATCCCCCCCGCGTCTCCCGGTCCCGTCCGCTCCCGGATCGAGGTTCCTGCCGATCCCAGGGACCTGCCCGGCGACTTCCCGCACCGGTTCGTGGTCCAGATCCGCTTCGGCGACACGGACGCGATGGGCCACACCAACAACTCGCGCTTCCTGACCTTCTGCGAGTCGTCGCGCATCGACTACTGGGAGGCCGCGTCCGGTGAGCCGTTTGGGCTGGTCACCCATGGCGCCGAGGAGTCGCTGATCCTGGCCGAGATCCGGGTCACGTACCGCTCGCCCTCGTACTTCGGCGAGCTGCTGACGGTGGAGTCCCGGCTGGGGCGGCTCGGGACGCACGTCGTTCACGCTGGAGCATCGCGTCACGGCCTCGGAGTCGCCGCGCGGCAAGGCGCGGCTCGTTGCCACCGCGGAGGACGTCCTGGTCCTCTACGACTACGCGACGGAGCGCCCGCGGGTCATCCCCGACGACCTGGTCGCGCGCCTGGAGGCCTACGAAGGGCGACCGCTCCGCGGCTGGGCCCACTCCGCCGCCACGACCGGCAGTCGGCCGGGATCCGAACGCGCGGCTGACGGCGGCCCCGGCGTGCCACGACCCTCGAAGCCGCGCCGGACCACGGCAGCGGCATCGTGCCACGAAGCGCGGTCCCTGGCCGCCGAAGCCGAAGCCGTTGATCGCGACCGTGTCCACCTTCGTCTCGCGGGCGACGAGCGGCACGTAGTCCAGGTCGCACTCCGGGTCCGGCGTGTGGAGGTTCGCGGTGGGCGAGATCACCCCGTCGCGGATCCCGCCCAGCGCGGCCAGCGCGGACGCGATGCCCGCCGCGCCCACGAGGTGTCCGATCATCGACTTGGGCGACGAGATCGCCCGCGTCGCGGCGGCGGACCCGTAGGCCAGCTTGATCGCCCGTGTCTCGGTCGAGTCGTTGAGCGACGTGGAGGTCCCGTGGGCGACGATCCAGTCGACCTCGTCCGGCGCCACGCCCGAGTTGCGCATGGCGTTGGTCATCGCGCGCGCCTGGCCGCGCCCGGTGGGATCCGGCGCGGAGACGTGGAACGCGTCCGCGGTGAGCGCCCCGCCCAGGATCTCGGCGATGGGCGTCGCACCGCGTGCGAGCGCGTGCTCGGCCGACTCCACCACGACGACGCCCGCGCCCTCGCCCAGCACGAACCCGTCCCGCGTGAGATCGAACGGCCGCGAGGCCGTCTCCGGCGAGTCGTTGCGCTTGGACAGGGCGGTCATGTTGGACAGCGCCGCGACGCCCATCGGCACCACGGCGGCCTCGGACCCGCCTGCGAGCACGACGTCGCACTCGCCCGTGGCGATCAGCCGCAGCGCGTCGTGGAAGGCGATGACGGACGTGGCGCACGCCGCGACCTGGGTCATGACCGGACCGGTCAGGCCGTACTCCATCGACAGCATGCAGCTCGCCATGGACGGGGACAGCGCTGGCACCGCGAACGCGGACACGAACCGCGGACCCTTGGTGTCGTGGACGTGGGTGCCGTCGATGATCGACTCCACCCCGCCACCGCCGGTGTTGACCACGACGCCGACGCGGTCGCGCTGCTCGGGGGTCATCGCCGCGAAGTCGATACCCGACGCCGCCACCGCCTCCTTGCCCGCGCCCATCGCGAGATGGATGAAGCGGGTCATCCGCCGGGCCATCTTGGGGTCCATGGCCTTGCCCGGGTCGAAGTCCAGCACCTCGGCGGCGATCTGGACCTCGAACGCCGACGCGTCGAAGGACCGGATCCGGCGCGTTCCGGTCACCCCATCGCGGAGGTTGCGCCAGTAGGTCTCGAAGTCGTTGCCAATGGGCATGACGGCACCGAGGCTGGTAACGACGGCACGACGCGCGAGGTCGGACGAGGGCACGGTCTTGGCCTCAGCGAGCGGACGGTTGATGGGTGGTCGGGATTGTAGCGCCGCTCAGCGGCCGTCCCAGCGCTTGAAGATGATCGCGCCGTTGTGGCCGCCCAGCCCGATGTTGTTCGACAGTGCGTAGCGGACCGGCATCCGCGTCGTCTCGCCGAGGACCCACAGGTCGCACTCGGGGTCGAACTCGCGGTAGTTGATGGTGCCCGGCACGGTCTGCTCGGCGACCGTCATGACGGAGGCGAAGGCCTCGAAGGCGCCGGCGGCGCCCATCATGTGGCCGGTCATCGACTTGGTGCCGCTGATCGCGAGCGACCGCCTCGCGGCCGAGGCGCGCTCCCCGAAGACCGCCCAGAACGCCTCGGCCTCGCGCTTGTCGCCGACCGGGGTGCTGGTCCCATGGGGGTTGATGACGTCGATCTCGTCCGCCGGGACGCCGCGGCGCTGGAGGGCCGCCCGCATCGCCCGGGCAGAACCGACGCCGTGCTCGATCGGCTGGATCATGTCGAAGCCGTCGGCCGCGGCCCCGTAGCCCACGACCTCCGCGTAGATCCGCGCGCCACGGGCTCGCGCCATCTCGAGGTCCTCGAGGATCAGGCCGCCGCCGCCCTCGCCGAGCACGAACCCGTCACGCGTGCGATCGAAGGGCCGGCTCGTGTCGGCGATCGGCATGCCCTCTCGTGGAAAGCCAAGCCCGCGCATGTTGCCGAAGCCTGCGTGACCAACCTCGAGCAGCGGCATCTCGGACGAGCCGGCGATGACCGTGTGCACGTCGCCGCGGCGGATCAGCTCCGCGCCCTCGCCGACGCAGTTGGTGCCCGTGGAGCACGCCGTGACGATGCACATGTTGTGGCCGATGGCACCGGTCTCGATCGCGATCATGCCCGACGTGGAATCGGTGAGGGCGTTCGCGATGAAGGTCGGCGCCACACGCCCTGGCCCCTGGTCCTGCAGGACGTGCCAGTTGTCGATCATCAGGGTCTGGCCGCCCGCGCCGGTGCCGAACACGACGCCGATGTCCTCGCGGTTCGCGTCCGTGATCTCGAGGCCCGCGTCCGCAACCGCCTGCTTGGCGGCCGCGACGCCGTACCACATGGTCGGCTCGCTGCGGCGGACTGCCTTGGCATCCATCCACGCCTTGGCGTCGAAGTCGACGACCTCGCCCGCGACCTTGTTGCGGTACGGCGTGGTGTCGAACTTGGTGATCTCGCGCAGGCCGGACACGCCGTTGAGCAGGTTCTGCCAGGCGGTGTCCTTGTCGTTGCCGACGGGGCTGATGACGCCGAGGCCGGTGACGACGACACGGCGGGAATAATCGGGCTGGCGCAACGTGGTTCCTCTCGGGAGTTCGGGTGTCGGGTGGTGGTGGCGTGGTGGGGCTAGTCGTCAGCGTCGGCGGCGTCAGTATCGGCGGCGGTGTCGGCGAAGGGGATCGCGAGGCGGTCGGCGGCCGCACGGTCGTCGAGCGCGAGGGCGAGCGCATTGGGGGCGATGCGCTTGATGAGGCCGGTGAGGACCTGGCCGGGCCCGACCTCGATGAAGGTCGTGACGCCCGCGGCGGTCATCGCATGGATGGCGCCGACCCAGTCGACGCCGGTGGTCAGGTGGTCGACGAGCTCGGCCCGGCAGCCCTCTGCGGTGGTGATCTGGCGCGCGTCGGCGTTGGCGAGCAGCGGGGGCTCCGGGTCGTGGAAGGTGATCCCGGCGAGGACCTCGCGCATCCCGGCTGCGGCATCGGCCATGAGCGGGGAGTGGGCGGCGACCGAGACCGGGAGCTCGATGGCGCGCTTCGCGCCGAGGCTCTTGGCAATGCCGACCGCCGCCTCGACGGCGGCTCGCTCGCCGCTGACCACGACCTGGCCGGGCGAGTTGCGGTTGGCCACGCCGAAGATGCCGTGGGCGGAGGCCTGCTCCACGAGGGCGGGGAGGTTCGCATCGTCGAGGCCGATGATGGCGGCCATGCGACCCTCGCGGCCCGCGCCCGAGGCCTGCATCTTCTGGCCCCGGATCCGCACCAGGCGGATGGCGTCCTCCAGACTGAGGGCGCCGGCGGCGACGAGGGCGGAATACTGCCCCATCGAATGGCCGGCGGCGAACGCGGGCTCCGGGATGTCCACACCCAGCTGGTACCAGCGTTCCTTGATGGCCTCGAGGTAGGCGATCGAGGCGGCCAGGAGGGCCGGCTGGCTGTTCTCGGTCCGGTTGAGCTCCTCCTCGGGACCCTCCCACGCGAGGCGGGTGATGGGTTCGCCCAGGGCGGCGTCGGCTGCGGCAAACACGGCTGCGGCGACGGGGGAGGACTCGGCGAGCGCGCGGCCCATGCCGACGGACTGGCTGCCCTGTCCGGGGAACACGAAGGCGATCTTGTTCATCAGGTTGCAGGGTAGCCCGAAGGCCGCCCCAACCCCCGAAAGTGCGTGCACACTTGCAGGAACCGTAGGGCTGGACCTACGCTCCGGCGATGAGGAGCCACGCGTGACCGATCCGCTCGAACCCGCCGGCACGTCGTTGAAGGCGCCGGCACGTCGCGCGCGACCCACCGATCCGGCGGCCGGCCCTCCCCTCCCCGACGCCCTCCTGCGGACGCGCCGCAAGGGTGCGCCCAGCCGGGTGATCGCGCGCGTGTTCGAGGCGGACCTGTCCGCGCCAGTCGTGGCGGCGGGGACCCGGATCCAGAACGTGCGCCAGATCAGCGAGCGCGTGGCGATGGGGCGGGCGCTGTGGCGGGAGCTCGTCGTGGGCTTCGCCTCGCAGTTGGGCGAGCTGAACCTCGGCTTCACGCAGCTGGCCGCCCTCTACGTCCTGGCCGAGGGCGCGACCACGACGATCGCGGACCTGGCGGAGGCGATCGGGCGCTCGCCGTCGGCGACGTCGCGGCTGGTGGACGGTCTCGTCAAGCGTCGCCTCGTCGAGCGACGGCGCGAGGAGGACGATCACCGCCAGCGCTCCGTGTGGCTCACGGCCCGCGGCCGGGCGATCCTGCGCATGGTGGATCGCGCACGGGCGGAGCAGTTCCTGACGACCGTGCGGCCGCTGCCGCGCGGTGAGCGGGCGCTGATCGCGATGGGCGTCGCCGCGCTGGCCACGGGCGCGATCAGCCGCCGCGGTCGCCTGGTGCGCGGCGAGGGCTGATCGCCGGGCACCCGCGTGCCCGGGTTCGCGCGCCCGGTCCTCCGGGTCAGCCGCAGTAGCCCAGCACCACGTCGTACAGGACCGGCAGGCCCCAGCGCAGCGCGTCGAGTCCCACGCGCTCGTCCACGCCGTGGAACCGTTCCAGGAACCGCTCGTCCGGCTCCAGGCGCAGCGGTGAGAAGCCGTAGGTCGGGACGCCCAGGAGCACGCTGGTGGACTTGGCGTCGGTCGCGAAGGGCGCCATCACGGGGACCGGGATGCCGTCCGGGTCGTGGGCGCGGATCGTGGCGGCCAGCAGGTCGTAGAGCTCGCCCGAGGCGGGCGCCTCCACCGGCGGCCGGCCGATGACGTGTTCCAGCGTGCACTGCGGGGCGAGGTCGCCGAGGCGCGCCAGGACCTCCTCGCGCATGTCGTCAGGGGTTGTGCCGGGGAGGGTACGGCAGTCGATCTCGATCATCGCCTCGCCCGGGATCACGTTGTACTTCACGCCCGCGCGGATGATGTCCGGGCTGATCGAGTCGCGCAGGAGCGCGCGGATGGCACGGGCGTACATGGGGTCGCACGACGTCCGGATGGCCGCCTCGCTCCGGCGCGGGTCCGACTCGTCGGCGATGGCGGCCACGAGCGCGGCCCCCTCGGGCGGGAGCTCGGCGCGAATCCCGTCCAGGAACTGGCGCATCACCGGCGTCAGGCGCGGCTCGCCGGGCGTGGCGAGGCGTCGGACCGCCTCCGCGGCCATGACCGCGGCATTGTCCTCGCGGGGCATGGAACCGTGGCCCCAGGTGCCGTGAACGTGGATCCGGAAGACCTCGAAGCCCTTCTCGGCGACCTGGATCGGGTAGAAGCGGCGCCCGCCCAGCTCCACCGAGACGCCCCCTGCCTCGTTGAGGGCGCCGGCGGCGCGCAGCGTGTCGGGGCGATGCTCCGCGAGCCAGCCCGCGCCCTCGCGGCCCCCGGCCTCCTCGTCGGCGGTGCAGGTGTAGAGGACGTCGCGGCGCAGGCCGGGGATGGGGTCGCGGGCGGGGTCCAGGCCGGCTGCGCGCGCCCGGCGGGCGAGCAGGACCACGACCAGCGTCTCGAGCGCGACCATCTGCTTCATGTCCACGGCGCCGCGACCCCAGACATAGCCGTCCGCGACGTCGGCGGCGAACGGGTCGTGCGTCCAGCCGTCGGCGGCGTTCGCCGGGACGACGTCCAGGTGGCTCAGCAGCAGGAGCGCGTCCCCGCCGGTGCCGTCGCCGCGGAGGCGGACGGTCACGTTGCCGCGGCCCGGCGCCGATTCGATGACCTCCGGGTCCAGGCCTTCCGCACGAAGGACGCCCGCGATGAACAGGGCGGCGTCCAGCTCCGGGCCGGCCGGGTCCGGCGGGTTGATCGACGGGATGCGGACCAGGTCCCGCAGGAAGGCGACCAGCTCCCGGTGCGCGGCCTCCCACGTTGCCGCGTCCAGCTGGGAGGAGGGCAGCCGGGTGGTCACGGGCTGGGCTCAGGTCGGCTCAGGTCCGCGGGGTGGTGATGATCGCCCCGATGAACCCGAGGACGAAGCCCGTCAGCACGATGATCACCACCATCGCGATGAGGATCCGCACGTAGGGTCGCTCGTGGCGGAGCGTCTCCTCGAGCTCCGGGTCCTCGCCGCCGGCGATGTAGGCCTGGTCGAGGCCGCGCTTGCGGGCGGCGACGTTGCGCGCCTCGTCGTACTTCTCGGGGTTGGGGGGCAGGGGAGTCGGGTTCATGTCGGTCACGGGGACATGATGCCCCAGCCGCGGTCTGTGAGCGTCGAGGTCGAGCGTTTAGAATGGCCGCGACCGCACCCGACGGCGACTGTCCAGCGAACGACAAGGAGAGCCATCGTGCCCAATGGCAAGCCCAACATCGTGGTGTTCTGGGGCGACGACATCGGCATCACGAACCTGTCGTGCTACAGCGACGGGCTCATGGGCTACCAGACCCCGAACATCGACCGCGTCGCCAACGAGGGGATGCGCTTCACGGACTCCTACGGCGAGCAGAGCTGCACCGCCGGCCGGTCCGCGTTCATCACGGGCCAGAGCGTCTACCGCACCGGCCTGTCCAAGGTGGGCATGCCCGGCTCCGACATCGGCATGCCGGACGAGGACCCGACGATCGCGGAGCTGCTCAAGCCGCTCGGGTATGCCACCGGGCAGTACGGCAAGAACCACCTGGGCGACCAGGACAGGCACCTGCCGACCGCCCACGGCTTCGACGAGTTCTTCGGCAACCTCTATCACCTCAACGCGGAGGAGGAGCCGGAGCACGAGGACTACCCGAAGCCCGAGGACTTCCCGGACTTCAAGACGAACTACGGGCCGCGCGGCGTGCTTCGCTGTCGGGCAAACCCGGACGGCACCCAGACGATCGAGGACACCGGGCCGCTGACGCGGAAGCGGATGGAGACGATCGACGACGAGATCATCGCTGGGGCGCTGGACTTCATCGACCGCAAGCACGCGGACGACGCGCCGTTCTTCCTGTGGGTCAACACGACCCACATGCACTTCCGGACCCACACCAAGCCGGAATCCGTCGGTCAGTCCGGGCGGTGGCAGTCGCAGTACCACGACACGATGATCGACCACGATCGGCACGTGGGGCAGGTCCTGGACAAGCTCGACGAGCTGGGCATCGCGGACGACACGATCTTCATCTACTCGACCGACAACGGCCCGCACATGAACAGCTGGCCGGACGGCGCGATGACCCCGTTCCGGTCCGAGAAGAACACGAACTGGGAGGGCGCGTTCCGCGTCCCGGAGATGATCCGCTGGCCGGGAAAGATCACCGCCGGCACAGTCTCCAACGAGATCATCAGCCACATGGACTGGCTGCCCACGCTCGTCGCGGCAGGCGGTGACCCGGACGATCAAGGACAAGCTGCTGACGGGGCACGAGGCGAACGGCAAGACGTTCAAGGTCCACCTCGACGGCTACAACTTCCTGCCCTACCTCACGGGCGAGGAGGCGAAGGGCCCGCGCGTCGAGTTCTTCTACTTCAGCGACGACGGCGATCTCGTGGCGACGCGCTACGACAACTGGAAGCTGGTGTTCGCCGAGCAGCGCGTCGCGGGCACGCTCCAGGTCTGGGCGGAGCCGTTCGTCGAGCTGCGCGTCCCACTGCTGTTCAACCTGCGGACGGACCCGTTCGAGCGTGCGCCCACGACCTCCAACACCTACTACGACTGGGTGCTCGACCGCGTGTACCTCATCATCCCGTCCCAGAAGGTCGTCGGCGAGTTCCTGCGGACATTCATGGTGTTCCCGCCGCGCATGAAGGCGGCGAGCTTCACCGTGAACCAGGTGCTGGCGAAGATGGAAGCCGCGATGCAGGGCGGCCACTGATCCTCGTGATGGACCCGCTCCAGTCTTGGCGCGAGGGTGACGCGAAGCGCGCCATCCTCGCGTTCATCGACGAGGTGACCACGAGCGGTTCGGCGCGGTTCGTCCCGCCGGCCGCCCGGATCGCCGTCTTCGACAACGACGGCACGCTGTGGTGCGAGCGGCCGACCTACCCCCAGGCGTTCTTCCTCCTGGAGCGCCTCCACGCCCAGGCGGCGGAGGACCCGGAGCTGGCCGCGCGCCCCGTGGTCCAGGCGCTGCTCGAGGGCGACCTGCGCACCGCGATGGCTGACGGCCTGGAGCCGCTGGCGGACGTCCTGCTCAAGACCCACGCGGGGTTGACGGCCGAGGCGTTCACGGCGGCGGCCTCGGCGTGGTTCGGGCGCGCCGTCCATCCCCGGTTCGGCGTCCCGTTCACGCACCTGGCCTACCGGCCCATGCTGGAACTGCTGGACCTCCTGCGGTCGTCCGGGTTCCGGGTCTTCGTCGTCACCGGCGGCGGCGTGGAGTTCGTCCGGGCCGTCAGCGAGGAGCTGTACGGGATCCCACCCGACGACGTCGTGGGAACCTCGGTGGAGCTCGACGTCGAGCGGCACGACGGGCGCATGGTCCTCGTCCGTCGGGCGGCGCTGCGAGGTCGTCCCAACGAGGGCGAACCCAAGCCGGTCAACATCCAGGCGCACATCGGGCTGCGGCCGATCCTCGCGGCCGGCAACTCCGCGGGCGACCGGGAGATGCTGGAGTACGCGACGACCGGTGACCGCCCGGGCCTCGGGCTCGTCATCGACCACGACGACGAGGAGCGCGAGTACGCGTACGCGGGCGCGTCGTTCACCGATCCGCACGCGGAGCCCATCGGCGAGACGGCCAGTCGCCTCGGCTGGACGACGGTGAGCATGCGCCGCGACTGGTCCGCGGTCTTCGACGGCTAGACTCCGCGGGTGAGCGACCCCGTCCTGCCCCTGTCCCCGCCGTCCCCGTCCAGCCCCGCCGCCCCGGCGCGCTTCCACGTCATGGCCAAGCCCACCGGGGCGATCTGCAACCTCGCCTGCTCGTACTGCTTCTTCCTGGACAAGGAGGCGATGCACCCGGGCTCGTCGTTCCGCATGGACGACGCGACGCTCGAGGCGTACGTGCGCGGGCTGATCGAGGCGCACCGGACCGACCGGGTCACGTTCGCCTGGCAGGGCGGCGAGCCCACGCTGATGGGCCTGGACTTCTTCCGGCGCGTGGCGGAGCTCCAGGAGCGGTACCGGCGTCCCGGGATGACGTTCGAGAACACCATCCAGACCAACGGGACCCGCATCGACGAGGAGTGGGCCTCGTTCCTGGCCGAGCACGGGTACCTCATCGGGATCTCCATCGACGGGCCGCGCCCGCTGCACGACGGCAACCGCGTCGACAAGGGCGGCAAGGCCACCTTCGACGACGTCATGCGCGGCCTGCGGCTGCTCCAGGAGCACAAGGTCGAGTACAACGTCCTCACGACCGTCAACCGGCTCAACGGCGACTACCCGCTCGAGGTCTACCGGTTCCTGCGCGACGAGGTGGGCACGGACTGGATGCAGTTCATCCCGGTCGTGGAGCGCGTGGACGAGCACGGCCACCCGGACCCGATGCGGGGGATGTCGGCGTCGGTGCGGTCCGTGCGGCCGGAGCAGTTCGGGCGGTTCCTGACGGCGATCTGGGACGAGTGGGTCCACAACGACGTCGGGCGCGTGTACGTGCAGACGTTCGAGGCGGCGATCCGGAACCACTTCGGGGCGGCGGGGTCCGGGCTGTGCGTGTTCAACGAGACGTGCGGGGCCGGCCTCGCGCTGGAGCACAACGGCGACCTGTACTCGTGCGACCACTTCGTGGAACCGGAGCACCGCCTGGGCAACATCCGGCAGCTGCCGATGGTGGACCTGGTCGGTTCGCCGCAGCAGCAGGCGTTCGGGGCGGCCAAGCGGGACACGCTGCCGCGGATGTGCCGCGAGTGCGACGTCCGCTTCGCCTGCCACGGCGAGTGCCCCAAGAACCGGTTCCTGACCACGCCGGACGGGGAGCCCGGGCTCAACTACCTGTGCGCCGGGTACATGTCCTTCTTCCGGCACATCGACAGGCCGGCGAAGGTGATCGTGCGGCTGCTCAAGACCGGGCGCGAGGCGCGCGAGGTCATGCCGCTGATGTCCGGGTACGACGAGCAGCTGGCGACGGCGGTGGCCGCGGCGGGGCGCAACGACCCGTGTCCGTGCGGCTCCGGGCAGAAGGTGAAGCGGTGCCATGGGGCGGCGTCGGTAGTTGCGCGGGCGGAGCTGCCGGTGATCCCGCTGGGGGTGCCGAGGCCACCGGTGGTGCGCAAGGGCCGTGCAGCGGGCGTCGACGAGTTCGACGAATTCGCCGTACCAAGCGCGGATTCGTCTCCCGGATCTTGAACCTTCGCCCGGCCGGGTTCGTCTGGACGGATGTGAACGAGAGGGGGCTGCTGATCGACGAGGGGGAGGCGCGGCGCCTCACCACATCCGGGGACGAGCGCGCCGACGCGTTCGCCGGGCTGGCGGACCGCCATCTCGCGCGGGCGTACCGGCTCGCGAGTGTGATCCTCGGGGACGAGCTGGAGGGGCAGGACGCCGTCGGTGACGCGGCCGTCATCGCGTGGGAGCGCTTCGGGTCCCTGCGGGAGCGCGACCGCTTCGACGCCTGGTTCGACCGGATCCTGGTCAATGGCTGTCGCGACCGGCTGCGCCGGCGGGGCAAGGTGCGGCTCATCGCCATCGACGGGGCGCCGGAGCCATCGGCCCCTGACGGCAGCGGGACCCGCGCGGAGCACGACGCCTTGCGGCACGCCCTCGCCGGCCTGTCACCCGAGCAGCGTGTCACCGTGGTGCTTCGCTACTACGGTGATCTGTCACTCGAGGAGATCGCCGAGCGGACGGGCGAGCGCCTCGGGACCGTGAAGTCCCGCCTGCACTACGGGCTGGGCGCCCTGCGCGCCGCGTACGACGCGGCCTCGCGCCTGCCCGGGGAGGCATCCCGATGACCCACGAGACCCGCGAGGCTCTGTTCGAGCGCGACCTGCGGTCGATGCTCCTCGCCTCAGAGCCGGCCGACGTGCCGCCGTCGCTCTACCGCCTCGTCGTCGCGATCCCGCGGCCCGAGCCGGCGGTCCTGGCGCCGCGACCGCGCGGCTGGGACCGTCGAGCGCTCGCCGTGCTGGCCGTGGCCGCGGTCCTCGCGATCGTCGCCGTCGGGATCGGGAGCGGCATCGTCCGCCTGCCCGGGATCCTGCCGCTCGTCGGCGGGCCTTCGGAGGTGCCGGGCGCGGGGACGTACCGGCTGTACTACAAGGTCACGCCGCTCGACCGCCACGAGCCCACGCCCGAAGAGCTCCGGCAAGCCCTCGAGGTGCTCGAGGCGCGGGTCGCGGCCTACCAGGGAGCGGCGACGGGCGAGGTGCTCGCCGGCATCCCGAACACCGTCGCGGTGGACGTGGTCCTCACAAGCGACGATCCAGGGCGACTCGCGGACCTGCGAGCGGTGCTGCCGATGCTCGGCGGGGTCGTCATCGGGACGGTGGCCGATGGGACAGTCGATGTCGGCGGGTCTGCGAACGACGTCACGTTCGAGCCGGGCTTCGGCAACGGAGCCGCATTCACCCCGAGCCTGCGAGCGGATGGGTCTGCCCTCGACCTCGCCATCGGCCCGGAGGCACTCGCGCCATTCGAGGCATGGACGCGGGCCCACGGCGGCGAGACCGTGGTCATCACCGCCCAGGAGGGCGTGGTGCAGGCACTCGCGCCGATCGCGCCGCTGGCGGGTGGGTCGTGGGCCATCCCGTTCAGTCCGGACCAGGTCGCGGCAGGCGTCCCGCGCAGATTGCTGGCGCTGTTTTCCTCGGACTCGTTGATGCATCCCGTCGTGGAGGTCGCGCCGCGGGGCATGCAGCTGGCGCCGGGCATCACCCCGGAGCCGGAGCCCACGCCATCGCCGACCGTGGCGCCGGGGCAGGGTCTGCAGATCGAGTACCGGGTGCTGCCCGTCCTCGAAGAGCCCGCCACGGCCGCGGATGCCGCCACGATCATCGACATCATGTCCAGGCGTGCCGAAGCGACCGGCGCCGCCTTCTCGGGGACCAGCGCGAGCGGTGACACGATCGAGATCGGCCTTGCCGTCCCGGCCGACGACGCGGCCGTCACGACGCCCTTGCGCCGGCTGCTCGGCGCGACCGGGCTCGTGGAGTTCGTGCCGCTGGGGAGCATCGGCCTCGAGGGCGGCCTGATCGACCCGGGCGCTCCGCGGCTCTTCGCCGGGAACCTCGATCCGGTCACGGATGCCGAGGTCGCGTACGACCAGGACGGCAACCGGATGGTGCAGCTCACGCTCGAGGCGGGCGCGGCCGGCGAGTTCGCGGAGTGGTCCGGCGCCCACATCGGCGAGGTCCTGGCGATCGTCGTGGACGGCGAACCGGTCGCGACTCCGACGATCATGTCGCCGATCACTGACGGGGTCGTGCAGCTGTCGTCCGGGGGCGAGGGCGGCTGGCCGGAGACGGAAGCAACGAGGCTTGTCGCGCTGCTTGCCTCCGGGCGGCTCCCGCACCCGGTCGAGGAGACCTCGACGAACGCTGTCGACGCCGCCCCAACCCCCACGCCGACCCCGTTCCCGACGACGGTGAGCGTGGCCGGGTACGTGGCCGCGTGCCCCGCTGTCGCCGGGTGCGTCTACGATCTGGACCTGCGGGGAGCCGGCGCCGATTGGCGGGCCGCCCTCTCCCCCGATGCGAACGGCCAGCTGACGGCGGGTGACGGGCTGCCCGCGACCCTTGAGCCTGGCGACTACACCGTGACGGCGACGGCGCGGCGCAGCCCCGACTCGATCGCGGGCGGGATGGGCGACCCGGGACCGGTCGATGCGACCTGCACCGCGGACTTCTCAGTGGCGGCAGGCGATGACGTCCTGGTGGTGTCGGCCACCTTCGACGCAGGGGTGTGCGAGGTGAGTGCGGGGGTGCCGCGTTGAGCCGTTGCTGACGGCGTCCGTCAAGCCTCGTCGAACAGGGCCTGGAGGTCGTCGCGGGCGGTGATGCCGGCACCCAGTGCGAGGCGCAGCACGATGCGGGCCTTCCATGGCGACAGGTCCGAGCCGGCCACCCAGCCGCGCGCGACAAGCGACCCCGCCGCCGGCACGCGGCCAGCGCCGACGCGTGTGGCCTGGACGACGGTGACGCCGGCGGCCGTCGCGCGTTCGAGCGCCTCGACCTCGCCGGGCGTCGGGTAGCCGGCGCCCGTGCCGGCACTCACGATCCCGCGGGCGCCGGCCGCCACGGCGGCATCGATCAGCACGCCGTCCGCACCCTGGTAGCTGATCACCACGTCAACACGCTGAAGCGCCCGGAGGTCGACGCCGGCGAACCGGCCGCGGAGTGAGGCGCCCCGGCTCGGGACATGCTTGATGATCACGCGGCCGTCCCCATCGACCCAGCCCAGCGGTCCCGACGCCCCGTCCCGGAACGCCGAGACGCGCATCGTGTCCGACTTGGTGACGTCGCGGGCGCCATGGATCGTGTCGTCGAGGAGAGCGAGGGTCCCGAGGCCGCGCGCCGCCACGGAGGCCGCGAGCCGCACGGCGTTGACCAGGTTGAGCGGACCGTCGGCGGAGAGGGCGGAGGCGGGGCGCATGGCACCCGTCAGCACGACCGGCCGGTCGCCGGGGAGTACCAGGTGCAGCAGCCAGGCGGTCTCCTCGAGCGTGTTCGTCCCGTGCGTGACGACCACGCCGTCGGCCTGTCCGCGGTCGAGCAGCCCGTGGTCGACCAGCCCGCGGACGAGCCCGGCCAGCTCCGCGAGGTCGTCGTCCGTGATCGCGTGGGCGCGGAGGCGGCGGAAGGGGACCTCGCGGACGTCGGCGATGGTCGGCCAGCTCGGGTGCGATCCCCGCGAACAGCTCGCCGGGCTCCAGCCGGACCCCGGTGTCCAGGTACGCGGCCAGGTCCAGGCGATCCGCCCCAACGGAGTCGATCGTGCCGCCGGTCGTGATGACCGCGACGCGGGGGAGGCTCACGACGCGGGGCCGGCGCGGCACCCGGCCCGGTGGACGGCACCACCGCGGGTTCCCAGTGCGGCGCGGCCGCAGGTGGCGTGAACCGCGCCACCCGGTCGATGAGCCGCCGGATCCGCAGCCCCTCGACCGGCCCCAGGGCGTACAGCGGCATCGGCCGCAGCCACACGGCGGACCCCAGGGACACGGCATCGGCGCCAGCCCAGAAGTACTCGCGGCAGTCGTCGAAGTCGCGGATGCCGCCGTTGGCGATGATCGGGAGCCGGAACCCAGAGTCGCGCAGCTCGGCCACCACCCGCAGGCCGATGGGCTTGATCGCGCGTCCGGAGATGGCTCCATAGCGGTTCTTCAGGTACGGCTCGCCGGTGTCGGGGCGCAGGCGCAGGCCCTTCACGGTGTTGATCGCGGTGATCGCGGCGCAGCCGTGGGTCGCGGCGAGGTTCGCCTGCCAGTGGTAGTCCTCGTCCGGGCTGACCTTGAGGATGACCGGGTGGCGGCTCTTCGGGACCGCTCGCCGCAGGGCCTCCTCGAGGATCGTCCCGAACGGGAAGTTGACGTTGTGGCAGGAGGCGTTGAGCTCGACCGCCGCGATCTCGCCCGGCTTCGCCCGCTCGTTGCAGGTCTCGATCAGTTGCTCGATCTCATCCGCGCTGAAGCCGCCCACGGACACGATCCGGTTGAGGTTCGCCGTCCGGCCGAAGTACTCGTCGAAGTAGCGCTCGATGCCGATGTTCGACCAGCCGAAGGCGTTGAGCCAGCCGCCGTCGACCCTGTGCAGCGCCCGCCCGTAGAGCCGCAGCATCTCGGGGAACTCGCGCAGGCCCCAGTCCTCCTTGAGCGTGAAGTGGCCCTCGCGCGGCTGGAGGCTGACCGTGCGCGTGGTGACCGCGCCGAAGCGCTCCAGCGGCACCCACTGCGCGATGGGGGAGAGGCCGTAGAGGATCAGCCGGCTCTTGGACGCGCCGTAGCCCAGGAGGCTGGCGCTGGTGAGCAGCCGGTTCCGGAGCCTGATCCCGTTGAGGTCGATGGTGGGCACGGGGAAAGTATGCCTCCGGGTTCTCCACGGATGGGGCGATTGCGCGGGAATCCGTGGGCGGCGCCTGATGGCGGACCGCACCTATCGCCGGCGCGCCCGGATCGCACCTCGGAGCACGACGAGCAGCGGGAACGCTACACAGAACGCGATGAAGAGGGCGATCGCCACGGCACCAGCGGGGTCCATGCCGAGCCCTCCGCCGCGCGACATGCCGCGGAGCTGGTCGCTGTACTCCGCGATAGGCAGAGGGCTCTGCGCCGTCGGCCCGTCGCCCAGCGGCACGGCGACGATGCCATCCTCGCGCTCGCCGAGGATCACGTGATGGCCCCAGGCGCTCACGATCCGAGCGTCGCGGCCCACCATGCCGGCTGCCGCCACGATGGCTTCGGGGTCTCCCCAGTCGGTGCCGGCGAGCTGCGGAGGCTGGCCGTCGGCGGCCGTGAAGGCTGCCATGCGCATCGGCCGCCCGTCCGCGCCGAGTACCACCCACCACCTGTCCGTCGCCCGGATCGCCCGATCGAGCGTGCGGTCGGGCGATGTCGAACGCATCGGTGGCCACGAACTCGGGCAGCGCGACCAGGGTCTCCTCGCCGTACTGCCCGGCGGCCGCGACGACAGCGGCACGGACGGCGGGGTCGGGCGACACCTCCCACGGCGTCTCCCCGGCGCCACACGCCGCGACCGCAAGTGCCACCGCCAGCCCCAACACTGCCATGCGCATGCGCGGTCCCCTCCTCGACGACGGCTCGAGGCTGGTGTGGACACAAGGGGCCGTCAAGGACCATCCGGCCCGCGGCTAGTTCCCAAAGCGACGAGGACGAGCAGGACGCCCTTGCTTGTGCAATCGCCCCATCAGTGGAGGACCCCGGGATGCCTCGGTGCCGCTTGACAGTCGAATACGAACTTGGCGTACGATCCCTACCATGACCAGTCGAGTAGGAGAACGTGGCCAGATCACGATCGAGAAGGCCATCCGCGAGCAACTCGCAATCTACGCCGGCGACGAGGCGGTGCAGCGCGTCGAGGATGGCCGGATCGTGATCGAGATCGTGCCCGGGAGGCACGCGAGGTCGCTCGCGGGTGTGCTGCGGGAGCACGTGGGGCGGTGGCCCACGGACGAGTCCTGGGAGGTGCTCCGGGCCGCTGCATGGGACAGTCCGGATCCGGCCTGGGACCTCGCTGGCAAAGAGGTCGGCGGTACGCGGGAGTGATCGCCATCGACACCTCGGTGCTGGTCAGGTACGTCGTCGGGTCGCCACCGGACCAGGCGCAGGCCGCCAGCACGCTGATCGACGCAGGTGAGGAGATCGGGATCTCGCCGGTGGCGCTCGTCGAGTGCGCACACGTCCTTCGGACCCAGTACGCCGTGCCCCAGTCACACGTGATTGACGCGCTCATCGCCTTCGTCCAGAGGGAGAACGTGCGGATCCTGGGTGGGCGCACCGACGTCATCGTCGGGATGCTGGTTCGCGCCCGCACGCTCACCGGGCGGCCGATCCCGGACGCCCTGATCGTGGCCGCCGCGCTGGGCGCCGACGCCGTGGCCCTCGCCACGTTCGACCGGGGCCAGGCCCGGTACGGGTTCCCGGTGGTGATGCCTTCGGGCAGCGAGGGCCGGTAGGCCGCCGGGTCAGCGCGGCGGGGCCAACGGCCCCTCCAGCCCGATCCAGTCCGGCATGGGCTGGTAGCCCAGGGCGAGGTTGACCGCGCGCATCGGCGCGTTCTCCGTGTCGTTGCCGGTGTCGAGCGCCTCCAGGCCGTGCTCGACCGCCCAGGCGATGGTGGCGCGCTTGAGCGCCGTCGCGATGCCGCGCCCCCGGTAGCCGCGCCGGACGGCGGTCATGTCGTGATAGGCGACGCTCGTGCTGGCGGCGTCGTAGATCAGGCTCGCGTACCCGACGACCGAGCCGGTGACGTCATCGACGGCCACGAAGAAGGCGTCCTTGGGGATTCCGATCCGCTCCACGTCACGAGCCGTGAACGCCTCGAGCGACCCCACGTCGATCGGCGTCGTGGACGGGATGTCCGGTAAGGCCTCCAGCGCCACCGCGTGCACGCCATCGACGAGGTCCGGCCGCAGGGCCAGCGTCACGAGTCGGATGCCGGCCGGCACGAGGACGTCGGGTGGCTCCAGGTCGGCCAGGTCGAGCCGGACCATCTTGTTGCGCTCGGTCTCGACGAATCCTCGCTTGGCGAGGAAGCGCAGGCCGTCCTCGTGCACCTCTGACAGCTCGGTCTGGAATCCGGACTTCCCGGCCTCCCGGGCCGCGTCACTTGCGGCCTCGAACAGCGCAGAGCCCCGACCCTGCAGGCGCGCGTCGGGCAGCACCCAGATGCCCAGCCACCACCTCGGGTACTCCGGGCCGTACATCCAGATCCGGCCGGCGGTGGCGGTGCCGACGTGAGTCCCGCGCTCGTCCAGCGCGAGGAAACGGGCGCCATCGCCCGGATAGGTCGCCGACTGCCACGCGATCTGCTCGAGCGAGTCCGTGTTCTCGGGTGCGACCGCGTTGCGGATGCGGACGTAGTCGGCGAGGGCCGTGTCATCGCCGGGTCGATTCGACGCACGATCGCTCGTGCCGGCTCCTGTGTCACGCCGACTCCTACCCGAACTCCGCGCGCAGCGGGCCCAGGACGTCCCGATGGGCATCCTCGAGCGCGCTCGGTCCCAGCGCCGCCGGGATCCCGACGACCATCTCCGTGGCCCCGGCCGCGACCATCGCCCGCGCCTGCGCCAGCGCCCGTGACCGGGCCGCCGCGTCGGCGCCGGTGTGGACCTGCCCGACGAACTCGAACGTGGCCGGGTCCCGGCCCTCGGCCTCGAGCGCCCGGAGGATCGCCTCGCGTCGATCGCTGAAGTACTCGACGTCACCCGCCTCCACGCCCGTGAGCAGCCAGCCCGCCGCCCGACGCGCCGCCAGCGCGATCCCGCGCGGCTTCTGCCCGCCGAGAAAGATCGGCGGGCCGCCAGGCGTGAGGGGCGCGGGCGCGTTGAAGGCCCCGGCCAGCGGGTAGAAGGGATCGGGCCGGGTGACGCCCGGTGCCGACGCGGCCTCGGGCGAGAACAGGAGCCGCAGCACCTCCACGGAGGAGATCAGGCGGTCGATGCGCTCACCGATCGGCGGCAACGGGATCCCGAAGGGCTCGTGCTCGCCGTCGAACCAGCCGGCGCCCAGGCCGAGCACGAACCGCCCGCCGGTCGCGTGGTCCAGGACGACTGCCGCCTTCGCGAGCAGCACCGGGTGCCGGAACGTGTTCGACAGCACCGCGTGGCCGACCCGGACCCCCGGCACGTGGTGAACCAGCGTCGCCAGCAGCGTGATCGCCTCGAGGGACGATCCCGGCACGTCCGGGTCCATGTCCGTGAGGTGGTCGTTCATCCACGCGCCGTCCCACCCGCCGAGCTCCCCGGCGAGGCGCCACGTGGCGTCGAGCGTCGCCCAATCGACCCGCTGCGGCGACGTCTTGAACGAGATCCGCAGCGGCATCGGCATCGGCTCCGCTGCCCTAGCCGACGTCACCGCGCGGGCGGCGAGTGCCCGGCGGAGCGGCGCCCCGCTGGTGATCGCGCCCTCGGAGGCCGAGGAGACCAGCGCGGCGTACTTGGCCATCGCGCCGGTCGTGTAGCGCGGCGCCGGCGGGGTCCAGCGGGCGCGGCGCTCGGCCAGGACCGCCTCGTCGACCTCGAGGTCCAGCACCCGGTTCTCCACGTCCACGACGATGGTGTCGCCCTCCTCGACGAGGGCGATCGGCCCGCCCACGGCTGCCTCGGGGGCAACGTGACCCAGCATCAGGCCGTGCGTGCCGCCGGAGAACCGCCCGTCGGTGAGCAGCGCGACGTGCTCACCCAGCCCCTCGCCGACGAGCGCGCCCGTGACGCGAGAGCATCTCCTGCATGCCGGGCCCGCCGACCGGGCCCTCGTACCGGATCACGACGACGTCGCCCTCGTGGATCTGGCGGGCCTTGACGGCATCGAAGCACGCGTTCTCGGAGTCGAACACGCGGGCCGGGCCGCGGTGGTAGCGGCGCTCGTGGCCGGCCAGCTTCACGATGGACCCGTCCGGCGCCAGGCTGCCCGCGAAGGATCGCGTGGCCGCCGGTCTCCTTGATCGGCGTCTCGATCGGGTGGACGACCAGCTGGCCCGGCGTCTCGACGACGTCGGCCGCGATCTTCGCGATCGTGCGCCCGTCCACGGTCTTCTCGGCGCCGTGGAGCAGGTCGCGCTTGAGCAGCTCGCGCATCACGAGGGCCACGCCGCCCGCCTCGTACATGTCCGAGGCGGCGTACCTGCCGCCCGGGCGCATGTCCGCGATCAGCGGCGTGCGGTCCACGACCGCCGCGAAGTCGTCGAGCGTGAGCGGGATGCCGAAGTCGGCGGCGATCGCGGGCATGTGGAGGGCCGCGTTGGTGCTGCCGCCGGTCGCCGACACGGACGCGATGGCGTTCTCGAGCGACTGCTTCGTGACGATGTGCGACGGCCGGATGTCGTGGTGGACGAGCGTCATCACCAGCTCGCCGGCGCTGCGCGCGGCCTCGTCCTTCTTCGGGTCCTCGGCGGGGATGCCATTCATGCCCGCCGGCGAGAGGCCCAGGAACTCCATCACCGTGGACATCGTGTTGGCGGTGAACTGGCCGCCGCAGGCGCCGGCGCCGGGGCAGGCCCCGTTCTCGGCCTCGTACAGCTCCTCGAGCGTGATCTTGCCGGCGCGGTAGGCGCCGATCGCCTCGAACACGGTCACCACGTCCGCGGGCTTGCCCTTGTAGGTGCCGGGCATGATCGTGCCGTTGTAGAGGACGAGGCCCGGGATGTCGAGACGGCCGAGCGCCATCGCCCCGGCCGGGATCGTCTTGTCGCAGCCCACGAGGCACACCAGGCCGTCGAACAGGTGGCCGCGCGCCACGAGCTCGATCGAGTCCGCGATGACCTCGCGGCTGACCAGCGACGGTCTTCATGCCCTCGGTGCCCATCGACACGCCGTCGCTGATCGAGATCGTCCCGAACTCCATCGGCGTGCCGCCCGCCGCCCGGATGCCCTCCTTGACGAACTCCGCCAGCCGCCGCTGGTTGAGGTTGCAGGGCATCGTCTCGATCCAGGTCGTCGCGACGCCGATGATCGGCCGGGCGAGGTCATCGTCCGTGAAGCCCACGGCCTTGAGCATCGCGCGCGCCGCGGCGCGGTCCGGCCCGTCGGTCAGCGCGTGGCTGTGGCGCTTGCCGGGGTCTGAGGGGCGGGAGTAGGGGAGCGGGCGGTCGGCGGCCATGGGTTCCTCGCGGGGCTGTCGGTCGGCGGGCGGGTATCGGTCCAAGGGTACGGTGGACGGCGCTCCGCGGCATCGGCCGTTCGATTCGAGGTGCGGGCGCCGTTGCGGTGCAGAGCGGCACCGACGGTGGTACCGGTCGGACGGGGGACTTCGGACCCATGGTCTGCTGGTGACCCGTGGGTGGTCTTGTACGCGGCAGGGCCGTGCGGGACCGTCACCGCACCGTGGCCACCCATGACGGACTGTCGCGAAGGAATCGACCCATATGACCCTCGAGACCGAACGCCTCTCATCTGGCCAGTCCCTGTGGGGGCGCGTCGTTCGTGCCACCGCACCAGTCGCGGCGTTTCTCGTCGTCGGGGCACTCGTCGTGGTCGGCTCGCGTGCCGCGTTCAGCGCCACCACCGACAACACGGCGAACGCCTGGTCGGCTGGCACCGTGGTCCTGTCCGACGATGACAGCGGCTCGGCCATGTTCAACGTGACCGCGATGAAGCCCGGCTCGACGAGCACGAAGTGCATCGTCGTCACGTACTCCGGCACGCTCACCCCCGCCGACGTCAAGCTCTATGGGACGGTGGCGGGTTCGGGTCTCGCCACTCACCTGACGACCACCGTCGAGATCGGGACTGGCGGCTCCGCCTCCTCGTGCACCGGCTTCAACGCGGGCAGCACGCTCTACAGCGGCACCCTCGCGAACTTCGGCAGCACCCACACCAACTGGGCGACGGGCCTCGCGAACTGGTCACCGTCCTCGACGCCCGACTCCCGGACGTTCCGGTTCACGACGACCCTTCCGTCCGGCGCCTCGAACGCCGCGCAGGGGCTGAATGCCTCCGGGACGTTCACGTGGGAGGCCCAGAACCAGTAGCGCTGCGAGCCCGGTCCATCGGGCGCTGCGAGCCGTGACATGACCGCGACCGGAGCGGCGACCCACCCCGACCTGGGGTGGCGTCGCCGCGCCATGGAGCCGGCGGTCCTGGCCACCGGGGTGGTGCGCCTGGCCGCAACCTTCGTCACCTACGCCGTCTTCTGGCTGGCGGTCTGGGCCCTGGGGCCCACGCTGTTCGGCTGGCAGGCCGTCGCCCTCGTGTCGGGCTCCATGTCGCCCCTGTTCAACCCCGGTGACGTGGTCGTCGCCGAGCCATACGACGGCAGCCAGCTCCAGCCGGGTGCCGTGATCGTGTTCCACGCGCCCGGCTCCGGCGAGGTCACGACCCACCGGATCGTCGGCCTCCATGGCGACGGCAGCTACCGAACGAAGGGGGACGCGAACGGGATCGCCGACTCGTCCCCGGTTCCGCCGTCCGCCATCGTCGCCGTCGGGCGCCTCAGGGTGCCGCTCATCGGCCTCGCGATCGCGTGGTGGCAGCAAGGCGATGTCCTGCCGCTGATCCTCGCGGTCGTCACCCTCGCCCTCGCCGGTGCGCTGCGGGACCGCGGCGCGCCACCCGCCCTCGACCAGGGGGCTCCCTCCCGACGCCGTCTCGTCGCCGGCAGGCTCACCGCCTTCGTCGCGCTGGGCGTCGTCGTCGTCATGGTGACGACCCACTTCTCGGCAGCCGTCTTCGCGGGAGACACCGCGAACCCCGGCAACGCGTGGGCGTCGGCAAGCTGTTCCTCCGGCAGCGCCGTCCTGTCGGCGGCGAACGGGAGCAGCGTGTCGGACACGTACGTCGACAGCCAGAACCCGACGACCAACTACGCCACGAATGCCTCACTGTTCGTGCGGTCCACGACAGGCCGGAACCGGCGTGCCTTCGTGCGGTTCTCGCCCCTGCCGGCGATTCCCGCGGGCTGCTCGTTCAAGACCGCGACCCTGTCCCTCAACGTGACGGCCAGGCCGGCCTCCGCGGTCACCTACAACGTCGTCAACGTCGCCACCGCCTGGACGGACACGGCGGTGACGTGGAACGCGCAGCCGGCGTCGACGGGCCCGGCCGTCGCAGTGGCGCAGCCGAGAGCGACCGGGAGGGTCAACTGGGACGTCTCCACGCTGGTCGCGGCCCAGTACGGGAGCCCCGCGCTGCAGAACGGGTTCCTCGTCAGAGACCCGAACGAGAACACGACGAACATCTCCACCAGGTATTCGAGCAACCAGGACGGGACGTCCGGCAACCGCCCGACGCTGACGATCACCTGGGGCTGGTAGGCGGCGGGCGCCCGGAGGACACGCTGGCCGGGCGGGCCAGGATGGCGGCGGCTCAGGTTGCCGCGGAGAGCCCTGTCACCCAGGTCTCCACGACCTCCCGCAGCGTCGCGAGAGCCACCGCCCCGTTGCCCAGGACGGTGTCGTGGAAGGCGCGGATGTCGAAGGCGGGGCCCAGCCGCTCGCGGGCCTCGGCGCGGAGCCGCAGGAGCTCCAGCTGGCCCGTCTTGTAGGCGAGGGCCTGGCCCGGGATCACGATGTAGCGATCGACCTCGTTGGCGATGTTGTTGGGCGCGAGGGCCGTGTGCTCGAGCATGAAGTCGATGGCCTGCCGGCGCGTCCAGCCCATCGCGTGCATGCCGGTGTCAACCACGAGGCGCGATGCCCGCCAGGCGTCGAAGCTGAGCACGCCGATCCGGTCGAGGTCGCCCGAGTAGAGGCCCATCTCGTCGGCCAGGCGCTCCGTGTACAGGCCCCAGCCCTCGAAGAACGCGGTGGGGCCCAGGTGACGCCGGAACGCCGGCAGGTCCGCGAGCTCCTGGGCGATGGCGATCTGGAGGTGGTGTCCGGGGATGGACTCGTGGTAGGCGAGGACCTCCGCCTCGTAGCGCGGCCTCGTCTCCGGGTGGGCGGTGTTGACGTAGTACTGCCCCGGCCTCGAGCCGTCGTCGGCCGGCTGGCGGTAGTAGGCGATGGTCGAGTGCTCCTCCTCGTGCGCGCCCATGCGCACGACCTCGCACGGCGCCTGCGGCAGGCGGCCGAACCAGTCCGGGATGGCCTCGGAGGCTCGCTCGAGCGCGGAGACCGCCTTGGCAAACACCTGCTCGCGGGTCTCGAAGTGCAGCGCGGGATCGCCGCGCAGGGCGGCCAGCGCGTCGGGCAGGGTGCGGGTGCCGATCGTCCGGCCGGCGAGGTCCGTCAGCTCGGCGTCGATGCGCTCGATCTCGGCCAGGCCCGTGCGGTGGAGCTCGTCCGGGGTCGCGTCCAGGGATGTGTGCGCCCGGACCAGGCTCGATAGGCCACCTCGCCGTCGGGCAGGTGACACAGGCCGGGACGGTCCTCCGCGCGCGCGGCAGGAAGGATCTCGGTGACGAGGACGTCGTGCAGGCGCGCGAACGCCGGCCGGATCCCATCCGTGACCGCCTCCCGCAGGCCTGCCGCGAACCGTTCGCGCTCTCCGGTGGTCCAGCCGTCGCTGACGGCCGGGCTCGCGGCACTCCCGGCCACCTGGTCCGCGAGCGGGGCCAGGAGCGGCCAGTCCTCGTCCGGCCGCGCCAGCAGCTCGGCCAGGATGTCCACCACACGGTCCACGGGGGCCCGGCAGGCCACGAGGCCGTCCCCGAGGGAGCGGCGCAACGTCGCCGTGTGAGCGTCCGTGTACGCGGGCATGGCACGCCAGCGCTCGAGCATGGCCGCCGCCTGGGCCGGGGTCGCGGCCGGCTGGTATTCGCCGGCCTGGAGCAGGTGGACGGGGACCCCGTCGAGCGGATCGACGTTCCAGGCGAGCAGCCCGCTGTCGATGAACGTGAGGTCGGCACGGAGCCCCTCGCGAAGGGAGGAGAGCGTGATGGCATCGCCGTGCCCGCCCTCGGCCGCGTCGAGGTCGCCCGCGTCGAGGTCGTCCGCCCGCGCCAGGATCGCGGCGAACCGGGCGCGGTCTGCGGCCTGGCCCTCGGGCGTGGGGTCCGGGAGGCGGCCGTCGAACCGCGGGTCGCCAAGCGTCGTCGCGAACAGCGGGTTCGTCTCGAGGAAGGCGTCCCAATAGGTCGCCGCCAGCGCGTCGACGGGTCGGGTGGCTGCAACCTTGCTCATGGACGGCAATGCTAGCGGTCGCGCCCGGCGCCCGATCAGGATCTCAGCGGATGCAGTCGGCCACGTCCACGGCGCGGGTCGTCCCGATCGCCGACCGGATCCGTGCCCAGACCGAGCCTGGTGAGAGCGCATAGCCCACGGCCGGGTCCGTCTTCGACTCCGCGAACACCAGCCCACCCACCGATCCGTCCTCCAGCACGAGCGGACCGCCGGAGTCGCCGGGCTCCACCTCGGCGCGCAGCTCGAGGATGTCCCGGGTCACGCGTTTGGTGCCGTAGATGTCGCGGCCCGTGGCGGGATACGTGCCGGAGACCGCGGCCGGCATCACGACCAGCGGGCCGCCGCCGGCGAAGCCGAGCGCCGCTCCCAGCGTGCCGCGGTCCGGGGTCTCGGTGGATAACCTCAAGGCCGGGCCGTCGACATCGGGAGCGCGCAGGAGGGCGACATCGAGGTCGGGGTCGAACAGCACGACCTCGGCGTCGGCCACACCGTCGCCGGTGGTCAGGCGGATCGTGGAGGCGCCGGCCACGACGTGGGCGTTGGTCACCAGGTAGCCGGGGGCGACGAGGAACGCGGTCCCCGTCACCTGCGTGTCGCAGGCGCGCGTGACGACTCTGGCCGTGGCCGCCACGGCCCTGCCGGCGATCCGCTGGGCCTGCGGATCCGTGGGGGTGTCCACCGGTTGGAGCGGGATCGGCTCCAGGCCCACGAACACGTCCGGCAGGCCGGAGTCGTCCAGCGCGCCGGCGATCTGGCCGATCACGTCGATCGGCGGCGGGAGGTACTCGTCGATGGTGCGGACGGCCGTGGACTGGGACGCGGTCTGGGCGAGTCGCGGAAAGGGGCTGGCGACCATGAGTCCACCCGCGAGCCAGATGATGAGCAGCGCCTGCGCGGCGCCGACCAGTCCGCCGGC
Organism: uncultured Chloroflexia bacterium; assembly: GCA_963802165.1. Classification (GTDB taxonomy): domain Bacteria; phylum Chloroflexota; class Limnocylindria; order Limnocylindrales; family CSP1-4; genus CAIXZV01. The sequence goes on along the minus strand of CAWDHT010000008.1, from coordinate 77,121 downwards.
CACCCGGTCCATGCCCGAGAGCACGCCCTCCCCGAGCCGGTCGGCGATCGCCCGCCCGATCGTGGACCCCAGCACCTCGCCCAGGATGACCGCGCCCAGGATGGCGCCCAGGACGAGCAGCGCGCGGGGGATCGGCTCGAGCCCGGACGTGACCTCCAGCAGCCACGGCGCGGCGTTGAGCATGACCAGCAGCCCGGTGACCGCCCCGCCGATGCCCCCGACCTGCGGCAGGGCCCCGGTCCGGATGCCCGCCAGCACGGCCAGGACGAGGACCAGGATCGCGATCAGGTCGAACAGGTTGGGGTTGAACTCCACGCGGGGAGTATCGGCGAGGTCTCGGGATCCCGCCTCGGGCGGGTGGCCGGTCTGCCTACCCGGCGACCGTGGTCCCGATGCGCGTGTCCACCCGGGGTGGGTGGCTCGCCTCCCAGGCCGCGATCTCCGTGTCCTTGCCGAGGACATAGCCGATCTCGTCCGTGCCCGCCAGCAGCATCATCTTGCTGAACGGATCCACGTCGAAGTCCAGGGTGGTGCCGTCCGGCAGGAGGATCCCCTGTTCCGCGAGGTCCACGCGGAGCTGCGCGTCCGGGTCCGCCTCGATCATCTCGAACAGGGCCGCGTGCGTGGCCGGGTCGACCACGATCGGCAGCACGCCGTTCTTGAGGGCGTTGCTCTTGAAGATGTCCGCGAACGAGGTGGACAGGATGGCCTGGATGCCCCAGCTGCGAAGCGCCCAGGGCGCGTGCTCGCGGGAGCTGCCCGTGCCGAAGTTGTCGCCCACGAGCAGGATCTTCCGGCCCTGCATCTCCGGGCGGTCCAGGAGCCAGACCGGGTCCTTCTTGGTGCCGTCCTCGTTGAAGCGGTAGTCGCGGAAGAGCGCCTCCGCCAGGCCCTCCTTGTCCGTGACCTTGAGGTAGCGGGCCGGGACGATCTGGTCCGTGTCCACGTTCTCGGCGGCCAGTGGCACGATCGCCGAGGCGAAGGAGCGGAAGGGCTCGGTCATGGTCAGTACCCTCCGCCGACGGTCACGAGATCCTCGACGCCGGGGAGCGTGCGGGGATCGGTGACGACGCCGGTGATGGCGCTCGCCGCAGCCGTCAGCGGGCTGGCGAGGAACGTGCGGCCGCCCTTGCCCTGGCGACCCTCGAAGTTGCGGTTGGACGTGCTGACCGCGTACTGGCCGGGCGACAGCTGGTCGCCGTTCATCGCGATGCACATCGAGCAGCCGGCCTCGCGCCACTCGGCGCCCGCGGCACGGAAGATCTCGTGGAGGCCCTCGCGTTCGGCCTGGGCCTTCACCTGCTGGGAGCCCGGGACGATCATCAGGCGCAGGCCGTCAGCGGCGTGGCGGTCCTTGAGCACGCTCGCCGCGAGGCGCAGGTCGCTGATCCGGCTGTTGGTGCAGGAGCCGATGAACACGACGTCCACCGGCTGGCCGGCGATGGCCTGGCCGGGGGTCAGGCCCATGTACTCGAGCGCGCGCTCGAGGCCGCGGCGTGCCTGCGCGTCCTCGAGGTCCTCCGGGGCGGGCACGCGGCCGGTCACCGGGATGCCCATGCCGGGGTTGTTGCCGTAGGTGACCATCGGCTCCAGGGCGGAGGCGTCGATGACGATGCTCTTGTCGAACGTGGCGCCCTCGTCCGTGGGGAGCGTCCGCCACTTCGCCACGGCCGCGTCCCACGCGGCGCCCTGCGGGGCATGACGCCGCCCGCGGATGTACTCGAAGGTGGTCTCGTCCGGGGCGATCAGCCCGGCGCGCGCGCCGCCCTCGATGCTCATGTTGCAGATCGTCATCCGCTGTTCCATGTTCAGGGCGCGGATGGCCTCGCCGCGGAACTCGAACACGTGGCCCGTGCCGCCGCCGATGCCGATGCGGGCGATGAGGGCGAGGATGATGTCCTTGGCGCTGACGCCGGGCCTGAGCGTCCCGTCGACGCGCACCTCGTACGTCTTCGGCTTTCGCTGGAGCAGCGTCTGGGTGGCGAGGACCATCTCGACCTCGCTGGTCCCGATGCCGAACGCCAGAGCCCCGAACGCCCCGTGGGTGGCCGTGTGCGAGTCGCCGCAGACGATGGTCATGCCGGGCTGCGTGAGGCCAAGCTCCGGGCCGATGACGTGGACGATCCCCTGGGTGTCGCTGCCGAAGGCATGGATCGGGATGCCGAAGTCCGCGCAGTTCGTCTCGAGCTGCCTGATCTGGGCCGCCGCCTGCATGTCCACCATGGGCAGGCCGCGCGGGGTCGTCGGGGTGCCGTGGTCCGCCGTGGCGACCGTCTTGTCCGGGCGGCGCACCTGCGCGCCGCGCGTGCGGAGTCCGGTGAAGGCCTGGGGGCTGGTGACCTCGTGGACGAGGTGGAGGTCGATGGCAAGGACGGCCGGGGCGCCCGGGTCCTGCGAGACGACATGCTCGTCCCAGATCTTCTCGACGAGGGTTCGCGGTTGGGTCATGGCGGCGGCTGCTCTGCTGCGAGGGGGCGGGGAGACGAAGGGTACCAGCGCTCAGCACCGAACCGGCGCGGGGTGGATTGGCTCCGCCGACTCAGCGTTCCGCGACCAGCCGCGACCGCCTGCCGTCCAGCACGACCCACAGGAGGGACGGACCGGGCCACGGCGCCGTGCCCGTCAGCGAGGTCATGGCGTCCGCCGGGTGTGCCGGGTACGCCACGCGCAGCTGGCGGGCGAACTCGCGGGCGATCGTCATGGTCGCGCGCGTGCGGCGGACGATCAGCAGGCGGCTGACCTGTGGCTCGTCGCCGAGGTGGGGCCAGCCGTCCCAGCTGGGGAGCGACGCGGCCTTCTCGGCCGACCAGCGGACGAGCTGCTCCAGGCGGCGCAGCTCGCTCTGCAGCTCCGTGGCGAGGAAGAGGTGGACTGTGGCGTCATGGAGGCCGACATCGATCCAGCCGCGGCTTGGCTGTCGGACCACAAGCTCGGTGAAGGGTGTCCAGCGCCCATGGAGCCGCGCCAGGAGGAGCTCGAGCATCGGTGCCTGGTGGCGGTCCCTGAGGGCGGGCCCGGTGTTGGGATAGAGGCGCGTGTGGAGGTCCGCCCCAAGCGCCGAGGCGAGGCGCTGGTACGTCTCGATCGACGGTGTCTCCGAGCCGCCCTCGATGCGCGCGAGGAAGCGGAGGTCGACGCCTGACGCGCGGGCCAGCTGTGCCCGCGACACGCCCGCGTCCTCACGAAGCCGGACCATGTCACCGGCCAGCGTGCCGTGGCGCGTTGCCGTGGCGGTGGCGACGGCCTTCTCGAACTGCGGGGTGGTCACAGGAGGAGTGAAGCACCATGCGCTTACCTGTGACTCATGCGCGCACGCCAGGGCGGCCGGGCTGCGAGGGGGGGGCCGGGCCGCACGCACGGCATGGCGGCGACGTCGCCGGGCCGCGAGGTGTCAAGGGAGCGAGGGGGACTGCCAGTCACAGGCACGTCGTGCCGAGGCCCTCTCCTATGACTGGTGGTCATCGGAGAGGGCCCGATTCGGCCACTAACGGGCCTGTCCCATGCCCCACAGTCGCAGGTCGCCGGCGTTATCCGCTGTACCTATGACTGGCAGTCCCAGGGGCCCGCCCTGGCCGTAGGGGCCACCTGGGCAGTCCCCGCGCCGCCAACCGGTTGAGCTCGCGCCCACCGGGATCGTGCGGTCGCCGCGCCCCCGCAGCGCCCGCCGACCCGCGCCCAGAACCGGAACGTTGCGGTTCGGTGGTTGCGTCCCTCGTGCGTGTGCGGCTACACTCCGCACACCCGTTACAGGACGGGTTGATTGGAGTCGGGTCGCTTGGACTTCTCCCAGGGTCGCAACCGCAGCCGCATCGCCGTCGTCGTGACGGCGGATGGACGCCGCGTCAACGTGCCCCTGCGCGACCTCGAGCCCAAGGGCGTATCCCCCCTCGACCTTATTCGCTCGCTCCTGGCCGGCCTTGAGAGCCTCCTTGGCCTCCTCATTACCGGCTCCCGGCGGGAGAACGGAGGAACGCGGAGGGACGGACGCCACTGAGGCGCCCGCCACCGAGAACCAAAGGGACCCTCGCCGGGGGCGAGGGTCTTTGTATGTCCGGCGGTCGCGGGACCGGCGGAGAGAGGGACCCAGGCAGGACATGACGATGACGAAGGGCGAACCGCCGGCCGCCGGGGCCGCGGACTCGCCGCAGCGTCGAAGCCACGTGCCGGGTGACGGCACCGCTGGCGCTGCGGCAGTGGAGCAGGCACGCCGGGAGATGCTCCACGAGGTCCGGGACCTGAAGCGGACCCGCATCGGCGCGGATGCGCTCATGGAGGCACTCATCCTCCAGGGCTCCGACACGCTGTTCAGCTACCCGGGTGGCGTGATCCTGCCGATCTACGACATCCTCGGGGACTACCCGGAGATCCGCCACATCCTCGTCCGCCACGAGCAGGGCGGCGGCCACGCCGCTGACGGCTACGCCAGGGCGAGCGGCAAGGTCGGCGTGTGCATGGGCACCAGCGGCCCGGGCGCCACCAACCTCGTGACCGCGATCGGCACCGCCCAGCTGGATTCGGTTCCCATGGTCGCCCTTACCGGCAACGTGCCCGGCGCGCTGCTCGGCAAGGACGCGTTTCAGGAGATCGACATCACCGGCATCACCCTGCCGATGACCAAGCACAACTACCTGGTCCGCAATGCCGACGACATCCCGCGGGTCGTGGCCGAGGCCTTCTACATCGCGAAGACCGGTCGCCCCGGCCCGGTCCACATCGACTTCACCAAGGACGCCCTGCAGCAGGAGACGCGCGCCGAGCACCCCTCTCTCGACGAGGTGATCGCCGGTCTGCCGGGCTTCCGCCCCAACTTCGAGGGCCACCCCAAGCAGCTCAAGACCGCGGCTCGCGAGATCGCGCAGGCCAAGCGGCCCCTGATCCTGGCGGGTCACGGCGTCCTGATCGCCGAGGCCTGGGATGAGCTCAGGGCGCTCGCCGAGAAGGCCCAGATCCCGGTGGCCTGGACCCTCCTCGGGATCGGCGCCATCGACGAGGACCACCCGCTCGCGTACGGCTACATGGGCATGCACGGCTGGAAGCACGTAAACCGCGCGATCCAGTCGGCGGACCTGCTGATCGCCGTCGGCATGCGCTTCGACGATCGGGTCACGGGCTCTGTCAAGACCTACGCCCCCTACGCGCGGATCATCCACGCGGACATCGACCCGGCCGAGATCGGCAAGAACGTGGCCGTCGAGGTCCCGATCGTGGGCGACGCGAAGAACGTCCTCGCCGGTCTCGCGAAGCTGGTCCACGCCGTGGATCCGGCGACCCGCGCCGACTACCTCGGTCAGCTCAAGGCCTGGCGCGAGGAGTCCGAGGCGTCGTCCTGGCACGGCTCCGGCGGCGCGCAGAGCGGCGTCCTCACCGCGGACCTGGTGGTCGAGCGGATCGGCGAGCTGACGGACCACAGGGCTACCTACGTCGCCGACGTGGGCCAGAACCAGATGTGGCTGGCGCGCTACACGAGGTTCCGCCGGCCCCGCAGCCACATCAGCTCGGGCGGCCTCGGCACGATGGGCTTCGCGGTTCCCGCGGCGATGGGCGCCGCGCTCGGCCACCCGGAGGCCGAGACCTGGGCGGTCTGCGGCGACGGCGGCTTCCAGATGACCAGCCAGGAGCTCATGACGCTCACCGCGGACCGGATCCCGGTGAAGATCGCGCTTCTCGACAACAAGAAGCTGGGCATGATCCGCCAGTGGCAGGAGATCGTCTACGCCGGGAACTACCACTCCTCGCACCTGCCCGGCCCCGACTTCATCAAGCTCGCCGAGGCCTATGGCATCCCGGCGTTCAAGGTCAGCATGCCCAACGAGGTGGACCCCGCCATCAAGGCCGCCCAGGCGGTTGACGGGCCCGCGCTCATCTGGTTCGAGATCGAACAGGAGCAGAACGTGTTCCCCATGATGCCGGCGGGCAAGGGCCTGTCCGACCTGATCGAGACGTGGGGGCCGGAGGAATGACCCCCGACCAGGCAACTGCCGCCCACGCCCACCCGGCCCACGTCGGCCAGGACACGCCCCCCGACCGCCTGGTTCCCGGCATGGGCGAGGCCCAGCGCCACATCCTGGTCGTCCTCGTGATGGACCGGCCGGGCGTGCTCAACCGGGTCGCGAGCCTGATGCGGGCGCGCAACTTCAACATCGACTCCCTGGCGGTCTCCCGGACCGACAAGGAGCACATCAGCCGGATGACGCTCACGCTCCACGGCGACGCCGTCGCCGTCGAGCAGGCCGTCGAGCAGGCGACCAAGCAGCTGTACCGGCTGATCGACGTGCTCAAGGTCCAGGACGTCACCCTGGACCAGCTGGTCGAGCACGAGCTCGCCCTCATCAAGGTGCGCGCCACCGACGCCAACCGGGGCGAGGTCATCACCATCGTGGAGCTCTACAAGGGCGCCGTCGTCGACATCTCGGCCGAGTCCGTGATCGTCGAGGCGCACGGCACCGAGGCGGAGATCGACGCGCTCGTCGCACTGCTCCGCTCCTACGGCATCAAGGAACTCGTCCGCACCGGAGCGACCGTCATGCTCCGCGGCGCGGGCTCGATCGAGGAGGCCCTCAAGCTGTGATCCTCCGGTCGATGGCTCGCGGGAGCGTCGCCTCGACCGTCGGAGGGCTCCTCGCTACCTCAACGTCTGAAAGGAACTGGATTCTGTGACAGCCAGGATGTACTACGACGCCGACGCCGATCCCTCGGCGCTCGCGGGCCAGACCATCGCGGTCATCGGCTACGGTTCCCAGGGCCACGCCCATGCGCTCAACCTGCGCGACAGCGGGCAGCACGTGATCATCGGCCTCGCCGAGGGCTCCAAGAGCCGCTCGCTGGCCGAGGCCGCCGGCTTCGAGGTCAAGACCGTCGCCGAGGCCACCAAGGTCGCCGACGTGATCATGATCGCGGTCCCGGACACGATCCAGAAGTCCGTCTACGACGCCGAGATCGAGCCCAACCTGCGCCCCAACACGCTGCTCATGTTCGCGCACGGGTTCAACATCCGGTTCGACCGGATCCGGCCGCCCGCCACCGTGGACGTGGGCATGGTCGCCCCCAAGGGACCGGGCCACCTCGTCCGCTCCGTGTACGAGCAGGGCGGCGGCGTGCCGGCGCTGTTCGCCGTGGACCAGGACGCCAGCGGCACGGCCCGCGCCCGCGTCCTCGCCTATGCGCGCGGCCTCGGCAACACCCGCGCGGGCGTGCTCGAGACCACCTTCAAGGAGGAGACCGAGACCGACCTGTTCGGCGAGCAGGCCCTCCTGTGCGGCGGCGTGTCCGCCCTGGTGAAGGCGGCGTTCGAGACGCTCGTGGAGGCCGGCTACCAGCCCGAGCTCGCCTACTTCGAGACGATGCACGAGCTCAAGCTGATCGTGGACCTCATGTACCGCGGCGGCCTCAACTTCATGCGCTTCAGCGTCTCCGACACCGCGGAGTACGGCGACTACGTCTCCGGTCCGCGCGTGACCGAGGGCGCCAAGGCGGCCATGAAGGACGTGCTCACCGACATCCAGAGCGGGGCCTTCGCGGCCCAGTGGATCGCGGTCCAGGACGCCGGCGGCGAGGACTTCCGGCGCCTGCGCGAGCAGGACCGGAACCACCAGATCGAGCAGGTCGGTGCGGACCTCCGCGCGAAGATGCCGTTCCTGAAGCCGGTCGTCGTCGAGGCGGGCCAGGCCCAGGCCGTGGCGAGCTCCGTACCGGGCGGGGAGAACTAGCCATGACGTTCGAGGCCATCAGACCCCGCTTCGGCGGTGGCGTACCGGCCGGGTCGATCCGGATCTTCGACACCACGCTGCGCGACGGGGAGCAGGCGCCCGGCGCCGGGCTGACCGCCGCGGAGAAGCTGGAGGTCGCCCGCCAGCTCGCGCGACTCAAGGTGGACGTGATCGAGGCGGGCTTCCCGTCCGCCTCACCCGGGGACTTCGAGGCGGTCCGCCGGATCGCGGAGGAGACGCGGGGCGGGATCGCGGTCGCCGCGCTCGCCCGCTGCAAGGACGGCGACCCGCAGCGCGCGGTGGAGGCCATCGGCATCGCCGAGCGCCCGCACCTGCACCTGTTCATCGCCACCAGCGACATCCATCTCACGCACAAGCTGCGCATCTCCCGCGAGCAGGCCCTGTCCGAGGCCGTCCGCTGGGTGAAGTGGGCCCGCCAGACCCTGGGCCGCGACGCCGAGATCGAGTTCTCCGCCGAGGACGCCTCGCGCACCGAGGACGCGTTCCTGCTCGACGTCTACGAGGCGGTCACCGAGGCCGGTGCCTCGACGCTCAACATCCCGGACACCGTGGGCTACGCCATCCCGTCCGAGTTCGGCGCTCTCGTGGGCCGGGTGAAGGAGCGGATCGGCGACGCCGCCGTGATCAGCATCCACTGCCACAACGACCTGGGCCTCGCCACGGCGAACACGCTGGCCGCCGTCCAGGCGGGTGCGCGCCAGGTCGAGGTCACGATCAACGGCCTCGGCGAGCGTGCCGGCAACGCGAGCCTGGAGGAGGTCGTCATGGCCCTCCGGACGCGCCCCGGGCAGTTCCCGAACCTGGTCGCCGGCGTCCAGACGGAGCAGATCACCCCGGCCTCGCGCCTGGTGTCCTACCTGACCGGGTTCGCGATCCAGCCCAACAAGGCGATCGTCGGCTCCAATGCGTTCGCGCACGAGTCCGGCATCCACCAGGACGGGTTCCTCAAGAACCCGCTGACCTACGAGATCATGACCCCGCAGTCGATCGGGCTGGCCGGGAGCACCCTGTCGATCGGCAAGCTGTCCGGCCGGCGCGGGCTCCAGGGCAAGCTCCGCGAGCTGGGCCAGGAGGTGGTCGGCGACGAGCTCGACGAGCTCTACCGCGCCGCGATCGCCCTGGCCGACACCAAGAAGGAGGTCACGGACGCGGACCTCCTGGCCCTCATCGAGCAGCGCAAGGCTGAGGTGCCGCGCACGATCGAGCTGCTGGGCTGGAGCATCAGCTCCTCGTCCGGCGGGCACTCGGTGGGTTCCGCATCCGTCGTGGTCGCCGGCGAGGCGAAGGCGGGCGACTCCACCGGCAACGGCCCGGTCAACGCGCTGTACAAGGCCGTCGACGAGGCGATCACGCCCGTCCTCGGCTGGTACCCCGTCCTCACCGAGTACGAGATCAAGGCGGTCTCCGGCGACGACGACGCGCAGGGCCAGGTCCTGGTCCGGGCCCGCCGCTCGACCGACGAGGGACCGGGAGCCGTCGTGGTCACCGGCCACGGTCTGTCCACGAACATCATCGAGGCCTCGCTCGAGGCGTACCTCGTGGCCGCCAACAAGCTCCATGCCCTGGAGATCGACGGCGTGGCGGTGGCGTCGGCGGGCGGGCGCGTCGCGGAGGATCTTCCGTGACGGAGGCGGAGGGCGAGGGGGAGGCAGCGGGCGAGGGCTCGCCGCTCACCTACCGCGTCGCGCTGATCCCCGGGGATGGCGTCGGTCCCGAGGTCGTCGCCGGGGCCGTGTCCGTGCTCGAGGCCGTGGGCCGGAGGTTCGGGTTCGGGTTCGCATGGGACGAGCTCATCGTGGGCGGGGCGGGGATCGACGCGTACGGCGTCGCCATCCGCCCCCAGGACGTGGAGGCCTGCCGGGACGCCGACGCGGTGCTCCTGGGTGCCGTGGGCGGCCCCAAGTGGGACGACCCGGACGCCAGCGTCCGCCCGGAGCAGGCGCTGTTCGCGCTCCGCGGCGGCCTGGGCCTGTTCGCCAACCTGCGCCCCATCACCGTGGCGCCGCAGCTCATCTCGGCGTCGCCGCTCAAGCCGGAGCTGCTCGACGGCGTGGACTGCCTGATCCTGCGCGAGCTCACCAGCGGCCTCTACTTCGGCAAGCCGTCCGAGCAACGCACGACGCCCGAGGGCCGGGCCGCCATCGACACCCTGTGGTACACGGAGGAGGAGATCCGGCGCATCGTCACGCTGGCCTTCGAGCTGGCCCGAACCCGCCGACGCAAGGTGACCTCCGTCGACAAGGCCAACGTCCTCGCGACGTCCCGGCTCTGGCGCAAGGTGGCCGAGGAGGTCCACGCGGACTTCCCGGACGTGGAACTGGAGCACCGGCTGGTGGACTCCGCGGCCATGGTCCTCGCCAAGTGGCCGGCGGGCTTCGACGTCCTCGTGACCGAGAACCTGTTCGGCGACATCCTCTCCGACGAGGCGGCGGTGATCGCCGGCTCGCTGGGGCTGCTGCCGTCGGCGTCGCTGGGGACGAGGACCACCGCGCACGGTCGCCACGGCCTGTACGAGCCCATCCACGGCTCCGCGCCGGACATCGCGGGCCAGGACCTGGCGAACCCGCTGGGGACCATCCTGTCCGCCGCGATGATGCTCCGCTGGTCCCTGGGCCAGCCCGGGGCCGCCGCGGCGATCGAGACGGCCGTGAGCGACGCGCTCGATGCCGGCTACCGGACGAAGGACCTGCTTTCCGGCGGGGGCGGCGACGAGGTCGCGGTCACGCTGGTGGGGACGAGGGAGATGGCCCGCGTGATCGGAGAGCGGATCGCGATTTGACGGCCGGTGCCCGCCTCGTGCGGGTGACCGGCCCGAGCCACGTCGACGACCCCCTCCCCGCAGCGCACAGGACCCAACGCCATGACAGACCGACCGGTCATCCTCTACGACACCACCCTCCGCGACGGCACCCAGGGCGAGAACATCACGCTCTCGCTCGCGGACAAGCTGCGCGTCGCCCGCATGCTCGACGAGTACGGCTTCCCGTTCATCGAGGGCGGCTGGCCGGGCTCCAACCCGAAGGACATCGAGTTCTTCGCGGCCGCCCGCAAGCTGACCTGGCAGACCGCGAAGCTGGCCTCGTTCGGCAGCACCCGCCACAAGGCCAACACGGCGGCGACGGACCCCAACCTGCAGGAGCTGGTGGCCGCCGAGACGCCGGTGGTCACGATCTTCGGCAAGAGCTGGCTGCTGCACGTGACCCAGGTGCTGGGCGCCACGCCGGCCCAGAACCTGGACATGATCGCGGACTCCGTCGGGTTCATCGCGGATCATGGGCGGGAGGCGATCTACGATGCCGAGCACTTCTTCGACGGCTACAAGGCGGACCGCGACTACGCCCTGGCGACCCTGCGCGCTGCCCGCGACGCCGGCTCCCGGACCCTGGTCCTGTGCGATACCAACGGCGGGACCCTGACCGATGAGCTCACCCGCATCCTGGGCGACGTCCGCGGCTCCCTCGGCGCCGACGCCGGCGCCGACGAGGTCGTGTGGGGCATCCACACCCACAACGACGCCGAGCTGGCCGTCGCGAACTCGATCGCGGCCGTGCAGGCGGGCGTCCGTCACGTCCAGGCGACCATCAACGGCTATGGCGAGCGCTGCGGCAACGCCAACATGGTGTCGATCCTGGCCAACCTGGCGCTCAAGACGGAGAGCGTCCTGACCCCGCCCGGTGGCGGCGACCTGGTTGCCCTGACGGAGCTGTCGAGGTCGGTCGCGGAGATCGCCAACCAGAATCCCAACGACTACCAGCCCTACGTCGGTCGGTCGGCATTCGCCCACAAGGGCGGCGTTCACGGGGCCGCCGTGGCCAAGGTCGAGCGCAGCTACCAGCACGTGGATCCCACGGCCGTCGGCAACGCCGGGCGGCTCGTGGTGTCGGAGCTGGGCGGCAAGGCCAACACGTCGATCCGGGCGCGGCAGCTGGGTCACGAGCTCGACGGCGTGCTGGACGCGAAGGAGCTGAGCAAGCTCATCAAGCGGCTCGAGAACGAGGGCCTGGCCTTCGAGGGCGCCGAGGCCTCCTTCGAGCTGCTGATCCGCCGCAACTCGCCCGGCTACGAGGCGCCATTCCGCATCGTGGACTACACCTGTCTCGTCGAGCAGCGGTCCGGCCATGAGTTGCTTGCGGAGGCGACCGTCAAGGTGGAAGTGGCGGGCGAGGTCCTGCACACGGCCGCCGACGGCAACGGCCCCGTCAACGCGCTCGACGGCGCGCTGCGCAAGGCGCTGGGCGCCTTCTACCCCGTCCTGGACGGGGTCCACCTGGTGGACTACAAGGTGCGCATCCTCGACGGGGCCACCGCGACGGCGGCGCGTACGCGCGTCATCATCGACTCGCAGGACGGCTCGCAGACCTGGAGCACGATGGGCAGCGACACCAACATCATCGCGGCGTCCGCCCAGGCGCTGGCGGACTCGCTGGAGTTCGCCATCTGGAAGTCCGGCGGCCAGCTGCGCCGGCGGGACGAGCGCCACTTCACGACCACCAACGGCAGCGGGACTGCGACCGGCGTGAAAGCGACCCCAGCAGCCGCCAGCCCGGAGGGGGGCGCGTCGTGACCGATCCCGGCCACCCCGATCCCATCCGGCTCGACCGCTGGACGGTGACCTCCGGCTCGAACGTCGTGAGCCGGGCTGCCGTCGTCCTGCACGCGGGCTCGCGCGACTGGCAGGCATCCGCTGAGGGGACCGGGGCCGTCGATGCCCTGTTCCGGGCCGTGGACACCGCGCTGGCCGAGGTCCTGGGTGGGCGTCCGGTGCTCCTTGCCTACGACGTCCATGCGCTCGCCGAGGGCCCGGCCGCCGAGGGTCGGGTCAGCGTGCGGATCGGGCCGCCCGTGGGCACCGCGGGCGATCGGGCCGGCGGGCGGTTCGGCGGCGAGGTCGCGTCCGCGAACACGATCGCGGCCTCGGTCGAGGCATACGTCGAGGCGCTCAACGCGATGCTGGGCGCCGACGCGTGGTCCGGTGCGGCCGAGGCGGCCGCGTCGGCGCTGGGCCGGACGCCTGGCAGGGAGACCGCCGCCGCGGCCGAGTTCGATGACGAGGCCCGGCCCATCGACACGATGGAGTGGTTCAACCGGTAGGGGGCGGCGGCGCGTTGTCGTCACCGTCCCTGGACGCTCCCCTCCCGACCCTCGCGGCGGCCATCGACGCCGAGGCCTTCAACCGGTTCGAGGCTGCCGGATGGGAGGACCGCGCGGGCTCGTACGGCTTCCTCTCGCCCATGACCCGGCGGGTGGGTGGCACGGTCCTCGCCCTCGCCGAGGTCGCCGCCGGCCGGCAGGTGCTGGACGTGGGATCGGGACCGGGGGAGCTGGCGGCGGCCGCGGCGGCGCTCGGCGCCGACACGGTGGGCATCGATGTGGCGCCCTCGATGGTCCGCCGGGCGGCGCTTGCGAACCCGTCGATTCCGTTCCGAGTTGGTTCGTTCGAGGCGATCCCGGCGGGGGAGGGGGCGTTCGACGCGGTCGTCGGCAACTTCGTGTTCAACCACGTCGGACGGCCAGAGATCGCGCTGGCCGAGGCGCGCAGGGTGTTGCGCCCGGGCGGGTGGCTCTCGCTCTCGTCCTGGGATGCACCGCACCGGAACCGGCTGCTGGGGCTGATCGTGGATGCGGCAGCCGCCGTCGATGCACCGCCGCCGCCGGGCTTGCCGCCGGGGCCCACCAACTTCCGGGCCGACGAGGAGCTGCGGGCGCTGTTCCATGGCGCCGGCTTCGTGGACGTCGGGATCAGCCACATCATGTTCGAGGCGGCCGTGAGCGATGCGGAGACGCTGTGGTCCGGCGTCCTGGACTCCGCGGTCCGGATCCGGCCCCTGGTCATGGACCAGCCCCCCGAGGTGCGGGCGGCGATCCGCGCGGCGTTCGACCGGTTGGCCGAGGTCCACGGGCGCGCGGACGGAGGGCTTGCGATCCCGGTCAGCGTCCAGGTCACCCGGGGGCGACGGCCGTGAGCGTGGGCGTCACCGGCGGGCCCACGGCGGTCCCCGGGTCCATCCGCGTCGGGTACACGGGCGAGCCCGGTGCCTTCGCCGAGGAGGCCGTGCTCCGGTTCTTCACCACGCCCGAGGCCGTGCCGATGTCCTCGTTCCGTGCCGTCTTCGAGGCCGTGCGGGACAGCGAGGTCGCGGCGGGGGTCGTGCCCGTGGAGTCGTCCCTGCTGGGCACGATCCGCGAGAACCTGGACCTGCTGTGGGAGTTCGACCTGCCGGTCGTGGGCGAGGTCTCCGTCCCGGTGCGGCTCGCGCTGCTGGCGCTGCCCGGCGAGCGCCTTGGGTCCATCACCCGCGTGTACTCCATCTCCGCGGCGCTGGCCCAGGCCGACGAGTTCCTGCGGTCGCGGCCATGGACGGTCCAGACGACGTACAACACGGCCGGAGCCGCCAAGCAGGTGGCGGAGCGCCGGGAGCCGGGGGCCGCCGCCGTGGCCTCGGCGCGGGTCGCGCCGATCTACGGCCTGGTGGTCCTCGCCGACGACATCCAGTCCGGGACGGACAACCGGACCCGGTTCGCGGTGGTCGCTCGCCCGGATCCGCAGCCTGCAACCGGTTTCGAGGCGGCCACCGGTCCTGCGCCGGCGGGTTCCGTGCTGCGTGCCGCCCGGCCCGAGGCTGTCGCGGGTCCACCGCGGACCTCGCTGGCGTTCGCCGTCCGGAACGTACCGGGGTCGCTGCACCGTTCCCTTGGGGCGTTCGCCAAGCGCGGGCTGAACCTGTCGCGGCTGGAGAGCCGGCCCTGGACCGCCCGCGTGAGCCGGTGGGAGTACCTGTTCTGGGTGGATCTCGACGGCGACCCCGCCGACCCGGCCTGCGCCGCGGCCCTCGAGGAGCTCCGGGGCGAGACGGAGCTCGTGCGCATCCTGGGCACGTACCCCAGGGCCCCCGAGGACTGATCGGAGCGCCGGGCCGGCCCCCGAATCGCCCTCTAGTGCGTGACCACCTTCTCCAGCGTCTTCGCCTGCTCGATCCAGCCGGTGACCGTCTCCTCGGACGGGATCCTCCGGACGATCGTCGGGCGGGCCGCGACGACCTCCTGGAACGTCGCGGCCAGGTTCGCGGCGTTGCGACGCGCGAGCTCGGCCGGTGAATCGACGCCAGCCGCCGAGAGCAGGTCGGCGTACTGGGACCCGACGCCGTCCATGCGCATCAGGTCGACGTGGTTGACCCACTCCAGCACGAGCTTGCCGGAGATGCCCATCTCCTCGGCCAGCTTGTCGCGCCCGGACGCCGACGCGCCCCGCTCGAGCAGATCCTCGGTGGTGGTGATCCCGGCGTCCGCGAGCTTCCCGGCGTAGACCGGCCCGATGCCCTCGACCTCGTCGATCTTCATGTCACGCTCTCCCTCGTGCCCAGGATGGTCATGCCGCGGCCGTTGGATGCTGCCCGAGTGCGGGTCGCGGCAGGTGCGATCATAGGCTTGTGCGCCACCGGCGACAGGGCCGGACGACGCGCGAGCCGAGGGAGAAGCCAGGTGGACGACGCGTTCCGCACGGACATGGCGGCGGGCTACACGTTCAACGAGCCGGTCATCGTGCTGGGCTCGCCGATCATGGGCGACGAGGTCCTTCCGGACGTCCGCGTCGCGCTGCCGCTCTCCCGGGTGAACCGTCACGGTCTCATCGCCGGCGCAACCGGCACGGGCAAGACCAAGACCCTCCAGCTCCTCGCCGGCCAGCTGTCGGCCGCGGGAGTCCCGGTCTTCGCCGTGGACGTGAAAGGCGACCTGTCGGGCGTGGGCGCGCCCGGGGACCCCGCCAACCCCAACGTCGTCGGCCGCTCCGAGTCCCTGCACTGGACCTTCGAGGCGCAGGGCCACCCGGTTGAGATCCTGTCCCTGTCCGGTGTCACCGGCGCTCATGTGCGGGCCAGCGTCAGCTCGTTCGGGCCGCTGCTCCTGGGCAAGGTCCTGGACCTCAACGACACCCAGACCAGCATCCTGTCCCTGGTCTTCCGCTACTGCGACGACGAGGACCTCCCGCTCCTGGATCTCGCGGACCTCCGGACCACGCTCAAGTTCCTGGGCTCGGACGAGGGCAAGCCGATCCTGGATGACCTCGGCGGCATCAGCCCGGCATCGCTGGGCGTCATCCTGCGCTCGATCGTGACCCTCGAGCAGGAGGGCGCCGACATCTTCTTCGGCGAGCCCGAGTTCGACGTGGATGACCTCCTGCGCACGACGGCCGACGGCAAGGGCATCGTGACGCTGCTCGAGGTCGCGGATGTCATGGACAAGCCGCGCCTGTATTCCACGTTCGTGCTCTGGATGCTTGCCCAGCTGTACGAGCAGCTGCCCGAGATGGGCGACCTGCCCAAGCCCAAGCTGGCCTTCTTCTTCGACGAGGCGCACCTCCTGTTCAAGGATGCCTCCGAGGCGCTGATGGACCAGATCGAACGCACCGCGCGCCTGATCCGGTCCAAGGGCGTGGGTGTCTACTTCGTCACCCAGGCGCCCACCGACGTCCCATCGTCCGTCCTGTCCCAGTTGGGCAACCGGATCCAGCACGCGCTGCGCGCCTTCACCCCCGACGACGCCGATGCCCTGCGCAAGACCGCCCGCACCTTCCCGATGACCGACCACTACGACGTCGAGCGGACGATCACGAGCCTGGGCATCGGGGAGGCGTTCGTCACGGTGCTCAGCCCCAAGGGCGTGCCGACGCCGCTCGCGGCAACCCGCCTCGTGCCGCCGGACTCGCGCATGTCGCCGCTCACGCCCGAGGAGATCGCCGCGGTTGTCGCCGCGTCGCCGCTGGCGACCCGCTACAACGCGGCGGTCGACCGCGAGAGCGCCCACGAGATCATCACCGGCCGCCTGACCAACGCCAAGGCCGCCGCCGCGACCGCCGCCGCCGAGGCGCAGCTGCGCGACCAGGTCTCGCCGACCACCGCGGACGGCCTGGGCACGATGACCCCGGCCCAGCAGCAGCGCGAGATCAACCGTCGTGCGCGCGAGCTCGAGGCCGCCCGGAAGGCCGCGGAGCGCGAGCGCAAGGCGCGCGAGAAGGAGGCGGCCGCGCTCGAGCGGGAGCGCCAGCGCACGATGCGCGCGACCGTCAACACCGTCGGCAAGGTGATGGGTTCGCGCCAGACACAGTCCCTCCTGCGGGGGGTCTTCGACACCATCTTCGGCGGCGGGAAGCGCTAGCCCAGAGCTCCTGCCCCGCACTGGGCATCGAACTCCCCGCCGAGGCCGTCCGGGCCCTCGAAGCGGCCCCCTGAGCCCTCGACGCCACCATCGCCGCCACGCCACACTGTGTGGAACCACCGGCCCCGCCGCCCGATCGAGGACTCGATGACCGAAACGGCGAACCCCGTCCCAGGCAGACAGGACCGAGGGCGGACGCGTCCTGTCCCGGCGAGAAGCCGGAGGCGTGCCCCGGCGACGTGGCCCAGTGGAGGCGAGCGCCCCGTCGTCGGCTTCATCGGCCTGGGGCGCATGGGGGCGCCGATGGCGATCAACCTGTGCCGGGCGGGGTTCGATGTCGTCGCCTTCGACGCGAAGGCGGAAGCCACCGAGCCCGTGGTGGCGGCCGGCGCGGTGGCTGCGGAGTCCGCCGCGGGGACGGCTGCCTCCTGCGACGTGCTCATCACGATGCTCCCGGGCCCGCCGCAGATCGAGGCCGTGATGACCGGTCACGGCGGTGCGTTCCAGGCTCTGCGCGAGGGCGCCGTCTGGGTCGACATGAGCACCTCGACGCCCGCGGTGGGCCGCGGCCTCGCACGGGAGGGCGAGCCGCGGGGTGTGGCCGTCGTGGACGCCCCGGTCGCCGGCATGGTTCGGGGAGCGGCCGGCGGCACCCTGCAGGTCTTTGCGGGTGGCGCCGCGCCCGACGTCGCGCGCGTCCGCCCCGTTCTGGAGGCGATGGGCGACCCGGACAGGGTCGTCCACGTGGGGCCGCACGGATCCGGCTACGCCGTGAAGCTGTGCCTCAACCTGCTGTGGTTCATGCATGTGGCGGCCAGCGCGGAGGTCCTCGTGCTGGGCGCGAAGGCCGGCGTGGAGGTGGGGACGCTGCGCAGCGCCCTGGTCGGCGGTCCGGCGGGGTCCGTCCTGCTCGAGCGGGACATCGACGGCGTGTTCGAGGGCGACTACGACGAGACCTTCACGCTGGACCTCGTGACCAAGGACCTCGGGCTGGCCGTGGATCTCGGCCGTGACCTTGGGGTGCCGCTGGAGCTCGGAGCCCTCGTGGAGCAGCTGCACCGGCGGGCGCGAGCCGTCTACGGGGACGAGGCGGGGGAGTTCTCGGCCGTCCGCCTCGTCGAGGAGGCCGCCGGCGTCAAGCTGCGGCTTGGAACGGCAGGCGTTACGCCGGGCCGGCGTTTGTAAGCCTGGCCCGCCTTCATCGTGACCGACCCAGGATCTCAACGGCACAAGCGCGTCCACGCGCTAGCCTTCAGTCCTGTTGTCCATACGCACCGGCCCAGGGCGGGATCCGTCCCCACGGTCAGCGGTGATCACCTACGCTTCAACGAGGGATGCGGGATCGGAGGCCAGCATGGACATGGATCGCGTGGGTGGTGGGGAGCAGGCGCCCGGTGGCCTCGATGGCGGATCGGCAGCCCCCCGGCACCGGCCAAGCTCGATGAGGGGGCGCCTGGGGCTCGGCCTCAAGCGATGCGTCGATGTTGGCGTGGCAACAGCGGCTGCCGTCGTTCTGTCGCCCGTGCTCGCGTGGGCCGCCCTCGGCGTGGCTGTCTCGGTGGGCCGGCCCATCTTCTTCCGCCAACAACGACCGGGACTGCACGGCACGACGTTCGAGATCGTCAAGTTCAGGACCATGCGCACTCCCCGTGCCGGTGAGGTCTGGTACCTGACGGACCAGGACCGCATCACGCGGCTCGGACGCTTCCTGCGCTCGACCAGCATTGATGAGCTGCCGGAGCTCTGGAACGTCCTGCGTGGCGACATGAGCCTCGTCGGCCCACGTCCGCTGCTCGTCGAGTACCTCCCCCACTACACGGCCCGCGAGCGCAGGCGCCACGAGATGCGCCCCGGCATCACCGGCTGGGCCGCGGTCAACGGGCGCCACACCCTCCCGTTCGAGGATCGCCTGGAGCTCGACGCCTGGTACGTCGACAACTGGAGCCTTGCCCTGGACTTCAGAATCCTGCTCCGCACGGTCGTACAAGTGCTCAGCAGAAGCGGAGTCCGTGAGATCCGCAACCTCGCTGAGATCCAGCTCCCTGCACGCTTTCAGGCGGGTCTTGCGGAGAACGCGGCGTTCGATCCTGACAACCGCAACCAGGCAACCGAACGGGCGACAGAGTCGGGCGACCCGGGGAGCGCACGGAGCTCGGTGGACGGCGCGAAGTAGAGCGCCGTCGCGTCGGACGCCGGGGACCCGGGACGGAGCCCACGGTGCATCCCGCGCGTTGTCTGTATGCTCCGATCGCATGACGCTCGACAGACCCCTCCGTCGTTCCATTCCCCTTGCCCGTCCTGATGTCGGCCAGCGCGAGTTGGACCTCGTGACCGAGGTTCTCACGAGCGATGTCCTCGCGATGGGCCCGTTCGGTGCGCGCTTCGAGCGGGATCTCGCTGCGCTCGTCGGCCGCCGCGAAGGGATCGCCTGCTCGAGCGGTACCGCCGGTCTCCACATGGGCGTGCGCGCCCTCGGCATCGGACCCGGCGACGAGGTGCTGACCACGCCGTTCAGCTTCGTGGCGTCAGCGAACTGCCTGCTCTACGAACGGGCCATCCCGAAGTTCGTCGACATCGAGGAGGACAGCCTGGGCATGGATCCAGGGCTGTTGGCCGGTGCGATGACCCCGGCGACGCGAGCCGTGCTCCCCGTCCACGTCTTCGGTCGGCCCTGCAGGATCCAGGAGACCGTGTCGTTCGCGCGGGAGCGAGGGCTGCCAGTGATCGAGGATTCCTGCGAAGGCCTCGGTTCGACGGTCGATGGTGTGCCGCTCGGGGGGTTCGGCGACGTCGCGGTCGTTCGCCTTCTACCCCAACAAGCAGGTCACGACGGGCGAAGGCGGGATGGTCGTCACGGATGACCCGGCCCTCGCCGAGACGATGCGCAGCCTCCGCAACCAGGGGCGCGATCGCGATGGGACGTGGCTGCGACACGTCCAGCTGGGCTACAACTATCGCCTCGACGAGCTATCCGCTGCAGTGGGTGTCGCACAGCTCGAGCGGCTCGACGAGCTGCGGCGTGGTCGTGCGCGGGTCGCGGCGGCATACGAGCGCGCACTGAGCGGGTGTGCCTGGCTTCGCCTACCGCGCGCGGGCGAAAACGAGGACGTGGACTGGTTTGTCTACGTCGTGCGGCTCGAGGATGGGATCGATCGCGATAGGGTGATCGAGCATCTCGCGACGGCAGGCGTTCCCGCCCGGCCGTACTTTGCCCCGCTTCACCTGCAGCCGTATTACCGGGAGTTGTTCGGGTTCAGGCCCGGGGACTTCCCGATCACCGAGCGGGTGGCGGCCTCGACGCTTGCCCTGCCCTTCTCGAGCCGGCACTCCGACGATGAGGTCCAAGACGTCGCCGACACGCTTATCGCGGTCGTCGGTGCGCTGTGATGACGGAGATGGGCTAGAGGCCGGGAAGTCGTCCCGCGCGCCGCACGGTGTCGATCAGCTCCACGTTCAAACCGTCGCCTGCGTACACGAAGGCGATCATCTCGTTGTCGAATGCCTCGCCAGGCTCCGGCGGCGCGAGGACCCGCAGGCCCAGGGCCACGAGACGGGCGACCTCGGCGTCCACGGATTCACACCGGAAGCACAGGTGATGCAGGCCGCCGCCCCGCCGGGTGAACGCGTGAACGGGCGACGTCGGATCCGTGGGCTCGATGAGCTTGATCTGCAGCGACCCGGGCTTGGTGAGGAAGACCACCCGGACCTTCTGCCGGGTATTGATCACGACCTCCGTCGCCTGGTCGTACCCGAAGACCTCCGCCCAGTGCTCGATCGATCGCTCGATCGATCGCACCGCGATCCCGACGTGGTCCAGGATCATCGTCGGGCCTTCGCGCTCCGCGTCAGCCGGCAGCCAGCGACTGCTTCATGGTGACGAACGCCGCGATCCGGGAGATCGTCTCGAGGTTTTCCGGAGTCGTCTCCTGGTCCTCGATGTGGAAGCCGTACTCGTCCTCGAGGAACAGGATGACCGACAGCATCCCGGTGGAGTCGACGTACCCGCTGTCGATCAGCGAGGTGTCGTCGGTCAGCTCCGTGGGGTCGCTCACGTAGAAGTACTCGAGAATGAAGCTCCGCACTCGCTCCTGGACTGTCATCTCGTCTGCATCCCCCGGGTTCGGCCCACCAAGGCGTCTCCGGACTCCCGTGCAAGAAGCCGGTCAACTACCGTCGTGAACTCTATATCGGCTGACCTGTCCGGCGCCCGGCGAATGATAAGGTCGAAGAGCAACCCGGTGGACAGGACCCCGACCAGCGCCATGTTGTCCGCGTTGGAGAAGGGCTCGTCGGCGGGGTGAAGGCGGCACTTGCGCCAGAGTCGGTCGACAAGGACGGGATCGAAGACCCCGGCGTCCGTCACGGCTCGCTCGCTCACCACCTCGGCGACCCAGTCGGGCGCATCTGGCGCCACGAACGCCTGGGCATCGGGTGCGCGATACGGTTGCTTCGAGCGGCGGATGATCGCGTCGGGCACGAGTCCGCCTGCGGCCCGCTTGAGCACGTGCTTCTCGTCGAGCCCGCGCAGCTTGAACGCAGGAGGGAGCGAGTTGGCCAGCTCGACCAGGTCCGTGTCGAGGAACGGAAACCGGCCCTCCACCGAGTGGGCCATCAGCATCCGATCCCCCTGCGCGGAGAGGAGATAGCCCGGAGAGCAGGGTTCGAACCTCCAGATACTGGTCCTGGGCGAGGTGCGGCCAGCGCGGGAAATCGGCGGGCAGCGAGGCGAGCAGTCGCCCGGCGACGTCACCCAACTGCGCCTCCCGGCGTACGTCTGCCGTGAACAGGCGTTGGAGCGCGGCGGTGGGCTGCCAGCGCGTCTGGTGCGAGAACCCCGGCTCGGCCCACCGTTCGCGTCCACGGCCGAAGAACTCGCGGGCCATCGTCCGTTGGGTCACCGGCGACCGGGCCAGGTACGGATAGAGCCTGTCGAGGAGACGCGGCCGGATCGTCGACGCAGGCTGACGGCCCCAGAATCGTCGCACCTTGGCCTCGCGGAAGATGTCGTAGCCGGCGAACATCTCGTCGGCGCCCTCGCCGGTGAGCACGACCTTGATGCCGGACTCCCGGACCAGGCGTGACAGCAGATACAGCGGGGCCGGCGCCGTCCTCAGCAGCGGCCGCTCAGCGTGGTCGACGACATCGGGAAAGACGTCGGCGATGTCGCGGCGTCGAACCGTGACCTCCCGGTGGTCGCTCTCGAGGAACGCAGCCATCGTCCGCTGGAACGGGGTCTCGTCATACTCCGCATCCTCGAATCGGATGGAGTAGGTACAGAACTGCTCCCCCTTCGCACGGAGCCCGAGCGCCGCAACCAACGAGCTGTCCAGCCCCCCGGAGAGATAGCAGCCCACCGGGACGTCCGCCCGGAGCATCCGGAGCCGAACTGACTCCTCGAGCCTCTCGCGCACCTCCGCGGCGGCCTCCTCGGCACTCCCGCGGAACATCTCGCGCCCGTCGAGCGGGTAGCGCGGCTCCCAGAATGCCCGGTCATCGATCCGGCCTTGCGCGATGGTGCGAACGTGCCCTGGCTCGAGCTCCGTGACGCCGGCGAACACGGTCTGGGGCGCTGCCGTCGTCCAGAAGGTGAAGGTCTCGGCGAGGCCGATCGGGTCGAGCTGGCGCTGGATCGTTGGATCGCCGGCGAAGATGGCCTTCACCTCGCTGGCGAACCAGAGGCGGCCGCCGTGTGCGCACAGGTACAGCGGCCGGACGCCCAACCGATCACGGGCCAGGACCAGCGACTCCGTCCTCGCGTCCCACAGCGCGATCGCGAACTGCCCGTTGAAGCGAGGAAAGGCATCCGCGCCCCACTGCTCGAATGCGTGGACGATCACCTCGGTGTCGCTCTTCGTCCGGAACCGGTGGCCCAGCGTCAGCAGCTCCGCGCGCAGCTCCACGTAGTTGTAGATCTCGCCGTTGAACACCACCCACAGCGTCCCGTCCTCGTTCGCCAAGGGCTGCTGCCCGGTGGCGAGGTCGATGATCGAGAGCCGGGCGTGCGCAAGTCCAGCCCGCTGGTCGCGATAGATGCCGAACTCGTCGGGCCCCCGGTGCCGGAGCGCCCCGATCATCGCCGTCAGGTCCTCGAGCCTGGGCGGCGGCAACTCGGCGTGGAGCGCGACGGACCCGACGATGCCGCACACGACTAGAGGTGGATCAGCGGCGCCGGTACCGCGTGGAGGTAGCGGCTCGCGCGTCGCTTCGCATCGATGTCACGGAAGATCCGATCGACCTGGTCCTCGGTCAGCCCTATGGCGGGCGCAACCTCGCTGGCTGGGACTCCGTGGCCTGCGGCCCACAGGCAGAGATCCATCTCCGGGTACGGCAGGGCGAAGTAGAACTCCTCCTGGGTCTGGGCGAGGGAGTAGGTGTCGGTGGTGGGGCGTCGCTGCTGGATCTCCGCCGGCACCCCAAGGTACGCGGCGAGCGCATAGACCTGGGTCTTGTAGAGATGGGCGATGGGCTTGAAGTCTGCCGCCCCATCGCCTTGCTTGACGAAGAACCCCTGGTCGTACTCGACGTAGTTCGGGGTGCCGGCGACCGCGAAGTTCAGTCGATCGGCGTGGTAGTACGCCATCGTCATGCGCGTCCGCTGCTTGAAGTTGGTGGCCGCCACCATCTGCAGGAATGCCGTGGGCGACATGCGCGAGCGGCGCTCATTGCCGTCCGGATCGGCGACGGCCAGCTGTGCCACGTTGAGTCGGTCGCCGTCGAGCAGCGGCGGGAGGACCAGCTTGCACCGCCACCCATCGCCGTACTCGGGGAAGACCATGCGGGCTGCTTCGGCCTGCCGCTCGTAGCAGCCCACGGCCGCCAGCACGGGCTCGATGTCCTCGACCACCCACTGGATCCCGAGCTGCTCGGCGAGCATCCGGCCGAGCCGCAACGCATCGCCCGACGAGTCTCGCTCGGGCATCAGCACGCCGAGGACCCGATCTGGACCGAACGCCCTGGCGCACAGGGCGGCCACCACCGAGCTGTCGATCCCGCCCGAGATGCCAACCACCGCCCCGCGCCGCCTCAGGTCACCAAGGACGATCGTGCGGACGGACGCCGCGATCTCCTCGACCGCCTGCCCGGGATCGATTCGCAGCACCTCTCGTGAGAACATGTCAGCCGGCTCCAGCAACTGATTGGCGATGGTCGCGCCTCCCGGTCCACGGGGGGGACGCGGCGGCCGCCCGAGTCTACGGCACTCTGAGTCCGCAGGAGAGATGCGCGTTGGGTATTGATCGCCCTCCCGGGGGCCTGCCGGCCGTCGACGACGGTGCCGTTCCCCGGAGCCCCTTCCCGTCCGATTGGCTCGCCTTCCATGCCCACCGCACGCCGGAGGCACCGGCCGTCGCGAGCCTGACCGCCCGCCTCACCTACGGCGACCTGGCGACGCGGGTCCGCGTGCTGGCCGGCCACCTCTCGGCCCAGGGGATCGGACCCGGCAGCCGCGTCCTCCTGGCACTGCCCAATACCCCGGCGACCATCGTCGCGGGCCTCGCGCTGAACGCCCTCGGGGCCACCTCCGTGGAGGTCAGCCGTGACTGGAGCGCCGACGTCCTCGGGGAGATCGTGGCGAGGAGCCGTGTGCGCCAGGCGTTCGTGGGCGCGCGCGATGCCTCGCGGTGGGGCGCCGCGCTGGCCGGGAGCCCTGTCGACCACGTCTGGGCGGTGCATCCCGACGCGCTCCCGGAGACGTTCGCGAACGCGATCGGCGGCTTCCCGACGACCCTGCTCCGCGAGGATGGTCACGTCGACCCCGGGCTCGACGAGGCGTCGTCGCCGCCTGCGCCCGAGCTCGTGCCGGACTGGCCGGCGCTGGTGCTGTACACCTCCGGGAGCACCGGGCGCCCCCTCGGTGTTGTCCAGACGTTCCGCAACATCGAGGCAAACACGCGGTCGATCGTCGAGTACCTCGGTCTCACCGCGGCGGATCGCGCACTGGTCACGCTGCCGCTCTACTACTGCTACGGCCGCAGCGTGCTCCAGACGCACCTCTACGCTGGCGGGTCCCTGTTCCTCGACAACCGCATGGCATTCCCGCGCCGCGTCCTGGAGACCCTTGCCGCGGAGGGCTGTACCGGGTTCGCCGGCGTCCCGCTCACCTTCGAGGTGATACGCCGACAGGTGGATGTCTCGACCATTCCCTTCGAGCGACTGCGCTACCTCACCCAGGCGGGCGGGGCCATGGCGCCTGAGACCATCGCCTGGGTGCGCGCTGCCTTCCGGCCTGCCCGGCTGTTCGTGATGTATGGCCAGACCGAAGCCACCGCACGCCTGTCCTACCTGCCACCCGAGCGGGCCGACGACAAGGCCGGTTCCATCGGGATCCCGATCCCCGGCGTCGATCTGCGGGTCATGGACGAGCAGGGGACCGAGGCGCCGCCGGGCGAGGTGGGCGAGCTTGTCGCCCGCGGCGACAACGTGACGCCCGGCTACCTCGAGGAGCCCGAGCAGACGATGGCCATCCTCCGCGATGGCTGGCTGTGGACCGGGGACCTGGCCGAGCGGGACGCCGACGGGTTCTTCTACCACCGGGGCCGGGCGAAGGAGGTCCTCAAGATCGGCGGCCACCGGGTCAGCCCCGTCGAGATCGAGGAGGTGCTCGCTCGCCACCCGGATGTCAGCGAAGCGGCCGTCTTCGGCGTGATGGACGCCCTCCTGGGGGAGGTGCCGGCTGCCGTCGTCGTGCCCCGCCCCGGAGCCGAGCCGGGTGAGGCCGAGTTGCTGCGATTCTGCCGCGAGCGGATGCCCGCGTACGAGGTCCCGGTGAGGGTAGTCTTGGCGGAGTCACTACCACGCAACGAGTCGGGCAAGCTCCTGCGCCAGGAGCTGACCGCGCTGGGTGCTGCGCGATGAACAGCACTCGCTCCAGAGTGGCCGTGGACCGACGGAGGACATCGTGAGTCTGCTGATGCTGCGCCAGCTGTGCTCGTGCCAGTCACGTCGCCCGGGTCTCCCCGCAACTGCACGGGCCGGGCGCGGTCGGCGCACGAACAGGGGCTGATCTTGGAATTCCGCTTGGTCGGCCCTCGCGACGCCCGGTTGCTGATCGAGATCTTCTCGGACATCGACCAGACGTTCTTCCGCCCGCATCCCTTCACGGACGACGAGGCGCTGCACATCGCGAACCATCGGGGCAGGGACGTCTACGCCATCCTGATGGACGGGCAGCAGCCGGTCGCCTACGGGATGCTCCGCGGATGGGAGGATGGCCAGGCGGTTCCAATGCTGGGGATCGCCGTACGCACCACCTCACGGGGTCGCGGCCTCGGGAGGCTCATGATGGTGAACCTCCATGAGGAGGCGCAGCGGCGAGGCGCCTCCGTCGTTCGGATGCGCGTGCACCAGGGCAACTCCAGGGCGAGGCGCCTGTGCGAGTCGATGGGCTACGTCCATGCCGGCGAGGATCGCGGGGAGCTCGCGATGACGCTCGATCTGCTCGCCAAGCCCGAGTCGCATCCGGCCCTCGTCACCACGGGTGGCGCGGAGGTGCGTCTGCTGGATGTCGACGCACCCCAGTGGGCGGGATTCCTTCGCAGGACACCCCACGACTTCTACCATCGCCCGGAATACGTCGCGGCGTGCGCGGCCTACGAGCACGGAGACGGACGGGCGCTGTACGTCGAGGTCGGCGAGGCCAGCCTCCTCCTTCCGCTCATCATTCGGGACATCCCGGACAGTGATCGGCGCGATGCGATGTCGCCCTACGGATATCCGGGGCCGCTCGTCAGCGGCACCAGTGACCCGGGGTTCTTGTCGACGGCCATGGCGACCGGCCTGGCCGCCATCGGTGCGGGCGGGATCGTCTCGGTCTTCGTGCGACTCCACCCGTTGCTCAACGAAGTGCCACCCATGGGGGTCGGTGAGGTCGTGCTCCACGGCGAGACCGTCAGCATCGATCTGAGCGTGTCCCCGGCGATGCGCCATGCGCACCTGCGCCACAACCACCGCCGGGACATCTCCCGCGCCCGCAGGAATGGTCTGGTCGGTCGCGAAGACGTCGACTTCGCCGCGTTCGACGAGTTCAAGCGGATCTACCGGGACACGATGGAGCTTCGCGCGGCACGCAGCTACTACTTCTTCAGAGACGACTACTTCGATGGGCTCCGTGACGCACTCCAGGGGCGGCTGCACCTGATGCTGGTAGAGCAGGATGAGGCTGTGGCGGCGGCAGGCCTCTTCGTGGAGACCGATGGCATCGTGCAGTATCACCTTGGAGGGACCGAGCGGACACTGGCGACTTTCGAGCCGGCAAAGCTGCTGATCGACTATGCGGCGGACTGGGCGACAGAGCGAGGGAACCGAAACCTGCACCTTGGGGGTGGGGTCGGTGGGGCGAACGACTCCCTGTTCCACTACAAGGCCGGCTTCTCACGGCTGCGCCACCCGTACCGCACGCTGCGCGTCGTGCTCGATGATCACGAGTACGCTCGCCTCTCCGCAGCGCGCACTCCGGGGCCCTCCGTGGGGCAGGCTGGGGACTTCTTCCCGCGTTACCGCATGAAGTAGCCCCCGCGGCGCCGCGTGCAGCAGTAGGCTGACGTCGAACGCGACAAGGGCATGGGACCAGCCGGCCGGCAACTCCGGGCACGGCGCACGTGCCGCGCTACACTCCCCGCGTGGTCTGGCGCGGTGGCGTCAGACTCGGTCTAGGGCCTCGGAGAGGATCGACGGTGAGTCAGGTCGTTGTGTTCGGAACGGGGACGATCGCGCGCATGGCCTATGCGTATTTCGGCCACGACTCCCCCCACGAGATCGTCGCCTTCACGGTTGATCGCGACCACATCGCGGGAGACCAGCTCTTCGGCCTCCCCGTGGTTCCGTTCGACGAGGTCGCCAACCGCTACCCGGCAGGCGAGTTCGACATGTTCGTCGCCGTGGGCTACGCCTCGATGAACAAGTTCCGCGAGCAGAGGTACCAGCAGGCGAAGGCGATGGGCTACCGCCTGGTCAGCTACATCAGCTCGGGCGCGACATTCTGGTCCGACTACTCTTCCATCGGCGACAACTGCTTCATCATGGAGAACAACGTGATCCAGCCGTTCGTCGAGATCGGCAACGACGTCTTCATGTGGAGCGGGAACCAGGTTGGCCACAACAGCGTGATCAAGGACCACTGCTTCGTGGCCTCGCAGGTGGTTGTCTCGGGCAGCGTGACCATCGAGCCGAACTGCTTCCTTGGTGTGAACGCAACCATCCGGGACGGGGTCACGATCGCGCGGGAGTGCATCATCGGCGCCGGCGCCCTGATCCTGAAGGACACCAAGGAGCGGGAGGTCTACGTTGGACCCAAGCCGCAGCTCCTGCCGATGCCCAGCAACCGTATCGTGCGCCTCTAGGGCCAGACGCGAAGATGAGCGCCGACCAGCAGACACAGTGGACGGAGTACTACCGCCGGGTCTACTCGGCCGCTCCGAAAGCGTGGCTTGACCACTCCAACGAGGCCTCCCAGGCGCAGTTCTTCGCCGTCGCGATTGAGGCCGCCGGCGCTATCGCGGAGCGTCGCTGCCTCGACGTTGGCTGTGGGCTCGGCCAGCTGTCAACCGCGCTCCTTGGCCTCAGGGCGAGCGAGGTCGTGGGCATCGATATCGTTCCGGAGTTGATCGCGTCCCGCCGCGAGGAGTACGCCCATATCCGCTGGGAGTGTGGAAGCCCCTCCGACGAGGCTTTCGTCCGATCGCTCGGCGACTTCGACATCATCATCCTGGTCGAGATCCTCCAGTACGTCGAGCTGCAGTCCACGATGAGGGCGCTCTGGGGCAGCGTCCGGTCGGGCGGCCGGATCGTGGCCGTGGTCCCGAACAGGGACAACTCGCTCGTCCAGAAGGTCATGTCCCGGTTCGAGGGCACCTATCTTCCGCCGAGCTCGTCGGAGTTGGAGGAGCTCGTGGCGTCTCTGCCCGAGGTCGAGTGTTGGGCACTTCGTGGACTGGAGTTCCAGCCGGACCAGCGGCTTGCCCCGTATGTGGCCTACCCGGTGGACACCACGCGGCGGACGCCGGATTCAGCGAATCGCCTGGTCTTCACGATCAAGAAGCAGAGTGGATCGGGAATGGAGCCCGGCGCGAGCAGCGGGTGACGGCTCGCCCAGAGGTGGAGGGCATACGCGACGCGACTGAATGGCCTGCGCACGGGGGAGTTGCCGGCGCTGTCTTGAGCCGGGGCCAGTGGTGCAAGAGTGCACCGCCTGTGGCTGACGACCTCGGCAAACCGTGCCAACGGTACGGGCCCGCCCGTACTGGGCACGCGACGATCCGTCGCCCTGGCCTGATGCCGCTCGACATCGAGCGGGTTGTGCTCGCCCGCTATCTTCAACGGCAGGGCGGCTGCCGTCGGCTGCCTCTCGTGGGTGCCACGCGGGTTGCAGCAGAGGGGCCAAGCTTGGAGCTGCGAACGATGACGCGGATGATGAGGACACTCCCGCCGAGGTGCTCGCGCATCTCGGCCACCGAGCCGTCTGTTCCCGAGTCAGGTTCGCATCGCCGGCGAGACCAGGTTCGGCGGACTGCGACGGCTCGCAGCTCGCCCGGGGTCGCCGCCGGGCGAGGCGTTGGCGCTCCGTCATGAGCTATCTCGGTGTCGTTCGGTCCGATGCCGTTGCCCTGGTCGACCCCGCGGGCGGGGAGCGCATGACGTACGCGGGCGTCGTTGATCGCGCTGCCTCCATCGTCGCGTCGTTCGGCACCGCCAAGGAGCTCATATTCCTCGTTGCACGGAATGATGCCTTCACCGCCACGACGTGCTGGGGTGCGCTCGATGCTGGACACGCCGTCGCCCTCCTCGACGGGCATGCTCCGCCGGAGACGACGGCCGCGCTCGTGGGCACCTACCAGCCAACGTGGCTCGCGGGATCGCCTGGGCTCGGCGAGCAGCTGGCCGGGCTCGGTGTCGAGATCGATTCGATCAGGCAGGTGGCCGGCGGGGAGCTGATCCGGACGGCTGCAGCAGTCCGCGGTGCTCTGCACGCGGACCTGGGACTGCTGCTCACCACGTCCGGAACGACCGGGAGCCGGAAGCTGGTCCGGCTCAGCGTCCGCGGCGTGGAGGCGAACGCCACCTCCATCGCCCAGTGCCTCGCGCTGACCTCTGATGACCGCCCCCTGGCGCTGTTGCCGTTGCACTACTCGTTCGGGTTGTCCGTCCTGAACAGCCATTGGCGGGCCGGGGCGACCGTCGTGCTGACGGAAGATGGCGTCTTGCAGCGGCGGCTCTGGCAGACGTTCGACGACGAGCGTTGCACCTCGCTGGCGGGGGTGCCGTACACCTTCAACATGCTCGAACGGATCGGCTTCCGGGAGATGGCGCTGCCGACCCTCGAGTCACTCCAGCAGGCCGGGGGCGCCCTCGACCTGCGGCTCGCCGCGCTCTATCGCGATCACATGGCCCACCGGGGCGGCCGCTTCTTCATGATGTACGGCCAGACGGAGGCCACGGCCCGGATCGCGGTCGTTCCCCCGGACCGCCTGGCCGACAAGCTCGGGTCGGCTGGACTGCCCATCCCGGGTGGCCGGATCAGGGTTTCGGTCGACCCGTCGTCGGCCTTGGCCCCGGGCGACGACGCCCCGGCGTCCGGCGAGCTGATCTACGAGGGCCCCAACGTGATGCTCGGGTATGCGCGTGGTGCGGCAGATCTCGCTCTGGGTGATGCGTTGGATGGCGAGCTCCGGACGGGTGATGTCGGATACCTCGATGACGACGGGTTCGTGTTCATCGTCGGGCGCAGCAAGCGGATCGGGAAGGTGTTCGGGCATCGGGTGAACCTCGACGAGATCGAGGTCCTGGTGCGGGAGTCGGGTCCCGCGGCGGTCGTCGGTGGCGCCGATGTGATATGGGTGTTCTGCGCGTTCGGGACGCCGGACGAAGTGCGGCAGCTGGGGCGCACCGTCGCGGCATGCTTCCGACTGCACCATACGGGACTCGAGTTCCGTCGAGTTGACGCCATCCCGACCACGGGATCCGGGAAGATCGACTACCACCGGGTACAGGAGTGGGTCGAATGAGACGCACGCGCGATGTGGGAGGTTGGCTCGACTTGGGCCACCCTGCCTGGACCACGGGATCGGGCCCCGCCGGGCGCTTCGCCAAGCGGGCCATCGATCTCGCCGTGTCCACCGCTGGCTTGATCCTGCTGGCACCGCTGTTGATCGGCCTTGCCCTGGCGATCCGCCTCACGATGGGCTCGCCGGTGCTGTTCCGCCAGGTCCGTCCCGGCTATCGCGCAAAGCCGTTCGAGCTCGTCAAGTTCCGGACGATGCACGCGCTGCCACAAGCCACGGCGACCCCGACCCCGGGACCCGCGCTGCACAGCAGCGACGTGCAGCGCCTGGCGCCTCTCGGTCGACTCCTCCGGCAGACGAGCCTGGACGAGCTTCCGCAGCTGTGGAACATCGCACGGGGGGACATGAGCCTCGTGGGACCGCGTCCGCTGTTCACCGAGTACCTGTCGAGGTACACGCCGGTCGAGGCGCGCCGTCACGACGTTCGGCCGGGCCTCACGGGTTGGGCGCAGGTGAACGGCCGGGGGGGCATTCCAATGCGTGAGCGGTTCGCGTTGGACGTCTGGTATGTCGACCACTGGTCGATCGTGCTGGACATCCGCATCCTGGCTCTGACCGCGCGCCGGTTCGTGGTGAGAGACCAAAAGGCGCTCTCGTGCGCCGTCGATCCGTGGTTTGATGCCTTCGCGTCCTCCGGTCCCGGATCGGACGCGACAGCTCCGACGACGGCATCCGAGCGCGGTGGGGGTGTGGCATGAAGCCGCTGGTGCTGTTCGGGGTGGGCGCGGTCGCACGGATGGCCCACTACCTCTGGACGGTCGACTCGCCGCGCGAGGTCGTCGCCTGCACGGTCGATCGTGAGTTCATGCCGGGAGAGACCCGCTTCGGATTGCCGGTCGTGCCCTTCGATGAGGTGACGAACCGCTACCCCGCCAGCGACTTCGACATGTTCGTCGCCGTCGGGTACAGCCGGATGAACCACTTCCGAGCCGAGCGCTTCCAGCAGGTGAAGGACCTCGGCTACCTGCTTCCGAGCTACGTCAGCAGTCGTGCCATCACCTGGCCGGATCTTGTCCTCGGTGAGAACTGCTTCGTGATGGAGGATGCCCTGCTCCAGCCGTTCGTCTCGATCGGTGACGACGTCATCCTGTGGAGCACCTGCAACGTGGGTCACGAGAGCGTCATCGGCGACCACTGCTTCGTGTCGTCGCACGCCGTGATCGCGGGCTTGGTCACGGTTGAGCCATTCTGCTTTCTCGGTGCCAACTCCACCGTCCGCGACGGGATCACGATCGCTCGCGAGTGCGTGATCGGGGCCGGAGCGGTGGTGATGAAGAGCACGGAGGCGCGCGGCGTCTACGCCGCGCCCCGCGCCCAACGGCTCTCGGTGACCAGCGACCGCCTCCCGGGGCTGTGACAAGGAGTCCCGACTGCATGTCCCCGTTCGAGTTCCCGAGCAACGTTGTGACGATCGGCGAACCGTCGCTTCATGCCTGGACGGCAGAGATCGTGCGTCGGGTGGGTACACCCGATGACATCGCCGCAGATGTCGCCGACGTCCTTATCGCGGCCGACCTGCGGGGCGTGTCGTCGCACGGCACATTCCGCCTGCCCGTGTACGCCGCCCTCGCGGAGGCCTCCGTCATCGCCACGGCTGCGCGTCCTGCGCGCGACGGCGGAACGGCGGTGCTGCGTCGGTGGGACGCAGCGGATGGCTGGGGTCCGCACGCCGGACGTGTCCTGATGGACGACGCGATCGAGCGGGCCAGCGAGCTCGGACTTGCGGCATCGATCGCCCATCGGGCGAGCCACTTCGGGATCGCCGGCTGGTACTCCATGCGCGCGGCCTCGCGTGGTTTCATCGGGATGACGCTCACCAATGCATCGCCACTGGTTGCCCCCACCCGGTCTCGGGAGCGGCTTCTTGGCACCAACCCCATCGCGGTCGCGGCCCCCGCGGGCCGGTTCGGGATGTTCGTGCTCGACATGGCGACCTCCGCCGTGACCTGGGGACGGGTCCTGGTCGACGATCGCCGCGGGTCGCAGCTTCCGCCGGGGGTGGCCATGGACGGCGAGGGCAATCCGACGACGAGCCCGTCCAACGTGCTTCGGGCCGGTGCGCTCCTTCCGCTCGGAGGCACCGAGGCGACCGCGGGCTACAAGGGCTATGGTCTCGCGATGATGGTCGACATTCTGACGGGCGTGCTGGCCGGCGCGAGCTTCGGGTCACGCGTGACCCCGTTCTCGACGACCAGGGGCCCGTCCGACCTCGGCCAGCTGTTCCTCGCCATCGATCCGAAGGCGCTCGGAGACGACGACTTCGAGACGCGGATGGAAGCCCTGTGCGAGGAGCTCGTCGCCGCGCCGCTCGCTCCGGATGCGTCGGGCCCCGTCCTGATTCCAGGCCAGCCCGAGGCCGAGATGGAGGACGAGCAGCTCCGGTCCGGTGTCCGCCTCGAGACCAGCCACCACGAAGCGCTCGTCCGGCTCGGGGCGAGGCTGGGGGTGCCGCTACCTGACTCGACGCAGGGCGGGGCCTCAACGGCGCGCCCAAGTGTCGTCGACGATCCGCACAGCGACCCGGACGCGCCATGACGAACGCGGAGAAGCTGGACTCGGCCGCAAGGCTTGCACTCGGGCTGGCCGGTGACATCGAGCTCGATGGGGCGGCGTATGGCCGCACCGACGGCTGGGACTCCGTCGGCCACATGGAGCTCGTGGTCGGGATCGAGGCGGCGTTCGGGATCACCATCGACGCAGACGACGTGCTAGAGATGGGTGACTTTGCGGCCCTCCGCCGGGTGCTCCAGGAACGGTACGCGATCGCGTTCAGCGACCGATGACCGTATCCCCGCCGTTGAACCTGATGTCCCCGAACCGGTGCGTCTGCTCGTGATGATGCGCGCGCGCCTGGTCGCACCGGATGATCCTGAGTGGTCGAGGGTGCTGTCCACGATCCGGCATGACGCCTACCACCTGCCCGGGTTCGTCGAGTTCGCGACCCGGTGGCACGAACCGGGGACCCCGATGGCGTTCGTCGCCAGCGACAGCGACTCGGTCCTCCTCCTGCCGTTGATCATCCGTGCCATCCCGCCCGATCTCGCGGGGGACGAGCAGTGGTCCGACGCCACCGGACCGCGTGGCTACCCTGGCCCCATCGCCGGGCTGGCACGTGCCGACGATAACCATGCCTTCGTTCGGCGTGCCGTCTGCGCCTTTGTTGACATCCTCCGCGAGCGGCGCATCGTGAGCGCGTTCGTCCGTTGTCACCCGCTGCTCTCGCCGGCGTCCGACCTGTTGAGCGCTGGAGGGGCGATCGTCGAGCACGGGGCGTCGGTCTCCATCGATCTCACGAACGCACCCGCGGAGTCGTGGAGCGCGATCCGTGAGAACCACCGACGAGCGATCGTACGTGCGCGTCGAGACGGGTATGCAATGCGGGTCGACGAATCCTGGGAGCGACTCGACGACTTCCTGGCGATCCATGCCCTGGCGATGGACGCCCACGGAGCCGCAGCGCACTGGCGAATCCGTCGCGATTACATCGTGGACCTCCGGACCGCGGTCATGTCCCAGCTTCACCTGTGCGTGATCGAGAAGGACGGCGAGCTCGCCGCCGCAGCGTTGATCACGGAGGTGGACGGGATCGTGGAGTACCACCTTGCGGCAACGTCGCCGGATCACGTTACGGCGAGCCCGACGAAGCTCCTCATCGAGGAGGTTCGCAGGTGGGCACGCAACCGTGGCAACCGCGTCTTCCACTTGGCCGGAAGCCTGCGCCACGACGATGGGCTGGTCCACTTCAAGCGTGGCTTCTCACCGTTGTTGCATCCCGTCGCCTCCTGGCGTGTCGTCGCTGATCCGAGAGCCTACGAACGACTCGTCGCACGTCGCGAGGAGCAGGCAGGACCGACGGAGAGTCTCGGCGGGGGTCCTGACTTCTTCCCGGAGTACCGTCGGCCGAACACCCGGGCTGCTACCGAGGACGAGTTCAGCTGACCGCGGCCACCAGTGGTCGATCGAGAGTCTGCAGGGTTCAGTCCGGTACCGGCGAATCCCGCCTGGGGGTCCGTGGCAGACGGCACGTGGCCAGCGCCGACACTACACTTCGGGGGACCCATGGTGTCCGCTCTCGCCAGGGCCCTCGATCCGCGCAGGATGCACACTTGTCCATGACCGACCGCACGCCGACCCCCTCCGCGCCCCCTCCCTCGGGTCCATCGCTGCTCATCGTAACCACGGTCTCCGGCACGCTTCGAGGCTTCCTCACTCCCTATGCGGCTTACTTCCGTGCGCTCGGCTGGCGTGTCGATGCGGCCGCCAACGGCGTCTCCGGGGATCCAAGGTTGATGGACGCGTTTGACCATGTCCACGAGCTCCCGCTATCGAGATCCCTGCGGGATGTGCGCGGGCTCGAGCGCTCGCGCCGCGCCCTGCAGGAGAGCCTCGAGACGCTGCCTGACATCGTCCACGTCCACACGCCCATCGCCGGCTTCATGACGAGGCTCGCTGTTCGGCGCATGCCCATCGACCGGAGGCCGGCGGTCGCCTATACCGCCCACGGCTTCCACTTCCACAAGGATGGCCACGCGCTGACGAACGCCGCGTTCCTGACCGCGGAGCGCGTCGCGGGTCGCTGGACTGACCGACTGATCGTGATCAACGATGAAGACGAGGCGGCCGCGCGGCAGCATCGGATCGTGGCTCGCCGACGTCTCGTGCGCATGCCGGGCATCGGCCTTGACACGCGGTTGTACTCGCCGTCGACGGTGGACGCGACGGCGCCTGCCCAGGTCCGGGAACGACTGGGGATCGCGGCCGACGAGCCGGTGTTCACCGTCGTCGGCGAGCTCAATCGGAACAAGCGGCAGGCGGATGCCATCGCCGCCTTGGGGGCGATGCGGCACGCGGGGGCGCACCTCGTGTTCGCCGGCGGTGGCCTGCAGCAACCCTCGCTCGACCTTCAGGCACGCGACGTCGGCGTGAAGGAGCGCGTCCACTTCCTCGGCATGGTCGACGACGTGCGACCCGTCGTCCGGGCGGCGACCGCCCTGCTCTTGCCCAGCAAGCGTGAGGGTCTCGCGCGGTCGGTCATGGAGGCACTGTCGCTCGAGGTGCCCGTGATCGCGTCGACGGCACGTGGGAACCGGGAGCTCATCGACGACTGCGGGATCCTGTTCGACACCGGCGACATCCGCGGGCTGGCCGCTGCGATGGACTGGATGATCGACCACCCTGACGAGCGCAGGCAGATGGGCGTACAGGGTCGTGCCCGGATGGTGGAGCGGTATGACCTCCAGGTCCTCATCCGCATGCACGAGCAGCTGTACCTGGGGATGCTCGCCGAGCGCTGAGAACCCACAGAGGTCCTGTGGGTGCGGCGTATCCGCAGGATCAGATCGGGCTCGACCGGGAATAGGAGAACCCCCAGTCAGCCACTCCCGCGATCGGCCACCGGAAGGGGCCGGGCGAACGTTCTGGTGCAGGCTGGCGCCGGCACCCACGGGAAACTCAGGCGCTCCGGCCCGTGATCCCGGCCCTGGCCCGTCATCAGCATCGTCCCTCGGGCAGGAGAGACCGTGGTTGGGGAGACTGTGAGAACCGGCACGATCGACGCCGCAGGGCGGTGCATCACGACAACCCGTTCGGATCGCTCGGCTGGCGGTGACGTCGGCAGCGGGGGACAGTCAGTGGACGTCAGGGGCGGATAAGTGCGGTCGCCTCTAGTTCGATGCGCCGCCCGGGCAGTACTCCCGGGCCGTTGGTGATCGCGCCGCCGACCCGTAGGCTCCAACAAGCGTCCCCTATCAGCACCGGCGGCCGCCACCCAAGGCTGGCCTCCACGAACTAGCACACCCGTCGCGAGGCGGGGCCGCAAAGCCACGGGACTCCCTGAGTCAGCCGGGTTGCCGAATGGAGCCACATCGATGTTCTGGGACGGCTCGCGGTGGATCGACGAGCGCAGCCTCGCCACGAAACTCCCTGCCAAGACCTCGCACCACCGGCCTCGCCGGTGGCTCACGGCGATCGCCATCCTGTTCGGGGTGATGGCCCTCAGTGTGCCCAGCCTCGAACCCGTGTCGGCGCGAACTGCGGCCGTTCAGCCCTCAGCGGCGTGGAGCGCCGAGTACGACACGCAAACGTTCCCTGAAACCTGGAAGAACCTGTCCGTGAAGGGGAAGTGGTGGCGCGGTCACTCCTCCAGGTACGCGGGGGGCCGAGCGCTCTCGGCTCGACAGAAGGGTGCAAGCCTCAAGGTGAGCTTCAGCGGCACGGGGATCG
Organism: uncultured Chloroflexia bacterium; assembly: GCA_963802165.1. GTDB lineage: Bacteria > Chloroflexota > Limnocylindria > Limnocylindrales > CSP1-4 > CAIXZV01. Next base: position 39,965 of record CAWDHT010000008.1, on the reverse strand, counting down.
CCATCGTCGGCCCGAAGAGCAAGCTCAGGGGACAAGCCCGGATCTATGTTGACGGTCGGTACGTCAAGACCGTCAACGCCTACTCCCTGAAGTACCGCAAGCAGCAGCCGCTGTTCGTGGCCACCTGGGACACGGCGAAGACCCGGACAGTCACGGTCGTGGTCAGTGGGACCGCCCGTCACGCCAAGTTCACCGTCGATGCGGTGGTCGTCCGAGGCCAGAAGAAGGGCGGACCCAAGGTTCCCCCGACACCCACCCCTGCGCCAACGCCGACCGCGAATCCGACACCGCGCGCGACTACGGCGCCCACGCCTGCACCGACCGCCACCCCTGCACCGCGCGCCACTCCGGCGCCGACCCCAGGCGTGCGCGAGCTCACGATCAGCGGTGTCGTCGCCAGCAACGTCACATCATCCGCAGCCGTGATCAAGTGGACCGTGAACCAGCCCGCGACGGGCCAGGTCGAGTACGGCACGACGAGGGCCTACGGGAAGGTCAGCGTGTTGGAGGGCTCGTTCGACTACACGACGCACGTGCAGTCACTGGTCGGACTCCAGCCCGGCAGGACATGGCACTTCCGCACACACTCCGTGGACGCGTTGGGGCGTAGCGTGTACAGCGGTGACCGGACATTCGTCACGCTGCCCGCAACGCCGTCGCCGACGGCAGTTCCGAGCCCCACGCCCGCCCCAACTGCGGCTCCGAAGCCCACCCCCACGCCCGCCCCCACCGTGGCCCCGACCTCGGCTCCCACGCCCGCCCCCACCGTGGCCCCGACATCGGCTCCCACGCCCGCCCCCACCGTGGCCCCGACATCGGCTCCCACGCCCGCCCCCACCGTGGCCCCGACATCGGCTCCCACGCCCACGCCCACCCCCACGCCGGCTCCCACGCCCACGCCCACGCCCAAGCCCACGGCGGCTCCCACGCCCACCCCCACGCCCCCGTCCGGCTCCCGGCCCTTCCCGGCCCCGGCGACCACGCGGACGGTGAGCGTGCCGACCTCCATCGACGCGACCGGGTCGAGCGACGCCTCGGCGGCGCTCAACGCGTTCATCAAGTCCGTCCCCGACGGGTCGGTCATCGCGTTCCGGGCCGGCACCACCTACCGGCTCGACCAGGGGATCGCGCTCTACGGCCGCCGCAACCTCGTGTTCGAGGGCAACGGCGCGACGCTGCGGGCCAACAACCCGGGCGGGACCTGGATGGGCGGCCCGTTCAACCTCAACAGCCAGCGGACCTCGTTCGGCCACAACAGCCACATCACGATCCGCAACTTCAACCTCGTGGGGAGCAACCCCAACACGACGACGGTCTACAGCGCCGGCAGCGGGGAGAACCAGCACGGCGTCGGCATCTGGGGCGGCTCGTACATCGAGATCACCGGGAACCGGATCAGCAAGACGTACGGCGACGGCGTGTACGTGAGCGGGAACGACGACACCCACGTCTCGGCCGACTCGGTCTGGATCCACGACAACACGTTCACCTACGCCGGCCGCAACGGGATCGCCCTCACCGCCGGCACGAACGTCCTCATCGAGGGCAACAGCTTCGACAAGGTCGGCCTGCACGTCTTCGACATCGAGCCCGACTGGAGCTACCAGGTCATCGCCTACGCCACCTTCCGCAACAACAGCGTGGGCAGCTACGCCCTGTCCACGTACGACGCCGGCTTCTTCTTCGCCGCCGACGGCGCGGCGGGCTCGACCGTCCGCGACGTGACCGTGACCGGGAACACGGTGACCGGCACGGCCCGCTCCGGCTACGACGGCACCCCGCGCGGGCTCAACACGCGGGTCTCGGTCGCCCGCCGCCAGAACATCGCGGTCACCGCCAACACGGCCACGACGGCCGCCGAGGGACCGGTCCTCTACTTCGCCAACGTCGACGGCGTGACCGTGACCGGGAACCGCCAGCCGCTCGTCTCGGGCAGTCAGGCGCAGTTCTCCAACTGCACCCGTGTCGTCCATCCCTGAGGCGTCGGAGACCGGAGGCCCAAGCCCCCGCTTGCGAAGCGGGGGCTTGCGGTCGACAGATCGATGGATGGGGGCGATACTCCGTGGTGCCTCTGGGCACCATCACCGGATCGCGGACCCCAGCGCTCCAGTGATCGCCAACGTCGGCGGGTGGGCGCCGGCATCCAGCAGGAAGACAGGATTCAGTACGAACCGATCGGCCGGCGTTTGACGGCTGGGTCGGCCTGGCATGCGATCGCTCCTCACCGGTGCCAGATGGCGCTGCGAGCGGTCGTCGGGACCCACCATCCGTGACCCTCCTCGCCTCGCTTTGCCCGGTCCGCCTGGCGCTCGTCGAGCCCTGCGACATCGAGCAGCACTCCGTCACCACGCTGTCACGCGTGGTGTTCCGGCAGAGAGGATCTACGTTTGCGAACAAGCATCACCCGCTCCATCCCTGAGTCGCGTCGCAGCCGTACCTCGCGAGCGACGGCCCTCATCGCCATGGCCTTGATCGGCGTCTCCAGCATCGCCTTCATGGCCCCTCCGCCCGTCGTCGGAGCCTCCGGCCCGAAGGTGGCGGTCATCGTCGGCCCGGCGGGCGCTCGGACCGCTGATAACAAGGCCTGGGGGAACGCGGCAGTCCGCGAAGCGCTGCGATACACGCCGAACGTCATCAAGGTGTATAGCCCGAACGCGACATGGAGCCGTGTCAAGGCGGCGATCACCGGCGCGTCCGTCGTGGTCTACATCGGGCGCGGGCGGGGCTTCCCCTCGCCGTACAGCAGCGTCCTGCGGACAGCCACGCAGGACGGGTTCGGACTCAACCCCGTCGCCGGGCGGGGCAACTCGACGACGAAGTACTACGGTGAGCGGTACGTTCGCACAGCCCGGCTGGCTCCCAGCGCCGTCGTCCTCCTCCACTACGCACGGTATGCCGCGGGAAGCAGTGAGGCCGGTCGCAGACAGCCCACGCTCACCACGGCCCGTCGCCGCGTGGACAACTACGGAGCCGGGTTCCTCGCGGCAGGGGCATCGGTCGTCATCGCGGAGACGCTCCACGCACCGACCTACTACGTTCGGGCGATCTTCACGAGGAGTACCACGCTCGATTCGGTGTGGCGGACGGCGCCGTGGTACCACGGTCACGTGAGGTCGTTCGCATCCACTCGAACACGCGGCGCCGTTGGCCGGACCGATCCAGTTTGGACGAAGTCGAGGTACTTCCGATCGATCATCGGCTGGCCGGCGACGTCTACGGTGGCTGTGCGCAAGGCCGCCCCCAAGCCCACTGCGGCCCCCACGCCCAAGCCCACTGCGGCCCCCACGCCCAAGCCCACGCCGAAGCCCACGCCGAAGCCCACGCCCAAGCCCACGGCGGCTCCCACGCCCAAGCCCACGCCCCCGTCCGGCTCCCGGCCCTTCCCGGCCCCGGCGACCACGCGGACGGTGAGCGTGCCGACCTCCATCGACGCGACCGGGTCGAGCGACGCCTCGGCGGCGCTCAACGCGTTCATCAAGTCCGTCCCCGACGGGTCGGTCATCGCGTTCCGGGCCGGCACCACCTACCGGCTCGACCAGGGGATCGCGCTCTACGGCCGCCGCAACCTCGTGTTCGAGGGCAACGGCGCGACGCTGCGGGCCAACAACCCGGGCGGGACCTGGATGGGCGGCCCGTTCAACCTCAACAGCCAGCGGACCTCGTTCGGCCACAACAGCCACATCACGATCCGCAACTTCAACCTCGTGGGGAGCAACCCGAACACGACGACGGTCTACAGCGCCGGCAGCGGGGAGAACCAGCACGGCGTCGGCATCTGGGGCGGCTCGTACATCGAGATCACCGGGAACCGGATCAGCAAGACGTACGGCGACGGCGTGTACGTGAGCGGGAACGACGACACCCACGTCTCGGCCGACTCGGTCTGGATCCACGACAACACGTTCACCTACGCCGGCCGCAACGGGATCGCCCTCCTCGCCGGCACGAACGTCCTCATCGAGGGCAACAGCTTCGACAAGGTCGGCCTGCACGTCTTCGACATCGAGCCCGACTGGAGCTACCAGGTCATCGCCTACGCCACCTTCCGCAACAACAGCGTGGGCAGCTACGCCCTGTCCACGTACGACGCCGGCTTCTTCTTCGCCGCCGACGGCGCGGCGGGCTCGACCGTCCGCGACGTGACCGTGACCGGGAACACGGTGACCGGCACGGCCCGCTCCGGCTACGACGGCACCCCGCGCGGGCTCAACACGCGGGTCTCGGTCGCCCGCCGCCAGAACATCGCGGTCACCGCCAACACGGCCACGACGGCCGCCGAGGGACCGGTCCTCTACTTCGCCAACGTCGACGGCGTGACCGTGACCGGGAACCGCCAGCCGCTCGTCTCGGGCAGTCAGGCGCAGTTCTCCAACTGCACCCGTGTCGTCCATCCCTGAGGCGTCGGAGACCGGAGGCCCAAGCCCCCGCTTGCGAAGCGGGGGCTTGCGGTCGACAGCGGTTCAACGCTCGGGTCTCGGCTCAGGGGACCCCGTCCCGGATTCCAGACCGGCCACCGTTGTGCAGGATGACGACGGGATCGGCGAGCAGAACGAAGCACCGGTGCATGTCGTCGGCGCGGCGACTTCTTCGTTGCGGCCCGACCTGCGGCACATCGGGAGCCGCGAGCAGTGTGCACTGCGTGGGAGTGTCCTCCAGGAGTGTGAGATGCCCGCTGGCATCTGACCGGGTTCCTGCTGCATGATCCCCACGTGGACGTACGCGTAACCCCGGGACAACAGGTGGCGGCGACCGAGGCACTCGATGGCGGTCGGCGGCAGCCGTTCGGTCTCGTCGTGTGGCTGGTCATCGCCGCCGGGGTGTTGCTTCGCATCGCCCCGGTCCTCCAGGCGGACTTTCCGTTCGGAGACGGTGGGCTGGCGTACGCCTCCATCCGGGATCTCATGGCGAACGGCTTCGCCCCGGCGCTCACGGTTTCCTACAACGACACCATGAGCTTCCCGTATCCGTTCTTGGCGTTCGAGCTCGTTGCCGTCGTGTCGTCGGTCACCGGGATTGACCCTCTGCCTCTCATGCGGATCCTGCCGCCCCTGCTCAGCGCGCTCTCGATCGTCGCATTCGCCTGGCTCGCGCGGGAGCTCCTGGATGGACGGCGCCAGGTCCTCGTTGCGACGTTCTTCTTTGCGACGCTTCCGGCGGGCTACCAGGCGAGCATCCAGGGCGGCGGCATCACCAGGGCGCTCGCCACGGTTCTCGTTCTCGTGGCTCTCTACGTGGGGGTCCGAGCGTTCCGCACGGGCGGCCGGGGAGCCTACCTGTTGTGCGGCGTGCTCATCGGCCTCGCCCAGCTGGCGCACCCGGACGGCGGCCTCGCCTCGGCCATCGGACTGCTGTTCCTGCTGCTCCTCGTCGGGCCGTCGCGCAGCCGGATTCTCGGGCTACTCGCAGTGGGTCTGGTCGCACTCGCTGTCTCCGCGCTGTGGTGGCTCCGCGTGGTCATTGAGCTCGGCCCTGAGACATTGCTCTCGGCGGTCGACACCGCACCCTGGCGTCTCTCGGGTCTCGCCGATCAGGCTTCCCAGCTGCTGTACTCCGGCGGGCTTCCGCTGCTCGCGGCCGCGCTCGCGGTCGCCGTCTTCGAGGCGGTCGTGCATCCGAGCCGCGTCATCTTGGCGCTCGGCGGCTGGGCGCTCGCCATCCTCGTCCTCGATCAACGCAACGCATCCATGGACGTCGCCGTGCCGGCCGCACTTCTCGCCGCTGCCGGTCTCGGATCCTTCGTGACCCGGACCTGGCCCAAGCTCGCGCGAGGTCACAGGTTCACAACCACTGTGCAGCGCGGGGCGGCGTTCGTGGCGGTGGCCCTCGCCGCCGTCGCCTTGGCATCGCCCTTCGTCGTGCCGGGCGCTACCGGGCCGCGTGATCAGCTGCGGTCGGCCGACCTCGACGCGATGAACGTGGTGAGCGCGCGGTTCGTGCCCGGAACCCGGTTCCTGCTGGTCACAGGTTCCAAGTGGCATGCGGACGGGATCAGTGAGTGGTTCCCGGCGCTGACGGGGGCGGTCAGCGTGGTCACGCCGCAGGGAACAGAGTGGCATGGGGAGGGTGTCTTCCGCCAGACGGTGGAAGACCATGCTGCCGTCCAGGACTGCGCAGGCTTGACGATGAGCTGCGTGGATGCCTGGAGCGCGGCGACGCATCTCCCGTTCGAGGCCATCTACATTGCCGGACCGGCGGCCGAGTCGTCTCGCCAACCCCAGCCGACCATCCCCGAGCTGCTGGGGCTCGTGCCGACGACGCGCTCCGACTGCTGCGGCCCGCTGCGGGCGAGCCTGCTGGCGGACTCGCGCTGGAACGTCATCCACAACGGGCCGGGGGCCGTCATCGCGATGCCGGCAGGGCGCGCCCCCACGCCCCCGTCCGGCTCCCGGCCCTTCCCGGCCCCGGCGACCACGCGGACGGTGAGCGTGCCGACCTCCATCGACGCGACCGGGTCGAGCGACGCCTCGGCGGCGCTCAACGCGTTCATCAAGTCCGTCCCCGACGGGTCGGTCATCGCGTTCCGGGCCGGCACCACCTACCGGCTCGACCAGGGGATCGCGCTCTACGGCCGCCGCAACCTCGTGTTCGAGGGCAACGGCGCGACGCTGCGGGCCAACAACCCTGGCGGGACCTGGCTCGGCGGCCCGTTCAACCTCCACAGCCAGCGGACCTCGTTCGGCCACAACAGCCACATCACGATCCGCAACTTCAACCTCGTGGGGAGCAACCCCAACACGACGACGGTCTACAGCGCCGGCAGCGGGGAGAACCAGCACGGCGTCGGCATCTGGGGCGGCTCGTACATCGAGATCACCGGGAACCGGATCAGCAAGACGTACGGCGACGGCGTGTACGTGAGCGGGAACGACGACACCCACGTCTCGGCCGACTCGGTCTGGATCCACGACAACACGTTCACCTACGCCGGCCGCATGGGGATCGCCCTCCTCGCCGGCACGAACGTCCTCATCGAGGGCAACAGCTTCGACAAGGTCGGCCTGCACGTCTTCGACATCGAGCCCGACTGGAGCTACCAGGTCATCGCCTACGCCACCTTCCGCAACAACAGCGTGGGCAGCTACGCCCTGTCCACGTACGACGCCGGCTTCTTCTTCGCCGCCGACGGCGCGGCGGGCTCGACCGTCCGCGACGTGACCGTGACCGGGAACACGGTGACCGGCACGGCCCGCTCCGGCTACGACGGCACCCCGCGCGGGCTCAACACGCGGGTCTCGGTCGCCCGCCGCCAGAACATCGCGGTCACCGCCAACACGGCCACGACGGCCGCCGAGGGACCGGTCCTCTACTTCGCCAACGTCGACGGCGTGACCGTGACCGGGAACCGCCAGCCGCTCGTCTCGGGCAGTCAGGCGCAGTTCTCCAACTGCACCCGTGTCGTCCATCCCTGAGGCGGGGTCGTCAGGTGCAGGTGGCAGCGATTCGCTAGCTCAGCGATCGGCGAGCCCAGCGACTCAGCAGCCGATCCCGGATGAAGAAGAGGAACCCAAGGGGAACCGCTGACAGGACGAGCACCTTCCGACCCACGGTCGCAATGCGGGTCACCTGCGCCGGGAGCCCGGTGCCGACGATGAAGGAGTAGCGCGAGTAGTTGACCAGCGACTTGAGGATCAGTAGCGGGGCAAGGCTCGCGTAATCGAGGTACTCCTCGATCACGGCCTCGTGGAACAGAAGCCGCCCCTGCGCCGTTGTGACGGTCAGGCTGGAGAGACGCGGCTCGCTGGCCGACGCCGGAAAGTTGAGGCCAAGGAACTCGTTGACGTATCGAGTCCGGTAGTGGCGAGCGATGGCGAACCACACGATCGACTCCGAGACGAAGGTGACACCCTCTGGCTCAGGGAACGGGTGATCCCGCAGGACGCTGGTGAGATGGAACCCCCACTTGTCTCCTCGGACTCGGTATCGGAAGTAGAGGTCCAGCGGGTCCGAATCCAGGACGTCGCTGGGAAACGGATCACCGATCGGCGTGCCGTCTTCGTATCGACGGAGCGCCGACACGGCCGAGAACCCTGGCCGCTGATCGGAAGGGATGGCATCCCAGTGTGCCCGGAAACGCTCGAGGGCCTCCGGCACGGCTCCGTCGTCGGAGTCCCACGTCAGGAACAGGTGGCCCCTTGCCTCGCGGACGCCACGGTTGAACGCCACGTGCTTTCCCGAGTGAGGCTGGCGGATGTACCGCACCGGAAAGCCGGCACGCGACGCCCAATCCCCGACGATCGACTCCGTGTCGTCGGTGGACCCATCGTCCACGATCAGCCACTCGAAGTCGCGATCCGTCTGCAACTCAAGGCCGTCGAACACGCGCTGGAGCAAGTGCGCTCGGTTGTGGGTCGCGGTGAAGACCGTGAAGGTCAGATCGTTCTCAACCGGACTCAGTGCTGGAACCCCCTGGGTCACGGTGTGCCGCCACCGGAAGGCGGAACCACCCGCCAGCCAAGGGTACGCGAAGGAGGCCGGACGAGAGCAGTCCATCCGAACGAGCAGCTCCTGGCGGCAGCGCAGCACACCTGGCTCGGCGGACAATCACCCATGCCCGTGGTCAACAGCACCCGTGGGGATCGCAGCTAGGAAGTCCTGGCTGCGGAGTCGTATCGAGTGGCCAGGACACGCTCGAACAGGTGGAGGTAGTTGTCAACGGCCTCAGCCTGACGGTACGGCTGCAGGCACTCCGGGGGCACGGGTGCGTGTGGTTCATCGAGTGTCGCGGCGATGGCGGCAGCCAGGGCCTCCGGGTCCCGGATCGGCACGAGGCGTCCAAGCTGACCGTCCTCAAGGATCTCGCGCGGGCCGGACTTGCAGTCGGTCGACACGACCGGCGTGCCCAGCGCAAGCGCCTCGATGAGCACAGTCGGGAGACCCTCGTAGATGGACGACAGGACGAACGTGGCCGCGCGCTTCAGGTAGGCATAGGGGTTGTTGACGAACCCCGGCATAGCGACGTCGCCAGTGACGCCCAGCTCGCGGACCAGGGCCTCGAGCTCGTCGCGACCGGTTCCCTCTCCCAGGATCATCAGGCGTGCAGGACGTTCCTGGCGCAGGAGCGCGAAGGCTCGGATGAGCGTAGGGAAGTCCTTCTGCCGCTCCAGGCGGCCGATGCCCATCAGCACAGGCGGCATCCCTGCCGCAAGCCACGGATGCTCGATCGGGACCGCGCCCCGGACCACCAGGTCCGTCGTGATCACTGGGTTCAGGATGACGTCGACGCGCTCGCGCGGTAGATCGAGATCGCGCGCCAGATCCGTCGCGGCGTCACGCGACACGGCAACGATGGCATCGGCCCACGGATAGAAGCGCGCCCGCAGGCCGGACCACAGCCTGGCCTTGCGAGGAGAGCTGCTGGTCGCCACGTCGGCCACGGCAAGGTGATGGGTGACGACCACCGCCGTCTGCACGTGCGCCAGGCTGCGGGCACACACCGCGACGATGTTGGCGTGATCCAGCGCCGTGACCAGCACGTCGGGTCGGCGCCGCCGCAGGTACCGCGCCAGGGGCAACAGGCTGTATCGGGTGGCGCTGCGATGCAGATCGATCACCGGGACCACCGCCTGCACGGCGGCCAAGTGGGGTCCCTCGGCGGATACGAGCACGACCTCCGTCTCAACGCCTCGAGCTGCCAGTCCCCCGGCAAGCAGGGCGAACACGCGCTCGGCGCCGCCACCACCCAGGTCGGGCAGGAATAGTGCGACCCTCATTGATACTCTCTGTAGGCGGCGGCACGATCACGATCCCCGACGGGGCCCGCGGAAGCGCGAAGCGTGCACGCGTCGGTCGGCCCTTGTCAAGCGCAAGGCGGACTCGTCCGGTCACAGCGACATCTGCGTCCACGGCGGTCTGGAGCGGGGCGGGAAGGTTGCGGGATGCGGCGGAGAAGGGCGGGATCACGTGGTTCGGACCCGCCGCGCAGCCGGTCCCAGCGTCTGTGGGCACGCTCTCGCCGATAGACTCCATTCAGGCAGGCCGCACTGCGCCGTACGCCATTCCTGAGGTAGCAACATGGTTCGTCGTCACGCCGGCGGTGAACGGCCCCCTCGCCTCACTGCCCTGATCGGTTCGCTCGAGATGGGTGGGGCAGAGCGGATCATGGCCCTCCTGACCGGAGCCTGGGTTGACCGGGGAGCCGACGTGACGCTCCTGCTGACGCTCGCAGGCCCGGCGCAGGACAGGTTCTTCGAGATCGACGGACGGGCCCACGTGAAGCAGTTGAACCTCTACCGCCCGTCGCGGAGTGCGCTCGATGCTCTGCGCAACAACCTGCGACGCCTTCGCGTGATCCGCGCGGCGGTCCGCTCGAGTCGGCCGGATATCGTGCTGGCCTTCACCATCGAGACCAACGTACTCGCGATCCTGGCCACACTCGGACTCGGTGTGCCCATCGTGGTGCAGGAGCACACCTACTCGGCGTGGTCGACACTCCCCCGGCCCTGGCGCCTGCTCCGCCTCGCCACATACCAGATGGCGTCGAGCGTCGTCGCCTTGACGCCCTCGGCGCTCGCGACCCTCGGCCCAGCCCGCGGCCGCCGCGGGCGAGTGGTCCCCAACCCGGTGATGCCGGCCCCGCCCGGGTCAGCCGCGCCGGCCGATCCGCCCGTGATCGTGGCGATGGGTCGCCTCGTGACCGAGAAGGGGTTCGACATGCTGCTCGACGCCTTTGCGGAGGTGGCCTCCCGTCACGAAGCCTGGACGCTGGAGGTCTGGGGTGAAGGCCCCGATCGGGCGGCGCTCGAGCGGCGGCGGGACGCACTGGGCCTGGCCGGACGCGCCATCTTTCCCGGTCCCACTCGCGCACCGTACGACGTGCTGCGGCGCGCCAGCCTCTTCGTGATGTCCTCCCGCCGCGAGGGCTTTCCGACCGTCCTCGGCGAGGCGATGGCATGCGGTGTGCCCGCCGTCAGCTTCGACTGCCCGAGTGGGCCGCGGGAACTGATACGCGACGGTGTTGATGGCCTGCTGGTCCCGCCCGATGACATCAACGCCCTGGCCGCAGCGATGGAGCGACTCATCGTCGACCGTGCCCTCGCCGCGCAATTGGCGGCACGGGCGCCCGAGGTCGTGGAGCGCTTCTCGCTCGCGGCAGTGCTCAAGCTGTGGGATGACATCTTCATCGAGGTTGCCGGGGTGTCAGTCGCCTCGTCGGCCCAGCCCTAGGGATGGAACCCGCCCTGTAGGCGCGAGATCCCCCAGGGTGCGTCGCTTGCCGCTATCCCCTCGTCCGCGATAACTCGGGGCGAAGCGGCGGGGAGGTACGCGGCCCGTGGGGGTGTCATCGTGGCGTTCGTCCACGATCGCGACGTTGCGTCTGCCATGTGCCCAGGAACTCCGCGAGCGCCCGTGCCTCGTCGAGACCGAGGCGCACCGCGATCAGCAGGTAGCTGAGGAGCCCGAGCGTCCCGAAGGCGAACAGAGCCAGCAGCCCGACGACCGGCCCTCCCGGGACGAAGCCCGCCCAGCAGAGGGCGCCGATCGGGATGGCGACGGGCAGGCTCGCGACGACCGCCAGGGCGAGCGTGCGCGCGATCGGAGTGAGCGCAAAGTCCTCCTCCGCGTGCGCCAAGCGGCGCGAGAAGAAGCTGAGGACGATGATCGCGGTCAGCGAGGACGAGAGGGCGACGCCGGCGGCCCCCAGGGTGATCCCGAGGGCCACGTCAAGGAACAGGTTGAGGCACACGTTCATGACGCCCCCCGCCAGGAGGACGCCGCCGCGTCGGCGGGCGTTGAGGGCACCCGTGAACGGCGGGTAGCACATCATCACGACGATCAGGGGGGCGAACGCGGCCACAGCCTGGGCCGTGCGTGTCACGTCGGTCGGGCTGAACGCGCCGCGCCCGTAGCCGACCGCGACCGCGACGGGCGCCACGGCGATCGTCAGCACGGCCACGGGGACGAACACCGCGAGCACGTACCGGATTGACTGCGACGTCGCGTTTCCGAGCCCGGCTCCCCCTCCGTGGGCGATGCGGACGAGGGATGGATAGAGGGCCGTGCCCCAAGCGGGGCTGATCGCCCCGATCGGTGTTCGCACCAGGACGTCCGCGTAGCGCAGCGCGCTCACGGCGCCGGGTGCGATGAGGGAGGCAATGGCACGATCCGCGACGCCATTGACCTGCAGGATCGCGCTGCTGAGTGTCAGCGGGGCGGCGTGGCGGGCGAACCTGGAGAGCTCATCGCGCGTCGTCCAGACCGCGAGCCGCGGCAGCGTCGACGAGCGCAGGCCCGCCACCGCCAGGACGACGGCCGCGGTGGTCGGGCCAAGCAGGTTCGCAAGGGCCAGTGCCCCGAGACCAGCCGATTGCCACAGCACCAGGGTTGTCACGAGGTTCACCGCCGCCCCCGCGAAGCTCGACGCCGCGATGGCGGCGAACTGCTCCTCGGCCTGGCTAACCCCGGCGAGGATGGCGGAGACCGCCATCACGAACGCGAGCGGCGCGACCACGTGCAGGTAGGAGACGGCAGCCTCCCGGCTGGCCTCATTGAGACCGGGACCGGCGATCGCAATCGCCACAGGGCCAACAGCTTCGAGGAGCAGCCAGATGGCGAGCCCGCCCAGGCCGACCCAGAAGGCGATCGCTCCTGCCAGCCTGCGGGCGTCCGGCCGGCCCCGGGCGTCACGAACCTCGAGGTAGGCGGGGACCATGGCGGTGACGGTCCCGGCGGTCAGCACGCCCGCGAACATCGTCGGGATGATCAGCGCGATGAGCAGGGCGTCGTACCCGGTCGACAGGCCCACCTGCGCGGCGACGAACACTTCGCGCAGGATGCCGATGACCTGGACGCCGGCCGCAGCCCCGGTCAGGATGGCCGCTGAGCGACCGATCGACCGGAACGAGAGGCCGGCACCTCCCGCCACGGGCGTGTCCGGCTCCGCCGGGGACGCTCCCGACGTCTCTGTCACGCCCGCAGCGTCTCCCGGTACCACTCCACGGTCTTCGCGATCCCGTCGCGCAAGTGGACCGTCACCTCGTAGCCGAGTTCCCGCTGGGCGACCGCGACATCGCCCTGGGAGTCGATGATGTCGCCCTCGCGGGGGGGACCGTGGATCGGCACGACCTCGCGGCCCGCCGCGGCGCAGATCGCGTCCAGGAGCTCGACGAGGCTGACACTCGTGCCGGTGGCGACATTGCAGCTGAGGCCGGAAGGGCTGGCAGGAGACGCCGCGAGGATGTTCGCAGCCACGACGTTGTCGACGTAGACGAAGTCGCGCGTGATCAGGCCGGTGCCGTTGAAGGTCGGTCGCTCCCCGCGCAGGACGGCGGTCACGAACTTCGGGATGACCGCCGCGTACTCCGAGGCGGGATCCTGGCCGGGACCATAGACGTTGAAGTAGCGGAGGACCACGGTCTCGACGCCGTGAAGCCGGCCCAGCGCGTGGACATACTGCTCGCCGGCGAGCTTGCTCACGCCGTACGGCGAGGTCGGTGACGCCAGGTGATCCTCGCTGCAGGGGAGCTGCTTCGGCGTTCCGTAGACCGCGGACGACCCGGCGAACACGACGCGTCGGACCCCATGGCGGGCGGCAGCCAGCATGATGTCGATGGTCCCGGCGACGTTGACCTCGTTCGTGAGCCGCGGGTCAGCCACCGACTTGGCGACCGATGCCAGGGCGGCCTCGTGGAACACCACCTCGGCGCCACCGATGGCACGCTCGAGGGCTCCGGCGTCCAGGATGCTTCCCTCGACGAAGGTGACACGGTCGAGAACCGGCCGCAGGCGGGAGATGAACCCGCTCGACAGGTCGTCGAGGACCCTCACCTCGTCGCCGCGCTCGACGAGCGCGCGGACGAGGTGGTGCCCGATGAACCCCGCGCCCCCCGTGACGAGCACCCTCATCGGACGGGCTCGCAGCCCCGCGCACGGCGCGGACGTGGGTGGGTCCGGTTGGCAGGTACAAGGACGAGCGACATCACCGCGACAGTGTAGCGACCGATCCGCCCGGTGAAGGCGTGTGCGCTAGGCTGTCCGGGTGGGCACCACGCTGACGATCGTCATGCCATTCGACCGCTGCGTTCCGGCTCGCGCCGGCGAGGCACGCGGCTCGATGCGTCCGTTCCCGGTCCCGGCGCGGTTTCCGGCGCCATGACGCAGCGTCCGGCCCTGCCTTCGCGCGAACCCCGTGTTGCCTACCTGATCACGTCCAGCGGCATGGGTGGCGCCGAGCGCGAGGTCTGCCATCTCGCCGAGGAGTTCCACCGGCGCGGGTGGGGGGTCGCGGCCATCTCGATGCTCTCACTCGAGCCGCCGGTGTCCGAGCTCGCGTTGAGCGGCGTGCGGACTCATTCGCTGGAGATGCGGCGTGGCGTGCCCGATCCGCGGGCACTGGCGCACCTGGCGCGCTTCCTCAGGAAGTGGCGCCCAGACGTCCTCCACGCGCACATGGTCCACGCGAACCTGCTCGCGAGGCTGTCGCGGCTCGTGGCGCCGATCCCCGTCGTGATCTCGACGATCCACAACGAGAACGAGGGCGGGCAGTGGCGGTACGTCGCGTACCGGTTGACCGACAGGCTGTCCAACGTAACGACCACGGTGAGCCGCGTGGCGCTGGCGGAGGCGACCCGGCGCGGCGCGGCGCCGGCGGGCTCGATCGTCCTGGTGCCCAACGGGCTGGGCACGGCCCCGTACGCCCGTGACGACGCAGTACGCGACGCGACCCGCGCATCACTCGGCCTTGACGACCGCTTCACCTGGCTCGCCGTGGGCCGGCTCGTGGAGGCCAAGGGATACCCGGACATGATCGCGGCGTTCGCCAGGGTGCGGCAGGAGCACCCGCGGGCGACCCTGCTCGTCGCGGGAACGGGGCCCCTGGAGGGCGAGGTCCGCGAGCTGGGTCGACAAGCCGGGATCGAGGATGCTTTGCGCCTGCTGGGCCTGCGTTCTGACGTCGGCGCGCTCATGCAGGCTGCTGACGGGTTCCTGATGACCTCGCACTGGGAGGGCCTGCCGATGGTCCTCCTCGAGGCGGGTGCGAGCTCGCTTCCGGTCGTTGCGACGGACGTGGGGGGCAGCCGCGACGCCGTGCTGGATGGCGTCTCGGGCTACCTGACTCCGGTCGCTGATCCCGCGGCAACGGCTCGGGCGATGGCTCGGGTCATGCAGGCGAGCGTGGAGGAACGCCGCGCGATGGGCGCGGCGGGCCGGGAAGGCGTCCGCCGGACGTTCGAGATCGGGGTCGTCGCGGACAGGTGGGAGCGCCTGTACCGCGGGATCGAAGCTGCACCCGAGGCGGATTGAGAAGATCGCCGCCCGGCGCTACCGACCGGGCAGGGCCGCGGCGTGCTCTGCCGCACCGTCGATGGGTCGCACCTCTGGCGCAGCGAAGCGGCTCCAATCCCCGACCAGGGCGGCCACGACGACGATGATCGCGAACGCCGACGTCTGCACCGAGAGCGGCGGCTGCAGGAACGCTGATCCGGTCGCATAGACGACGAACACCGCCAACCCGACCGAACGCGCGGCGCGCGGCGCGCGGAGCAGCTGGATCGCGATTGCGGCCAGCATCGGGATCCACAGGGCAACCCCGACCAGCCCCTGCTCGGCGAGCACGTTCGCGTACCAGTTGTGGGACTCGATCGCGTAGCCCGTGAAGCGGCCGCTCATCAGCGCGTAGTGCCCGAAGCCGATGCCGAAGAGCGGCGCGGTCGCGAACATCATGGGTCCGGCGAGCGCCGCCGCGAACCGGGACTGGTCGCTCCGCGCCAGCACGGTGTACGCCTGCGCCGACAGCCGTCCGGCGTCAGCGGTCAGGCGCCACTCCAGGAACAGCGGGTACACGACCAGCGCCAGGATCACCAGGGCACCGGTTGTCAGGAGCCCGGCTCGCCGACTCCGCGTGAACGCAAGGGCGAGGACGCCCGCAGCGAGGGCCAGGAGGGCGCCTCTCGAGAGCGCGATCGAGAAGGCGATCGCCAGGACGATCGCCACGGCCGCCAGCAGGATGCGGGCAATCCGGGACCGGGTGACCACGGCCACCGCCAGGCAGGCCACGATCCCGGTGGCCAGAAACAGGCCGAAGTAGTTGGGATCCCCGAACGGCCCCATGACACGGGCAGTGGCACCGGTGGAGTCCACGAGGTTCACCACCCATGGTGTCGGCAGGACGGACACCGCGATGGCGAGGCCGGCGGCGATCACGCCTCCAATGAGACCAGCCGCGATGAACGGCGCCGGCGATCTGGATCGGAGCACGGACGCAGCGGCCAGCGCCACGCCCGCGAGGGTTGCCAACTGGATGTACAGGTAGCCGATGCGACGGCTGTCCGGTCCCGAGTAGCCGGCCAAGGCATCCGGCACCTGCTGCACGGCTGTATAGAAGACGAAGGCGAGCATGAGCAGAAGCGGGAGGCTGGGGCGAAGTGAGGGCCTGTCGATCGGCAGCCGATACACGCAGCCGAGCAGGATCGCGCCCACGAGCACGGAGTTGAAGCCGGGTGCCGGGATCACCGCCGGCGACTTGAGAGGCGCCATCAGGGCCAGGACAGCGAGTCCCGCAGGAGGCCAGAGGAGTCCGGCGACGAACGCTGCGACCGCTCCACCCGCCGTCAGCGCCCCACTGCCGACCGTCATGCCCGCCAGGATCGCCGCGCAGATCGGGAGGGCGGCGACCAGCGGCAGGTACTCGGACGACCTCACCCTCGCCGCCATCGCGAGGGACGGCGGCGAGGGGGTCTCCATTGCCCGGAGTTCAACCGAGGTCAGGGACGCCACCCACTCTCATCGTGACCCGTCATGGGGTCCGTCACGGGCTCGAGGATGCGCAGACTGATCTGGGCAGACGGTCTCGGAAACGGGGGCGCGAAGTCCGGCGGCCGAGACCCGGGTGTCACGAGGGCGAGCTCTCGGGCGCTGCAGGCCGCGTTCCGGCCGTCGCCTCATGAGCCTCCTCGTCGTAGTAGCCGTAGTCGCCGGTCTGGGAAGCCTTCGGGACCCGATTGAGGACAACACCCAGGACGTTCGCACCCGCTCGCTCAAGGGCCTCCCCCCCATGCTTGACGGCGCTCCGCCTGCTGCGCTCCACATCGACCACGAGGACCGTGGCATCAAGGTAGGAACTCAGGACCGCAGCATCGGTGACCTGGAGGGGTGGAGCGTCGAAGATCACGAGCTCCGCTCCGGACCGGAGCCGTTCCATGACCTTGCGCATGCGCTGTGAGCCCAGCAGCTCGGCCGGGTTGGGAGGAAGCGGACCAGAGGTGATGATCCGGAGGTTGGCCTGCTCGGTAGGGCGGGAGGTCGTCTCCGCGGTGGCGATGTCGCTGCGCAGCATGGTCGTCAGCCCGTGCTGGTTCGGCACCTTGAACATGCTGTGCACGGCGGGCTTGCGCAGATCCGCGTCCACGAGGATGGTCGGACGGCCGGCTTGGGCGAAGGCGACGGCGAGGTTGGCGGCCGTCACCGTCTTGCCCTCGTTCGCGGCCGAGCTGGTCACGAGGAGCGTTCGGATCGGGGCATCGACGGATGCGAACTCGATGTTGGCGCGGAGCGTTCGATAGGCCTCCGCCACGGCAGAGCGGGGGTAGAGGAGCGTCACCAGCCGGTAGAACTCCGCCTGGTCGGCGTCGGTCTTCATCCGGGCTACGGTGCCTAGCGTGCTCAGACCGGCGACCGCTTGGACTGCGTCGGGGTCCTTGACCCGGTCGTCGAGGTACTCGACGATGGCGGCGATCGCTACCGCGAGGAGGAGACCGACCGCCGCGGCCAAGAGGGTGTTGAGCAGCGTCGTGGGCGATACCGGCGTCTCAGGCGCGACGGCGGGCTCGACGATGCTGAGGAGATTCGCGGCGCTCCCAGCGGAGTAGGAGAGGAGCGACGCGTACGTCGACCGCAGGGTCACGATCCGACCCTGCAGGGCCTCGAGGACGGCGATGTCGGTGGGTTCCGGGCTCTCCAGCGCGGTCAGGCGCTCGATTTGCGCCTGCGTCGCCTGGATCTGCTCCTGCGTCGCCTTGAGATCGTCGTCGATGGACTGCTGGAATTCGGACTCTCGACCCTGGATCGCCGGGGAGGCGGCAATGAGCTGGTCGGCCAGGGCATTGGCGATCGCGGCGGCCCGAGCCGGATCGGGGTCCTGGGCGGTCAGGTTCAGCAGTGAGCTATCGGTCGGCGTCTCTGCCCATACCTTCTTCGCGAGCTGGTCCGCCGTCTGCTCCAGGCCGAGCCGCTCGATGACGACGTTCAGCGCCGGCCGCTTGGTCGCCACGGCGGCGTAGGTGCTCGACAGGCGCTGTGACACCATGAGCTGGTTGAAGTCCGGGTTGAGCGCCTGGAGCGACTGGCCGACGATCAGCGTGGCCCGCGCCTGGTAGATCCGCTGCTGGATGCTGCTGAGGGCAAACGCCGCGGCTGCGGCGATCACGACGCACGCCACGAGAAGTGGGAACCACTTGCGGACGATGCCGATCTGGTGCCGGAGATCCACGACTGCTCACTCTCTGCCCCGCTTGACGCGGCGCGTCGGACGGAGTTCATCTGCCGCCAAGAGACGGTGAGGCCGATCATTGGCCACAACTCGCCGGATCGTCAACCGGCTTGTCCGCGTTCGCCGCGGCGATCACCCACGATCGAGCCCTGGGGCCGATCGATCGTTGCCAGCGTGCACCACTGTCTGCACATCGGCCCGGAAACGGTGCGCCTTAGGTACTAGAAAGAATAGGCCGTTTGCCTTAGTGTCCTTTGTCCGGGGAGCATCGAGCGATCGACGGGCGCCGTCGCGGAACGCGCGGCCGAAGTCGATCAGGCCGATCGGCCGGGGGTGGATGTCGCTCGATTGCGCGACGCTTGGTCACTTGGAGCAACTCGATCTTCGCGAGGGGGCACATTGGCAGTTCGTCGCTCCGTCAGGCCACCGATGTCGCCGTGGACGGCACCGTCCCGCGACGCATCCGAACTCGGTCCGGCTGAGGCCAGGCTGGGCTCCTTCCCGACTGCGCTGCGTCACGCTCGCGACATCCGTGGGCGATACCTGCTGGCGATCGACCTCGTCGGCATCGTGGTCGCCGCCTATCTCGCACTCGTGATCCGGCTCGACTCGCTTGCCGCCCCCCTCACCATCCCCGCATTTCCGCTGATCGTCGCCCTCCTGCTGTCGGTGCGGACGGCCGTCAACGTGCGGCTCGGCATGTACAACCGCCGTTGGAGGTTCGCCAGCATCCCTGAGTTCGAGCGGATCGCGGGCGCCGTCGCGCTCGGGTCGCTCGTCGCCATGGCGGTCTTCTACGGGACGGCTGCCATCGGCGGAGACACGTGGACGGAGGGCTTCCCGCGTTCCTTCTGGCTGATCGAGGTCCTGCTGAGCGTCACCTTCCTCGGTGGCGTGCGGTTCGGGATCCGGGCGGCTGCCGATTCGGTGCCCGCGCGCGGTCGCCAGGCGGCGGCTGATCGCCAGGCGACCCTGCTCTATGGCGCGGGCGACGCCGGCGTGCTCGTGGCCAGGTCTGCTTCGCGCTACAAGTCGTCCGGGGTTCGGCCCGTCGGGTTCCTCGACGACGACCCCGCGCTGGCCGGCGGGATCGTCGCTGGGCTGCGCGTCTTCGGCGGCCTCGAGGCGCTCGAGGCGGCGATTGCGGAGACCGGCGCCACGACCCTCCTCATCACGATGCCCAGCGCATCCGGTGCCGCTATCCGGCGTGCCATGGAGGGGGCGCTGGCGCACCAGCTCGAGGTGCGCACCGTCCCCCCGGTCACGGACCTCATCGACGGCAGCGTCGATGCGCATCGCATCCGTCGCGTCCGGGTGGAGGACCTCCTCCGTCGTCCGATCGTGACGCAGCACGCGGTCAACGTGGACGACATCATCACCAATCGCACCGTGGTCATCACGGGCGGGGCGGGCTCGATCGGGTCAGAGTTGGCGCGCCAGGTCTTCGCACTCGGCCCGCGCCGCCTCGTCCTGGTCGACCGTGCCGAGAGCCCGCTCTATCTGCTGCAGCGCGAGCTGGAGACGCGTCGAGCCCAGGGCCGAGGATCGGGTGAGCTGCGCATCCACCTCGCCAACGTGGCGAGCCGCGTCTCCATGGACCGGTTGATCGCCGAGGAGGCCCCGAGCGTCATCTTCCACGCCGCCGCCTACAAGCATGTGCCGATGATGGAGGACCACCCCTCCGACGCTGCCTACGTCAACATGGGCGGCACTCTCGTGCTGCTGGATGCCGCCGCGGCAGCGAACGTGGAGCGCTTCGTGTTCGTGTCCACGGACAAGGCGGTCAAACCGTCGAGCGTCATGGGCGCGAGCAAGCGGATCGGCGAGATGCTGGTTGCGGACGCGGCGCGGCGGACTGGCCGTCCCTACGTGTCGGTCCGGTTCGGGAACGTGTTGGGCTCGACGGGAAGCGTGGTGCCCATCTTCAAGGAGCAGCTCGAGAACGGTGAGCCGCTCACCATCACCCACCCGGACATGACGCGCTTCTTCATGACCATCCCCGAGGCCGCCTGGCTGATCCTCGATGCGGCCGCTCTGGGCCGCAACGGCGATCTGTTCGTGCTCGACATGGGCAAGCCCGTCCGCGTGATGGATCTCGCGCGCGATCTCATCCGCCTCGCCGGCCGCGACCCCAGCAGCCAGCCGATCGAGACTATCGGCCTGCGGCCGGGCGAGAAGCTCCACGAGGAGCTCTTCTACGACATCGAGAGCGTCCAGCCGACGCAGAGCCCCAGCGTCCTGCGGACGAGCTCGCCTCCTCCTCCCTTGGACGTGCGCGACGACGTGCGCCGGATGCTGGCGCTGGCGACGGGCGGTGAAGACGCCCAGCTGCGGGCCGCGATCCTCGGCTACGTGCAGGCCCACGATGGGGCACCCGAGGGCGAGCCTCGGGTCGTGGTAGGACCCGCGCCCAAGCCGGCCTCGATGCCGGTTGCCGCCGTCCAATAGCGACGCGGCCGGCGATACGCCACCAACTGATGCCCGCGCGTCCACGTTGAGCTGTTGCCTACCGTGCGGTTGAGCTACCTCGTGGTGACGAACCCAGCAGGCACCGGCCTTCCGCGCAGCCTCCTGGCCGTCATCGTCGCCTTCGGGCTCGCGCTCGTGCTGTGCGGCTGGGTCGCGCGTCGTCTTGGGACGAGTCGGGTCGTGGCCTGGCTGCTCCTGGCGGCGATCTTCGTCATCCTGGCGGCAACCCTGATGCCCAGCCGCTCGGCGCTGGAGCCTGGCGTAAGCGGCATGCTGCCCTGCGACCTGTCCCGGATCGGGCCAGCGACACTCGCGACCTACCTGCTCGTCGGCGACCCGACCTTGAACGTGCTCCTCTTCATCCCCCTGGGCGTGGTCATCGGGCAACTTGACGGCCGGCAGCACCGGGGCCAGCTCGCCGCTGCTGCCGCGCTGCTGCCGCTCGGCATCGAGCTCGTCCAGGCACTCGTGGAGCCGCTCGGGCGCGCCTGCGAGGGCGGCGATGTGTTCGACAACCTGGCGGGCCTCGCCATCGGGCTCGCGATCGGGTTCGCCTGGCGACGGGTCCTCGCTCGCCGGTAGCGCAACCGGGATCCGCCCGGATCAGCTGACCGTGTCTCCGGGCCTCCAGTCGATGACCTCGGCCGTCCCCCTGCGGGCCGCGATGGCGTCGGCCAGTTGCGCCGGCGTTCCCGCGAGCAGGGGGAAGGTGCCCCAGTGGATCGGCAGCACGTGGCGTACGCCCAGCAGCTCCGTGGCGAGCGCCGCCCCGGCCGGGTCCATCGTGAAGTGGCCGCCGATGGGCAGCATCGCGAGGTCCGGCCGGAACAGGTCGCGAATCAGGGTCATGTCGCCGAACACGGCCGTGTCGCCCGCGTGGTAGATGCGGAACCCGTTCTCCAGCTCCACGACGAAGCCCGCAGGTTCGCCCAGGTAGAGGGTGGTCTCGCCGCCGGCGTTCCAGTCGCCCGCGGAGTGGTCTGCCGGCACCATGGAGACCTTGAGACCCGCCGCCTCGACGGTGCCGCCCTTGTTCATCCCGGTGACCTGGTCGGAGCCACCGGGAAGGCGCCGCGCGAGCCACAGGCTCATCTCGTGAATGCACGGCCAGGCCGGCCTCAGGCGCGCCGCCAGGGCCACCGCGTCGCCGAGGTGATCGCCGTGGCCGTGGGTCACGAGCAGCAGGTCCAGCTGCTGCTGGGTGTCCGCGCTGCGCGGGCTCGTGGGATTGCCCAGCCACGGGTCGAACAGGATGACCTTGCCGCCCGGGGTCCTGACCTCCACCGCGGCATGCCCCAGCCACGTGAACGAGGTGTCGCGACCGATCGCCATCTTCACTGCCTCCCGCCGGCTTCGGCCGGCCGCTGCGTCCGCAGGTGCCGACGATTCAGTATGCGCCGGAGCATCACCGTCACGCCCGGCGCCGGGCGCTGCGCATAGGGCGGCTACACTCCCGCGGTGCCCGCGGAGCAGATCGCCTCGAACCTGTCCCTGATCAACTGGACGCTGCTGACCGGAATCGCGGTCGGGACGTTCGTCCTGGTGGCTGTCGCGCGCCTGCGCACGGCCGCGACCAAGGG
Organism: uncultured Chloroflexia bacterium; assembly: GCA_963802165.1. GTDB lineage: Bacteria > Chloroflexota > Limnocylindria > Limnocylindrales > CSP1-4 > CAIXZV01. Next base: position 17,492 of record CAWDHT010000008.1, on the reverse strand, counting down.
GTATCTCACGTTCACGGCCTTGTGCGCGGTGGCGTTCGGGTTGCTGGCGTACCTCTCGGACACCGGCCTGCCGCTCATCGTCGCAGGCTCGCCCGTGACCGCCGACCCGGCCTACGACGGCGCCCGGCGCGCCGCCCTCGTCGCGTTCGTCGTGCTGGCCCTGGTCACGGCGATCGTGCTCGCGCGCGGTGGACGCGCGGTCGTCCCGGGCCTGGCCGGCGCCGGCGTGGGGTTGACCGTCCTGGTGCTGGGCGGCCTCACGTGGGGCGGGGACCCGGCCGGCGTGGCGATGCTGACGGTCCAGTTCGTCATGCTCGCCCTCGCGACGGGCGGCGTCTTCGCCGCGATGATCCTCGGGCACTGGTACCTCGTGACGCCCAAGCTGCCCGAGGCGCCGCTGGTCAGGGTCTCGCTCAGCCTGCTCTGGGTCATCGCGCTCCAGGTGGTCCTGTTCGTGGTCTGGACCGGGACCGGCGCGGGGCCGGGCGCCACGGGCGGACCGTTCGCGGCGCTGTTCGGGCCGTGGGCGCTGTTCGTCTGGCTGCGCCTGCTCGTCGGGCTGGTGTTCCCGCTGGTGGTCTCGTGGGCTGCCCTCCAGACGGCGAGGACCCGTTCCATGGAATCCGCGACGGGTCTCTTGTACATCAACGTCGGGACGGTCGCCGCGGGTACGATCGTGGCGGCCGGCCTGTACTTCGGCGCCGGGCTGCTGGTCTGAACGGAGGTCCACCGATGAGCGTCCTGCCGCCGCTGCGCATCAAGGTGCGCCTGTTCGCGATGCAGCGCGAGACCGCCGGGACGAGGGAGCTGCGCCTGGAGATGCCGCTGGGTTCCACCGTGGATGACGCGTGGGCGGCGGTGGTCGAGGTCGTGCCGGCGCTCGCCTCAGGGCGCTCGTCGCTCCGGTTCGCGGTCAACGGCGACTACTCCGCCCCTGACCGCCCGCTCGCGGACGGCGACGAGATCGCCTGCATCCCGCCAGTCAGCGGCGGCTCCGGCGAGGCCGGGGCAAGACCCGACGAGCGGCGCAGGATCCTGGAGATCAGGGAGTCACCCTTCGGCGCCGGCCTGGCGGCTGAGCTGGTCGACCGCCTCGCCACGGACGGGGACGGCGGGGTGGTGGCATTCCTGGGCCGGACGCGGGCCACGCCGGGAACGCCGGCCCCGGGCCAGGAGGGCGAGGCCGAGCGCCACGCCGGGCGCGACGTGCAGGCCCTCGCGTACGAGACCTTCGAGCCGATGGCGCTGACGGTGCTGGAGGAGATCGCTGACGAAATCGAGTCGCGCTTCGGCGTCCGGCGCCTGGCCATCGTCCACCGGACGGGCGAGGTTCCGTTGGGCGACACGTCCGTCGTGGTGGTGGCCGTGGCGCCGCACCGGGATGCTGCGTTCGCCGCCGCGCGCCACGCCATCGACGAGACGAAGGCGCGAGCTCCGATCTGGAAGGCGGAGCAGTTCACGGACGGGCAGGTCTGGATCGGTCACGTGGCCCGGACCGGTCCCGCCGGCGGGGGCGGGTAGCCCCTCCGGCCATCGGCCCGTAAGCCGGTCGGGGGATCACGGGGCGCCCCGCGGACGCCATACTGCGGCCATGCACCTGCTCGGCGACGGCACGGACCTCGATGTGCTGCGGGCGCGCGCGACCGACATCGCATCCGCGTGGGGTGCCGCTGCGGCCGGCTTCACCACCATCGGCCAGGAGCGCGCGATCCTGCGGCTGTTCGGGGTGACCGGTGTCGATCGCGCGGGGCGCCCGCTGGCCGCCGAGGTCGTCGACCGGTACCTCGCCCCGGATCCGGGTCGCCTGGGAGGCGGCATCGCCCTGCCGTTCGCCATCGCCATGGCCGAGTACGACCTGCGGCCCCAGGAGCTGGCGATGGAGGTCGCGGCCGGCAACGTGGATCTGGGCCTCGAGGCAGAGCTGCTCGCCGAGCCCGACCGGCGGGCCGTGGCCGTCGCCAACGCCGTCGCGCTCGCCCGATCGGCGCTTGAGCGCGTGGACGCCAACCGTGTCGCCCGACGCGAGCTCCTGGAGCTGCTTGGCGATGCGCCACGCCCCTGGATCGGGGTCTCCGTCGCATCGCCGGCGATCGTGGATGCGCTGGACGAGGCCGTGAGGGCGATCGATGCGGGTGCGGACCTCATCCGCGTGGAGGTGCCGCCCAGCCGCGAGCTCGCGGAGCTCCTGGGCAAGGCCGGGCGCACCGTCGACACCTGGCGGGCCGCCCCTTCGTCCCGTGGCGGCCTTGCCGCCCACGAGCCGCACGGCCAGCCGATCCCGACCGGCGCCCAGCGCGCGCTCTCCGTCCTGCGGCGGTCCGTCGATGAGGCGGGCGCGCGCCGTCGAGGGTACGTGCGCCTCATGACCGACGCCCGGCCGCTCGCCGCACCCGATCACGCGGTCGTGGCTGCCTTCGAACGCATCGACATGGTCGTCGCCGACCCGATCCGCGAGGTGATCAGCGGCCGCGTGGACCCGGACCGGGCGCTGGCCGACCACGTCTTCGCGTACCGCCTGTTGTGTCGCGCGGGCGCGCGGGTCCTGGTGCCGGCCGGCCCGCTCCTCGTTGCACCGGATCTCGAGCGCGGTCTGCCTTCGGACGCTGCGACGCGGGCAGGGCGTGCGCTCGCCATGCAGCTGCTCGCGGTGGCACTGGCTCAGCGGGAGGGCATCCCCCCCGGGTCCATTGCGGTCGGAGCGTTCCCCGACTGGCTCCTGGGCGAGCCCGGCGCCCCGTTGCGGGCAGCCGCAGAGGTCGCGCTGCGCCGGGCGCTGCTCCCCGACCACCCTCTCGCCTTCGTGGAGCCGGCCCCCGAGGATGACCCTGCAGGCGCGTGGCACGCGCTGGTCGCCGCCCTCCTGCCCGACGCGGGCGACGTCGACCTCGTGCTGCGGGAGCCGGCGGGCACACCGGGGCCCGCCATCGGCCTCACCCGCGCATCCGCCACCGTGGCCACGGCGCTTCGGGCGGGTCGATCGGTGCCCGTGCTGTCGGGCGCGGCCGTTGAGCATGCCGACCGCGCGGTCGCAGCTGCGCTGGCCACGCTGGCGGCGCTGGACGATCGCGGCTGGGGGGCTGTCGTGGACCAGCCCCTTGCGACGGGTACGACCGGCCTGGGTGCCGAGGCGGTCGCCGAGCGGACGGGGGCGTTCGACGCATTGGCCGTGGACGTTGCCATAACCGCCTGAGGTCCGTCCGGGGTAGCGTCGTCCGCCGGGTCCGCCGGGTCCGCCGGCCGTCAGATCCGCGTCAGCTCGTCCGGCTCGTCGTCGGCGACGAGCCGCCCGCAGGTGGGGCAGTGCCACGCCGCCTGGAGCGGCGTCCCGCACAGCTCGTGGCGAAGCGGTTCGCCGACGCCGCCACGGCGCGCCCCCCAACCGGCCAGGAGATGGAGGGCTCCCGCGAGCTCGCGGCCGTCGCTCGTGAGCGCGTACTCCATCCGCAGCGGGCGCCGCGAGTAGGGCGTCGCGACGAGGATCCCGGCGCCCTCGAGGCGCCGTAGCCGGTCCGAGAGGATGTTGGGGGCGATCCCGGCGACGGCCTCGGCGATCTCGTTGAACCGCAGGGGGGCGGGGAGCAGCGCCTCCACCAGGAGCAGGCTCCAGCGGTCGCCGACGCGGTCGAGCGCGGCGCCGAGGGCGCTCGGCGGCAGGGGGACACCGGGATCTGAGGGACGGGTCATTGCGGCAATGGTAGGCGAGGGACTTGCGGCCTGTCGCACTAGGTAGTAGATTGCAAATCGCAAGTGACAACGCACCGAGAGGCACCCGTCCCCATGTCCGTCCTAGAAGAGCTCCAGGAGTCCGTCGCTGCCGTCGCGGGCGCCGTCGGCCCGTCCGTCGTCGGGATCGGTTCCCGGCTCCGCGGCTCCGGCGTCGTCGTCGGCCAGGGCCGCGTCCTCACCAACGCCCACAACCTGCGGGGACCGGAGGTGACCGTCCGGTTCGCCGACGGCCGGATCGCCCGCGGCGCCGCCAAGGGCGTCGACTGGGACGGCGACCTCGCCGTCGTGGACGTCGACACGGCGGATGTCCCGGCGGTCGCCTGGGCGACGGGGGGTGCCACGATCGGTTCCGCCGTGTTCGCCGCCGCAGCCACGCCCACGGGCGGTGCCCGCGTCTCGTTCGGGTTCGTCTCGTCCGTGGAGCGGGCCTTCCGTGGCCCCGGCGGCCGGCGCATCTCCGGGTCGCTCGAGCACACCGCACCCCTTGCGCCCGGCTCCTCCGGGAGCCCCCTCCTGGATGCGGACGGGACGCTCCTGGGCATCAACACCAACCGGGTGGGAGAGGGGTTCTACCTCGCCCTGCCGGCCGACGCGGCCCTGCGGGCACGCGTGGACGCGCTGGCCAGCGGCGAGTCGCGGGAGCGGCCCCGCCTGGGCATCGCGGTGGCCCCGGCGCACGTCGCGCGACGCCTGCGCCGGTCCGTGGGCCTGCCCGAGCGTGACGGCGTGCTGGTGCGTGGCGTGGAGGCCGGGTCACCCGCCGAAGCGGCCGGCATCGCCGAGGGCGACCTGCTGGTCGCGGCCGGCGGGCGGTCCGTGGACGACGTGGATGCGCTCCACGAGATCCTGCGCGAAGCCGGGCTCCCGATCGAGCTGACGCTCGTCCGCGGCGCGGAGGAGAGGACTGTGACGATCGGGGTGTCCGAGCCTGACGAGTCGTCCGCCGTGGAGTAGCCAGCGAGCGTCGGGCAGCCGACGGCCGTCCCGCCCTTCGGCACGTCGGCGACCGTTCCGCATTGGTTCGCCGGCGCCTGCCAGGCGACGACTCCGGGGGCTCTCGACGGCAGATCCGGAACTGGTCGCCTGTGAGGCGACGAACGCGCCCTGGTGGGATCGCGTCCGACGACCCTCGTCGCCTGTGAGGCGACGGCACGCCTGGACGCACGGCACCGTGCCGCCCTCGTCGCCTGTGAGGCGCCATACCTGTCGGCGGGCTCCCACGACGGCTGCAACAGCAGCGGAGCGGGTCCCATCCGGAAGCGGGTCCCTCTGCGGGACCGGCTTCACTGTTCAGCTCCCGGGGGCGGTCCCGTCGATCTCGATCGTGACGGTCATGTTCCAGCGCAGGTCTTCGGGCACGGCACCCGTCGGCGCCACCACCACCCGGTAGGTGATGTCGCCCTGGACCGACGCCCCGTAGCTCCCCACGGACTCCACGGTGCCTGCGACCTCCGTGCCCGGCAGGCCGTCCACGGTCACCGTCGCGGCGGAGCCCTCGCGGACCCGCGCGATGGAGCTCTCGGACAGGTCGGAGGTCTCGAACCGCCACTCCGACGCATCGGCGACCCGCGCCACCACCACGCCGGGCTGGACGAGGTCGCCTACGGCGGGCTCGATGGACACGACCGTCCCGGCGATCGGCGACGTGACGGCCAGGTGGTCCTTGGCCAGCTCGGCCGCGGACACCGCCAGCTTCGCACGCTCCTCGTCGGCCTGGGCGGCCTCGAGTCCTGCCTCCGCGGTCTTCTGCGCCGCCTGAGCGGCAGAGCGCTGGGCCCTCGCAGAGTCGACGCCCGCCTCGGCCTGGTCGATCTGGGCGTCCGCCTGGCGCTTGATGGCCCTCGACGCGCCCGACGGCACCTGGTCCCGGGCAGCCGAAGCCGAGCGCCGGGCAGCCTGCGCCTGGGCCACGGCCGCCGTGGACACCGTCACGTTCGCCTTGGCCTGGGCCACCGAGGCCTCCGCCCGCGCCGTCGCCGCCTTGGCCGCCGTGTAGGCCGCGGTCGCCGACTGCACCTCGAGCGCCGCGGCCTCATCGTCGAGCTGCAGCACGACATCGCCCTTGGCCACGGCGTCGCCCGCCGTCACCGGGATCGCGGTGACGCGTCCTGCCGCTCCTGGCACCAGCTCCGCCCAGCGGACGGGCACCGCGCGCCCCTCGGCGACGACACCGGCGTCGGACGGCACGACGCCCTCCAGCGATGCGGACGGCTGGGCCGAGGCGCCCGCACCGGCGCCCCCGAACCAGCCGGATCCCACGCCCACGGCGGCCGCGATCGCGATGACGACCACGACGACCAGGACGATGGGCCAGCGGGAACGGCGGGATGCGGGCGGGTTGGCGGTCATGGATGGAGCCTCGTGACGGTAGGGGGCCATGATGCGGTGGATCGGCGAAGGACGACGGCGGGTGAGGGCGTGCTCATTCGTACGCCAGGACCTCGCGGACGGCGAGCCGCGTCGCGCGCCAGGCGGGCAGGAACGACGCCACCAGGGCGAGCACGGCGACGACGATGAGCCAGGCCAGGATGCCGTCGATCGCCGGGGTGAAGGCGAGCGGCCGCTGCACGAACGACTCGCCCAGCGCGTCCGACAGGATCTTGGAGATGGGCAGCGACACGATCACGCCGATCAGCCACGCGAGGAACCCGATGAGCAGGCCCTCCACCATGAACACGGCGAGGACCGCGGAGTCGCGGGCGCCGATCGCGCGCATGACGCCGATCTCCCTCGACCGCTCGACGACGTTCATCGTCATCGTCCCCGCGAGCCCCAGGCCGCCGACCACCCCCAGCAGCAGGGCCATCACGGACACGAACAGGAGCATCGTCGTGAACAGGGTATCGATGGACGCCCGGATCTCGCTCCGGGTCTGGACCTGGGCGACCTCCATCCCCGCGCGGTCCAGCGTGTCGCGGACCGCTGCGCCCGTGTCGCGCTCGCCGGCGGCATCCTGGCGCTCCGTGACCAGCATCAGCAGCCCGGCCTTGCCCGCGTCACGGGTGAGGGTGTCGAGCGCCGCCGACGGCGCATACAGGAACGGCCGCTGCGTCGGCGACTGGACGATGCCGACCAGCGTGAACTCGGCGTCGCGGCCCTTGGAGCGCAGGGTGACCTGGTCGCCGATCCGCACATCGGTCTCGTCGTCGAGGAAGTTGCGGGTGACGACCAGCGCGTTGCCGTCGCCCGGGACGAGGAACCGCCCCTCCTCCACGACCGGGCGCACGGTCGTCGCCCCGTCCGGCAGCCCGAACACCACCTGGTTGCCGCTCGTCGAATCGTCAGGGCGCACGCGCTGTGCGGAGGCGAAGGTCCACGGCTCGGCGGCGACGACCCCCGGCACCTGCTCGGCCGTGCGCACCAGGACGTTGGTGCGGGTGGGCTGGGTGAGCTGGACCTGCACGTCGTAATTGAAGTAGGCCAGAGTCTCGTCCACGGTCCCGCCGAGCGACGCGCGGAGGGTGAACACGGACATGAACACCGCGCCGCCGAGCGTGAGCGCCAGCAGCGTGAGGACGAGCCGGGATTTGCGGCGGAAGGTGTTGCGGATCGAGAGCAGGGTGGGTCGCGACGGCCCCTTGATCCGCTGCAGGAGCCGGTCGAACCGGGAACGCCCGAAGTTGTCCGAGATGCCCGCCGACGCGATCGCCTCGCGCACCGTGACGCGCACGCCGCGGTAGACGGGCCAGGCGCCGGCGGCGAGTGGCACCAGGAGCCCGATGGCGATCTCGAGCGCCAGCACCTGCGGCGGCAAGAAGAACTCGGTCGCCTCGAAGTTGACCAGGCCCGCCGTGAACTGGGTCAGCTGCCAGGCGCCGAATGCGCCCATCGGCAGCGCCACCACCAGCGCGACCAGCGCGTATCCGAGCACGATCCCCAGGTACACGCCGGCCACCTGCCTGTCCCGGGCGCCGACGGCCTTCATCATCCCGATCTGGCGGGTCTGCTGGGAGATGATCGCGGAGATGGTGTTGATCACCAGGAACCCGGACACGGCGAGGCTCAGCACGCCGATCGCGCCCAGGATCAGGAACACGGCGTTGAGGACGTCCTGGGCCGGGTGCTCGCCAGGCGTCGGGACCTGGACGAACGCGACGGGCGCGCCGGCCTTCTCGAGCCGGTCCCGTACCTCGCCCGCCACCGCGCGTGCCTGGTCCCGCGTCCCGTCGGGGTCCGTGACCAGGATGCGCATCTCGTTGAAGGAGTCGTCGAAGCCCAGGTCCGCGAGGGTGTCGAAGGTGACGTAGCCGATCAGCTGGCCGAAGAAGTACGCCGGCGCCCCACCTGGCTCGTGCGCGAAGCCGCCGGTGACGAGCGTCCTGGTCTTGTCCGGCCCCAGCTGGACCGTGATCGTGCGGCCCTCCTGGAGGTCCGCGACCGTCCGGCTGGAGCGCTCGAACACGATCTCGCCGCGCTTGGGCGGCCACGTGCCGGACTCCGGGCTGACGAGGTCCATCGTCTGGGCCTCGAAGTCGGGGAGCGCGGTGAGGGCGAGCTCCACCGTCTCGCCGTCGGGCTTGACCATGCGTGCCGTGGCGCTCCGGCGGCCCTCGGCCTCGGCGACGTCCGGCATGCTGCGCACCACGTCCACGAGCCCCTGGTCGAACGGGACGGTCGTGAACAGGCTGGCCGACGACGGCTTCGTGGCCGCGTAGCCGTCGGCGAGGTTCCGCTCCAGCAACGCGTTCGCGCCCGCGATCGTCCCCACCGCCATCACGCCGACGGCGATCGACAGGACGACGAGCAGGGAGCGGACCCGGTGCTGGAGCAGGTCACGGGTGACCTTGCGCCACCGGACCCCTCCGAGGGCGGGCAGGTGCACGCAAGCCTCCGGCAGTTGGGGGAGACCGGCCGACCGGCCGCGACTCCTCCGCGAGTGTAGCCGTGGACCCGAAAGAGGGTCGCCCAGCGGGCGCTGGCCTTTGTCGCGGGCGTGGTCTGGGCGATGAGATCGGACCGCTGGAGGGCCGCGGGACGGCCGCCGGCTGGCTGACGTCCCGCGGCCCGTGAGCCAGCCGAGCGAAGAGACATCGCGGACTCGGGCCTGAGCGGTGAGGAATCTTCGGTATCGTGGCCGTCCTACCGAAGAACGCGGTTGATGGAGCACCTGCCGTGGTACACCCCGTCCGTGACGAGATCGACGACGCGATCCTCCGCGAGCTCCAGGCGGATGGCCGCCTGTCCAACGCGGACCTGGCCCGTCGCATCGGCCTCTCGCAGGCGGCCACCCACGGGCGCGTCCGGCGCCTCGAGCGCGACGGCGTCATCGCGGGCTACGTCGCCCTGGTCGACCGCGAGCAGGCCGGCTTCGACCTCCTGTGCTTCGTCTCCGTGGGTCTGCGCGCCCACGGTCACGACGACGTCGAGCGCTTCCGGGACGCGGTCACGGCCGCACCCGAGGTCCTGGAGGTCCACCACGTGACCGGCGAGTACGACTACGTGCTTCGCGTGGCACTGCGCAACCGCCGGGACCTGGAGCGGTTCCTCGTCGACCGGCTCAACGTGATCCCCGGCATCGCCCGCATCCAGACCACCGTCGTCGTCCGCGAGGTCAAGCGGACAACCGCCCTTCCCATCGGCTAGGCCGCACCAGAGGAGCAGAACGCAGATGACCCCGGAGCGCTCGTCGTCCCTCCATACCATGGGCCAGCAGCACGGCCGTCGATCCTGGGCGGAGCCCTGGAAGATCAAGATGGTCGAGCCGCTCAAGATGACGACCCGCGAGGAGCGGGTCGTGGCGCTCGAGGAGGCCGGCTACAACACGTTCCTGCTCCGGTCTGACGACGTCTACATCGACCTGCTGACGGACTCCGGCACCTCGGCCATGAGCGACCGGCAGTGGGCCGGGATGATGCTCGGCGACGAGGCGTACGCGGGGAGCCGCAACTTCTACCACCTCGAGGCGGCGATCAAGCGGTTCTATGGCTACCGCTTCATCGTGCCCACCCACCAGGGCCGCGGCGCGGAGCACCTGATCAGCCAGACCCTGATCAAGGCCGGCGACCACATCCCCGGCAACATGTACTTCACGACCACCCGCCTCCACCAGGAGCTGGCGGGCGCCACGTTCCACGACGTCATCATCGACGAGGCCCACGACCCCCAGTTCCAGCACCCGTTCAAGGGCAACGTGGACCTGGCCAAGGTCCAGCGGCTCATCGACGAGGTGGGGGCCGAGAAGATCCCCTACGTGTCGCTGGCGGGCACGGTCAACATGGCCGGCGGCCAGCCGGTCTCGATGCAGAACGTGCGCGACCTCCGCGCCCTGTGCGACGCGAACGGCATCAGGCTGATGCTGGATGCGACGCGCATGGTCGAGAACGCGCTGTTCATCCAGGAGCGCGAGGAGGGCTACGCCGACAGGACCATCGCGCAGATCCTGCTCGAGTTCTGCTCCTACACGGACGGCGCCTGGATGAGCGCCAAGAAGGACAACCTCGTCAACATCGGCGGTTGGCTGGCCGTCAACGACCAGGGCGTGTTCGAGGAGCTGCGCAACCTCGTCGTGGTCTACGAGGGCCTCCACACCTATGGCGGCCTGGCCGGCCGCGACATGGAGGCGCTCGCGATCGGCATCGAGGAATCCGCGTCCGACGAGCACATCCGGTCCCGGGTGGGCCAGGTGCGCTACCTGGGCGAGCTGCTCCAGCAGTGGGACATCCCGATCGTGGAGCCCGTGGGCGGCCACGCCATCTTCCTGGACGCGCGGCGGTTCTACCCGCATCTCGTCCAGGACCAGTTCCCGGCCCAGACGCTGGCCGCAGAGCTCTACCTGGACTCCGGCATCCGGTCCATGGAGCGCGGCATCGCGTCCGCCGGCCGCAACGCGGAGACCGGCGACCACAACCGGCCGAAGTTGGAGCTGACCCGGCTCACGATCCCGCGGCGCGTCTACACCCAGGCGCACATGGACGTCGTGGCCGAGTCCGTGAAGGCCTGCTACGACGCCCGCGACCAGGCCCGGGGCCTGGAGATGGTCTACGAGCCGCGCTACCTCCGGTTCTTCCAGGCGCGCTTCACGCCGCTGTGATCTCGCCGGGGCGGGGGGCGGCCCGCCGGGGCGCTTGAGCGTGCACCCGCGCTGGTAGCATCCTGCGATGGCCCGCCCGCCGCTCCCGCAGTTCCTCGCGGACCTCGTCGCGGACCGCCGGGCGGCCGGCGCGCTCCTCGCGGGCATGACCGCCCTGTTTGCCGCTGGCATGGACCCCAAGGTCATGGCGCCCATGGCCACGACGACGCAGGCCGCCGTCCGAGCCCGGCCGGAGATCGAGGGGCTGATCCTCCTCATCTCGGTGCTGACCGCGGTGCTGCTGCTGGTCGGCGGTGCGGTCGGGGACACGAGGCGGGCCAGGCCGATCATCACCGGCGGGCTCGCGATCTCGCTCGTGAGCGCGATCCTGGCGTTCCTGCTCGGCGACGGCGGGACGCTATTCCAGGTCGTGCGGTTCGCCGGCGTCGCCTCTGCCGCCATGGTGATGCCGGTCGCGCTCGCGATGGCAGCGACCTCGTACACGGGGATCCCGCGCGCGACGGCCATCGGCATCGCCTATGCGGCCTACGGCGCCGGCCAAGGGATCTCCCCGACGCTGGTCGCGCTGGTACCGGGCACCTACGCGCCGGCGTTCGTCGGCTCGATCGCGGCCTGCACGCTGGCGCTCGTGGTCGTCCGGGGCCGCATTCCCGAGCTCCCGAGGCCGACTGCTGCGGAGCGGCCGTACGTGTACGGAACCGCGTTGTGGGCCTCCGGGGTGGTGCTGTTCGCCGCCGGGGTCCTGTGGCTTGGGTCCGGCCTCGATAACCCGCTGCGGATGGGGCTCATCGTGGGCGGCCTCGCCCTTGGCGCCGCCTTCATCCTCTGGGAGCGCCGCCGGAGGGCCACCAGTGCCGAGGCTGTCCGCATCGAGCGCCGCCCGGTGACCATCGCCCTGTTCGTGGGCCTGGTCATCGCCATCGCGCAGATCGTCCCGATGTCGCAGCTGCCGCTCTACTTCGGCGTCGGGATGGGGTACGGCCCTGTCCTCGGGATCCTCGCCCTGGTGCCGCTGTTCGCCGCCCTGGTCGTCGCCGGTCCGGTCGCCGGCTTCCTGCTCGCGCGATTCCGTCCCAGGATCCTCATCGCCGGCGGGGTGCTGGTCATCGGCCTGGGCGACCTCCTCGTGGCCGCGGCGATCGGGCCAACGACGACGTACGTCGCGTTCATCGTGCCGCTGATCCTGATCGGCGGTGGGTTTGTCGTCGCCACCACGGTGCGCACGGCGATCATCTTCGCCAGCGTGCCCCGGGGCCTGCCGGCGACGGCCGCGGCCCTCAACGAGGCCTCGATCGAGGTCGGGACGCGGGCCGGCATCGTGGTCATCACCGGCATCGTGGCCGAGGTCGCGATCGCGTTCTATACGGCCTCGGTCGCCGGCGAGCCGCCTGCCCAGGTGGACGGGCTCGTGGCCGCGTTCCGGGAGGTGCTCGTGGCACTCGGCACACCTTCGTTCCACACGGTCGCCCGGGCGGTGCAGCCGGCCGACCTGGAGGTGTACAAGGCCGCCTACTTCACCGGGGTCCAGGTGGCCCTGCTCGCGGGCGGGGTGGTGGGCGTAGTCGGATCGCTCGTCGCCTGGCTCACGCTCGGACGGCGCGACGTGCTCCAGACGGTGTACACGCATCGCGACGAGCGGCAGGCGACGCTGCCGGCTGGCTGACCCGGGAGGGACCGATGGGTCATTGTCCGCGGCGGCGCTGACCGGCACGCTCGCTCGGTCGGCGTCCCGTCGAAGCCCGAGGTGGTCCACATGCAGGCTGAGCAGGTCGTCGGCATCATTCCGGCTGCGCAGACCAAGGTCTCCTTCTTCGCGTCCAAGACGTTCGCGCTCGTGTTCACCACCCACCGCCTGATCCTCGCCGAGGGGACCAAGGAGCTGGTGGCAGCCGAGGTGGCCCGCGCGAAGGAGGCCGCGAAGGCCGGTGGCAGCAACGTCTTCGGCCAGGTCGGGGCGCAGCTCAAGGCCGGCTCGTCGTTCGGGATGCAGTACGCGGGTGGCGACCCGGATGCGATCCTCGCCCAGGTGCCCGGGAACGCGGCCTACGCGCCAGCCGACATCCGCGAGCTCAAGGTGGACCGCAAGACCCGGACGATCGGTGGCGAGGACGGCGTGGACCAGGAGTACCTGAAGGTCACGCTCGAGACCCGCGACGGGAAGCGCACCTACGAGACCGGCTCCGAGGTACCGCCCGTGGACGAGGCGCGGCGCATGGTGGCGTGGTTCATGGGGCCGCGCCAGGGCTGACGGCGGTTTCGGGGCCGATGGCGGAACCGGCTCCCCGGCCGGCCCCTCAGTCCTTGATCCTGATGCCCAGGTGAGCAGCCAGCAACGGGGCCAGGTCCAGGAGCTGGTCCGGTTCGATGACGGCGCCCCGGAGCCCGGCGATCCCGCGCACCACCGCCAGCCGTGCGCCCGAGATGTCGACATCGTGGAGGCGCGCCCCCTCGACCGAGAGCTCGTCGATCGTGCTGCGCTCGATCCGCACCGACCGGGCCTCCGCATCGCCAAGGTCGAGCTCGCCGAGCGCGCAGTCCTCCAGGATCACGTCGGTGAGGCGTGCCCCGCGCAGGTCGACGAGGTTGGCCTTGACGCCGCGGAGGCGGACGAGGCTCCACGTGCTGCCCGAGGCCAGGAGGGCCCCGATGCGGACATCGGCGATGAGGCTGTCGCGCCACGTTGAATCCGGCGCGCTGACCGTGGCGGCGGCGATGTCGGCGATCCGGCACTCGAGGAACCGCGCCCGATCGAGCCGGATGCCCTCCATGCTGCCCTGCCCCAGCCTGCAGCCGAGGAAGCTGGCGCTCGCGGCGCTCGCCCCCGCCAGGTCCAGGCCGGTGAAGTCGACCGCCTCGTAGTCGGCGCCGTCCTCGAGGGCCGCTCCGGCGAACGGCGCGAGGCCGGCGGGCAAGATGTCCTGGGCCGGCTCCCGCCGGCGGGGCTTCGTGTTCACCACGCCGCCATCGTAGTCCCGCACCCCCGCGCCCCGCCTCGCGGGTCAACGGGCGCACGCGTGCACGAAATGCCCTCCCAGCGAGGCATCCGTCACGCCAACCATCCAGTCCAGGTGTCGTTCCACCCGCCGGACGGCCGGTTTCGCCCTCCACGGGATCGTTCACCCTCTGAGCGGGCAGCGGGTCGTGGGAGGCCTGGAGCCGGCAACTCCACCTCAGCCCGGCCGGCGCGTGGGCAGCGCCGTCCCGGGAGGCCCGGAGCCGGCAGCCCCACCCCAGTCCAGCTGGCGACCGCGCCGGCGCGTGGGCAGCGCCGTCCCGGGAGGCCCGGCGCCATCGCGAGGATCCCTACGCCAGCCTCTCCGGCGCCCCCGGCAGCGCGTTGCCCAGCCCGAACGGCGCCCCGGCCTCGCGGACGCGTGCGACCAGACCGGCCGCCACCTCGGGCGCCAGCGACGGCACGACGTGCGTGGCCATGATCTCCTCGACCCGCTCGTGCGCCCGTCCGTACGCATCCAGGCCACCCGCGTCCAGCCAGGCCCGCCGCGAGTTGCGGTCGAAGACCCTCGACGGCAGGTACTGCTCGGAGCGGAACAGCTTGCGTGTCTCCTGGAGCTCCAGGAACCGGCCCTCCGGCCCCGCGGCCTCGAAGGACCCGGTCGCCAGCGTCTCCGTCGGTGTCGCGACACCCCGCAACAGCCGCTGGACCATGCCGATCATGTCGGCGTCGATGACCAGCTTCTCCGGGCTCTGGGCGAGCAGGAAGTCCAGCATCCCGGGCCCGGAGATCATGTCGATTCCGGCGAGTCCGCCGAGGAGCGCCGTCATGCCGCTCTCGTACCCGGCCTGGGCATCGATCAGCTTGGAGTCGGTGGCGCCCGAGGTACGCGTGACAGGGCAGGCCCAGCGACTTGCCGACGGCCGCGTAGCCGGCGTCGATCATCGCCGTCTCGATGGCGCCCATCGGGGTCGAGCCCGAGCGCATGTCCACGATGGTCGGCGCGCCGCCCCACACGATGGGCGACCCGGCCTCCGCCAGTTGGTGGAGGACGATGCCGGCCAGGGTCTCCGCCGCGTGCTGGACGATGGACCCGATGAGCGTCACCGGCGACGCGACGCCGGCCAGCGGCATGGAGATGAGCTCCGCCGGCACGCGCGCCCGGGCGAGGTCCATGACGTTGCGGCACGCGAACTCGGACCAGGTCAGGGGCGGGGACGGACAGACGTCGAAGACGGCCCGCGGCCGCTCCGCCAGCGCGTCATGTCCGCCGGCGTCGATCGCCAGCAGGTCGATCATGATCGCCGACCCGCGCGGCGTGAACGCCCCGGTCACCACCGGCTTGGACGAGTTCACGAGGCACAGGAACAGGCGGTACAGGTCGCCGATCTCGGTTGGGACGTCGTGGGCGACGACGGACGTGGAGACAGCGTCGTACGCCGGAAGCGCATCGGCCACGCGGACGATCCGGGCCAGGTCCGCGGCCTGCGACCGGCGCGTGTCCAGGGTGTCGGGATCCAGCACCTGCACGCCGGACGACCCGGGGTCGAAGTTGACGACGCCCTGCCCGTAGCGCGCCGCCGGGTTGCCGGCCCGGTCGAACAGGCTGAACTGGCGGGGGACCGTGTCCAGCGCGCGCCGGACCATTGCCTCGGGGATGGCGACCCGCTCGCCGTCTGCGGTGGCGCCGTTCGCCACCAGCAGGGCGATGGCCTCGGGCTCCTCCACCTTGATGCCGGGCCGCTGCAGCAGCTGCAGGGCCTCGTCCACGACGCGGTCGATGAGGCCGGGGTCGAGGAGCTCGAAACGGGGTCGCATCTGGGCCTCCGGGCGGTGGTCGGGCGGATTGGGTGGGCCGGGATGGGATCCCGGCCCGGTGATCAGGCGACGCCGGCCGCGCCCGCATGCGCGGCGACGAGCCGGCGCAGCTCGGCGTCGACGGCCGGGTCCAGCGGCTCGGGCCTGTGGTCCCGCAGGAGCGTGCGGGCATGCTCGAGCGCCTCGCGGTGGTACTTGTCGGGGTCCGCCTCCCAGGCGCCGTATGGGCGGCGGTCGAGATAGCGCGGCTTCCACAGCCCGCGCATCGCCGTGCGCGTGTGGAGGGAGGTGAGGTAGTCGCCGCCGGGCCCGACCTCGGCAATGGCCTCGAGGGCCAGGGACGCGTCGTCCACCGTCACGCCCTGGATCACCTGGGCGACGATCGACGCGATCTCGGTGTCGAGGATCATCTGCTCGTAGGACCAGATGCGTGACCCGTGGAGGAGCCCGGCGCCCAGGAGCATGTCCGAGCCCACGACCGAGGCCATGAACGCGGACAGCCCGTTCTCGAGGCCGGCCTGCCAGTCGGAGCGCTTGGCGCCCGTTGCGTAGGCGCCCATGGACAGCGGCACCTTGTAGAAGTCGGCGAGCTGGTTGGTGACCGCGCCGAACAGGAAGTCCTCGGGGCCGCCGCCGGTGTAGGCACCGGACCGCAGGTCCATCGCCGTCTGCGCCGCGGCGTAGTAGACGGGCGAGCCGGGGTAGGCGAGCTGCATCAGGGCCAGGGCGGCGATGACCTCGGCGTTGCCGACCACGAGCGAGCCGGCGATGGTCGCCGGGCCGGAGAAGGCGCACGACGCCATCGTCATGTACCCGACCGGGACGCCCGCCTCGGCAGCGACAAGTCCCGCGTCGATGGCGCCGCCGTCATGGGCGAGCGGGCTGATCGTGCACTGCATCAGCGACAGCACGGGGTGCGCACGCAGCGCGTCGCGGCCGCCGGCGATCGCCGCCGCCATCTCGATCGCGACCGAGGCCTCCGCGGCCGTCACGATGCTCTCGGTCTGGACGTGCTTGGTGGAGTTGCGCCAGACGGCGGTGACCTCCTCCAGGGAGCGAGCCTCAGGGGGCACGTCCTGGGCCGACACCGCCACCCAGTGGAAGGCGATCTCCGGCAGCGCGTCGGCGACGCGGGCGATGTCCCCCACGTCCTGCAGCGCGGATCGACGGACCTCGAGGGTCCACGGGTCCAGGACCTCGATGCCGCAGCCATCCGTGGCGAGGTAGACGTGCTCGCCGTCGAGCGGCAGGTCCAGGCGCGGATCGCGGGCGCCGAGCGTGTAGGCGGGCGGTGCGCTGCGCAGCGCCTCCTCGATGAGGTGGCCCGGCGCCCTCACGATGCCGGTCTCCCTGTCGACGGTGGCGCCGTGCTCGGCCCAGATCGCCTGTGCCCGTTCGGACGGGAAGCGGACGCCGACGCGCTCGATGACGTCGAGCGTGGCGGTGTGGATGCGGCCGACGGCGGCCGGCGACAGGACCTCGAATTGTGGTCGGTTGCGACCGTCGGGGCTGCCCGGAGTGGTGCTCATGCATGCCTCCAGCCGGGTGATGCAGGCCCGGCCAACGCGCTGATGCCCGGCTCAGCGCTCGGGAGCCGGCACCGAGCGCGGCGGGGGACGTCCGCCGCGAGTGGGTGGGTCAGGCGGAGGCCACCGCCTCGTCGCCCAGGAGCCTGCGGGCCAGGGCCACCGCGCCGATCGCGTCCTCGCTGTAGCCGTCCGCGCCGATCTCGGCCGCCCAGCTCTCGCTGGCGGGCGCGCCACCCACGATGACCCGGACGCGCTCCCGCAGGCCTGCGCTGACGAGCGCCTCGACCACGGTCCGCTGCCCGGCCATGGTGGTGGTGAGCAGCGCCGACACGCCGACGATGTCGGCGTTGTGCTCCTTGGCCGCCTCGACGAACCGGTCGGGGGCGACGTCGACGCCAAGGTCGTGGACCTCGAATCCGCTGGTGGACAGCATCAT
>CAWDHT010000007.1:0-93875 GCA_963802165.1 uncultured Chloroflexia bacterium | reverse complement strand
TGGTCGCGTCTGGCGTCGCGTGCGCCGGAGCGTCGGGAGCATCTGGAGCGTCGGGGGCCGGGTGTTCGCCGGCGAGGAAGCGATCACGGGCGCGGCGCATCGCCCGGGAGCCGAGGAGGAAGCCCGCGAGCTCCTCGTCGGTCAGGGTGTCCAGCATCAGCGCCAGGTGGTCACGGCGCTCGGTCGTCATCCCCGCGATCAGGCGACGCCCCTCCTCGGTGAGCGCGACCCGGACGACCCGGCGGTCCTCGTCGTCCCGCTGGCGTTCGACCAGGCCGCGCTGCTCCATGCGGTCCACGATCCCGGTGGTGCTCGCCTGCGAGACGTCCATGGCCTCGGCCAGGCCTCGCATCGTCAGCGGGCCGTCGAGCTCCAGGATCGCCAGCACGTTGACGTGGACAAGCGACAGCCGACCGCCCGGCCAGTGGCGCATGTGGCGCATCGCGGCGGCGGGGGAGTGGGCAGCGAGCTCGTCGAGGAGCTCCCGGAGTAGGGACTGGCGGTCCATGGCCCTTCGTTACGCATAGATGATCAACGTGGCGTGAAGCATACGCGGGGTCGCGGCGGCCTGCAAACGACCCTTGCCGGCAAGTTCCACCACGGGTCACCGGAGGGCCTCGCCATCCGCGACTCCACCACGGGTCACCGGAGGGCCCGCCATCCGCGACTCCACCACGGGTCACCGGAGGGCCCGCCATCCGCGACTCCACCACGGGTCAGCCGCCATCCGCGACTCCACCACGGGTCGCGGAGGGTTCCTGACACGGCCCCGAGTCATCGGGGGCACCCTGCCGAGGAACTGACCTCCGATGCTGCAGGAATCGTCGCTGAGGTGTGCTCCGGGGACCGCCATTCGACTCGGGGGCGAGTCACGGGGCTGCGGCAGCGGTCAGTGGCGGTCCGGCGGCAAGCGGTTCCTGCGGTCCACCTCGATCTCGCGTAAGCCGCAGGTGAGCGCCGACCGGTACACCATGCGGATGTCTGACATCACCATCGATCTCACCCGCTCGCGGCTCGGGACCGAGGTAGGACGCGTCATTCGCGACGCGCGCCGCCTGATCGGCTGGAGCCAACGCGACCTTGCGACCCGCGTTGGTGCCTCCCAAGCGGCCATCTGGCGCCTCGAGACCGGCCAGCCGGGACGCGTTGACCTCACGCTGGTCGAGCACGTCCTCGAGGCGCTTGGCATGCGGGGCTCCATCGGCATCGATGGACGGCACCTGGAGGATCGTCGCCGTCAGCGCGATGGCCTGCATGCGGTGATGATCGGGTTCTCGGCGCGACGCCTGGATCGCCTCGGCTGGTCGACGGCTACGGAGGTCCAGATCGGCGACCAGCACCCGCGCGGCTGGATCGACCTGATGGCATTCCGCGCCGATGACCGGGCGCTCGTGGTCGAGGAGGTCAAGACGGACATTCCCGACATGGGTGGGCTGCAGCGGAGTCTGTCGTTCTATGCCCGCGAGGCCCGGTCGGTGGCGGCGGGACTCGGATGGCAGGCACGCAGCGTGGTCATTCTGGTGGTGGGGCTGGACTCCGAGGCGATGGCCAAGCGGTTGGCGGACAACCGGGCCATCATCGACCAGGCCTTCCCGGGTTCCGTGCCCGTGATGGCGGCCTGGCTCGCCGATGCCGGAGCACCGGAGCCTCGCGGGTGGACGCTCGCTGTCGTGGACCCGACCGTTCGGGGCGATGCATGGCTCCGTCCCACGACGCTCGGCGCCCGGCGGCGGCCACCGGCCTATCGGGACTACGCCGACGCGGCGGGTCGTCTGCTTCGGAGGTGACGGCCGGCTCCATGCCCAAGACCACGATGCCGTGCATGGCCGCTCCGCCAACCGCGCCTGGCCTTGGCCGCCGCGACGTGGCCGCCGCGACGTGACTCGGCACGGGGTCGATCGGCGGGAGCTGGAGAACAGCTCAGCCGCGATCCCTGCAGAATCTGCGGTCAGCTCCCCGACAGCGTGCCCGGGACGACTCGGGGCCGTGTCAGGACCTCCGCCTGACCCGTGCTGGAGTCGCGGGCGGCGCCTGACCCGTGCTGGAGTCGCGGGCGGCGCCTGACCCGTGCTGGAGTCGCGGGCGGCGCCTGACCCGTGCTGGAGTCGCGGGTGGCGGCGGACCGGCGTGGAGTCGCGCAGTGGCGGAGGCCGCCACGAGTGGCGTAGCCCCGCGGCGGGCACTGGACCCGAGACCACTGGACCCGAGACCACCGGACCCGAGACCACCGGACCAGAGACCGGGGCCGGCTCAGCCCGAGATCGCCTTCCGGAACCGCCAGGCGGCAAGGGACATCACCACCGCCGCGTACACCGCCAGCACGGCGACGTTGACTGCCACCGTCTCCAGCCCGCCGCCGGTCCGGATCAACTCCTGCAGGCCGAGCAGCGCCCAGGAGTGGGGGATCAGCCGAGAGATCGACTGCATCGCGTCGGGCATGAAGGCGAACGGGACCAGGCAGCCGCCCAACGCGGCGAGGGCGAGGCCCAGGAACACCCCCAGCGAGCCGGCCTGGTCCGCGTTGCGCGACATGGCCCCGACCAGCAGCGCGAAGCCCGCGGCGACCAGCCCGAACAGGGCGATGATCACGCTCGCCGCCAGTGGATCGCCCCACGAGACGTTGAATGCCACGGCAGTCACCACCACGATGTACGCCGCCTGCATCAGGGCCACGAGGTAGCGGCCGAGTGCCTCGCCCGCGACGATCGTCCAGGTGGACGTGGGGGTGGCGGTCATCCGCCGCGATAGCCCCAGCTGCCGCGTGTAGACGAGTCGCGCGGCCGCCGTCATGGATGTCAGGAACATGAACAGGATGAGCTGGGTGGACGCGCCAAACGTGAACTGGGAGAAGCCAGCGAACATCCCCGGCTCGCCGACCTGCGCCACCGCCACCTCGACACCCGGGACGCTCTCGTAGCCCGTCTCGGCGGCCGCGCGGGCCTCCTCCGGGGTCGCCAGGCCCTCCGCCACGGAGATTCGGGCGGCCGTCGTGATCGCTCCCAGACGGGCGACAGCGGCATCGACGGGAGCGCGCAGCCCGGTGGTCAGTGCGTCGCTGGTGCCCAGGTACCTGATCTCGACCTGGCCCGGCCAGCCGAGCGACATCGCGAAGCCGTCCGGGATCACGAGCCCGGCCTCCAGCTGCCCCCGCTCGACCTGGCTCTCGAGCGTCTCGAGGTCCGTGACGCGGCGGATCTCGAACCGGGTGGAGTCCTTCGCCAGGCTGTCCACCAGCGCATCGGCTGCCACGTCACCCACGGGCGCGACGACGCCGAGGCGGGCACGTGCCGTGCCGCCGAACTGGAGGCCCAGCGCCAGGATGATGATCGTGGGCAGGACGAACACGAAGAACAGGTCGCCCCGGTCACGCACCTGGCGCAGCAGGTTGACCCGCCCGATCTCGAGGACCTTGCGCAACTGCCTCATCGCGCCTTCACCAGGCGCCGTGCGCGCACCATGCCGATGGCGCCGGTGACCAGTCCCATCGCCAGCAGGACGCCCACCGCGGGCAGGCCGTCGGCGACGGTCCCGCCGCCCTGCATGTCCCCCAGGCCCCGCATGAACCAGCCGTGCGGCGTGAACAGCGCGATCGCGCCCATGACCTCTGGGGCCTGGGCGGTTGGCGAGAAGGTCCCGCCGAGGACGCCCAGCGTGATCGCCACGGCCGAGCTCGCCGCACCCGCGACCTCGGCCGAATTGGTGAACGAGATGACGAGCGTCGAGATGCCGAGGGCCGCGATCACGGCCGCCGTGCAGACCAGCGCCACGCCCAGCGGCGAACCCCAGGAGGCACCGATGAGGAGCGTGGTGGCGACGACCAGGACCGTCATCGCGAGCATGCCCTGGACGAAGCCGCCCAGGAGCTTGCCGCCCAGCACCGTCCACGGCTTCACGGGCCCGGCCAGGATCCGGCCGAGCGTGCCCTGGCGCCGCTCGTCGAACAGGCTGACCAGGCCCATCTGCGCCGAGAAGAACAGGAACAGGATGGCCATGGACGCCGAGAAGTAGCTCGCCATGCTCAGCTGGCGGAGCGCCGCGGTCTGGTCGGCGAGGACGACGGGCGGCCGTGCCGAGGTCGCCGCCCCGACGATCCGGGCCTGGAGCGCCGCGTCCGGGGTGGCGCCCGGCCCGCCTGCGCCACTGGCCCCGCCTGCGCTGGCAAGCTCCGAAGCGGTCGCCACCGACAGCTGCACCGTCACGACCCCGTCGCCGAACCGCTGCGCGACCGCCCGCGCGATCTCCGTCGCGAGTCCTGAGTCGCGTGCTCCGACGACCTCCAGCGTGACCGCCTGACCCGCGCCGATGGCCGCGCTGAACCCGGCCGGGACCAGGAACGCGGCGTCGGCCGTGCCGTCTGCCACGGCGGCCCGGGCCGCGGCCTCGGTCGCCAGGTCCGTGACCCGGAAGGTCTCGTCTCCCTCGAGCGAGCCGAGGACATCGTCGCGGAACACCGTCGCCAGCGGCCCGCCGTCCATGTCCGCGACGACATAGACGGCGCGGAACTCCGTGGTGCCGGCGAGGAGCTGGCTGAAGATGAAGGCCAGGCCCAGCGGCGCGACCACCGAGACCAGCAGCGCGGTGCGGTCCCGCAGCCGCTGGCGCAGGTCCTTGAGCGCGACCAGGAGGACGATCCGCATCGAGGGTCAGGTGCCTCGCTACTCGGCGTCGCGGAGGGCGCGGCCCGTGAGGTGAAGGAAGACGGCCTCGAGGTTCGGTTGGACGATCTCCACGCCCCGCACGTGGGCGCCCGCCCCCTCGACCGCGTCGAGCAGCCGGGGAAGGACTCGTCCCGCATCAGCGGTGAGCACCTCGACCTCGTCGCCCTTGGCCGCCGCCGAGGCCACCCCCCGCACGTGCCCCGCGGCCCGCGCCGCCGCCACGACGTCACCCGTGAGCGTCAGCCTCACCTGGTCCCGCTGCCCGATCAGCGCCACCAGCTCCTTGCGCGTCCCCTCGGCACGGATCTCGCCGCCGTCGATGATCCCGATCCTCGTACAGAGGCGCTCCGCCTCCTCCATGTAGTGGGTCGTGTACAGGATCGCCATGCCCTGGCGGCCCAGCTCGGCGATGGACTCCAGGATCGCGTTGCGGCTCTGCGGGTCGACGCCCACCGTGGGTTCGTCCAGCAGCAGCAGCCGCGGCTGGTGGAGCAGCCCGATGCCGATGTTGAGCCGGCGCTGCATGCCGCCACTGAAGGTGGACGTGCGGTCCTTCGCCCGTTCCGTGAGGCCGATGAGCTCGAGGACCTCGCTCGTCCTCGCCTTGAGCTGCGCCCCGCCGAGGTCGTACAGCCGGCCGAAGAACTCGAGGTTCTCGCGCGCCGTCAGGTCCGGGTAGATCGCCAGCTCCTGGGGCACGTAGCCGATCCCCGCCTTGGCGGCGACCGCGCCCACGTCGATCGGCTGGCCGTCCAGCACCACCTCGCCGGCGTCGCGCGTCAGGAGGCCACAGACCATGGAGATCGTGGTGGTCTTGCCGGCGCCGTTGGGGCCAAGCAGGCCGTAGGTCTCGCCCTCGTGGATCTCGAACGAGACGCCCTTGACCGCCTCGAGCTCGCCGTAGCGCTTGCGCAGGTCCCGGACCGCCAACACGACCGGTGCCTCGGCGGCGGGCAGGGAGGCGCGCTCGTCCGGGCTCGCGACGACGGCGTCCGGCTCAGCGGTCATGGAGATCTCCGGCACGGTTCGATGGACAACGGGACCGATGGTGCGCGCCCGAGCCCGGGATCTGCAAGTCCGAACGGACCCACAATCCGCGCGTCCGCCGTACCCGAACAGAAGTCATGAGCATACCGAGCATCCTCCCGTCATCCGGCGCGTCCGTGGCGACGGCTTCCCAGCCGGCGATCCGGGCCTCCGGCGTCCGCCGGCTGTTCGGCGAGACCGTTGCCCTCGACGGCGTCGACGTCATGGTCGAACCCGGCGAGATCTACGGATTCCTGGGCCCCAACGGGGCCGGCAAGACCACCCTCGTGCGCGTGCTCACGACCCTCCTCAAGCCGTCGGCCGGAAGCGCCGTCGTCGCCGGCGCCGACGTCGTACGGGACACGGAGGCGGTGCGCTACCGGATCGGCGTCGCGCTCCAGGAGGCATCGCTCGACCCAGGCCAGACCGGCCGCGAGCTCCTCGACCTGCAGGCCAGCCTGTTCGCGATCCCCAAGCCCATCGCCAGGGCACGTATCGCGGAGCTGATCGAGCTGGTGGACCTGGGTGACGCGATCGACCGCCGCGTCGAGACCTACTCCGGTGGCATGCGCCGCCGACTGGACCTGGCGCTCGCGCTCGTGCACGACCCCGAGGTCCTGTTCCTGGACGAGCCGACGACCGGCCTGGACCCCGTCAGCCGTCGCCAGATCTGGGATGAGGTGCGGCGCCTCAATAGGGAGCAGGGCCTGACGGTCTTCCTGACGACGCAGTACCTCGAAGAAGCCGACGAGCTGGCCGACCGAGTCGGCATCATCGCCAACGGACGGATCGTGGCCGAGGGCACGCCCGATGAGCTCAAGCGGACGATCGGGAAGGACGTGGTCGTCGCGCAGATCGAGGGTGACGTTGCGGCTGCCCGTGTGGCGCTCGAGGCGCTCCCCGACGTCGAGAGCGTCCGAACCGCCGGCGAGGAGCTGACCGCGGTCGTCTCCGATGGACCGGCCGCGGTGCCCGGGATCGCCGTCGCGCTCAACGAGATCGCCCACGTTCGCGTGACGCAGCTCTCGTTCCGGCGGCCGTCGCTGGATGACGTGTTCCTGGAGGTGACGGGTGCCCGCATCGCCGGAGCCGCCGCCGCGCCCGCGGGCGACCCGCCCCACACCCCCCACAACGCCTATCCCAACGCCCGTGCCGGAGGCTCCCCGCGATGACCGCCGATGTCCGTGCCGCCTCCGCCGCGGCCGTCCGCCTCTCCAGGCCGCGCCCCCTTCGCTCTGCCGGTCCGACGCGGTTCGTCCGGGACATGCTCACCGTCGCGGGCCGTGCGACCCGTCAGCTTCGGCGGGAGCTGGCCTTCGTCATCCCCGCCCTCATCATCCCGATCTTCTTCTACGGCGTGAACGTCGGGTCCCTCGAGGGGATCGCGGCCGCCGCCGCCCCGGGTTTCGACGTCCGGGCATTCCAGCTGCCGGTGGCGATCATCTTCGCCGTGACGGGCGTCTCCCGGGCGAACGCCCTCGTCCAGGACATCAGCGGCGGCTACTTCGAGCGGCTGCTGCTCACGCCGGTCAACCGCCTGGCGCTGCTGCTGGGCCTCATGGCGGCGGACTTCGTCCTGATCGTCGCCCTGTCGATCCCGGTCATCCTGATGGGCTGGATCACGGGCGTGTCGTTCGTCACGGGCATCGGCGGGATCCTGGCCTTCATCCTGATGGCCGCGATGTGGGGCATCGCCTTCAACGGGTTCCCCTACGCGATTGCCCTCAAGACGGGCAACCCAAGCGCCGTCGGCGCCAGCTTCATCCTGTTCTTCCCGTTCGCGTTCCTCACGACGGCCTACGTGCCGGAGCAGGCTCTCTCCGGCTGGCTCGCGACGGTCGCCCAGTTCAACCCGGTGACGTACCTGCTGGCCGGCCTGCGCTCGCTGATCACGGTGGGCTGGGACGCGCAGGCGATCGGCGGCGCGCTGCTGGCGACGGGGCTCGTGGCCATCGTGTCGCTCACCCTCGCCCTCACCGCGCTGCGGGGACGCGTGGCGAACGGGTAGGTCCGACGGCCGGCCAACCGGGTGGCGGCCGACCACCCGGCGGAGGCCACCCTGCGGCTCAGGCCCGCTTGCGGACCTGCCACGCCTCCTCGCACGGCCACTGGCGCGCCCACCGGAGGTCCATCCACTCGTAGCTGGTCGTCGCGCCCTCGGGGGCGCGCACCTCGACCAGGTCCTCAACGTCGAAGCCGCTGGCACGGAACAGGCGGACCCAGTCGCCGTGGGCGAGGTGGAACTCCACGGCGTCAGGCTCGTCGGGCCAGACCGTCCGGTGCATCCCGAACAGCGGCCGCTTGAGGCGCTCGTCGGCCGGGCCGTCCTTCTCGATGTCCGGCACCGTGAGATAGGCGAGCAGGCCGTTGGTGAGCATGGTGAGCCTGCCGCCGGGCCGCAGGAGGCGGGCGGCCTCCGGGACCCAGGCGTACGGGTCGGCCCACAGCGCCGCGCCGTACTCGCTGATCGCGAAGTCGAACGACGCGTCGGGGTAGGGGACCTTCTCGGCGTTGCCCAGGAGGAGCGGGAAGTCCAGCCCATGCTCGCGCTGGAGGCGGGTCGCGGTCTCGAGCTGCTTGGGCGAGTTGTCGATGCCGACGACGCGGGCGCCCCGGCGCGCCATCCAGGCCGAGATGTAGCCCGTCCCGCAGCCGAGCTCGATGGCGTCGAGCCCCTCCAGGTCGTCGGGCAGCAGGTGGAGCTCCGCCTCCGGGACGCCAAAGATGCCCCAGGATTCCTCGCCCGGCGCCAGTGCCCACGCGCGCTCGCCGGGAGCCGCGTACTCGGCCGCGTAGGTGTCCCACTTGGCGCGGTTGAGGGCGGCGTGCTCCGGCAGGTCCTCGGTGCCGTCGGTGGTCATGTCATCGCTCCCCTCGATGCTTCGTGCGGGCCCCGAGCAGGGCCTCGATCGTCCGCTCGTCCGCCG
The DNA here is from genome assembly GCA_963802165.1 of uncultured Chloroflexia bacterium. Classification (GTDB taxonomy): domain Bacteria; phylum Chloroflexota; class Limnocylindria; order Limnocylindrales; family CSP1-4; genus CAIXZV01. Next base: position 85,264 of record CAWDHT010000007.1, on the reverse strand, counting down.
GCCGCAGGTCCACCTGGACGTGACCGACCCCGAGGTCCCGCCACGCATCGAGCGCCCGGGCGATGACGTCCGGGTCCGACGCGAGGAAGTTGGGAGCGGCGGGCCGGCCCCCGGCCGCGGCCTCGTTGTCGATGGTGATGCCCGCGGTGATCTCGATGGTGGCCGGGTCACGGCCCTCGGCCTCACAGGCCGCGACGAGGTCCGCGCGCCGCTGGGCGAAGCGCTCGTCCGGGAACCCGAACCAGGCGGCGTTCCAGGCGTCCGCCCAGCGAGCGGTCAGGCGCAGGACGCGTTCGCCCTTGGCGGCGACCAGGATCGGCATTCGGCCGGGCAGTCGGGCCGGGCGGGGTGGCGGCGGGATGAGGACCGCGTCCTCCACCTCATGCCAGCGGCCCTTGGAACGTGACCCGCTCGCCACGGAGCAACGGGACGATGATCCCGCAGGGCCTCCTCGAACCGCCCCGCACGGTGATCGAACGGGTAGCCGAACGCCTGGTACTCGGGCTCGTGCCAGCCGGTGCCGAGGCCCAGGATGAGACGGCCGTGCGCGATCTCGTCGAGCGTCGCCGCCATCTTCGCGGTGAGCGCGGGCGGCCGGAAGGCGGTCCCCAGCACGATGGTTCCGAGCTCCGCCCGCTCGGTCACGGCGGCGAGGGCCGCGAGGAGGGTCCACGCCTCGTGAATCCCGTCCTCCGCCTCGCCGGCCATCCGGAACACGAGGTGGTCGTAGACCCACAGGCTGTCGATGCCGCCCGCCTCCGCGAGCTGCGCGAGGCGGCGGATCTGTGGCCAGCCGCCGGCGCCCGGCCCGTCCGCCTCTGCCATCGGGAGCACGATGCCGATCTTCATCGACGCATGGTACGACCCGACGCACGGCCTGGATCGGTCCAGCCGGGATCAGCGCTCGGGCAGCGCGGCCAGCGCCTCCAGGATCGCGGCCGAGGCCTCGTGGACCGAGCACAGCGGCAGCTCGACGTGCGCGTCGGCGGACACCCAGAGCATCACGTTGAAGGCGATGCTGCGGATCTCGCCTGGCTTCCGGAAGTCGCTACGGAAGGTGACGATCGGCTTCGCGCGCGCGTAGGCGTACCCGCACTCCCAGGCCGTGCCGGCGTCCGGGTCGGAGCCGTCCATCACCGCCACCACTGCCTCGGACCAGTCGAGGCCCTCCATGTCCCTGCGGAAGATGTCCTCGGCCGTGGGATCGGGGATCTGGCTCGCCTGGGGGAGGAAGACCTCGTGGCCGGCGGCGGTGAGCAGGGCGGCGAGCGCGGTGTTCCATTCCTGCTCGGGCGTGGTGAACAGCGGACCGGCCAGGTACAGCTTCACGCGGGCTCCTCTCAGGGCGACATCGCGGGGCATCAACGATGTCCCACCATGATGACGCCGCCGCCGGCATGCAGCGCGGGCTCCCACGGTGGTCGCGCGGGCGACCCGGAGGCCGCCACCCGACGGCATCCCCCACAATGGCGTGCGATACCACCGTCCGCCGCCAGGGGACCGATGACGAGCATCCGCGCGCGCCCGAGCCCGCTCCTGATCTCCGGCGTCCTGGTCGCGGTCGTCATGCTGGTCCTCGTCGTCGCCGGCTCGGATCCCACGATCGATGTCACCGAGCCCTTCAGCGGCAAGCTGGTCACGGGCCAGGACGCGCGCTCGTACTACGGGTTGGACCTCGCCAACCTGTACGAGGGCCGGACGAACTGGAACACCATCGGCGCGTATCCGTACTCGCCGGCGTTCGCCCAGCTCGTCTACCCGCTCAACCTGCTGCCGTGGCCCATGTTCGTGGCGGCCTGGACGGCCCTCCTGCTGGCCGCCGTCTTCTTCCTGACCGGCCCCCGGCTCCTGCTCCTGGGCCTCGTCCTGGGCGCGATGGAGATCGCCGGTGGCAACATCTCGCTCCTGCTCACGGTCGCGATCGTGGCCGGGTTCCGCTACCCGTGGACGTGGGCGTTCGTGATCCTGACCAAGATCACGCCGGGCATCGGCCTCCTGTGGTTCCTGCTGCGCCGCGAGTGGCGGCAGCTGGGGATCGCGCTGGGCGCCACGGCCGCGATCGTCGCGGTGTCCTACCTGCTGATGCCGGGGGCCTGGCAGGATTGGATCGCCCTGCTCATGGCGAACAGCGGCAAGGGCGGCACCTGGGCGGCCGTGCCCGTCCCGCTCGTGATCCGCGGCCCGATCGGCGTGGCGCTGCTGATCTGGGGCGCCCCGCGCAACCAGCGCTGGGTGGTGCCGATCGCCGCGATGCTCGCGCTGCCGGCCCTCTGGTACGGCTCGCTCTCGATGGTGCTGGGCGTGATCCCGCTGACGACGCCCGAGGAGCGCCGCCGGGGCTGGGCGCGCCTGGTCGGGCTCGTCCGGCGTGACGCCGGCCCGGTGCAGCCGCCCGCGTAGGCCCGGCCACCGTCTCACGTTCCCCGCTGGGCCTCGCGTGCGTGCCACGCAAGGATTCGTGAGCAACGTGTCGCCGATGTGAGTGGTGCGCACAGCGAGAGCACGATCTGCGGCGGAATCGGGCCGACGCCCGCTCTGTCCTTGCTCGCGAGGCATGTCCGACGCAGTCATGCTTGGGGATCCTGCGCCACGCGCAAGGCCACCGGGTCCTGAGCGAGCAAAGCCCAAGCGAAGTGGCAGGTGTCACGCTGGCCTCATGTCCAGGACCAACCTTCAGATCCGGGCGGACGAGCATGCCGCCGAACTCCGGCGGGTCCTCGCGCAGGACCTCCGCCGAATGAGGGACGACGCGGGCTGCACGAGAGCGGCCGTCGCGGCTCTTGCAGGGGTGGATCCGTCCCTGATCACGAGACTCGAGACTCGGGACATCGACCCAACGCTCGAGACGTACGCGCGCGTTGCGGCGGCGCTTGGCGCCAACCTCGCGACGAAGGTGTACCCGGACACCGGGCCGAGTGTTCGGGATCGCCACCAGGTCCGCGCGGCCGAGGTCCTGCTGGCGTCACTGCACCCGCGCTGGAGCGCGACGCCGGAGGCGGCCGTCCGCCAACCGGTCCGCGGTTGGGTCGATGTCGCCCTTCACGACCCGGTGGCCGGGCTGGTGGTGGCCACGGAGATCGAGTCGCTCCTCCGCCGGCTCGAGCAGCTCCTCCGGTGGAGCCAGGAGAAGGCCGATGCCCTGCCATCCTCGCCAGCCTGGTCCTCGTGGTCCGCGAAGGGCCGACCGGCCATCTCCAGGCTCCTGATCGTGCGCTGGACACGCATCAACCGTGAGGTTGCCCGCGACGCCCGGAGGTTGCTGGCGACCACCTACCCGGCGGATCCGCGAGATGCGCTCGACGCGCTCACCGGAGCGGCCGCCTGGACCGGCCCGGCGCTGCTCTGGGTGCGACTCGAGGGGCCGTCCGCGCCCGCGCTGGATCCATGGCGCCCATGACTTGACCGCCCCGCTCGGCGCCGCCCCGGCCATCGTCCGCTGCGGCCGGCCGGGTCGCGGCCCAGTGGGTCGGGGCCGGCCCCCCGCGCCCTGCTACGAGCTGGCGAGCACCTCGGCCAGCGCGTCCGCGAACGGGTCCAGGTTGGCCGAGGTGAAGCCGGCCACGTTGATCCTGCCCTTGCCCACGACGTAGACCCCGTGCTCGTCCTTGAGACGGGCGACCTGCCCGGTCGTCAGGCCCAGGAGGGCGAACATCCCGCGTTGCGTGGCGATCGCGGACCAGTCGCCGGGGATGCCGCGTGATTCGAGCGCATCAACGAGGGCGACCCTGTTGGCGTTGATCCGGCCGCGCATCGCGGCCAACTCGGTCTCCCACTGGGCGCGGAGGGCCGCGTCGGACAGGATCGTGCGGACGATGTCGGCGCCGTGGGCGGGCGGGTTGGAATAGTTGACGCGGATGGCGGCCTTGACGTGGCTCTGCACCGCGGCGGCGTCAGCGGCGGAGCCCGCGATCGCGATCAGCGCCCCGACCCGCTCCGCGTAGAGCGAGAACGTCTTGGAGAAGGACGTGGAGACGAGGAGCTCTGCACCCGGCCGCACCAGCTCGAGCAGGCCCGAGGCGTCCTCGACCAGGCCGTCGCCGAAGCCCTGGTAGGCGAGGTCGACGAGCGGCAGCAGACGTTGCTCCTCGACCAGGTCGCCGATCTCCTTCCACAGGGCGGGGGAGGGGTCCACGCCGGTCGGGTTGTGGCAGGCGCCGTGGAGCAGGACGATGTCGCCCGGGCTGGCATGCCCGAGCGCCTCGAGCAGCGCCGCCTCGTCGATCCGCCGCCCGGTCGAGTCGGTGTACGGGTAGGTCCGGATCCTGAAGCCCGCGGCCAGGAACAGCTGCGGGTGGTTGGGCCACGTCGGCTCGCTCATCCACAGCGTCTGGCCCGACCCGGTCTGGCGGAGCAGGTCTGCGGCGACGCGCAGGCCGCCGGTACCGCCCGGCGTCTGCGTCGCGAGCGCCCGCCCCGAGGTCACGGCTTCGTGGCCCGCGCCCAGCGCCAGGGCTCGCACGAGCTCGCGATACGCGACCTCGCCGTCGATGGGCCGGTAGAGCTTGGTCCCGGCGGCAGCGGCCAGCCGGCGCTCGGCCTCGATGACCGTGGGCAGGACCGGGGTCGTGCCCGTCTCGTCGACGAAGACGCCGGAGCTCAGGTTGATCTTGCCCGTGCGCGGGTCGGTCTTGAAGGCCTCGGCCAGGCCGAGGATCGAGTCGGGCGGGGCGGGGATCCGGGCGAGCGACGGCAGTGACACGGTCGTGACCTTTCGAGGGGGCGGTTGAGCGGGGCGCCGAAGGGAGTCTATCGGTCGGACGAGGTTGCGCGCCGGTGACATTGCCGGCCGGCGACGGCGGCCACGGAACCCGTGGGCCGTCCGGGCGGTAGGCTTTCCTGAGACCACGAACCCGCCACGAGACAGGAGCCGCCGATCCATGGAGGCCGATCCCGCCGTCAGCGCGCCCGAGCCGGCGCCCGAACCCGGGCGGTTGTCCAATCCCGAGCCGGCGCGGGACGCTCGTGCCGACGTGACCGCCGCGGGCCGCCGCCTGTGGGACGACCTCCGCCGCTCGGTGGCACGGGCGGTGGTCGGGGCGGACGCACCGCTCCGGATGATCACCGTGGCACTGCTTGCGGACGGGCACGTCCTCCTCGAGGACGTCCCGGGCACCGGCAAGACGCTCCTCGCCCGGGCGGTCGCTCGCTCCCTGGACCTGCGCATGGCCCGGATCCAGGGCACGCCGGACCTGCTCCCTTCGGACGTCACCGGGTCCAGCCTGTTCGAGCCCGGCGGCCTGCGCTTCGTGCCGGGGCCGGTGTTCACGAACCTGCTCCTGGTCGACGAGGTCAACCGAGCCACGCCGCGCACGCAGTCGGCGCTGCTGGAGGCGATGCAGGAGCGCCAGGTCACCATCGAGGGCACCACCCACGCCCTGCCCGACCCGTTCCTGGTCCTCGCGACGCAGAACCCGGTGGAGTTCGAGGGGACCTTCGCGCTGCCCCAGGCCCAGCTGGACCGGTTCCTGCTGAGGACGCGGGTCGGGTACCCGGACGGCGAGGGCGAGCGACGGATCGCCCGCCGCCACCAGGACGTCGCGGAGCCCCTCGACGCCATCGAGCCCGTCATCGACGGCGCCCGCCTCCGCGAGGTGCGCGACCAGGTTCGAAGGGTGCGCGTCGCCGACGAGGTGGAGGCCTACCTGGTCGAGATCACCCGCGCCACCCGATCGCACCCCGACCTCGACCTCGGCGCCAGCCCGCGCGCCACCGTGGCGCTCTATCGCGTGGCGCAGGCGTGGGCGGTGCTCGACGGCCGTGCCTTCGTCACCCCCGACGACGTGAAGGCGGTCGCCCCCGCGGTCCTCGTCCATCGCCTGGTCGTCGACCTGGACCGGAGCCTCCACGGGGCCACCGCCGAGGGCGCGGTCGCGGCCATCCTCGGGTCCGTGCCCGTGCCGCCGATCGCCGGGGGCTGACTCATGGCCGGGCGGGTCATGGCGGCGATCCTCCTCATCGTGGTCGGGAGCGCGCTCGACGTCCCGATCGCGATCCTGCTGGGCGTCGTGGTGCTGCTGCTCGACGTCGTCCACGCGGCCTGGGCCCATCGCGGCCTCGAGGGCATCCGCTACGAGCGCCACCTGGGTGCCCGCCGCGTGCCCTTCGGGGAGAGCATCCCGCTCGAGATCGAGGTCTGGAACCGCCGCCGGCTGCCGCTCGCCTGGCTGCGCGCGGACGACGAGGTCAGCCAGGGCGTCGAGCTGCGGGAGCGCGATCTTGACGACGGCGAGGAACCCGGCACGACCGTCCTGCGCAACGCCTGGACGCTCCGGTCCTGGGAGCGGGTCCGGCGCCGGTTCCACGTCTTCGCGGAGCGGCGCGGGGTCTTCACCCTGGGTCCCGTCGATCTCTCGGCCGGTGACCCGTTCGCGAGGCGCGTGGCCGTGGAGCTGCGCCCAGGCACGGACACGTTCCTCGTCTGGCCGCGCACCGTCCCCACGACGGAGCTGGAGCCGCCGGACCGCTGGGGCGACCTCGAGCGGGCCCGCGGCGGTCTCGCGGAGGACCCGGCGCGGTTCGCGGGGGTGCGCCCGTACGCCCCCGGCGATCCGTTGCGGCGCATGCACGCCCGAGCCAGCGCCCGCATCGGCGCGCCGGTCACGAAACGCTTCGAGCCGTCGCGCGACCGCGAGGTGCTGATCGCGCTGGACGTCCAGACCGCCGAGGGCGCCGCGTGGGAGGCCGGCTGGGCGGACGACGACGTCGAGTCGCTGTACGTGGTGGCCGCGTCGATCGCACGCTCGCTCGCGCTGCGGCGGGTGGCGTTCGGGATCCTGGCCGCGGGCTACACCGGTGCCGAGACGCGCATCGCGAGCGTGCCGGTGTCATCCGCGCCGGGGCAGGCGGAGCGCGTGCTGGACCTCCTCGCCAGGCTCTCGCCCCACGCGTCCATGCCGTTCGAACGGCTGCTCGTGGTGGCGGCCCGGACCGTCCGTCCGGGGACCACGGTCCTGGTGTTGACGGCGAGGGACCCGCGGCCCTTCGTGGCGGCCCTGCGCCGGCTGGAGCTGGCCGGCGCCGACGTCGTGCTCGTCGCGGCCGGGCGCCAGGCGTCCCGGGATGCCGGCAGGGCGCGGCAGGCGGGGATCGCCGCCCGGCGCGCGATCCTGGACGGGCACTGGCGCGTCGCCGAGCACCTGGTGATCGGGCGATGAGCCGCGTCCTGCTGTACCTGCCGCTGGCGCTCGCGCTCCTCGCGGAGTCCGCGTGGATCGCCGTCTTCGCGGGTCTGCTCGAGGCCTTCGTCCTGCACGGCCCGATCACCGGGGTTCCCATGCTGCTGATCGCCGCCTCCGCCGGCTTCCTGGCGGCGCGGAGCCTCCCGCGGCGGGTCGGCGGCGGGTGGCCCTGGGTTGCAGCCGGGCTCGCGGCGACGGCTGGCCTGGTGGGCTGGCTCGCCTCGGCCGAGGTCCGGGCTGCACTCGTCGACGATGGCCTCGGCGGGCTCGGCCCGGCGCTCGTGATCAACCCCGGCGGGTGGCTGGCCGCGCTCGCCCTCGTGCGCGGCATCGGGTACGCCCGGCTCCCGGTGGATCCGAACCGGGTCGGGACGATGCTGGCGGTCGCCGTCCCCGGGCTTGCCGTGGCGGCCGTGGTCGGCGGCATGATCGCCGAGCCGTGGCGAACGCAGTTCCTGGCTGCCGCCCAGCTGTGGGTCCTGGTCTTCCTGGGGGCGGCGATCCTGTCGCTCGCGCTGGCCCGGCTCTCGCAGGTCGGGCGCGGGGCGCCGGTCGACTGGCGGCGGAACCCCGCGTGGCTCGGGCTCGCCGGGCTGCTCGTGCTCGTGACTGCCGGGCTCGCGGTCGCGATCTCGCTGGTCGCCGGCCACACCATCGCCGTGGCGGTCTACGTGATCGCGGTGCCGCTGCTCGTCATCGGGTTCGTGGTGGGCTTCGACCGGCGCAGCCTGCGGATCGTCGTGATCAGCCTGGCCGCCGTGGGCGCGCTCGGGACGATCCTCCGCTTCGTCGCCCCGACCGGGCCATCGACGATCGGCGGCGCCACGCTGACGCCGGTGGTCCCCGACGGGCAGTCCGAGGCCGGCACCGGGTTCGCCGTCGGCTTCTTCATCCTGCTCCTGGTCCTCGGCGTGATTGCGGCGCTGGTCCTGGCCCGGCTGTGGCTGCGCCGCCCGCCCGTCGCCGTCTCGGACGCCGACGAGACGCGGGTCATCGATCACGGCGGCAACGGCGAGAGTCCCGCCCGCCGGCAACGCATCTCGCGGTTCCGGCGCCGTCCGCGTCCGGCCGATGCGGTGGCCGCCTACCGAGCGCTGCTCGAGGACCTGGACGGGCGTCCGCCGGTGGCCCGCGAGCCCGGCGAGACACCGGCCGAACACGCCAGCCGCCTGCGCGCCGCGGGACACGGCGGCCTTGGCCTCGACCTCCTCGCTGCCGACTACGCGCTGGTCCGCTTCGGGGGTGGGGCGCTGACCCCGGCCGAGACCCGCCGGGCGCTCGGTCGCGCGGAGCGCCTGCGCCAGGGGCTGCTGCGCGTGCCGGTCGAGGCTCCGGCGGTCGTGGGGATCGGCGTCGGTGTCGCCGGACGCCCGGGCACGGCGCAGGGTCCTGAGGGCGTGCGCGGCAGCCGGCGAGGCGCAGGCCCGGGCGCGGACCTGCCGGACGCCGACCAGCCGGGCGCCGTGAACACGATCCTCACGCGAATCCGTCGCGGCCCCTGACGTCGGTCGCGGCCGACGGGTCCTAGCCGGGCACCCGCGCGCACCCGGTTCTGCGGCTTCGGGTACGGTGGGTCCATGACTGCGCCCCAGACCTTCGATCCGCTCGCTCCCGCCCACCCGACCCGCGTCGCGGTGGTCGGCACCGGCGCGGTGGGCTCCACCTTTGCCTTCGGGCTCCTCCTGTCCGGTCTCGCGTCCGAGATCGTCCTGTCCGACGCCAACGAGCGCAAGGCCGAGGGCGAGGCGATGGACCTGATGCACGCCGTGCCGTTCGCGCGAACGGCCCGCGTCTGGGCGGGTCCGATCTCGGACTGCCGGGGCGCCGCCGTGACCGTCATCGCCGCGGGCGCCGCCCAGAAGCCCGGCGAGACGCGTATGGACCTGGTGCAGAAGAACGCCGCGATCTTCCGTGAGCTCGTCCCGCAGGTCGCCGAGGCCAACCCGGATGGGATCATCCTCGTGGCGACGAACCCCGTCGACATCCTGGCCTACCTCACCCACCGCATCTCCGGGCTGCCGGCGGAGCGGGTCATCGGGTCCGGGACGATCCTCGACACGGCGCGCTTCCGGATGCTCCTCGCGGACCACTACGGGGTGGATCCGCGCTCCGTCCACGCCCACATCGCCGGAGAGCACGGCGACTCCGAGGTCCCGGTCTGGTCGTCCGCCAACATCGCGGGCATGCCGATCGGCGACTTCGCCACGGCCGCGGGCATGGCCCATGACGACGAGGAGTTGCGCGAGATCTTCGAGAACACGCGCGATGCCGCGTACCAGATCATCGAGCGCAAGGGAGCGACGTACTACGCGGTGGCGGCCGGCCTCGTGCGGATCGTCCAGGCGATCCTGCGCGACCAGAAGACGGTCCTGTCCGTGAGCTCGCTGATCGGCGACTACTACGGGATCGACGACGTCTACCTCTCGCTGCCGACGGTGGTCGGGCGACGCGGTGTCGAGCGGACACTGCGACTGGGGCTCTCGGCGGAGGAGGCGTCCGGGTTGCGGCGCTCGGCCGGGCTCCTGCGCGAGACGATCGACGCCCTGGGGCTCTGATGGCCGGCCTCGTCCGGGCGCTCCGGAACGCGCTGCAGGTGCGGCCCCACCTGTCCGACAATCGAGCCATGCCGAACCCTGCCGCGCCGAACCCGGCCGCCTTGCCGGTGGCGGCCACGATCACCGTCTACGGCGCCGACTGGTGCGGCGATTGCCGACGCACGAAGCGCTGGCTCAACTCGTCCGGACTCCAGTGGCTGTGGGTCGACCGCGACGCCGATCCGGAGGTCAGGCGCATGCTCGCGGACGCGGGCTACCTCGCGATCCCGGTGGTGGTGCTGCCCTCTGGCCAGGTGCTCGTGGAGCCCTCCGACGCCCAGCTCGCCGAGGCCGTCGGGTCGGCTGCCTAGCGTGGCCGCTGGGCCGCAGTCCCCGCGTCGCGTACACTCCGCGAGGCCGGACACCTGTTCGATCCGGCAGTACGAGGTGATCGTGACGCAGACAGCACGAGGAAAGCGCGCCAGCCGCGCCCGGGTGTCCCGCTAGTGCCGGCGCGCAAGCGGAAGGTCTACATCCCGCCCAAGAAGTCGCCGCCCCGGCCGCAGACGGGCGTTGGCGCCCCGCCGGCCGGCGTGCAGATCAACACGGCGGCGCTGGACGGACGATCGGGCTTCGAGCCCGGCCACAAGGTCCGGATCCTGGGCACCGGCCTGTACGCGGGTGAGATCGCGGTCATCGAGAAGATGGCCGGCGGCGTCGTCCCCGCGGCGGTGGTGCGCACGGAGGCCGGGCGCTCGCGCACGGTCCGCACGGTGGACCTGGAGCCCGTCGTCTAGGGATCTCCGGCCCGATCGTCAAGGTCCCGCGTCGCCAGACCCGCGTCGGGCCGCGGGGCGGACCATTCGTCGCCGGTCATCGACGCCTCGTCCTCCTGAGCGGACCGGAGACCACCGATCCGCCCTGCTGGGACCTTCCCGGTCGGCCACGCGGACCGTGGGTCGGACATCGGCGACGAATGGTCCGCCTGGCGGCCGCGACATGGGCGCCGCCGGGTCCGCCTGGCGGCCGCGACATGGGCGCCGCCGGGTCCGCCTGGCGGCCGCGGCGGCATGGGCGTCGTGGCCCGGCGGTGGCCTCCTTCGAACGCCAGGCCCTCCCGGCCCGCGTGGCGGAGCAGGCGGCGATGCGGCTCAGCACGGCTCTTGTCCTGGAGCTCGCCCATCGCTGCACGCCAGAACGGACCCCCTCCGATGTCCCACAGACCCCGGGAACGTCGACCGGGCCGTCGATGAGGGTCGCCGAGGCCCGACACGCCCGGGATGGCAGCCCAGGCCAGGCGCACGTAGCCCGAGATCGCCAGGGTGGGACTGGGCTACTCCAGCCCGGCGGCGTCCAGCTCGTTGAGGAGGGCGTAGGCCTCGTCCCCGAGGAACGCGCGCGCAGCGGCCTCGGTGTCCACGCCGGCTGCCTCGCCGGCGGTCTCGTCGTCCTCGTCCTCGACGTCGCTGCCGGCGAGCACCGACAGCGCGCGGGACGGGGTGGGCTCCACGATCCACTCGTCACCCGTGTCCGGGTCCACGTCGAAGAAGGACACAGACTCGATCTCGTAGGTCTCGCCGTCGGGGCGGGTGAGCGTGCACGCCCAGGCCTCGTCCTCGTCGGCGGCCGAGCGAACGGTGAGGGTGAGGCCGAGCGAGCGGAACAGGTCGGCGATCGTGCTCGGGGTAGAAGCCATGCGGGAGTACCTCGGGAAGTCGTGTGGTGGCCACAACCGTACCGCCGGTCACAGGATCGCGCCGCCGGCAACGGGTTCGCCCGCCGCCGGGTCGCCGTTGCCGATCTCGCAACACGGCGTCCCGCCAACCCGGCACGCGACTACGATCCGCTCGTGGACGATCACGCCGCCGCCTCCTTCTGGCTCGAGACCGCCGGTGACGACCTCACCCAGCGGCCGCCCCTTGACGGCTCCACCGACGCCGACGTCGCGATCCTCGGCGCAGGCCTGACCGGCCTCTGGACCGCCTGGTACCTGGCGCGGCGCGACCCTGGCCTGCGGATCGTCATCGTGGAGCGGGAGATCGCCGGGTTCGGGGCGTCGGGGCGCAACGGTGCATGGTGCGCGCCAGACCTGAACATCTCGATGGACCGCCTGGCGCGTCTCCACGGGCAGGACGCCGCCCGGCGCATGCAGCAGGCGACCTACGACGCCGTGGACGAGGTGGGCCGCGCCTGCGCCGAGGCGGGGATCGACGCCGGGTTCCACAAGGGCGGCGAGATCATCGTCGCGCGCGGGCCCCAGGGCGTGCCGTCGCTCGAGGACTCGCTCCGGGAGTACGAGCGGTTCGGGTTCGGCGACCGGTATCGGCTGGTGGACGGCACCGCCCTCGAGGACCGGATCCGGATCGCCGGGGCCGTGCGAGCCCTGGTCTCCGACGACGCCGCCGTCGTCCACCCGGGCCGCCTGGTCCGTGGCCTCGCCCGCGCCGTGGAGAGCATGGGCGTCCGGATCGTCGAAGGGACCGCCGTCACCGCCGTGCGGCCGCGCGATGCCTCCGGCCGGGCGACCTTGGTGACGACGCGAGGCGACGTCCACGCCCCGGTCGTGGTTCTCGCCGGCGAGGCGTACCTGAGCCAGCTGCCGGGCCTCCGCCGCCAGCTGATCCCGCTGTACTCGCTGATCGTCCTGACGGACCCGGTCAGCGACGCGCAGTGGGCGGAGATCGGCTGGGCGAACCGCGAGGTCGTCGCGTCCACCCGGCTCTCCATCGACTACCTGTCGCGGACGGAGGACGGCCGGATCCTGTTCGGAGGGCGTGGCGCGCCATACCACCTGGGCTCCCGGATCAGCCCCGGAATGGACCGCCACGACCCCACCCACGAGCGGCTCCGGGGCTTCGTCCGCGAGTGGTTCCCGGTCCTGGGAGGTGTGAGGTTCACGCACGCCTGGGGCGGGCCGCTCGGCATGCCGCGAGACTGGCATCCCACGATCGCGTTCGGCGAGGCAACGGGCATCGCCACCGCGCGCGGCTACATCGGCCACGGCGTGTCCACGACGAACCTGGCCGGCCGGGTGCTGGCCGAGCTCGTCACGGGCGGGCACAGCCCACTGACCGAGCTGCCGCTCGTGAACCACCGCTCCCCGAACTGGGAGATCGAGCCGTTCCGGTACATGGGCGTGCGCTATGCGCAGTGGGCGATCGGGCGCCTGGACGACGCGACGGCGCGGAGTGGGCGGCCACCCACCGGCAGGAGCCTGGCCGAGCGGATCGCGGCGCACTAGCCGCGGCGGCTTGAGCCGTGGGTCTGGCCGCGGGCGCCGCATCCGGCGGTTGACCCACGCCGACGATCGCATCGACGCCGTTCCTCTATACAACCCCGCACACACCTAGACACACGTGCCCCTGAAGGCGGATACTCCACGGTATGACACAGAACGGTGTGACACCATCCAGCGAGTCCACTGCCCCGCGCCTGCGCGTCGGTCAGGCCGCGGAGATGCTCGGCGTCACGGTCGAGACCCTCCGCCGCTGGGAGGCCGAGGGCCGCCTCACGATGGAGCGATCCGATGGTGGCCAGCGCCTGATCGACATCGAGCAGGTCTCGCGCCTGCTCGACGAGAGGCGAAGGTCCGTGGCAGACCGACCGATCGTCGCGCAGTCGGCACGCAACCGGTTCGCCGGCATCGTGACGAGGGTGGAGCGCGACGGCGTTGCCGCGGTCGTCGAGGTCATCGCTGGCCCGCACCGGCTGGTCAGCCTGATGACGGCGGAGGCCGTCGAGGAGCTCGATCTCAAGGTTGGCGATGAAGCGGTCTGCGTCGTCAAGGCGACCAACGTCATCGTCGAAATCCCTTCCACCAAGGAACCGCGATCGTGAAGTCCCGTCTCTTGATGTTGGTCAGCGCGCTGCTGCTGATCCTCTCCGCCTGTTCAAGCGGCGCTGCCTCACCATCCGCGAGCAGCGCGCCGTCGGTCGCCCCGGCAACGGCGGCACCGACGTCCGCGGCGTCCACTGCCCCGGCGTCGCCATCGCCCGCGGCCCCGGTCGACCTGACCATCTACGGCGCCGCGTCGCTCAAGGGCGCGCTCGCTGCCGCAACGCCCATCTACGAAGCCGCCAATCCGGGCGTGACGCTCACGATCTCGACCGACGCCTCGTCGGCGCTGGCGACGCAGATCGAGCAGGGGGCTCCCGCCGATGTCTTCCTCTCGGCTGACGCCAAGAACCCGCAGGCGCTCGTTGACAAGGGCCTGGCCACGGGACCGCCGGTCACCTTCGCAACCAACAAGCTCACCGTGATCGTGCCGGAGGACAACCCGGCGGGCATCAGGACGCCAGCCGACCTGGCCAAGTCCGACGTCAGGATCATCGCGGCTGGGGACGAGGTGCCGATCACGAAGTACGCCAAGCAGCTCGTTGCGAACCTCGCCAAGGAGCCCGGCTACCCGGCGGACTTCGAGGCCGCCTACCAGGCCAACATCGTGTCCAAGGAGGACAACGTCAAGGCGGTGGTTGCCAAGCTCGAGCTCGGCGAGGGCGACGCGGGGATCGTCTATGTGACTGACGCGAAGGCCTCGACCAAGACGGCGACCGTCGACGTCCCCGATGCCGCGAACGTGGTCGCGACCTACGACGGTGTCACGGTCAAGGCTTCTCCGAACCTCGACGCGGCGAACGCGTTCCTGACCTGGTTTGCCGGTCCGGACGGCCAGGCGATCCTGGGCGGCTTCGGGTTCCTGCCCCCGTCATGATCGAGGACGCCACAGAGCGTTCGCTGGACCGCTCGGATGCGACCGGGCGCTCCGCACCGGTCGCAGCGCACCGGGGACGCTGGGGTGAGCGGTCGCTCACCGCGCTCGCCGGGCTCTTCGCGCTGTTTCTCGGCCTCCCGGTCGCGACGCTGCTTGCGCGAGCGATCCTCACCGGCTCGTTCGGGGTGGCGCTCGCGACGCCCGCGGTCGTCGACGCTCTGTGGCTCAGCCTCGTCACGACCGCGATCAGCCTCGTCATCACCGTGACGCTCGGCCTGCCGTTGGCGGTGGTGCTCGCGCGGCGCCAGTTCCGGGGCAAGGGGCTGGTGGAAGCCGTCGTTGACCTGCCCATCGTCCTCCCACCGTCGGTCGCAGGGCTCGCGCTGCTTCTCGTGTTCGGCCGGCGCGGTCTCCTCGCGGCGCCGTTCGAGTTCCTCGGCGTCTCGGTGCCGTTCACGACGATTGCGGTGATCCTCGCCATGACGTTCGTCTCGGCGCCGTTCTTCGTCCGTTCCGCGCGGATCGGCATCGCCGGCGTGGACCGGGACCTCGAAGACGCCGCGAGGGTGGATGGCGCCTCGGAGCGCCACCTGTTCCGGTCCATCACCGTCCCGCTGGCAGGGGCCGCGCTGGCCGGCGGGCTGGTCATGAGCTGGGCGCGCTCGCTGGGCGAGTTCGGAGCGACGATCATGTTCGCGGGGAACGTCGAGGGCCGCACCCAGACGCTCCCCCTCGTGGTCTACAGCGAGTTCCAGGGCGGGGGCCTCGACGCCTCCATCGCCGCCGCGGCGATCCTGGTGCTCGCGGCATTCGGGGTCCTCGTCGCGGTCCGCGTCTTCCACTGGGGACGCGTGCTCGACGTTCGAGGCGTCTCGTGAGGACCTGCGAGTGCCGCGGATCGGCCCCCGGCCGTCGCGGCACTAGTCTGTCCCGTGCCCTCCGGATCGGCGGCCCCCGCACGATTGGCCGCGGTCGTCTACCGTCGTCACCGACGAGCACGGCCGCCTGCCGACGTCCCGCTGCTCGACGAGGGCCCCGACACCGCCCGGTGGCTCATTCGTGTCGATCGCCAGCCGCAGCAAGGAGCAGCGCCATGAGGATCAGCGCCCGGAACCAGCTCCCCGGCACGGTCAAGACCGTGACCGAGGGGGCCGTGATGGCCGAGGTCGTCGTCGAGGTGGCCGGTGGCCACGAGATCGTCTCGGCGATCACCGTCGACTCGGCGCGCCGCCTGGGCCTCGAACCAGGCAGGCACGTGGTCGCGGTCATCAAGTCGACCGAGGTCATGCTCGCGGTCGATGACTGACCCGGTCACCTTCCGGCCGATCGGGGTCATCCGCACGCCCTTCAGCAAGACCGAGGGGATGCCGGTCCAGGTGACGGCGGCCCTTGGCGTCCTCGGTCGGATCGAGCTCGATCCAGCCCTGGTCGAAGGCCTGGCCGACCTCGAAGGGTTCAGCCACCTGACGCTCCTCTACCACCTCCACCTGATCGTGTCGCCCAGGCTGACGGTGACGCCGTTCCTCGACGACCAGCCACACGGCATCTTCGCCACCCGATCCCCGGCGCGGCCGAATGCCATCGGCCTGTCGACCGTGCGCCTCATCGCGATCGAGGGGTCGGTCATCCATATCGAGGACGTCGACATGGTCGACGGGACACCGCTGCTGGACATCAAGCCATACGTGCCGGCGCTTGACGATCGATCCGACGCGCGGATCGGCTGGTTCACTTCCCGTCTGGGTGGACTGGCCCAGGCTCGGGCCGACGATCGCTTCAGGCAATGAGGACCGTGTGGATCGGTCCCGGCCAGCCACTCCCCGAGCCTGCAGCCGCACTCGCGGGCGCGGCCTTGGCCCGCGACGTCGTCGTCTCTGGGGAGCGCTGGGCGTGAGTCGTCTGGCCCGAAGGCAGGTGCACCCGTCCGGCTGGATCCCGGCACGCTCAACGTGGCGGGGTGATCAGCTGTCGCTCGGCCGCGATCTCGTCGGCGCCTCGGTTCCGATCTCGCCCGGTCAGCCCAGAATCTCGGCCGCCAGGCGATGGTCCGCGCGCTTCACGACCGCGTCGGCGGACTCGCCCTGCTTGGGGCTGGCCCAGCCGAAGATGAACCGCAGTCCGTGCGTGCCCTTGGGCATGGCGCGCGGGCCGGTCTCACGGACGCGCTCCACGAAGTTGATCGCCTCGATCTCGTCCGTCTCGGTCAGCACCACGCCGAAGCGGCTCATCCCGATGCGGGTGCAGTAGTCGCTGGTGCGGGATGCTCGCCGGATGCACTGGCCGGCCTCGCGCAGGGCGTGACGGGCGACCTCGACGCCCCAGGCTTCGGCCACCGCGGGGATCCCGTCCAGCTCGACGATCACGACGGTGAGCGACCGCCGGTAGCGGGCGGCCCGGGACACCTCGGCGACCAGTGTGCGGCGCCAGAAGTCGGGGCCCTCGAGGCCCGTCATCGGATCATCCCAGCCGGCGGGCTCGGGAATGGGGTTCGCGTCCACGCGAAGGGACTCCCTCTGTGTCAGTGCGCCGCCCCTCGCCCCGAGAGCGGCGCGCGGGTGCTCGATATGCATGGATCGTCGCCGGTGGTGCCAGGACGCGCCATCGGACGGTTGTCTGTCGGGGCGCGCCGAAGGTCCTGCCGGCCATCGCGCGGCACGGCCCGGAGCGTGGTGTGCGTCGGCTTCGACGCGGGCATCTACCCGAACAGCAGGTCCACGGAGAGGTACCGCTCACCGGTGTCGTAGGTGAACGCGAGGATCCGCGAGCCGTCCGGCACCTGGGGCACCAGCTGCGCCACCGCCGCGAGCGACGCGCCGGACGACACGCCGATCAGCAGCCCCTCCTCGCGCGCCGCGCGCCGGGCGTAGGCGAACGCGTCGGCGGGCTCCACCTGGAGGATCCCGTCGAGGAGCTCCGGGCGCATGATCCCCGGGATGAACCCGGCGCCGATGCCCTGGATCGGGTGCGGCGAGTGCGTCCCGCCCGACAGGACCGGCGACAGCGTGGGCTCTACCGCGAACACCTTGAGGCCAGGCCAGCGCGGCTTGAGGACCTCCGCGACGCCGGTGATGTGGCCGCCGGTGCCGACGCCCGTGACGATGTAGTCGAGGCCGTCGGGGAAGTCGCGCGCGATCTCCTCGGCCGTTGTGCGCCGGTGGACGTCCACGTTGGCCGGATTGTCGAACTGCATCGGGATCCAGGCGCCCGGCGTCTGCTCCGCGATCTCCCTGGGCTCGGGCGATGGCGCCCTTCATGCCCAGCTCGCGCGGCGTGAGGTCGAGCTCCGCGCCGTAGAGCTGCATGAGCTTGCGGCGCTCGATCGACATCGACTCCGGCATGACCAGGATGACCCGGTAGCCCTTGACCGCCGCGACGAGCGCGAGGCCGATGCCGGTGTTGCCCGACGTGGGCTCGATGATCACCGAGTCCGGCCCCAGGACGCCGCGTGCCTCGGCGTCCTCGATCATCGCGAGGCCGATGCGGTCCTTGATGCTGCCGCCCGGGTTCTGGCGCTCGATCTTGGCCCACACCGAGACGCGCGGGTCGTACAGCCGGTTGAGCCTGACGTGGGGCGTGTTGCCGATGGTCTCGAGGACGTTGTCGTAGATCACGGGGACGCTTCCTTTCAGATCACGTAGTCGGTGGGATCGGCGACCTCGGCCACGGTCCGTACCCGGACCTGGCTCTGGTGGTAGACGAGCGAGTTGGGGGGCACCGAGTGGGTGAGCCACACGTTGCCGCCGATGACGGAATCGGAGCCCACGACGGTGTCGCCGCCCAGCACCGTCGCGTTCGCGTAGCAGACCACCCGGTCCTCGATCGTGGGATGGCGTTTCGTGCCCGACGCCGCCTTGCTCACGGACAGGGCGCCGAGCGTGACGCCCTGGTAGAGCTTGACGTCGTCGCCGATCACGGCCGTCTCGCCGATGACGAGACCCGTGCCGTGGTCGATGCAGCAGCTTCGGCCGATGCGGGCCGCCGGATGGATGTCGGCACCGGTCCGGCCATGGGCGATCTCCGAGATCATCCGCGGGACCAGCGGCACGCCGTGGCCGTGGAGCGAGTGGGCGACCCGGTAGAACGCCAGGGCCAGGAACCCGGGGTAGGCGAGGACGACCTCGGCGGTACCGTGGGCGGCCGGGTCGCCGGCCTCGATGGCCTCCGCGTCCAGCGTCAGCTGCTCGTGGATGGCCGGCAGGCTCAGGTGGAACGCGTGGGCGATCTCCTCCGGCGAGCGCCGGGAGGTCGTCCTTGAGCGGCGCCAGCACGGGCACGAGGAGCCGCAGCGGGCCTCGAGCTCGGCGTGGATGCCGGCCGGGGTCCGCGGGGCATCGCGCCCGTCCGGGAACAGCAGCGAGACGACACCGTCGGCGAAGGCCGCGACGAGGTCGCGGTCCGGGAGCCGGCCGAACATGGCCGCCTCGTCCTCGGCGATGTGCGCCGCGAGGGTGGCCAGGTCGGCCGGGTGGGCGTCGAGATCCGTCTCCGGGCGTGGGGAACGTCGTGAGGACATGGGTGGCACCGGGAGTGAGGGGGTGGGCACGCAGACGGGGAGGCCTGCGGTCGGTGGCGGTCGAGGGCGCAGCGCCGGGTGGGCGCGGAGCACGTCCGTGAGGGAGTCGTCCGGGATCGGGCGTCGCTCAGGCGTGGGCGTCGCGCGGCATGCGCGGAAGTGGCGGCGTTATCGCCGCCGAGGACACGCGCAGGAGAACCGGAAGGACGCCATCGACGCAACCATGCCGGTGATCGCCCCGCGCGTCAACCGGTCAGGGCCCGACCGACAGGAAGCCCGACGCCAGCACCCGGCCGTCCGGGTTCACGAACGACACGATCCACGTGCCGGGGGTCAGGTTGTCGCCGGAGAGGTCCGTCGCGAAGTAGGAAGCGCTCGCGGGGTTGTCGATCGCATCCGGCGCACGCAGCGGCTTCTGCTTGCCCCCGGCGGTGAGCTGCACCTGGACGCCGGTCCCATCCACCGGGGCGAGGCCCTTGCCGACGGCCACGACCGGCGTCTGGCCCTGGGCGATCTTGCCCGTCTTGTCGGCGACGGCGAAGGTCGACGGGTCGTACGCGGAGCCGAAGAAGACGGTGCTCCCCGGCGGGATGTCGCCGTTCGCGACCGGCGCCGCGCCCGCCGCACTGGCCGCCGCGCCGCCGCCCCCGGAACCACTCCCGCCGCCACACGCGGCCAGGGTGAGGGCCAGGATCGCGAACAGGATCACGGGAACGCGGGGCATCGAATCCTCCAGTTGGCCGCTGGCACCCTCTGCGGGCCGGCGCCGTCTCGGCCCACCCCTCCGCGGCGTTGCGCGGAGGGTCACCGATCGCGACGTCCGACGTCAAGGAAGAAGCGCTCGAGGTGCTGGAAGCGCCGAGGGCCGGCTCCCGTCCGACGCTCAGGCGAGCACGATCACCATCGCGAGCCAGGGTTCGTCACCGGCGACGCGGGTCCGGTGGCCCACCCCGTTCGTGTCCTCGAGCAGCACCGCCTCGCCCGGCCCGAACCGGCGGACCTCGCCATCCGTCGTCGCGGCCTCGACGATGCCCCGGACCATGACCACCCACTGGCGCGCCGGCGCGGGGTGGGGAGGGGAGTCCCATCCCACGGGCGCCCCGATGAAGCGCACGGACCGCGCCCCGGCCACTGGCCCCAGGCCCAGCGGCGGCGCCGGCGGGGCGAAGTCGCCGTCCACGAGGGCGACGGTGTCGTCGACGAAGCGGGAGCCCCCGTCGGGCGTGGCGACGATGCGGACGAACGGCACGTTCATGGGCCCATTGTCGGGCTGCCGGGCGCCCGGGACCTGCAGCGATGCACAATCATGCGGTGGGTTGGCTGCCGGGCCGGGTGCCGGCGCGGGGCAGCGCACCTGGAGGATCCATGACGCCCGACGACATGACCGCCCGGGAGCTCGCCGACCGGATCGACGCAGCGACGCTCGGGCTGTTCGACATCGCCACCATCTACGTCGGGGATCGTCTCGGCTTCTACGGCGTCCTGGGATCGACCGACTGGATCACGCCGGGCGACCTTGCCGCCGCGACCGGCACCCGCGAGCGCTTCGCTCGTGAATGGTGCGAGCAGCAGGCGGCGGTCGGGATCCTCGTGTGCGACGACCCGGCTGCCGGGCCGGACGTCCGGCGATATCCTCCTGCCCGAGGGGCACCGGGCCGTCCTCGCGGATCGCGACGACCCGGCATTCGCCGCCGGTGGCCTGCCCGGACTGGTTGCGGCCCTCGCCGCACTGGGCGAACTGCCGGACCTGGTGCGGATGAACCCCGTCCCGCCAGCATCGGACATCGCGGACGCGGCGGCGCGCGACGGGCGAGGCGAGTCGAACCGGCCGCTGTTCCGGCACCTGATGGCGGGCTGGCTGGCCTCGCTGCCCGACGTTCATGCCCGTCTCGCTGGATCCCCGCCCGCCCGCGTCCTGGACGTGGCCTGCGGGGCGGGTTGGTCGAGCCTCGCCATCGCCACTGCCTATCCTGGGGTCCGGGTCGACGCGATCGACCTCGACGAGACCGTGATCGCCCTGGCGCGTCGCCACGGGGCCGAGGCCGACCTGGGTGACCGCGTCAGCTTCCGGGTGGCGGATGCCGCGGACCCTGGGCTCGAGGGACCCTACGACCTGGTCACCTGTTTCGAGGCGCTCCACGACATGGTGGACCCGGTCGGCGCGATCGGCGCCTGGCGGGGCCTCCTGGCTCCGGATGGCGCCTGTCTCGTCATCGACATCCGTGCCGAGCCCGTCTTCACGGCGCCTGCCGGCCGCCTCGAGCGGCTCGCCTACGGCTGGAGCGTGGTCGACTGTCTGCCGGCCACCATGGGATCGCCCGGATCGGCCGAGACGGGGGCGGTGATGCGGCCCGCGACGCTGGAGCGGTATGCCCTCGCCGCAGGGTTCGCCGCGGTCGAGATCCTCCCGGTCGAGGACCCCGGCTGGCGCTTCTACCGGCTGCTGCGCTGAGCAGATCGCCACGCCAGCAGGCCGCGGCGCTGCGAGAGTCAGGCATCGACCATCCGCGTCGCGGTGCGATGCGCCAGGGCCATGAGCGAGAGCATCGGGTTCACGCCGCTCGCGCTGGGCATCGCGCTGGAATCGGTCACCCACAGGCCGCGCACGCCGTGGACCTGGCCGTCCGGGTCGGCCACGCTCGTGCGTGGGGACAGGCCGATGCGGCACGAGCTCATCTGGTGGGCCGTGAACAGCAGGACGCGGTTGGAGGCGATCGGGCGTGCCTTGAGCTCGTCGAGCCAGGGCTCGAACGGCCGGCCCTGCCGCCACTCGAGCGGCGGGGTCACGAGCGGCACGATCCGTTCGGCGCCCGCCGCCCGATGGAGCCGCGCCAGCTCGAGGGCGCCGAGCCGGAGCAGCTCCCGATCCTGCGGCCCGGGCGCGTAGCGGACGGTGACCGTGCCGTCGCGTCCGGCGTCCACGCGTCCGGTGCCGCGGTCGCGCACGATGGCCAGGAAGGAGGCGATCCGGTCCGCCAGCACCATGGTCTCGCGGTGGCCGGCGCTGCCCCACCACGGGAACCCGCTCGCGATGAGCCCGGGGTGCGTCGGGGCGGCCTCGACGCGGAAGCCCCACGCGCCCGCGACGCCCGCGTAGGCGTCCGACATGACGCTCTGCGGGACGCCGGACCAGGGTGCCATCGGCTCGCCGTAGATGCCCGAGACGGCGACCACGGGGTGGATGTGCAGCGTCCGGCCGGCGACGCCGCGGGCGATCCCGGACCGCTGGAGGACCGCGGGAGAGAGAATCGAGCCGCCGGCCAGGGCGACCATGGGCGCACGGACCGTGATCTCGCCGCCGGGAACCCGGGCGACGACCCCGGTGGCCCGCCCGCCCTCGACGATGACGCGCAGGACCTCCGTGCGGTCAAGGACCTCCGCCCCGTGCTCGCACGCCGCCGCGAGTGACCGCCGGAGCACGGACTGCTTGGCTCCGCTCCGACAGCCGACGGCACACGGCCCGCAGTCGCCACAGTCGCGGACGTTGCGCGGAATGACCTGCCACGGGAGGCCCATCGCGTCGAGACCCGTGGCGAGCCTGTCGTTCGGCCCGTTGCGGGGGCTCTCGTCGGACGTGACGCCGATGTCGGCCTCGATCGCCGCGTAGTGCTCGTCCAGATCGTCGCCGACGCCGGCCGCCCGCCACTCGTCGCGCACCTCGTCCGGAGCCCGTAGCGACGAGGCCCAGTTGACGACCGATCCACCGCCCACCGCGGACCCGGCCCGGATGGAGATCCAGCGGTCGCTGGTCGCCGCGAGGCCGCGGTCCAGGAACAACGAGCCGAGGCCGTCGAGCTCCGGCCCGCCGAACCCGTCCTCGCCGACCATCGCCGCCCGTTCGAGGACGAGCACCTGCTTGCCGGCCTCCGCGAGCATCGACGCCGTGACGCTGCCGCCCGGCCCCGACCCGATCACGACCACGTCCGCCGCGAGCGTCTCGCCGGCGCGCGGCGTCCGCACCTTGATCCGGCTGGGACTGGCCGCGTCGGCGACCGGCGGCACGAACCCGGTCCGGGCGCGCCAGGGCGAATCCTCGATGCCGTAGGCCAGCAGCAGCGTCAGGCGCTTGAGATCCTGGAACGCCGTCCGCTTGAGGCCGATCGAGCTGGCGCCCAGGCGGCGCATGAACGCCTCGCGAGCGGTCTGGTCCATGTCGGCGAGGCTCGTCGGTCTCCCGGGTCGGCCGCCCAGGGCCATCGTCCCGAGCGGGGTCGACATCGCCCGGACCAGCAGGTCCAGCTGGCGCCGGAGCGCCGGCTTGCCCAGGGCGTCCACCTCGGCCAGCAGCCGCCGGTGCACCCCAAGCTGGCTCGCGGACGGCAGGCCGTCCGCTGCGGGCAGGAACGTGTCCACGATGGCGGCCATGGTGTGGTCGGGTGAGGTCATGCGCGGGAGCCTAGCGCGGGCAGGGTCTGCGCCGCCGCACGTTCCGGCTTCCTCGGTGCGATGCAGACCCCGTATGCTCCCGGCATATGCGTGCCTCGCGTCGCGAACCAGCATCGGCTTCGGTACCGGATCCCGGAGGGGACCCGGAGCCCGAGCCTGGCGTGTCGCTCGAGCCGGCCCCGGCCCGAGTTCGCCCCCGCCGAACCCGCCCTGGGGATCGCGTCCGGTCGCGATACCCACGGCGCTCCCGTCCACCGTGGCTGGGCCCAGGTCGGATCGCACCACCGCTGGATGGAACCCTTCGTCCTCGCCCTCCTCGCCAACGGATCCGCGCACGGCTACGCGATCGTGGGTGAGCTCGCCCAGCTGGGGATCACCAACGGATCGGTGGACGTCGGCCAGGTCTACCGGACGCTGCGCGACCTGGAGCAGGCCCGGCAGGTGCGGTCCACGTGGACGACGGGAACGGGCCCGGCGCGCCGCGACTACGAGCTGACCGAGACGGGCTGGGAAGCCCTCGACGAGTGGGCGGCGGTGATGAAGGAACGGACCCGGCTGGTCGCCGAGTTCGACGCGCTCTACCTGCAATGGGTCGCGTTCCCGCGGCCGTCGGCAGAGTAGGGCTGGGGCGCTGAACGTGGCGAGCCGGGATGCGAAGGCCGGGCCGGACTGGCCGGAGTTCGAGGTGCGGCTCGCCGCCGCTCTCGAGCGCCTGAAGCCGGACACGTTCCTCGTCCTGACGGTCTCCGTGCCCAGGCCGGCGGGACCGGGACCCTACGTCCAGTACGCGAACAGTGGCCGCCGCGGGTTCCGGGCCGAGGCGTCCGGCAACCACTTCCTGGCCGCTCCGCATGCGCTGTCGCCCGAGGCGGAGGAGCGGCTGGGTGAGTTCGGCTGGCAGTGGCCGGAACCGGCCGGCGAGGACGATCGGAACTTCCACCGCGAGTGGCCCAACCCCGCGCCCTGGGCGGAGATCGCGGCCCTGACGGTGCAAACCCTGCGTGACGTGTTCGGGGTTGCGACGCCCACGAGCCTCCGCTTCCTCCACCGCGGCTTTCCTGGCTTCGACGGACGCCTCCCGCGCCTCGACCTGGGTATCGCGGCGGATCGCCTGCCGCGGGGCGATCCGGGCGCCACACCGCCGGGACCGGTGCCCGCCCTGACCGGACTCAATCGAAGGCTCGAGGACGCGCTCAAGTCCTTCCTCGGCCTCGACGACCTCATCCGCGACGCTGATGGCGACATCCCCGTGCGTGTCGGGAGCGCGCTCATGTTCGTCCGTGCCGTGCCGGGCACCCCGCCCCTGGTCCAGCTGTTCGCGCACGTCCTGGACGACGCGGACCTCACCCTGCCACTCCTCGAAGCGGTCAACGATGTCAACCGCCGCATCCTGTTTGGAAGGATCTTCTGGTCTCACCGCTCGGTGATCGTGGCGATGGAGATCACGGGCGTGGCGCCTGTCGCCCGAGCAGGTCTCGTTCGCCTGCGTCCAGCTCGGCAGCCTGGCCGATCACCTTGACAACGAGCTCGCCGAGCGCTTCGGGCGGTCGAGCGGGAGCAGGTCGAAGCGGCCGCTGCTGAACTAGGACCGCTGCCCGTCCGTCGCCGACGCTCGTGGCGCCTGCCGCACCGCCGAGCTCCCGGGATTCGCGCCGCGCCGTGACTCGCGCACGAGCCGTTTCGAAGCGCGGCACGAGGAGGTGGCCGGCGATTCCTGCGATCCTGTGCCCCAGGTCCCAGACCCACCCCGGGATCTGACCCCGGGGTGGGTCAGCAGCCTGATCCGGCCCGGACGTGTGTCAACGACACGCTGAGGCTTGTGCGTCACGGACGGTTGGCGGGTCGGTCTCAAGGTAGGTCGGCTGGTCAGCGCACAGGCAGCCCAGTGGGGTCGATCACCGTCGTCACGGGCGGCGGCCACGGTCAGGAGCGCCTCGGTCGCGTGGTGCCGCATCCTGCTGACTGCCGGCACGTTGCAGGAGGGGGTCAGGGGCGCCATGCTGACGTATCGCAGCGCTCACGCGGCAGCCTGGCAAGTTGCGGAGGCCCATACGATGCCTGACCTCCTTCACTCCACCGACGCGATCGCAACCGCCTTCGTGCGTGCGATCGTGGCCCTCGACTTCGACCGCCTGGAGAGCGCGCTCGCGCCGTCCATCCGGTTCTGTGCCCTCACTCCGGCTTCGTGCCAGGAGGCTTCCACGGCCGCGGACGCCCGGCGGCTGATCGAGGGTTGGTTCGAGGGATCCGACCTCGTCGAGTTGGTCCAGCTGAACATCGACGACATCGCCGACCGCCTCCATCTCGCATACCGGCTACGGGTCCATGACCCGGGGGTCTGGTACCTGGTGGAGCAGCAGGCCTTCGCCGATGTCGTGGACAGCCGGTTCGCGTCCCTCTCCATCCTGTGCTCCGGCTTTCATCCCATCGAGACCCCGGCAGGTGCCGAGGAGCCGGTGGGGGGTAGCCCGGACGCCGTTGCGGATCCGCACGCACGCTGATCCCCACGGAGAGGTCCAGCTGGCCGAGGATGTCGGGACGCGATCGGGTGCCGACGTATGGCCCCGTCGCGGAGTCTCACCAACCGTTCTTGACGCAGAAGCTGTGACGGGCAGGCTGAGACGCGGACCAGTGCCCCAGGTGACAGGTGCCTCGGCCGGCGAGCAGATCGGCCATGCGCGCGCCGGATCTCCCCAGGAAAAGGCGGCCCGCCGCCGACGCTCCCCTCCTCCCCGACGGCCCGGGCCTCCGGTCCCGTGTTTGTGTGACATCCGGCCCAAGGCGTATATATGTCAAAAGCATATAGATATGCATGACAGGTACTCAAGCATGTCAGGAGTCCAGTGTTCGACCCCGCCACCGAGATCGATCTCATCCAGATCGGCCTCATCCGGGCGCTCGCCGGCATCCACCGGCTGAGGATCGTGCACCTGCTGGGCCGCGGGTCCATGGAGGTCCGGGAGTTGGCCCAGGAGCTGGACCTTCCCCAGGCGACGGTCTCGCAGAACCTCGCTGCCATGCGAGCCGCCGGCCTCGTCGACGCGACGCGTGACGGCCGCGCGGTCCGCTACCGCCTCGCCGATCCGGAGATCCTCGACGCCTGTGACCTCATGCGGAGCGTGATCGTCCGGCGCCTCTCCGCGCTGGGCAGCCTCGCCGCCGCGGCGGACGATGCCCGGCCCAGGAACCCAGCCGAAACCCTCCACGCACAGGTGACCCCTCGATGAGCGACACCCTCAACCTCGTTCTCTTCTCCGGCACCGCCGACAAGCTGCACGCCGCGGCGACGCTCGCCGCCGGCGCGGCCGCGCTCGACCGGCCCGTGAACATCCTGCTCCAGTACTGGGCACTCGACGCGTTCCGCCTCAACCAGCTCGAACAGACGCGGGGCCTCGCCTGGGATGCCATGGCCGACGGCGCCAGTCGCCCGGTGCATGGGACGAAGGCCATCCAGTGGCTCGAGACCTTCCGGATGGCCAAGGAGCTGGGGACGATCACCGTCTACGCCTGCTCCGGATCTCTGGACGTGCTCGGCATCGACATCGCCGAGCTCGACCCCATCGTGGACAACGCGGGTGGCATCGCCACCTTCCTGCTGGCCGCCGAAGAGGGCCAGCTCGTCTTCATCTAGAACCCAGTGAACGGATCACCCAGCAGCACGCACACGTTCCAGGAGGACGCACCATGACCGCAACCGCAGCCGAGCTCGAGATCATCGTCGCAGAGAAGGTCGTCGACGCCCGTGGCGCGGCCTGCCCCGGCCCGCTGCTCGAGGCCAAGAAGGGCATGCCCGGCGTCGCCGTCGGCTCCGTCATCGAGATCTGGTCGACCGACCCCGGTACCAAGTCCGACATCTCCGCCTGGTCCGGCAAGGTCGGCCACGAGTTCATGGGCGTGCTCGAGGCCGAGGGCTACGACCGCGTCTTTGTCACCCGCCGCAAGTAGTCGACACCCACTCATGTCGTCGCGGCGCGCTTCCACGGGCAGCGCCGCGACGGCTCCCCTCCGCGCAGGAGCCAAGCGTCCATGACCGCACCCGTCGAAACGGAGCCGCACGCCGCCGCTGACGCCTTCGTCCCGCGGATCCTCGTGTTCTCCACCAACAACATCTCCGATCCCGGGATCGACCTCGCCGGCAGCGCCCACATGCACTACTCGCCCGGCGTCAACGTGATCGGTCTCCCGTGCACCAGCGGCATCCGGCCGTCCTGGATCCTGCACGCGTTCGAGTCCGGGTTCGACGGCGTGTTCGTGGCCTCGGACGGCGACGAGTGTGCCTACCTTCACGACTGCGCCAAGCGTTCGTCGCGGATCATGGCCGAGGCCCAGAAGGCGATGAAGGAGCGGGGAGATCGACGGCAACCGGCTGCGGATGGCGGCCATCTGCTCCGTCTGCTCGGAGCCGTTCACCAAGCACATGACCGGGTTCGCGGGCGCTCTCGTCCCGATGGGCCCGGCGAAGGCACGGTGACCACGATGATCGACACCTGCGCCACCCGCGACGAGGCCCCGACCGCCACCGACTACGACGTGCTCGTGGTGGGCGCCGGCATCGGCGGCATGGAGTCCGCCCTCAAGCTGGGCGACATGGGCTACAAGGTCCTGCTGGTCGAGAAGGACGCCAGCGTCGGCGGCAAGATGATCCTGCTGTCCAAGGTCTTCCCCACGCTCGACTGCGCGTCCTGCATCTCGACGCCCAAGATGGCGTCCACGATCCACCACCCGAACATCGAGGCGATGACCTACGGCCGGGTGGACCAGATCCGGACCGCCGCCGACGGCACCTTCACCGCCAAGGTCACCCAGAAGGCCCGCTTCGTCGACATCGACACCTGCACCGGCTGCCAGAAGTGCGAGACCGCGTGCACCGTGGCGGTACCGGACCAGTTCAACGCGGACCTGGTCGCCCGCCGCGCGGCCCACATCACCTTCCCCCAGGCCGTGCCCAAGAAGGCGGTCATCGACCGGGCCGGCAGCTCGCCGTGCTCGTTCGCCTGTCCGGCGGGGATCCAGGCGCACGGGTACGTGTCGCTGATCCGCAGCGGGCTGGACGAGGAGGCCTACCGGCTGGTGCTGGACGCCACGCCGCTCGTGGGCACGCTCGGCCGTGCCTGCTACGCGCCGTGCGAGGTCGACTGCACCCGCGGCTCGCTCGAGGGCACGCTGCCCATCCGGCGCCTCAAGCGCTTCGCGTCCGACGCCCATGACGCGTCCGGCGCGGACAACGGCATCGACCGCGCCGAGCCCAACGGCAAGCGTGTCGCAATTGTCGGCTCCGGACCCACCGGCCTCACCGCCGCCTGGCAGCTGGCCCGCCAGGGCTACGCGGTCAAGATCTTCGAGGCGGCGCCCGTGGCGGGTGGCTTCCTGCGCCTGGGCATCCCGTCCTACCGGCTGCCCGAGGCGGTCGTGGAGCGCGACATCGAGAACGTCACCGACCTCGGCGTCGAGATCGTGACCGGGGCCACGGTAACCGATCCGGCCGGCCTCAAGGACGAGGGCTTCGACGCGGTGCTGGTGGCCACCGGCACGCATCGTTCGACCAGCCTGGGCGTCCCGGGCGAGGACCGCCTGGGCGTCCTCGGCGGCACGGACTTCCTGCGCAAGGTCAAGCTCAACCACCCGATCGAGATCGCGGGCAAGCGCGTGATCGTGGTCGGCGGCGGCAACGTCGCCATGGATGCCGCGCGGACCGCGAAGCGCCTTGGCGCCGCCTCCGTGACGATCGCGTATCGCCGCTCGCGCGACGAGATGCCGGCCCACCACGTCGAGGCCGCCGATGCCGAGAAGGAGGGCGTCGGGTTCCGCCTGCTGGTCGCCCCGTCCGAGGTCCTCGGCAACGCGGAGGGTGCCGTCGCCGGCCTGCGCTGCGTCGAGATGCGCCTCGGCGCGCCGGACGCGTCGGGCCGCCGGTCCGCCGAGCCCATCCCGGGATCGAACGTGACCGTCGAGGCCGACGTCATCATCGCCGCGATCGGCATGCGGCCGGACACCGCCGCCTTCGGCGACCGCGTCGCGACCCTCAAGAACGGGCGCCTGGCCTGCGACGTGGCGACCTGCCAGACCGAGGTCCCGCACGTGTTCGCCGCCGGCGACGCGGTCCACGGGCCCACGGATATCACCCGCGCCGTGGGCGAGGGTCGCAAGGCCGCCCACCAGGTCGACGCCTGGCTCAACGGCCGCGCGTTCGACGACTGGGACACCCGGCTTCCCGTGGTGGACAAGCAGGCCGTCCTGGCCCGCCAGAAGGCGTACTCGATCTCCGCCCCCACGGCGGATGGCATGGAGCTCGTGCCCGCACCGACCGACTTCCACGAGGTCGAGGTCCCGCTCACCGAGGTGGAGGCCCGGCGTGCCGCCGGCCGGTGCATCGACTGCGCCGTCTGCTCCGAGTGCAACGAGTGCGTCAGCGCGTGCCCCGTGGACGGGTGCATCGACCTGCGCGCCACGGACCAGGAGCGCGAGGTCAGGGTGGGCGCCGTCGTCGTGTCCACGGGCTTCAAGCTGTTCCCCGCCGACCTCAAGCCCGAGTACGGGTACGGCGTCTACAAGAACGTGATCACCGGCATGCAGATGGACCGGCTGCTCGCCCCGACGCGGCCGTTCAACACGATCCTGCGCCCGGGTGACGGCAAGGTCCCCGAGCGGATCGCCTACATCCTGTGCACGGGTTCGCGGGACGAGACCGTGAACAACCCGCTCTGCTCCCGGTTCTGCTGCATGTACTCCATCAAGCAGAACCAGCTCCTCATGGGCGCCCTGCCCCTGGCCGACATCACCGTCCACTACATGGACATCCGGGCCCCGGGCAAACGCTACGACGAGTTCTACGAGCAGGCGAAAGCGATGGGCGCCACCTACGTCAAGGGCCGCATCTCCAACGTCGAGGAGACCCCCGCGGGCGACCTCGTCCTGACCTACGAGGACATCGAGAACGGCGGCGCGATCACGAAGGCCGAGTACGACCTGGTGGTCCTCGCCGTGGGCGTCCAGCCCAACCGCGACGCCGAGCGGCTGTTCGACGTCGAGGAGCTGGCCACGGACACCTGGGACTGGGTGGACGAGCCGGAGGAGGACGTGAACCCGGGCCAGACCAGCATTCCGGGCGTCTACGTGGCCGGCGCCGCGTCGGGCGCCAAGGACATCGCGGACTCCATCCTCCACGCGGGTGCCGCCGTGGCCCAGGTCGCGGCGCACCTGGAGCGGACGAAGCCACTGCCGCAGATCGAGCTGGTGCCGGCATGAGCGAGCACGAGACTCCCATCCTGCCGGCCACCGATGCGGAGGCCTCCGAGGCCGACGGCGGACGGCGCATCGGCGTCTATGTCTGCCACTGCGGCGGCAACATCAGCGACTACGTCGATGTCGACAAGGTCATCGCCGACATCGGCCACAACGGCGACGTCGTCGTCGCCAAGACGGCGATGTTCACCTGCTCCGACGCCACGCAATCCGAGATCGTCGCGGACATCCAGGCGAACGAACTCGACGGCCTCGTCGTCGCGTCCTGCTCGCCCAAGCTCCACACCTACACCTTCCGCGGGGTCGCCCAACGGGCCGGCCTGAACCCCTACGAGTACACCCAGGTCAACATCCGGGAGCAGTGCTCCTGGGTCCACACTGACGACCACGACGGAGCCACGGCGAAGGCCACGGCCCTGGTCGAGGCGGGCATCGGGCGCACCCGGCACACCGTGCCGCTCGAGCCGATGGTCGTGGAGACCATCCCGCACACCCTCGTCATCGGCGGGGGGATCGCGGGGCTGCGGGCGGCCGTCGGCCTGGCCGACATCGGCCTGCGCGTGACGCTCGTGGAGCGCGAGCTGGAGCTGGGCGGCTGGGTCCGCCGGTTCGGCCCGATGTACCCGCACGATCGCAAGGGCTCGGAGCTCATCGACGGCCTGATCGCCGAGGTGCGCAAGCGCCCCACGATCACGGTCCTCACCGGCACCGAGCTGGTGGGGAAGTCCGGCAGCTTCGGAAACTACGGCGTCAGCCTCCGCATCGGCGGCGAGGGCGCCGGGACCATCGAGGTCGCGGTCGGCTCCATCGTCGTCGCCACGGGGTTCGACGAGTACCGGCCCGAGGACGGCGAGCTGGGCTACGGGATCGACGGCGTCGTCACGCTGTCCGACTTCAAGGCCCTGGTGGACGGGTCGGGGCAGGGGAGCCTGGCCTGGAACGGCCGCCCGGTCCGCAGCGTCGCCTACGTCTACTGCGTGGGCAGCCGCGAGACCGCCGGGTGCGCCAACCAGTACTGCTCGCGGTTCTGCTGCGCGGCCACCGTGCAGACGGCGGTCGAGGTCTCCGGCCTGGACCCGTCCATCCGCCAGTTCCACCTCTACCGGGACATGCGGACGTACGGCAAGTTCGAGCCGCTCTACACGGAGGCCCGCGACCGCGGGTCCGTCTTCCTCAAGTTCGACAACGACGAGCCGCCGGCAATTGCCGCGGGCCCCGGCGGGCGCCTGACCGTCACCGTGCGCGACCTGCTCACGGAGCGGACGGAGCTGGCGATCCCGGTGGACCTCGTGGTCCTCGTCACGGGCATGGTCCCGCGCGAGAACCAGGGCCTGGTGGACGTCCTCAAGCTCCCCGCGGGCAGCGACGGGTTCTTCAACGAGATCCACCCGAAGCTGCGCCCGGTCGAGACCATGGTGGACGGCGTGCTGATCGCCGGCGCCTGCCAGGGTCCCAAGACGTCGGGCGAGAGCGTCATGTCCGGCCTGGCTGCCGTGACGCAGAGCGCCGCGGTCCTCAAGAAGGGCTACACGGAGCTCGATCCGCTCGTCGCGATCGTGGAGCCGGAGACATGCACCGCGTGCGGCGACTGCCTCACCGCCTGTCCCTACGACGCGATCTCCATGGCCGAGGAGGGCGACCGGCACTTCGCCGTCATCAGCCCCACCGGCTGCAAGGGGTGCGGCGGCTGCGTGCCGATGTGCCCGGAGAACGCGATCGACCTGCTGGGCTACACCGATGCCCAGATCACCTCGATGATCGAGAGCCTCGTGGAGGTCCCCGCCTGATGTCTATCCTCAACCGGGACGTCCGCGAGGTGATCCGGGAGGAGCCGGTGATGCGTCCCCGGATCCTCGCGGCCCTGGCCAACGGCCCCCTCACGGTTCCCCAGATCGCCGAGGCCGTCGGCGCCCCTACCCACGAGGTCGTGTTCTGGGTCATGGGCATGCGCCGCTACGGCTGGCTCGCCGAGATCAAGGGCAGCGACGACGACGGCTACTTCACCTACGAAGCCAGCGGACGGGTGTCCTGATGACCGCGACCACCGCACCGGCCGGCACCACGCCGGCCGCCCCCACCGCCGTCCGCCTGGACCTGGGCCTGTACCCGGACATCCAGCGCTTCGGCGCCACCGACATCTCCGCCTGCTTCTCGTGCGGGACCTGCTCCGCGACGTGCCCGATGTCCCAGACCGACGGCACGTTCCCGCGCCGGATCATCCGCTACGCGCAGCTGGGCATGAAGGACGCACTCCTGGGCTCCAAGGAGCTCTGGGCGTGCTACCAGTGCGGCGAGTGCGCCGAGACCTGCCCGACGCAGGCCGACCCGTCGGAGTTCATGGCGGCGACCCGGCGCTATGCCATCGCCTCCTACGACAAGACCCAGCTCGCGCGGACGATGTACACCCGGCCCGTCCTGGCGACGGTGATCGCGGTGCTGCTGGCCGTGTTCTTCGCCGCGTTCATGTATACCGCCCGCGGCCCGATGGACGGCGAGACCCTGGCCATCTTCGAGTGGATCCCCTCGGAGGTGATCCACGACATGGGTATCGTGGTGATGATCCTGGTTGTGCTGGCGGGGGTCGTGGGCATCGCGTCCATGGCCCGGGGCGTCGCGCGGCGGGAAGGCGAGAGCCCGCGCAGCGTGCTGGGATCCCGCGCGGCGCTTGGGAGAACCGGTCGCGCGCTGTGGTCCGCCATCGGGCGCGAATCCCTCGGCCAGGTCCGCTTCCGCGAGGAGTGCGAAGCCGACGACGTCGCGATGGCCGTGCCCTGGTACCGGCGCCGCTGGCTGGTCCATGCGCTGGTCGTGTGGGGCTTCCTGGGCCTGCTCATGGCCACCGGGCTGGACTGGGGCCTGGCGCTGCTGGGCATCAAGGAGACCGGGACGCCGGTGCCGATCTGGTACCCGGTCCGGCTCCTGGGCACGGTCGCCGGTGCGGCGCTGGTCTACGGCGCCACCGTCCTGATCATCGACCGGTACCGAGCTTCCAGCCGCAGCGTGAAGGTCTCGACCACCGCCGACTGGCTGCTGCTGGGCCTGCTGTGGGTGACCGCCGTGACCGGCTTCGCCATCGAGCTCGCCCTCTACCTGCCGAGTGCGCCCACCTGGGGCTACTGGCTGTTCCTCGTCCACGTCGCGGTCGCGATGGAGCTCGTGCTCCTCGCCCCGTTCATGAAGCTCGCCCACGCGGTCTATCGGCCGGTGGCCCTGTTCTTCGTCGCCCTGTCGCGACAGCCTGTGAAAGGAGCCTGAGCCATGACCACGCCGAGCCTGCCGCAGGCGGCCCACGACCACCACGAGCGCCTGCTGGAGCACGTCAACCGGATCCCCGCCGACGCCGACGCGCTGCTCACCGCCAAGCCCGACGTCGCGCTGGCGAGCATCCGTGAGACCCGGACCTTCCTCACTGGAACCCTCTTGCCGCACATGGAGGCCGCCGAGCGAGCCCTGTATCCGCAACTGGAGCGCCTGTTCCAGAACCGCCACTCCATGGCCCCGATGCGCCGCGAGCACGACCGGATCCGGGAACTCGTCGCCGAGTTCGGCGCCCTCGTCGACAAGGACGCGGGTCACGTGTCGCTGGGCCGGACCCTGGCGCTCCGCCGGGTGCTGTTCCAGCTGTACGCGCTGCTCAAGGTCCATCTCGGCGAGGAGGAGGCGTACCTCCGCATCGTCGAGCGGGGCGTGACCGACGACGTCGCCGACGCCGTCACCGCCGCGCTGGAGCACCCGGTGGTGGGCGCATAGCCGTGGCCAGGATCGCCGTCCTGGGGGCGGGGTTCGCAGGGCACACCGCGGCCCTCTACCTCGGCGACAAGCTGGGCAAGGGGCACGAGATCACGGTCGTGAACCGGATCGACCGGTTCAGTTACATCCCGTCGTGGGTGTGGGTTGGCGTCGGGCGAATGCCGCTGGCGAAGACCCAGTTCGCGCTCGCCCCCGTCTACCGGAAGGTCGGGATCCGGCTCATCGTTGGCAAGGCCACGGAGATCCACCCCGACGAGCGATACGTGGTGGTGGAGCCTGCCGACGGCGGCGCGACGGACGCGCGACTGGACTACGACTACCTCGTGGTGGCCACGGGCCCGAAGCTGGACTTCGCGGGCACGCCTGGCCTGGGGCCGGACGGCGGTTTCACGGAATCGATCTGCACCGGTCCGCACGCCGAGCACGCCCGCGATGCCTACCTCGCCGAGGTCAAGCGCATGGAGGCCGGCGAGCACCGCCGGTTCGTCATCGGGACCGGCCACCCGGGCGCCACCTGCCAGGGGGCCGCGTTCGAGTACATCTCCAACATCCACAAGGACCTTGTCCGGCGGGGGATCCGCGGCAAGGCGGACCTGCTGTGGCTGTCCAACGAATCCGAACGACGAGGGCCGGGACCTGTTCGTCACCCACATGGAGATGGGCCTGGCCGGCGCGTGGATGAAACGGATGCTCCACACGACGTTCATCCACAAGCTCAAGGGCCGCATCGGCTGGAGGTTCATCCCGGAGTGAGCGGACAGGAGACGACGAGTACCCCCAGGCCCATGGTGATCACGGGCCGGCAGCGGTTCTGGATGGGCTTCTGGCCGTTCCAGTTCCTGCGGTTCGTGATGCTGAACCTCAAGATCCTCAAGGGCGTGAACGCCGCGAAGCGGTCCTAGCACGGCCCGCCGCCGGGCGGCGCGCCGTGGCTCACCCGGCTACGATGCACGCGTGACCAGCGATCTCCCCGCGCCCTCCGGCGAGCTCCTCTCCCTGCGGGCCACCAGCGCGGCCCACCACGCGCAGCTGATGCCGCACGTGGACCGGTTGCTCACACTCGCCGAGATGATCGGCCGTGTCGAGTGCGCGGCCCTCCACGCCCTCTACAACGAGGAGTACGGGTTCGTCGTCGCGCAGCTCATCCCGCACATCGACACCGTGGAGGCCGTGCTCTACGAG
This sequence comes from uncultured Chloroflexia bacterium, assembly GCA_963802165.1. Classification (GTDB taxonomy): domain Bacteria; phylum Chloroflexota; class Limnocylindria; order Limnocylindrales; family CSP1-4; genus CAIXZV01. The sequence goes on along the minus strand of CAWDHT010000007.1, from coordinate 49,767 downwards.
CGGCTCGAGGTGCTGATGGGGCCCCGCCACACCATGGCCCCGATGCGTGAGGAGCACGAGACCGTGCGCCACCTCGTCGCGGAGTTGGGCACCTACCAGGTCCACGAGGACCACTGCACCTGGAACGAGATGGAGGGCCTGTCCCTGCGCCGGGCCCTCTACCGGCTCCACGCGCTGCTCAAGGTGCACCTGGCCGAGGAGGAACAGTACCTCGCCGTGCTGGACCGCAGCCTCACGGATGCTGAGAAGGACGTGCTGGCGAGGCAGCTGGCTCACGCGACTGCGGGGGACGGGTAGGGGAGTCCGGGGATCCGCCGCCCGCCCGGCCTCCGGCTCACCCACAAGGCCGCACAGGGACCGGCGGGCCATTCCACACGCCCGTCGCAGGCCGGGTGCGGAGCCGGGGGCGCCGCCGACTCACCACTGGGTCAGATCGCAAGTCCTAATGCGGAGCTCAGGCACGATCCGTGCAATTCTGGCGGCCACCTCTGCACGCCAAGGCGCGTCCTGACTCCCCCGTGAGTCGCGCGCCGGGCACTACGCCGGCGCGGAGTCGCGGGCTGGGCGCGGGCGCAACGCGAGTCGTGGGCCGATGCGGGCGCGGTGTTGCCGCGCCTGCTGGAAGCGCCTTCGCCCGATTGGCCGGGACCCCGATTAGCCGGGCCCTCGATTTGCCAGAGCCCCTACGGGAAGCTCGTCACCTCGACCTTGCCACTCTCCAGGACGATCGAGACCCGCAGGCCGCGCGGCGTGGGTCCCGCCGTATCCGTGTACTCGACCACCCAGTGCTCGATCCCGAAGTCGGTCGCCTTCCGCGTCTGCGGGACGACGGACCGGAAGGCCGGGTACTGCAGGCGCACGATGGTCGCCGCGGAGGCCTCGGCGGCATCCTGCGTCACCGGCGCCGGCGGGTGCATCGCTGCGTCGAGCTCGCCGGCGGTGGACGCGATCGGCGCGCCGAGCGTGAACACGACCGCGAACCCGGCGACGAGCAGCACGCCCCACGCGACGGCGAGGATCGGGAAGCGGTTCACGGGCGCCCCAGGTAGACCATGTAGTGGAGGGTCTTGAGGTTGATCTTGGCGGAGTCGATGTTGCCTTCGGCCACCAGCGCGTCGATCGCCTCGGCGATCCCCACCTTGGCCGCCTGGAAGGCATCGATGGGTGCCATGCCCCCGACGATGTTCCGCCACAGCAGGAGCTCGAAGCCGGTGCGTCCCGTCGGGGTCTCCGTGGGCAGCATCACGGTGCTGTACGAGAGGTGGGTGTCGGCGATGAAGGCGCGCGTGCCGCCCTTGAGGTAGTGCAGCGCGAGGTTGTTGTCGGCGGTCTTGTGCACCGGTGCCTGGATCGTGTCCAGGGTCCATGCGCCGTAGCACGCCCCGATCTGGACGACGCCCCGGCTGGTGGGGTTGGATTCCACGGTCACGGCGTCCTGCTGGGAGTACGCGGAGACCAGCCACTCGTCCTGGAGCGGCTCCTTGGCGTTGGACGGGAACCAGGCCACGGTGTCGGCGCTCCAGGCGTTGGTCAGCACCCCGATGCCGTGGAGCAGGACGTACAGGTACCGGGCGTTCTCGGCGTCCGGGTTGTTGCCGAACTCCACGGGCGTCACGGGCGGCGCGTACTGCAGGCGGACCTGCCCGAGGTTCGCGACGGTGTTGAGGACCACGCCGGCCTGGCTCTTGCGCTGCTGGTTGATCAGCGCGAAGCCGCCGCCGCTCGGTGGCTGGTTCTCGCCCAGCTGCTTGAGCAGCAGCGCGGCGTCGTCGGACGACGGGATGCGGGCCACGGGAAGGTCCGGGACGCCGTACTTGTCGGCATCGAGGTCGGTGTAGTAGTTGTCGGTGGCTACCCAGTCGTGCGGCAGCTGCCAGTCGGCGAGCGACGCCCGCTCCTCCGCGCCCAGCGGGTTCTCGACCCGGAAGTAGGGGACCGCGTCGTCGTTGCCCAGGATGAGCAGGTACCTGTACGGCTTGCTCCGCAGCAGGCGCGCGACCTCTGCCCCGAGCTCGTCGGGCGTGGACCGGGTCCGGCCGTCGGCCTCGAGGTCGCGCAGGTCGCCCACGCGGGCCGCAGCGGCCGCGACCTCGTCGTATCGCGAGCCCGAGGGTCCGCTTGAGCACGGACGCGCGGGTGACGACGAGTACCTCGGCGGGGCGCTTGTACGGGATGGGCCCGGATCCTGAGCCGGCGCCGATCACCTCGTCGAAGGTGGCGCCGTCGCCCACCGTGAACGGGACGACCTCGTCCGGGACCCGGTTGTAGTCCACCTGCACGGTGTAGTCGCCGGCCGGGAAGCCGTCCTCGGCGTAGAAGGGGAAGACGAAGCCGATGTTCTCGGCGCCGTCGGGGGCGGCCTCGTTGAGCACGACGTGGGAGACCTCGGCCGCGAACCGGTCGCCCTGGAACAGGCGCAGCCGAAGCTCCGTGCCGGCCGGGACATACGACCAGCCGAGGAGGCCCAGGATGAGCTTCGTCCCGGCCGCGAAGGTCGTGCCCTGGCCGATCGGGTTGCCCTGGGAGTCGATGTCCGTCGCGAGCTGGAGGTGGAACAGGACTGAGTTGCCGACCGACGGCGGCAGCTCGGGCGCCGCCTGCGCCGAGGGGCGGATGCCCAGGGGATCGCCCACGAACAGCGCGACGGCGAGCGCCACGGCGACGAGGCGACGCGGGAGGCGGGGATGGACCAGGGGCTTCACGCGGTTCCCTCCGGGGCGGGGTCGGCGAGGCGGCGGATCTCGGCCCTCAGCTCGTCGCCGCGCTCGGCCGGCGGGAGCTTGCGGCGCCGGCGGGTCTTGCGCCACTTGTGGAAGGCGAGCTCGCCCTCGGCCGCGTACCGGCGTCGCAGGCGTGTCACGGAGCTCATGCCCTCCGTGCGCAGGAGCCGCCATTCGCGGCCGAGCCGGCCACCGAATGACGCGATGGTCGCGTAGTCGGCCTCGGGGACCAGGCCGTCGGCGACCTCCTCGCGGAGCTCCGCGTGGAGGATGCGTGCCTCTCGGCGCCAGGCCAGCACGACGATGACGGCGAGCGTGAAGATGCCCAGCCAGTTGACAAGCTCTGCGACCAGGCGGGCCAGCATGCCCACGGCGGCGTCGGGCTGGGACAGCACGCGCGACAGGATCACCGGCAGGGTGTCGTGGAAGGCGTTGAGCCAGGTCGCCGTCCCCAGGCCGAGGACGGTGGCCACGTAACGCTGGCCGGTCGGCAGGTCCTGCGCCCAGCCCAGGATGGCGCCGAAGACCGCCATGTAGAACGCGTGGTTCAGGCCGGCGATCACGAGCTGCGCGATCGTCGCCGACTCGAGCGCGCTCGTGCCGCCGAGGACGTACAGGAAGCTCTCGGCGGCGCCGAAGCCCGCACCCAGCGCCGCCCCGTAGACCACGCCGTCGAGGACGTCGTCGAACTCGTCGCGCACGCTGTGGACCAGGACGATGAGCAGGATGCCCAGGACGAGGCTCTCCACGATGCCCACGAGGGCATCTGGCTGTGGCCCGGGCGCGAAGGCCGGCGGCAGCGCGGCTGACCGACCCGCGAGGACCAGGATCGCGAGCGACAACGCAGGCGCCACGATCGCCCCGGCCCCGAGGCAGGCCAGGAGGATGGTCCAGGGTTCCTTCTCGTACCGGTCGATGGCATTGAGGATCGCCAGGTAGACCAGGGACGGGACGACCGCCAGCAGGACGGCGGCGAGGATCGTCGTGGCGTCGGGCATGCGCTCCGGGACTCGTGCTGGGGCTGGGCGGTCCGCCGGAGCGTACCGGGTGGCGGACCGGCAGTGGCGCCCATTTCGTCCGGCCGCGTCCCGACACTCGTACCGGTGCCACCAAGGGGCCGTCCGTGCGCTATCGTTTCGTTATTGCGCAACCGTGCAAGTGGCAGCCGCATCGCGCCGAAGGCAGCACCTTCTGCCCCTCGAGTCACAAGGAGGCCGCATGGCCCGCTACCGCGTTCTCGCCTGGCGCGACATCCCCACCCAGGTCCAGGCCGCCGACGACACCGGCGCCACGGCCAACCGGATGATGGCCCGCTGGTTCATGCAGGAGATCAGCCGGATCACCATGCGCGAGGGACTCGCGGGCACGGACGACTACCTCGAGGCGTTCGCCTGGTCCGAGTGGACCGAGCGCGACGGCGGGGCGGATGCGGTCGCCGATGTGGTGGTCGAGGAGCTGGCGGCACGGTTCGGGCGGCGCCCCGACGGCCACACGCTGCGCGAGATCGTCTAGCGAAGCAGTGTCAGCGCCAGCACCAGCGGCGTGGTGGCCCGGATGGCGTGACGCATCCCCGGCGGCATCGAGATCCACGCCCCGGGCCCCGTCTCGCGCGCCTCGCCGTCGAGGGTGACCAGCGCCTCGCCGTCCAGGATCTCGAGCAGCGCCGCGTGCGCGGACGTGTGCTCCGTCAGCTCCTGGCCTGCATCGAACGCGAACACGACCAGGGTGCAACGCTCGTCATCGTGGATCGTGCGGCTCAGGATGCCGCCCTCCGGCACCGTGACTTCCGCGCGCAGATCCGGCACGTACCCGTATCCGATCATCGATCCCTCCTACCTGTCGCCGTGCGGCTGCGGTCCGTCGATCCCCCTCGTGCACGACCATCCCACGCGATTTGCGACAGTAGGCGACAATGTGCGGCGTTTGGGAGGGGTGGACGTTTCACCCACAATAGACGACGCATCCGCCAGCGGGCGCCCTGATGCTCGGGATGCAGCCATTCGGCACGACACGAGGTACGCGAATGTTCAACGGCAACTTCCTCGACTTCTTCTTCACGATGATGATCATCTTCCTGTGGGTGATCGCCATCATGATCTGGGTCCAGTGCTTCATGGACTTGTTCCGGCGGGACGACCTGGGTGGCGGCAAGAAGGTCGTGTGGATGATCTTCCTGTTCTTCATCCCGTGGATCACGGTCCTGGCCTACATGCTCATGCGGCCCAAGGTCACGGCCCAGGATGTCCAGACGCTGGCCCGCGCAGAGGCGGCCAACGCGGCCGTCAGCCAGGTCTCCACGGCCGACGAGCTCGCGAAGCTCGCCGCGCTCAAGGACGCCGGCACGATCAACGAGCAGCAGTACGAGGATCTCAAGGCCAAGCTCCTGGCCTGACCGTCCGTCAGACGCGAACTCGAGGCCGGTCCTCCCCAGCGGGAGGGCCGGCCTCTTCGTTATCAGCCAGAGCCCGTCAGGGCCGGCGGCCGGGCAGCCGCCCCTCTGCCGCGGCCACCAGCTGGGCCAGGTGCGAGGCCTCGTGGCGCGCGAAGTACGCCGCCTGCGAGAGGACCGTGACCCGGCCCCATTCGGGATGGGTCCCGCCGCGCCCCCACGACGATTCCGGGAGGCTCGCCAGCCGCGAGACCGTCGCGTGCCGCAGCTCGCCGATCCGCGCGGCGATGACGGAGGCCGGCTCGCCCGTGTCCGTGGAGCCCTCGTCGGACGCGGGGGTGTCGGCCCAGACCGCGGCGGCCGCGAGGTCCGGCTCCTCCTCGTCCAGCAGGCGGCCGATGCGCCTCGCGAGCAGTTCCTCGCAGAACAGCAGGTGCTCCAGGGCCTGGCGGGCCGACCACTCCCCGGGCGCGGGTGGTCGGGCGAGCGCCTCGTCGCTGCGGCCTTCCAGGGCGCGCGCAAGGTGACGCGGGCCGCCGACGAGCGCCCCGAGGATCGCACCGCGGTCGGCAGGGCCCAGGTACCAGACCGGAAGCTCCTCGTGGAACGAGAGCGCCGGCGCTTCGCAGCTCGGGCAGGTCGCCGGCACGTCGTCGCCCAGGAACGTCTCCCCGCAGACGCGGCACACGTGGACCCGCGGCGCCTCGCGCAGCGAGATGGTGTGGCCGGCCCGGACGGCGTCCGGCAGGGGACGGAGGAGCGGCTCCACCCCCGGCGCCAGCTCGGCCCCGAGGTCCGTCACCAGCGCCGCGAGCGCGTCGGCCGCGGCCGTCCCGCCCGACGGACCCTCCTGTTCCGCGTGGCGCACGAGCTCACGCTGCAGGGCGGCCCGCAGCAGTTTGGCGGCGTTGTAGGCGCCCTCGCGCTCCAGGCCCCGCGCCACCGCCGCGTAGCGTCCGATCCGCTCCAGCCGTGCGTCCATGTCAGGGCCTCCCGCCTGCGTTGGGCGTCATCCGCGTCCCGGGCGATTCTGATCCCGGTCACGCCGCTCCACAAGGTGCGATCATGCAGTTTGGGCCGAATGGAGCCCCCGGGTCGGGAGCGTGGGCACCTGCCGCCACGGTCCCTTCGCCCGATCTTGGGTGCTCTGCCCGACCAACCGCCCCTGAAGCACGGTTCACATGTCGCCCTTCCGCCTCGCCCGAGACCGACTCACCCAGCTCGTGACACCGACGGGTCCCCACGACACCCCCGGCGCGTCCGTCGTCCGGCCCATGGTCTTCGGCGCGTCCGACGGCCTGGTCAGCAACCTCGCCCTCGTGATGGGCGTAGGCGCGGCGGCTGCGAACGATCCCGGCGCGGTGATCATCGCGGGCATCGCCGGCCTCCTCGCCGGAGGCTTCTCCATGGCGGTGGGCGAGTACATCAGCGTCCGCAGCCAGCGCGAGATCCTTGACTACCAGATCGAGCTCCAGAATGCGCAGCTGAGGGAGGACCCGGCCGCCGAGGCGGCCATCCTCCGGTCGATCTACATGGCCAAGGGGCTCTCCTCGGCGGAGGCGACGCTGATCGTGGACCGCCTGATGGAGGACCATGGCCGGGCGTTGGACACGTTCGTGCGCGAGGAGATCGGGCTGTCCGGGGAGACGATGGGCTCGCCGCTCGCGGCCGGAGGATCCAGCTTCGTGGCCTTCTCGATCGGCGCGATCATCCCGGTGGTCCCGTACCTCCTGCTCAGCGGCATGGTGGCCTTCTGGGTGTCGCTCATCGTGTCCATGGTCGCGTTGTTCGGCGTGGGCGCCGCGGTCAGCGTGCTCACCCACCGTCCCCCGCTCATCGTGGGTGCGCGCCAGGCCCTGCTGGGGCTCGCGGCCGCCGCGATCACCTACGGCATCGGCGCGCTGCTCGGCGTGGCGATGGGCTGATCGCCGAGCTCGGGTTGCTCCTCGTCGCGACTCACGGCCGTGTCAGATCGGCCCAGCCGGCGAGGAGCTGGGGTCCGATTCATGCCGGATCGGCGTCGAGCTCCTCGCCAGGGTGGTCGAGATGACTCCACGGGGAGTTGCCCGTCGCCATGACCCGGCACAGGGTCAGAACATGGCGGTGACACAGCGAGGAGTCGCCTGATGCGTCGCCCCGAGGTTGCTGCGCGACGACCTCGCGACCCTGGGGCTGCGGCGTGCAGCGCCCGCCCGCCCGGTCGGTCCGGGTCACCGGCACTTGACAGGATTCCTTGTCAAGCCCCCCGGCCGGGGGTACTCTCGGCCGTCGGCGAGGCCTGTCAAGACTTGACAGGTCCGCAGTCATTTCCGCCGGAACGAGAACCCCGGAGACCGGGGAGGAGCTGCGGTTGGCGGTCGGCGTCGTCGCCGAGATCAAGGGCCGCCTGCCCGTCGCGGACGTGGTGGGGGAGACGGTCCAGCTGAAGAAGGCCGGCACCACCCTCAAGGGGCTGTGCCCGTTCCACGGCGAGAAGACCCCGTCCTTCGTCGTCACCCCCGCGCGCGACACGTGGCACTGCTTCGGGTGCGGCAAGCACGGCGACATCTTCACGTTCGTGATGGAGCGCGACACCCTGGCGTTCCCCGAGGCGCTCAAGCAGCTTGCCGCCCGCGCCGGCGTGGAGCTGGACGAGCGGACGAAGCGCGAGGACGCGCACAACGCCCGGCTGCGCACGGTCCTCGAGGGCGCGATCGCCTTCTACCACGCGGTCCTGACCGGTTCGAAGACCGGGGCGCCCGCGCTGGCCTATCTCCGCGGCCGCGGCTTCACGGACGAGACCATCGCGAAGCACCAGCTGGGCTGGGCGCCGGGCGGCTGGGACCAGCTGGTCCGCCAGCTGGCCACGAAGCGCCAGGTGACGCCCCAGGAGCTGCTCGAGGTGGGTCTGGCCAGCCCGCGCCAGCGCGGCGGCGGCGTGTACGACCGGTTCCGTGAGCGCGTGATCTTCCCGATCCGCGACGCGAGCGGCCATCCCGTCGGCCTGGGCGGGCGGATCCTGGGCAAGGAGGGCACCGGCGAGGACGGCATCGACCGCGGTCCCAAGTACCTCAACTCGCCGGCGACCCCGCTGTTCGACAAGAGCCGCACGCTGTACCTCATCGACCGCGCGAAGACGGCGATCCGCAAGACCGGCCAGGCCGTCATCGTCGAGGGCTACACGGACGCGCTGATGGCCCACCAGGCCGGCTTCGAGAACGTCGTCGCGAGCCTGGGCACGGCGCTCACGCCCCAGCAGGTGGCGCTGATCACCCGCTACGCCAAGCGGATCGCGCTCGCCTACGACGTCGATGCCGCCGGTCAGAAGGCCGGCACGTTCGGGGCGACGGCGCTGGAGGAGGTCATCCGCCAGCTGGCCGCAGGCGACACGGGCGTGGAGCTGGACGACGTCCGCGTGGTGCGCCTGCCCGAGGGAAGGGACCCGGACGAGGTCCTGCGCGACGAGCCGGACCGCTGGCGCGAGGAGGTCCGGACCGCCCGGCCCATCGTGGACCACCTGATCGACGTCCACGCCCGCGCCCACGACCTGCGCACGCCGGGCGGCCAGGCCCGCTTCGTGGACGCCGTGCTGCCGATCGTCCGCAACCTCGCCAACCCGGTCCTCCGGGACGCCTACCTGGGCCGCATCCGCCAGGTCTCGGGGGTGGAGGAGCGGACCCTGATCGAGGCGATGCACCGCCGCCGCGATCGCGAGCATGACGCACGGTCCGGCAACGAGCGTTTCTCCGCCGCGGCCGTGACCAACGCCCCCGACGCGCTGCCGGTCACCGAGATCCTGCGCGGCGTCTCGCGCACCGAGCAGGAGATCCTGCGCCTGGTCCTGCTCGTCCCCGAGGCCCACGACGGGCTGCTCGACGGGCTGGGCCCGGACCGGATGCCCAGCCAGGTCGCCCGCGAGCTGTTCCGCGCGGTGGTGGTGGCCCGGGCCCACGACGATCACGGCGTTCGCCCGCCCTTCGTGCTGACGGCGATCCTCGACGGACTCGACGAGGAGAGCCGCGCCCTGGGCCAGGCGCTGGTCTCCCGCCCGGGGCCCAATCCCCGGGACCTGGGCGACCGCTCGCTCGCCTACGAGATCGAGCGGCTCATCCTCGAGCTCGAGGACGCCGAGTGGCACGAGCGCAGCGGCTTCAACCGCGACGCGATGGCGGAAGCCGAACGCGATGCCGACACCGGGGCCTTCGAGCGCCTGATGCAGGAGCGCCGCCACCTCAACGAACAGCGCCGGTCCCTTGACAAGCGCCGCGACCAGACCCGGCTCCTCGCCCGCCCGGCGGTGACGGCCGGATGAACCAGCACATCGCCTTCCAGCCCAGCCATCGCCATCCGCCACGCGTCCCAGCGCCGCTCCAGCCAGCCCGGAGGATCCCTCGAGCATGACAGACGACATCCTGGAGCCCATCCTCTCGCCGACCCGTCGCTCCAAGCGCGACCTCGAGGACGTGAAGCTGGCCAGCCAGCGTCCCCGCAAGGGCGCCGCGCCCGAGGCAGGGCTCAGCACCGATCCCCTCGTCGACGTCCCGGACGAGCTCGAGGAGGACTTCGCGCCCGGACCCGAGGACGCCGAGCCGGACGTCGCCAGTCTCGCGGTGGAGATCGCGACCGAGGATGCGATCGAGAGCGTCCCCGTCCCGCCCGACCTCGACGCCCCGGCCAAGCTGTCGCCCGCGGAGGTCGAGGAGCCCACCACCGAGGAGCTCGAGGCCGAGGCCCTCTCGGCGGACATGATCGGGATCGACGACCCGGTCCGCATGTACCTCAAGGAGATCGGCAAGGTCGCGCTCCTCACCGCGGAGGAGGAGGTCGTCCTCGCCAAGGCGATCGAACTGGGCGAGCAGATCATCGAGGAGCCCTGGAAGGCGGTCCTCTCGCTCCACGAGTGGACGCTCCACGACACCGAACGCAAGACCCGCACCACCAAGCTCCAGCACCGACTGCCGTTCGGGCCCGAGACCCACCGGATGGTCGCGGACGCCCTCGCGGACCCGGGTGCGGCCGACCTCCTCGTCCCCCATCCCGACTTCCACCTGGTCAAGGCCGGCCGGGACGCCCAGACGGACGGTACCAAGGCCCTGCTCAAGGAGGCGAAGGGCCTGCTTGCGGCCTACAACGCGGCACCGACCCCGGAGGCCTTCCAGCGACTCCTCGACTGGTCGTACCTCTCGGTCCACAACGGCGACCTGGACTCGCGCGACAACGTGGGCCTGCGGGCGATCTACGACTGGACCCGGGACGTCGCGGCCTACCCGCTGGCGACACGCGACCCGGAGGACGGCTACCGGCCGGCGCTGCAGCGCTGGATCGACGCCGGCCACGACTCGGACCTGCTGCGGCACATGGGCTGGGACCCGGAGGTCCCGCCGCAGACCAAGATGCGCGACCGCAAGGGTGAGGTCGTCAAGATCGGACGCGACGCCCGGGAGCAGCTGACGTCGGCCAACCTGCGGCTCGTGGTGTCGATCGCGAAGAAGTACATCGGCCGCGGCATGTCGTTCCTGGACCTGATCCAGGAGGGCAACATCGGGCTCATCCGCGCCGTGGAGAAGTTCGACTTCGAGAAGGGCTTCAAGTTCTCCACCTACGCCACCTGGTGGATCCGACAGGCGATCACGCGCGCCATCGCGGACCAGGCGCGCACGATCCGCATTCCGGTCCACATGGTGGAGACCATCAACCGGCTCATCCGCGTCTCCCGGCAGCTGCTGCAGGAGCTGGGCCGAGAGCCCACGGTCGAGGAGATCGCCGAGGCGATGTCCAAGGGCCAGGAGGTGGTGGTCACCCCCGAGAAGGTGCGCGAGATCATCAAGGTCAGCCAGGAGCCGGTCTCGCTCGAGACGCCGATCGGCGAGGAGGAGGACTCCCACCTCGGCGACTTCATCGAGGACCGGGGCGCCCTCGCACCGGCCGAGGCCGCCTCGCACCAGCTGCTCAAGGAGCAGGTCGAGGCAGTCCTGGACTCGCTGACCGGCCGCGAGCGGCGGGTCCTCCAGCTTCGGTTCGGCCTCGAGGACGGCCGCGCCCGCACGCTGGAGGAGGTGGGCCGGGAGTTCAACGTCACCCGCGAGCGCATCCGCCAGATCGAGGCCAAGGCACTGCGCAAGCTCCGGCACCCGAGCCGCAGCCGGAAGCTCAAGGACTACCTGGAATAGGTTCCGGGACACGGCAGATCGGAGCCGCTCGCGGTCGCCGGGTATGATTGGAGAGCGTCAATCGTCCGTCGGATGCCGGGTCTGCCCGGGAGGTTTGCCATGAAGCTGGTCGTCGGTTTTCTTTCCGGGCTCGTGATCGGTGCCGTCGGCGCGGTCGCTTACTCGGTGCAATCGGGCCGTGATCTTCGCGAGGCCTTCGAGGAGGTCCGAAGCGACCTGTCCAAGCGCGACCTCGAGGCCCTCGGCGCGAGGCTCGAGACCCGCGTGACCGAGATGCAGACCCAGCTCGAGACCCGTATCGCCCAGGTGCGCGAGAAGGCAACGGCCGCCATGGACGAGGCCACCCCAGTCGTCACGGACGCCGTCGAGGACGCAGGTGACAAGGCCGGATCCGCGGTCGATGAGGTCGCTGCGGTGGTCGAGGACGTCGCCGACGTCGCGGGCGAGAAGGTCGCAGACGCGGGCGAGAAGGTCGCCGAGGCCGCGCAGGACAAGGCGGGCGCCTGAACCCTCGCGCCCCACGTTCGCCGTTGACGGCCGTGCCCGGCGATCCGGGCTAGCATCTCCCAATGCCGCCGCAGGCCTATGCCCTGGTCGCCCTGTTCCTCGCCTGCTCGGTGCTGGCCGGGGTCATCGCCGTGCGCCTCGTCGCACGTCGAGGCGGTCCTCGCGGATGGCTTGCGTACGTGCTCCCCGTTCTCGGCGGGTTCAGCGCCTTCTACCTGGTCGGACACCGATTCGGGATCGCCATCGGCCCGGAGGTCGAGCTGTTCGGCTTCCAGGTGGCCCTGTTGGGCGACATCCTGATCGGGTTCGCGGCGGCGATGGGCGTCGCCGTGGTCCAGGCGCTGGTGATCCGGGCGCTGCCCGGGCGACAGGCGCCCGGCGAGGCGTAGTCGCGGTTCGCTAGCCCTCGTACCTGCCCGGCTCGTCGCCGGTCACGATCGGCATTCCGGTCCCGGCCCAGTCGCTGTAGGAGCCGGGGTAGAGCAGTGGGTCGGGGAGCCCGGCCACGCGCATCGCCAGGGCGTTGTGGCAGGCGTTCACTCCGCTTCCGCAGTAGGACACGACATCGTCGCCCAGGGCCTCGAACCGTGCCCGGAGGACCTCCGGGGCGAGGAAGCGGCCGTCCGGCCCGAGGTTGCCAGCCGTCGGCAGGCTGATGGCCGTCGGGATGTGGCCGGGAACGGCGTCGACCGGCTCCACCTCGCCGCGATAGCGCTCGGGCACGCGGGCATCGATGAGCGCGACCGATCCCAGTCGCACTGCGAGGTCATCCCGATCGATCGTCCGCGACCAACCGTCATGCAGGGTGAGCCGGCCCGCGGGATACGTGGTGACCGCCGGCGTGAGCGGGCCCCCGGCAGCCATCCAGGCCCCGACCCCTCCGTCGAGGACACGGACGTTGCGGTGGCCCAGGTCGTCGAGCATCCACCACAGGCGCGCCGCGATGGCCCCGCCCGCGTCGTCGTAGGCCACGACCTCGCTGTCGTCGGCGATGCCGATCCGCCCCATGCGCGCCGCGAACTCGGCCGGGGAGGGGAGGGGATGGCGCCCGGGTCCCTCGGCTGCCACGAGGTCGCGGTCGCGTCCACGAAGACGGCGCCGGGCAGGTGCGCGGCGTCGTAGTCGCGCCGGCCCTTGCCGGGATCGGTCAGCCACCAGCGGACGTCGCAGATCCGAAGCGCGGGGTCGTCGAGTCGCGCGAGCAGCTCGGCGGCCGAGATGAGGCTCATCGGCCGGATTCTAGTGGCCCGCCGGACCCCATGCCGGACCCCATGCGCGACGGGGTCCTGCTATTCTCTGCCGCGGCGCCGCGATGGTGCCCCGAGACCGGCCCGTCCGGCCTCTTCGCTCCGGCGTAGCTCAGTGGTAGAGCGGGTGACTGTTAATCACTTGGTCAGAGGTTCGAATCCTCTCGCCGGAGCCACTTCCCTCCCCGTTGACCGCGTGTCAAGGCGTCCCGGCGGTCGCGTGCAGCAGCGGAGCGTCCCGTGACCACCCTTCCGGATCGACCCAACACCGCCCTCGTGGTGATCGACGTCCAGAACGGCGTCGTGGGCGGCGCCTATCGGCGGGATGCCGTCGTCACCAACATTGGGACGCTGGTCGCCAGGGCACGCGACGAGGGAGTCGCGGTCATCTGGGTCCAGCACTCCGACGAGGGACTCGAGAAGGGGAGCGAGGGCTGGGAGTACGTCCCGGAGCTGGTGCGCCAGGACTCCGAGCCGCTGGTGGAGAAGACCTTCGGCGACTCCTTCGAGGCCACGGACCTTGAGGTCGTGCTCGCCAGGGCCGGCATCGGTCGCCTGGTCGTGGCCGGCGCGCAGACGGATGCGTGCATCCGCTCCACCATCCACGGTGCCTTCACGCGTGGCTACGACGTGACGCTCGTCGGTGACGCGCACACGACGGAGGACCAGACCGAGTGGGGCGCCCCGCCGCCGGACAAGGTCATCGCGCACACGAACCTGTACTGGCGGTACCAGGACGCGCCCGGACGCACGGCAGCCGTCGCGGACACGGAGGACGTGACCTTCAGCGGCTGACGATCAGGGGACCGCGTCCACCTCGAGGTGCGCCGACGGCACGTACTCGATGTCCAGGAAGACCGGACCGTTGAAGGCGGTGGCCAGCGACTTGGCGAGCGTCGCAGGGTCGCCCGGCGCGTCCGGCCCGGCGAGGACGAGCGAGACCGTGTCCCCTTTCACCGCCCACTCCTTCACGACCAGGTCCCGGTCGCCGATCCACGCAAGGACGTACGGGGCGCCCGTGGTCGAGCGGATGTACTCGTTGGCCCGCTCGATGGCGTTCGAGGCCAGCGGGATCGAGATGATCACCAGGGCGATGACGGCCATGATGAAGCCGTTCCGCACCTGGTGGCGCTCCCGCAGCAGCTCCCGCGATGGCGCGGCACCCGACAGCACGAACACGATGCACGCGGCCACGGTGATCGCGGCGAAGTTGGTCGTGAACAGGAGGAGGGCGCCGGCGGCGTCGCTCGGGCGCCCCAGCTCGAGGCAGATGCCCACGGTCGCGAGCGGGGGGACCAGCGAGACGGCGATGGCGACGCCGGGGAGGGCGTCCGATCCGGTGCGCCGGACCGCGACGTAGGCCCCGGCCGCGCCAGCCGCCAGCGCCACGCCGAGATCGAGCAGGCCGGGCGAGGTCCGTGCCTCCAGCGAGGGCGTCAGCACGAGAAGCTGGGGCATCACGAGGGACACCAGGAACCCGATCGCGACCACCGCGGCCGCCCCCAGGACCACCTGGAGGAACGTGATCCACATCCACCGGGTGCGCGCCGTGACGAGTGCGCCGGCGAACGCCATGATCGCCCCGCCGAGCGGAGCCACCACCATCGCGCCGATGATCGAGGCGACGGAATCCTGATAGAGCCCGAACGAGGCGATGAAGCCGGCGAGGGCGAGCAGGACCGAGAACGTCAGGAGCGACGCCCGGAACGCCTCCTCGCCCGGGAACAGGTCGTCGAGCTTGGCAGGACCGAGCGACTGGCGAGCGTCGACCAGGGTCGCCTCGATCGTCGCCTCGTCGGCCCCGTCGCTGGTGGTGGACACCACCTGGCCCGTCGGAACCCCCTCGGCGCTCATCCGTCTCCCTCTCTGCGACTTGTTCGTCCGGTACGGTAGCGCGCGCGCCGCCCCGACGTCAGGTCTGTCACGGGCCCGTCATCGTTGCGGGGGACCATCGATCCGGCGATGATGCTTCCGATGCCCCCCCGAGACCAGGCTCCGATCCTTGTCGTGGACGACGACCCGAAGATCGTGGCGCTCGTTCGCACCTATCTCGAGCGCGAACGCTACCCGGTGATCACGGCCGGCGACGGCGCGGCGGCGCTGCGGGCGATC
Source organism: uncultured Chloroflexia bacterium (assembly GCA_963802165.1). Lineage (GTDB taxonomy): Bacteria > Chloroflexota > Limnocylindria > Limnocylindrales > CSP1-4 > CAIXZV01. The sequence goes on along the minus strand of CAWDHT010000007.1, from coordinate 34,643 downwards.
GACGAGGCCGAGCCGCGCCTCGTGGTCCTGGATCTCATGCTGCCCGAGATCGATGGCCTCACCGTCATCCGGCGAGCACGTGCCCGGGGCGACGTTCCGATCCTGGTCCTGTCCGCGCGCGGCGCGGTCGGCGACCGGATCGTCGGCCTGGCCGAGGGAGCGGACGACTATCTCCCGAAGCCGTTCTCGCCGGCCGAGCTGGTGGCCCGCGTCCGGACGATCCTCCGCCGCACCGAGCGCGACCGTGACGCTGCCCGTGGCGAGCTGCTCTCGATCGCCGACCTTGTGCTCGACCCCGGCAGGTACACGGCCACGGTGGCCGGACGGCCCATCGATCTGAGCGCGCTCGAGGTCCGCCTGCTGTGGGCGCTGCTCGACGCCAATGGACGGGTGCTGTCGCGGGACGCGTTACTGGACGCCATCCACGGCGACGGCGAGGGCGACATCACGGATCGGGCCATCGACCAGTACGTGAAGCGGCTGCGGGAGAAGCTCGGCGACGACCCGGCCGCGCCGCGGTACGTGGCCACGGTCCGGGGCGTGGGCTACCGGGCCGCCAGCTCCGTGACCCGGTCGGAGACGCCGGCATGAGGGTGGACGCGATCGGAACCCGGATCCTGCTTGCGCTGCTCGCGGTGGCGGCGGTTGCGCTGGCGATCGTGGCCTTCGGTGTCCTGCGCGTCGGGGCGGACGTGTTCGCCTCGCTCATGGTGGCCGCAGGCGACTCGGCCGACCATGCCCGCGCCATGTTCGACGAGAGCATCACCCTGGTGCTCGCGGTCGCGGCCGTCGTCGCCGGTGGCGTGGCCGTCGCCCTCGCCGTCATCTTCGCGCGTCGCCTCGCCCGGCCCATCGAGACCATGGCCCGCGCTGCGGACCGGATCGCCGAGGGCGACCTCACCGCGCGTGTCCCGGAGACCGGGCCGGCCGAGCTGCGCTCGCTGGCGCGCGCCCACAACACCATGGCGGACCGGCTGGCCGAGCAGGAGGAGATCCGGCGCGAGTTCGTCATCAACGCGTCCCACGAGCTGCGGACCCCGCTGACCAACCTGCAGGGCTACCTCGAGGCGTTGCGCGACGGCGTGCTCCCGCCGGATCCGGCGATCTTCGACTCGCTGCGGGAGGAGGTCGACCGCCTCAACCGGCTCGCTTCGTCCCTGGACGTCCTGGCGGGCGCCGAGGGCGAGCAGCCGGAACCCATGGCGATGGACCTCGGGACCGTGGTGCGCGCGGCGGCCGACCTGGTGGGCCCCACCCTGGCACGGCGGTCGGTGGCGCTGGAGGTGGTCGTGGCCGACGGGCTGCGGGTCCGCGCGCGCTCGGACGAGATCACGCAGGTGGTCGCCAACCTGCTCCAGAACGCGGTGCGCTACACGCCCGAGGGCGGCACGGTCCGCGTCGTCGCCGAGCGGGCCGCCGATGGCGTCGTCGTCCGCGTGGCCAACACCGGCCCCGGGATCCCCGGCTCGGACCTGCCGCACGTCTGGGAGCGCTTCTACCGGGTGGAGAAGTCGCGCGATCGGGCACGTGGCGGCGCGGGCGTGGGACTGGCCATCGTGCGGCGCCTGGTCGAGGACGCCGGCGGGCGCGTCGGTGCGGTCTCGGAAGCAGGCTGGACGACCTTCTGGTTCAGCCTGCCACCCGACCCCGGTGCCGCCTGAGCCGCCCGTTCAGCTCGTCGGGTGCGCCTCGGCGGCCACCAGCCCATCCACGTAGGCCTTGATCGACGGGACCTCGAACAGGCGCCGCTCGAAGTAGTCGTTGACGGCCTCCATCGCGCGGTCCTTCACACCGGTCACGTCGCCGGTCCGCCCCGCGGCCCCTCGGCGGGCCTGGAGGTTGTCGCGGAATGCGAGCAGCAGGCGGACCATCTCGGCCTCGCTGCGGCCCTCGAGCGCCTGGACGGCCGACATGATGAGCTCGTCCGTCTGGCGGAGCATGAGCTCCTGGTCGAAATTCGCCCCCGGCCGATCGGCCTCGTCCAGCGTGCGGACCATCGCGGCGACCTGGTACAGGACGGTCGTGGGCTCGTCGAACAGCTCGCGCAGGTAGACGGCCTCCGGGTAGCGCCCGGTCAGCCGGAAGATGTTGTACAGGCGGCGCGCGACCTTGCCCCAGCTGATGTCCTTGGTCGCGTACTTGACGACCTCGTGCTCCAGCTGCGAGACGTAGATCTCCACGGAGTCCGTGGCCAGCTCGCCGATCAGCTTCTGGAACAGCGGCAGGGACTCGGGCTCGAGATAGACCTCCTGGAAGTACGGGATCCACGAAGCCGTCGAGCGGCGTGATCTCGCCGTCGGGCGCCTCCCAGGTCACGTCGAGCATGTTCGACGCGTTGGCCAGGGCGCGGCGCTTGGGATCGGCCACGATCCAGTCGAGCTTGCACCAGCCGGGTTCCACGGCGACCTCGTCCCAGGTCAGGGTCACGGGCTCGCCGTCGCGCAGGACGACGATGGCCCCCGTCGCCACCTCGTCGGCCGTCCAGGAGATCGGGGCGGCCCTGTGGACCGCGATCCCCGCGCGCTCGGCCTCGAACGGGTAGCTGCCGAACTTGACCTCCCACAGCCGGAACGTCGGGCCGACGCGGGTCGAGAGCGCCTTCTCGCGCATCTCGCGGGCCAGGATCGCGCACGCCTCCTCGCGGGTGGCGGCGGTGATGTGGATGCGCTCGAAGTAGTCGCAGTCGCCGGGGAAGGACTGGACCTTGCCCTGGGCGGCGGAGCCGGAGATCGCGAGCGCCGTGAGGAACTCGGGAGGACGGTCCGGGAAGCCGACCACCTCGCCGATCTTGCGGAACCGTTCGAGGTCGCCGGGGGTGAAGTCCAGCATCGAGACGCGGTGGCCGAAGATGCCGCTGTCGACGTCCACGACGACGTCGCCGCCCGCCGACTCGACCTCGAGCGCGGCGACCCACCCGGCCGCCTCGGCCTCGTCCAGCTCAACCCCCATCCGCCGTGCCGACTCGATGATCCCCTGCAGCGCCGCCGCGCGGTCCGCGGACCCGTTCGTCCCGTCCATCGCCATCGCTCGCACCTCTTCGCCGCCGATCGGCCGACGATTCGCCGCCGGCGCCCCCGGGCCTCCGGTCCCCGCTAGTATCCGGCGAGCGAACCGCCATGAGGAGGCCGATTGGCCACGGAGACCTGGATCAGCGTGGACGTCGAGACGTCCGGTCCCACGCCGCACACCGGCAGCCTGCTGTCCATCGGGGCGTGCCTGGTGGACGACCTGGAGCGGGGGATCGAGCTGCTGCTCCGCCCGGAGTCCGGGCTGCCCTGGAGTGATGGCGCCGAGGCGATCCACCTCCTGGACCGCGCGACCCTCGAGCGCGACGGCATGGATCCCACCGCCGCGATGGCGGCGTTCGAGGAGTGGCTTGCCGAGGTGATCGCCCGCCGGGTTCGCGACCGGTGATGGTGGCGCTCAACGCTCCCTTCGACTGGATGTTCGTCGCGGACGCATTCTGGCGGCACCTGGGCCGCAACCCGCTGGGGCACAGCGCGATCGACATCAAGGCGCTCTACCTGGGCCGGCACCTGGGCGAGGTGGATCGCTGGGGGCGGACATCGCGGCTCGACATGCGCGAGCGCTACCCCGTGTCGCTGCCGCACACCCACGACGCCCTCGACGACGCCCGGGAGCAGGCGGCGATCCTGCGAGAGATCCTGGCGGCGGCGCGAAGCGATGAGGTCGCCCCCGCTGGCGCCATGCCGGCCGGGCCGCCGCTGCCCCGGAGACTCGGTTCGCCGGCAATCCGGGCCCTCACCGAGGCCGGCTACGTGGGACTCGACCAGTTGGCCGACGTCCCAGCGTCCCAGCTGCGCGGGATGCACGGGATGGGGCCCAAGGCGTTGTCCCGGTTGCAGGAAGCCCTCGAGGAGCGGGGCAAGTCCCTCGGCCGGGGCTGACGTCCGGCCGGTCGCCCCGGATGAGCGGGGCGACGATCGGCCGCTCGTCGTCGGGTACGATCGTGCGTGCCATGATCCGCAACGTCCTCGGGACCAGCCGGTTCCTGATCCTCCTGGCGGTCCTGGGTACCTTCGTCGCGTCGGCGACGCTCCAGGTGTTCGGGCTCCTCCGGGTGATCGCCGTGATCGTCGACCTGGTCCGGGCCAGTGACGTGTCGGCCGCGGCGAGCAAGGGTCTCATCGCCGACACCGTGGCGATCATCGACATCTTCCTGATCGGCACCGTCCTGTTCGTCATCTCCGCCGGGCTGTACCAGCTGTTCGTCCAATCCGACCTGCCACTGCCAGGGTGGCTGAAGATCGAATCGCTCGACGACCTGAAGGACAACCTGACCGAGGTGATCATCGTCGCCCTGCTGGTGGCCTTTCTTGGCCAGGCGGTCGAGTGGACCGGCGACATCGCGATCATCGGGCTCGGCCTGGGAGTCTCGACCGTGATCGTCGCGGTAGCGGTCCTGACCTGGGTGTCCCGGTCGCGAGCGCCGGACGCGCGACGCTAGGGGCTGCCCGATGCTGCGCGTCGGTTCGATCGTGCTACGCGTGGATGACCTGGAACGTCGGGTGGCGTTCTGGTCAGCGGCGCTTGACGACTCGGCCCGAGGCGACGAGAGCGACGACTTCGCGCTGCTGCACCCGCGGAGCGGCGGAGGGCCTCTGCCAACAGGACCAGGCTGCCGAGGTCCGGCGCCTCAGCGCCTTGGGTGCCACCGAGGTGCACTGGGACAAGCGGCCGCCCGACGCGGACGACGTGATCCTGGCCGACCCGGAGGGCAACCGGTTCCGCGTCATCGACGGAGGGTCATCACGAGCATGGAGGGCGGCATGGAGGGTTCGACACCCGCTTCGTGGCCGGGGGCGATCGGGGCCATCACGCTGTTCGTCGAGGATCTGGCCGCTGCGAAGCGGTTCTATGAAGACGTCTTCGGCCTGGCGGTCAGGTTCGAGGACGGCGATTCGGTGGTGTTCGCCTTCGGGGGCACGCTGATCAATCTGCTCCGGGCGACGGCGGCTCGGGAGCTCATCGAGCCCGCCACGATCGCGCCTCGCGAAGCCGGCTCCCGCCTTCAGCTCACCATCGACGTGGATGACGTTGATGCGGTGTGCGTCGAGCTCGCCAGGCGCGGGGTGACGCTGCTCAACGGCCCGATGGACCGGCCGTGGGGCATCCGAACCGCCAGCTTCGTCGATCCCGGCGGCCACATCTGGGAGATCGCGAAGTAGCGGGTCAGGCGAGGCCCTCGCGCGGCCCAGACCACCCCTCGCCGAGTTGCCGGAGCCTGGCGATCCGATCGGGCTCGTGCTCGGCCAGCCAGGCGTCGGCCGCGAGCAGCTCAGCGGCCCGAGCGAAGTGGGGCTGCGCCTCATCCTCGTGACCCATCGCCAGCAGGCACTCGCCGATCTCCTCCGCGCCGAAGCCGTCCTCCGGTTCGCCGGCCGCCGCCGTCTCGACGGCCAGGCGCTCGTGGATGGCCAGCGCCTCGGCGGGTCGGGCCAGCGCGCGAAGGCAGCGTCCGACGCACCACTCGGCGACGCGCGTCTCCCTGGGCTTGCCCTGCTCGCGCCGTGCCGCGAGCGCCGTCTCGAAGGCCGCCAGCGCGCCGTCGAGGTTGCCCGCCTCGAACCGTGCCCAGCCGATGTTGTTCCACAGGCTGCCGCGCCACCGGCGAGCGTCCGGGTCCGCGCGAGGTGTCGGCGAGGTCGAGCGCGTCCTTGTGCCACGCCGCTTCACCGGGCGGCGCGTCCACGAGCGCCAGCATGTGGGCGGTGTCCACGGCAAGCCCGTCCTCGCCGAGCGTCCGGGCCAGCTCCCAGGCTGCCGCGAACGGCGTCACTGCGGCGGCGGGATCGCCGCTCGAGCGCAGCAGCCGGCCTCGCTCCAGGCGGGCCCGGACACGGACGCGGTCCTCGGCGGGGTGGTCGAGATCGACCCGGTCGAGGATCGCGTGGCCCTCGTCGAACCGGTCCTGGAGCCCGAGCGCCCGCGCCAGCTGGGTGCGCGCCTCGTCGGCCGCACGGTATCGCCACCGGCCTCGGCGGCCTCGATCGCCGCGCGGAAGCGCGCGTCGGAGGCGGCCGGGTCGTCGAAGTCCCAGAGGTCGTCGAGTGCGGGCATGGCGGTCATCGTAGCGCGCCCCCGGGAGCCTTCCGGAGGCATGGGAGCGCACCCCGCATCGGTGTCCGTGGCCATCGGCGGCCTCGGCGGGAGACTCGGCACGTTAGGATCCCACCAGCCGGACGGGATTCCGGCCGGTGGGACGAACGGAGGCAGGGGAGGGCATCGGATCCGTGGCAGGCCACTCGCTCGCTGAAACCCTCCTCATCCGACCCGGCGCGTCGTTGTGGTTCTCGCCGACGGAGTGGCTGCGGATCCTCGGTCCGCTGCCGCCCGGCGTGCGGATCACCGGCGAGTTCGCCGCCGCGACGGTGGCGGTGGTCTTCGTCTCGAACGCCGCGTCGGTGCGCTGGTTCCTCGACCAGCACCGCACCGTGATGGCGCTCCCCCAGGTCGTGTGGATGTGCTACCCGGCGCACGGTCGCCCTGACCTGAACCGGGCCTCGCTCCTGACCATCGTCGCGGGGCACTCGCTCCACCCGGTGAGCGAGGTGGCGATCGATGCCTCCTGGGCGGCGATGCGCCTCCGCCCGATCGCGATGCGATAGCCGGACCCATCCAGCACCCGCCTGCCGAGAGGGAAGGACATGACCGTCATCGACTGGTTGCTCGACTCGGATCCCTCGATCCGCTGGCAGGTGATGCGGGACCTGGTGCACGAGCCGGCGCACGTCGTCGCCGTCGAGCGGTCGAGGATCGCGACCGAGGGCTGGGGCGCCCGTCTGCTCGCGCTGCAGGCGCCGGACGGCTTGTGGGGCGGCCGGTCCTGGTCGCACGACTGGACCGACACGTTCCACGTGCTGGAGCTGCTGCGACGGCTGGGGCTCGATCCCGAGAGCGAGCAGGCCCGGCGGGCGATCGACCTCGTCCGGGAGCAGGTCACGTGGAGGGATCCCGAGTTCGAGACCCCGTGGGCCGACAACCGCTTCTTCGAGGGCGAGGTCGAGCCGTGCATCAACGGCAACACCGTCGCGACCGGCGCCTACTTCGGCGTGGACATGACGCCGCTCGTCGAGCGGCTCCTGGGTGAGCAGCTCCCCGATGGCGGCTGGAACTGCGAGGTCGAGAACGGCGCGACCGTGTCGTCGATGGAGACGACGCTCAACGTCCTCGAGGGGCTGCTGGAGCACGAGCGGCTGATCGGCGGCTCGGCCAGGGTGGGGGAGGCCCGGCGCCGCGGCGAGGCGTACCTGCTGGAACGCGGCCTGTTCCGCCGGAGGACGACCGGCGAGGTCATCGACTCCCGCTGGCTGCGGTTCTCGTTCCCGCACTGGTACCACTACGACGTCCTGCGCGCCCTCGACTACCTGCGCGCCGCCGGGGTCACGCCCGATGGGCGCGTCGCGGAGGCCATCGGGGTGGTTGAAGACCATCGGGATCCAGACGGCCGGTGGCCGCTCCAGAACGTGTTCGAAGGCGAGGCCCACGTCGAGATGGAGGCCGGCGAGGGTCAGCCGAGCCGCTGGAACACCCTTCGGGCGCTGCGCGTGCTCGACTGGTACGCGCGGGGCGGGTGAGCGTCGCGGGTGGTTCGATGCGGACGACCACGCGCGGCAGGGCGCCGGAACGGGAGAGGCGAACCCGCCCGACGCCGATGACACGCGCCGACCGCGTCAGGTGTCAGGCCGGCTTCGTCGCCTTTCCGTCCAGCCACAGCGTGTCCGTCGCGTCACGGTGCACGCCGTCGGTGCCGACGTGCTTCGAGTCGATCGTATCGCCGTGCTTGATCACGTACACCAGCGCCATCGCATGCCCGCGTCCGAGGCCGTAGTCCGTCTTCAGCCAGTCCACGATCACGCTGGCCTTGGTGGCCGGGTCGTCGTAGCCGCGATCCTTGGCAAGCGCGATGAACTCGCGCGGCGTCTTGCCCGTCTTGTCCTCGATGTTGTCGAGGTAGGCCTGGAACGACACCTCTGACCTCCGGGAGACTCGGGCACCGATGGGCTACGCGAAGAAGGCGACGATCGCCGCCGTGTCGTCCGAGAAGGCCCAGCGCTCGGTGGCCCTGCCGTCGCGCATGTGGAAGATCTCGGTGGTCATGTACGTGAGGGTCGCGTCGCCGCGGGTGGCAGTTGCCCTGCCAAGAGCAACGGCGTGGTCGTCGTTGGCGACGACGTCGTGGAGCTCATACGCGATCGAGTGGTCCCGGGCACCGCTCATCATGGCCGCCCGCAGCTCGTCCTTGCCGCGTCGCGGCTCGGTTCGACCGATCTCGTGCCACACGATGTCGTCGGCCATGAAGGCGTCGACGATCGCCATCTCCTCCTGCGCCTTGGACATGTCCTGTTCGGTCATCGCCTGCATCGCGCGGCGGACCAGGGCGACGTTCGGGTGCTCGGCCATCGTGTGCCTCCTCGAGTCCGACGCCCACGGCGGGGGCTACCGCGGTGCTGCCGGGGGCCAAGCCTACAGCGCGGCACAGGGCCGTCGCCGCACAGGTGGCCGCGCGCGGTCGGTGCAACAGACGACCTGGGCGCGGCGTCACAGTGGCAGAGGGCCCGTGTTCGCTCGGCCGCTTCGGCCGCGATGGCCCTCTCGAGGTGTGGTCGTTTCGAGATGCGATCCATCACCCAGCGAGCCTGGGACGTCGTCCGAACGTGCTCCACAGTCGTCGTCGATCTTCTGCCGAGCCCGCCCTCAGACGAAGCCCCACCGCCCGACATCAACGGACGACGGCAGTCCGAATGGGACCCGGAGGCGCTGCGGCGGTTCGAACGGACGCGCAAGAACGGGAAGGGCGGCAACCGCTGAACGGCGAGTCCGACTCGCCCAAGGCTCGCGCCTGACCGATCGGCAGGGCCGGCGGGCGACCGGGGGCGTTCCTAGGTCTGGACGCCGAGTCCGATGGGGCACGCGATCCCCGTGGCCGTGTGGCAATCGTAGCCGTTGGGGTTCTTGGCCAGGTACTGCTGGTGGTAGTCCTCGGCGAAGTAGAACTCCGGAGCCTCGCGGATCTCGGTCGTGATCGACCCGTAGCCCGCGCGCGCCAGCTCCCCCTGGTACATGTCACGTGACGCGGTCGCCGCTGCCAGCTGGGCCTCGCCGTGGGCGAAGATCGCGGAGCGGTACTGGGTGCCCGTGTCGTTGCCCTGGCGGAACCCCTGCGTCGGGTCGTGTGACTCCCAGAAGGTCTTGAGCAGGCGCTCGTAGGAGACGACCGAGGGGTCGAACACGATCCGCACCACCTCGGCATGCCCGGTGTTGCCCGTGCAGGCCTCCTTGTAGGTGGGGTTTGGCGTGCCGCCGCCCTGGTAGCCCACGGCCGTGACCCAGACGCCGGGGATGGACCAGAACTTCTTCTCGGCGCCCCAGAAGCAGCCCATGCCGACGTCGGCGATCTCGAAGCCGGCGGGGTAGGGGGGCGTGAGGGCGCGCCCGGTCACGAAGTGCGGCGCGGGATCGACGATCGGCTCGGGTCGGCCGGGCAGCAGGTCGCCGGGCTTGGGCATGGACGGCTGGCGGAAGAGGAACTGCATGGTCGGACGCCTCCTGGTGGTTTGGTCAGTCTAGGGCCGATCCGTGACGGACCTGTGACGATCGCCGGGGAGGTCAGCCGGCGCCCAGGTCCACGGGCGGCCGCTCGCGCTCGTCGTCGCCGGCCTTGAAGAACGGCTGGGGCCGCCAGCCGGCAACGGCCGCGAGGAGGTTCGCCGGCAGCTGCTGGATGCGCGTGTTGTAGCGGAACACCTGGTCGTTGTAGAGCTCGCGCCGGTCGGCGATGACGTCCTCGAGCCGCGCGATCTCCGCCTGGAGCGCGGTCACGTTCTCGGCGGACTTCAGCTCGGGGTAGTTCTCGACGACGGCGAACAGGTGGCGCACGGCCTCGGTCGTGGCGTCCGACGTCGCCGCCTGGGCCGGGATCGGGTCCGACGCCCGGTAGGCGGCCCGCGCCTGGGTGACCTCCTCGAGCACGTCCCGCTCGAAGGCCATGACCCCGCGCACGGCGGCGACCAGGTTCGGCAGGACGTCGTGGCGCTGCTTGAGCGCGACGTCGATGTTGGCCCACGCCTTGTCGATCCGGTTCCGGAGCGCGACGATCGCGTTGTAGGTCGTGACGATCAGGAACAGCAGCACGAGGCCGAGCACGGCCACGGCGAACAGCGCGGCGGCGTTGGCGGGGGTCACGTGGGCAGGCCTCCGAGGACGATGGCGCCGACGATAGCGGACACGATGGCCAGCATGGCGCCGATGAGGCCCAGCATGAACCGGCCCTGCTCGCGCGCGACCGCGGCCTCCGGCGCACCCTCGACGATCAGCAGGGGCGAGTCCTCCGCCGCGGCGATCACCAGGGTGTCGGGGGCGATGTCGAAGCGGGCGGTCGCCTCGTGGGCCAGCCGCTGCGGGGCCAGGACCGGCCGATCCGCCTCCGGATCCAGATCCGGTTCACGCACCGGCCTGCCGATCCCGAACCCGGGGATCGCCGCGTTGCCCCAGGCCTCCTCTGGGGTCAGCAGGGTGCCGGCGGCGCGCGCCGCGGCGACCTCGGCGGCCACCTCCGGGTCGTCGAGGCCCGTGAGCGGGTCGTTCGCGCGGTCCATGCGGTCGGCACCGAAGGGATCCGGCAGGTGGCCGAACGGCAACGCGGACCCCACGATCGTCACCACGTCACCCGGCTCCAGGCGGGCCTCCTCGTAGTCACGCTGCCTGCTCGTTCCCCCTGGGCCACCCCCGCCGTCGATGACGGGGTCCTCGCCCGTGGGCACGCGGACCGTGAGCAGGGCCGCGATGGCTGCCTCCCGACCCTCCGGCGTCTCGGGGCCGGCCCCGGTCGCCGGCCCGAAGGCCGAGCCGATCCGCGGGTTGAGCCCGGCGGGCGCGTCGCCCATGAAGCTGGTCTCGCCCGCGAACCGCCGCTCGGCCGCGATCCGTGCCCCAGCCGGGAACACCCGGATCGAGCCATCCGCGTCCCGGACGCGGAAGCCGATGGCGCGTTCCTCGGCGAAGACCTCGTGGTCGTCGTCGCCGCTCGACGTCACCCGGGCGCGGTACCAGACGCACGGCACGCTCTGGAGCGGGGACACGAGCGTCACCTCGGCCGCCTCGATCGTCCCGGTGATCCGGACCTCGCCCGCGGCGAGGCTCGTGATGCTCGACGTGGAGGTGTCGCCCAGGGTGACTGCCGTGCGGTACCCGCCGAGCCCGCGCCAGAGCAGGTAGACACCGGCCGCGACGCCGAACAGGCAGACGGCCAGCAGGAACCCGGGGGAGTCCATCAGCAGCCGGGACGCCTGGCGGGGCTCAGGACGAACGGCCGCGCATGAGGGCGCCGGCGATCAGCGCCCCGCCCAGCACCATGATCGCCACCGGCCACAGCAGGTCCCAGTTGACGTCGACGAACTGGTCCACGAGGAACCACACACCCAGCCCGATCAGGATCACGCCGGCCACGATCCCCGCGTTGCCGGCCTTGGGCGGGTTCCAGCTCGGGGCGGGGGAGCCTCCCGGTGTCGTCGAGCCGTCCTGGGGTGGCCAGCCGCCGGTCGCGCCCGACGTGCCGGGCGCCTCGGCGGTGAATCGCGGGGGTGGTGCCGCAGGTGGCGCGCCCCAGTCCGGCGACGCGCCCCAGTCCGGCGGCGCGGCGGCCGACCCCCAACCGGGCGGCGGACCACCGGGTGGCGTCCATCCACCAGATCCCGGGCTGCCAGCCCTGTCCTGGACCCGCCATGCGCGGGCGGGGCACCCAGCCCGGTGGCGGCAGCGGCACGACGATCATCATCACGATGTAGACGAGCACGAAGGCGCCGCCCGTGAAGATGGCGAGCAGCACCCAGGCGATCCGGACCAGCGATGGGTCGATGTCGAGCCAGACCGCAAGGCCGCCCGCGACACCCGCGATCGCACGGTCCGTCGGGTGGCGGTAGAGCCGTTCAGTCACAGCCGTCCTCCGGGTCCAGGGTGATGCTGCCGAGGTTGACACTGATGTCCAGCTCGATGCGGGACGTCGCCGCGTCGTAGCCGGGGGTGGACCAGGTGTCGTCCGAACGGCGCAGGCCACGGTCCTCGAAGTTGGTGGAGCCCAGCGGCTGGTCGCCTGACCGGAGTCGGATCGCAACGCCGTCGGGGATGCACACGTCGGCGGAACCCGCGTTCACGGAGACACTGCCCCGCATGGTCCCCACCGGTGCCGGGAGCAGCGCCGTGAGCGAGCCCGCGTTGACCGAAGCGTCGAACCGCTCCGTGCCGCCGGCGCTGGAGAGGTCGGTCCGCGCGTCGCCGGCGTTGACCGAGACGTCGAGCGACGGGACGGTCATGCCGCCGAGGTCCAGCGCGCCCGAGCCGGCGTTGACCGACAGGTCCATGGCCACCGGCACGGCCTTGGGCAGTGTCACCTGCCAGCGCCAGGGATCGGCCGAGAGGTCCACCCCGCTCCGCCCCGGTGCCCGGACGAGGAGTTGATTCTCACGGCCGCTCACCTCCGGCGCCACGCCCCCGTCGGACGTGCCCGCGACGCTCCAGCCGGGCACGTCCCCTCCGACCGCGTCCACCTCGCCGCAGTTCATCTCGAGGCGCACCGAGGCCTCGCCGCCGAAGTCGCCGGCCTGGGTCGGGAACGCCTCGCCACCCTGCCCGGCCCCGAAGCCGCACGACGTGAACCCGCCCACCGAGCTCACGCCGGTCGCGATGAGCGCCCCGCCCATCAGGCCGAAGGTGACGGCCACGACCAGGGTGCCGAGGATCGCCAGGCGCGTGCGCGCCAGCACGAGGCCCAGGCCGATCCCGATCAGGATCAGTGGCCACAGCTCCCAGGCGCGCCGGACGACCTCGGGGTCGAGCGTGCCCGCCTGCACGGCGAGGGGCACCGCCCCGAGCACGATGAAGAACACGCCCCAGCCCAAGAGCCCGCGATTGACGCGCATCGGCAACCTTCCTCCACGGCCCGCTCCGGACCGTGCACCATCATGGCCGGTTCGCCTGTCGACGGCTCAGGTCCTGTGTCAGGTTCCGACGCGACTCGAGGCCCGGAACGGCGTGCCGCAGGTCCCGGACCGTCACGAGCCGGCTGCTACGCTGACCCTCGTGAAGGTCACGCATGCCCGATTCGATGCCGTCCTGTTCGACATGGACGGCGTGCTCGTGAACAGCGAGCCGTGGTGGAACGAAGCCAGGGTCGCGTTCGCCCTCGCGCACGACCGCCGGTGGACGCGCGACGACCAGGACCTGTGCATGGGCGGCAACTCGCGCGAGTGGGCCGAGATCATGCAGACCCGTCTCCGGCGTCCGGACCTGACCGTCGACGCGATCCAGGATGCGGTCGTGGCGGGTGTCGTGGCGCGCTACCAGGCCAACCCCGTGCCGATCATCGGCGATGCCCCGACGCAGGTCCGGCGGATCGCCCGTGACCGGCCCGTGGCGATCGCCTCCTCGTCCCACCGCGCCATCATTGCCGCGGCCGTGGACGCACTCGGCCTCCACGAGGTCATGGGCGCGATCGTCTCCTCGGACGAGGTTCCCCTCGGCAAGCCCGCCCCGGACGTGTACCTCCTGGCGGCCGAGCGGCTGGGTATCGGCCCGGACCGCTGCCTGGTGGTCGAGGACTCCGTCAACGGCGTGCGGGCCGGGAAGGCGGCCGGGATGACCGTGGTCCTCGTCCCCAACGCCGACGTCCCGCCCACGGGCAACGCCCGGGACCTCGCCGATCACATCGTCGAGAGCCTGGCGGACCTGGACCCCGACGCCCTGCTGCGCTGACGGACGCCTCGGCGCGCCTGCAGCGGCGCATACTCGGCGCGTGACGCCGCCCATCGCAGTCGGCCCCGTCCACCGGCCCACCCGAGTCCGCATCGTCCGGGGGTTCTGCTACCTCGTGGTTCGCGCCCTGTTCCGGCTGCGCGTCGAGGGTCGCCCGCGGTTCGCGACCGGGCCGGCGATCTACTGCTTCAACCACCTCAACTGGACCGATCCCCTGATCCTGCTGGCGGTGCTGCCGGCGGTGCCGAAGTACGCCATGTTCGGCCCGAAGGAGGAGGACATGACGAAGGGGGCGCGCAACCGGCTGATCTCGTGGGCCGGCTTCGGGATCCCGTACCGCCCCGCGAAGACGGACATGCTCGAGACGACCCGCCGGGTCACGCGGATCCTCGAGGACGGGTGGGTGATCGTGATCGCAGGGGAGGGGAGGATCCATCGCGGCGAGCGGGAGCTGATGCCGCTCGCAGACGGCACCGCGTACTTCGCCCTGCGGGCCGGCGTACCCGTCATCCCGCTGGCCATCAACGGCACCAGCTGGCTGGGGGTGGGCCGGCGGATCAGGATCCGCGTGGGCGAGCGGATCGTCCCCGAGGGGCGTCCGACGAAGGAGGCCGTGGAGTCCCTGACGCGGCGAACGGCCGAGGCGCTGCGGTCGATGACGGGCGACTTCCCCGATCCGGCCGAGCCCGGTCCATTCGGTCGCTGGCTCACCGAGGTGTTCAACGACTGGCCCGAGGGTGCACGCCCCGCGCTCGGCGAGGGCGACGCGGCGCGTCTCGAGCAGGCGAACACGCGGGCCATCGGAGGCTCCGGCTGACGCGCGGTTGTGGCATCCTCCATCCTGTTCAACGCCCGCCCAGGAGAACCCGTGGGAGCCACCGGCCTCTCAGTCGACGCCAGCGAATACCGCGCCCGCCTCGCGGAGCAGTCCGACGCCCAGATCGACGCCTGGGCCTCCGAGATGATGCGTGACGTGGCCATCCGCCGCGGCGTCGCCCGGGTCGTCGAGGACTTCTGCACCGCCGCGAAGCTCACGGAGCGAGAATTCGAACGGGTGTTCGCTTCCGGAGGCGGGCCGCCCGCGACCATGGGACACGACGCCGAGGGACACCTCATGGTCCCGGCGGTGGCCCTCTGGGCCCTGGTGCCCGGGATCCGCTCCCAGGTCTCCGACGGACGCGGGCGGTTGATCGAGTACCTGGTGGCCAACTTCCACGAGCTCGTCTACGTCTGACGACGGCGCCGCGCCGGATCCCGCCACCGGACCCGCGCCGGCCGCTCCCGAGGTGGACCCACCCGGGTCTCCGGCGTTCGACCCGTCCCGGCTCGTTGCCGCCGCCCGGCTCGTCCATCCGTTCCCGTCGGTGCTCGACGGGATCGTCGTGGCGTTGATCGCCCTCGTGGCCGGCGGCGGACTCTCGACCGCGCTCGTGCTCGGGATCTCGATGACCTGCCTCCAGTTCGCGATCGGGACGGTCAACGACATCGTCGACGCTCCGTTCGATGAAGGGATCAGAACCGGCAAGCCCATCCCGGACGGGGTCGTTTCGCCCGGCCGGGCCTTCCAGGTGGCCCTGGTGGCCGCGGCGGCGGGCCTCGCGCTCGCCCTGACCGGCGGGCCGGGTCTCGTGCTGCTCGCCCTGATCGGGCTGGGTATCGGCCTGGCCTACGACCTGTGGGCGAAGGGAACCACGCTCTCGTGGCTCCCGTTCGCGATCGGGGTCCCGCTCCTTCCCGTCTATGGCTGGTACGGGGCGACCGGGGAGATCCCCGGCCTCTTCCTGGTCCTGGTTCCTGCCGCGGCGAACGCCGGAACGGCCCTCGCCATCTCCAATGCCGTCGTGGACATGGAGCGCGACGAGGAAGCCGGCAATCGCTCCATTGCCCTGGCCCTGGGGCCGGAGAAGGCCGCCGGCGTGATCCTGGCCCTCCAGCTCGTGGTCGCGTTCCTCGCGGTGGCCACGACTGTCGTGCTGGGTGCCCCGACAGGCTGGGTCCTCGCGGTCCTGGCCGCTGCACTCGTCCCGCTCGGGGGTGCGGTCCTGGGCATTGCCGCTGCTGTCCGCCAGGGCCCCGGGCTCCGGGAGTTGGCCTTCGAGGTGCAGGCAGTGGGAACCGGCCTCCTGGCGGTGGCATGGCTGGCAGCATTGAGCGCGTCGCAGACCGTCTCGGGACCCTGAGCGCGCTACCCCGAACCCGAGCGGCGGTGCGTCCGCGAAACACCGATGGTCCTGGAAGCCGTTGAACGGAGGTACGTCTATCGCTGGGGCTCGCCCATGCGCTACTCTCGGCATCCATCCGGTGAGCGCGTGGCACCGGAGCCCGCCACTGATCTCCCAACCACCGCCCTCGCCCAGTTGGGCGGCAGGAATCATGAAGCCGGCGCCGTCATGGCGCCGGCTTCTACTTGAGCCCGGGGAGGGGAGACCCTAGCGGTCCGGGTCCCCGATCCGCACCACGGCAATCGCGTTCTCAAGCCGGAGCTTGGCGATCGTGAGGTACTTGGCCAGGTTGGACCTGTCCGTCGAGCCGATGGCCGCAAGGACCTCCGGGTTCCGGATGACGTCGAGAAGATCCTCCACGGCCGCGTTGAGCTGCTGCTTGGCGACCACGAGCGAGTCGTCGCGGATCTCGTCGGCGGTCCCGCGGTGGGCCGTCCAGTCCTCCGTCTCCAGCTCCGGCTCGGTGGTCCCTGCCTCGGCCTCTGGCTCCACGGAGGCGTCAACCGCAGGCCGGGCGGGCCGGCCTTCGATGCGCTCACGCAGCTTGACGAGAGACAGCTCGTTGCGGGCAACCTGGTCGGCGAGCTTCTTGCGCTTGCGCGGGTCGGAGACCTTCATCAGCTCATAGGCATGGGACAGCGTGTCCTTGCGCAAAGACACGAGCTCCCGCACCTCGGGGGGCGCGTCGGCGAGCCGGAGCCGGTTCTCCAGGTAGCCCTTGTCCTTGCCCAGCTTCTCGGCAAGCTTGCGGATGCTGTAGCCGTGGTCCTTGATCATGCGGTCGTACATCGCCGCCTCGTCGAGGGGCGAGATGTCCTCGCGCTGGAGGTTCTCGATGATCGAGATCTCCAGCGCCGTGTCGTCGTCGATGTCCTCGACGAGGGCCGGGATCGACGGCATGCCTGCGATCCTGGACGCTCGCCAGCGACGCTCGCCCGCGATCAGCTGGAAGTGGTTCTCGCCGATGGGACGGACGAGGATGGGCTGGAGGACGCCGTGCTCTCGGATGCTCGCCGCGAGCTCCTCGAGGGTCGCCTCATCGAACGCGAGTCTCGGCTGCTCGGGATTGGACTCGATCCGATCGACCGGGATCACCTTGACCCCGGTGGACCGATGGGTCGTCTCGGGCGACAGGAGGCTCACGATGGCGGGCGGAAGCTCGCGCTCCTCGGACAGTCGACGAGCGGCGGCTGCGCGGAAGTCAGGCCTGGCCAAGTTCGATCACCTCCCGGGCGAGCTCGCGATAGGCACGGGCGGCCTCGGAGCCGCCGGCATACGACGTGATCGGCCGTCCGACGAGCGGGGCCTCGCCGAGCTTCACGGTGCTCCGGATGATGGTGTGGAAGACGTGATGGTCCCCGACGACGCGGAGCTCGTCGAGCATGTCCTTCGCCAGGTTGGTGCGTCCATCGTAGAAGGTGGGCAGCAGACCCAGGATGCGCAGGTCGCGGTTCAGCTTGAGGCGGATCGCGTTGATCACCTTCACCAGGTTGTTGAGGCCCTTCATCGCGTAGAACTGCGTCTGCACCGGGATGATCACGCTGGTCGCGGCGACGAGTCCGTTCACGGTGAGCAGCCCGAGATTCGGCGGGCAGTCGATGAGCACGTAGTCGTAGACATCGATCGTCTCGCGCATCGCCTCGCGCAGGATCGCCTCGCGACCCAGTGCCGTGAACAGCTCACCCTCGGTGCTCGCGAGGTCGATGTGCGCCGGAGCGACATCGATGCCGGCCGTCTCCGTCGGCAGGATGGCCTCCTCGAGGGTGGATCGTCCGTCGGCGAGCACATCGGCCATTGACCGCTCGATGGTGTTCAGGTTGATGCCGATGCCGGCCGTGAGATTCGCCTGCGGGTCCATGTCGATCAGCAGGACGCGGAGACCGCCTTCTGCGAGTGCGCCCGCGAGGTTGATCGCGGTCGTCGTCTTGCCGACGCCACCCTTCTGGTTGGCGATCGCGATCACGTGCGTCAAGGGCACCACCTCGAAATGCGGAACGGCCAGGGCCGTCATTGACGGCCGGGAGTGTGCGCATGCTACAGCGCCCAACGCAAGTCCGGAGCGGGTTGTCCACAGGAGCACCGAGTTGTGCACCGTTCTGTGGATATCCTCGGGGCGCGTCGGACGACTCGACGAGGGCGGAAACGCGGTCACAACGATGTGTTCATCGGGCGGCAACACGGAGCGCGGAAGCAGTTGCGGGTTGGCGGTCACGATGGCCGCGACGTCAACTGGCTCCCGCAGGCGTGATCGGGGTGCCTATGATGGTGGCGTTCCGATGTCTTTGCGCAAGGACGACGCAGCCCGAGACCGCAGGGAGCCACACGACGTGTCGAAGAACGCCGAACGGATCGCGCGCCTCGAGCGGATGCGCGAGGAAGCGCGCCAGGGTGGGGGACCGGTGCGGGTCGAGCGCCAGCACGCCTGGGGCAAGCTCACCGCGCGCGAACGCCTGGACATCCTCCTGGATCCCGGTTCGTTCGTTGAGATCGATGCGTTCGTGACGCATCGGGCGACGGAGTTCGGGCTGGATCGGCAGCACTTCCTCGGAGACGGCGTCGTCACCGGCCACGGCACCATCGACGGGCGGCTGGTGTTCGTCTTCTCGCAGGACTTCACCGTGTTCGGCGGATCACTGTCCGAGGCCTACGCCGAGAAGATCTGCAAGGTCATGGATCTCGCGATGAAGGTCGGCGCGCCCGTCATCGGGCTCAACGATTCCGGCGGGGCTCGAATCCAGGAGGGTGTGGCGTCGCTGGGCGGGTACGCCGAGATCTTCCTGCGCAACGTGCTGGCGTCCGGCGTCGTCCCCCAGATCTCGGTCATCCTCGGGCCGTGTGCGGGTGGTGCGGTCTACTCGCCGGCCATGACGGACTTCACGATCATGGTCGAGGGGTCGAGCTACATGTTCGTCACCGGACCCAACGTCGTGAAGGCGGTGACGCACGAGGAGGTGGACTCCGAGTCGCTCGGCGGCGCAGGAGTCCACACCGGGCGCAGCGGCGTCGCCCATCTCGCGGCGCGGGACGAGGCGGAGGCGATGGATCATGTCCGGCGGCTCCTCGCGCACCTTCCCCAGAACAACCTCTCGGACCCGCCGATGGTCGCGACGTCCGATCCGTCGGACCGCATGGATCCGGCGCTGGACGGCGTCGTCCCCGACGAGTCGGCAAAGCCCTACGACATGCACGACGTCCTGCGCCGGGTGATCGACGACGGCGAGTTCTTCGAGCTGCAGCCTGCCTGGGCGGGGAACATCCTCATCGGCTATGCGCGTCTCGGCGGTCGACCCGTGGGCATCGTCGCCCAGCAGCCGTCCGTGCTTGCGGGAGCGCTCGACATCGATGCCTCCATCAAGGCCGCTCGGTTCGTGCGGACCTGCGATGCGTTCAACGTCCCGATCGTGACCTTCGTCGACGTGCCCGGGTTCCTGCCCGGTGTTGCCCAGGAGCACGGCGGGATCATCAAGCACGGTGCGAAGCTGCTGTATGCCTACTGCGAGGCCACGGTACCCAAGGTGACCGTGATCACTCGCAAGGCCTACGGGGGCGCGTACGACGTCATGAGCAGCAAGCACATCCGCGGCGACATGAACTTCGCGTGGCCGACGGCTGAGATCGCCGTCATGGGTGCCGAAGGCGCCGTCAACATCATCTTCAAGGATGCGATCGCCGGGGCCGACGACGCAGTCGCCGAGCGCCGGCGACTGGTCGCCGAGTACGAGACCGAGTTCTCCAACCCGTATGTCGCGGCGGCACGGGGCTACATCGATGAGGTCATCCTGCCGCGCGAGACGCGGCCCCGCCTCATCCGGGCACTCGAGGTGCTCGAGAACAAGCGCGACACGAACCCGCGGAAGAAGCATGGCAACATCCCGCTCTGAGGCGAGGCACTTTGTCGTTGCGTAAAGACACCCAACCCAGGAGGTCCTGGTGACACTCCAGGAGGCACCGTTTCGGCGCGTGCTCGTCGCCAACCGCGGCGAGATCGCGGTCCGCATCATCCGGGCCTGCCACGAGATGGGCATGGAGGCCGTCGCGGTCTACAGCGATGCTGACGCCGAGGCCGCCCACGTCCGCCTTGCCGATGTGGCCGTCCGGCTCGGGCCGGCCTCCCCATCCGAGAGCTACCTGCGCATCGACGCGGTGATCGAGGCGGCCCGCTCCACGGGCGCCGGGGCGATTCACCCGGGCTACGGCTTTCTCGCCGAGCGGGCTGCGTTTGCGCGGGCCGCGGAGGACGCGGGGATCGCGTTCGTGGGACCATCGTCGACCACCATCGAGGCCCTTGGCGACAAGCTGAACGCAAGGAGGCTGGCGGCGCGCGTCGGGGTGCCGTCGGTGCCTGGGACGCTGGAGCCGGCGCCCATCGATCACCCTGACCAGGTCGCCGAGATCCTCGCCACGTCCCGTTCGATCGGGTTCCCGCTCCTGGTCAAGGCGGCCGCGGGAGGTGGCGGACGCGGAATGCGGCGGGTGACTCGCGAGGAGGACCTGGCCGCTGCGCTGGTGTCCGGCTCGAGCGAGGCCCTGTCGGCCTTCGGTGACGGATCGGTGTACCTCGAGCGCGAGATCCTGCCCGCCCGGCACATCGAGGTGCAACTCCTCGCGGACGAGCAGGGACACGTCGTCGCGCTCGGGGAGCGCGACTGCTCGCTCCAGCGCCGCCACCAGAAGCTCGTCGAGGAGGCGCCGGCTCCGGGCCTCACCGGTGATCAGCGGACCTATCTGCACGGACTCGCGATCCGGCTCGGCGAGGCAGCTTCACTGCGCAACGCCGCGACCTGCGAGTTCCTGCACGATCCCGAAGGCAACTTCTGGTTCCTCGAGGTCAACACGCGTCTGCAGGTGGAGCACGGCGTGACGGAGCTCGTCGCCGGCGTGGACATCGTGCGCGAGCAGTTCCGCATCGCGGCGGGTCATCCATTGGGACCGGAGGTCGTGGCGGCAGGGGAGCGGGCTTCGACGCCGTCGGGTCACGCGATCGAGGTTCGCATCGCGGCGGAGGATCCTGCACGCGCGTTCGCGCCCACGCCCGGACGCGTGGGTCGGTGGATGATGCCGTCCGGACCGGGCGTCCGGGTGGACACCCACATCGAGGCGGGAGAGCGCGTGCCCGCGGACTACGACAACCTCATCGCCAAGGTGATGGTCCATGCCCACGACCGCGATAGCGCGATCGACCGACTGCGCCGGGTGCTCGACGAGACCGAGATCGGAGGCGTGCAGACGACCCTGCCCTTCCACCGGTTCGTTGCCCGCAGCGGTGCGTTCCGGGCAGGTGACCTCTCGACGGGGTGGGTGGACCAGCACTGGGATGGCGATGCCGCACGCGTGGAGGCCGTCCGCAAGGCCCTGCTCGCGACGGGGCTGGCTTCTGTCGCCGACGAACCCGGACCCGCAGGCATGGTCGTCACGACCGGGGGCGATGCACGCACGGCGCCGCAGGCCGCGCGCAGCGGATGGCGCGGCAGTGGGCGCGGCCAGGGAGTTGACCGATGGCCGAGCTGACGATGAACGGCGATCCCCATGCCAGATCCGAAGATCCGCGCGCGATCCGCGTGAGCCTCGATGCGGAGTCCCACCCCGGCGGGGCGCCTGCCGTTCGCGTGTCGCCCATCGCGGCCCCACTGCGGATGACGAACCCAATCGTCGGCCGGGGACCATTCGGTGGCGCCGCGATGGCGCCGCATGCCGATCCACCGGACGGTGTCTCTACGCAAAGACAGTTCCTCGTGGACGATGCTCCGACGGACGCGACCATCCGGAGCCAGGGTGATGGCCGGTACGTCCTCGAGGAGAGGATCTCGTTCGCACCCGGGTGATCCTTGAGGACGCGTCAGTCGTCGCGGGGGGCAAGCGGCGGCGCGAGGTCCTGGTCGACGGCTTCCGCTTCGTCGTCGACGTGGAGTCGGAGCGGATCGCCGCACTTCGGGAGCGAGCGAGCCTGGGCCGTGCGGCGAGCGCCCACGCGGGACCGTTGCAGGTCAAGGCCATCATCCCGGGTAAGGTGGTGGCCGTCTCCGTCGAGGCGGGTGACGCCGTCACGGCCGGCCAGCAGCTGCTGGTCGTCGAGGCCATGAAGATGCAGAACGAGCTGCGGGCGCCCCGCGACGGCACCATCGAACGTCTCGGCGTCGCCGTGGGGGTCAACATCGAGATCGGCGACCTGCTCGTGGTGATCAGCTAGCGGAGGACCGGGTGAACCTGGAGGCAACGGCGTCCCCCGGCGCCGGTGACGGTGAGGAAGGCGGCAAGAGCAGCGGGGATGCTGCCGTCGAGCGCTGGCGGATGACGACCAGGGCCAAGGCCGTCGCGGCCTCGGCCGAGCGGCGGGAGGCCTTCGTCACGACCTCCGAGATCCCGGTCGCGGACGTGTACACCCCGTCCGACCTGCCGAACCTGGACCCGGACCGGGACCTCGGGCTGCCGGGCGAGTACCCCTACACCCGCGGCGTCCAGGCCACCATGTACCGCTCCCGCTTCTGGACCATGCGCCAGTACGCCGGCTTCGCGACCGCCGCCGAGACCAACGAGCGCTTCCGCTACCTCCTCGAGCAGGGCCAGACCGGCCTCTCCGTCGCCTTCGACCTGCCGACCCAGATGGGCTACGACTCCGATGCCCCCGAGGCCGAGGGCGAGGTCGGCCGGGTCGGCGTTCCCGTCTCGTCGCTCGCGGACATGGAGACCCTGTTCGCAGGGATCCCGCTGGGCGAGGTGAGCACGTCGATGACCATCAACGCCACCGCGCCGATCCTCCTGGCGCTGTACGTGGCGGCGGCGGAGAAGCAGGGCGTCGCCCGCTCCCGCGTCTCGGGGACCACCCAGAACGACATCCTCAAGGAGTACGTCGCGCGCGGGACCTGGATCTATCCGCCGAGGGCCTCGATGCGCCTCGTCACGGACGTCTTCGAGTTCGCCTCGCGTGAGCTCCCGAGATGGAACACGATCAGCATCTCCGGCTACCACATGCGTGAGGCCGGGGCCACGGCCGCCCAGGAGCTCGCGTTCACGCTGGCCGACGGGATCGCCTATGTCGAGGCCGCCGTGGGCCGGGGCCTGGCCGTCGACGACTTCGCGCCGCGGCTCTCATTCTTCTTCGCGGCCTGGTCCGAGCTGTTCGAGGAGGTGGCCAAGTTCCGGGCCGCCCGCCGGATGTGGGCCCGGATCATGAAGGAACGGTTCGGCGCCACGAACCCCAAGTCGATGATGTGCCGCTTCCACACCCAGACGGCCGGCTCGTCGCTGACCGCCCAGTCCATCGACAACAACGTCGTTCGGACGACGTTGCAGGCCCTGGCCGCAGTCCTGGGTGGGACGCAGAGCCTCCACACCAACTCCCGGGACGAGGCCCTTGCCCTGCCGACGGTCGAGTCGGCCCGGCTCGCCCTCCGGACCCAGCAGATCATCGCCCACGAGGCCGGCGTCACCGAGACGCCGGACCCGCTGGCCGGCTCCTGGTTCGTCGAGTCGCTGACCGATGACCTCGAGGCCGCCGCGACAGCCTACCTCGACGAGATCGACGCCATGGGGGGCACGCTCGCGGCCATCGAGGGCGGCTTCCAGCAGCGCCAGATCCAGGAGTCCGCGTACCGCGTCCAGCGCGAGATCGAGCGGGGCGACCGGATCGTCGTCGGCGTCAACAGGTTCCGCGACGACGAGGTCGGCACCCGCCCCGGGCTGCTCCGCATCGACCCGGACGGGGAGCGGCGGCAGGTCGAGAGCCTCAGGCGGGTCCGCGCCGGGCGGGACGCGGCCGGCTGGGAGGCAGCCATGCGGCGGCTCGAGGACGAGGCCCGCGGGGAGGCCAACCTGCTCCCGTCCATCGTCGAGGCCGTCGCGGCCTACGCGACGGTGGGGGAGATCGCCGACCGGCTGCGGTCGGTGTGGGGTGTCCACCGCGAGCTGATCACGGTCTAGCAGGAGGCAACGTGCCATGAGCGACCTGAGCGGCACCGCCGCCCGCGTTCCGGACCAGATCCGCCATCTGGGCAAGGTCCACCATGTCGCCGTCATCGTGCGCGACCTGGACGAATCGCTCGGCTTCTGGCGGGACCAGCTCGGCCTACCGGTCGAACTGGTCCTGCCCATCGAACACGACCGGGTGACCATCGCCTTCCTGCCGGTGGGCGAGTCGAAGGTCGAGCTGGTCCAGCCGACCGACGACACGACCGGTGTCGCCAGGTTCCTCGCCAACAAGGGCGAGGGCTTCCATCACGTCTGTTTCGAGGTGGCGAACATCTCCGAGACCCTGATGCGGCTCGAGATGGACGGGATCGAGCTCATCGACACGGTCGCCCGCAAGGGAGCAGAGGGTCCCGTTGCGTTCATCCACCCGCGGGCGTGCCATGGGGTGCTGGTGGAGCTGATCGAGGCGCCGGGCGGTCCCGCATGGGCCGCGCTGGGCTACCCGGCCGGCTGAGCCGCCGGCTCCGACGTCGCCGGTCGACCCGCCCGGTCGGCCACCTGCCCGGCCGACTGCCCGGCTCACCTCCCCGGCGGCCGGGGGCTGGTTGGGTCCAGCAGAGAGTCGCGGTGGGGAGCGGGCGGCGGTCAGCAGGCACAGGGGATGCACCCCGCGGTGCTTGGCGACCCTCAGCGCAGGAGACGGCGCAGCGCCCGCAGGACGAGGAGCGACGCCCCGAGGACCAGCGCCTGGCGCCAGATCCACGCCCGTCCGCCGGGATCGTCCGGGCCCGGGTCCAGCCAGCCGTCGGCGGGATCGATCCGGATCAGCGGCACGAAGTCCAGCGCGTCGGTGATCTGGGCCTCCGTCGCCGTCCACGGGTTGACGCCCGCCAGGAACGACGGCAGGCCGGTGGCCCGGATCAGGGCAGGAATGATCCGGGCGCGGACGGCGGGGGAGCGGACCTCGACGGCGGTGCCGGCCAGCCGGCGCGTCGGCAGCAGCACCTCGACGGCCGGATCCGCCAGGAGGTTGCGGTACCACTCGGTCGCAGGCCCGAAGCCGGCGACGATCCACACCGATCCGTCGGCCACGAGGTAGTTGAGGGGCGTCTCGCGCATGATCCCGCTCTTCCGTCCCCGCACTCGCAGCAGCAGCATGCAGCCGCCGATGGGCGACCCGAGCCACGCGCCCAGGCCGGCCCGGTGGATCGGGATCATGAAGTAGCGGTTGAGGGCCTTGAATGCCCGGTGCGCGAGCGGGTCCAGGCCGTGGAGGGCGCCGCCCGAAGGCGGTTCCGCGAGGGGAGGCTCAGCGGGCGTGGGATCGGCGGGCGGGACGGGATCCAGGCGGGAGGTCGGAGCGATCATCGTCATCATGTGGCAATGATGATCCGGCCCTGGGATGACGGCGAGGGCCGGAGCGCTCGCCGCGGGGAGCCTAGAAGGCCCAGGCGAAGACCACGTCCCGTGCTCCGGTGGCCGCCCGCGAGAAGACGACGATCCGTCCAGCGAGATCCCGGATCCAGGGCTTCTCCTCCCGTGGCAGGAGCCCCAGCTCCTCCTCCAGGAGCTCGATCCAGCGGCCGGCCAGCGCCCCCAGCTGCGCGTCGGGCAGCTGGGCGACCTCCTCGATCCAGGCCGGGTCCACCCGGTCCACGATGCGCTCCACCGACGGGGCTCCCTCGAGATCGGACCGGGCATCGAGGAAGTCCTCGAGCTCGTCGCTGCCGGTCACTGAGCGCACGGCCTCACTGAACAGGTCCAGCCAGGTGGGGTCCAGCCCGCCGCCGAGGGGCAGATGGGCCACGAACCGGTCGGGATCGTCGAAGGCCGACATGTCGTCGACCGCGAGCGCCAGGACGATGTCGCGCACGTCGCCCGCGACGAGGTCCATCAGACTGCTCATAGACGCCGGGGCGCCGATCCTCCTTCCGTTGGCCCCCGCGGGCTCCGCGGTGGCGATCGCGCCAGTCTAGCGGGTGTTCACGCCGCCCTCGCGGGCGATCTCCTCAGCGTAGAAGATCATGTCGAGGTCGCCCGGCGACCGTCCGATTGTCGTCAGGAGCGCCGCGGCCTCGGACCGGTGCTGGGTCCCGTGGTTCGCGAGGTGAGCGAGCATCTGCCACAGCGGCACGCCCTCGTGCTCGTGGGCGAGGAACGTATCGGTCATGCCGGCGATGAAGACGTCCATCGCGTCCCACTCGGCCGCCCATCGGCGCGTGAGCTCGTCGGGCGAGGGGAGGGGTTCGCGCTCCGGTCTCGCGGCCGCCGCTGCCGCATCGTCCTGGATCAAGCCCAGTCGCCACCGCTGGTGGGCACCCAGCTGGTGGACCAGGATGGCGCCGAGGCCACGCTCGCCCACGACCCCGGTCGCGCCCCAGGTGTCCTCGGCAACGCCGTCGATGACGGCCAGGATCCGCCGGGTGGCCCAGCGGTCGTAGCCGAACAGGTAGCGGATGTCGTCGAGCCGCACGTCAGCCCCGGTACCCGGCCTCGCGCAGGAGTGCGGGGAGCTCGGTGGGGGAGCCCGCGACGCGGAAGCCCGCGGCCTCGAGCGCCGTCACCTTGGACGCGGCGGTGCCCCGGCCACCCGAGATGATCGCCCCCGCATGGCCCATCCGCTTCCCCTCCGGGGCGGTTCTCCCGGCGATGAACGCCACCTTGGGGACGTCCGCCATGTGCTCGGCCGCCCAGGCCGCCGCCTCCTCCTCGGCCGCCCCGCCGATCTCGCCGATCAGCACGAGGGCCTCGGTCTCGGGATCCGCGGCGAACAGCGCCAGGACATCCAGGAACTGCGTCCCGATGACGGGGTCGCCGCCGATCCCCACGCAGGTGGACTGGCCGAGACCCGCGTCGGTCATCGCCTGGACGGCCTCGTAGGTGAGCGTGCCCGAGCGCGAGACCACGCCGACCCGGCCCTCGCGGTGGATGGAGCCCGGGATGATGCCGACCTTGGCCCGCCCGGGAGACGTGGCGCCCGGGCAGTTCGGGCCGATCAGCCGGGCGCCGGCGAGCCGGACGACCTCGACGACCGGGATCATGTCCAGGGCCGGGATGCCCTCGGTGATGCAGAAGATGGTGCCGACGCCCGCGGCGACGGCCTCGAGGACGGCATCCGGGGCGCCGCCGGCCGGCACGAAGATGCAGGACGTGTTGGCGCCGGTCTCGCGGACCGCGTCGGCGACCGTGTTGAACACAGGGACCTGCCCGTCGAGGGCGGTCTGGCCGCCCTTGCCGGGGGTGACGCCGGCCACGAGCGGCGTGCCGAACTCGAGCATCGCCCGGCTGTGGAACTCGCCCTCGCGCCCGGTGATGCCCTGCACGACGAGACGGGTGTCGCGCCCGATCAGGATGCTCACGCCGCCGCTCCCTTCGCTGCCGCGACGGCCTTGGCCGCGGCTTCGTCCAGCGTGGCGGCGGTGACGAAGTTGGCCGCCTCCAGCAGCTCCGCGGCCTCGGCCGCGTTGGTGCCCACGATCCGGACCACCATCGGGACCTCGCGCTCCTGCTGCGCCCTGGCCTCGACCAGCCCGCGCGCGACCTCGTCGCCGCGCGTGATGCCGCCGAAGATATTGACCAGGATCGCCTTGACGTTCGGGTCCTCCAGGATCAGCCGCATCGCGGCGGCCACGCGGTCCGCCTTGGCGCCGCCGCCGATGTCCAGGAAGTTCGCCGGCTCGCCGCCCGCGCGCTTCACGAGGTCCATCGTCGTCATCGCCAGGCCTGCGCCGTTGACCATGCAGCCGATGTCGCCGTCGAGCTTGATGAACGTGAGGTCGTAGCGCCGTGCCTCGACGTCGGCCGGGTCCTCGGCGTCGAGGTCGCGCAGCTCCTCCAGCCCGGGGTGGCGGGCGAGAGCCGAGTCGTCGAGGGTGATCTTGGCGTCCAGGCAGACGAGCCGCTCGACCGGCGTGCCGTCCGCGTTGTGCTCGCGGATCACCGCGAGCGGGTTGATCTCGACGAGGTCGGCATCGTTGGCCAGCATCGTGCGCAGGAGGCCCTTGGCGATGGCCGCCCCGGCCTTCCAGTGCGCCCCGAAGCCGATCTTGAACGCCAGCTCCCGGGCCGCGTGGTCCGGCAGCCCCAGCAAGGGGTCCGTGTGCTCGTAGACGATCGCCCCTGGGTTGTCCACGGCGACCTGCTCGATCTCGACGCCACCCTCGGCGGAGCCGATGAACATCAGGCGGCGGGTGGCGCGATCGAGGAGGACCGAGAGGTAGTACTCCTTCACGATCTCGGCCGCGGGTCCCACGAGCACGCGCCGGACCGGCAGGCCCTTGATCTCGAGGGCCAGGATCTGGGCCGCGACCTCCTCGGCCTCGTCGGCCGTGGCCGCGAGCTTCACGCCGCCGGCCTTGCCGCGGCCGCCCACGAGGACCTGGGCCTTGATCACGACCTTGCCGGTGGCGTTGGCGGGGTCGGCCAGGAACCGGACGGCGGCGGCGCGGGCCTGCGACGGGGTGCGGGCCACCTCCCATGCGGGGACCGGGAGCCCCTGGGCGACGAGCAGCGACTTGGCGTCGGCTTCGTGGATCTTCACGCGACGGGCGAGACCTCCGGGGAAGCGGGACCTGGGCTGGGTCCGATCATAGCCGGGGGCCGACCGGACCGGGCATGCACAGCGCCGGCGGTGCGAGCCGCCGGCGCTGTGCCGCGCTGGGGCTCACGGTCAGCCGGGCAGCTCCGTGAGGTTCGTGGGCGGCTCGATCACCAGGTTCGGATCGTTCGCGCCCGTCACGTCCACGGTCATCACGAACGTTCCCTGCTCGCCGCTCTCGTTCTTGCCCGTCGCCGTCATGGCCGCGGAGACGACGTAGCCGCCCTCCTTGGCGGTCCAGGCGTCGATCGTCCAGGTTGCGCCCGGGAGGCCGAACATGCTGCCGATGCCCGGGTCCGAGGTGGACGCGTAGTGGTCGGACGGGATGCCGTTCTTGGTCTCCTCACCCACCTTGCTCATGCCCTCGAGGTTGGAGAAGGAGCCCAGCATCTGCTCGGGCTTGAAGGCATCGACTGCGCTCGCCGCATCGTCGGCCGGCGCGGACATCCAGCTGTCCCCACCGAGGTTGATGTAGGCGGTGTCGCCGATGATCCGGTAGCCGAGCACCGACGCGGTGGTGCCGTCGTTGGTCGTCATGGTGACGTCCACGGCCTCGGCGGGCTTGAGGATGACATCGCCCTCCATGACGAGCGATCCGCCTGCCGGGACCATCATGAATTCGGAGCCGCCCTCGGCCTTCATCTCGATCTTGAACGAGTAGTTGTCCAGGTTGTCGAGCGAGGCGGCCGCGCCGCCGATGTCGATCCCGCCCTCGGCGGAGCTGGCGGCCGGAGCCTCGGTGGCGGCGCCGCTCGTCGCCGCGGGCGCGGTGGTGGATCCCGCGGCCGGCGTTGCACCTGGTGCCGAGCTTGCGGTCGGCGTGGAACCGCCGCCACACGCCGCCAGGGCGAGCACGGCGACGAGCATGAGGACCGGCACTGGGAGTGTGCGGCGCTGGCGGATCATGGGGTCCCTCGGGCATGGGGTCGCCGGGGGCAGCCCCCCGGCTCGACACGGCCATCTCATCCGGCCATGGCGCCGTTGCCCATGGCCGGATGGCCCCTGCACGGACGACCACCGGCCCACCCGATTGGGGGGTGCCTGGTGACCCCCGCAGGCCGGACGGCGTGGCTAGAATGGGTCCATGCCCCACCGAGTCACCCTCATCCCCGGCGACGGGATCGGTCCCGAGCTGGCGGAGGCCACCCGCCGTGTCCTTGACGCCTCAGGCGTCGCCTTCGAATGGGAGGTCCAGGACGCCGGCGAGGGCGTCATGGCCCAGTACGGGACCCCGCTCCCGGACCACGTGCTGGAGTCGATCCGGCGCAACAAGGTCGCCCTCAAGGGCCCGATCACGACGCCCGTCGGGTCCGGCTTCCGCAGCGTCAACGTGACCCTGCGCCAGGTCCTCGGCCTGTACGCCAACCTCCGCCCAGCCCGGTCCATCAAGGGTCTCCAGACGCGCTACGACGACGTCGATCTCGTCATCGTGCGTGAGAACACCGAGGACCTCTACGCGGGCATCGAACACATGGTCGGCAAGGACGCGGCCGAGAGCATCAAGATCATCACGCGGGCCGCCTCGGAGCGGATCGCGCGCTTCGCCTTCGAGTACGCCGTCGCCAATGGCCGGCGCAAGGTCACTGCGGTCCACAAGGCCAACATCATGAAGCTGTCCGACGGCCTGTTCCTGGAGAGCTGCCGCACCGTGGCTGCCGACTACGCGGGCAAGATCGAGTTCGAGGACCGGATCGTCGACAACATGTGCATGCAGCTCGTCCAGAAGCCCGAGCTGTACGACGTCATGGTCCTGCCCAACCTGTACGGCGACATCGTGAGCGACCTGTGCGCCGGCCTCGTGGGCGGCCTCGGGGTCGCGCCCGGCGCCAACATCGGCACGGAAGCGTCCGTGTTCGAGCCCGTGCACGGTTCGGCACCCAAGTACGCGGGCCTCAACAAGGCCAACCCGACGGCTCTGCTCCTGTCGGGCGTCCTGATGCTCAGGCACCTCGGCGAGCAGGACGCGGCCGTGCGGGTGGAGACCGCGCTCCGCGAGGTCATCGCGGAGGGCAAGGACACGACCTACGACCTCGGCGGTCCCGCCGGAACGCGGGAGTTCGCCGACGCCATCATCGCGCGGCTCGGCTGACCGGCCGGGCCACCGGAACCAGAGCGACCCGCAACCAGCGGGCCGGGAGACACGGAGGCTCCATGCTCCTGCGGTATCGGGGCAGCGAGGGAATGCTCGCCTGGGCGTTCCACCGCATCTCGGGTGTCGCCATCTGGGCGTTCATCCTGCTCCACGTCCTTGACATCTGGCTCGTGGGCGTCAACTCGGAGCTGTACGACGAAGTGCTGGCCATCTACGCCAGCCCCTTCGGGCGCGTGATGGAGTCGCTCCTCGGCGCGGCCCTCCTGTACCACGCGCTCAACGGGCTCCGGATCATCATCATGGACTTCTGGCCGTCGATGACCCGCTACCACAAGCAGCTCTGGTACCTCAGCTGGGTGCTGTTCGTGCTCATCGGGCTGCCGATCCTCATCCAGATCATGGCCCCGGCCTTCGGGCTGGAGCCGCCCTTCAGGTTCGGGTCATGAGCTACGAGATCACGCGCTCCGGTCGCGCGAAGCCGCGGGGATCCGGGTGGGAGCTCTCCATCTGGTACCTGATGCGGCTGACCGGCATCGGGCTGTTCGTCACCGCGCTGGCGCACTACATCATCGTCCACTTCGTGTACGACCCCGCGATCCAGGATGCGGTCTGGGTGACCGCCCGCTGGGCCAGCATCGCCCAACGGACGATCGACTGGCTGATGCTCACGTTCGTCCTGTTCCACGCCTTCATGGGCCTGCGCACCGTCATCGGTGATTACACGACCGGCGGCCTGCGGACCTTCCTCACGATGCTCCTGTACCTCGTCGGCATCGTCCTGTTCGCCATGGGCACGATGGTCGTCGTCACCCTCCCGATGCCGCAGGTGCCCGCATGATCCGCGACCACGACGCCCTCGTCGTCGGCGCCGGCGGGGCCGGCCTGTGGGCCGCCCTCGAGCTCGCCAAGGCCGGCGTGGACAGCGCCGTCCTGACCAAGCTGTACCCGACCCGCTCCCACACCGGCGCCGCCCAGGGCGGCGTGTGTGCCGCCCTGGGGAACCAGGAGGAGGACCACTGGGAGTGGCACATGTTCGACACCATCAAGGGTGGCGACTACCTGGTGGACCAGGACGCGGCCGAGGTGCTCGCCCGCGAGGCCATCGAGACGGTGATCGAGCTCGAGCACATGGGGCTGCCGTTCAACCGCACGGACGACGGGCGCATCGACCAGCGCCGCTTCGGCGGCCACACCCGGAACTACGGCGAGGGCCCGGTGAAGCGGGCCTGCTTCGCCGCCGACCGCACGGGCCACATGATCCTCCAGACCCTGTACCAGCAGTGCCTCAAGGCCGGTGTCAAGTTCTACGACGAGTACCACGTCGTGGACCTGGTCACCGAGGGCGGGGAGCTCGGCGCCGGCGGGCGTGCCGCCGGCGTGGTCGCGTACCGGATCGCCGACGGCGAGCTCGTGACCCTGCGCTCCAAGGCCGTGCTGCTCGCGACCGGCGGCTTCGGCCGCATGTTCCGGGTCACCTCGAACGCCTACAGCCTGACCGGCGACGGGGTGGCCCTCGCGTACCGGCACGGCGTCCCCATGCAGGACATGGAGTTCTACCAGTTCCATCCCACCGGCATCGTGGGCATCGGAATCCTGCTGTCCGAGGCAGCGCGTGGTGAGGGTGCCTACCTCCTCGACAACGACGGCTTCCGGTTCATGGAGCGCTACGCCCCCAAGCTCATGGAGCTGGCGCCCCGCGACATGGTCAGCCGGGCCATCGTCCAGGAGGTCCGTGCCGGGCGCGGCATCGACGGCAAGGACTACGTCTACCTCGACGTGCGCCACCTCGGGCGCAAGATGATCGACGAGAAGCTGCCGGACATCACCGACTTCGTGCGGGTGTACCAGGGTATCGAGCCCTACACGGACCCGATCCCGATCCAGCCGACGGCGCACTACGCCATGGGCGGGGTCCCCACGAACATGCTCACCCAGGCGACGCGGGATGCAGCCAACACCGTGGTCCCGGGCCTGTATGCAGCCGGCGAGGCGGCTTGCGTGTCCGTCCACGGCGCCAACCGCCTCGGGACGAACTCGTTGGTGGACCTGCTGGTGTTCGGCCGGCGGGCCGGGCGCCAGATGGCGCTCGACATCCGTGGCCAGGACATGCCGGTCGTGACCGAGGAGGTCATGGAGCCCGTCCGCGCCGAGATCGAGGCCATCCGGGGCCGCGCCAAGGGCGAGCGCAAGGAGGCGCTCCGCCATGAGCTGGCCGACGTGATGATGGACGACGCCGGCGTCTACCGCGACGCGGTGGGTCTCGAGCGCGCCCGCGCCAAGGTGGCCGAGCTCCGCACTCGCTACGAGAACGTGAGCGTGGACGACAAGGGAACCGTCTTCAACACCGACCTCCTGGAGGCGCGTGAGGTGGGCTACCTGCTCGACTGCGCCGAGACGATGGTCGCGGCGTGCATCAACCGCAGGGAGAGCCGCGGCGCCCACAGCCGGGAGGACTACCCGGACCGGGACGACGTGAACTTCCTGACCCACTCCCTCGCGACGAAGGGCGCCGACGGCGCGGTCGAGCTGGCCTACAAGCCGGTCACGATCACGAAGTTCCAGCCCAAGCCGCGTGTCTACTAGGGCGGGGGAGCGATCCATGACGGTTGAGCTGCGAGTCCTCCGCTACGACCCCGAGCGGGACGAGAAGCCGCACGAGGAGCGCTACACGGTCGAGGCCGGCCCGATGGACCGCGTCCTCGATCTCCTCCACAAGGTCAAGTACGAGCAGGACGGGACGCTCACGTTCCGGCGATCCTGCGCCCACGGCGTCTGCGGGTCGGACGCGATGCTGATCAACGGCCGCAACCGCCTCGCCTGCAAGATCCGGGTGGACCAGCTGGGCGGCAAGAAGATCACGGTGGCGCCGTTGCCCGGGCTGCCGGTGATGAAGGACCTCGTGGTCGACATGGAGGGCTTCTTCGCCAAGTTCCGGAGCGTCCAGCCGTTCCTCCAGAACGAGTCCATGCCGCCCGAGCGGGAGCGAAGGCAGTCCGCCAGGGACCGGGCGCGGTACGACGACACGACCAAGTGCATCCTGTGCGCGGCCTGCACCACCTCGTGCCCGTCGTTCTGGGCGAGACCCGAATACGTCGGGCCGGCGGCGATCGTGAACGCCCACCGGTTCATCTTCGATTCGCGTGACGACGCCGCCGAGGAGCGCCTGGAGATCCTGGCCGACAAGGATGGCGTGTGGCGGTGCCGCACGATCTTCAACTGCGTGGACGCCTGTCCGCGCGACATCCACATCACGCAGGCGATCCTCGAGGTCTCCTCGGCGATCACGGGACGGCGGGTCTGAGCGAGCCCGGCGAGGGGGTGGGACCCGAGGCGGTCACGCTCCCGGTCATCCCGCACCTCGTGATCCGCACCGACGGCGCAGCCCGGGGCAACCCCGGGCCCGCGTCGCTCGGCGCGGCGCTCATCGACGGGTCGCGGGCCGACGCGCTGGATCCCGCTGCGTCCCCGGACGCGACGATCTCCGAGGCGCTGGGTCACCAGACCAACAACGTGGCGGAATGGACCGGTGTCGTGGAGGCCCTCAAGCTCGCCCAGCGCCTGGGCGCCGAGAAGGTGGACCTGTTCCTCGACTCGAAGCTGATCGTCGAGCAGCTCCACGGCCGCTGGCGGGTCAAGGACGCGAAGCTCCAGCCGCTATGGGCCGAATCGAAGAGCATGCTGGCCGAGTTCCGGCGCTGGTCCGCGACCCACGTGCCGCGGGCCCAGAACGCGACCGCCGACCGCCTCGCCAACGAGGCCCTGGACAGGGTGGCGGCCGGCGGTCCCGCGCGGGTGGCCCGGGCCCGCCGCGCGGGCTGATCGGCAGGGGAGGACGTGATGCCCACCATCGTCTGCTACGGCGATTTCAACACCCACGGCTACGACGCCGCGACGATGGGCAGGTACCCGAAGGAGGTGCGCTGGCCCGGGGTGCTGGCCGCGGAGCTCGGCGGGTCCGTGGAGGTGATCGAGGAGGGGCTCAACGGCCGCACGACGATCTGGGACGATCCCTACCTCGACGGTCGCAACGGCCGGACGTACCTGCTCCCGTGCCTGC
>CAWDHT010000006.1:0-40021 GCA_963802165.1 uncultured Chloroflexia bacterium | reverse complement strand
AGCCGGTGGGGTCGGCTGCGGCGCGCGATCTCCCGCGCTCGCGAACCAGGATGAACACGCTCACGAGCGCCACCCAGGCCGGAACCAGCAGCACGACCCAGTCGAGGAAAGCGACGACCAGGAGCAGCAGGACGCCCGTCAGGTAGCCGCTGATCGCGAACCAGCGCGGGAAGGTTCGGCTGCGCAGCCCGAGCGTCGCGATCGAGATGAGGCACACGGCGGCGGCCCGGGTCGCGAACCCGAACAGCAGCGCGTAAGACAGCGACCGGGTCAGGTTCACGTCATGCTCCGTCGGAGTGGCGAGGCCCAGGTAGCGGGTTCCGACAACGGGCATGGACGCCACCGCTCCCGCAACGAACACCAGCGCGATGAACAGGAGGCCGCTGCCGAAGAAGACGGTCGCGAAGAAGCGGTCCTCGCGATCTCCCACCTGGTCCCGGATCACGGCGATGAACCACAGGAACATGATCCCGGCGAACGGCACGAGATAGAGCGCGGCCACGAACAGCGGCCCGTCCTCCCCCGTCGCGAAGATCCGGACGAGCTCCGCGTCACCGGCCCCGACGATCGGCGATGTCCGCAGCACCAGGAGGGCCGCCGTGAACAGGACGGCGAACAGGATCCCAGCGATGCTGGCGGCCCACGGAGCCCGCAGCTGATCGCGGGCCTCGTCGATGGCCTCGGGAACATGTGCGCCGCCCGGGCTGGCGTGGCTCACGGCGGATCTCCTCCTGCGCGGCAGCGGCCCCGACGTCACGTTCTGCCGGGTGATGGACATGGGGCGGCTGTTGACGCATACCATGATGCGCGTCCCGCGGCCCCGCGTGCCGCGCTGTCAGAGGTCGCGATGACCGGCTCGGACCCAATCGCCGCGGCGCGGCCGGCATTCCACCTGCTGGCCAAGCCGACCGGCGCGACGTGCAACCTCGACTGCTCGTACTGCTTCTTCCTGTCCAAGGAGATGCTCTACCCGGGCAGCCGCTTCCGGATGGCCGACGAGCTGCTCGAGCAGTACATCCGCCAGCTCATCGAGGCCCACCGGGCGCCGTATGTCAGCATCGCCTGGCAGGGCGGCGAGCCCACCCTGATGGGCGTGGACTTCTTCCGGCGGGCCACGGCGTACGTCGAGAAGTACCGCCGCCCGGGGATGACGGTCGAGTACACGATCCAGACGAACGGCACGCTGATCGACGACGAGCTGGCCGGGTTCTTCAAGGAGCACGACTACCTGGTCGGGATCAGCATCGACGGCCCGCCGTCGATGCATGACACGTACCGGGTTGACCGGGGCGGCGCGCCCACCTTCGACCGCGTGCGCAAGGGCCTTGAGCGGCTCCACGCGCACGGCGTGGAGGTCAACACGCTGACCACCCTCCACCGGGCCAACGCCGATCACCCCGTCGAGGTGTACCGGTTCCTGCGCGACGAGTGCGGTTCGCGCTACATGCAGTTCATCCCGATCATCGAGCGGCTGCCCGCCCCGCGGATCGACGTGCCGCTCGAGGAGCTGGGGCTGGCCCCGGGTCTTTCCCGCCCCGCGCCGTGGGCAACCTGGCGGGACCGCCCGCTCTACCGCCAGGAGGGCAGCCTCGTCACGGACCGGTCCGTGACCGCGGAGCAGTACGGGTCGTTCCTGGTCGGGGTGTTCGAGGAGTGGGTTCGGCGGGACATCGGCGAGGTCTTCGTGCAGATGCTCGACGTCGCGCTCGCGAGCTGGCACGGCGAGCCACCGACCCTGTGCATCCACGCCGAGACCTGCGGCGGGGCACTCGCGCTGGAGCACAACGGCGACCTGTACTCGTGCGACCACTTCGTCGAAGAGGCCTACAGGCTCGGCAACATCACCGAGACGCCCATGGCAGAGCTCGTGAACTCCGAGCAGCAGCGCCGGTTCGGCGACGACAAGCGAGACACGCTGCCGCGTTACTGCCGTGAGTGCGACGTGCGCTTCGCATGCCACGGGGGATGCCCCAAGGACCGGTTCATCCGGACGCCGGACGGCGAGCCGGGTCTCAACTACCTGTGCGCGGGCTACAAGGCGTTCTTCGGCCACGTCGACCGGCCGATGCGCATGATGTCCGACCTCCTGCGCCGTGGCATGCCGCCGTCCGCCCTGGTTGGCTGGTACCGCGCCGAGGACGAGCGCCTCAGGGCCGCCGTCGCCAGTGCCGGGCGCAACGACCCGTGCCCGTGCGGCAGCGGGCGCAAGACCAAGGTGTGCCACGGCGCGTCCCCGAACGCCGGGGCGGCACCGCGATGATCTCGCTGGTGGCGCTGATCGCCGTGGCGATCGTGGGCTATGCCCTGGTCTCGAAGCGACTGGCCACCACGATCATCACCGCGCCCATCTTCTTCGCCGGGATCGGCCTTCTCGTAGGCCCGGTGCTGGGCCTGCTCGAGATCGGACAGGACCCCGAGATACCCACGCTGCTCCTGGAGGCCGCCCTCGTGATGGTCCTGTTCGCGGATGCCTCCAGCCTGGACGTGCGGCGCTGGACGCGGGAGGCCGGCCTGGCCGGTCGGCTGCTGGGCCTCGGGCTGCCGCTCACGATGCTGGCGGGCGCGGTCGTCGCGCTGCTGATCGTGCCAGGCATGGAGCTCTGGCAGGCGGCGCTGGTCGGTGTGATCCTGGCACCGACGGATGCAGCGCTGGGCCAGGCGGTCGTGTCCAACCTCCGCGTGCCCGCGGTGATCCGCAACGCGCTCAACGTGGAGAGCGGCCTCAACGACGGACTCGCCCTGCCGTTCGTCACGATCTTCATCACCGTCGGCCTCGTGGCCACCGGCGTGGACACGGAGCTCAGGGCAGTCCAGACGCTGGCCCTGGCGCTGGTCGGGTCCACGGTCATCGGCGCGGCGGCCGGCGTCGCCGGCGGATGGCTCCTCCGGCGCTCGGCGGAGCTGGGCCTGGGCCGGCTGCGCTGGCAGCCGATCGCCCTCGTGGGGCTGGCGGTGGCGACCTACCTCGCGGCCGACGAGGTCGGGGCGAGCGGGTTCCTCGCGGTCTGGGTCACCGGGCTCGTGGCCGGCGCGGTCCTCCGCCGCGGCGGCATGGAGGAGGCGTTCGAGCTGTCGGAGGAGCTGGCGGACGTGCTGGGAGGCGTGGGCTTCCTGCTCCTGGGCGCGGGCCTGATCGTGCCGGTCCTCCAGCGAGCCACGCCCGAGATGTTCGTCTACGCAGCCCTCAGTCTCACGCTCGTCCGCATGCTCCCGGTCGCGCTGGTGATGCTCCGGACGGGATTCGCCCCGGCCAGCGTGGTCTACGTCGGCTGGTTCGGGCCCCGCGGGCTTGCGTCGATCATCTTTGCGACCGTGGTCGTGGAGGAGGCGGTTCCGGGCGCGGCCGCGCTGATCGACGTCGTGCTGCTCACCGTGGCGATCAGCATGGTCATCCACGGGGTCACGGCGGCGTGGGGCGCCGGCCGGTACGCGGCTTGGTTCGAGGCCGCGGCTGAACGGAATTCCGAGATCCCGGAGGCCGCGGAGCCGGCGGACGCCGTCGGGCATCGGCGGACGCGGGCCGAGTGAGAAGCGGGCGGCTCCCGCGAGTTGCGCATCCGTAAGCGCGATCACCTCCTGTGGGTGATGTCATGCGCGGCGCGGAGAGGTTGAGTAGTCTGGTAACCGATGGCGGCCGGAGTTCGCGACCGCTGGCCAGTGCCGTGCACAGGAGGGACATCCGTGACACTCGGACCGCTCGAATACCTCGTCGTCGGCTTCACCGGCACCAAGTTCGACGGCAGCATCGCGCGCGAGATCGAGAAGGTCGTCGCCAACAAGACGATCCGGCTCGTCGACGTCGTCTTCGTCGGCAAGGACGCGCAGGGCAACGCCGTCATCCTCGAGCTCGACAACAAGGAGGATCCCCGTTTCGCCTCCTTCGCAGGACTGCTCGGGGATCGCATGGCGCTCCTGACGCCGGAGGACCTGGAGCAGGTCGCCGAGGATCTGCCGGCAGACACGGCCGGCATGGTCATGTTGTTCGAGCACCGCTGGGCCGAGGGCATCAAGGGTGCGATGGAGGCCGCCGGCGGCTTTCTCATCAATCGCGCCGTGGTGCCGCCGGAGGTGCTCGAGGAGGTCCAGGCCGAGCTGGACGCCGCCGCAACCGCGTAGTCGAACCCAGCCACCCCACGAGGAGACACGAAGATGATGCGACGCCGCGGACGACCCCTCATGCGCGCAGCCGCCACGACCGCTGTCGTGGCCGGGACGGCCGGGGCCGTCCACCACCACCAGGAGCAGAAGTACGCCAACCAGGCGGCCCAGCAGCAGGCCGAGTACGACCAGCAGCTGGCGGCCCAGGCGCCGGCCGAGCCCCAGGTGGTGTACGTCCAGGCTCCCGCTCCCGCCCCGGCTCTGGCCGCTCCGGCCTCGACCGGGATCGACATGGAGCAGCTCAAGCAGCTCGGCGACCTCCACGCCGCCGGCGTGCTGACCGACGAGGAGTTCGCGGCCGCGAAAGCCAAGCTCCTGGGCTGACCGCCGCTCCGTACGAAACCCCGAAGCCGGCCGCGAGGCCGGCTTCGTCGCGTACGGTCCGCGCGGCGGACCCAACTGGCCGGTCCCGGCCGTCGCTATGCTGCACACGGGTCGGCAGACCCGGGACGCCCGCACAGCTGAGGGATCGCGCTCGACCATGACATCACCGTCCGATCAGCAGGTCGAGCCCTCTGGTGCGGTGACGCGCGCGCCCACAGGCAAGGTCGCCGGGCTGGGGCGCTTCGTCCCGGGCATCTCGGCCGTGCGGACCTACCAGCCCGCGTGGCTGTCAAAGGACATCGTGGCCGGCCTGGTGCTGGCGAGCCTGCTGGTCCCCCAGGGCATGGCCTACGCGGAGCTGGCCGGGCTGCCGGCGATCACCGGCCTGTACACCTCGGTCCTGTGCCTGGTCGCGTACGCCATCTTCGGGCCGTCGCGGATCCTCGTCCTGGGCCCGGACTCGGCCCTGGGCTCGATGATCGCAGCGACGATCCTGCCGCTTGCGGCCGCCAACGGCGACCCGGCAACGGCCGTCGCCTACGCGTCCATGCTGGCGTTGATGGTCGGCGGGTTGATGCTCCTCGGAGCCGGCGCGGGCTTGGGCTTCATCGCCGACCTCCTGTCCAAGCCGACCCAGATCGGCTACATGAACGGTCTGGCCATCACGATCTTCGTCGGCCAGCTGCCGAAGCTGTTCGGCTTCTCGACCGACGCGGACGGCCTCACGGCGGAGGCCCAGGCCTTCGTGCAGGGCGTCACCGCCGGGGAGGTGGTGCCCGCGGCAGCCGCCATCGGCCTATTCAGCGTCGCCGTGATGGTCATCCTGGGCCGCGTTCTCCCGAAGGTGCCGGCCGTGCTGGTCGCGGTGGTCGCCGCCATGGTGCTCGTGGTGGTCCTCGA
Source organism: uncultured Chloroflexia bacterium (assembly GCA_963802165.1). Classification (GTDB taxonomy): domain Bacteria; phylum Chloroflexota; class Limnocylindria; order Limnocylindrales; family CSP1-4; genus CAIXZV01. The sequence continues at coordinate 34,639 of CAWDHT010000006.1, read as the reverse complement.
CCTCGGCCCTCCCGAGGTCAGCCTGGTGGGCGTGCTGCCCAGCGGCCTGCCGCCGTTCATCATCCCGCGGGTGGAGCTGACCGACCTGCCGCTGCTGGTGGCCGGCGCCTTCGGGATCGCCGTGGTCTCGCTGGCCGACACGATCTCCACGTCGTCGGCGTTCGCCGGCCGCACCGGCCAGGAGGTGCGAGCGAACCAGGAGATGGTGGGGATCGGCACCGCCAACATCGCGGCCGGGCTGTTCACCGGCTTCCCGATCAGCACGAGCGGGTCACGAACCGCGGTCGCCGAGCGGGCCGGGGCGAAGACACAGCTCACCGGCCTCGTGGGCGCCGCCGTGATCCTCGTCATGCTGGTGTTCGTGCCCGGGCTCATGCAGTGGCTCCCGCAGCCCACCCTGGCGGCGGTCGTGATCGTGGCCTCGCTCTCGCTCGCCGACATCCCGGCGACGCGCAGGCTGTGGCGGCAGCGCAAGTCGGAGTTCGCCCTGTCGATGGCGGCGTTCCTGGGTGTCGCGTTCCTGGGCGTGCTGCCGGGGATCGCCGTGGCGGTGATGCTGTCCATCCTGTGGGTGTTCCGCCAGGCCTGGGACCCGTACCGGACGACCCTCGTCGACGTCCCGAATGTGCCCGGCTACCACGACACCACGATGTATCCGGACGCCGAGGCGATCCCGGGGCTGGTGATCTACCGCTTCGACGGCCCGCTCATCTTCGCCAACGCCAACACCTTCAAGGCCGAGGTCCGGCACCTGACCCATGCGGCTCCACCGCCGGCCTGGATCATCGTCGCCGCCGAGCCGATCACGGCGGTGGACACGACCGCGGCGGACATGCTCGAGGAGCTCGACGCAGAGCTCGAGGCGCTGGGGATCCGCTTCGTGTTCGCCGAAATGAAGGACGCGGTGCGCAACGAGATCCGCAACTATGGCATGACCTGGATGGCCGACAGCGACGCGTTCTACCCGACGATCGGGACTGCGGTCAAGGCGTACCGCGAGCTCACCGGGATTCCGAAGCCCGGCCACGTACCCAAGCCCTGAGCCCGGGGCCGTGAACAACGCCAAACCACGCGGAGGAGAACGAGCCGATGCCTGAGTTGGACAAGGACCGCATCCAGGAGTTCGTGCGGCAGTTCCGGGTTGAGCCGGGAAGCAAGGTCAGGCTGCCCAAGGACTACGACCCGGCCGACACCTCCGGGGTCAGGGAGAAGGACGCGGATGAGCTCCTGGCCCGGGGGGTCGAGCTGCTCAGCGAGTACCAGGCGCGGCTGGCCGCGCAGGACACCCAGGCCCTGCTGGTGATCATCCAGGCCATCGACGCCGCCGGTAAGGACGGCACGATCCGCCACGTGATGAGCGGCGTGAACCCCCAGGGCGTGAGCGTCAGCAGCTTCAAGGTCCCCTCCTCGGAAGAGATGGACCACGACTTCATGTGGCGCTACCAGAAGGCGCTCCCGGGCCGGGGCATGATCGGCATCTTCAACCGCTCCTACTACGAGGAGATGCTGGTCGTCCGCGTGCATCCCTCGATCCTGGAGGGCCAGAAGCTCCCGCCGGCGAAGAAGGACAAGGGGATCTGGACGCGGCGCTTCCGCCAGGTCAACGACTGGGAGGCGTATCTCAGCGACCAGGGCTACACGATCGTGAAGCTGTTCCTGAACCTCTCGAAGCAGGAGCAGCGCGAGCGGTTCCTGGCCCGGATCGACGAGCCGGACAAGAACTGGAAGTTCAGCGCGGCGGACGTGAAGGAACGGGCACACTGGGACGACTACCAGGCTGCCTTCTCCGATGTGCTCTCGCGCAGCAGCACGGCCGTCGCGCCGTGGTACGTGATCCCGGCGGACAGCAAGTGGTTCGCCCGCATCGCGGCCGCCGGCATCATCGCCAACGCGCTGATCGAGATGGACCCGCGGTACCCCGCCCTGACCGACGAGGCACGCGGCGCGCTCCTGGCGGCCCGGGCTGAGCTTGTCGCCGAAGACCCTGACGACGCGGCGCCGGAGGGTCAACGCAAGGGGAAGGGCGGGTAGCCCTACATTCGGGAGAGGATCTCCGTCTTCTTCGCCTCGAACTCCTCGGGCGTGATGACGCCCTGGTCGCGCAGCTCCGCCAGCCTGACGAGGCTCGCCGCCTGATCCTCCGCGGTTGCGGCCGCCGGGGCGGGCGCTACGGGTGCGGGCGCAGGTGCGACGGGTGCGGGCGCGGCCGTCGGCGCGGCAGGTGCCGGCGCAGGGGCGGCTGCGGGGATGCCCCCGGTCTGACCCTGCAGCTTGAGGGTCATCATGGCGTTGCGGAACGCCGCTGGCTGGGTGATGGTCGTGAAGTTGTCGGCGCCAGCATCACCCGACTGGGTGAAGATCTGCAGGTCGCCGTAGCCCAGCGACTTGCCCACGATGCCGACGTTGAGCTTGACATCGCTCACGGAGGTCAGCAGCGTCTCGGACGAGCGGCGCTGGACGAGGCCCTCGTAGCGCAGCACGCGCAGGTTGGTGACCGCGAACTCGGCGGTCCGCCACACGACGATGTTGTAGGCGATCCAGGCGATGCCGCCGATGAGCAGGACCCAGCGGGCGATGGCGATGGCGGCCCACAGGAAGCCCAGGATGCCGTCGCCCGACGGGTTCCAGTACCAGAGGAAGAGCCCCAGGAGGATCATGCCCGCGGCCCACAGCGAATCCCGCGCCGGTGCGATCCAGTGCTTCTTCGCCTCGATGACCACGGACTCGTTGGCGATCAGGCTCTCGCTGATGGACACGTTGCTCCCCTCACATACAGATGTGAGCGCAGTGTGCAGGATCAGAGGGTCAGTTGCCCAATGCCTGGAGCGGCGGCGGCACGTGGCCCGCGCGGACGACGACGCCCACGATCGCCCGGTCCCGCACCTCCATCACCGGCGCGCGACCGAGGAGCCCGCCCCAGTCCACCCAGTCGCCAGGCCGGGCGCCCGGGACCGGGACCAGCCGGCAGGCCGTCGTCTTGCGGTTGATCATGCCGATCGCCGCCTCGTCGGCGATGATCGCAGCGATCGTGTGGGCGCTCGTGTCGCCCGGCAGCGCGATCATGTCCAGGCCCACGGAACAGACGGCGGTCATCGCCTCGAGCTTCTCGAGGACCAGGTGCCCGTCGGCGACCGCCGAGCCCATGTTGGCGTCCTCGCTGACGGGGATGAACGCGCCGGACAGGCCGCCCGCCCTGCTGGTCGCCATCGCGCCGCCCTTCTTGACGGCGTCGTTGAGCATGGCCAGTGCGACGGTCGTCCCGGGCAGGCCGACACGCTCCACGCCGATCAGCTCGAGGATCTCGGCCACGCTGTCGCCGGGCGTGCTGGTTGGCGCGAGCGAGATGTCCACGATGCCGAAGGGGACGCCCATCCGGCGCGAGACCTCGCGGCCCACGTGCTCGCCGACGCGCGTGATCTTGAAGACCGTGCGCTTGATCTCCTCGGCGATGTCCTGCATCGGGGCGCCCGGGGGGAGCGCCGGATCGCGTCCGCAACGACGCCGGGGCCGGAGATCCCTACGGAGATCGCCGCGTCGCCCTCGCCGAAGCCATGGAACGCGCCCGCCATGAACGGGTTGTCCGGCACCGCGTTGGCGAAGACGACGAGCTTGGCACAGCCGATGGCGGACCGGTCGGCGGTCCGCTCGGCGGTGTCCTTGATCACCTCGCCCATCAGGCGCACGGCGTCCATGTTGATGCCGGCTGCGGTCGTGGCCACGTTGACCGAGGCGCAGACGCGCGTCGTGGCCGCGAGGGCCTCCGGCAGCGCGGCCATCAGCTCCTCGTCGATCCGCGAGGCCTGCTTCTCCACCAGCGCGGACAGCCCACCGATGAAGTCCACGCCCACGGCGTGCGCGCTCTCGTCCAGCGCTCGGGCCAGCTCGAGCATCAGGCCGCGATCCGGGCGTTCGGCGACCCACGCGATCGGCGTCACCGCCACGCGGCGGTTCACGATCGGCACGCCGGTCTCCACGGCCAGTGCGTTCGCCACCGGGACGAGGTCCGCGGCGACCGCCGTCACCCGCCGGACCACCTCCTCGGGTGTCCGGCACCCGCGCAGGTTGATCCCCAGCGTGACGGTCCGGATGTCGAGATGGCCCTGGCCCACCATGCCGACCGACTCGAGGATCTCGTCCATGCCCAGCGGGCCGCGTGCCATCGTTCCTCCCTCGTGCGCTCCCGGGTCCGCCCAGCGTCAGATGCGGTGCATCGCCTCGAACACCGAGTAGAGGCGGACGGAGATGTCCACGCCGATCTCTTCGCCCACCCTGCCCAGGCCCTCCACGAACGCGTCGTATCCGGAGGTCCCTGTCATGTCCACGACAGTGACCATGACGAAGACCCCAGCGAGGATCGTCTGGGAGAGGTCGGTGATGTTCCCGTGCTGGCGGGCGATCTCGCTCGCGACGGCGGCGATGATGCCCGGCTTGTCGATGCCCTCGACTGTGATCACGGCCAGGTTGGATGCGGCCGACGCGGCCGCGCGCCGCGACTCCTCGCCCGCGAACCGCACGCCGTTCCGGCGCAGGTACTCCAGGGCGGACGGCGCGAGGGTCCAGCCCTCCTCCATGTGCAGGGCGCCGTCCTTCACGAACGACGCGACGTTGTCCGACGTGATGATCTGCACGCGTCGCTCCAGCTGCGGTCGCCGCGGGCCTACCGTCGTGATCGTCGCCCGGGCGCGGTCAAGGGTGCCACGTCGCATGGCGGCGCGGGCTGCGCTAACCCCGGCGAGGGCTACTCGCGCCAGTGGACGGGTCGCTCGAGCGCCGGCGAGACGTGCGTCGCCGGGTCGCCGCGTGCGGTCTCCAACTGGGACTGGGTCATGAACAGGCTTCCACGGAGGTCGGCGCCGCTGAGATTCGCGCCGCGGAGGTCGGCGCCGGCAAGGTCGGCCAGCCGCAGGTCCGATCCGCGCAGGTCCGCTCCGATGAGCAACGCCCTGCGGAGGTTGGTACCCGGCAGGTCCCGGCCGCGGAGGTCGGCGCCGGCGAGGTCGGCGCCGGCGAGGTCGGCGCCTCGGCGCTCGCGCTCCCGCCCTCGTGGACCACCTGCGGTCCGCGCTCGCGCCAGCTCGCTGGCCTGCCCCAGCAGGGCTCCGATCGCCTCCCTCCGATCTTCGAGATCGGCTGCCAGGAGGCCATCGGCGGGCTCCCGGGTCAGCGCTTCAACCTCGTCGAGGGCGGTAAGCAGCCCCACACGGATCGGCCGGGACGACTCCAGCGCGAGCGCCTCAGCCAGGTACCAGGCCAGCTCGTGGAGCTGGCGCATGACCGCGAAGACGTCGAACGTGCGCTCCGCCGTGTCGCGTGACTCCCGCCAGTCCGCGCCCGCCATCGTGACCTGGGCGACGTACTGGCCCGCGCCGAAGCAGTCGTAGGCCACGCAGCCGGGCATGCCTCCTGGCGCAGCCGGTCGTGGATCCCGCAGCGCGAGTCGGGACCGAGGTTCCCGCAGGCGACCCCGGCCGGCTTGTCGAAGGCAAAGTCGGCCGACGCCGCGAATGCGGGCGCGACGCCGCGAATGCGGGCGCGACGCAGCACAGGCCCAGGCAGCGGCCGCAGTCGGCGCGCAGCTCGAGACCGGCGTCGGGTGGCGCACCCCGTTCAGGCAAACGGATCCCGCACCATGATGGGTCAGCCCGGCCGAGCCGCCAGCCCTTACTCGTGCTCGGCGATGAGCAGGCGGAGGCGCTTGCGGTTATGGCCCATCGAGTCCGCGGCGACGGCCTTGCCGATCTCCGTCGCATAGGCCGCCTCGAAGTCCGCCTGCGTGTCGAACCACAGCTCCGAGATGCCGTCGATGCCGGTCTCGCCCGGGTCCGCCTCCACGATATTGACGACCATCCGCCGCAGGCCGGGCAGCTGCAGTGCGAGCGGCCGGTGCTCCTCCAGCCACCAGCGACGGAAGTCGTCCGGCGTCATGTCCTCGCGGCGGGTGAGCAGGATCATGGCCTTGAACATGTCGATCTCCTAGGCTGGCTTGCGGACCCGGGCGTTCGGCCGGCCGCCGGCGCTCAGGGCGAGGGCGATGACGATCTCGTTGGGGCGGGGTGCGTCCGGGATGGCGATGTCGACGGCATCCATGTCGTCGAACACCCAGCGGTCGTCCTTGTTGCCGATGGGCATGGTGACGGAGGCGCCGGGCCCCGCGACCTTCTTGGTGCCCGGGATGATGTCTGCGCCGCCGCCGATGGCCGCCCGCACCGGGGCGCCGAACCGCGGATGGAGCACGGCCGCGGTGTGCTCGCGGTCCCCGTCGATGCCGACGATGGCGCCCTTGCCGTAGCCGCGGACGTCCGCCGATGACAGGCCGACGGACGCCAGGACCGCCAGCGCCCGCTCGACCAGCAGCGCGGCGGCTTCGCGGCCCAAGGCCTCCAGCTCGCCGAGGTCCTCCACGTGACCCCGGCCGGCGAGCGGGTTGGTGACGGCGATCGCTGCCGTGGCGATGGTGGTGGGCGGATCCACCCTGGCGCCGGCCTCGATGAGCGTCTGCTGCACGGCGGCGACGATGACCCGGACTCCGTCCACAGGTGGCTCCTTCGGCTCCGACGCCGGCTGGCTGCGACCCGCCCGGCAACGCTAACTGTAGGCGCGGACGAGCGGGCGCGGAACCCGGCCTCGGGTGGGAGTTGCCCTGTGCCCGGAGTGATCGGCGAAACCCCGGGGCGTGGGCAGCGCTCACCAGGGGCTCGATCGGCGGCGGGTATCCTCTGCTTCATGCTCGGGACCCGATCGTGATGGACTGGCTGCCCCGGGCGCTGGGCGCGCAGGATGAACGCTTCCTCATCGTGGCCTCATGTCGGCCACGGCGACTGGCCGCACGCTCGAGATCATGGGGATCGTCGCCGGCGCCTCGCCTGGAGGCAGCATGATCGCGCGTCTGCTCCCGGCAGACGCCGACCCGGCGGTGCCCACCGACCAGGGCATCGATGCCCGCGAGCGACGATGGCCGCCACGGCTACCCGGCGGAATCAGAACCCGCATTCTCGCGTGGTATGTCGTCCTGCTCATGCTCTCGATCGCCTTCACGGTCGTCGGACTGCGCCAGATCCTCACGACACAGCTCACGTCGGATATCGACAAGGCCCTGGCACAGGAGGTGGAGGAGGTCCGCCGCCTCGCCGGTGGTGTCGATCCGGCGACCGCCGGGCCGTTCGGGGACGACGCGGCGGCTATCTTCGACACCTTCTTTCTGCACAGCGTGCCCGGCGAGTACGAGGTGCTGTATGCCATCGTCGACGGCCAGCCCTACAAGCGGACCGTGGCACCGGTGTCCCTGTTCGAGGACCCGGACGTGCTCGCCGCATGGCAGTCGGCGTCGGTGCCGACCTGGGGACGTGCCGAATCCGCCGTCGGGCCGGTGCGCTGGCTGGCGGTTCCACTGGGGGCCGGCGACCGTCGGGCGGGCGTCTTTGCGGCGGCATTCTACGAGGCCGAGCGGCGTGCGCAGATCGACCAGACGGTGCAGGTGACGCTGGCCCTGTCGGCGGCCGTCATCCTGCTCGCATCCGCCCTTGCCTGGGGGGCCGCCGGGCGCGCCATCGCGCCGCTCCGGGCCCTGACCAGGACAGCACATGGGATCGGCGGCCGCGACCTGGGCGCGCGCATCCCCGTGGAGGGCACGGACGAGGTGGCCGAGCTGACCGCGACGCTCAACTCCATGCTCGAGCGCCTCGAGACCGCGTTCGCATCGCAACGCGAGTTCCTCAACGACGTCGGCCACGAACTGCGCACGCCGCTCACGATCATCCGCGGCCACCTGGAGCTGCTGGACGACGACCCCGTCGAGCGCGGGCAGACCGTCGAACTCGTGCTCGACGAGCTGGATCGCATGAGCCACTACGTCGCCGACCTGCTGCTCATCGCGCGGGCGGAGCAGCCGGACTTCCTCCGTCGCGGGCCGGTCGAACTGGCGGAGTTCATCGACTCGATGGCGGCGCGCCTCCGGCCGCTCGGCGACCGTGCCTGGGCGGTGGTACCCGTCCGGCCGGTGGTCATCTCCGCCGACGCCGACCGCCTGGGCCAGGCGATCGCCAACCTCGCCTCCAACGCCATCCGTCACACGGCCCCGGGTGCGGTGATCGAGCTTGGTGCGGCGGTCGATGGCGCGCACGCCCGCCTGTGGGTCCGCGACGAGGGGACCGGGATTGCGCCCGAGGAGCAGCAGCGGATCTTCCACCGGTTCGCACGCGGCCGCGATCGGCTGACCAGCGCCAGCGAGGGGACCGGCCTCGGGCTCGCCATCGTCGATGCGGTCGCGGTCGCACACGGGGGACGGACGGAGCTCGAGAGCGCCCTCGGCAGAGGCTCCACCTTCAGCCTGGTGATCCCCATCGAACCGCCGCCGGAGACGACCCTGCCATGACCCGCATCCTGATCGCCGAGGACGAGGGGCACATCGTCGCATTCCTCCAGAAGGGTCTTCGGGCCAACGGCTTCGCGACGACGGCCGTGTCAGACGGCCTGTCGGCAGTGGAAATGGCGCGCGACGCGGACTTCGACCTGCTCATCCTGGATCTCGGCCTGCCGGACCTCGACGGCCGCGAGGTCCTGCGTCGCGTCCGGGCACGCGGCGACCGGCTGCCGATCATCATCCTGACGGCACGCGACGGCGTGGATGACACCGTGGCAGGGTTCGAGGGCGGGGCCGACGACTACGTGACGAAACCGTTCCGGTTCGAGGAGCTGCTGGCCCGGATCCGGGCGCGGCTCCATGATGACGTCGCCGGGGAGGCGACCGTCCTCCGCGCGGGGGGCGTCTCGCTTGACCTGCGGACCCGCAGGGCCAAGGTGGACGGCCGCTGGGTGGAGCTCACGGCCCGCGAGTTCGCCCTCACCGAGACGTTTCTGCGCCACCCGGACCAGGTGCTCAGCCGTGAGCAGTTGCTGAGCCATGTCTGGGGCTACGACTTCGAACCGGAGTCGAACGTGGTGGAGGTCTACATCCGCTACCTCCGCCGGAAGCTGGGCGCCGAGACGATCGAGACGATCCGCGGCATGGGCTATCGCTTCCGCACCCTCGGCGACGCCTGAGAGGGTTCTTCACCCCATCTCATCCCCGATTCATGTCGGGGTGCTGAGATGGCAGCATGGCCATCCATGATGAGTTGCTGCCTGCGCTCGCGCTGCTGCTGGGGCCCGGCGCCCGGGGCATCGTCGGCGCCGGGGTGCGCGCCGCGGGCGGCGACCTCGCAACAATCCGGCGCCAGGAGGTGCTGTACCGGCCGGGCAAACGGGCGGTCGTACGCTACGCCGCGACCGTACGGTGGGCAGGCAGGCCCGCGGTCCCGGAGACGCTGGTGGCGATCGCGGACGCCGGCGGTCCCCCCGCCGGGACACTGGTCCTCAGCGCGGGTGACCTTTCCGTGGGTCTGCTGCGATACCCGGAAGACCCGGCGCTGCCGGGTCTTCGGTCAGCTGTCTCCGCCCGGAGCGTGGCAATGCGCCTCGGCGTTCCGGCCGAGCACCTGAAGCTCGATGTCCGGACCTACCGGCCGGGGCGCCGCGCCGTCGTGCGCGTTCGCGTCGACGGACAGGCCCCGGATGCGGCTGGATTCGAGCGGTATCTGAAGGTCGTGCCGCCGGGTGAGCTCGTGGCGCTGGCGGACCGCATGGCCGCCCTCGGTGGCTGTGTCCCGGTTCCGGAGGTCGTCGAGGTCTGGCCGGAGGCCGGCACCGTCGTCCTGACGGCGATCGCCGGCCGAACGATCAGGGACGTGCTCCTCGCCGGTGACCGCGCCGAGGTCGATGCGCTCCCGGACGGCGGCGTCATCCTCGAGCTCCTCGACCGACTCCCGCAACCGCCAACCGGGCCCGCTGGGTCTGCCGGGAGGGTCTCACGGGGACCGCTCGCCCGCGTCGCCGGCCACGCCGGGCTACTTGCAGCCGTCATGCCGGAGGAGGGAGATCGCCTCGAGGCGCTCGTCGGACGGCTCGGGAGACCGACCGACGCCGGGGCGGTCGTGACGACCCACGGTGACCTGCACGAGGCGCAGTTGCTGGTTGAGGGCGGCCGGGTCGTGGGCATGCTCGATGTCGATGGCGCCGGCCCGGGCCGGCGCGTCCACGACCTGGCCACGATGCTCGGCCATCTGGTGGCGCTCGGCGACGCCGTGCCGCGGAGGCGCGCGGCGATCGACCGCTGGCGGGTCCGCCTCGAGCCGGCATTCGAGCTCGCGGTGGAGCCCGCCGAGCTTCGCCGCACCACTGCAGCGGCTCTCGTGGGGATGGCCACCGGCCCGTTCCGGGTGCAGGCGCCGGCGTGGCGCCGCCAGGTCAACCGACGGATCGCGTCGGCCGAGGCATGGGCGATCGCGGTCGGCGCCTGAGGAGGGCGGTGCCATGCACGGTCCGGACATGAAGATCACCCTGTTGGCCGGCTTCGTGGTCGGCGTGGCGATCAGCGGTCTGTCGCTGGTCACCCCGTCCGCCGACACCGTCACGGTGGACCAGATCGAGCTCGTCGAGAGCCAGGCCAACCCTGCAGGCCAGCCGCCTACTCCCGCCACGACGGACCCCACGACGCCGGGGCCTGCGGGCGAAGGGTCCCCACTCCCGGCGGGGAACCCCGGTCCGGAGAAGGCGCCCCCCGATCCGGGGCCGGCAAGGACCCCGACCGTTGTTGCACCGCCGGTGGTCTCGGAGCGGCACACCGCGCCCCCGAAGCCCACGCCTCGGGCCACGCCGCACGGGGAGACCGAGGAGCCCGAGGAGCCCGAGGAGACCGAGGAGCCCGAGGAGACCGAGGAGCCCGAGGAGCCCGAGGAGACCGAGGAGCCCGAGGAGCCCGAGGACTGAGTGACCGTTCCTACGTCAGTCCACCCGGGCAACCTGAGAGGGTTCTCACCGTCCGTTCACCCGGCCATCAGACCAGGCCCCGACGATGGGGTCATCCCGGTGATCCAGCCGGAGACAACTCGATCGGACCAGAAGGGGACACCATGCCGCATCTCGATTGGAGAGTCGCCGGAGCAGCCGGCCTCGCAGCCGGCCTGGCCGTCGGCGGGTTCTCGCTCGTTTCCGCGTCGGGCATCGACCGGGCCATCAACTCGGTGGAGCTCGCAGGCAGCCAGGCCGCGCCGTCAGCCGATCTCGTCGACTTCGTCAACGACAGGGCCACGACCCCCCCGGCGCGCGTCATCGACCTGGCGTCGCATGGCGTCATCACGGTGGAGATGCCGACGACCACCCCTGCGGAGCCGACCCCGGCGGCGACCACCAAGCCGGCCCCGGCGGCGACGCACAAGCCGGCCAAGACGACAACGCAGAAGCCGGCCCCGGCGGCGACGCACAAGCCGACCAAGACGACAACGCAGAAGCCGGCCCCGGCAGCGCACGTCGATGACTGCGCCAGCTGCACCGACTGCGCAGATGACTGCGCCACGTGTGTCGACAGCGTGGCTTCCGTCGCGAGCGTGGCTTCCGTCGCGAGCGTGGCTTCCGTCGCCAGCGTGGACTCGCACGACTAGCCGCTTCCACCCGCCAGGTCCTCGCATCGTTCGAAGCCGGCCGCAGGGGCCGGCTTCGAGGTGCCTCGCACCGTTCGCCCTCCCAAGTATGCGAGCGCCCACGAGCTTGCCACGCGGGCCGGTTCGGTCCTTCCGTGCGTGGCCCGGATCACGCGCCCGTGCCGCCGCTGCGCCGTTCGCTGACACCCGGGACGCCGGCGAGGCATGATCGTCGGGTGAGCCGCAGCGCCTACCCCGAGTTCCTTCCGTCCGCCCTCCCCCGCTGGGCGCTCGTGCGCCAGCACCTGGACACGGCGGCGATCGGCGATGTCCCGGCGGCGGTCCGCCTGGCGATGGACGACGTCATCCGAACGGTCCGGCCGGGCACCCGCGCGTGCGTCGCCGCGGGCAGCCGCGGCATCGACCGCATCGACCAGGTCGTAGGGGCCGTCGTCGCGCGGCTGCAGGGGGCGGGAGCGGACGTGTTCATCGTCCCGGCCATGGGCAGCCACGGTGGCGCCACCGCCGAGGGCCAGCTCGCGGTCCTGGCCGGCTACGGGATCACGCCCGAGGCGATGGGCTGCGAGATCCGCTCCTCGATGGAGACCGTCGACCTGGGCGAGGTCGTCCCGGGCGTCCCGGTGTTCGTCGATCGCAACGCCTTCGAGGGCGCCGACCTCATCGTCCCGGTCAACCGCGTCAAGCCCCACACCGGCTTCGCGGGTCCCGTCGAGAGCGGCCTGATGAAGATGCTCGCCATCGGCCTGGGCAAGCAGAAGGGTGCCGACACCTTCCACCGCCGCGGCTACGACGACTTCGCGACCCTCATCCCGGCCGTCGCCCGGCACACCATCGCCAGGGCACCCGTGGGGTTCGGCATCGCGCTCGTGGAGGACGGGCACGGCCACCTTGCCCGCATCGAGGCCATCCCCGCGGACCGGATCGAGACCCGCGAGGCGGAGCTGCTCGCCGACGCCCGGGCCCGCATGCCGCGCCTGCCGTTGGACGAGCTCGACGTGCTCGTCGTGGACCTGATCGGCAAGGACATCAGCGGGACGGGCCTCGACCCGAATGTGATCGGGCGGCCGAAGGCGGGCGACACCAACCCCAGCCCCCGGATCGGGCGAATCGTGGTCCGCGGCCTGACGGAGGCGACCGAGGGAAACGCGTCGGGCATCGGGTTCGCCGACGTCGCCCTGCGGCGGGCGGCCGATGCGCTGGATCCCCGCAGCACGTACCTCAACGCCATCACCGCCAAGGACGTCGAGGGCGCGAAGATCCCGGTCGTCGTGGACACGGACGAGGACGCGCTGGCGCTCGCGCTCGCCGCATGCCTGCGGGTGGATCCGGCGTCCGCGCGCATCGTCCGCGTCCGGAGCACCAAGCACCTGGAGCTCCTGTGGGTCAGCGAGCCGGCCCTCTCGGACGTGCTGGCAACGGGTCGCTGCGAGGTCGTTGAGCCGCCCCGGGAGATCGTCTACGACGCTGCCGGGATGTTTGCCTTGGACCTGCCCGACCACGGGTGAGCGGCCCGGCTCCCGGCTGAACCTGTGGCGATCAGCCCGCCGGGGACACGGCGGCGAGATGCCGCCCGAGGTGGGCCTCTAGCGCGCCGGCGTACGCATCGCGACCCGACCAGACGGCGCGCCGCAGCTCCGCTCCGAGGGTCGCCCACACGGCCCCGTAGGTCACGTGCAGGATCTCCCGACTGTCCGCCGCGTCCAGCAGGCGCACGAGCTCGTCATCCGCGAGATCCTCGGCCTCCGGAGTCCTGGCCGGCTCGGCCGACACCCAGTAGCTGGCACGGCCGACCGCGTACTCCTCTCGCGCCAGCCGCCAGATCTCGCGCATCAGCGTCGGGTCCGTGCCGGCAACCGTCCGGAGCGCAACCAGGTAGCTGGTGCCGGATGTCTTGAGGTGGAACCGGCCACCGGTTCCCTCGACGATCGCGGCGTAGACCGAGAACTTGTCGGAGCCGCTGTGGATGCTCAGGCGGTACTCGCCCAGCGTCCGGGCAATCGCGGCATGGAGGGCAACGTCTCGACCGAAGGCAACCGGGTCGCCGAGGTAGTCGATGCCCTTCTCGAACTGGCCCACGAACCGCGGCGCGAATGCCTCCCAGCGCACGCCGCAACGTCGCAGCTCCGTCGCGAGGTAGACGTGATCAACCGGGGTGGTGGCGAACGCGATCTCGTCGACCGCGACCTCGAAGCCCACTCCGTCGCCGGCCACCTCGCGAAGGCGCCGGTGCATCTCGGTCACGCGGACGACCGCGGGAGCGAACCGTGCGGCGGCGGCACGGAGCGCCGTCCGGGGCAGCTCCAGGGTCCGGGCGTCCAGGCGCAGCCGGTCCGGATACCGGCGTGCGAACGCCGCGGGGTCGTCCTCGAGCTCGGCCCAGGGCACCGCCGCGAATGCCGCATCGAGCTGGTCGGCCGGCCCATCGGCGGGGATCCGCGGGACCACCTCGATCGGGTCGGCGGTGACCTGGGAACACCCCGCATCCAGCGCCGCCTCGAGGTCGGTGATCGTCTTGAGGTGATCACCGTCGGCGCCGAACCCGCCCTGCCACCCGGCCGCCAGCACGCCGATCGTCGCGGCATCAACGACCTCGCGGAACGTCCTGCCCATGCGCGCGAGCTCGCGTGCCGACTGCTGGGCCAGGACCGGCTGTACGCCGGGGTGAGCGCGGAGCGCGGCCACGTGTCCCTGGGTCGCCAGGCCCAGCCGGTCCCCGAACCCGAAGCTGGTCGGGCCGTCCAAGCGGCGCGGCCGCAGCCACGGCAGGAGGCCTCGAAGCGCGACGAGGTTGTCATGATCGGCCGGGGCCGCGAGGAGGCTGCCGCCGTTGAGCTCGGTGAATCGGCCGTGGAGGACGCCTTCCGCCGGCGGACCGGCCGGGCTCCAGGCGATGAGCTCCCACCCGCCCCGGCCTGCACGGGCGCCGACGAGCGCGCCGTCTGCACCCAGAGCCACGGCGGACCCCGGCTCGAGGCCCGCCGCCCCGAAGACGCCGTCCACCGGCCCTTCCGCCGTCATCGTGCCGCCGTCATCGGGGCGCCGAGTTGTCCCGGTTGCCGGACAGCCCGGAACCTGCGGATGGGGAGGCCGGCGCTCCGGGGACGGGGCAGGACCCGGGCGTCACCAGGTGGGCGGTTCGGCGAACCATGCGCTCTCCGCGAAGTACCTGAACATGGCGAAGCCGCGATCGAGGTCGGACGCCATCCAGACCAGGTCGGCCTCGCTGTAGGCGGTGCAGCCATGTCCGGGCGGTGTCTCGTCCGGCCGGGCGAGGAAGTCGGATCGTGGCCAGACGGCCCGGTGACGGAAGCAGATGCCCGTCAGGTAGGTGTCCCGGATCCAGGTGCGCATGGCGGGTCGCTCCAGCTGGAACGCCGTGCCGGCGCCCCACCGGACCTGGCCCGCCAGGTCACCGGACGCCTGGATCTCGTCGATCGTCATCGGCCGATCGCCGTCGAAGAACATCGCGTCGAGGTTCGGATCCACCATGACCCAGCGGCCCGCGTCGGCCAACCAGACCTCGGCGACGAAGTGGCCGCTCTTGCCGCTCGCGTGGTCCACCAGGACGGCGGCCCGGGCGGGAATGCCCAGCGCGACGCACGCGGCCACGAACGTCACCGCGTAGTGGACGCACATCACGACGGGCGGCTGGCCGTAGTGGCCGAGCTCCGTCTTGCCCCACGAGAGGCAGGTCAGCGGATCCCATGGTGCGTACTGGGTCGCCTCGAGATCGTTGCGATATCGCCACGCCGTGGCGATCCACGTCGCCAGCGCCCTCACCCGGGCGAGCGTCTCGCCGGGAGCCAGCGCGTCGGCCGGCAGCAGCGCCCGGAGCGCATCGGAACCGTCGTCGTGGGCGGAGCCGGCCGTGAATGGCGGCGGCTCGGGGTCGCTGCCCTCGGCGAGACGCAGCCGCACCACGTATTCGCCGGGCCCCGTGTTCAGGTGGCCGATCCGGTCCCCCGACCACGTGGCGCCTGCGTCGAGCGAGACGGCGCTGCCGCCCGATGGGCGTCCATGCTCGACGGCCAGGGCCCAGGCGTCCATCGCCTCCGCGTCGGTCCAGAGCTCGAAGGTGTTCGGTCCGACGCGGAGCAGCCGGTCGGGCACGGCGATCTCGTACCAGCGGTATCCGGCGCTCGCAGACGGCAGCGGCGCAAGCTCGGTCCCGTTCACGGCGACCCTCATCGGCCGGGAGCTGCCAGGGTGGCTGTCCGCCAGGATGAAGAGCCTGCCCGGAGCCGCCGTCGGGGGCAGGTCGAGCACCTTGCGGGCACGTCGACGGCGCGAGAGCTCCTCGCCGAGCGTGGGGACCACGAACCCGGCCTCGGTGAGAACCAGCTGCGACATCGTCAGAAGCCTCCGGTCGGACGGCTCGGCCCACGCGGGGTGCGCGGCCCGCCGCCGGGCTCGGTCCACTGCCCGGACGACACACGGTAGCGTGAATTCGGCCGCCCGGTCAGTGGTGCCGGCCGCCGCGGCGGGTGCGCGTTTCCCGATGCTCGTGCACACTCCGGGGAGCCGTCGGAAGCCGATCGGCAGGATGGCGGACGGCGAGGACGGCGACGGGATCGCACCTCGCCCAGGCACCCCACGGAAGACCTGATGACCGCTCGACCGTCGTTGCTCGCGCCCGACCAGTCCCCGGTGCCGGCCATCCTCCTCGGGAGTCGCGTGCTCGGGGTCGAGGACCTGACCCGGCCGTGGACGTCCGGGGTCCGGACGTCGCTCGTGACCCTCGAGGATGGGCGACGGGTCGTCCACCAGGAGGGTGCCCCGACCGTCGCGGGACGCAGGGGGATCGCCCGCCGGATCCGGTTCGCGCGCGCCCTCCGGTCGGCGGCGCCCGGGCTGCCGGTCGCGGTGGTTCTCGGTGGTGACGAACGGGCGAACCCTCCGTTCGCGGTGACCGCGTACATTCCCGGTGAGCCCGGAGATGCGCTGCTGGCCACGCCCGCGGGTGCCGCGTGGCTGGGCCGATTGGCCGGTGAGGCGGCTGCAGCGTTGGCGGCAGTCTCTCCGAGGGCGCTCGGGCGGTCGCTCCCCCGCACCTGGTCGGACCCGGGCAGGCTCGCGGTTGCGGCCGCGGGTTGGCTGCGGGAGGCGAGACCCGTCCTCGACCCGCCCGATGCCGAAGCCGTCCGTGCCGTCGTCGACCGGATCCCGGGCCTGCTCGCCGGCCCGTCCGTCGTCGCCCACGGCGACCTCGCCCCGGTCAACCTCCTGATCGAGGGGGAGCGGCTGGCCGGGATCGTGGACCTCGAACGGCTCCGCCTGGCGCCTGCGGCCTTCGACGCCGCCTGGTTCCGGCTCCTGGTCCGCCACCACCACCCGGAGCGCTGGCCGGACGTCGGGCCGCCGTTCCTGGCCGCGCTCGGTCTCCCGGACGACGAGACCACGGCCGCCGCCCTGGACGACCTGGCCGTCCTCGCCTGTCTCGAGCTGCTTGCCGCGCTCCCCCGCCGCTCGACGGGACGCACCGCCTGGGCGGCCCGGGCCCGCGAGCGCCTGACCGTGAGCCGCTAGGGCGAGAGCTGGGCGGCCGCCTCGGCCTCCGCGGCGAGCTCGGCCTCCGCGGCGAGCTCCGCTTCCGCGGCCACCTCGCTCTCGGCCACGCGCATGTCCAGCCGCGCGAACTCGGGCATCGCGAGGGCAACCAGGCCCACGCCAACGACCGTGAGGATCCCGCCCGAGATCACGGACACGGCGGGCGAGGCAACCGCCGCCACGGCCGCGGCCTCCGCGTCGCCGATCCGAGGCCCGCCGGTCACCACGAGGATATGGATGGAGCTGACCCGGCCCCGCAGCGCATCCGGCGTGAGCGACTGGACGATGAAGCTCCGGATGACCGCGCTGATGACGTCCGCGCCGGCCGCGATCGCCAGGAACAGGAGCGCGAGCGGGAAGCTGAACGTCGACAGGCCGAACCCGGCGATGCCGACGCCCCAGACGGCGACCGCGATGAGCACCGCGCGGCCGGGATACCGCAGGCCGGTGGTCCAGCCGGTGAAGAACGCCGCCACCATGGCGCCCAGCGCGATCGACGACGACATCAGGCCCATCCCGGCGGGGCCCACCTTGAACACGTCGAGGGCCATGGCGGGGAACAGCGACCGCGGCGACCCGAAGACCATCGCCACGAGGTCCACCACGAAGGTCCCCAGCACGGGCCGCTTGCGCCGCGCGAACCGGAGGCCGTCCATCACCGCGCCGAGGCTCGGCCGGACCGCACCTGGCGCCGGCGGGATCGGCCGGATCAGGAGCAGCGCAAGGATCGCGGCAACGTACGTCGCCGCATCGATGAAGTAGGCCGCTGAGATGCTCAGGACTGCCAGCACGATCCCGCCGAGGGCCGGCCCGACCACCGCCCCGGCGTTGAACACGATCTGGTTGAGCGAGATGGCGCTCTGGAGACGCTCCGGCGGGACAAGCCGGGGGATCGCGGAGGCCCGTGCCGGCTGGTCCACCGCGCCCAGGCCGCCGGCCACGAACGCCAGGGCGAAGATGGCCGCCACCGGGGGCTCCGGGACGAGCGCGACGAGCGCCAGCCCGACCGTGACGGCGGTCATCCCCAGCTGGGTGACGAGGAGCAGCCGGCGCCGGTCGACGGCGTCGGCGACCGCACCGCCGCCGAGCGTGAACACGAGAATGGGCAGCAGCTGGACGAGCGACAGGGCGCCGACCGCGAGCACGTCGCCGGTCAGGACATAGACCTGGTAGGGCAGGACGATCGCCGTCATCATCCGGCCCGCGGTGCTCACCGCCTGACCGGCCCACAGCAGCCGGAAGTCGTGGTCGAGGCGCAGCGGGGCCGGATCGACGATCAGCGAGCCGAGCCGGCGGCGGGACGGCGAGGGAAAGGCGGGCATCGATCACATCCTCGCACCGACGGCGGTTCGCGCGGGCGCCCGCGAGCCTCCAGGCTCCTCGGGCATCCGGTCCATGTTTGCCGATCATCCCAGCGCGGTCCCGGGTCGGGCGCATCCCCGGCGTAGGGGCTGGCAGGCGTCATGACACGAAGTCATGACAGCCTCCAGCGGCGGCCGATACTGGGACTCGGTCCACCCGCACCTGGAACAGGCCCGCAAGCCGGCGGGTGACCCTGGCAACGAGGACGTAGCGGGTCATGGCTGATCCTCGACACGATCCCGGGATGCGCCATGTCCCGATCCGCACCCAAGAGGAGGACGTCATGTCCGCCACCACCGCCACTCCCAGCCACCGCACCACCTCGCCCCGGATCGAGAAGGTGGCCGAGGGCACCCGTAAGGACATCACGGCGACGTTCGAGTCCATTCGCTCGACGGCGGGTGATGTCGGCGACCGGGTGCCCGGTCTGGTCGACGGCGTCCGCAACAGGGCCGCGGCCGGCGCGCGGGAGATCGACGGGTGGCCCGAGCAGACGCGACGCCTCGTGGCGGCCGCCTCGATCGGGCTGGGCGCCGGCTTGGCGATCGCGGGAGCCCCCCGGCTCCTGCTCGGAGCGGCACTCGTCCCGGCCATCCTGGTTGCCGTCACCGGGATGCGCCGCGCAGGCGTCGGGTCCGCCTAGCGACCCGGGAGACCCTCCCTCGCGAACGACTGACCACTCTCCGCCGAACCCGACGACGAAGCGCCAACCCAGGAGGACCACCACCATGTTCAACACCTCGTCATTCCGTCTCGCCGACGCGGGCATCGACCCCAAGGCTTTCGCGCGCTCGGCACGGGACCTGTCGCTCCCGGATCCGGGGGCAATGCTGCGGAGCGCGGACGTATCGGGCCGCGTCGACGCCGCGGTCGACGCCGCGTCGGAGGCGGTGCGGGGCGTCATCGAGCAGCTCCCCGGTCAGCGGCGGCGCCGCCGTCGGCTCCCGATCCTGGTGGCCGCGCTCGTCCTCGGCGGGCTCGCGGCGGTCGGCGTAGCGGGCTGGTTGCGGCGTCGTAACGCCAGCACGACGGCGTCCGCCCAGAAGCTCGACGACCAGGCGTTCGACACCCATGCGCTTGACCGCGCCGCGAACGAGGGCATGTCCATCGAGCCCGGGAAGGAGGACGCGCTGACCCATTCCAATGGTGAGGTCCGCGAGCTGTCCGCCGTCGGCGACCTGGCCTGACCCGTACGTCCAGCAACCACACAAGGAGCACCGACATGACCGACGAGCACGTCAAGGGAACCGTCAGCAAGATCGAGGGCAAGGTCGAGGAGGTGGCCGGCAAGGTGACCGGCAACAAGGGCCAGGAGATCCACGGCAAGGCGAAGCAGGTCCAGGGCAGCGGCCAGGAGGCCCTCGGCGATCTCCAGGACACCCTCAACAAGCCCAAGAACAAGAGCTGATCAACCCGCTCGGAGGTGGCCGGCGTGGCGCCAGGGGTGCCGCGCCGGCTGCCGAGCGTCCGCCCCGATCCAAACCGACATCACGACGAGGAGGAGCAGTCATGGCCACCAAGGCAGCACGCGCCCGGACGTTCACCACGAGCGTCGACATCCCGGCGGAGAAGCGCACCAAGGTCGTCAAGATCCTCAACCAGCACCTGGCAGACTCGTTCGACCTGCAGAGCCAGGTGAAGCAGGCCCACTGGAACGTCAAGGGTCCCGACTTCTGGCAGCTGCACACGCTGTTCGACGAGGTCGCCGAACGTGCCGCCGAGTGGGTGGACGAACTGGCCGAACGGGTCACCGCCCTGGGCGGCTACGCGACCGGAACGGTGCGCATGGCCGCCGGCACAAGCACCCTGCCGGAGTTCCCGACCGACATCACCGACAGCATGGCCTACGTGCGCGCGGTCGCCGACCGCGTCGCCGCGTTCACCAACTCGGCGCGCGACGCGACTGACGAGACCGACAAGCTCGGCGACGCCAACACGGCGGACCTGTTCACCGAGATCAGCCGCTGCGCCGACAAGTACCTCTACTTCCTCGAGGCACACCTCCAGGACTAGATCCACGGCGCGGCGTTGCGCGTGGCGCAGATCAGCGACGTGCGTTGAGGCACGCCCGGGCGAACCGAGTCCCCTTCGATGATCCGATCGGGGCAGGACCTCTGGTCCGCGGCCCTCAGGACTCCCGGGCGCCCCACCCGATCCCCTCCCGGTGAGGCGCACCGGCGTTCGTCAGCCTTCGTCTCCAGAAAGGTCCTTGTCCTCCATCTCCCACGCATGGTCGAGCGTGTGGAAAGCCGAGTGCCGGATCAGGTACGGCAGCGTCCAGGACCTCGTGCGCTTCGCGACCTCACCGGCGTTGTACGCGCGCATTGCCGCGACGTAGGCCTCTCGGTGCTGGCGCAGCCCCTCCGGCGTGAGCGCGGCTTCCTCGGGGATCCGAATCCCGACCTGCTTCGCGAAGTCCTCGCTCTCCGTGCGGATCGTATGGCGGATGATCCGGTCGCGGTCGCGACCTCCCCCCGGGGCCCCTTGCGCATCTCCGGCGACACCCGCGCCGCCACGGCGTCGAAGTACGCCCAGGATGCCTGCAGGATGGTGATACCGCGCTCGAGCTCGGCTTCCTCCATCGGTCCCTGCTCCGTGGAGGACGGCGAGAAGGAGATGCCCCAGAAGTCGACCGAGCCCGTGCCGACCTTGTCCTCCACGACCTCGAGGGGGCCGGCGGCGTCGAACTCGCCTGCCATCCCGGCCAGGCTCGCCACGGGACGGTACCGGTCCCGATAGGACTCGAGCGTGGCCAGGGCGAGCTCGGCGGTCTTCGCTCCGCGACTCCATCCCGGCCAGTCGATGCTGAACGCGACCGACCGCTTGTCCTTGGGCCCGCGTTCGATGACGGTGCGGACAGGCATGACACACTCCGGCATTACGAGACGTACGGGTCCTTGGTCAGGGTGAGAAGGCTCCGGACCGACCCAAGGTCCCGCCTCCATTGCACCTGGAGATCGAGGTTACCGGATGGCGATCTCCTCGACCCGAACCGCCATGCGCAGACGAGAAGCAGTTCGCACCTCACGGTGTGGTCGTTCTCGGGCCTGTCCGTACTGCCGCAGCCGGTGCGCCGACACGTACCCCTACTACCTCGAGGCGCACCTCCGGGGCTAGTCCGGCGGCGCAAGAGCCGCGCCAGCGATACGGAAGCCGGTCCGTGCGATAACGGAAGCCCGCCGTCAGGCTGGGCGCGACCCCCTCGCGTCGAGCAGGGCGGCATTGGCCCGGGCGGTGATCTGCTCGATGGTTTCGCCGTCGGCGAGGGCGGCCGTGCCCACGCTGATTCCCACGCCCGTGTCCGCGTGCAGTGAGCGCTCGACCTCGTAGAAGAGGAGGTCGACCTCATCGAGCGCGGCCCCGGCGATCCCGCATGCGAAGTCGTCGCCCCCCATGCGCACGATGGGGTCGTACGATCGGAGGCCCGACCGTATGATCGCGACAAGCGTCCTGAGTACGTGGTCCCCGGTTGCGTGGCCCGCTCGTTCGTTGATGCCCCCCAGGCCGTCCACGTCGATGCACGCAAGCACGAAGCGCCCGTCGGCCTGACGTGCGCGGTCGATCTCGAGTGCGAGCGCATGCCGGCCCACCTCCCGGCGGAATGCCCCGGTGAGGCCGTCGAGGTACGCGCCGTGAAGCCCCGCCTCCATGCGTGCTCGCTCGGCAGTCGCCTCGGTCCGTTCCTCGGCAGCTCGCTCGCGGTCTGCGGCCGCGCCGGCACGATCGTAGGCTGCCTGCTCCCGCAACCGCTCGACCTTCTCCGCTGCGGGAGCGTCGGAACTCGCGATGGCCTCCTCGACCAGGAGGGCTCGCCGCTCCCGGCGCCGAGCCTGGTCGTCGCGTTCGGGCGGCGTCCGGTCGGCGTCGGAGGCGGCCTGGCCTTCGCCCGGAGTCCCCTGGTCGGGATCTGCAGTCCCCTGGTCGGGGCCCGCAGCTGCGAGATCGCCAGCCAGCGCCTCACGACCTACGGCCCGCGGAACAGCCATCTTGTCCGGTCCTGGAGTCGCGCTGCTGTCTTGACCGCTGATCATGCCGCGTACCTGGACTGCCTGGCTGGGTGGCCGCCGGCCCTACGTCAGGGCACCGCCACTATGTCGCCCCGCAACAGGCGCGTCATGACTGTTCGTCATCGCCGGGAGCGGGCGGGACGCTTCGTACACCAGGCCGGGCCCCGATCGCATGACCGGCCGTCATGACAGCGCCCCGCCCGGGGTGCCTACTGCAGACACAGCATTTGGCCGGCGAGCAGCCCGGCGGTGGCACCAAGCCCCGCTTTCCCCGGATGCCACAGGCACGGGAGAACGCAATGGCCATCGATCAGATAGACCGCACGGTCGTCACCACCCAGGAACCCACGACCACGGGCCAGGAGACGGTCCAGACGGACCGCCGCCGCACCACCACCTCGGGTCCCGGCGGCGCCGAGATGGCGCGCCGCATCGTGGTCCTTCTCTTCGGGCTCGTCCAGCTCGTCATCGGGGCCCGCATCCTGCTGCTCCTGCTCGACGCCCGGGAGGCCAACGCCCTCGTGTCCGCGGTCCTCGACATCAGCCAGGTGTTCGTGGCGCCGTTCGAGGGGATCCTCCGCACGGACTCCCTCGCCGCCGCGGGCTCCGTCCTCGACGTCACCGCCATCGTGGCCCTCGTCGGCTGGACCATCCTCGAGCTGATCGTGCTCTGGGTCATCGGGATCTTCCGGCGCCGGTCGGCCACAGCCTCCGTCTGACCGCAGCGCGGTCCCCGTGGCGGACGGGTGAACCTCCGCTCTCTGTGCGACCCGCCATGGGCGGGCGCGACACGAAAGGAACAACTGCCATGGGAATCATCGCCTGGATCGTCCTCGGCGCACTCGCCGGGTTCATCGCCAACCTCATCATGGGCGGAGGCGACGGCCTCATCATGATGATCGTCCTGGGCATCGTCGGCGCCGTGGTCGGCGGCTTCATCGCGGGCTCCGTGCTGGGCATCGCCGACGTCACGGGGCTCAACCTGCAGAGCCTCGTGGTCGCCGTGTTCGGCGCCATCGTCGTCATCTTCGTCGCCCGGCTGTTCATCGGCCGTGGCACGACCCGGGCCGTCTGATGGCCGACCAGCACGCCAAGGGTGCCGTGAGCACCGTCAAGGGCACCGTCAACGAGGGTGTCGGCAAGCTGACCGGCGACAAGAAGCTCGAGGCCAAGGGCAAGGTCCAGAAGGTCCAAGGCGATGTCCAGGGCGGCCTGGGCGATGTCCAGGACGCCGTCCGCAAGGATCACGCCTGACCTTGACCCGTTACCCGGCACCGCCGGGGCTTCAACGCCGGAACCACTCGAAACCGGGCTTCACCTCGCAGGTGGGGCCCGGTTTCGTCGTCGGTCATTGCCGGTCTCCGGCCGCACACCCCACGCCCTCGAGCGCACGGCTAGGGCCGGGATCGACGATACCGATGGATCCGCCGACGTGATCTGGGCCCATCGTCGGGAGCCGGGACGACGCTGATCGTCCCGTCCTCCTCGAGCGTGGCCAGCTTCATCTGCCCGACGCACTCGAGGCCGTGCTGACGGAGTGCCGCTTCGGCGTCGCCCAGGTCGATCCCCTGGCTGGCGAACTCGGCCTCGAGCCATCGCCCGTCCCGGCCGATCGTCGTCGGCTTGAACTCGAGGACCCGTCGCACGAAGGGAACCCGGACGCGGGCCAAGGCGACGAGCCGGTTGAGCACGAAGATCGTGGCCAGGATGATCGCCCCGCCGAGGACCGACTGGTCCGCCCCGGTCATGGCCGGCTGGAGTGCGTTCGCGACGAGCAGCACCAGGGCAAGGTCGAACACGGTGACCTGGCCGATCTCGCGCTTCCCGGACAGGCGCAGCGCGCCGAAGAAGAGCACGTAGATGACCGTGGTCCGCGCGACCAGCTCGAGGGGATTGACGCCAAGGTCCCACATCGGATCCCTCTTCAGGTCGTTCACCGTGTGGAGGCTGGGTTGCCCCTGGGTCAGCGTTGAGTCCTCGTCGACGCGGATCGCCAGCGTGCGCGTAGGCCGACAGCCGAGCAGCTGCTGGCTCGGCTGTCGGCGTCGCGCGATGGTTCATGCCGACGTGCAGCGGCAATCCGCGTGGGCCATGGATCCAGCTCGCGGTCTCTGCTGCACCCGGTCAGCCGGTCCTACGCGCGGCGGCTGCGCCCGAAGTAGCCCAGCACGAAGAGCACGATCAGCACGATGACGACGACGATGACGATGGTTTCGAGCACCGTGATCGGCTCGACGGCAGGATCGCTGGCGGCCGACGGCACCGGGCTGGTGGCCGTAGATGGGGAGGTGACCGGCGGCGGCGGGGTGGAGATCATCGGCGTCAACTACCTCTCCCGCTCCGGCCGACCGTCGCCTACTTCTTCGTGGCCCAGAACATGTCGGCGAACTCCTTGGTCGCGGCCTCGAGGTCGGCAGCCGCCTGCGCGTCGACACCCTGCTTGTTCCTGCCGGCGAGCTTGAGCAGGTTCCAGACCTTGGTATGGAGGTCGGGGAACGCCGCGAGGTGCTCGGGCTTGAAGTAGTCGGACCAGATGACCTGGACCTCGTGCTTCACCTTCTCCGCGTGCTGCTCCTTGACGGCGACGCAGCGGACGAACGTGTTCCGGTCGGCGACCGCGGTCGCACCCTCGGGGAGCTTGCCGATGAGCTCCACCATCCGGGCGACCGTACGGGCGGCCTGGACCGCTTCCGACGGGTCGTAGATGCCGCAGGGGATGTCGCAATGGGCGTGCGCGACCGTGGTCGGGCGCAGGCACGCTCTTGAGGACCGGAAGCTCGATCGGCCTGCCGCCCTCGTTGCCCGCGGCGATCATCCGCTCGAAGTAGCGTCGCGCCGACCCGATCCTCGTGGCGCCGGCGTCCTCCCCCGCCATGACGAGGTCGAACGCCTGCGCGTCCGCGTCGGTTGGCTTGAACTTGGCCGCCTCCTCGGGCCGTCTGGAGAAGACGTTGCGCAGGCAGTTAGCGTCGATCTCTTCCGCCAGGTGGTCGGCCGCGCCGCTGGCCCGGGCGAGATCGCGGATCGCGGCCAGCAGGATCAGCAGGGTGGTGAGCCGCTGCTGGCCGTCGATGAGCATGTACTTCGCGGCGTGCTCAGGGCTGTCGGGGATCGGGAGGGTCACGACCGCGCCAAGGAAGTGGCCACGCCGAGGGTTGGCGTCGTAGACCTCGAGAAGATCGTCCCAGAGCTGCTCCCAGTTGCGCTCGTTCCAGCTGTACGTGCGCTGGAAGAGCGGCACGCGGTACTGGATCTTCCCGTCCAGCAAGCCCTGGAAGACGACCTCGCCGGCTTTCATCCGTTCTCCCGCACCGTCACCTGAGGCCGTCGAGTGTAGGTGAATGGGCGGCGAATCAGGCAGGCACAGCGTCCCCGGACGCCCGGTGCCTGCCCTTCCCGGGTCGATGCCCGGAGCGGCGGCCCGGTGCGGAGCCGGGGCTCTCCACGGTACACGCCGCCGCTTACGTCGCCCTTATCGGCGCGGTGGCTGCCCGATCACGACTCCGATGCGCGCCGGACCGCCTCGGCCACGTCGCGAACCTCCGGCAGGCTGAGGAGACCGCTCGCCATGTGGAGCCAGTACCCGTTGTTGTAGGTGATCGGCTCCGCGCGTTCGCTGCGTCGTGACAGCCTGACGACGGCGTCGGGGCACCACGATCCGGCCCGAAAGTGGGGCCAGTTCCGGTGATCATGCCCCGAGGGCCGGCATCGGTGGCGTCGCGAACAGTGACGGATCCGCGGTTGCTAGCTGGCAAGAGCCTTCGCGGCCACCTGACTGGTGATGTAGCCGTCAACCATGCGGGCAAGGCTGTCCTCGATTTGGTCCGCTTCGTGACGCAGCCGAGACGCCTCGTCCACCTTCCGGGCAATGCTGCCTCTTGGTCATCGCCAAGACGGGCGATCGGGAAGGACCGGAGATCCTCGGCAGCGATCTCCGGGACGGACGAGCCGAACGCAAATCGCAGCGCGAGCGGTCTGCCGAGCGTCGGGTGTCCGACAGCCATCTGCAAGTAGCCGGGACGAATCCCGTGACCTGGAACGATGCGGTTCACGTGGTTCGAGATGATCTTGTTCTCGTGCCACGGCCCAGCAAGCACGGCGCTTCCATTCAGCCCGTCGAGCTGGCCGGAGCAAGCCATCAGCACCCACCCACGCTGAACGAAATACGTGGTCCGGGCCTTGTCGCTGATCGACGGTATGAACTTTGTTAGCTCGGGGTTCACCTTGAACAGATCTTCGCTGTCCAGGTACGGGACTCCGTGCCCGAGATAGACATGCTTGAAGCGAGGCACCCCAAACACGCGGTCTGTGACACCCGCCAGGGGCTCGGTCTCGCCATGCCGCCGAAGGCTCGCCGCGACCGCGGCCGCCGTGGGGTTGTAGAAGTGGGCGTCCCGGCGGGAGCGCCCGCCTCCCCACATCGAGGAGGCGCGTCCTCCAGTGCCAGCTGGTCGGTGTCGCTTCGCTGCCCTCGCCGATTGCCGTCGCGTACTCAGCCTCCGCCGCGACCGACAGGTCATAGGCGTCCTGACGTAGACCGAACAGGGTGGTCGTGGCGGCCTCGCAGTCGTCGAGGAGCTGCTCGGGCACCTCGGGGACTGGCACATCGTGAAGGTGCTCAGGCTCTAGATGGTTCACGATGCTGCCGTACCGGCTGGAGCGGAGCATCTGGCGGCCCACTGAGCCCTTGAGCAGGCCGTACAGAAAGCCCCTCGTCCGGGGATCGCGAGCAACCACCCTCAGCAGGTCGTGTGACACGACAACGCCCTCGTGGGGGCGGTAGGCGACAATCGCATCGCCGACGCTGCCGGAGCAGCACCCAAATCCAACCCGGCTCGACGTACCGGGATTCAAGCGCTGGCGTGCGCTTGGGGGCAAGCAACTTGCGGGGAGACGGCCTAAGGTCGAAGGCCTGCGTCGCTGTGAAGAACGGGATGCCGAATGGCGGCGCCACCGTGACGCCGGCCAACCTTGGCGGCTGCCACACGTCTGCGACGTCCGACATTGGGCGGCAAGCAAAGGTGCGCTCGAGCTGGAGCCGCAGACCGAAGCCGCCACTGAGGTAGTTCTCACTGTCCAGTCGCCGCTGACCTGACCAGAGGGCCGAGGCCATCAGGCTGGCGAACTGGACGTTTCCCGCCCGTGCAGCCTGGGTCATGCCTTACCGCCACCCACTCCCGGAAGAGCTGTGAGATCTCCGTCGTGTTGTCGTCGACCAGCTTGAGTCGGGTCTCGACCACACGTGGGACCGCGACACCGTCCCGCACCTCGATGTCCTCCTCGGTGCGACTAACAGCGATCTCGTTCCCCTCCTCATCACGCACGTACGTTGGGTTGCCCCGCTTGTCGTGGCCGATGTGGTCGCCCATGGCGAGGAAGACTGGGTAGTCCTGACGGACCCCGGCAGACTCATCGAGCTCGATTTGGGCCGCCGTCTTACGGCGCAGGACTAGGAGGCTCGTCTGGGTGCTGTTGTGGGGCTGGAACGTGTCTGGGTGCATGTCGATGCTCGCCAGGACGGTCATCTTTCGGAAGATCCATTCTCGGACGTGGCCCAGTCCGGGCGCTCCCAGAATGGCGTCGGGCAGGACAATCGCCATGACCCCGGTCCCTGGCTTCAGGAACTGCACGCAGCGTTCGATGAACAGGATCTCAGGCGGCTGGGACTTCGTCAGCGTGCGCGGCTCGCGCAGCTCGTACCTGTCGACACCGGAGTCGTAGTCCCACGCGTGGGCAAGGTCGTACTGCTCTAGGATCGAGGGGTCTTCGATCTTGATCTTTGTTCCGAACGGCGGGAGTTTCGTGAGCAGGACGTCGACCTGGCCGATGAGGTCGACGTCGCGCGCTTCAGCTGACCAGGTCACCGGACGGGCAAGCGAGTTCGCCTGCTAAAGCCCGCCAGAACCGTCGTTGTTCATGACCATGTTCATCTTGGCGGCGCGGACGAGCGTGGGGTTCAGGTCGAGCCCGAAGACGTTGCCGGGCGGAATCGGCTCCGCTTGCGGCGCAGAGCTCCTCCTGCTCCGCGGGCGTCCCGCTGGGGTTCCGGATCGACCACTGCTTTCGTTCCGCCGACGCGACGTCTCGCAGGGCGTGGTTCATCGCGGCGATGAGGAAGCCGCCCGTGCCGCAGGCGGGGTCGAGCACCAGTCGCCTGGGCGGGGGTCGAGCATCGCGACCGCCATGGCGCAGGCGTTGCGCGGGGTGAAGAACTCGCCGCGGTCGCCACGCAGGTTGGAGCCCACGATCTCCTCGTAGGCAACGCCCTTGACGTCGACCGGCGACTCCAGCAGCGAGTAGGTCTGGAGCTGCGCCACGACGTACGCGACCACGCGGGGCTAAGGCCGATCACGTCGTCCTGCTCGAAGATGCCCGGGTACTTGCGCTTGACGTCCGCGAACAACTCGCCGATGCGGTCCTTGGCCTTGAGCGGCCGCGAGGCTCGCCCGCTCACTCGGGGTCGCGTAGAAGTTCAACTCAGCCGATCGCTCGTCCTCGATCTTGCAGAAGATCAGCTTAAGCAGCTCCCAGAACGCCTCAGGCTTCTGCAGGCCCTCATTGCCGGCGATGTAGTTGTGACAGCGCCGGAACGCGAACAAGAAGTGAGTCAGAAGTGGCCGCCTTCAGCGTGCGTCGAGTCGGCCGCTCAGCGTCATCGATATCACGTCCCTTCACGGGTAGATCGATGACCTCAACGAACTCGACCTTACCCGCCGCGGTGACCTTGCGGAAGCAGTGGCGCTCCTGGCCGTTGGTCCACAACCCGAATTCCGCGTTGACGCAGGCGGCGAGATAGCTCTTGAGCTGCTCGATGCCCTCCGTCTTTGGTTCGGGGGAACGTTCTCGGCCTTGCACTCGCAGATTGCCCAGATAGTCTCCTGCCTCTGCGCGGCGCCTTCCGGGAAGATCGCGATATCAACGCGCTTGCCGGCAGTGCCCAGCTTGACCCTGAGTTCGACCCGCATGTCCGATCGCGAGTAGCGGTACTCGCGCACCAGGGACTTCTCGATCTCCTGGCGGACGTACTCCTCTGGTGTCTCGTTCCTCAAGCTGCCGTCGATGAAGTCGATGACTTTCCCGGGCGGAACGAATAGCGGCTGCTGGCCCTCTACCATGCCCGAGATCCTAACAAGGCTCGGGGCAGGCGGATGAGTTGGCACGCAGGGCGGACGGAGTGTGTGTCCACGGTGTTTCCTCACCGAGGCGCAACCTGTGGACATCCCCGCGCCCGCCACCCGAAGTTCGTGGATAGAACACCTGTTCACCGCACCGCCCGCTGGCTAGACTGAACTGCTCGAAGCACTCCTGCTCGCCGGCCAGCCACTCGGCTGAATGTCATTCCGGAGGGCCATTCCCCCGTGTTCGAACCCATCAGCGGGGCGACTGTGCCCCGCGACAGCCGCGGCCGCCCCGCGAGGCGGCGGCAGGTCGGCCCATGAGCCGGTCGGACCCACTGCTGATGCTGGCCGACATCGCCCGCCTGGCGTCCGAGAACCCCGATCTCGACGAGGCGCTCGTCCGCGGCATCTACCAGCACCAGGTCCTGACGACCGGTCGGCAGCCGACGCTCCGCCAGGCCCGCGAGTACATCGGGCACCTGACCTCGCACCTCGACGACGCGACGATCCGGGTGACCCTCGGCCTGCCGCCGGTTGCGAAGGTCCGATGCCGGCGATCCTCGAGCGCCCGTCGCGCGTCCGCGAAGCGCGGGTCGTCCGGGCTGGACGCGCGAGCTGCTTCTGGACCCACTACCGCGACGCGCTCGGCCGGACGGATGCCGCCCCACACGAACGCCTCGATCGCGGCCCACTTCGAGATGCTCGACGGCGAGATGGGCACAGAGCCCGACCACCTGCGCAAGCTCGTCAAGCGCTTCGGGCTGCCGCCCGCGTAGGGGTTTCGGACGGTCCGACGGGGTTTCGGGCGGTCCACGGATCGGATCGGCCGGATAAGACACCGGATAAGACACCGGATTGCGACCCTGTTTCGCACCGGGGATGGTGCGCGACGCTCCGGTGGTGATGCACTCGATCTCGATCGCCATCCCCGCCGAGGCCGCCGAACGGCTGCGTGACCTCGCCCGACGCGAGCGACGTAGCCCGCGCCAGCAGGCCGCCGTCCTGGTCCTGGCGGCCCTTGAGCGCGAGGACAGCGGCTCGGACCCGCAGCCCGATCGCGAACGGCCTCCCGAGGCGCGACCCGCGAACCCGTCGAAGGTCAAGCCGTGACCCGCCTCAGGGTCATCTGGACCGCGGACCGCGACGGTCAGGCGCACGCGGCGATCACCCGACACCTGCGCACCCCCTGCGGCTGCCGGCCGATCGACCCCCGCTTCGGCTGGCCCGAGACGAGGCCGCGCTGCGCGGTCTGCCTCGACCGGCGCGGAGGAGGTGCGCCCGCGAAGCGACGGTAGCCGCCCGACCACTCCCCTCCGGCACCGCAGAGGACCCACCCAGCGATGACCGACGACATCATCACCATCAGCGCGGGCGCGCCGCCCACCGACCTCACGCCCGGCGTGTACGAGGTCACCCTCACCGACATCTCCGAGCCCCGCACGATCTTCCCCCAGACCGGCGCCAACGCCGGCAAGGAGGTCCAGCTCCGCGACTGGACGTTCGCCCTCGAGGACGGCAGAGAGGTGACTGGCTCGGCCTCCACCTCATCGGGGCCGAAGTCGAAGACGTACGCCTGGCTGACCGCGCTGCTGGGCGGCACGCCGCCCACCGTCGGCCAGTCGTACCCGAAGTCCCAGCTCGTCGGCCGCGAGGCGCTCGCGACGATCGCGATCGACGAGGGCGGCTGGGCGAAGATCGCGAACCTGTCGGCTCGGCCGAAGGCGCGGTCGGCGGCCCCGGTCGCCGTCCCCGCGGCCGCTCCGGCGCGGCCCGTTACCGCGCAGCCGGTCGTCGCCGACGACCAGCTGCCCTTCTAGCCGTGATGCCCGCTCCGGAGTCGGTCGTGGCCGCCGCGCTCGAGCAGATCGAGCAGGGCTTCGCCGTGTTCGCCCTGCGGGCGGACGCGAAGGTCCCGGTGACGGAGCACGGCTTCAAGAACGCGACGACGCGCCCGGACTGGATCCGGAAGCAGCTCGAGGCGCCGGCCGCCGGCAACTACGGGCTCGTCTGGCCGGCCACCAGCCCCGAGCGCGTCGTCGTGTTCGACCTCGACGACGGCGGCGGCGCGGACCGCCCCTGGCGCGACCGCATGCTCGACCTCGTCGCTGCGCACGGGCCCCTCCCCGCCACGAAGATCACGACGACGCCCTCGGGCGGCCGCCACGCCTTCTACCGCTGGCCGGGCGACGTGCCGGTGCCCGCGGGCGACGAGCTCTTCGGCTTCACCGTCCGCTGGCCAGGGAGGGGCTACCTCGTCGGCCCCGGCAGCCGGATCGGCGATCGCGAGTACACGGCGGGCCCGGTGACCGAGATCGCGTCGCTGCCGACCGGCTGGGTCGCCGCCGCGGTCGCCGAGCGCGGGACGCGCAGCGCGCCCTCCGGGGACGCGATCACCGTCACGGGCGGCTTCGCGTTGCCGGACCGGATCCCGAGCGGCCGCCGCTACGCCACGGTCCGCAACTACGTGGCCAGCCGCTAAACGCGGGCCTGGGACTCGACGGAGCTGTGGGAGCCGTTCCGCACCCAGGTCGCCCCGCGGTTCGATGTCGCCGAAGACCGAGGCGGAGCTCCGGGCCGAGCTTGAGCGCGTGACCGCGAAGATCGGCGAGCGCCTCGAGGGTGCTCCCGCGCGGACGCCAGGGCGCCGCGATCGCCCGAGGAGGTCAGCGCCAGCTCGATCGACGCCGTCGACCTGCTCGAGCTCGACATCCCGCCGCTGCAGTGGATCGTCCCCGACCTGCTGCCCGAGGGCGCCACCGTCCTGGCCGGCCCGCCGAAGCTCGGCAAGAGCTGCCTCGTCTACCAGGTGGCGATCAAGGTCGCCCTCGGCGGCGAGCTGCTCGGCCGCGGGATCGAGCAGGGCGACGGTCCTCTACCTGGCGCTCGAGGACGGCAGGCGGCGCGGCCAGACGCGCCTCCGCGCCGCCCTGGCGACCGCTACCATGCCCCGTGGCCGCCTTGAGCGTGCCGGTGGTCGGCTGCGAAGCTCGGCGAGGGCCTCGAGCAGGAGCTCCTCGACTGGCTGGACCGGCGCCCGGACGCCCGCCTCGTGGCGATCGACACCCTGCAGCGCGTCCGCGCCCGCGGCGACGCCAGGCGCAACGTGTACCGGCAAGATCGACGTCGAGGACCTCAGCCCGGCTGCAGGACATCTTCAAGGACCGGGCGGTCGGGCTGCTCATCGTCCACCACAGCAAGAAGGACGCCGGCGACGACTTCCTGGCGTCAGTGTCCGGGACGTACGGGATCACCGGCTCCGCGGACACGACCCTCGTCATCCAGCGCAAGCGCCTCGAGACGTTCGGGAAGCTCGTCGTGACCGGGCGCGACGTCCAGGAGGTCGAGGAGCCGGTCCAGTTCAACGGGATGACCTGGTCGTCGGCGCCGCGGTCGCTCGCCGAGGCGAGCTTCGAGCAGGCCGAGGTCTACAAGGTCATCGAGGCTGAGGGCCCGATCTTCGCGAAGGCGATCGCGGACCTGATCGGGTCGACCCGCGATGCGGTGCAGAAGCTCGTCGAGAAGCTCGTCGCCGGCGGATCCGTGGCCCGGGCTCAGGGCGACTTGCGTCGATCGCCCGCGTTTCGGATCGACGAGGTAGCGGAGGGAGCGATCGACGCCGAGACAGGCGGTTCCGCTCCCTCTGCTCGCTCCCCTCGCGCGCGCACGCGTGGGTGACCACTCCCTCCACTCACTCCCCTCACTTGAATGAGGTTGATGAGGGAGCGGAGGGAGCGGGGACACGCGTACCGCGCACGCGGGCGCACGAGGCCGGCCCGGTCCTGCGGGTCGTCCCCGCCGGCCCGACCGTCTGGGCCAATCCATGCCACTGGTACCGCGATCACCAGTCCAAGCACCGCCAGACGCCGTCCGGGTGGACGTGCGACGCCTGCCATCCAGAAGAGGGACCCACCGCATGACCACCGCGACCGCACCCAGCACCCGGGCGAAGGCCACCCCGCCGCCGGCGGGCGTCCACCGGACGAAGACGCACCAGTACTACTTCAACGGCGCAGGCCCGTGGCCGGGCGTCACGTCGGTCACGAAGGTGCTCGACGCCCCGGCGCTGACCGGCTGGAAGATCAACCAGGTCGCGCAGGCGGCGATCGCGGGCGCCGAGCGGCTCATCGAGGACCGCGAGGCCGGCAAGGTCGACGCGGCGGTGAAGTACCTCACGACGCTCTCGACGACGGCGATGGACCGCGGCTCGCGGAT
This sequence comes from uncultured Chloroflexia bacterium, assembly GCA_963802165.1. Taxonomy (GTDB): domain Bacteria; phylum Chloroflexota; class Limnocylindria; order Limnocylindrales; family CSP1-4; genus CAIXZV01. Next base: position 919 of record CAWDHT010000006.1, on the reverse strand, counting down.
CCACGCGGCCATCGAGCAGGTCCTGCGGCGGGAGCCGGCGACGATCGACCCGCGCGACGAGGCGGCGGTCGCCGGCGCCCGGGCCTGGCTGAACCAGCAGGCGAGGGAGCACGGCCTGCGGCCGCTCGAGGTCGAGGCGGTCCTGATCGACGAGGCCCACGGCTACGGCGGCACGTGCGACCTCATCGCCGAGCTCGACGGCGAGGTCTGGCTCCTGGACTGGAAGACGGGGTCCTCGGTGGCCACCCCCGACGGGACCGTGTACCGCGACCACCGGCTCCAGCTGGCGGCGTACGCGAACGCCCAGTTCATCGCCCGCGAGGCCGACCCGGCCCGGTACGAGCTGCCGCCGATCACCCGCTACGGCCTGGTCCACGTCACCGACGGCGGCACGCGCCTGTACGAGGCGATCGTCACCCCGCGCGACTGGATCGCGTTCCGCGCCTGCCTCGCCCTCCACGCCTGGGCGAAGGAGAAGGCGGCGTGACGACCATCCTCGCGATCGACCCCGGCTCCAGCGAGTCCGCCTGGTGTCAGTTCGACCGCACCCGGCCCCAGGCGTTCGGGATAGCGGCCAACGAGGTGCTCGTCCGGGCGCTGCGCACGGGCGGGTTGCCCGACGTCGTCGTGGTCGAGAAGGTCGAGTCCTACGGGATGGCGGTCGGTGCTGAGGTGTTCGACACGGTCTGGTGGGCGGGTCGCTTCGCCGAGGCCGCGCACCGAGTCCCGGTCGTGATGCTGCCGCGGCGGGCGGTGAAGCTCGTCCTGTGCGGCGACTCCCGCGCCAAGGACGCCAACGTCCGGCAGGCCCTGATCGACCGCTTTGGCGGGCCGGCGGCCGTCGGCCGCAAGGCGGCGCCGGGCCCGCTGTACGGGATCTCCCGCGACGTGTGGTCCGCCCTCGCGATCGCGGTCACCT
>CAWDHT010000005.1:0-187791 GCA_963802165.1 uncultured Chloroflexia bacterium | reverse complement strand
CTAGGATTTGAACCTAGAACCCCCTGATCCAGAGTCAGGTGCCATACCGTTAGGCCACGCGCCAGCGACCGTCGCGTAGTCTACCCCATCACGGTACGGGGGCGTCCATGAAGGCCTTGTTGGCCAGCTCGACGTAGTAGCCCACGCCGCCTTCGTCGTCTTCCGGGTAGGTGCCCACGAGGATCTGGCCCACGCTGGTCTGCGCGTTGTCCTTGCCCAGGTTCTGGGCGAGCCAGGTGGCGGCCTCGGCTCCGGCTTCGGTTCCCAGCATGGCCCCCAGGAACCCCGCGAGGTGCTCGTACGCATCCTTGGCCGCCGGGCCGTCCGTCCCGGCGAGCGTGACGTAGCCCGCAAAGGCATCGCCGGTCACGCCCTTGTCGTTCACGACCAGGGTGATGATCGCGGTGGGGGCATCGCCCTCGCCTTCCTTGAGGCAGCGCACCTGGGTGTAGCCGACGGCCTGCCTGCTGGGTTTCGGATCCTCGCAGTCAAACCCCTCGCCCACGTAGTAGTCCAGCACGTCGCCGGGCGCGAACCCGAAGCCTCCGAGGTCGGCGGGCGCCGATGCGGGGGCATCCGCCGGAGAGGCGTTCGGGGCCCCGGCAGGGGAGGCGGTCGGCTCTGGCGTGGTGGCCGGGGTGGGGCTCGGTGTCGCCGAAGCGGGGGTCGCGGTGGGGGGCGCGGGCGTGGGGGCCAGGGCCGACGGGGCGGCGGTCCCGGATCCGGTGGCGCCGCAGGCCGCAAGCCCGACGGCCGCGGCGAGGCCGATGACGGCAAACATGCCGCCCCGGCGGTCGATGGTGGTCATGGCCTCTCCCTGTGTCGGGACCGTGGGACGCCGGCGGCGTGGTGACCCCGCGCGGAGAGTACCGGAGCCGGGGGTCTTCTACGCGGGCTCCACGACGGGGAAGCCCTCGCGCTCCGCGGCACGCGCGAGCCGGTCATCGAGCGTCACGAAGGGGAGGCTGCGAGGATCGTCGTCCGCCGCGGTGATGGCTGCCGCGAGCTGGAGGGCATCGGCGGCCCGGAGCGGATGGACCCGGAGCAACCGCGTGGCGGTCTGTCGGAGTCTCGTCCCCGGCCGGATCTCCTCCCATGCCGCGCGAAGCGTCCCGAGGCGCGCGGTAGCCGCAACGACGTCCGCAGCGTCAAGAAGTCCCTCACGCTCCCGGCGCGTGATCGCCGACACGCATTCGACCTCGGTGGTCCACCACACAACGACGTGCGGATCCTGATCGAGCATGGCAAGGACAGCGGCTGACGTCGGCTCGTTGATCACGACGGGCACGATCGCCGTGGCGTCCCAATACCTCACAGGCCGGACCGCCGTTCCTCGAGGAGTGCATCGACGACGCTGGCGCCCTGCTTCGGTGTAGGGCCGGGGGTACGCAGCAACTCCACCGGCACCACCCCTGAACCCCGCTTCAGGACACCCGCCCGCTCCAGGCGTGCAAGGCGATCCTGGACATCGATCCGCCCGCTCGCGGGCTCGATGACGGCGACAGGGATCCCGCGGTCGGTCACGACGATGGACTCGCCCCCTTTGACCCGGTCGATGATCGCGGACAGGCCGTTCTTGACTTCGGAGATGCTGGCCGTTTCCATGTGGCTATTATGGCCAGATACCGAAGGTCGGTCAAGCCTCTGTCGCGGGTCAGGACCGCGCGAGGTTCAGCCAGCCCACCCCAGTCCCAGGCGCGCGAGCGTGTCCGGGGTCGGGTTGCCGGTCGCGACGTCCCAGCCGGCCAGCCGGTAGTACTCGTCCAGCGCGCCCTCGATCACCGCGTGGTCGAGCGCTACGCCCCGCGTGGGCCCGGTGTCGGTGAGCGGCTTGAAGAACTTGGCGGGCAGCTTGTCGTCCTTGCGGTCGAGGCCCTCGCGGGCGTTGAACGCACGCATCAGGTTGATGCGCCGCTCGCCGATCTCGAGCAGCTCATCGACATCGAAATCCTCCCAGCCGGTCACGGCCCGCACGAAGTCGACCGTCTCCTGCGGCCCGAACAGCTCCCACGAGGGGCCCCACACGAACTGGCACAGCACGGCGGTGTCGAGGAACGAGTAGAACTGCTGGGTCCGCAGCGCGTAGCGGACCTTGTCCGGGCCCAGCGAGTCGTAGGGCATCGTCTCGGCGAACCCGATCAGCGCCTGCCGCTCCAGCAGCAGGTCGCCGGCCCCCTCCTCGATATTCGGGTCGTGCTCGGACGACTGGTGGTCCGCGCCGAACGGGTTGACCGCGTAGATGACCCCCAGCGACCGCTTTGCCTGCGGCATGTGGGCCGGTGCCTCCGCGCCCTTGACCGTGATCAGCTGGTCGTGCCCCTTGCCGAGGAGATCGGCGGCCTTGCGCGAGCCGTTCGCGAGGATGTCACCCAAGCCCTCCCGGGCGACGATCATGTCGAGCAGCCGGATCATGGCCTTCGCGTCCCCGAACGGAGCCGGGAAGCCGATCTCCGCCTCGGACAGCACCCCGTCGGTGAAGCAGTCCATGGTCCAGGCGATGGTGGCCCCGGTGCCGATCGTGTCCAGGCCGTTCTCGTTGCAGATCTGGTTGGCGAGGGCAATCGCGGGCAGATCGCGGATGCCGCAGTACGAGCCGAACGTCGACGCCGTCTCGTACTCCGGGCCGCCGTGGCGCTCATGGACCGGCCGGCCTTCCCACTCGGTCTCGACCGCACGCTTGCAGCGGACGGCGCACGAGTAGCAGGTCTCGCGGTTCTTGAGGATCGTGGCGGTCATCGTGGCGCCGCCGATCTCCTCGTAGTGCTCGAACTGGCCGGCGTTGTAGTTGAAGGTCGGCAGGCCGCCCGCCGCGTGCTGTCCCTCGAGCACGCCCTCGGTTCCGTTGACCCGCAGGTCGAGGACGTCGCCGTTGTTCGGGATCTCGTTGGCGCCCCACTTGGCGAGCCTGCCGAGGGCCGCGGTGTCGGCGAAGGGCAGCTTCCTGCCGGTGCCCCGGACGACGATCGCCTTGAGGAGCTTGGAGCCCATCACCGCTCCCATGCCGGTGCGGCCGTTGGCTCTGTTGGCCATGTTCATGACCGCGGCGAGCCGGATGAGCTTCTCCCCGGCCGGGCCGGCCTGGGCGACCTGGATCTTGTCGTCGCCAAGCTCCGCCTTGAGGAGATCGTCCACCTCGGACGTTGTCCTGCCCCACAGGTGACCTGCGGGGCGCAGCTCGGCTTCGCCGTCGTGGAGCCACAGGTAGACGGGCTCCGCCGCCCGTCCGGTGATGACGAGTCCGAGGTAGCCGGCGAACCGGAGCTCGGCAGGGAAGAAGCCGCCGGCCTGGCTGTCGCCGATGCCGTCCACGAGCGGCGAGCGCGCGTTGATGGCGACCCGGCTCTGGCCCGCGATCGGCGCCCCGGTCAGGAGGCTGTCCATCACGGTCAGGACATTGGACGGGTCGAGCCCGTCCGTGCCCGGCTGCATCCCCTTGAGGATGTAGTAGAGCCCCATCGCGGAGCCGCCGAGGTAGGTCCTGAAGAACGACTCGGGCGGGTACTCGTCCTCGAGCGTCCCGGTCGTGAGGTTGACGTGGAGGATGCGTCCGGTGACGACGCCTGGCATTCGGCTGCCTCCGCTTCCCTGCGATGGCCGGTCGCGAAGCGCCCGGCACCCGCTGACCCGGCGAGTGTACGGCGCGCACGGGTGGCCTGACACGCTCGCGGGCGCGCTGTCCCACCCCCTGCGCCGGGGCGCCGGCCGCGCCGAGGTGCCGGCCGCTGTCAGGTGGCCGCGACCGCCGTCACGCCGGGCTCCCCGGCGTCCCTCTCCAGCCCGTCGGCCAGGGCGGTGCCCAGCAGCCGCGTGAGCTGGTCCCACTCGATCAGGAAGCCGTCGTGACCCTTGGTGGTCTCGATCTCGACGTAGGCGGCGTCGACGCCCGCGGCCGCTGCCTCACCCACGAGGAGCCGCACCTGGTCCGGCCCGTACAGGATGTCGCCCTCGATGCCGATGCCGGTCAGCCCGGCGTCGGCCGCCGCGAGCGAGCGGAAGGCCGCCACGATCCCGCCGCGGTCGCGGCCCACGTCGTGGCCATCCATGACCCTCACGAGGACGCTGTACGTGTCCGGGTCGAAGCGGTCGAGGATCTTGCCGCCCTGGTGATCGAGGTAGGAGACGACCGCGAACCGGCCGTCGTCCTGGACATGACGACCGAAGCGTCCATCGAAGTCAGTCGTCGAGCGATAGGTCGTCATCGCCAGCTGGCGGGCGAGCGACAGGCCTTCGTGTCCGAGCCGCTGGATGATCCCCAGCTGGATGTGGTTCCAGGCGATGGCCATGGGGCCAGTGGCCGCGGGTGCCCCGATGGGGACGACGTGGCGCACGGCGTGGGGTCGCTCCAGCGCGACCTCCAGGCTGATCATGCCGCCCAGGGACCCGCCCCCCACGAGTGCGAACCGCCCGATGCCGAGGGCGTCGGCAAGCCGCCAGATGGCCCGTGCCTCGTCGCGTGCGGTCGGCTGCGGGAAGTCGGCGCCCCAGGTCTGTCCCGTTGCCGGATTGATCGAGGTGGGCCCGGTAGATCCGTATCGGCCGCCCAGGAGGTTCACGCACAGGACGCCGACCCGCGTGATGTCGAAGGCCCTGCCGGGCCCGATGAGCGGCGCCCACCAGTCACCGGCGGCGTCCGCGGAGCCGGTCAGGGCGTGGATGACGAGGACCTGCGCAGCGTCCGGGCCGGGCCCGTCGTGCCGGTAGGCGATGGTGAGGGGCAGTGTGGAGCCTTCCTCGAGGGTGAACGCCCCAAGGTTGGCGGTCTCGATCCGCCCGGTCCCCAGGAGCGGCCGGGCGTGGTCTATCGGTTCGTCGCCGGGCCCCGGGAGGACGGTGCCTCCCGGGACGCGCGTGTCGCTCGGCGCCATGGCGCGCCTACCTGCTGGCGACCGGCTCGGCCGTGGACGCGGTCGCAGCGTGGAGGGCCTGGTCCAGGTCGGCCAGGATGTCGTCGATGTGCTCGATCCCGATCGACAGGCGGATGAGGTCGGCCGTCACGCCCGTCGATGCCTGCTCGTCGTCGGTCAGCTGCTGGTGGGTCGTGCTGGCCGGGTGGATGATGAGGCTCTTGGCGTCGCCGACGTTGGCCAGGAGGCTGAACAGCTTGACGCTGTCGATCAGCCTGCGGCCGGCGTCCACGCCGCCCTTGATCCCGAACGTGACCAGGCCGCCGAAGCCGCCGCTCAACGTCCGCTCTGCGATCTCGTGCGAGGCATGCGACGCGAGGCCCGGGTAGCTCACCCACTCGACCTCGGGGCGGTCCTGCAGCCACTGGGCGACCGCGAGGGCGTTCCGGCTGTGGCGCTCGATGCGCAGCGGGAGCGTCTCCAGGCCCTGGATGAGCTGCCAGGCGTTGAACGGGCTGAGCGCGGCGCCGAGGTCTCGTAGGCCCTGGACCCGGAGCTTGAGGATGAACGCCAGCGGGCCGAAGGCCGCCGCGTAGCTCACGCCGTGGTAGGACGGGATCGGGGTCGACGAGGTCCTCCTTGAAGCGGGGGGCGTTGGCCCAGTCGAACGTGCCGCCGTCAACGACCACGCCGCCGATCACGGTGCCGTGTCCGCCGATCCACTTGGTGGCGGAGTGGATGACGATGTCCGCACCCTGCTCCAGCGGCTTCGCGATGAGCGGGGCACAGGTGTTGTCCACGAACAGCGGCAGGCCGTTGGCGTGGGCCACGTCCGCGACGCCGCGGATGTCGGCGACGTCCAGACGCGGGTTGCCGATCGTCTCGAGATAGAGGAGGCGGGTGTCGTCGTCGATGGCCGCGGCGTAGTTCTGCGGGTCCGACCCGTCGACGAAGCGGACCTCGATGCCCAGCTTGGGCAGGGTGTAATGGAACAGGTTGTAGGTCCCGCCGTAGAGGCTGGAGCTGCTGACGATGTTCTGGCCGGAGCGGGTGATGTTGAGGATCGCCAGCGTCTCGGCGGCCTGTCCGGACGCGAGGCCCAGGGCCCCGACGCCGCCCTCGAGAGCCGCGACGCGCTCCTCGAACACGCCCGTCGTCGGGTTCATGATCCGGGTGTAGATGTTCCCGAACTCCTGCAGCCCGAACAGCCTGGCGGCGTGCGCGGCGTCGTCGAAGACGTAGGAGGTCGTGGCGTAGATCGGCACGGCGCGGGCGTTGGTCGTGGGGTCGGGGACCTGGCCGGCGTGGAGGGCCTGGGTCTCGGGGCGCAGGGCGCCGAGGCCGTTGGGGTCGAAGCTCATGTCGCTGGTTCTCCGGTCGGTGCCTGTCGGGAGTGGTTGGTCGTCGAGGGGCCCTGGATGGGTCTGGCTCGGCGGCTACCCGTCGCGTGTGCCGGAGAACAACAAAGCCGCGAACCGTCCTGGTTCGCGGCCCCGGGACCTCGGCTCCGAGATCCCCGCTGTCACCTGCTGCTGATCAGCGCGGAGAAACTCGGCGCCCGTCCTCCGAACGACGGGGCCGCCCACGCATGCACATCAGCCAGGAGACGGTGGTGTGGCTCATCAGGCTGCGGAGGATGCGGGACGAGCGCGGCTCGGCGTCAAGTCCCGGCGTCGCCCGCAACCGAAACGCAACGGTCGTGTGGGGTGTCAGCCGCTCGTGCCGGCCGATGGCGAGGCGTCCGGGGCCTTGTTCTTGCCGAACCAGCCGTGACCGTGGCCCTTGCCCATGAACCCGCGACCGAGGGTCTTGAGCTCGTCCCTGGTGATCTTGCCGTCGTCCATCAGGCCGGTCATCTTGCCGCAGCCAGCTGTCGGCGGGCAGCTTGTCGAACTCCGCCTTGGTGATGACGCCGTCCGCGAGGAAGCCCTTGAGCTGCGCGCGATCCGCCTTCGCCTGCTCCCTGGCGGCCTTGCGGGCCTCCTGGCGGGCCTCGCGCCGGACCGTCCGCTCCGCCGTGACCGCGTCGATGATGGCCGTCTTCTGGGTGGAGTTGATCGTGCCCTTGGTGACGAGGTCGTCCAGGACGTCCGAGAGCACGGTGTCAGTCTTCACCGGCTTGACGGTCGTGCCCGACGAGGGCGCCGGGGTGGGCGAGGCCGCGGCGGGGGGCTGTTCCACCGGGGTTGGCCGGCTGCCGGACGCTGTGACCGCACCGGCCGCCCCGACGAGCAGGACGATCGCGAGCGGGATGCCGATGGTGGTCGTGTTGAGCTTCACTCGATGCCTCCGGTGAGCGGCGCGTCCACAGGTGACGGCGGATTGGTCACAGGCTGGGCTCCCCTGACTGTACGCCCGCCGGGTGCCTGCTGTGAACCGGCCGTGGTGCCGGAGCGCACCACCAATGTGCTGCCTCCGCGGGGCGTGGCAGCGGGGCGTGACGGACTCCCCGCAGCGGTTCATCATCCATCCATGCCAGATCTGCCCGCGTCGTTCCGTGCCTACGTCGTCGACAAGCCTGACGGCGCCACCTTCATGCGTGGTCCCCGTGAGATGTCTCCGGCGGACCTGCCCCCGGGCGATGTGACGGTCCGCGTCGAGTGGTCCGGCGTGAACTTCAAGGACGGCCTGGCGGCTCGGGCGGACGGCCGCGTGGCCCGGCACTACCCGCTGATCCCCGGGTATCGACTTCGCCGGGACCGTGATCGCATCCGACGACGACGCCTTCCCTGTTGGCGCGGCGTCCTGGCGAACGGGTATGACATCGGCACCGCGCGCCACGGTGGGTACGGGGAGCTGGCACGGATCCCGTCGGACTGGGTCGTGCGGCTGCCGGCCGGCCTGACCGCGCGTGATGCGATGGCGATCGGTACCGCCGGGTTCACCGCCGCGATGAGCGTGCAGGCGCTGGAGGAGCGTGGCCTGCGACCCGGTGACGGACTCGTCCTCGTGACCGGGGCCTCGGGCGGCGTAGGATCCGCGGCCGTCGCCATCCTCGCGTCCCGCGGGCACGAGGTCTGGGCGGCCACCGGCAAGGCCGACGAGGCGGGTCGCCTCACCGACCTCGGCGCAGCGGGGATCCTCACCCGCGAGGAGGTGACCGCACCGGGCCGCCCGCTGGAGTCCGCGCGTTGGTCGGGCGCCGTGGACACGGTCGGCGCGGCGACGTTGCCATATGTCCTGCGGACGCTCCGGATCGGCGCCTCGGTTGCCTCCTCGGGCAACGCGAGCGGCGCGGACCTGTCGACGACCGTCTTCCCGTTCATCCTGCGCGGCGTGGCACTGCTCGGCATGGACTCCGCGAACATGGCGATCGGACCGCGACGCGCGCTCTGGGATCGCCTCGCGACGGACCTGGCGCCGCGTGGCATCGAGGCCGGGACCACCGAGGTTGACCTGGACACGCTTGAGCCGGCGCTCGACGCGATCGTGGCGGGCCAGGCTCGTGGTCGCTGGGTGGTCCGCGTCTCGGGGTAGATGTCGCTCGCGGACTCGAGGGCGGCCGGCTCGTCGTTCCCCCTCCGGCTCGTCGTTCCAGCCCATGACCTCGGCGCGCCCTCCATCGCGCGACTCGCCCCCGGGTCAGTTCGCCCTACGTGGCGAGGAGCTCGGACTCGATTCGTGCGATTCCGAGGGTCATCTCTGCGACAGCACCATCGTTTCGACCCCCACCGGAGTCACGAGGCGGGACGGGGAGCGGTCGCGGGACGGGGAGCGGCCGCGGGCGGTCTCGGGGAGCGCCAGCTAGTCCAGCTCGCCCCGGAGCTGCGCCAGCGCCCGCTCGATCGGCTCCCGGGCGGCCTCGACGGAGAACGGCGCCGCCGCGATCGCCGCCTCGAGGTCCAGGTCGCCGGCGTGCACCCGTGACGCGAGGGTGGCGATGGACCGGAACTGCGCGAGCGACGCCTCCACGAATGCGCGCCCGGCGTGGTCCCCGTGTCCCGGGCTGACCACGGTCCGCTCGCCGGTCATCGCCAGGATCCGCTCGGCGGTCGCCGGCCAGTCCATCGGGTAGCCGTCGCCGAACCAGGGCGGCGCCCCGTTCTCCAGCAGGTCGCCCGCGCACAGGACGTCGGCGTCGGGGATCGAGACCACGATGTCGTTGTCGGTGTGCCCGCGGCCGAGGTGGGCGAGGCGGATCTCGCGCCCGTCGAGATCGAGGGTGGCGGCGTCGGCGAAGACGCGGTCCGGGGAGTCGAGCACGACCTCAGCCAGCTCAGACGCGAGCGACGGCATCTCGCGCAACACCTTCTCCCGCTGCGACTCGCCTGTCAGTTCGATCATCGTCCGGCATCGCTCGTGACCCCAGATCACGGCCGGCCGGAACTCGGCGTTGCCGAAGACGTGGTCGTAGTGGCCGTGGGTGTTGACGACGATGCCGACGCGGGGCGAGCCGAGGTCGCGCAGGTCGTCGAGGATCTCGCGGGCCTGGGCGAGCGTCGTGCGCGTATCCACGACCAGAGCCGCGTCGCCGCCCAGCACCGCCACGATGCCCTGGTCGTAGAAGCGGTAGCGGCGCACGAACACGTGATCGCCGATCTCGAGCCAGCGCGAAGTCATGCACGGATCGTATCCGCGCCGGGCCGCGACGGGCTACGCTGCGCGCCAGGAGGCAAGCATGACCGCCGTTACCACCCCCGGCCCTGCGTCAGCGCCTGAGTCGGAGCCGGCACCTGCTCCCGCGTCAGAGGCTGAGCCAGCTACCGCCCACGAGGCGTCGACCACCGTCCGCCCGTCTCTCGGCACCGCCCGCATGGCGGACGGGACGATCCTGCGCACCATCCACTGGGAGGCTGCCGGGGAGCCCTGGGCAGTCGCCGAGATCGTCCATGGGCTCGGTGAGCACGGCGGTCGCTACGAGACGGTCGCGGAGGCCCTGACGGACGCCGGCATCGACACCTGGTCGTACGACCAGCGCGGCAACGGCGGCTCCGGCGGCCGGCGCGGCCACGTGGACAGCTGGTCGATCCTCCACGATGACCTCCAGGCGCGCCTCGTCGCCCTCCGGGACCTGCACCTGGACTGGCCGCTGGTGCTCTACGGTCACTCGCTGGGCGGGCTGGTCGCATGCGGCTACGTCCTGTGCGGGCTGGACCGCCCGCTCCCGGACGCCCTCGTGCTGAGCGCACCGGCCCTGGACGACAACCAGCCGGGCTGGCAGCGGCCGATGGCTCGTGTCCTGAGCGGTGTGGTACCGAAGCTGAAGCTTGCGAACGGCATCCCGGACGACGGCCGCTCGCACGACCCCGCGGTCAGTGCGAAGGTCAACGTGGACCCGCTGTGCGGGAGGTCGTCCACCGTCCGCACGGGGGCCGAGGCGTTCAGGGAGCAGGATCGACTCCGTGGGCTCCTGGAAGGACTCGAGTCGATGCCCGTGCCGACCTACATCCTCCACGGTTCGGCCGACCCGATCGTCCCGCTCCGAGCGTCGGACATCTTCGAGGGCAAGGGCAATGCGACCCGTCGCGTCCACGAGGGCCTGCGGCACGAGCAGCACCATGAGCCCGAACATGAGGCGGTCCTCGGTGAGGTGGTCGCGTGGCTGCGCGAGACGCTGCCGGCAACGGCGACAGCGCCGGAGCCAGCGACGGCTCCCGAGGCGGTCGCCCCGGCAGCCGCGGTGTAGACTCGACCCACAACCGCATATCCGCCTCCGGGGAGCGCACGACGCGCTGAGAGTGTGGCCAGTGGCCACAGACCCGCGGAACCTGATCCGGTTCGTACCGGTGTAGGAAGCAGGCCCGCTCGGTTCCACGCCGTCCCCGGCCCCGGGGGCGGCGAACCTGTCTCTCGAGGAACTGCGCGACCGTGACGACCCGCCTTCGACCCTCCCGTGCCGCCCTTGCGGCGCTGCTCATCCCCGTCCTCCTCGTCGCCGCTTGCGGCGACGGGACGGCTACGCCGACCACGTCCTCGATCGGCCCATCGTCGCCCCCGGCCGCCGCATCGGCTTCCGCGCCCGCATCGGCCGCTGCCGCGCCCGCCACCGTCCGTCTCGCGCTTGACTGGACCCCGAACACGAACCACACCGGGTTCTATGTCGCGCAGGCCAAGGGCTGGTACGCGGATGCCGGCGTCGAGCTGGAGATCCTCCCGTACGGCGGCACCGCGCCCGAGGCGATCGTCGCCGCACGCCAGGCCGAGTGCGGCATCAGCTTCCAGGACTCGATGACCTTCGCCGTCGCGGCCGGTGTCCCCGTCGTGAGCGTCATGGCGATCCTCCAGGACACGGCCCAGGAGATCGCGGTGCTGGACTCGTCGCCGATCCAGCGACCGCGGGACCTCGACGGGCGGACCTACGCGGGCTTCGGCTACCCCAACGAGGTGCCCACGCTCCAGGCGGTCATCAAGGCCGACGGCGGCACTGGCAAGTTCGACACGGTCACCCTCGACACGGCAGCCTACGAGGCGCTGTACAACAAGCGGGCCGACTTCGTGATCACGTTCAGTGCCTGGGAGGGCGTCGAGGCGGCCCAGCGCGGCATCGCCCTGCGCACGTTCAAGTTCACCGACTACGGGTTCCCGGACTTCTACCAGGTCGTCCTCGCCTGCGACCGAGACTGGCTGGCGGCGAACCCCGCCGCCGCGAAGGCCTTCGTTGGCGCCACCGTGCGCGGGTTCGAGCTCGCCGCGGCCAGCCCCGACGAGGCATCCGCGATCCTGGTCAAGCAGAATCCGGGGATCTTCGACGCCAACCCGGAGCTGCCGGCCGCTTCCGCGCGGTTCATGGCCGAGCAGGGCCTGCTGGTGGACGCGGACGGCAAGGTGGGCGGCCAGACCCTGGACCGGTGGACCGGGTACTCCTCGTTCCTCTACCAGCAGGGGCTCCTCGCTGACGCCGCGGGCAAGCCGCTGGCGGCCCCGCCGGACTACGGCGCCCTGTTCACCAACGACTTCCTGCCCTGAGCCCCGCCCGGTGAAGGATCGCCTGCACCCGAAGGACCGCCTCCCGCCGCTCGCCCTGGTCCTGGCGATCCTCGTCGCCTGGGAGGCGTACGTGCGCCTCGCGGGGGTGGCGCCGGTCGTGCTGCCCGGGCCGGTGCGGGTCCTGGAGTCGCTCTGGACCTTCCGCGACGACGCGCTCCGCCATGCGATCCCCACGCTCGTGGAGACGGTCCTGGGGTTCACGCTGGCTGTCCTTCTCGCGATCGCCGCCGCGGCCGCGATGGACCGGGCGAAGACCGTGCGTCGGGCCGTGGAGCCGCTGTTCGTGACGTCGCAGACGATCCCGGTGGTGGCGCTGGCGCCGCTGTTCCTGCTCTGGTTCGGGTTCGGGCTGGCGCCCAAGGTGCTGGTCGTGATCCTGGTCACGTTCTTCCCGATCGTGGTGGCGCTGCTCGACGGGTTCCGCAGCACGTCGCTCGAGGCGGAGGACCTCCTGCGGAGCTACGGCGCCACGGACAACCAGGTGTTCCGCAAGCTCCGCTGGCCGGCGGCCCTGCCGTCGTTCTTCATCGGGCTGCGGATCTCGGTCGTGTACGCGGTCATCGGGGCGGTGTTCGGGGAGTACGTCGGGGCGCGCGAGGGGCTGGGCATCTGGATGCAGATCAGCCAGAACGCCTTCCGGACGGACCTCGTGTTCGCCGCGATTCTCGTCACGTCGGTGCTGTCGCTGACGCTGTACGCGGTGGTGGGGCTCATCCGCCGTCTCGCGATCCCGTGGGCCCCGGGCGTCCGGCGCGAGATCGACATCGAGGACCGGCCGTTCTGACTGGCTCGCCGGGGGACCCGTCGTGGCGGTCTGGCGCCGGCGGCCAGGCTCGCTACATCCCCTCGCGCAGCAACCGCAAGACGGACCGCCAGCCGGGCCGCGACCCGTACAGCAGCACGCCCACCGCATAGATCCGCGCCGCCACCCAGATGGCGACGACGATCGCCCCCACCAGCAGCGCAAGCGAGAGGACGATCTCCCACGGTGCGGCCTGGGCGGCCGCGACCCGCCCGAGCATCATGAACGGGCTGGTCATCGGCACCAGGGCGAGGGCCGCAACCCAGCCCGCGTCGCTGTCGATCAGGCCCATCGAGCTGTACACGCCCACCAGGTAACCGGCCGTGGCGATCAGGGTCAGGGGCATCACGACGGCATTCACGTCCTCGGTCCGGCTGACGAGCGAGCCCGCGGCCGCGAACAGCGATGCGAACAACAGGAACCCAAGCACACCGTACGCCCCGAACAGGAGAAGCAGCCCGGGCGTCAGGCCCTGGGTCAGCGAGGACGCCCCTGCCCCGGCGACCATTGAGGTCACTGGTGCCTGGAGCAGGAGCGACACAAGCCCCGCCGCAACGACGGCCACGTACTGGGTGAAGGCCACCGATCCCACGCCAATCACCTTGCCGGCGAGCAGCTGGAACGGGGTCGCCGCGTTGAGGATCACCTCCATGACCCGCGACGACTTCTCCTCGACCACGCTCATGGCCACCCAGTTGCCGTACATCAGGATGATCATGAAGATCAGGATCGTCATGCCGAAGCCGAGCATGTCCTGGGTGATGCCGGCCTGCAGGTCCTGCGTCGGCTCGGTCTTGTCCGGGTCCGGCCAGCGAACCTCGACCTGGGCGGGTGCGAACAGGGTCGCCTGGTCGCCGGCCGCGATGCCCATGCGATCGAGGCGATCGGCGACGGTGAATGCGGTCGCCGCCTGCCGGATCAGGGTCGGGGTGCGGCCGCCTGCGTTCTCGTCCGTGTAGAGCACGAACGCCAGCTCTCCGGAAGCATCGCGTTCGATACCGAGCAGGCCGGTCCACTTGCCGTCGGCCGTCTCGGCACGGACGGCGTCCACGTCGTCGACGGCCGTGACGACGAAATCGGCGGCGGTCGGGTCGGGAATCCCGGTGGCGGCGCTGGACGCGTTGAGCAGGGCGGAGATCGACGCGGCGGCTTCATCCGCCAGCCCGGGCTCGTCGGCCGCGACCGCGACCTTCGTCGCGTCCACCTGGTCGAACTGGCGGATGACCAGCGGCAGGAACGCGATGAGCACGACGCCGGCGACCAGTAGCAACGTCCCGATGGCGAAGCTGCGCGTCCGGACGCGGACCGTGTACTCGCGCCGAGCGATGGTGGAGATGTTGCTCCAGGTGCTCATCACCGGCTCCCCGCGGCCGCCAGCGTCCGCTCGTCGTCGGCGATTGCGGCGCCGACCTGTTCCACGAAGACGTCCTCGAGCGACGGGTCCGCGACCTCGAAGCGCAGGACCTCCTCTCCCCGGGCGACCGCGGCCCGCAGGATGTCCTGGGGATCGGTTCCGCGCTCGACGTGCAGCTCCGTGTAGTCGGAGAAGTCGCGCGCCCGGGTGACGCCGGGCAGCGTCTCGAGCCAGGCAAGGCCATCGTCCGCACCCGTCGCCAGCCGGACCGCCTGGTGGCCGGTGGACCGGCGCACCTCGCGCGTCGTGCCGGAGGCGACGATCCGGCCACGGTCGATGATCGCGACGGAGTCGCACAGCGCCTCCGCCGTCTCCAGCTGGTGCGTGCTGAACACGATCGTCTTGCCCCGGTCCCGCATCCCGAGGAAGGCGTCCTTGAGCATCGCGACGTTGACCGGATCCAGCCCGACGAACGGCTCGTCCATGAGCAGCACGTCCGGGTCGTGGAGGATCGTGGCGATGTACTGGACCTTCTGCTGGTTGCCCTTGGACAGGGTCTCAAGCCGCCGGGCTCCGACGTCCGGGATCCGGAACCGTTCGAGCCACGCCTGGGCCTCCGAGCGGGAGTGGCGGCGGCTGACCCCGTACAGCGCGGCGATGTGCACGAGCTGCTCCATCACGGACATCCGCAGGTACAGGCCGCGTTCCTCGGGCATGTAGCCCCACGTTCGGCGCGGCCATGCCCGCGCCTCTCGGCCCTGCCAGGTCACGGTGCCCTCGTCGGCCCGCATCAGGCCGAGCACGATCCGCATGGTGGTGGTCTTGCCGGCGCCGTTCGCGCCCAGGAAGCCGAACACCTCACCGGCTGGAACCGACAGGGAGACGCCGTCGAGGGCCTGGATCTCCCCGAACCGCTTGTGCAGGCCTTCGATCGAGAGTGACATCCGTGTGTGCCGATCCTCCGGAATGCCTGTTGTGCTCGAGGGGACGCAGAACACGACGAATCGTGCCCACAGTTGAGGGTGGGCGTCGACGGTCATCGTGGCCGATCTGGACGTGCCGAGGCTCCCGGGCCGGGTCCATTCCCGGCGGGACGCGCATGGGCCGGACGGCAGGTCGTGCACAATCGGCACCGGCAGCCGGACCACCGGCCCCAGCCCACCGCCCACGCGCACGGAGCTCCAGTGAACGATCCCGTCAAGCCCCATCCGGGTCCGCTGGATCTCGCGGCCGTCCTGGCGGCGGTCCGCGACCTTGACCTGGCGGGCCTGCCGGCGCGCCGGTGGTACGTGCCGGGAGTCGGCGCTCCAGCGTCTGCTCGCCTCGCCCACGCCTTCGCCCTCGCCTCCGACGTGGTGCTGGCCCTCGTGGACGTGGAGACCGGCCTGCCCGGCGAGCGGATCGACCGATACGCGATCCCATTCGTGCTCCGGGACGGCGTCGTGCGCGAGCCGGCCGAGGGTGACGGTACCTGGCGGGCGCTGGCGGCTGCGATCGCGGGCGGCCGCACGATCCCGGGATTGACCCGGGACGGCACGTCGGGGGCTCCGGGCACGAACGGAGGCCCGGTGGACGCGGCGCTGGTCTGCCGGCCGTCAGCAGGGTTCGCCGACGCGTGGAGAGGGGCGGGCGAGGAGCTCGGGTCCGCGGACGAGACGACGCTCCACCGCGACGACGCGACCACGCTCGCCGTCATCGGCGACCGCGTGCTGCTCAAGACGTACCTGCATGTCCAGCCCGGTCTCAACCCGGACCTGGAGCTGACCGCCTACCTCTCGGAGGAGGCCCGGTTCACCGGCGTGTCGCGCATCGCCGGCTGGGCGGAGGCGGTGACCCGCGATGGCGGCGTGGCCACCGTGGCGATGCTCCAGGCGTTCGTCCCCGATGCCGACGACGTCGCCGAGCGGACGGCGGAGTTCCTTGCGGACCTCATCGCCGCACCGGGCAGCGTGGCGATGGAGTGGGCGACGGACGTCGCGGCGGACGTGGGGACGTTGGTCGCGGGGCTCCACTCCGCGCTTGCGACACCACCGGCCGACGCCCCGGATCTCGCCCCGCGCGAGGCCACCCACGACGAGCTGAAGGCCTGGCGCTGGGACTCGCATCGCCAGTTCAGCCTGGCCCTCGACGCGGTCGGCGCGGTGGACCCGGCCGCCGCGGCCGAGCTCCGGAGCGAAGCCTCGGCCATCGCCGCGCGGCTATCCCGGTTCGAGGCCGTGGCCACCACCCCGCTGGTGATGAGGATCCACGGCGACCTCCGCCTCGGCCGGCTGCTCGTCGCCGACGATGGCTACCGTGTCTTCGACTTCGAGGGCGACCCGCTGCGTTCGCTCGAGGACCGCCGCCGGCCCGATTCCCCGCTGCGTGACGTGGCCTCGATGCTCCGATCGCTGGACCACGTCGCCCGGGACGCCCGCCGCCGGGCCGACCTGCGGGCCGGGGGACCCATCGACCGCCCGAGGTTGGACATCGACGCCTGGATCGAGCGGGCTCGGGCGCGCTTCCTGGCCGCCTACGCGGAAGGGCTGCGTCGGTCGGGTGCGCCGGTGACGCTTGATCTCGACCTGCTCGACGCGTTCGAGGTCGCGCGCGAGATCCGCGAGCTCGTCTACGCCGCCACGCTGCAGCCTGCCACGCTCTGGGCCGCGAGGGAGGGCATGGCCTGGCTGCTCCGGCACGGAGAGCCGGCCTGACGGCGTCGGGTCTCTAGGCGATGCCCAGCAGGCGCGCCAGCGCCGCCCCCACCGCGATCGCCAGCACGACCGATGCCATCGAGATCCCGACGGCGGCCCGCGTGCCCAGCTCACCACGGAGGGCGGCGAGGGTCGCGATGCACGGAATGGACAGGCTGGCGACGACCGCGTAGACGAACAGCTGGGCCGGGTTCATGAGCTCGCCCAGGGACGCCTGGCGCCCGAGCTCGACGGCCGCGAACACGAGCAGCAGCTGCAGCGCCAGCTCCTTGCGCAGGAACGCGAACGCCATCGCGATCCCGGCGATCGCCGGCAGCCCCAGCACGGATTTGGTCGCGGGGCCGATCGCGTCCGCGATCGCCTGCCAGGCCCCGGTCTCGTAGATGAGCCCCAGGACCAGCGAGCCGACGAGCATGATCGGCGCCGCCGTGAGCACGAAGCCCTTGAACCGCCACCAGGCCTTGCCCGCGACGTGACGCGGGATCGGGGCTCGCAGGGGGGCGAGCTCCAGCACGAGCGACGGCTGGCGGCCGGGGATCATCGCGTTGGCCCCGACGCCCGCGGCGATCGCCACCACGCCCACCACGCCGAAGGCTGCCAGCGCGACCGGGACGCCGGCGAACGGCGCCAGGGCGGCGATCACGACCGCCGAGCGCGCGGAGCACGGGGTCAGGGTGACGAGCCAGGACGCGAGCAGCCGTCTCCCGGCGAGTGCGCAGGACGCGGGTCCCGTAGATCGCAGGGACGTTGCAGCCGGCCGCGGCCAGCAGCGGGATGGCCGCCCGGCCGGGGAGCCCAAGGGCCCCGAACACGCGGTCCATCAGGACGGCGGCGCTGGTGAGATAGCCGGAGTCCTCGAGGGCCGAGAGCAGGAGGTAGAACGTGAGGATGTAGGGAATGCCCACGGCCAGCATGCCCAGCATTCCGCCGTCGAGCGCCCACAGCAGGGAGCTCGAGAGGACGGGCACGGGCACGAGGGCCGGGACGGCCGACGCGAGGAACGGCGACACCGTGGCGCCCCAGGCCGCGCCCAACGCGGCCGCAAGGAACCCGCCGACATAGATGACGGCCAGGAGCATCGCGACGCTCACGAGGAGGAACGCGGGAATGCCCGGCCACGGCGAGGTGGCCCAGCGGGCGAGGCGGTCCGCGAACGGCTCCGGGACGTCGCGCCGGTGCTCGACCTGCGAAGCCCACCCGGCGGCCACCGACCAGCGTGCCGGCTCGAGCGCGGATGCGAGGCGGATCGTCGCCCCTCCGCGCGGCGAGAACAGCCCCGCGAGCACGCCGGCCTGGAGCGGCTCCATGACCGCTGCGGCGCCGAGGGAGCGCGGTTCCGTCCTCAGCAGCGCCGCCTCGTTCGAGAGCTGCTGTTCCAGCGCCCAGGTGTAGACCGGGGCCGGGATGGTCGCGCGCGGCGAGCTGCCGCCCGACTTCACGGCCCGCCGGACGGCCGCGAGGCGGACCGCGTCCCCCAGGGCCGCATCGACGTTCTCGCCCGTTCGCCCGCAGGTCGTGTGGGCCGGGGCGTTGAGCAGCTGCCCGAGACGCCCGGCATCGACAGCAGATCCCGCGCTTCGCGGCCTCGTCGGAGAGGTTGGCGGCGAGGACCACCGGCAGGCCGAGGTCCCGGCAGGCAAGGGCGAGCGGCAGGTGCCGGGCGAGATTGCCGGCGTCCACGACGATCAGGATCGCGTCCGGAGCGGCCTGGAGGAGGTAGGTCCAGAACGGGTCGTCGCCGGCAGGCTCGTCGTCCAGCGAACGAGTCCCGGGCAGGTCCACCAGCCATGCCTCGCGCCCGCCGGACGTGACGAGGCGCCGCTCGAGGGCGACCGTCGTGCCCGGAGCATTCGCGGTCTCGACGAAGCGGTGGCTGGCGCGCGCGAGGAACGTGGACTTGCCGACGTTGGGCCGGCCGACCATGGCCACCACCGGCCGCCGGTCGGCCGTGTCGTCGAGATCGGCGGGGGAGGGTGCCGGTTGACGGGTCGATGTGGTCACCGGTCCGGCTCGTCTGCTGTCGCGAACGGCCGGGTCTCGACCTGCGCTGCGACCCTGGAGGAGATCGCCAGCCGCGCCCGACCGACCTCGACGACGAGCGGGCCACCAAGCGGCGTTCGGGCCGCGACCACGACCAGGCTGCCGGGGAGGATGCCCTCACGCTCGAGCTCAGCCCGGTCCGGTCCGTCGATGCCGGTGATCACCCTCTCGTCAGCCGACGGGGGCCTTCGAGAGGGGCAGGACCGATTACGCTCGCGGACGAGTTGGGGACGGGCGAGGACGAGGGCTGAGGGAGGGACGCCATGGACGACAGTACGCCAGATCAAGGCACCTTGATAACAGGGACCAAGGTCCCCTGTATCAGTGACCTCCAGGTCCAGATGGCCCATCGAGGACGCGGGCAGATCGGCCCGAATCGGGGCGAATCAGGTCCGGCGGTCACTGGCCGACTCCCCCGGCGCACCGCAGTGGTCCAGTTGACCGCGTGCTGAGGGTCGACCCGGCGGCACTGACGTGGGGAATTCCAGTGCCGTGATGCCCTGTGCGCCCGGCGGCCAGTGGAGGATGATCCGACCGGACTCGGCGCGTGGCCACTCGCGCGCCGCGGCGGTCCGGAGGAACGACGAATGTTCATCCCCGTTGGCGACTGGCTGCCTGCGTTCCTCCTCACGCTCGCGGTCGAGGTTCCGCTTGTCGTGTTCCTGCTTCGTACCGACATGCCGGACCGACGCCGTCTCGCCGCCCTCGTGGTGTTCGCGAACCTCGCGACGCACCCGGTTGTCTGGTTCGTGCTCACGCAACTGCTCCTCGTCGGAACTGTCGAGTACACGCTCGCAGCCGAGGCGTGGGCGGTGGTCATCGAGGCGCTGTTCTATGCAGTGGCCGTCGATGGCGTTTCGGTGCGCCGCGCGACTGCGGTGTCGCTGGTGGCCAACGCGGCATCGTTCGTCGCGGGCAGACTCGTCGGCGCGCTCGCGGCCGGCATCGGGTGATCCGCATGGCCGCACCCGTCGCCGTCTCGATGCGCCACTCCGATACGTCGAATGCACCGTGGCGTCCCAGCGAAGGAGTGCGCTGATGAACGGGATCGTCGCGCGGGCTGCAGGTGCGTCCGCGCTCTTCGTTCGTGCCGGCACCATGCTCACGAGCCTCGTGCTGCTTGCCGGTTGTACCGGTACGGTCTCGACAACCGGCAGCCCCACGACCGAGCCCCCGACCCTCCGTGACATCGCCGCACTCCGCCGCGCCCACGCCGCGCAGAACGCATCACCAGGAGCACGACGACCACGTCACCGCCCGATACCAAGCCCGGCCCGCGCTGGGAGACCGTCGCAGACCCTGGCGACCTGATCGAGCTGCAGGCAGCACCGCTGGGGGACGGGAGGGCACTCGTCCTGGGGTGGAACGTGGAGGGCGACGGATCGCGGGTCGCCCTCCTGTGGGACCCGGCAACCGGCGAGTGGGACTCCGCACCGGCGCTCGAGAAGCCACGTACCTCCTACGCGACCATCGGGCTGGATGACGGCCGCGCCCTCGCTGTCGGCGGTTACAACGAAGCGGGCAAGTCGTACTCGAGCGCGTATGCATTCGACCCACAGACCGAGACATGGTCGAAGGTGGGTGTCATGGGCACTGCGCGCACGAATCCTGCGGTCACCCAGCTGGAGGACGGGCGGGTTCTCGTCGCCGGCGGCTACTTCTGGCTGTCGCCGGAAGAAGGCGGCGTCCCGGCGCACGACGCCACGCTGGCGGCGTATGACGCACCCGATGGGTCCGGTGTCTCTTCTTCCACGCCGCCGCTCGATGACGTGGACGTGCCGCCGCACGGATATGCGCTCGCGACCGCCGAGCTGTTCGATCCGATGTCCGGAACGTTCACGCCTACCGGGCCGATGCGGTACGCCCGTCCCGGGGCGAGCATCGCCACGTTGAGCGACGGACGGGTGCTCGTCGTCGGCGCGTCGACGGACGCCGTCACGGGCATCGACGGCCGCGCCTTCGAGACTGCGGAGATCTACGACCCCGAGACGGGCCGCTTCGAGCTGACCGGCGCGATCCCCGAGCTGGACCGCGATGCCCTCGAACAGCCTGGGAAGAACCCGATCCCCAACGAGGAACCCACGCCAGGCGCTCCCGGCGAACTCGTCGCCCTCCCCGACGGTGGCGCGCTCCTTGTTGCGCATAACGCCTGGTGGAAGCACCAGGGCGAAGTGTCGCGCTCGTTCCGCTTCAGCCCGGCGACTGGAGCCTGGCGGGAGATCGGGGACGCGTACATCTACGTGGGTGAGCCCACGCGCAATGTGCTCACCTCGCCGGGCGTTGCATCCCTTAGCGGCGTGCTCGTCGCGAAGACGAGGGGCGATGCCGTGCTCGCCGTCGGTGGCCTGGGGCCGGCGGAGCGGACACAGGAGGGCTCGTACTACAACGACACGAGTACGGAAGCCCGCCTGTTCAATCCCGAGACCGACACATGGTCCTCCCTGCCTGCATTGCCCGAGGCCCGCGAAGGCGGCGTCGCGGTGACCCTGCGGGACGGCTCGGTGCTGCTGATCGGAGGGTTCGCATGGACGCAGGCGCGGTCGGAGTCGACCGAGCCCGCGCCTGTGCGCTTCGTGCCAGGCCCTTACCCGACTGGACTGGGATGACCTCGACTGCTTCAGTCACGGTCATCGCCGCCCGGAGGTCGGGCAGCCGCTCGATCGTCTCGAGGTCGAACGGTGTCCGGAAGACCAGCACCGGGTGCGCGAAGCCCACGTCGGCCAGGCGCCGAAGCGAGTCGGCGACCTCATCGACCGTGTCCAGCGGCGTCGAGGTGGTCCTCGCCCTCCTGCGTCCGGTGCGTGCGCATGCAGTCCGCCCAGGCTGCTCCGCCTCCGCGCGGGTCTGGCGGATCACGACGTTGACGTTGACCGTGCGCTCGATCGTCCGTTCGTCCCGGCCCGATGGCCTCGCAGGCCGCCCGGAGGATCGCATCGGACGCCGCCAGCTCGTCGGGCGAGCCGTAGGTGTTCCACAGGTCCGCGTGCCGGGCCACCATCGGCAGCGTCTTCTTCGGACCGGAGCCGCCGATGAGGATGGGGATCCGCGGCCTGGACCGGCCGTGGGGCGCAGACGGCCTCGTCGAACCGGTAGAAGCGGCCCTCGTGGGTGACGGTCTCGCCGTCCAGCAGCCGCCGGATCAGCGGGACGGCCTCGCCGAGGCGGTCCAGTCGCTCCCCGAAGCCCGTCCCGAAGTCGAACCCGAACGCCTCGTGCTCGCGCGCGAACCAGCCGGCCCCGAGTCCCAGGATCATCCGCCCGCCGCTGACGTGGTCGAGCGTCGTCGTCATCTTGGCCGTGAGGCCCGGGTTGCGAAGCGTGTTCGCCACGACCATGTGCCCGAGACGCGCGCGCTCCGTCACTGCCGCGATCGCGGCGAGCGTCGTCCAGCCCTCGAGCTTGGGGTCGTGCCAGTCGCCCTCGTCCGAGAGGAGATGGTCGTCGATCCACAGGTCGTCGAAGCCGGCGGCCTCGGCCCGCAGCACCGCCGCCCGCAGCTCGGGCCAGCCAGTCCGCTGGACCCAGTACGCCGCCCCGAACCGCATCACGCCGCCGGGCCCCCGAAGCGGTGGGTCCTGAAGACCCACAGCTCCGTCCCAGGCTCGCGCCACGCGTCGCCCCGGAGTCCCGCCTTGCGGCAGCATGCGACGAGCATGTCGGTGGGCCCGTGTCCGACGGTCTCCGCGACCTCGGGCAGGAGCAGCCCTCGGCGCCCGCCCCGGCGCACGACGATGCCGTCGATTCCAGGGCGGAACGCTGCAGGATCGGCGAGCCGCTCCATCGAACCCAGGACGGACACGTCGATCTCCATGGCGGCCAGCTCGCCGGGCTCCACGCCCAGGAAGCGTGGGTCGCCACGGGCGGCCCAGCGCGCCGCCTCGACGACGGACGCCCATGCCGGGTTCTCGGCGTCCAGGTTACCCATGCAGCCGCGCAGCTGCCCGTCCTCGGTCAGCGTGACGAACGCGCCGGCCCGGCGGTCCGGCAGCGGCTCCCTGGCGAGGGCCGCGTCCAGTGCCGTGCCCGGCTGCGCACCCGCCGCGACGGCGACCGCGACGCGGGCGAGGCCGAGGAGGCGCGCCTGCTCGGCGGGCGGGATCTCGACCGGCAGCGGACCGCCGTCGTTGACGGGCTCCACGTCCGCCGTGGAGCCGGGCGTTGCGATGATGTCTGGACGTGCCATGTCCGCGGGCCTCCGAGGATGATCGGATCGTGCGCCGCCGGGCCTGCGAGGACAGGGCGGAAGTGCCCCCAGAGGCATCCCCGCGGCACTGGAGCGGCCTGCCGGAACGCGCGAGACTCCGGGCATCGACATGCCGCTCTCCGATCGCTTCCCAGCCGACGCCGTCCCCACGATCCTCGCAGAGCCCCTGCCTGACGGCAGCGTCAGGTGCGGTGTCTGCGCCCACCGCTGCCTGGTGCGACCCGGCCGCGCGGGGATCTGCGGCGTGCGCGAGAACCGCGAGGGGACCCTGTGGTGCCTGGCCTACGGCGCCGTGGCCGCGGCCGGCCTGGACCCGATCGAGAAGAAGCCCCTGTTCCACGTCGATCCGGGATCGCTCGCGTACTCGATCTCCACCATCGGCTGTCCGTTCCACTGCGTCTTCTGCCAGAACTGGGAGATCGCCCAGGCGCCGCGGCTGGGCCTGGACATCCCGCAGCGACGCCTCTCGCCCGAGCGGATCGTGGAGACCGCGGTGCGCTCAGGAGCCCGCTCCATCGCCTATACCTACGTCGAGCCGACGGTGTTCCTCGAGTACGCGCTGGACACCGGCCGGCTCGCCCGGCAGGCGGGCCTGCGCAACCTGTTCGTCACGGACGGCTACGCCACCGGCGAGGCCGTCGAACCTCCTCGCCGAGGTTCTCGATGCCGCCAACGTCGATCTCAAGAGCTTCGACGATGCCTTCTACCGGCGCCTGTGCGGCGCCCGGCTGGCCCACGTCCTCGACGCGATCATCGCCTATCGCGATGCCGGTATCTGGCTGGAGCTGACCACCCTGGTCATTCCCGGCAGCAACGACGGCGACGACGAGCTTCGGGCGCTCGCCGGCTGGATCGCCGCGACCCTGGGTCCCGACACGCCATGGCACGTGAGCCGATTCCATCCGGCCTTCCGGATGCGGGACGTGCCGCCCACGCCCATCGCCACCCTGCGGCGCGCTGCGGAGATCGGGCGCGAGGCCGGCCTGCGGCACGTGTACGTCGGGAACGCGCCGGAGCTCGGACTGGAGGACACGCGGTGCGCGGGTTGCGGCCTGCTGCTCGTGGAGCGCACCGGCTACCGGTCCGTCTCGGTGCTCGGCCCCGACGGGGCGTGTCCGGGGTGTAGCCGGGTCATCGCCGGACGATGGGCGCCGGCGGGCGGGGCGGAGGCGCCGCGATGACGGGGCCGGTGCGACCGCCCGGGGTCGCGGGATCGTTCTACCCGGGGTCGCCGGGCGAGCTCCGGCGGCTCGTGGGCGGACTGTTCGCGGACGCCGCCCGGCTGCCCGGGACCGCTGGTGACCGGCCCCCCCGACCTGCCGCTCGGCATCCTCGTGCCCCATGCGGGTCTCGTCTACTCGGGCGTGCCGGCGGCGGCGGCATGGGCCGGTCTCCGGCCGGCGCCCGGCGGTCCTGGTGACCCCGGCCATCCCCCCGTCGTCGTGCTCCTCGGGACCAATCACCGGGCCGCCTGGCTCGACGGCGTGGGTGTCTGGGAGGACGGCGCGTGGACGATGCCGACCGCCCAGGTGGAAGTCGACAGCGCGCTGGCGGCCGAAGTCGTCGCCCTCGGCCCTCCGTTCGTGTCGACCGGGACGCGCACCGCGGCGAGCACTCCCTCGAGGTCCAGCTGCCCCTGCTCGTGGAGGCAGCACCGGGCGCACGGATCGTGCCCCTCGCGGTCTCGGCCGGGACCGGCAGGCCGGCGATCGAGGCTGGCGCGCGCCTCGGCAGGCTGCTCGCTGCGCGTCGCTCCGCCGGCGAGCGGGTCGTCCTCGCGATCAGCTCGGACATGGCGCACTACCCGCCGGCCGACGCCTGTGCGCGGGCCACGGAGACGCTCCTGCCCGCGATCCTGGATCTCGACCCGGCGGGGCTCGCCGCGGTCGAGGCGGACATGCGTCTCGCCGGGATCCACGGCCTCGCCTGTGGCATGTGCGGGATCGAGCCCGCCGTGCTCGGCCTCGCGGCGCTCCGTGCGATGGGCGCCGTGTCGGGTACGGTCCTCGCCGCCATGACGTCCGCGGATGCCGGTGGACCGCGGGACCGGACGGTGGGCTACCTGGCCGTCCGTTTCGACGCCTGCGTCCCGCCCAGATCGAAGGGGCGTGGCCGTCGACGCTCCGACACTCGCGTCGTGTGCCGCCCGGGCAAGGGACGCGACCCTCGTCGGGTAAGGCGCGACCGACCGCGAGTTCGAGTTCCGGGCCACGACGGACCCGGTCGTCGTGAGGACGGGCGTCGGCCCGCCGCCGTCGGTGCCCACCTGCAACCGGGTATCGCGGTGGGCGCGAGCCGCCCGCCGTCGGCCTTCGGCTATGCTCCCGCCTCAGCATTCACATGAGGGAAGCCACCCATGCGACACGCGACTCGGGGGGCGTCGCGGGCTGCCCTCGTGACCCGATCCTCATGACCGCCGCGTTCGTCGCCGCGTGCGGGAGCGCGCCGGTATCGTCGGCGCCTGTTGCTGCGACCGGCGCCGCAGCGTCGGACGCGGCGACCGCGACGCAGGCGGCGAGTGCGGCACCTGCCACGCCGGCGGCGAGCGTGTCGGCGATCACGGCGGGCATGGCAGCGCCCGCGCTGCCGGTGCTGGGCCCAATCCCAGCCTTCGATGTCGCCGGCGTGCCGGCCGCGGCCGGCGTGGCGGCCTTGCGGATGCTGTCCGCCCAGGAACCCGGTGTCGCGGTGCTCTACGAGGACGTCGCGGCCGCCGAGGCCAGGGCCCTCGACGCTGCCATCGCCGACCTGGCGACGAAGTCCGGGCTCGTGACGCCGGGCGTCGTCGGCATCGACGTCGATCAGGCTGCCGGCACGCCCGTCTCCGCACGGCTTGCCAGCACGGGCCGGCTGCGGCCCGAGGCCGATGCCCCGGCTGCAGAGGGCCAGGTCTCCGGCGAGTCGCTGGCGGCAGGCGCCACCTTCATGGCCGGGTTCGCCGGCGGGATGGACAGCCTCCTGACCGGTGGGATCCAGTCGGGCGCGGTTGTCGGCGGCACCGGCAAGGACGGCGACTCGACCGTCTCGCTCGAGGTCGGGCGTCAGAAGGACGGCTCGACCGTGTTCGGGATGGGGATCGAGTCCGACACGACCAAGGACGGGGTGAGCGCGACCACCAAGGTTGCCGCGAAGGTCAAGGGCCAGCGCTGCCCCGACGCCGACGGCCTTGTCGCGTTCACGGTGACCGTCACGCTCGGATCGGCCTCCGGGGGGAGCGCCGTCAGCCAGGACCTGACGGCGACGGTCGCGGCCAGGGTCGGCGATGACGCGCGGATCGTCGGCGCTGGGATCGACGCGGTCCAGGGGGCGCGCCGGGTCTCCGGCGGGCGCAATGTCTACGTCGAGACCGGGCGGACGCTCTCCTGGTCCGGGACCCCGGACCAGGCCGCCTACTCCAACTTCCGCGAGATCCGCACCTCCCAGGACGCACGGCCCAGCGACGTCGATCTCGCCGTTGACGGGCTCGCGGCCGCAACGCACATGGGCCAGGTGCTCCTCCGCGTTTCGGAGCTTGAGTGGCAGGACGGCAAGTGCGTGCGGATCGTGGCGACAGAGCCGGGCAAGGTCGCCCCCGGCTCCACGACGCAGATCCCCGTGGAGGTGCGAAGCCGCGTCGACGGGTCCTCGGTGAAGTCGAAGCTCGAGGCCGCCCTGGCCGGCGGCGAGACGATCACCCCGGAGTCGATCGCCGCAACGCCGGGCACCCTCGCCTATAAGGCGCCCAGCAAGCAGGGCGCGCAGGCGACGATCGCCCTCACCGCCACCTCCCGGCGAGGCATCGCCAAGCTCAGCCTTGCGGCGACCACCGGCGGCACCGACTGGACCGTGGACCGGGTCGTCCCGGGTGGCACCTGGAAGGGCACCAAGTGCGACGGGCTGTCCGGCACATGGGAGATCAGGACGGACGTCAAGGCGGCGGGCGCGGTTATCCACCAGCTGTTCAAGGTCACGATCGCCGCCGAGCCGGACGCCGATACCGGCGAGGGCACCTTCACCTACGACAGCGACTTCGTGTCCAAGGCAAGTGGCACCACCGCCTGGGGCTGGAGCCAGGCGACGGGCACGGCAAGCGTGGAGAAGAAGCCGGCGGACGGCTCCGTGGTGATGTACCTGAACGAGACAGAGCACTCCGGCTGGGGCAAGGCAACGGTGGCGGGCAAGACCTTCACGACGCCGAAGGCACCCCAGCCGCTGGTCGACTGGACGTTCCCCTGGAAGCCCACGACATGCGCGCCGTGAAGTCCGCGCGCTGACCCACACTTCCCGGCGGGCGGCGCGGTCGTATCGTGAGACCGTGACCGACCTCCCGGATCCCGACGCTGCCGTCCCGACCGCCCTGCGCCGCGCGATCCTGGACTGGTACGCGGCCACCGGTCGTGCGCTGGCATTCCGCTCCACGGCGGATCCGTACGCCGTCCTCGTCTCGGAGCTGATGGCCCAGCAGACGCAGGCGGCGCGTGCGGCAGAGGCATGGACCCGCTGGATGGAGCGCTGGCCCACCGTGGAGGCGCTGGCGGACGCGCCCGTGGCCGATGTCCTCCGGGCCTGGTCCGGCCTCGGCTACAACCGGCGGGCCCTCAGCCTGCACCGGGCGGCGCAGGCGATCGTCGAGGAGCACGGGGGCTGTCGTGCCGTCCACGGTGGCAGGCCTGGAGACGGCTGCCGGGCGTGGGCCCGTATACCGCTCGTGCCGTGGCGGCGATCGCGTTCCGGGTGCCCGTGGGCGCCGTGGACACGAACGTGCGTCGTGTCCTGGGGCGGGTGGCGGCCGGGGGGCCTGAGGCGTTCACCGCGGGCGGAATGCAGGTCCTCGCCGACGCCGTCGTACCCCCGAGCCGCCCCGACGCCTGGACGCACGCCCTGATGGACCTCGGCGCGCGGCTGTGCCGACCCGCGACGCCACGCTGCGCGGATTGCCCGGCCATCGTCTGGTGCCGGTACGCGGCCGGGGAGCGGCCAGCCCCTGTCGCCGTGGTGGGTGGTGCCGATGTCTGCCAGCCCATCCGCCGCCCCGAGCCCGCGTTCCCGGCGACCCGTCGCTGGCTCCGCGGCCGGATCATGGCCCTTGCGCGGGACGCGGAGGACGGGACATGGGTCGGCTACCCGGAGGCGATCGGCCAGCACCCCGCCGGCGCGGTCCGCGAGGCGGTCAAGATGCTGGCTGCGGAGGGCCTCCTGGAGGCGCGGGAGCGGAGTGGCCGGGCCCGAGGCGCGGCTCCCGCGCTGACGCCTGGTCCACGATGAACCCTGCGCTCCAGACCTACAGCGCTTCGTCGACGCGCAGCAGACGTCATCGACGGTGCCGCTACGCGAACTCCGGTCGGGTCGAAGACCGGCCACTGGACCGGGTTGGTGCTTCCCGCAGGTTGCCGGGCTGGGTCACAGCGAGCTGGTCCCGCTACTACGCGATCGGCTCACTGGACGAGGGCCGCGCGTACCTCGCGCACCCGACGCTCGGTCGGCCCCTCCGGTACTGCGCCACCGCGGTGCTCGCCGTCGAGGGCGTGCACGCTGAGCGGATCCGGTCGACGGCCGTCGACGCGGCCCGGCGTCGCTCGTCGATACGCTCTTCCTGCGCGCGGCTCCGGACGAGCCGCCTTCCGGAAGGTGCTCGACCGATACTTCGCCGGGTCGCCGGACCCGCGGACCGACGAGTTGCTAGGAGACCCGGCACTCGACTGACGGTACCCTTCGGGCGTGCCCCCCCGAACCCCGCCCCTGCCTGCCGACGATCCCGAGCTCGCCACGCTCACGCTCGACGAGCTCGAGCTGCGCTGGTCGGCGGCGGCCGCCCGCACCGCGATCACCGCGGAGGCGATGACCGGCGCGGACCTCAAGGCGCAGGCCCTGGGCACCCCCGGCGAGACGCTCATGGAGCAGGCCGGCACGGCCGTCGCCGCCGCTGCTCGGGCCCTCGTCGCGTTCAACGGGCGGGAGGACAAGCCGGTCCTGATCCTCGCCGGCCCGGGCAACAACGGCGGCGACGGCTTCGTCGCCGCGCGCGTCCTGGCAGGGTGGGGGACGCCCGTGATCGCCGTCCTGGTCGCCGCGGACGAGCGCCCGGGCACCCCCAGCGCGCTCCGGAACTGGAAGCGGCTCGACGGCGTTGACGGCGTGACCCGGATCCACGCACCGGTCGCCCGCGACGTGGCTATCCTGGGCCAGGGCATCGAGAAGGCCTCGATCGTGGTCGACGCGCTGCTGGGCACCGGTGTTCGGGGCCAGCTGCGGGAGCCGGTGCGCACCGCCGTCGAGATCATCCGCAAGGCCAGGGAGGCCGGGATCCCCGTCCTCGCCGTGGACACGCCCACCGCCGTCGACCTGACCTCGGGCGACCCGTCGGATCCCGTCGTCCGCGCGGACCTGACGGTGACCTTCCACCGCCCGAAGACGGGGCTGCGCACCCGCATGGGACGCGCGCTCGCGGGACGAATCCTCGTCGCTCCCATCGGCATCCCGCCCGAGGCGGACCGGGGCTAGCGCATGTCCGACGTGCGCCAGCCTGGCCTGCGCGAGGTCCTGCTCCTCGCCGCCGCCCTCGTGCTCGTCGTGATGCTCGCGGCAGGCGCCACGGCCCTGCTGCCCGGCGACGGCCAGGCCGTCGTCTTCCACACGCCGCTGCTGATCGTGGTGCTGATCGTCGGGACGGGGCTGGTCCTGTGGCGGATCCTTCGCCGCCCGGGGCCGTGAGCACAGACGAGGTGACCGGGCCGCTCGAGCGCCGCGCCGCGGACCTCGCCCGCCTCGCGGACGAGCGCTGGGACCTGCTCATCGTGGGCGGCGGGATCGTCGGCGCCGGGGCGCTGCTCGACGCGGTGTCGCGCGGCCTGAAGGTCGCGCTCGTCGAGCAGGACGACATCGCCGCGGGCACGAGCTCCCGGTCCAGCCGGCTGATCCACGGGGGCCTGCGCTACCTCCAGCAGGGCGAGGTCGGCCTCGTACGCGAAGCGCTCGCCGAGCGCGCCCGGCTCCTGCGCCTGGCGCCGCACCTCGTCCGCATGGAGGCGTTCCTGTTCCCGATCTACGGGCAGCGGTTCGTCAAGCGCGCGTTCTACGAGGTCGGCCTCACGGCCTACGACCTCCTGGGTTCGACGGCGTCGGCCGGCCGCCATCGCCACCTGGGAATCGACGAGACGCTGGCCTACGCGCCGAACCTCGTGCGTGCGAACCTGCGCGGCGCGCTGCTCTACCACGACGCGATGGAGGACGATGCGCGGTTCACGCTCGCCGTCGTGCACACGGCCATCGCACACGGCCAGGGTGCCGCGGTCGCAGTCACGCGCGTCCGGGCACTCGGGCCCCTGCGGGAGGGTGACCGCGTGACCGGCGCCACGGTCTCGGACCTGTTCGCCGGCGGGACGGCGGAGGTCAGGGCGGCAGCCGTGCTCGACGCCACCGGGGTCTGGGGCGCGCTCCCGGATCGTCCGTTCGGGGCCGGCTCGTTCGAGGTCCTGCCGGCCCGCGGCAGCCACCTCGTCATCGAGCGGGATCGGATCCCCGCCCGCGGCGGCATGACCCTGCGGATCCCCGGTCGCGTCGCGTTCCTCGTCCCGTGGCCGCGGCACTGGATCATCGGCACCACGGACAGTCCCTATCGCGGGCCGCTGGACCACGTGGCGGCCAGTGCCGAGGAGGTGGACGAGATCCTCGGCACCCTGAACGGTGCGCTGGACCTGACGATCACCCGTGACGACATCGTCGGCACCTATGCGGGCCTGCGGCCGCTGGTAGCGCCGTCGGACGCCGCCTCGTCCGTGAAGATCTCCCGCGAGCACCGGGTGGCCGCCGAGGCACCCGGCCTGGTTCGGGTGAGCGGCGGCAAGTACACGACCTACCGGGTCATGGCCCGTGACGCCGTGGACGCGGTCCTCGGCGCCGACGCCCGGACCCGCCCGAGCGCCACCGAAGAGCTGCCACTCACGGGCGCCGCGCCGCGCGCGGACCTGGATGTCCTGGCGGCACGTCTCGCCGGTGAGCCCGGGCTGGACGTCGCCGCGGCGGCCTCGCTCGTGGATCGCCACGGGACCCGGGCACCGGAGGTCCTCGCGCTCGGCCGGGAGCGAGACCTCGTGCGTCCGCTCGTCCCGGGCCACCCGCTTCTCGAGGCGGAGATCGCCTGGGCCGTTGACCAGGAGCTGGCCCTCACGCTGGACGATCTCCTCGCCCGGAGGCTGCGGCTGGCGCCGGTGCTCAGGGATCGCGGCGAGTCCATCGCGCCGCGCGTGGCGGAGATTGCAGGCGCGATCCTTGGCTGGGACGCGGAGCGCCGGGCGGCCGAGGCGTCCAGCTACCTCGAAGGCGCCCGTCGCGAGTTCGCGGTTCCGACGCGCACCTGACCCCAGGTCATCGCCCGAATGGCTCGCGAAATTGGGTATCGCCACGGTTGCGATAAGCCCGTATGCTCCGCTCTGCGCGCTTCGTCGCGCATGCTCATTTGGATCGCACGTTCGACACTTGGTCTCCTCCGGCACAACAGCACTCGAGGACCCGGGCAAGAGGCGGCGAAAACTGGAGGAGATCGGCACGTGGCCGACAAGACCCTTTCCTGTTCGGACTGCAACATGGAGTTCGAATTCACGGAGCGCGAACAGGCCTTCTACGCCGAGAAGGGGTTCACGGAGCCCCGCCGCTGCCCCTCGTGCCGCGCCAGCCGCAAGGCCGCGCGCTCCGGCGGTGACAGCGGGTACGGCGGCAGCAGCTCGTACTCGAGCGGCGGCGGCTATGACTCCGGGTACGGCGGTGGCGGCGGCTACTCCGCCGGCGGTTACAGCAGTGGCGGCGGCGGTGGCTACGGCCAGCGCAGCAGCGGGCCCCGCGAGATGTTCGCGGCGACCTGCTCCTCCTGCGGCAAGGAGGCCAAGGTGCCGTTCCGCCCGACCAACGGCAAACCGGTCTATTGCTCGGACTGCTTCCGCGCCCAGCGCGGCGGCTGAGTTCCAGCGCCTCACGAACCGGGCCGCGGTCTCCGCGGCCCGGTTCTCGATTCCCGTGCTGTCGTGGTCACGGTCCCTCGCCGGTGTAGGATCGATGCGTTGCCTGAACCCCTCACGCGGCACCGCGGTCCCTGGTCCGCCTTCCCGCCCGTGACCACAGCGGAGATCACCTGACCGATGGCCGTCGGATCCTCGAACGACTTCGACCTCATCGTCCTCGGCGCGGGCACCGGCGGGTACGCCGCGGCCTTCCGCGGGGCCCAGCTCGGACTGCGCGTCGCCCTCGTGGACGAGGACAAGATCGGCGGCACGTGCCTCCACCGTGGCTGCATCCCCACCAAGGCGATGCTGGAGTCGGCCGCGGTGGCCGAGCGCATCCGCCACGCTGCGGACTTCGGCCTCCGCCTGCCCGGCGAGGCCGAGGTGGACTTCGCGCAGATCGCCAAGCGCCGGGACCAGATCGTGACCCGGATGTGGAAGGGCGTCGGCAGCCTGGTCAAGAAGAACGACGTGACCTGGATCCAGGGCCGCGGCAGGCTCGAGGGACCCACCAAGGTCCGGGTCAGCCTCGCGGGTGAGGACGGGACGCCGGGCGCCGGAGGCGAGCGCGTGCTCAACGGCACGGACGTGGTGCTCGCCACGGGATCGCGGGTGAAGTCGCTGCCCGGCATCGTCCCGGACGGGACGCGGATCGTGACCAGCGACGACGTGCTCAGGTCCACGACGATGCCCGGCAGCGTGATCGTCATCGGCGCCGGGGCGGTCGGCGTGGAGTTCGCATCGCTGTACCACGACCTGGGTGCCCAGGTCACGCTGCTCGAGTACCTTCCCGCGATCGTCCCGCTCGAGGACCACGAGGTCAGCCGGGAGCTGGAGCGGAGCTTCACCCGGCGCGGGATCAAGGTCATCACCAACGCACGCTTCGACGCCGCGAGCGTGGTCGCCGACGACGCGGGCGTCCGCATCACCGTCGGGCCCGAGGGCAAGGAGGCCACGGAGCTCACCGCCGAGATGCTGCTCGTCGCGGCCGGCCGTGCCACCAACGTGGAGAACGTGGGCCTCGAGACGACATCAGCCGAGGTGGACCGCGGCTTCGTCAAGGTCGATGGGCACATGCGGACGAAGGAGCCGCACCTGTACGCGATCGGCGACATCGTCGGCGGGCTGCAGCTCGCGCATACGGCCGCCCACGAGGGCATCATCGCGGTGCATACGATCGTCGGCGACCCGGACGTTCACGCCATGGACTACGTCAAGCAGCCGCGGGCCACGTACGGTCGCCCGGAGATCGCGTCGGTGGGCCTGACCGAGAAGCAGTGCGAGGAGCGCGGCCTCCCGGTCAAGATCGCCAAGGTCCCGTTCCAGGCCATTGCGAAGGCGCTCATCGGCGGCGAGTACGAGGGCTTCACCAAGATCATCGCCCACCGCGAGACCGACGAGACGCTCGGGATCCACATCATCGGGCCGCATGCCACGGACCTCATCGCCGAGGGCTCGCTGGCGTTCCAGCTCGAGGCAACTCCGTGGGAGATCGGCGCCACCACCCACGCGCACCCCACCTACTCGGAGATCCTCGGCGAGACCGCCATGGCGGTCGACGGTCGGTCCATCAACTTCTAGGCCGCTTCACCGGGCCGGCCCGCCGCGGGTGTCCGCCGGGCCGGTCTCCACCGGCCCGCCCGCCGACCCACGGAGGACGCGATGACGGTCACCGAGCCCCGGCGGCAGCAGCCCGGTCAGCCCCCTCGCCGCCTCGGTCGGGCTGGCGGACGCGGACCTCGTGGCGATGTACCGGATCGTGGCGCTCGCACGCGCCGTGGACGAGCGCATGTGGATCCTCAACCGCGCGGGCCGGATCCCGTTCGTGATCAGCGGCCAGGGCCACGAGGGCGCCCAGGTCGGCCTTGCCTGGTCGCTGCGCAGGGGCACCGACTGGATCGCGCCGTTCTACCGGTCCATCGCCACCTGTCTCGCGTTCGGCATGACGGCCCGTGACCTGATGCTCGCCCAGTACGCGAAGGCCGTCCGATCCGGGCTCCGGCGGGCGCCAGATGCCCGGCCACTACAGCAGCGCCGAGCACAACCTCGTCAGCGTCTCCTCGCCAGTCGCCACCCAGATCCTGCACGCCGTCGGGATCGCGCTGGCGGCGAAGATCCGGGGCACGGACCAGGTCGCCGTGGCGATCATGGGCGAGGGGAGCTCCAACCAGGGCGACGTCCACGAGGCGCTCAACTTCGCGGCCATCCACCGGCTCCCGTTCGTGTTCATCGTCGAGAACAACGGGTACGCGATCAGCGTCCCGGTCGAGCGGCAGGTCTCCGTCAAGGACGTGGCGATGCGGGCCGCCGGCTACGGCATCCCGGGCGTCGTGGTGGACGGCACGGACGTGCTCGCCTGCTACGCCGCTGGCCGCGAGGCCGTGGACCGGGCCCGTGCCGGCGGCGGCCCCACGCTGATCGAGGCCAAGGTGACCCGCCTCACCGCCCATAGCTCCGACGACCAGCAGACCAAGTACCGCTCCGAGGACGACCTGGCGGAGGGCCGCGCCCACGACCCGCTGCCGATCTTCCGGGACGCAGCTGCGCGGGGCCGGCGTGCTCACGGACGCGATCGAGGTGGCGCTCGGGGCGGAGATCGCCGCCCTCGTGGAGGACGCGACCGACTTCTCGGAGGCGGAGCCTGATCCGGATCCGGCGACGGCGATGGACTGGGTCTTCGGGGACGTCGCGGACAACGAGGCCGCGCCGCCCTGGCACCCGGCGCCCCTTCCCGGACCCGCCGGCCACGGGAGTCCCGGCTGATGGCGATCCGGACCTTCATCGAGGCGATCCGCGACGGTATGGCGGAGGAGATGCGCCGCGACGCGTCGGTCATCGTCCTCGGCGAGGACGTCGGCCGGAAGGGCGGGGTGTTCCTGGCGACCGACGGCCTGTGGGCCGAGTTCGGCGACGACCGCGTGATCGACACGCCGCTCACGGAGTCGATGATCGTGGGGGCATCGATCGGCGCCGCGCTCAACGGGCTTCGCCCCATCGCCGAGATCCAGTTCGCCGACTTCATCTTCCCGGCGTTCAACCAGATCGTGTCCGAGGCGGCGCGGATGCGCTACCGCTCGCTCGGGCGCTACTCCGTGCCGATGGTGATCCGGGCCCCGTTCGGCGGTGGAGTCCACGGCGCGCTGTACCACTCGCAGTCCGTTGAGGCGTTCTTCACCCACATCCCGGGCCTCAAGGTCGTGATCCCGTCCACGCCGTACGACGCGAAGGGGCTTCTCCGCTCCGCGATCCGGGACGACGACCCGGTGCTGTTCCTCGAGCACAAGAAGATGTACCGCTCGGTCCGCGGCGACGTGCCGGCCGGCGACTTCACCGTGCCCGCTGGGCCGGGCGGCCGTCCGACGGCCCGGTCGCCAGGTCACGGTCGTGGCCTACGGGCTCATGGTCCACTACGCGCTCGAGGCGGCGGAGCGGGTGGCTGTCGAGGGCATCGACTGCGAGGTCCTCGACCTGCGCTCGCTGCGGCCGCTCGATCGCGAGACGCTGCTCTCGTCCGTGCGCAAGACCGGCAAGTGCCTGATCGCCTACGAGGACAACCGGTTCGGCGGCTACGGGGCGGAGATCGCGGCGATCGTCGCCGAAGAGGCGTTCGACTACCTTGACGGGCCGGTCTCGCGGATCGCCGGGCCGGACGTGCCGGCGATGCCCTACAACCACGCGCTCGAGGACTGGTTCATGCTCAGCCCCGCCAAGATCGCGGACGCGATCCGCAGGCTGGCGGCGTACTGATGGCGCCGCCATCGGCCGAGGACCTCGTCGCGATCGGGGCGCGGCTCGAGGCCATCCTGGATCCCTACCGGGACCGGCTCGAGACGGCCACGATCTACAACATCCCGACGCTTCGCAAGCACCGGCGCGAATGCTCACAACTGGTTCGCCTTCGTGAAGCCGGCGTCGAAGCACGTCGGGTTCTACCTGCTGCCGATCCACACGTGGCCGGACCTTGCCGAGTCGCTATCACCCGGCCTGAGGAAGCGGCTGACCGGCAAGTCGACGTTCACGTTCAAGACCGTCGATGAGGCCCTGGTCACAGAGTTGGAGGAGGTGGTGGCTCTGGCCTTCGAGGCCTACATGGCGGACGCAGTATCGGGCTCCCCGGACGAGGCGGGGGTTCACGACACCGCGGCGATTGAGTGGCAGACAAGCGGCCCCCGCCATGCTCCGTGCGTGGACGACGACCTGCGACTTGGGCGCCGGTTCCGGGCACTGCGACACCGGCTGGGTTGGCGCCAGGGCGACTGGGCGAGGCGGCAGAGGTCAGCCAGGACACCGTCTCCCGCACCGAACGAGGGCGGATCGCCGGGGTCTCCGTACCGGCGCTCCGTCGCCAGGCAGCGGCGCTCGGCGGGGAACTGCGCATCGAGCTCCTGTTCCGGGGGGCGAGTTGGACCGGCTGATGGACGAGGGTCACGCTGCGCTAGTGGGTGCGGTGGTCGCGCGGCTCAACTCCCTCGGCTGGGAGACGCGGCCCGAGGTGTCGTTCTCCGTCTACGGCGAGAGCGGGATCGATCGATGTGGTCGCCTGGCACGCCGCGAGCGGCACCCTCCTCGTGATCGAGGTGAAGACGGAGCTCGTGTCGATCGAGGAGACGCTCCGTCGCCACGATGTCAAGGTTCGGCTGGCCGCCGGGGTCGTCGCGGAGCGGTTCGGTTGGAAGGTCCGGCGGGTGGCTCGGCTCCTGGTGCTCCCGGACGGGTCGACGGCGCGCGCCCAGGTACGCCGGAACGATGCCGTGCTCCGGGCGGCGCTGCCAGCTGCGGGGTCCGGCGCTGCGGACCTGGCTGCGGACGCCGTCCGGCTCCGTCGAGGGCCTCGCCTTCGTACCGTTCACGCGTGGCGAGCGTGGTAGTCGGCCGCCCGTCGTCAGGAAGCGGATCCGGCGGCGGCCGGAGGCGCCTCATGGGCCTTCGTGACCACCACGGCGCGCATCGCACGGGTGCGGCGCGTGCTCGGCGCAGCGCCCACCAGCACCTGCACGTAGCACGCTGCTGGCGCGTAGGCAGCGCACACCTGGCCTTCACCAGGGGCGAGCACGCGTGCAGCGCGTATTAGGTACGGGAGGCCCTGGACCTCCCGGATTGCACGCGCCTGGAGCGTATCCGGCGCGCTTCCGGAACCCGATGAGCGGCGTGGGAGGCGCGGCGCGGCGGGATGCGCGACACTAGGGCCAACGTGTCGTCGCGTCCCCCTCGAACAGCACCAATCGGAGGAACAGACCCAGTGGCCAAGGTGACGATGCCCCAGCTCGGCGAGAGTGTCGCGGAGGGGACGATCGGACGCTGGCTCAAGCAGCCTGGTGACACGGTCGCGAAGTACGAGCCAATCGTCGAGGTGATCACCGACAAGGTGAACGCCGAGGTGCCGTCGCCGTTTGCGGGCATCCTGCGCGAGATCCTCGCCGAGGAGGGGGCTACGGTCCCCAACGACGCCGAGATCGCGATCATCGAGACCGACGAGGAGGCCGGCGGATCGTCCGTTGCGGCATCCGTCGCCGCCCCGGATCCGGCCCCGGTCATGCCAGCGGCCGAACCGGTTTCGGTCCAGCCCGCCCCGACGTCGGGCGTCGCCGCACCGGCGACCGCCACCCCGGCGGCGCCCGCGACTTCTGCCCCGGCACCCGCTGTCCTGGCACCTGCCGCCGCGCCAGCGGTTCACGACCCGAACGCCCGCATGACCCCGGCCGTCCGCCGACTGCTCCGGGAGCACGGCCTGGAGGCCGCGCAGGTCGCTGGCACCGGCGGGGGTGGCCGGATCACCCGCGAGGACGTCCTGGCCCATGTCGAGGCCACCCGCACGGGCACAGCCCCCGCGGCCGCCCCAGCCGCACCTGCGGCGACCCCGCCGGCACCCGCCGCCGCGAAGCCCGTGGCCGGTGCGCCCATCGAGTTCCCGGCCGGCGCGGACGAGGTTCTCGTCCCGATGACCCAGATGCGCAAGGGCATCGCCGCGCAGATGACCCGCGCGCTCGCCGCCCCGCACGCCTACGTGCAGATGGAGATCGACGCCAGCCGCCTCGTGCGCCTGCGCGAGAGCATCAAGAAGGCCTACCAGGCGAAGGAAGGCGTCGGCATCTCCTACGTCCCGTTCGTCGTCAAGGCGGCGGCGGAGGCGCTGAAGCGCAACCCCACGTTCAATGCCGTCTGGACGGACCAGGGCCTGCTGGCCAAGCGCCGGATCACGATCGGCGTGGCGGTCGCCGTTGACGACGGGCTCATCGTCCCGGTCGTCCGCGACGCGGACACGCTCTCGATCCACGGCCTCAACCTCGCCATCGCCGACGTGGCAACTCGCGCCCGTGCGAACAAGCTGCGGCTCGACGACTTCGGGGGCGGCACCTTCACCGTCGACAACACGGGCTACCTCGGCACGAACCTCGTGATGCCGATCCTCAACGTGCCCGAGGTGGGCATCGTCACCATGGAGGCGATCACCAAGCGGGCCGTCGTGGTCAGCGGCGAGGACGGCGACGTGATCGCGATCCGGCCGATCATGAACATGGTCCTGGGCCTGGACCACCGCGCGAACGACGGCGCCGGGGGCGCGGCATTCCTGCGCGACATCAAGGACTGGCTCGAGTCCGTCGGCCCGGAGACCTCGGTCTACTAGCCATGGCTCGCGAGCTGCCCGTCTTCGACCCCAACCCGGCGCACGCGCACGCGAGCGCGATGGACATCTCCATCGCCATGGGCGGTGGCCAGGGCCTGGTCGAGGCACCTGCGGCGGTGGGTACGCGGCCCCTGCGTCGTCACCCGGACTGGATCAAGTCCCGGATGCCGTCGGGCGACAACTACCACGACCTCAAGGGCCTCCTGCGCGGGCTGAACCTCAACACGGTGTGCGAGGAGGCCGTCTGCCCCAACGTCGGCGAGTGCTGGGACCAGCGCACCGCGACGGTCATGATCCTGGGCGACGTCTGCACCCGGGCCTGCGGCTTCTGCGCCATCAAGACGGGCAGGCCCACCTGGTTCGACGACGACGAGCCGCGCCGGGTCGCCGAGGCGGTCAGCGCCATGCGCCTGGACCACGTCGTGGTGACCAGCGTCGCCCGTGACGACCTGCCCGACGGCGGCGCCGGCGCCTTCGCGGCCACGATCCGCGAGATACGCGCCCGCAGCCCGCTCATGGGTGTCGAGGTCCTGATCCCGGACTTCAACGGCGAGGAGCAGCCGCTCCGCGCCGTGATGGAGGCTGGTCCGGACATCCTCAACCACAACCTCGAGACGGTGAAGCGGCTCCAGCAGCCCGTCCGCAAGCGCGCGCGCTGGGACCGCACGCTGTCCGTGCTCGAGCGGGCGAAGGTCTACGCCGCCGAGTACGGCAACGAGGCCCACACCAAGAGCAGCCTGATGGTCGGCCTCGGCGAGACGCGAGAGGAGCTCACGGAGTGCTTCGCAGCGCTCCGCGCGGTGGACTGCGACATCCTCACCATCGGCCAGTACCTGCGGCCGACGGCCGATCACCTTCACCCTGGAGCGCTACTACACCCCCGACGAGTTCGCGGACATGAAGCAAGAGGCCCTGGCGCTCGGGTTCAAGCACGTCGAGTCCGCGCCGCTCGTCCGCTCGAGCTACCACGCCCGCGACCAGGTTCCGGGCGCCGAGCTACGCAACCTGCGCCGCCGGGCCACGCTGGACGCCGAGGGTCGCGTCGTCCCGGGAGCTGCCGCGGGCTGAGAGCCTGCCTCGGCTATTCTTCGGCCATGGCCTCCTCCCTCAGCCGCAAGGTCCCGCTCGCCGAGCTCCACTGCCACCTGGGGGCGGCCGTCACCCCGGCCATCATGTGGTCCATCGCCCATGCCCAGGGGATCAAGCTCCCGACCCGCGACTACTGGGAGTTCCGTGACCTGATCACGGTCCATCCGCGCCGCCCCAAGAGCTTCGACGGCTATCTCCAGCTCTTCCACTGGACGGAGCTCATCCAGTCGAGCCCGATCGCGGTCGAGCGGGCCGTCTACGAGGTCATCGGCGGGGCCTATCGCAAGAACAACGTCACCACGACGGAGCTCCGCTTCAACCCGATGAAGCGGAACCGCGGCGGCGAGCAGGACCTCGACCACATCATCGCTGCCGCCATCCGGGGCATGGACAGGGCAACGCTCGAATACCCGGTGAAGCCCGGGCTCCTGTTCTGCCTCGACCGCGCGTTCCCGTTCGAGCTCAACGAGATCATCGCGGAGAAGGCGATCACCTGGCGCGATCGCGGCGTGGTCGGCATCGACATCGCCGGCCCCGAGTCGGCGACCTTCCGTGTCGCGGACTACCGCAGGCTCTTCCGGCGTGCCCGCCAGCACGGCCTGGGGATCACCATTCACACCGGCGAGTCCGGACCCGTGGAGGAGATCGGGCGAGTCATCGAGCTGCTCGAGCCCGACCGGATCGGCCACGGTGTGAAGGCGGCCTACGATCCGCGCACGATGGCGATGATCCGCGAGCGCGGGATCGTGCTCGAGATCTGTCCGACCTCGAATCTCAACACGGGCGTCGTGTCGAGCTGGGACGAGTTCCGCTGGATCTTCGACCAGTTCCACCGCAACGGCGTCCGGTACACGATCAGCACGGACGGCCCGGAGATGCTCAAGACCTACATCCGCGACGAGCTCGCCACCCTGGGCCGCCTCGGGATCCTGTCGCTCGCCGAGCAGGAGCAGATCGCGGCGACGTCCCTCGCGGCATCCTTCGTGCCCAACGTGTCCGACGTGGCACGTCCGGTCCTGGAGCCGGCGCGGCGCAAGGTCGTGGAGCGCGAGGAGGGCTAGGCCCGGCTGCCTCTCAGGCGGGGGGCGTCTCCGTGACCCGGTACTCGCAGCAGCGGTCGCCGGCGGCGATGTGCCGTTCACGGACCAGGTTCACGCCGAGCACCTCCCGGAACAGCTCGAGCTCCGAGCGGCACGCCACGGGCATCCCGAGAGCCACGTCCAGGACGGCGCAGTTGTGCTCCAGGAGGCGAATGCCGTCGGTGCCCACCTGCGCCTCCGAGACGTAGCCCAGCTCGTCCTGCAGGCGCGCCAGCTCCCGAACACGATCCTCGAGCGGCGCGTCGGACGGGAGTGAGGAACCCATCTGCTCGCGAAGCCGGGCCTCGGCCTGGCGGCGGCGGGCGGCGAACACGTCCTCGACGAGCGTCTCGCCGCCGACCTCGAGAATCGCGGCGAGCAGCCCGGTCGCCAGGCCGTCGTAGTTGGACGGGAACAGGCCCTGGGCGTCAGGGGTGATGTCGTAGAGGTGTCTCGGGCGGCCGACACCGTGGCGCACCGGGGTCCGGGTCACCAGTCCCGCGGTGTCCAAGGCCCGGAGCTGCTGCGCCACGCCGCTCCGGCTCGCGCCGATGGCTGCCGATATGGCATCCGGTACTGACGGACCGACGCGACGAAGGTGGAGCAGGATCGCGCGTCGCAACGTGGACGCGGCGATGCCGTTGCCGGTGCCATTTCCGTTGGCGTGCGAGGTGGGCGGTGGGACGGCTGACTCGGACATGCGCCGCAGAGGCTAGCAAGAACCGGCCGCGGGTGCCGCCGGGGTCTCGCCCGGGCCGGTCTGCCTAGCCGCCGACCACGACGAGCCGGACCACCAACCGGTACTCGCTGTTGCGGCCGACGCAGGTCTGGAGCGTCATGGACGGCACCGACTGCGAAGCCCAGGCCCAGGCGGCATCCGTGGTGGGCCGGGTGACCTTCCACCACTTGACGGCGTACTGGCGCACCTTGCCCTTGGGATCCGCGTACCAGGCCTTCATGCCCTTGGCGAGCCGTCCTCGGACGTATGCGTTGTGGAGGGCCTTCATGACGCTGGAAGCATGGCCCATGAGGTAGACGTTGTTGGAGCCGGCGCAGCCCCAGCGGTACATGTAGTTGTCGGGCGGACGGCTGCGCTCACACGGGAACCACCGGACCGACCTGCTGATGCCCAGTGACGGGATCCAGACGTGGTTCCTCCCCGAGTAGGACGTCCGCCTGGTGCCCGAAGACGCGCTCTTCGCCTTGGCGGCGGCTGCGGCCTTCGCCTTCGCGGCGGCCTTCGCCTTCGCGGCGGCCTTCGCCTTCGCGGCGGCGCGGCCTTGGCCTTCGCGGCGTCCTCCGC
Source organism: uncultured Chloroflexia bacterium (assembly GCA_963802165.1). Taxonomy (GTDB): domain Bacteria; phylum Chloroflexota; class Limnocylindria; order Limnocylindrales; family CSP1-4; genus CAIXZV01. The sequence goes on along the minus strand of CAWDHT010000005.1, from coordinate 145,859 downwards.
AGCCGCGGCGGCCTTCGCCTTCGCGGCGGCCTCTGCAGCCGCAGCCTTCGCGGCGGCAGCCGCGATGACATCCGGCGTGGGGCGAGTGGTCGAATCCGACTCGCCGCTCGCGGTCGACGCGGGCTCGATGACGCGAAGCGCGCTGGCCGGTGCCGAGAACGCGACGGCGGCCAGCCCAGCCGGACCACCGAGGGTCGCCTCGGTCGCCGCGGTCGCCTCGGCGGAGAGAACCTGCGCGACGGGTGGGACCGCAGGGAGTTCGTGGGTGACCGGTCGCGTGGCCGCGGCGGCGGCCACGGCGGAGACGGCTTCGACGGCGAGGATGACCGCGAGGACGGTTGACAGGGCGCGTCGGGTGCGAGTCGAGACAGCCATGTCCCGAGGATCTCCGGCACCCGCCGTCGGATCGACGGCCCGGTCGTCACCGGGTCCATGGGATGGCGGTCAGGGTCCCGGTGGGGTCAGGTGCGGTGGTGTGCAGTCCGCCGCAGTACCCGCACAGGACCCCGATGCAAGGGTGCGGTGTCCATTGGTGCGGTGTGCTGGCGGCCGCTGTGGTGGGACCCGGTGCGCAGGAGCGACCTCAGCCGCCGGTGCCGGCCGCGATCTCCAAGGTTCGGCGAAGCGTGGCCTCGAACTCCGGCGCCCACGGACCCTGGCCTGCGACAACGTAGGGTGACTGCTCGATCTGCTCGAACGTGTCGGCGTCCGTGACGTACGCCGTCGCGCAGGGGCCGATGCTCGCGCGATTCCGCTCGAACGCCGCCCGGTTGCGGAACACGTACAGGTACAGCGTGACCGGCTCGGCCTGGTCAAGGCCTGCCGCTTCGAAGCGGATGGCCGTCTTTCGGAGCTCGTCGTCGGCGCACCCGGGTTCGCCCGAGATCCAGTCCCGGGCCTCGATGCCCACCGCGTTCAGGCGGCCCGCGAGGCCCGGGAAGTCCGTCGGGGTCGCAGGGGGCGGCGACGACGAGATCGTCCCGCAGCCGGCGAGCGCCAGGACCGCCACCAGGTGCGGCGTGAGCCGCCGTAGCCGCCGTCCGCCAGGAGAGGTGATGGTCATGCTCGGGAGGCTAGCACCGGTCCCGGAAGGTCGTCGCCCGGACCGTCAGGATCGGTTGCGACGCTTTGCATCTCGCAGCCGCGCTAGGGTGTCATCAGGCGCGTTGGGCGAGGTCGGTGGCGCTGCGGACGGGGGAGGGGGTGGCGGCGAAGCCGGAGGGGGCGGCGGCGTGGTGCCGTCGGCGCCGTCGGCGTGGCCGCCCGGGGCTCGGTTGCCGCCTGTGGCGTGGACGCAGGCGTCGCTGTGACGCCCGGAGGTTCCGCGGTCTCCACAGCGGATCCCGTTGCACGGTCGGAGGCCTCGCGCAGGATCGCGTTGCGCGCGCCCGCCGATCCCGCGCGGTCGCGGGCGGCCAGCATGCTCTCGGACGCCTGCGTGCGCGCCGAGATGCGGCGGCCGCGGACCTTGTCGGAGGCCCAGCGCCGGCCGTCGGCGAGCTCCCGGCGACCCAGCGAGACGCGCCGCAGCGCGATGTCCAGAGGCCACAGCAGCAACGCGAGCAGCAGGAGCCACGGCCACATGTCCGTGTAGCGGCTCGTGGTCTGCAGGTCGTGCACCCAGACGCCGGCAGGCTGGGCAACCTGCTCACCGCCGGTCGCCGCCCGGATCGCGGCAAGCAGCGGCTCGTTGGCGCCCAGGAGCCGGTACTCGGCCGCGGTCGGGGCCACGAGACCAAGGGTCCGCCCCAGGGCCGCGGCGCCGGGCTTGGTCTGGGTCACGCGTACCGCGTAGGCGCCGCTCTGGAGCGACGCGACGGGCGATTCGTACACGCCCGGCGCCACCTGCGACAGGTTCACGGCTGCCGGCTCGAGGTCTGGTCCCACGAGCGCCACGCTGGTGGCGTAGAAGTCGCGTGGCGATCCATCGGCATTGACGCTGTCCACGCGCAGGTACGTCCGCCCGCCGCGATCGACGAACGACGCCTCGATGCCGCCGCTCTCCTCGCCCGGGAACGTCCAGCCCACCATCTGGCTGGCGAACTGGGAGAACCCCTTCCAGCCGACCCAGCTCTTGGCCCAGCGGCCCGTCGTGTCCGAGGTCCAGGCCACGGCCCGGCCAAGCCCGTACTGCCACTGCGCCAGGAGCGGATCGTCGCGCGCGGTGACGAGCACCGTCTGGGCGGCCGGCTTGGCCGTCGTCCCGTTGTAGCCAAGCAGCGACGGCAGCCCGCCTTCGATGCCGCGCAGGATGGGTGACGACGAGGTCAGGATCGGGAAGAACTTCTCCTCCACGATCTGCTGGCCGGAGACCTGCTGGGTCTCCTTGAGGAAGATGTCCGGGATGGAGGACGGGTTGCTGGCGGCGTAGAAGCGGCCGCCGCCGGCCCTCGCGAGCTGCTCCAGGAACGGGTTCGCGCCGCCGCCCGCACCCACGGTGGAGAGCGTGATCCCGGCGGCCTGCATCTGCTTGATGATGTCGTCGTACTGGCCGCTGCTCGACCAGCCGTCGGTCAGCAGGATGATGTGGCGCCGCGTCGCCGTCGCACCCTTGAGCGACTGCACCGCCTGGTCCAGGCCCGCGAAGATGTTCGTCTGGCCGAGCGGCGCGATCCCGGCGATCGATCCCTGCAGGTCCGCCAGGCCGCCCAGGGGCGCGGTCTTGACGACCCAGTGCGCCTGCTCGTCGAAGGCGACAACGCCCAGCTCGTCGCGCTCGGTCAGTGCCGAGGCGGCCCGCAGGATCGCCTCCTTGCCGATGTCGGTCTTCTTGACCCCCGCGATGCCGGTCCCGCCGCCCATTCCCCCGCCGAAGCTGTTGCAGTGGCAGGCGTCCATGGACCCGGACTTGTCGATGACGACCACCAGGGCGACGTCCGGCTGCTTCTGCCGGTCGCGGACGCCCATGTCCACCGGGAGCGCCTCCTCGAGCGGCGTGTCGGTGTAGCCGCCGGCACCGTAGGCGCGGGGACCGCCCACCACGACGAGACCGCGGCCGAGGTCGCGGACATAGACCTGCAGTGCGGCCAGTGCCGCGTCGGTGAGGCGGAGCCGGGGCACGTCCACGAGGACGACCGAGTCGTAGTCGGCGAGCCCTGCCAGGTCCGCGGGGAGGGCCTCCGGGATCACCGTGTCCACCGTCTGCCGCTCGGTCTCGAGCGCGGCGACCAGCTGCGCGGCGACGTCCTCGTCGCCCTTGACGACCAGGACGCGCGGCTCGCCCTTCACGATGGTGTTGGCGTCGGCCCGGTCGTTCTGGTTGAACGTGTCCCGGGCGGCTTCCACGACGATCCTGAAGCGCAGGAACCCGGCGTCCTTCGCCGTGAACAGGAACTCGACCCGGTTGGCGCCGGCGTCGAGGTTCACGGCCCGCGTCCCGGCCAGCTCGCCGTTGACGAACAGGCGGGCGGTGGCGGGCTGCGCGACGGTGGACGTGATGTCGGCGCCGACCTGGACCTTCTCGCCCAGGCGCGCCGTCGATGGCGCGGTCAGGCGCTCGACGAGGACTTCCTCGGCACCCGCGAGCCCGGTCAGGTGCGTCTGGACCTGGATTCCGCGGGCCGCCGCCAGCGCCGCCTCCGTCTGACCCGAGCCCGTCGTGTCGTTGCCGTCCGAGAGGAGGACGATCCGCTTCTGAGCGTCGTCGGGGAACAGCGCCCCGGCGAGGCGGAGCGCGGCCCCGATGTCGGTCGCCGCACGGACGGGCGTGGACGCGATCCGGTCGATCTCGGCGAGGTCGGACGGAAGGCGTTCGACCAGCGCGTCGCCCCCGAAGGCCACGATCCCCGCGACGTCCTCGTCCTCCTTGGCCGCGAGGCTCTCCCGCAGGTATGCGAGGGCCTCCTCGCGGCCGGCCGTCCCCACCGAGTCGGACAGGTCCACGACGTAGACCACGGCCAGGCGGTCCACCGGCAGCACGAGCTGGAGCCCGGCCAGCGCGAACACGAGCGCCGAGAGCAGCGCGACGCGAATGGCCAGTGCCGCCCGTCGCCGGCCGACGCCAAGCCTCCGCCGCGACGCGACATGGAGCGCGATCACCACGCCCAGGAGCGGCGGGAGCAGCAACAGCGCCAGCGGCGCGTCGAAGTGGACGCCCATCAAGCGCCCCTGCCCGCCGTCCGGGAACCACGGAAGCGGGCGGCCAGCCCGCGTCGCAGCCGCGCCAGGGTGTCGCGCTCGTAGACGAGCCATTCGAGCGTCAGGACGAGAAGGGCGACCAGCACGATCGGGATCCAGATCTCGTCGCGCGCGTTGGGTCGCGCCTCGACGGGTGTGCCGACTCCGGCTCCGGGGTCCGGGCTGGCAGGCGCTGCGCCCAACGCCTGGAGCCGGGCGGCATCGCCGGGGGCGATCCGGGACTCGTCCACGTCGAGCAGGCCCACGGCGAAGCGAACCGGGGCGTCCGGATCGGCCGGACGGAACGTGGGCGACGCGCCGGCCGATGCGCCGGCGATGCGCCGGCCGAGGCCGAGGCGGTGGTGGACGGCGACGGGGTGGCGCCCGACGACGGCGCGGGCGTCGCATCGGGATCGGCGATCGGAGTCACGCTGTAGACGCCCAGGAGGTCGGTGCGGGCGAACGTCACGGATCCCGCGCTGCCAGTGGGGGCCACGAGGTCGTCCGTGGAGCCGTCCGGACGAGCGACCCGCACGCCGATCGCGCCGTCGGGGATGGCCAGCGTCACGGGCGCGCCTGGCGCGATCGCCTCGAGTGGCGTCTCGGAGCCGCCCAGCAGCTCACCGGCGAGGTTGGCGAGCAGGACCGGGAACGCCACCTGGAGGGGCAGGTCCGACCGCCGGGGCTCGAAGGCCATCACGGCCGCCGGGCGGCCGGCCAGCGTCCCGGCGTAGAGCAGCGGCGCGCCGCCGGGTCCCGGGATCACCGGGCGTGCCCACGCGGGCAGCTCCAGCTTCTGCGCCTCGCCGACGTGGACCGTCGTCAGGTCCACGTAGCGCAGGATCGGGTCGGTGGTGTCGAGGCTGCCGATGCCGGGGTTCGTGAGGCTCCCGGTCACCGTGCCCAGTGGCGAGGTCTCGCGCGGGGCGATGGCGAGGATCGGCTTGGCCGGCAGCTCGTCGGGCAGGAAGCCCTCGAAGATGATGAGGTCGAACAGCTCGGGCCTGGTTCCCGGGCCGTACTTGTCGGGCGTGACGCCGTAGAGCTCGGTGTCGGGCAGGTAGGAGAGCGCGGTCTCGAGGTAGGGGTCGCCGTCGCTGACGAGCAGGATCGTCCGGAGGCGGGCGGGCGGGACGATCGCCCACGCGCGGTCGTCCACGCCCAGCGGGTCCGGTGCCGCGGTGCTCGTTTCGTCCGCGGCCACGAGCCGGACCTCGATCACCGACGCCGGGTTGTCCGGATCGTCGATGTCGTCGATGGAGATGTCGGTCTGTCGCTGCGGATCCAGCACCAGGACCCGCGAGTCGCGCAGGACGCCGTCCGCATAGAGCTGCACGCGGCGCTCGGCCATCCCGAGGCCAAGGTTGGCGATGGAGATGAACGCGGAGTGTGAGAGCCCGCTGGGTGCCGTTCGCACGGCGAGTGCGGTGATCGCCTCGTTCTTCGCCTCGCGGCCCACCTGGAGCACCCGGACGGGTGCCTCGAGGGTCCCCGACGGTGGCGTCGCGAGGGCGGCGTCCGTGGCGACGAGAATCTCGGCATCGCCGGACCGCGCCGCCAGCGCGGAGGCCAGCCGCAGCGCGTCGCCCAGGTCGCCGACGTCCGAGGTGGGCGGGATGGCGCTGATCGCCTGTTTCACGTTGCCGATGTCACTGGTGCCGTTGGCGATGACGCGGGCCGTCCGCCCGGCCGCGATCACGCTGACCTTGGCCCCGGCAGGGAGCTCCTTGAGGGCGTCGATGGCCGCGACCTTGGCGGCGTCCAGCCGTGTCGGCGCCACGTCCGTGGCCTGCATGGACGCGGACGTGTCGATCACGAGCACGATGTCGCCGGCGAGACCCGCCGGCCGCTCGATGAACGGGCGCGCGGCGAGGAAGGCAAGGATCAGGACCAGGAGCAGCTGGAGGAGGAGCAGGAGGCTGCGGCGGAGTCGCTGCCACGGAGCGTTCGCCTCGACGTCGGAGACCAGCTTCTGCCACAGGAGCGTGGACGGCACCTTCGCCTCGTCCCGACGCAGCTTGAGCAGGTACATCGCCACGACGACCGGCAGGAACAGCAGGCCGGCCAGCGCGAGCGGGGTGAGGAAGCTCATCTCAGCCGACCACCCGGCGACGGCGGAGCTCGGCGAACACGAGGTCGGCCAGCGGGGTGTCGGTGGCGATCGGGACGTACGAGGCACGGCGCTTCCGGGCGATGTCCTCCAGACCCTCCTGCCAGGCGAGGAGGCGTGCCTTGTAGTCGTCCAGCGCCGCGAGATCCACCGTGACGTCGATGCCCTCGCCGGTCTCGGCGTCCACCAGCTTGAGATCGCCCTCGAGCGGCGGGTCCAGCTCCTCGGGCGAGAGCGTGTGGAGGACGATCAGCTCCGAGCCCGTCGCGGCGAGCTCGCGGATCACCCGGTCCGCGGAGGGGTCGAGCAGGTCCGAGATCAGCACCACGACCCCGCGGCCGGAGAGCATCGCCGCGGCGTGGCGCGCGGCGAGCAGCAGGTCGGTGGGGCCCTCGGCGGGCTGGATCCCGGACAGGTTGCCCAGCAGCCTGAAGACCCGTCCGGAGCCACGCAGGCCGCTGTGCCGCCGGGCCGTTCGCCCTGACAGGGCGGTCGTCACGACACGGTCCTCGCCGGCCAGGGCGATGTACCCGAGGGCCGCGGCGGCACGCTTGGCGAACAGGAGCTTCTGCGGCCGGCCGTACGCCATGGACGGACTGGCGTCGAGGAGGAACGTGATGGTGACGTCCTCCTCCTCGATGAACAGCTTCACGAACAGCTTCTCGAGGCGCGCGTAGACGTTCCAGTCCAGCTGACGGAGGTCGTCGCCCAGCGAGTAGTCGCGGTAGTCGGCGAACTCCACCGACTGGCCGCGCTTCACGCTCCGTCGCCCGCCCTTGAGACCGCCCCGGACCGGCTGCTTCATGAGCACGCCAAGTCGCTCGAGCTGGCGCAGGAACCCCTCGTCGAAGACCGTGGGATCCAGCTCGTTGGGCAGGAACGCCCGGACGCCGATGGGCCTGCCGGGCGTCTCGGCCGCCGGCGGGGCGGCGTCGGGCACCCGGTCCGCGCCCGGGTCCTGCGGCGGGGTGGGGGAGAGGGCCATGGTCGCGTGCGTCGCCTACTCGACCGAGGGCGGCGCCACCTCGTCCAGGATGGTGCGGACGACGGCCTCGGTCGTGATGCCCTCCGCCTCGCCCTCGAAGTTCAGGATGACGCGGTGGCGCAGCGCCGGCAGCGCGGCGGCCCGGACGTCGTCCACCGAGACGTTGAACCGTCCGTCCATGAGCGCCAGGATCTTGCCCGCGGTCACCAGGGCCTGGGCGCCACGCGGCGATCCGCCGTAGCGCACGTACTGACGCACGATCGACGGGGCCCGGCCGTTGTCGGGATGGGTCGCGGCCAGGACGGAGACGGCGTACGCCGTGATGTGCGGCGCGATCGGCACGGCGCGCGCCAGGCGCTGCATCTCCACGATCTCGGTGGCGCTGGCCACGTGCTGCGCCGTGGGTGCGTCGGCGCCCGTCGTGCGGTCGATGATCGCGATCAGGTCCGCCTCGGACGGGAACGGGACCATGACCTTGAGCAGGAACCGGTCCAGCTGGGCCTCGGGGAGGGGGTACGTGCCCTCCATCTCGAGCGGGTTCTGCGTGGCGAGGACGAAGAACGGCGGGTCGAGCGGATAGCGGCTGCGGGCCACGGTGACCTGGTGCTCCTGCATCGCCTCCAGCAGCGAGGACTGGGTCTTGGGCGTGGCGCGGTTGATCTCGTCGGCCAGGACGAGGTTGGCGAAGATCGGGCCGGGCTGGAAGCGGAAGACGCGCGACCCGCCCTCCTCGATGAGGATGTTGGTGCCCGTGATGTCGGCCGGCATCAGGTCCGGGGTGAACTGGACGCGGCTGAAGGTGCAGTCGATGACGTCGGCGATCGTGCGCACGAGCATCGTCTTGCCCAGGCCCGGGACGCCCTCGAGGAGGACGTGGCTGTTCGCGAGCAGCCCGACGAGCGTGTGGCGGACGAGCTCGCGCTGGCCGACGATCACCTTGCCGACCTCGGCCTCGATGGCGCGCGCGCGTTCGGCGAACGCCTCGGGCGCGATGCGGTGTGGCTCGGCGGCGGACCGCGTGGGTCGCGGCCGGTGCGGTGGATGCGTCCATGGGTCCTCCGGTGGCGGATCGGCCGCAAGGGCCCCGCGGCTAGTTGCTCGGATCCAGCGAGCTGAAGTAGTCCCGCACGTAGTCCTTGACCGAGATCGGGACGTACGAGCGGTCGAGCGTCGTCAGCGCGTAGTCGTAGAAGTCGCCGTAGACGGAGTCGTACGGGACGTACGAGCCGTTGTTGCTGCCCTGTCCCTGCTGGCTGCCCTGCTGGGTCTGGCCGTCGCCGCCGGTGCCGGCGACGTACGAGGGATCGCCCGGCTTGCCCAGGCGGTCGAAGGGGGCGAACACCTGGCCCAGGTCGCCGCCGAGCTCGCTGGGACGGTTGGGGTTGACCGGGCCGCCGGGACGCCCGTTGGACTGGCCGGTGCCGAGGTGGGCGGCGTTCGAGCCGCCGCCGCCGAGAGAGCCCTGGCCCTGGCCCTGGCCCTGGCCCTGGCCCTTGGCCCTGGCCCTGCCCTTGGCCCTGACCCTGCCCCTGGCCCTGACCCTGCCCCTGGCCCTGGCCCTGCCCCTGGCCCTGGCCCTGCCCCTGCCCTGGCCCTGACCCTGCCCCTGGCCCTGCCCCTGGCCCTGGCCTTGCCCTCTGACCCTGCCCCTGACCTTGGCCGCTGCCCGGGGAGGCGCTGGGGTTCGGACTCCCGGTGCCGCCCTGGCCGCTGCCGGGCGAGCCGCTCGGCCTGGGGCTGCCCTGCTGGCCGTTCCCCTGCTGCCCGTTGCCCTGCTGGCCGGTCTGGCCCGGCTGTCCGCCTTGCTGCCCGCCGGCGTTGGCGAGATCACGCCGCGCGTCCTGCAGGCCCGAGGCGGCCGTCGCGAGGTCGCGGTTGACCTGCACCCGCGTGTCCGCTCCCTGGAGGGCCTCGCCCAGTCGGTCGAGCGCGGCCTTGGCGCCTGCGCTGTCACCCTGGGACAGGCTGGCGACGGCATCACGGAGGGCCTGGCCCGCCGCGCCGTCGGCCTGGCTGGCCTGGCCCTGGAGCTCCGCCAGCTCGCGGGCGAGCGCATCACGCTCGGCCTGGGTCATGTCGTCCACCTTGTCGCCCGCATCTTCCAGGTCGTCGCTGGCCTTCTTCGGGTCGCCGCCCGGGTTCGCTTGCGGGTTCCCCGTGGACGTGCGCGAGAGGGCCCGTGAGAGAGCCGCGATCGACGCGGCCTTCTGCTCGTTGGCGGGATCGAGCTGCGCCCGGACGTCGTCCTCGACGGAGCCCAGCTGGGCGAGGTTCTTGTCCAGGTCGCCGGGGTTGTCGCGGAGCCGCTCGGCGAGCGCCCGCAACTCCTCCGCCAGGTCCGTCCGCGGATCACCCGCCCTGGCGCCCTTGCCCTCCAGGTCCTTGGCGATCTCATCGATGCGCTCGGCCTGGCGTTCCGCCTCCTCGCGGACCTCGCGGTTCTGCGCGATCACCAGGTCCATCGGGTTCGGCAGGAGGATCGCGGGCAGCACCAGCGCGGTCGCGATGAGTGCGGCAAGCGCGGGTCGCCGTGCGACCCGCGGGCGGAACAGGCCCGGATCCATCGCTCGCAGACGGCCCAGCGCGTCGCGCCGCTGGCGACGCACGAAGCGCGCCTCGGCCTCGGCGATGTCGAACGCGCCGTCCACGGCGATCGAGTCGTCCTCGGAGCCCTCTGCCGGCCCGGCGGCCGCCGGCATGGCCCCGGCGAAGGCCAGGGCAGAGGCCACGGCATCCCCTGCGCCGCCTTCGGCGTCGACGGCCAGGGCCGTCTCGCCGAGCGTCGGCCGCACACGTACCACGAGGACGAGGAGGACGAGCGCGCCCACCACCGGGATGGCCACGGCGATGAGCGGCGCCTGTTCGATGGGGAGCAGCCGCTGGGCGATCGCGAGCAGGAGCTCCGCCACGGCCACGGCCGCGGCGACGTACCACGCACGTCGCACGGATCGCCGCAGCCACAGCCGGCGACGATGCGTGGCGAGACCCGCCCGGATCTCCGTGAGGGCAGGATCCAGCGCGATGCCGAGCGATGCCGGGTCGGCCGGAACGTAGATCGGGGCCGGTTGGCGCGGTCGCGCCTCGGACCGGGGATTGCGGATCCTTGCCATCACCCTTCGCTCCCTGCGGCCCGTCGGCGTGGCCTCGGCAGGCGGATCCTCCAGCGGCGGGTCGGCGACACGAGCTGCACGGCCAGCACGATGAGGATGAGCCCGCCGATGACCATCGCGGCGACGCTGCGCGGCCAGTAGCTGTCGCGCTTGACGCCGAACTCGCCCTGGACGTCGCCCTGGAACGCCGCGTTCTGGTTCGTGACCCCGGCGATGATCTGGCAGGTCCCGCCGAAGCCCGTCTCAGTGCCGCACATGACGTCCAGCTGGGCCACGAACGGATCGAACCACATCAGGGCTTCCGGGGGTCTGCGGGTGAGCGCCTGGACCGGGTTCTCGAGCCGCTGCGCCTGGTCGGGGAGGAACCCCGAGTTGCCGGCCATCGCGGTCCAGAAGATGAAGATGAACGCGGTGCCCGCGGTCAGGAAGATCACGGCGACCAGGTTGATCACGGTCGCCGCCTGGGTGCGGCGGACCAGGGCGGACACGAACACGCCGATCGCGCCGAAGGCGAACGCCGTCGCCAGCAGGACCGCGTAGGCCCGCACCACGTCGTCCGGGCTCACGCCGCCGAAGGTGAAGACGAGAGCCACGACCGGGATCGAGGCGAGCAGCAGCAGCAGGATCCAGGACAGCGCCGAGAGAAGCTTGCCCAGCACGATCGCCAGCGAGGAGATGGGCGTCACCGCCAGGAGGTCCATGGTCTGCTTCTCGCGTTCCATGCTGATGGCGCCGGCGGTGGAGGCAGGGGCCAGGATCAGCGTCACGAGCGTGAGCAGGAAGATGATCGCTATGAACATCTGCCGTCCGATCTCGGACGACGCGGAGAACGCCGAGCTGAAGCCACCGCTGTAGGAGCGTTCCGCCAGCGCCTCGATCATCCAGGCGAAGCCCGCGACCAGCAGCAGGTGGACCGTCAGGACCACGAACGCACGTCTGCCGCGCATGCGGCCACGCAGCTCCTTGACGCTGACGGCGGCCACTCCGGCCCCGATCTCCCGGATCGCGCCGAAGCGCCCGCGGTGGCCCGTGGCTGCGACGGGAGTGCTCATGCGGACGTCTCCGCCGGTTCCGGATCCGGGGCAGTCACCTGGAGGAACAGCTCCTCGAGGTCGCTGGCCGCGCGGGCGAACGAGGCGACCCGCAGGTCCGCGCCGACGGCGTGGGCCAGGAGCCGCGCAGACCCCTCGTCGTCACCGTGAAAGCCGATCTCGATCGTGCCGTCGTCCAGCAGCTCCGCCGTGACCACGTCCGACTGGCCGGCGAACCAGGCCCGGGCTGCCTCGTGCTCGTCGGCATCGCCCAGGATCCGCGCTCGCAGGACGGCCCCGACCCGCAGCCGTTTCTCGATCTCGGCCACGCGCCCGTGGGCGAGAACCTGCCCGCGATCGATGATGGCGACGGAGGTGCACAGCTCCTCCAGCTCGGGGAGGATGTGGGACGAGACGATGATCGTCTTGCCCAGGTTGCGAAGCTCGCGGAGCAGCTCCCGCAGCTCGACGCGTGCCCGTGGATCGAGTCCCGAGGCCGGCTCGTCGAGCAGCAGCACCAGCGGGTCGTGGACGAGTGTGTGGGCGAGGCACAGGCGCTGCTGCATGCCCCGCGACAGGCCCTGGACGTAGACGTCGCGCTTGGAGCCCAGGTCCACCAGCTCGAGGAGGTCGCCGATCATGCGCCGGCGGCGGTCGGCCGGGATCCCGTAGCAGCGCGCGAAGAAGTCCAGGTACTCCCAGACCTTCATGTCGTCGTAGACCCCGAACGAGTCCGGCATGTACCCGAGGACGCGCCGCACGTCGTTGGGGTTCCTCCGGACGGACGCCCCGGCGATCTCGGCATCGCCCCGGTCCGGGACGAGCAGCGTGGCCAGGATCCGCAGCGTCGTGGTCTTGCCGGCGCCGTTGGGACCCACGAGGCCGAAGATCTCGCCCTGGGCCACGTCGAGGTCGAGCCCAGCCACGGCGACGGTCTTGTCGTACCGCTTCACGAGGCCCGTGGCCCGCACGATGCCGGTCACCGGATCATTCCCTCGATCCGGACCGGGAACTGGAAGTAGACCTGGTCCTGGCGCTCGTTCACGAACTTGACCTGGACCTCGCCGCTCGCCGGGTCCACCCAGCGGGAAGCGTCGGCCAGCTCGTACGGCGTGTTCTGGTCCATGTGCGCGAACTGGACCCACGTGCCGGTGCGCAGGTCGAGGACCTCGATGTCCGGCAGGCCGTCCTGGGGCACTACGCAGCCTGCCGTGCCCGGCTCGCAGCGCTTCTTCTCCACGAGGGTCTTGGGGTTGACGGCGGGCATCCCGACGTCGCCGCCGATGGTCATCGTCACGATCAGCCGGCTGGGGGTGAACGTCCCCTCGAAGGGGATCGGCCGGTACGAGATGCGGGCGGTGCCGGGGCCGAGGCTGAGCGCCGTCGGATCCTTGGAGAAGAAGTTCGCTCCCACCTCCAGGACCGACGAGCGGACCAGGTCGTTGGCGAAGATCGTCTTGCCGCTGATCGAGTAGGAGAGCGGCACCTGGTACAGGACGTTGGCCATGCGCTGGACGGTCTGGTCCTCGAGCTCCATCGGGACCACCGGCTCCCGTCCCCAGGCGAGCAGGGTGGCGCTGTCGGATGGGATCGCATTCGGGAAGCCGCTGAACGGATCCACCGAGATCTGGTCGATGACCGAGCGCCGCACCATCGTCCGCTGACCGGCCTCGTCCAGTGCCGACCCGTCCCAGTTCATTGGACCGAAGATCCGCTCCGACAGCGCATTCCAGTTGACCTGGTTCGCGGCGACCGGAAGATCGACGTTCGCCGTGGCCCCGGGTGCGATGTCGTTGAGCCGGCTCGCCGACGAGCCGACGACGATGGCGGCGGCCTCAAGCGTGGTCGCAGAGCGGTTGGTCAGCGTGCCCTTCAGGCGACCGTCGACGAGCCGCAGGTCGGCGACGATCTCGGGTCCCATTGCGCTGGCCTCTGCGCGGATCGTGCGGATAGCGCCGAACCCGACCGCCAGGTCCCGGACGCGGGACGGATCGCCTTGGAGGATGTCCAGCGCGGTCGTGCCGCCGGTGCCGAACACGTCACCGTTCATGGGCGCGGACAGCAGCGCGTCGCCCGGGACGCGGACCTGGTAGGTCGACCGGGATGGGCTGAAGATGCCGAGGTAGGACTGGACCGTGGCGGCAGTCGTTCCCGGGGCGCCACGAACGATCCCCACCTCGTGGATGATCACGTCGGAGCCGCGCAGCAGGCCGCCGATCCCGAACGATCCGACGGTGAAGACGAGGATGAGCACGGGCACCGTGATCCACGCCCACTCGCGCCGGTCCAGCCGCCGCAGGACGAGGTAGTTCACGGGGCCGACCAGAAGGATGTAGCCGAACAGCAGGACGATCAGCCCGCCGATGGGCGGCAGGGCCAGGCTGGGCAGGTTCATCACGGCCGAGACGATGGTCGAGTCGTCGACCAGGGTCATACCCCCCGGGGATCGCGGCGGCAGGAGGCGCCGCCAGAGTGGCGTGTCCCAGGTCTCGCCAGCGGCCAGCCAGGACGTCGTGGGGTCGAAGCCGAGCAGCGTGACGGACCCGCTGCCGATCTTGCGGTCTGCGGCGATCACGCGGCCGCCCGAGGTCGCGAGGACCCGCCCGGCGCCGGCCTCGCCGGCATACGCGGTGAGCGTGGTGGCGCTGGCCGGCGACCCTCCGAGGATGGGCCGCAGGACGGCCGGGTCGATGTCGAGGATGCCGTTCGGCCGGTAGGGGAGCAGCTCGTCCGGGAAGCCGGTGAGGCTGTCCGCACCGGCGGTGCCTCCGACGATCACGAGGCGCCCGCCGCCGGCGATCCAGGTTCGCAGCGCGGCGAGCTGCGCGGGCGTGAGGGCCGCTGCGTCCACGTCCTGCCACACGAGCCGGTCGAGGGCCGCCCAGGCCTGGATTCGCTCGGGCAGGTCGGCCGGGGTGAGCGTGGCGATCGTGGGAGCCGCACCGGACTGGCTGGGTAGCAGTTTGAGCTCACCGACGAGCTTCGCCGGGTTCTCCGACACCACGCCCACGACGAGCTGGGTCTGGTCGTGCAGGGCGATGGCGACCTGGGCCTCGGAGACCACGGAGCCCCCGCTGACCAGCTGCACCTTCATGTTGCCCCCGAAGCTCGGCGGCTGCGCGTACAGGAGATAGGTCTTGCGCGAGCCGGTCGCGAGCTCGACGGAGGTCCCGAAGCGGGTCTTGGAGTCCGCCCCGCCGCCGACCCGCAGCTCGCCCGTGACCGCTGGGCCTGCGTTCTCGAGGTCGACCGCGATCGCGAACCATGAGCCCTGGCGGACGTGGCCCTGGAGGAGCGCCCGAGCCGTCATCACGGGCTTGTCTCCGGCCGCGCCGGCGACGCTCACGAGGCCCGGTGACACGGCACCCAGCAAGAGCAAACCGGCGACCGCGAGCGCCAGCACGGCACGCGCGGCGCGGGGGATGCGGGGCAGCGGCACTCGGGCTCCTTGATCCTGGGTCGAACGGAGTCTGACCCATGACGCCCGGAGGCTGGAAAAAGTTGCACGCACGACCCCGACCGCAGCCGAGCGGCCCCTCCGGTGGCCGTTCGACCGCGCCTATCGTACGATGCATGCGCCCCAGGTCCGCCGGCGTCGCTCCCTGCGTCGCGGTGCCATCGGATCGTCCAGACGTCCAGAGGACTACGTGCCCGAGATCAGACCCTTCCGCGCCCTCCGCTACGACCCCGAGACGGTCGGCGACGCGGGACAGGTCGTGGCACCGCCCTACGACGTCATCGGCGAGGATCTCCACCGGGTGCTGCTCGGACGCCACCCGCGCAACGTCGTGCGTCTCGACCTCCCGGCAGGCGAGCCTGGCGAGGATCCGGACGATCGCTACCGGCGGGCGGCGCGGACCCTGACCGCCTGGCGGTCGGACGGCACGTTGCGCAAGGATCCGCGCCCCTCCGTGTACGTCTATCGACAGACCTACCGCGTGCCGGGCACGGACATCGAGCGGACGCAGCGCGGGTTCTTCGCCCGGTTGCGCATCGAGCCGTTCGGACCCGGGAGCTCGGTGCTCCCGCACGAACGGACGCTGTCGGGCCCGAAGGAGGACCGCTACCGTCTGCTGCGGGCCACGGGCATCAACACCTCGCCCGTCGTGGGCCTGTACGAGGATCCCTCTGGAACGGCGGCCGCCGCCCTGGACGCCATCACCTCGGACGGGCCGATGACGGACGTCACGGACGATGACGGCGTTCGCCACGGTCTGTGGATCGCGTCGGACGAGGGCGAGGGATCCCCGGCGCGCGTGCTCATCGCGGCCGCCTCGGCCGGTCACGTCTTCATCGCCGACGGTCATCACCGGTACGAGACCGCGGTTCGCTACCGGGACGAGCGCCGTACGGCTTCCACGGAGCAGGATCCGGCCTTCGACTTCCTGCTGATGCTGTTCCTCGATGCCGCGGACCAGCTGACCGTCCTGCCGACCCACCGCGTGGTGCGCGGCATGGGTGCCGACGGCACGGCCGCGCTGGTGGAGCGTCTCCCTGATCTGTTCGTCATGACCCCCGTCGATGCCGAGACACTGGTGGCCCGGTTCGAGGCGGCCGGCGAACTGGCCGGTGGCGCGGGCCGGTTTGGACTTGTCACGCGGGCGGGCGCGTGGCAGCTCGAGGCGAGGCAGGAGGTCTTCGGCGCGCTGCCGGGATCTGGCGGGGCCGCCGTGCGGGAGCTGGATGTGTCCCTGCTCGGAACGGCGCTTGACGCCCTGGCAGGGATCGACGCGGCCGCCGTCGCCGGCGGCGGGCGCATCACCTACACCAAGTCCGCGGCCGAGGCCGCCGGGCTGGTCGCGGCGGCCTCGGACGGCGCGGACGCCGCCTTCCTGCTGGAGCCCACCCCGGTGGCGTCCATCCTGGCCGTCGCCCGCGACGGCGATGTCATGCCCCAGAAGTCGACCTACTTCTATCCCAAGGCCCTGACCGGGCTCGTGCTCAACCCGCACGAGTGGTAGGGCGCCCACAGCCTGAGATGACCGACTCCACCTCCTCCGACCGCCTCATCCCCCGCACCGCCACGAGCGGCCGACCGGTCCGCAAGGACGAGATCGAGCTGGCCGAACGCGGCCTCTACGTGGAGTCCTGGCTCCCGGAGCGACGCTCGCGACGCAAGCCCATCCTGTTCGTCCACGGCGAGCTTGGCGGTTCCTGGGTCTGGGAGCGCTTCCTGCACCACGTCGCCGGCCGCGGGTGGGAGGGCCACGCCCTCAACCTGCGAAACCACTTCTGGTCGCAGACGGCGGACCCGGCCACGCTCGACATCGAGTCCTACACGGAGGACGTGGTCGCAGCGATGGAGCGCCTCGGGCCCAGCGTCGTGGCCGTGGGCCACGGGATGGGTGGGCTGCTCGTGCTCAAGGCCATCGAGCGCGCCCCGGTCGCAGCGTACGTCCTGATCGCCCCCGAGACGCCCAGGGAGCTTCGTGAGCCGGCCCGACCCCACGTCGTGCGCGACATCCCGGACGCCTACGGTCGTGCCGAGCTGGGCTGGGAGACGCTGCCCGAGAAGCTGACGCGTGAGCAGCGAGACCTGACCCTCAACGACGTGCTGCGGATCCAACACCTCATGGGCCAGAAGCCGTTCGAGTCCGGGCGCGCCAAGCGGCAGATGCTGACCGGCGTGCCGGTGGACCGGGCGGCGCTGCCCGACGTGCCGCGGCTGGTCATCGGCGGTGGCCTGGACCTCCAGGTTCCGGAGCCTGAGGTGGAGCGCCTCGCGGAGTGGCTGGACGCTCCGTACGAGCCCTTCGGGGCGCACTCGCACTACGGCCTGGTGCTGGGCGAGGAGGGCTACCTGCAGGTCGCGGAGACGCTGCGGGCCTTCCTTGAGGCGAACCGCCTGTAGGTCCGGGGCAGGTGCGGGCCGGCGCGGCGCGTCCCCCGGGCCGGCGCGCACCCCGGGTCACGTCCATCGGCGCGGAATGCGAGATGTCCTGCACGCGGACGCTATTGTGCTGGTTGCCGCCATCCGTTCGGCCCCGGCGCCCGACCCCGGGTGCGGCTGTCCTCGACCCGGGCTCGAGTCAGACCGAGCCTGTGACTCGCCACAGGGTCAGATGCCGGGGCCTGCCTGGTACCTGGGGCCCGGAATCGCACGAATTGCCGCTCACCTCCTCGTGTCGCACTTCGAAGTGACTCGGAGTCGTGTCAAGGGAGCCGGTCGCCTGAGCGGTAGCGGCGACCGGATGGTGACGCCACGGCGTCACTGGCAGGCCCGGCACGGTTGCGGACACACGGTTGCGGCTCCTGTGTTGACGCTCAGTGACTCTGACAGTTCATCTGCTCGGTGAATTTGTCAGTCGTTCCTCGCGCGGGGCGAGGAAACGGCGCTTCCATGGATGGTCCGCAGCCGGACGATAGCCCACGTTCCGGCTCGTCGGCTCGGGGGCCGGTCCGCCGGGCACGAGGACCTTGATCTCGCGCAGGCGGCGCGGCTCCGGGGGCGCCGGGACGGCCGCGAGGGTGCGCCCGTCGGCGACCACGAGCAGCCGCCCGTCGAGACGGAGTTCGACCTCCACCCGGCGCCCGGCGAGGGACCGGCCGCCCGGTCCCGGCGGGAGCTGCAGCACCATCCCCTCGAGCCGGACGCAGCTGTCGGAGCCGACCGCGCGCCGCCAGCGGAAGGCGCAGACCCTCGCGAGGTCGAGGCCGGCGGGCACCGGGCGCCAGGCCGGGACGTCGCTCGCCGGCGGGACGGCGAACCGGCGGTTGAAGCGGGGCAGGAAGGCGCGCAGCACCGCGTTCGCGGCGGGCAGGTCGCAGGCCCCCGCCCGGCGCAGCTCGGACACCAGCCGGTCCTGGAGCGTCCCCCAGGCCCGCTCGATCCGGCCCTTGGCCTGCGCGGACCCGGCGAGGATGGTGGTGATGCCGAGCTCGGCGAGGACCCGCCCGACCTGGGTCGCCTCGTCCCGCCCGGGCCCGTCCGGTCCCGTCGGGGCGAAGACCGAGCTGCCGTCCCGGTACAGGGCGGCGGGCAGGCCGTACCGGCGGGCCATGTCGCGCAGCATGGTCAGGTACCCGACGCCGTCCTCCTGCTCCCGGAACACGGCCCCGACGAGGACACCCGTCGCGTCGTCGATCCCGCCGACCAGGGTGAGCCAGGGCCCGCGGCCCTCGAGCCAGTCGTGCCGGCTGCCGTCCACCTGGACGAGCAGTCCCGCCTGGGCCATGCGCTCGCGCCGGCTGCGGAACCTGGGCCTCCGGCGGGTGCGCGGCGAGGGCATCCCCGAGGCGCGCAGCAGGCGCTGCAGGGCCGGGCGGCTGATCGCGATCCCCTCGTCCTCGACCAGCGCCTCCGCGAGGTGGGTGTCGTTGTACCCCCGGTACTCCGTCCGGGCGAGCTCGAGGACCCGCTCCCGGTCGGCCTCGGGCAGGCGCCGCGGCGACGCCCGGCCCCGGTTGCCGTGGGCGAGCCCGGCCGCCCCGCTGCCCACCATCGCGGCCCGCAGCCGCCAGGCGGTCCGCTCGCTGCAGCCCAGCAGGGCGACCGCCTCGACCGTCGTGACGATCCCGGCCAGCCAGCGGCTCACGACCTCGCTGCGCTGCTGCTCCTTGGCGCTCAATGTCAGGGTCTTCCTCATCTGGTGAGACTGACAAAGTCACTGAGCAGTTGGCCCTGACAGATTCAGTGAGCAGGGACACACGGTTGCGGCTCCTGCGGCGACCCTGTTATCCTCCATCGCCGTTGGACGTTCGGCGTCCGGCTCCTGCCGCATTCGTCTAGAGGCCCAGGACACCGCCCTCTCAAGGCGGAGACCACCGGTTCGAATCCGGTATGCGGTACCAACCTCGATCGATGACACGCCTCCGGTTCGCCGGGGGCGTTTCCATCTGAGGCGGTCGCGCTAGACTCGCCCGGGGGCTCCTCCTAGTTCGCGCTCAGGGATGGGTTCATGGCTGTTGCACCGGACCGCCGCCTCGTGATTCTTGCCGAGGGGAACTTCGGCTTCCACCACGGCAAGACGGCAATGGGCGTCATCCGCTTCGGCACGGACAGGGTCGTCGCCGTCATCGACTCGACCCAGGCCGGCCGCAACGTCCGGGAGTGGCTGGGGGACTCGGGCCGCTACGACATCCCGATCGTGGCCTCGCTCAACGCCGCCCTCGGGTTCCTGCCCCGGGCCGATGCGCTCCTGATCGGCATCGCGCCCACGGGGGGAAAGCTGCCCGACGAGTGGCGAGTGATGATCCTGGCCGCGATCCGGTCCGGCCTGGACATCCTGTCCGGGCTCCACACGTTCCTGGGCGACGACCCGGAGTTCGTGGACGCCGCCCGCTCCGCCGGCGTCCGTCTCGTTGACTACCGCCGTCCGCCCGAGCGGATGGAGACGGCCGTTGGGCGGCTCCATGGTCCCGGCAAGCGTGTGATCCTCACGGTCGCCACGGACTGCGCCATCGGCAAGATGTCGGTCGCGCTGGAGCTGCGGCGCGCGGCCGTGGCGGCGGGCCGGTCGGCATCCTTCGTCCCGACGGGGCAGACCGGGATGATGATCGAGGGCTGGGGGGTCGCCGTGGACCGGGTCGTGGCCGACTTCCTCCAGGGCACCGCGGAGTGGCTGGTCGAGGAGGGCGAGCGACGCGGAGACTGGGTGCTCGTGGAGGGCCAGGGTTCGCTGGACCACCCCGCGTACAGCAGCGTGACGCTGGGGCTGATCCACGGGGCCACGCCGCACGCGATGATCCTCGTCCACAAGCCGGGCATGGCCGACCACGACTTCGACCACCTCCCGGAGCGCAGGTTCCCGATGGCCGAGCTGCCGGCCTTCATCGGCATCCACGAAGAGGTGGCGGGACTGGTCGCTCCGTCGAAGGTCGTCGCGGTGGCCCTCAACACGTCTCTCGTGCCGGACGAGGAGGAAGCGCGACGGCTCATCGAGGCGACAGCAGCCGCGACGGGGCTTCCCGTGGCCGACCCGGTCCGCTTTGGTGGGGATGCCCTGTGGCGCGAGATCGAGACGGCTGTCGATGCGCTGCCGTGGGTCGTTCCGGCCGAGCCGGAGGCCGCGTCGTGACGCTCGCTCTGCGGCTGCGGACACTGGAGCTGCCGCTCCGTGACCCGTTCGTCATCGCACGCGCCCAGCCGGGCGAGGGCCGCTGGATCACGACCGTCGTGGCGGAGTTGCGAGACGAGGCCGATGGGCCGGACGGGCCGGTGGGTCTCGGCGAGGGATACCCGGACGAGTACTACGGTGACACGCCGGCGACCATGGCTGCCGTTGCTCCGCTGCTCCTCCAGGCGCTTGCGGTCATCGAGTCCGACCTCCGTGGCGGGGTGGACGACGTCAGGGCGGCTCTCGAGGACGCCGAAGGGCTGATGAGTGCGGCCATCGGCCATCACGGCGCCATCAAGTGCGCCATCGACATCGCCCTCCACGACCTCGCCGGCAAGCGGCTCGGCCTGCCCGTGCGCGAGCTGATCGCCCTGCCGGGCGCGATCCCGCCGACGGACTTCACGCTGGGCATCGACGCCCCGGCCGTGGTCGCCGAGCGCGCTTGCCGGGCCGCCGGGTTTCCGGCCCTCAAGATCAAGGTGGGCGGCCCCTCCGACATCGAGACGCTCGAGGCCGTCCGTGCCGTGTTCGCGGGCCCGATCCGCGTTGACGCCAACACGGGGTGGACCCCGGAGATCGCGCTGGCGCTGCTCCCGGACCTGGAACGCCTGGGCGTCGAGCTGATCGAGCAGCCGTTCCCGGCGCGGCGGCTGGACCAGCTGCGCGCGCTGCAGGAGCGCTCCTCCCTGCCCATCGTGGCGGACGAGAGCGCCGTGACGATCGAGGATCTGGACGCGCTCGTGGGCGTCGTCGCCGGCATCAACGTGAAGCTGGCGAAGTGCGGAGGGCTGGGCCCGGCGCGCAGGATGCTGGAGCGCGCCCGGGGGCTCGGCTTCCGGACGTTCCTCGGATGCATGGAGGAGACGTCGATCGGGATCGCGGCTTCGGCCGCGGTCTCGCCGCTCGCGGAGTGGGTGGACCTGGACGGCTGTCTGCTCCTGGCGGACGACCCGGTGACGGGCCTGGAGATCGGGCCGGACAAGCGGTGGCGGCTGGCCGACCGGCCCGGCCTCGGCCTCCAGCTGCGGGCCGACGCGCGGCCCTGAGCGGCTCCTGCTAGCGGGTCTGGACCGCGGCGCATCCACAGGTTGGCGGGGGTCGCGGGGACCTGTCCACGGATGGCGATGGCGTGTGGACAAGTTGGTGCACAACGTGGTGGAGAAGCCCCTTACCCGGACGTCGCCCCGGCCGTACGATCTTGGGTACCGTCAGGGCCCGGGACAACGAGGAGGGGCCGGGGCGGGATCACGACGGATTGCCGCCGACGGCCGGGAACAGCCCGCCCGCCCGCCGGCCGATTGCCCACGCGCCAGAGGGTTGAGGAGGACCCGTATCGATGATGCCTGCCGGCCCAGCCACCCAGTCCACGCCCGAGGCCGAGGCCTTCGTCCGCTTCTGCTACCAGCGACGCCGCGTCGGCTGGCCCGAGCTGTACGACGAGATGTGCGCCGTGGCCGCGCGCGGGTTGTTCCGGGGCATGGGCACCGATGCCCTGGCGGAGGTTGGCGTCGGCTTCAGCCTGTTCGAGACGCCTCGCCTCGCGGCAATCGTCACGCGGATTGCCGCAGAGGAGCAGGCAGCCCGGCGTGCGGCACGCGTCGCGGCGATGGAGCAGGCGCGCCCCGAGGAGACGACGACGCACGTCGGCGTGAGCAGCGCGGCCGCGGCAGCGGCCTGACGGGCTGTCCTCGCGATCGTCCCGCGCGTCCGGCGCAGGCCCTGGCCCTGGCTCAGGCGCGGATGCGCCGGCGGGCCATCTCGCCCTCGATCTGCCGCTCAGCCTCCACGTACCGGTCGATCTGGTCGCGCAGCTGGTTGGCCTCGGGCGTGTAGAGGTGGACCTGCTGCTGGAGGATGTACGACAGGCGGCGGCTCGTCATCCGCACGTGGTCCAGGTTCTTCATCAGGACCAGGGGATCCATCGAGGCGAGGTCGGACGGGGGATACATCTGCTTCATCGGCTCGTCATGCTAGCCGAAGCGCGGCCGGGCCGGAGGGCGCAAACGGACGCGGACGCCGGCCGGGCATGAAGAAGGGGCCGCGAGTGCGGCCCCTTCGGTGTTCGACGTCGGCTGGATCTCAGGCTCCGGTCTCGCCCGAACCGAGCGCGGGTGCTCCCGAGCCAAGCGACTTGCCCTTGAGCTCCGCGAGGCGCACCTCGACCTCGAGATCATCCTCGCCGCTCTCGAGCTCGGCGAACTGGTTCTCCAGCGAGGACGCCGCGACCTCCTCCATCCCGCGCGCCTGGGCCTCCTGGCGCCGGATGCGTTCCTCGAAGCGGTTGAGCTCCGAGGTCGGGTCCATGACCGAGACCTCTTTGAGCGTCTGCTGGACCTGCATCTGGGCCTGGGCCATCTTCGCGCGGCTGACGAGCTCATCGCGCTTCTGCACGAGCTCCTCGCGCTTGACGCGGAGCTGGTTGAGCCCGCTCTTCAGCTTGTCGACGAGCTCGGTCTGCTGGGCGATCTGGACGTCGAAGGTCCGGACCTGCTCCTCGAAGGAGATCTGGCGCCGCAACGCGAGCTTGGCGAGACCGTCGAAGCGGTCGGCCTCTGCGGTGTTGCCCTGGGCGCGGAGGGCCTCGGCCCGATCGGAGGCGGCCTGGGCCTTCGCCCCCCATTCGGCGGATGCCTCGCGAGCCTCGCGGGCATCGTCCTCCAGCAGACGGAGGTTGCCGATCGTCTGGGCGACGGCCTCCTCGGCCTCGGCGATGTTGTTCGTGAAGTCCCGGATCAGCTGGTCCAGCATCTTCTCCGGGTCCTCAGCCTCGTCGAGCATCGAGTTGACGTTCGCACGGATGAGCTGTCCGATACGCCCGAGGATCGAGGTCTGCGCCATGGTGTCCTCCCGATTGCATCCAGTCGATTGATTCTCGGCCCTGACGGCTGATCCGTCGAGCCCTCCGTATCGTGCGTGCCCTACCAGCGTCCACCGCGGACGCGGCCACCTCCTCCACCGCTCCCGAACCCGCCGCCGCCCGAGGGCATCGAGAACCCGCCCCCGTGGGAGCGTCCACCGCCGGAGGAGCGGCTACCGCCTCCGCCTCCGCCCGGCAGGCCGAACCCCCCGGTCATCGGGCCACCGCCTGCGCCGCCCCACGGGCTGCCGCCCCAGCCGCTGCCGCGCCCCCCGCCGCGTGCCGCCCCGCCGATCACGGCGCCCAGGATGCCGCCGACCACCGCACCGATGACCTCCGCGTCGGCTCCCTGCGGGCGGTACGGGCCCGCCACCGGACCGCCGCTTTGGCTCCAGCCCTCGAACTCGCCCGCGGCGAGCCGGTAGGCCTCGTCCGCCAGCTGGGTGGCTCGATTGGCGGTTGCGGTGGCGCCCTCGGGGTTCGAGGCGACGAGTCCGCGCGCCTCCTCGAGCCGCATCTCGGCCTCCGCCGCCCGGGTGCGGGCGGTCTCCCCGACGCCGTGCCGGCGGGTCGTGATGTAGTCGATGGCCCTGCCCACGTGTCCGTGCGCTGCGGCGATGGCCGCGTCGGCGACCTGTCGGCGACGGGCAACCTGGGCGTTGGCGTCGGCGGCCTGGGCGACGATCGCATCGGCGGCCTGGTTGGCTGCCACGGCGCGCTGCAGGGCTGCGAGTGGATCGAGGGGCCGGGCATCGGCGGCGCGGCGTGCCTCCCCAAGGGCGGCTTCCGCGGCACGCAGTGCGCCGGCCGGGTCCAGTGCTGCGGCCGACCCTGGCGCCGAGGGCGGCACGGCGGGCACCGATGCCAGGCGGGCGACGGCGTCGCGGGCCGCGGCGACGTCCTGGGCTGCGGCGTCCAGCTCGGCGGGCAGCCGCGCGGCCGCCTCGTCCAGGCCGGTGGCCAGCCGCTCGACCGCCTCCACCAGCTGGGTCGCGCGGGCCATTGCCTCCTGCGCCCGGCGCAGGGCGACCACACCTTCCGAGGGTTTGGTCTCGACGATGGCGGAGCCCCGGCCGGCCTCGCCGGCCGCCGCATCGAGGGCCTTGGCCGCCTCCGCGAGGTTGCCGTCCACGGAGGCGGTCGCCGACGGGGCATACACCGCGCGCAGACGGGTCGCGACCTGCTCCGCGGCGGTGCACCGGGTGCGCAGCGCCTCGATGACGGCGGGCAGAGCGGCGAGCTGTGCGGGGGCGGAGGCCTCGAGGTCGCGGAGATCGTCGAAGCGCTGCTCCTGCGCATCGAGCGCCTGCTGCGCCCGGGTGCAGCGCGCGATGATCTCGCGCAGCATCGCATCCCGCTCGGGCGGCTTCTCCGGGTAGGCGTCGTCCAGCTTCTGGCGGAGTGCGAAGGCGGCCCGAAGCTCGTCGTTGGCGAGGCGGATGGCCTCGCGGTACGGGACGACCTCCTGGTCGCCCCACTGGGCGGCGGCGAACTCCACGTCGTTGGCTGCGTCCTTGAGCGCCTCGTCGGCCCCGAGGAGCTCCCGGTTCGCGTCTCGGTTGAGCGTGTCGAGGGCCGCGGCCTGCGCCTTCGTGCTCGCGCGCCGCTGCATGAGCGCCCGGCCCACGAGGAACAGGCCCCCGGCGACGAGGAGGATCGCGAGGATCGGGGTCAGGTTGAAACCGCCGCCTGAGGATCCGGAGCCCGAGTCGGCTCCCGATCCCGAGCCTGGACCCGCGGTCGGGCCCGGAGCGGCGGGCGTCGCGGGTGCCGGGGTGACGGCTGTTTCGGACTGCACCGCCAGGCCCGTGGCGGCGGCTGCCGAGACCATGGCCGCCGCGAACTCGCCGTCCACCAGGGCGCGGCTCCAGCGACTCGGTCAGGATCGCGTCGATCTCGTCGTCGGTGATCTCGTCCAGCGACGGCCCTACCCACATCGAGTAGCTGCGATCCTCGATCGCGACCAGGATCAGCGCGTCGTTGCCGCCGAGCGAGCTGGCGGCGGCCGTGGCCTCGGTGAAGGCGTTGACGTCCTCGCCGCCGGTGGTGTCGACGTAGGCCGTGAACAGCTGGATGTCGGTGTCGCCGCGAAGCCGCTCGAGCGCCGCGGCCACCTCGGCCTCCTCGGCGGCGGTCATGACGCCGGCCTGGTCCGTGACCTGGTTCTCGAGACGCGGCGGCTCGTCGAGGGCGAGCGCAGGCGCCGCGATCAGGGCGAGCAGCAACAAGGCGGCCGCCGCGGGCCGGAGCCAGGGGTGAAGCAGGGTCGTCCGGCTGGTCATGTCGGTGACCCAGATGCTACTCCGCGACGGGCATGGCCCGCCCGGCACTCGTCAGAGGGCGCGCAGCCGCGTCGGCGGCCACTCCCAGTCGATGGGCAGGTCGGCGGTGGACAGCGCCCGCCGGCGCCCGGCCTCTCCGGCGCCGAGGACCAGGATCCGATCCGTCTTGGTGGCCCGCCCGGCCTGCTCGCCCCACAGGCGGGTCATCTTGCGGTTCGCGGCCACCTCGTCGCGGACGACGCCGGCCAACCGGTAGCCCGCGGGCAGCGCCGCCTCCTCCCACGCCCGTTCCGCGAGGCCGATGCCCTCGTCCGACGGCTTGCCACGGTCCATCTCGACGTCGCCGATGACCACGACCGCGATCCCGTCGTCCGTCAGGGCTGGGCGGAGATCGGCCAGGACCTCGCGCAGGAACACGAGATACGGCTCGCGGCGATGTGCGGCGTCGAGCTCGGCATCGATGGCGGGAGCGTCGAAGCCCAGGAGCCAGGTCCGGAGCCAGTTGTAGTAGCCGTACTTGAGGACCCGCAGGTAGGGAGGCGAGGTGACCACGAGCCGGGCCCGGTCCGGCAGGCC
Source organism: uncultured Chloroflexia bacterium (assembly GCA_963802165.1). GTDB lineage: Bacteria > Chloroflexota > Limnocylindria > Limnocylindrales > CSP1-4 > CAIXZV01. Next base: position 119,736 of record CAWDHT010000005.1, on the reverse strand, counting down.
GTGGGCGCGGAGTGCGGCCCGGGCCCTTCGTCCGGCCGTCCGCGCGTCACCGTGGAGCGCGATCCCGGCGGTGGTGGGCAGCGGCTGGCGATACAGACGGTCCAGCTTGGCCGCGAGGGCGTCGAACGCGTCGCGCGCGGGCGGCTCGTAGCCCGTCCGCGCGACGAAGTCGCACACGTACCGGGGCGCCATGCTGAACGTGTTGGGCATGATCGTGGACAGGTACGACGGGGTCTTGCCGTGCAGGATCCCGGCGAGGGCACCCAGCAGGAACCGGTCGGTGCGGTCCTCGCCGCGCAGGTGCGAGCGGAGCAGCAGGACCTGCGCAAGTGTTCGTGGGTGGAACGCGAGCGCGACCTCATCCGGGACCGGCTCGGTGCGAGCGTCGGGACCGCGGCCGGAGCCGGCAGACGGGACCAGGGCGGACGGGTGGCCCGGGTGCGACTTCACCTGCCCGGCAAGACCCAGCCAGGCCGGCGCGTCGGCGGCCCAGGCGAGACGAAGGGCCGTGAGGCGGGTTCGCGCTTCCGCCGGGGATGCCGGCTCCAGCTTGGCCGCGGTCAGGACGTGCGCCAGGGGGTTGAGGTCGTTGCCGACGCCGATCCGTCCCTCGGCGATGGCCTGGAGGGGTGCCGTGCCGCGGCCGCTGAAGGGGTCGAGGACGACATCGCCCGGTCGCGAGTAGCGTGCGATGAAGGCGTGGGCCAGCGACGCCGGGAAGCTCGCGAGGTACGAGCACATCGGATGGAGGCTGTGGCCCCAGAGGCGGGCCTGGTCCTTCCACTCCGGTTCGATCCCCAGCGCGGGGAGGACGCTCGGCAGCTCGAGGGCGAGCTGGCCGGCGGCGACAGGTCTTGAGCGTGGTGTCTGGTCGGGCATTCCCGGGCTCGACTGGACCTCGCCGGCTTGGGCTCCGGCGCGAAGGGCGGCCAGCGTAGCACCGCGGTGCGCGCGCGCAACTGGGACGATCGGCCTATTGGGGGCCCCTCTGGCGATCCGGGCACGGCGCCCGGACGTGGCGATCAAGTCCTAGACGTGGCGATCAATTGTCGGCCAGATACCGACCGGGTGCGTGGTACGGCCGAGCCGGCCGATCGACGCGGCCACCGACCGACCCGGTGCGTACCGACCACCCAGACGGGGCTCGACCCCGGCCACCGATCGATGGGACGCGTGATGGGCCACTTCACGGTCGCCTAGCACGCATGGGATCGGTGCGCGGCCACGTTGGCGCCGCGGTCCGCGATTGCCAGCCCGGCGACGAACCACGGCGGCAGTCCGCCGCTGCGCCTGTGCCCGGATACCACGCGCGACACCGGTGGATGGCCGAGTCCTTACGCCGCGTTGGACTCCGATCGGCGCCGCGCCCCCGCAGCTCAGCAGATAGGGCAGCCGCCTTCTAAGAGATCGGGCCTGTACGGCGTGCTACGAGCGTGGGCTGCGGAGCGAACGGGCCTCAGTTGGATGCTCAGTTGCCGGAGGAGGGCGCGGCCACCAAGACGGGGGCGATGCTACTGGGCCCGACGCGCCCACCCGTTACCGAAGCTCCCAGACGGTAGCCGTGTCCTCGCTACCCGTCGGGCCGACCCCGACGCCGAGGATGCCGGCCAGTCCGTCGGCGACGCTGGGCCTGTCGTCCGCCCCGGGCGTTCCAACGGACGGCAGCTCGACCCATGTCACGCCGTCCTCGCTGAGCCAGGTCCGGTGATCGTTCCCGACAGCGACATACCCGGCCCGGGTAAGGACGAGCGAGGGTCCCCACCCGCCGCGAGAGCCGGCATCGATCGGCAGAACGGTGGTTGTCCAGGTGACCCGGTCTTCGGATGTCCAGACCGTGGGCAGGGCGTTCGAGTAGTCCTCGACGATGCCGCTCAAGCCCGCCAGCACCCAGCGCCTGTGGTCGCCGGTTGGGGCCACGCCAGCACCGATCTCGGTGCCACGTCCCGCGAAGCCATCGACCGTCGTCCATGAGCGTCCGTCTGGCGAGGTCGCGAGGGTCATGACCGGCACGCCGGCCCCGGACCCGAGCGGGATGGTGAAGTCGTTCCACCCCTGCCAGAGGACGCGGATTCCCTCAGCATCGGCGGCACCCGCGTGGACCCAGGGGAACTTGTCCGAGTTACCCGTGTCGAGGGCCGGCGCGGGTTCGAGCTGCGTCCAGCGGATGCCGTCGCTCGAGTGCCACAGGTCGCGTCCGTGGAGCGTCGCGCCCGCCCGCCAACCCAGGGCGGCATCCCAGCCGCCGGCCGGAACCGGCCAGACGGCGATGAACTCGCTGCCCGCACCGTGGCTCGCCGGGTCGGCCGGCTTCGGTCCCGGATAGGCGCTCTGCCAGGTGACGCCGTCGTCCGAGACCCAGGCCAGCGGGTAGCTCGGGCACAAGGGATCACCGCCGGTCGCGGGGGGACCGGGGTCGCACGGCTTGTGGGAGTAGCCGCCGACCACCAGCACCTTCGTCCCGTTCGTGGTCACCGCGTTGGCCACGGCCTCCATCGGGTGGCCGTGCTCGTCCTTCGTCACCTTGAACGGCAGCTTGCCCTCACGCCAGTCACGTCCGTCGGCCGAGAACCAGACCGTGCGTGACCCCCGCTCGAGCGCGACGTAGCCCTTGGCGAAGCCGACGAGGGTTGCGTAGCGGATCTCCTCCGCGCTGACCGGGATCGCGCCGATGCTGTGCCAGGCCAGCTCCGAAGCCGGCCGCTCCGACACCGAGGGTGCCGGGCTCGGCGTGCCGAGAGGAGACGGCGACGGCGAGGCGGTCGGAACGACCGTCGCAGGCGAGGACGGTGGCGTGGGCACGGGCGAGGGCGTTGAGCCGGCGGCGCAGCCGCCCAGGAGCGCCAGCGATGCGAAGCCGGCCGCGAGTCGTGCGACCACGGTATGCCAACGCATAGCGCTGCGCCTCCGGGACGCCGGTTGCGGGTGGTTGCCTCCCGCTCTGCACGGTGAGACGCGGCGCGGGGTGGGATGTTGCGCGCTCGACAGGCTCGGGTGGGCACAGAGCCTGAGCTGGGGCCTGACGGCAGGATCGAGTCCAGCGGCGTGCTACGAATGCTGGAGGCCATCAGCCCCGTCGACGCCACCAGTCCGTGCGTAGACTGAGCACCTAACCGCGCCCCCGTAGCTCAGCGGATAGAGCAGCCGCCTTCTAAGAGATCGGACCTGTACGGCGTGCTACTGAGCGTGGACAGGGGAGCGCAGGGGGTCCAGTTAGTTGCTCAGTTGTCGGAGGAGGGCGCGGCCACCGAGGCATGGGCGATGCCCCTGGGCCGAACTCGCCCACGAGTCACCGAAGTTGCCAGACGACGGCCTGATCGGTGCCGGTCTGGCCTGCGCCGAGGCCGATCACGCCGGCCGGTCCGTCGGCGACGACGGCCGGATCGGAGTCGGCCCCCGGCGTTCCGACGGGCGGCAGCGCGACCCAGGTCAGGCCGTCCTCGCTGATCGAGGTCAAGTGGTCGGCGTCCATCCCTGCGTCCATCCCTCCTTCGATGACCTTGGTCCCGACGGCGATATACCCAGCCCTGGTGAGCACGACCGACGTCCCCCGCCCGGTCCTGCCGATGATCTGGCCGTCTGCTGAGGTTGGCACGATGGGCAGGACGGTGGCCGTCCATGTGACCCTGTCCTCGGAGGTCCAGACCGTCGGCACTGCGGCCGAGTAGTCGTCGCCGATGCCGCTCGAGCCCGCCAGCACCCAGCGGACCTGGCCGCCGGCCGGGGCCACGCCAGCACCGATCTCGGTCCCTCGTCCTGCGAAGCCACCGACCGTCGTCCACGAGCGTCCGTCGGGCGAGGTCGCGAGGGTCATGACCGGCACGCTGATGCCCCCACCGGTGGGGTCGCTCCACCCCTGCCAGAGGACGCGGATCCCCTGGGCATCGGCGGCACCGGCGTGGACCCAGGGGAACTTGTCCGAGTTGCCCGTGTCCAGGGCCGGCGCGGGCTCGAGCTTCGTCCAGCGGATCCCGTCGCCCGAGTGCCACAGGTCGCGCCCGTGGAGCGACTCGCCCTGCCAGTACGACAGGGCGGCATCCCAGCCGCCGGTCGGCACCGGCCACGCGGCGACGAACTCGCTGCCCTGGTCGTAGCCCGGCGGGTCCGCCGGCTTCGGGCCCGGATAGGCGCTCTGCCAGGTCACGCCGTCGTCAGAGACCCAGGCGAGCGGGTAGGGCGGGCACCCGGGACCGCCCCCGGTCATGGGGGGACCCGGGGCGCACGGCTTGTTGGAGTAGCCGCCGACCACCAGCACCTGCGTCCCGTTCGTGGTCACGGCGTTGGCCACGGGGTTGAACTCGTCCTTCGTCACCGTGAACGGGAGCTTGACCTCACGCCAGCCACGTCCGTCGGCCGAGAACCGGACCGAACGTGACCCTCGCTCGAGCGCGACGTAGCCCTTGGTGAACCCGACGAGGGCCACATGGGGGAGGTTCTCCGACTTGACCGGGATCGCGCCGATGCTGTGCCAGGCCAGCTCCGAAGCCGGCCGCTCCGACACCGAGGGTGCCGGGCTCGGCGTGCCGAGAGGAGACGGCGACGGCGAGGCGGTCGGAACGACCGTCGCAGGCGAGGACGGTGGCGTGGGCACGGGCGAGGGCGTTGAGCCGGCGGCGCAGCCGCCCAGCAGCGCCAGCGACGCGAGGACGGCCGCGAGTCGTGCGACCACGGTATGCCAACGCATGGCGCTGCGCCTCCGGGACGCCGGTTGCGGGTGGTTGCCTCCCGCTCTGCACGGTGAGACGCGGCGCGGGGTGGGATGTTGCACTCTCGACGGGCTCGGCTGGGCACAGAGCCTCAGGATGGGCCTGCGCAGGATCGATGTCAGCGGCGGGCTACGAAGGCTGGAGGAGGTCAGCGCCGTCGATGCCCGAGGTTCGTGCGTAGACTGAGCAAGTAACCCCGCCCCCGCAGCTCAGCGGATAGGGCAGCCGCCTTCTAAGAGATCGGGCCTGTACGGCGTGCTACGAGCGTGGGCTGCGGAGCGGACGGGGTCCAGTTAGTTGCTCGTTTGGATCCCGGTGTGACCAGCCGATCGCGCACCGAACGCCCCGCGAAGAACTGGTTGGCCTCGGAGTGGGATCGCTCGGTTCTACGGTCCTTGGACGACCAGCCGTGTGACGGCGAACTCGAGCCGACAACCTTGGCTGGGGACCGGCTCGCCGCCCATCTCGGTTCGCGTACAGCTCGCCGCTGCCGGGTGGTCGAAGATGCCGGTGACCTCGACAGCCTCCCCGACCGGCAGCACGTCTGGGTGTTGACCGGCCGGATCGAGGTTGAGGACGAACCAGTCGGCCCGGTCGGACGGCGCGCTGGTCGCGTCGGGCTCGACGAGCAGGTCGGGACTGCCGCTTCCCAGGAAGAACCACCCAGGCGTGTACCAGGAGCCATCGTTGTCGCACGAGCACCAGATCAGGCGGGCCTTGACCGTGATCGGGATCCGCGGGAAGCAGGCCGGCCCGACGCCGGGAGGCAAGGCCGCGAGGGAGCGGAGGTCGGCGGGTACCGGCGGACAGTCGAACGCACCGGCCTCGATCCACGGCACGCCGTCCCGGCCGGCGCTCGCCACCCAGCCGCTCGGCAGGGTTCGCGAGGTGAGCGGGGCGACCTCGTACCAGGCATAGCCGGAGGCCGACACCGGGCCGTCAAGGACGTACAGCTTGGTCCCGAGCGGCAGGAGCGGCTCCTCCTTGTAGGAGTCGTCGCTGGCACGTGGCTGGGACCGGACCCGGAGACCCTCGTCTGCGAGGGTCGTCACCACCTGACCCACGAACGAGCCCGTGGGCTTCGGCGGTGGAGAGGCGGTCGGCTCCGGTGGCGGCGGCGAGAGCGTGGGCGAGGTGCTGGGCGAGGGAGACGGCGACGGCGTGGGCGAGGAAGACGGCGACGGCGTTGGTGAGGGAGATGCGTTGAGCAAGGCCGGTGTCGGGGCCGGCGTCGGCGATGGTGTCGCCCCGGCGGTGCAGCCACCCAGAAGCGCGAGCGACGCGATGCCGATCACGAGTCTTGCGGCCACCGTGTCCCAACGCAACGCGTCTTGCCTCCGGGACGCCTGCACGCCGATCATCGCCCGGCGCTGCCGGGAGTAGGACGCGGCGCGGGATTGGATGTTGCGCTCTTGTCAGGCTCGCGTCCGCTCAACCATCGACCATCGACCTCGAGTCTCGGCCTTCCGGGTCGTGGGGCGGCAGGGCACCCGCTGTCCTCAGGTGGCTGTCCAGTCCAGTGGCGTGCCACAATGCCGGAAGCCGTAGCCCCGTCGATGTTCCAGGTTCGTGCGTAGACTGAGCATCTCGCCGCGCCCCCGTAGCTCAGCGGATAGAGCAGCCGCCTTCTAAGCGGTTGGCCGCAGGTTCGATTCCTGCCGGGGGCGCCACTCAGCCGCAGGTGCGCTGGATCGTGCTGCCCGGGCGCTGGCGAGGGGTGGTGACGTCATCCGCCGCTCCCTGACTGGATCGCCAGTCCAGACTTTCCATCCTGGCCTCGGTGCTACTGGACTCCTGGTCCCGCCGCAGACCCTCACGGAGCCGGGTCGGCGACCGACAGGGCCGATTCCGAGACTGCGGGTCCAGCAGTACGGTCCGGCCACAGGCCCTCCTGGACTGCTGGTCCGATGGAGCCCCACCTGCCCGGGGGCGCCACACGCCGGCGCCACGCGCCGGCGCTCCTGAATCGCCAGGGCCGGGCCAATGGTCCCGGGACCCGGGACCGGGCGGCCCCCGGGCCATCCCGGTGCAGTCCCGTGACTCGGGACGGACGGCCCCATAACCCCGACCCGCCGTGCGCGTAGGATGACCGGGACAGTTCGCGCGGATCGTCGCCCCAGGTCGGCGAAGCGCGTCGCGCCCCGAGTGCTCCATTCGGTCACCGCAACGGAGGGTGGGGATGCCCGCTCTGTACACCAAGCCAGCGCCGCCGAGCGACGACAAGCGCTGGAAGATCGTCGAGACACGGATGCGCCGCATGGGCGACCGTCCTGCGGCGCTGATCGAGGCGCTCCACGCCGCCCAGGAGGCCTTCGGGTTCCTGGACGAGCCGGCGCTCCACTACGTCGGCGACACGCTCGGCGTCCCGCACTCCCGCGTGTACGGGGTGGCGACGTTCTACTCCTTCTTCACCCTCAAGCCGCAGGGCGAGCACACCTGCGTCGTGTGCACCGGCACCGCCTGCTACATCAACGGCGCAAAGGACATCATGGTCGGCCTCGACAAGCGGTTCGGCCTCAAGCCCAAGCAGACGACCGAGGACGGGAAGATCTCGCTCCTCACCGCGCGCTGCCTGGGTGCCTGCAGCCTCGCGCCCGCCGTCGTCGTCGACGGCGAGGCCAGGGGCAAGGTCAGCGCGGGCGACCTGATCGCCCAACTGGAGGCGATGTGAGCGAGCAGCCTGCCGCGGCGCGACCCATCCGCCGCCGCGTCATCACGGAAGAGGTCAGCGAAGGACCGGTACGCGCGCGTGCGTTCGTGTGCGAGGCGGCCTCGTGCATGTCCTCGCAGGCCCACGACGTCATGCTCCGCCTGGGCGAGGCCACGGCCGACGCCGGCCTGACCGACGTCGTCGTCAAGCGCGTCGGCTGCCTGGGCCTGTGCGTCGCCGGGCCGCTGGTCGAGATCCCCGAGACCGGCCAGCTGTTCAGCACGGTCACCCCGGACAACGTCGGCGACATCGTCGAGGCGCTCAAGGCGGTCAAGGAGACCGACGAGCGCCAGCCGCAGGGCCCGTTCTTCGAGAAGCAGCTGCGGGTCGCGACCGAGAACATGGGTCGCGTCGATCCCGAGAGCCTGGACGACTACCTCGAGCGCGGTGGCTACGAGGCGCTCAAGACGGTCCTCGCCGACATGACGTCCACCGAGGTCCGCGAGGTCATCACCCAGAGCGGCCTCCGCGGGCGCGGTGGCGCGGGCTACCCGACCGGCCTCAAGTGGACCACCGTGGCCAAGGCCGAGGGCAAGCAGAAGTACGTCATCTGCAATGCGGACGAGGGCGACCCGGGCGCGTTCATGGATCGCAGCGTGCTGGAGAGCGACCCGTTCCGGGTGCTCGAGGGCATGGCGATCGCCGCCTTCGCCGTCCATGCGACCGAGGGCTACATCTACTGCCGTGCCGAGTACCCGCTGGCCGTGGCGCGCCTGCGGTCGGCGATCAGGGCCGCGCAGCGCGCCGGCTTCCTGGGCTCGAACATCGCCGACACCTCGTTCACCTTCGACGTCCAGATCCGCCTCGGCGCCGGCGCCTTCGTGTGCGGCGAGGAGACGGCCCTCATCCAGTCCGTCGAGGGCAAGCGCGGCACGCCCCGCCCGCGGCCGCCGTACCCGGCGGTCTCGGGGCTGTTCGGCTGCCCCACGCTGATCAACAACGTCGAGAGCTTCGCCAGCGTCCCGACGATCCTGCGCAAGGGTGCCGACTGGTACTCCTCGATCGGCATCGGCAAGAGCAAGGGCACCAAGGTGTTCGCGCTGGCCGGGCGGATCGTGAACACGGGCCTCGTCGAGGTCCCGATGGGCATGACGCTGCGCGAGATCATCTACGACATCGGCGGCGGGATCCCGGACGGGCGCCCGTTCAAGGCCGTGCAGACCGGCGGTCCGTCCGGCGGCTGCATCCCGGCCGAGCACCTGGACACCCCGGTCAGCTACGAGACCCTGATCGAGCTCGGCTCGTTCATGGGCTCGGGCGGCATGATCGTGATGGACGACACCTCCTGCATGGTGGACGTCGCCCGCTACTTCATGGACTTCTGTCGCGACGAGTCCTGCGGCAAGTGCGTCCCGTGCCGGGTCGGCACCACCCAGCTCTGGATGCTGCTGGACAAGATCTGCAGCGGCCAGGCGGACATGGTGGACCTGGCCCAGCTGGAGCGCCTGGCGGGCGTCGTGCGGCGGATGAGCCTGTGCGGCCTCGGCCAGGGTGCCCCGAACCCCATCTTCAGCACGCTGCGCTACTTCCGGGACGAGTACCTCGCCCACATCGTGGACAAGAGGTGTCCCGCCGGCGTCTGCGAGATCGAGCAGCCGGCGGAGGTGATGGCATGACCGTCTACACCCTGACGATCGACGGCAAGGACGTCGCGGGGAATGAAGGCCAGACGATCATGGAGGTCGCGGAGGAGAACGGGATCGACATCCCGGGCCTCTGCCACCTGCCGGGCATCCACGACCGCGGCGCCTGCCGCATGTGCGTGGTCGAGATCGACGGCTCGCCCCGCCTGTCCGCCGCCTGCGTGACCCAGATCGCCGAAGGCATGGAGGTCACGGCCCACTCCGAGCAGCTCGCGGACTACCGCCGGGCGGTCACGGAGATGATGTTCCTCGAGCGGAACCACGTCTGCGCCGTCTGCGTGGCCAACAACCACTGCGAGCTCCAGGACACCGCGGACGAGCAGGGCGTCAACCACTTCGACCTGCCGCGGATCAGCCCCAAGGTGGACGTCGACGCGACGCACCGCCTGTTCACCCTCGACCACAACCGCTGCATCCTGTGCCTGCGCTGCGTTCGCGTCTGCGACGAGATCGAGGGCGCGCACACGTGGGACGTGATGCACCGCGGCCTCGAGACCCGGATCCAGGCGGACATGGGAATCCCCTGGGGCGAGTCGCCAACCTGCACGAGCTGCGGCAAGTGCGTCCAGGTCTGCCCGACGGGGGCCCTGTTCGAGAAGGGACGGCCAGTGGCCGCAGGCAGCAAGACCAAGCGCCCGTTCCTGCCGTGGATGCGGGTTCACACCGAGGAGCGTGGGCTGTGACCAAGCCGCGTGTCGCCACGGTCTGGCTCGACGGCTGCTCGGGCTGCCACATGTCGCTGATCGACCTCGACGAGCGCCTGCTCGACATCTTCGAACGCGCGGACCTCGTCTACGGGCCGCTCGTGGACTACAAGGAGTTCCCCGAGAACGTCGACGTCTGCCTCGTGGAGGGCTCCGTCTCCAGCGAGGACGACCTCGAGCGGATCCACCTCGTGCGGGAGCGCACCAAGGTGCTGATCGCCTTCGGCGACTGCGCCGTGACCTCCAACGTGCCGGGCATGCGCAACCCCATCGGCCTCCAGCCGCTGCTGGATCGGGCCTACCTCGAGAACGCGACCCAGAACCTGATGGTGCCCGACCAGGTCGTGCCGAAGCTCCTGCCCACCTCGCAGCCGGTCAACCGGTTCGTGGACGTGGACATCTTCCTGCCCGGCTGCCCGCCCAGCGCGGACATCATCTACACCCTGCTCGACGACCTGCTGTCCGGACGAACCCCCGCGGTCGCCGGCGCCCGGTTCGGGCGCTGAGGGAGCAGAGGCGATGAGCCAGACGATCACCATCGATCCCGTCACCCGGATCGAGGGCCACTCCAAGATCACCATCCAGCTCGACGACCGGGGCGAGGTTGTCGATGCCCACTTCCACGTCACCCAGTTCCGCGGCTTCGAGCGGATCGTCCAGGGTCGTCCCGTCCACGAGATGCCCGCGATCATGGCCCGCATCTGCGGCATCTGCCCGGTCAGCCACCTCGTCGCCTCGGCCAAGGCCGTGGACGACATCATGGCCGTCGAGCCCACGCCCACCGGCGCGGACCTGCGGCGGATCATCAACCTGGGCCAGATCGTCCAGAGCAACGCCCTGTCCTTCTTCCACCTCTCGTCGCCCGACCTGCTGTTCGGGTTCGACGCGGACCCGGCGATCCGCAACATCGTCGGCGTCGCCCGCAAGAACCCGCAGCTGGCACGGGACGGCATCGAGCTGCGCAAGTGGGGCCAGCAGATCATCGAGTGGCTGGGCGGCAAGCGCATCCACCCGACGGGCATCGTCCCGGGCGGCGTCGCGTTCCAGATGACCGACGAGGTCCGGGACCGGATCCTCGCGGGCGTCCCGGAGGCGATCGCGGCCACCGAGCGGGCCATCGCCTGGTTCAAGCAGGACATGATCCGCTGGGAGGAGGAGGCCTCGACCTTCGGCAACTTCCGGACGGCCTTCATGGGCCTGGTCGACCGCCAGGGCCACGTGGACCACTACGGCGGCTGGCTCCGCGTCATCGACGCGGACGGCAACTTCCTGGCCGACAAGATCGACCCCAAGGAGTTCAACGACTACATCGGCGAGGCCGTGGAGCCGTGGTCGTACCTCAAGACGACCTACTGGAAGCCGATGGGCTACCCGGACGGCATCTACCGCGTCGGACCGCTGGCCCGGCTCAACGTGGCCGACCGGTGCGGGACCCCGCGCGCCGACGAGGAGCTCGAGAAGTTCCGCTGGCGCGTGGGCCGGGTGGCGGGCTCGTCCTTCCACTACCACTACGCACGGCTCATCGACACGCTCCACTCGATCGAGAAGATCGAGGAGCTGCTCAACGGGCCCGGAGATCCTGAGCAAGCACACGCGGTCCGTGGCCGGCATCAACCGCAACGAGGGCATCGGCGTGTCCGAGGCGCCTCGCGGGACCCTGATGCACCACTACAAGGTGGACGACAACGGCCTGGTCGAGTGGGCGAACCTCGTGATCGCCACGGGGCACAACAACGCGGCGATGAACCGCGCGGTGCTCCAGGTCGCGCGCAAGCACGTGAAGGGCGACCGGCTCGAGGAGCCGATGCTCAATCGCGTGGAAGCCGTGATCCGCTGCTACGACCCCTGCCTCTCCTGCTCCACGCACGCCCTCGGCCAGATGGCGCTGAAGATCCAGCTGCTGGCTCCGGACGGGAAGGTGCTGGGCGAGCTGGCCCGGTGACGGGCGCCGGCGCGTCCCCCGGTACCCCGCCCGCAGCCGCTCCGGCCGGGTTCCTCGCCCGGCCCGGTGATGGTGGTGGGCTACGGCAACTCGCTCCGGTCCGACGACGGCGTCGGACCGGCCGTGGCCGCGCGCCTCGCCGGGGATCCGCGGATGGTCGGCGTGATCCTCAGGAGCGAGCACCAGCTCACCCCGGAGCTCGCGGCCGACGCCAGCGGGGCATCGCTCCTGATCCTGGTGGACGCCGGAACCGACGAGGCGCCGGGCGAGGTGTCGGTCCGACGCCTCGAGCCGTCGCCCGTCGAGGGCGGGACCGCCTGGACGCACCACCTGGACCCATCGGCGCTCGTGGGGCTCGCGCGGGAGCTCTGGGGGTCGGCGCCGCCCGTGGTCCTGGTCAGCGTCGGCCCTGCCTCGCTCGAGGTGGGGGAGGGCCTGTCGGAGCTCGTGGCGCCGGCCGTGACGCGTGCGGCCGATCTCGTCGCAACCGTCGTGGAGGAGCATCGCCGTGCATGAAGTCGGTCTCGTCGCGGAACTGGTGGATGCCGCGCTGGAGCGCTCCGGCGGCCGGCGGGCGGCCGTCGTGAGGGTTCGGCGGGCGACGACGATCCCCGACGACGTCCTGCGCCAGGCGTTCGAGATGCTGGTTCCGGGAACGACCCTGGAAGGCGCCGCGCTGGAGGTCGAGACCTTCGACGTCCGCCTCGCCTGCCCGTGCGGCTTCGACGGCGCCCTCGAGCACGACGACGTGATCGGCCCGTCACAGGCCGTCTGCCCGGGCTGTAGCGAGCTGCGAGGCATCCCGCCCACGGCGGAGCTGGAGCTGGTGGAGGTCGGGTTCCAGGCTTCGCCCTGAGGTCGGGGAGGTTCCGCCCGGCCGCAGGTTACGTTCGCCCTATTGCGGCGGCGTTCGTGACGGCCCAGGATCCGGTCATGGGACGGCCGCCCGGCCGTCGTACCGGATGAGTGGGTGAGATGCAGCACTCCACGCATGTCTCGGTCCATGCCCGCCCCGACGGCAAGATCGCCGCGGAGCGCCCGCACCGTCATGGTCAGTTCTGGGAGCCCGAGCCCACCAGCCCGCAGCGGCAGATCGTGAAACACGCGACTGCCCGCAAGCGCCGCCAGCACGACCGCATCGAGACCGACGACATCGAGTGACGCATCCGGGCGGCGACCCGCCGCCCGACGCCTTGCCCCGGTGCCAGCGCGCACCGGAACCTGAACAGGGCACGCAACAGCGGTTCGTCCGTCGAATACCCTTCAATCCGTCACTGCCCGGGTTTCCGGACAGGTGGCGTCTGCCCGACGGGCCGGTGGTCGCGATCGAATCGACGCATGGATGTGCCCCCACGCGCCGCTCGCGCGGCCCCGGCCCCGTCCGGGCCCTTCCCCTCGTCGCCCGCCCAGCGTGTGATCGCCTCGGGTGGTACCACCGGGTGACCAAGAGTACGTCTAGGCGCCACCACCCCTCACAGGGACACTCCTGTCATCAGCGAGCCGGACCGCACCGCAGTGCCCTCATCGGACGTCCCGGCTCCGGAGTGACAGAGGCACGACCACATGGCGTCAATGGCAATCAACGATCTGGGACCCATGCTCACGGCGAGCGAAGTGGCCGAGATGCTCCACCTCCACGTGAACACCGTGAAGCGCCTGGGCGATCGTGGCGAGCTGCCCTTCTATCGGGTGTGCAAGCGCGGTGACCGCCGCTTCCGCCTCGACGACGTGATGGCGTTCCTGGCACGCAACCGCTGATCGCGCACCAGGGGCGCGGGCGGGCCCGTCACGGGTCTGCGCACCGGCGCCCTGCCCGGACGCCCTAGTCCTCGAGCGCGCCTTCGAACAGGCGCAGGGCCTCCTCGATCTCCGCCACGCCGACGTCCAGGGGCGGGATCCAGCGGATCACCTGGTGGTGGATGCCGCAGGTCAGGAGGAGCAGCCCCGCTTCCGCGGCCCGCACCGTCACGGCCTCCGCTCGTGCGCCGTCGGGCTCGCGCGTCGCGCGGTCCTTCACGAACTCGACGCCGATCATCAGCCCCGGCCCGCGCACGTCGCCGATGGCCGGGTGATCCGCCATCAGCTCCCGGAGGCCGCCGGTCAGCTCGGCGCCACGGAGGCGGGCGTTGGCCACCAGGTTCTCGTCGCGGATCGTCTCGAGCACCGCGATGCCGGCGGCACACGAGACCGGATTGCCTCCATAGGTCGTGCCATGGGCGCCGCGCCCCCAACGCACCTGGAGGTCCCTGCACGCGACGATGGCGGACAGCGGCAGGCCGTTGGCGATGGCCTTGGCCACGCACACCACGTCGGGGACGATACCCGCGTGCTCGAACGCCCACATCTCGCCCGTGCGACCGAAGCCCGACTGGACCTCGTCGGCGATCAGCAGGATCCCGTGCCGGTCGCAGACGGCGCGCAGGGCCTGGAGGAACGCCGGCGGGGCAGGGTAGTAGCCGCCCTCGCCCTGGACGGGCTCGATGAGGATGGCCGCGACCTGCGAGGGCGCCACGGTGGTTGCGAACAGGTCGTCAAGGTGAGCAAGGCAGGTACGGGTGGCGGCCGCCTCGTCGTCCTTGAAGTCGCGGTAGGCGGTCGGGTAGGGGAGCTGGTAGATCGACGGCAGGAGCGGCTCGTAGCCCAGCCGGTAGTTGAGCGACGAACTGGTGACGCTGGTGGCGCCGATCGTCCGGCCGTGGAACGCACCGCGGAAGGCGAGGATCGCCGGGCGCCCAGTCGCGCGGCGGGCGAGCTTGATGGCGCCGTCGATGGCCTCCGAGCCGGAGTTCAGGAACAGGACGGTGTCCAGCGGGTCGGGGAACGTGTCCGCGAGCATCCGGGCCAGGCGGACCGTGGACTCGGCGAAGCCGATGGCGTGGACGGGCCCCATGAGCCTGTCGACCTGGGCGTGGATCGCCGCGGTCACCCGCGGGTGCGCGTGCCCGAGGGCCGTGACGGCGATGCCGTTCGCGAAGTCGAGGTAGCCGCGGCCGCTCGTGTCGTACAGGCGGTGACCGGCCCCGTGGGACCAGCTGCGATCCATGTATCGGCCCAGGACCGGCGACATGTTGGGCCCTGCAAGGGCGGCGAGGTCGAGGGCGGCGGGGGCGTCGTTGGTGTCCACGGACCGAGTATAGGGAGGGTGTCGTCCGGGAACCGGCCCCCGGGCGGAGGTGGGGCGGGAGTAGCATCGCTGGACCACCCCCGGACCCGCGTCGAGGCCATCACCGTGATCGACTTCACCCTCAGCGACGAGAACCGGCTCGTCCGCGACACCGCCCGCGCCTTTGTCGAGGCGGAGATCCTGCCCAACATCCGGGAGTGGGACGCCGACGGCGAAGTCCACCCCGAGATCTTCGCGAAGATGGGCGAGCTCGGCTTCCTGGGCGCGCCGATCCCGGAGCGGTATGGCGGGCTGGGCATGGACTACATCAGCTTCGCGCTGCTGTGCGAGGAGCTGGAGCGCGCCGACACGGCCTTCCGGGTGATCCAGAGCGTCCACGTGGGTCTCAACAGCCTCACGCTCCTCCAGTGGGGAACGGAGGAGCAGCGGCAGCGCTGGCTGGTGCCGCAGGCCAGGGGCGAGAAGCTGGCGACGTTCGGCCTGACGGAGCCGGGCGTGGGGACGGACGCGGGCAACCTGCAGACCACCGCGCGCCGGGACGGTGACAGCTACGTCCTCAACGGCCACAAGATCTGGATCTCCCTGGCCGACCTCGCGGACCACTTCCTGGTGTTCGCGTCCGTCGACCGGGCGAAGCGCCACAAGGGCATCACGGCGTTCATGGTGGAGCGAGGGATGCCGGGGCTGACGACAGGCACGCTCCACGGCAAGCTCGGGATCCGCGCCGGCAACACCGGCCTCATCGACTTCGAGGACGTCAGGGTCCCCGTCGAGAACCGGATCGGCGAGGAGGGCGAGGGCTTCCTGGTCGCGATGAGCGCCATCGACCAGGGTCGCTTCACGGTGGCGGCGGGGGCGGTCGGCCTGGCCCGGGCGTGTCTGGACGCGTCGGTCAGGTACGCGCACGAGCGCGAGACCTTCGGCCAGGAGATCGGGCAGCACCAGCTGGTCAAGCAGATGATCGCCAACATGGCCAAGGGCACCGAGATCGGGCGACTCCTGGTCCTCCAGGCCGGCTGGCTCAAGAACCAGGGGCTGCGCAACACTCGCGAGACGTCGCTGGCGAAGTGGCACGCGACGGACCACTCGGTGCAGGCCGCGCTGGACGCGATCCAGATCCACGGCGCCAACGGCTACTCCAACGAGTTCCCGGTGGAGCGCTATCTGCGCAACTCCAAGGCCGCCGTGATCTACGAGGGAACGAGCCAGCTGCACACGCTCATCCAGGCCGACTACGCGCTGGGCTACCGCGAGGATCGACCGCTGCGTTGCGAGCCATGGCCGGCCGACGGGTTCTCGCGACCCGGCTGACGCCGTCGGGTGTGACGGCGGGTCAGGAGACCGGGGACGATTCCTGGGCGGCCCCAACCGGCTCGCCGCGCGGCAGTCCGGCGGTGGTCTCGGGTGGTGGCGAGGCCACCTCGGCTGACACCCGGCTGGGCCGGCTGCGGGCCGTCACGATGAGTGCCACGGCCGCCACGATGACGATCGAGGCAACGACGGTCCGGATCGTGAGCGGCTCGCCCAGGATGAGCCAGCCGAGGAACACGGCCACGACCGGGTTCACGTAGGCATACGTCGCGATCCGGCCGATCGGCGCCACCGTGAGCAGCCACGCATAGGTGGGAAACGCGACGAGGCCGCCCACGAAGATCAGGTAGGTGACGCCGAACCAGCTGGTCGGGGAGATCGACGTCGGATCGAAGGTCGCCATCTCGCCGGTCAGGATCGCGACGACGAGGAAGGCGATCCCCCCGGTGATCATCTGGATACCGGTCGAGAACAGGGCCGGGGCCGGCAGCACCGCCCGCTTCATGGCGTACAGCGTCCCGAGCGACCAGAACATCGGCGAGATGATCAGCGCCAGCAGGCCGGCCGGATCGAGCTCGCCGACGCCGCCCGTGGGCCAGGCCAGGATCGCCACGCCGACGAGGCCCACGACGATGCCCACCGCGGCGAGCGCCGGCACGCGATCGCCGAACAGCACCCGGCCGAAGATCGCCAGCCACATCGGGACGAGGCCGATCAGGAGCGCGGCGATCCCGGTGGGGATCGTCTGCTCGCCCCATGCCACGAGGCCGGTCCCACCGAGGAGCAGCATCGCGCCGACGATGGACGCGTCGCGAACCTGGATGCGGGTCGGCCTCGTGACGGCGCCCCGGGCGTGGAGGAGCACTCCAGCGCACAGCAGGAGGCCGGCCGGCACGAAGCGCAGGAACCCCATCACGAAGGGCGGCAGGGTGTCGATCGCCAGCTTCATGCCGAGGTAGGTGGAACCCCACACGACGTACAGGACCAGGATCCCGGCCCAGACGGCGAGAGGGCTGGCGCTGGACCGCATCGCTCTGGGCATCTCCTGACTCGAGGGGAAGGGCGAGTGTAGCCGGACTGAGCTGGCTTGGGCTAGTCGGCTAGGCCAAGTTGCGCCAGGGTTGTGATGAGCAACCCGGGCGGGTTCGACCGGTGCCAGACGGGTGGCGACCCAGCCATCTAGGCGGCCGGCTCGAGCGCCGTCGGGCGGCAGACCTTGCACGGGCGGTAGCCCATCGCGCCGGCCTCGCGCAGCGAGCGGAAGGCCACCCGGTACCGGTCCTGGGTCCGGCGCGCATGACGACAGGTGGGCCAGCACACGATCCGGGTCGTCGTCGAGCCGGACAGCCGCTCGCCGCGTCGGGCGGCGCCCTCGAGCTCCTCGGGGTCGAGGCCCTCGGCGGCGAGGATCGTCCGCTTGTTGCCGGGCCCGCCGAGGCTGTACTGGCCGATGGTGCCGTCGGTGCGAACGACGCGGTGGCAGGGGACGATGAGCGGCACCGGGTTGTGCCCGAGTGCCGTGCCCACGGCCCGGACCGCCCTGGGCCTCCCGATCTCGGCCGCGATCCAGCCGTAGGGGCGGACCTCGCCGCGCGGGATCTCCAGGGCCTTGGTCCAGACCGCGACCTCGAACTCGGTACGGCCGCGGAGGTCCAGCGGGATCCTCACCCGGCGCTCCCCGGCGAGGCGGCGCGCGATCGCGTCGGCCAGGTGGGCGGGCAGCGCGTCCGCCGGGATCGTGCGGCGTCCGGACCGGGTCTCGTGGCGGGCTCGAGCTTCGTCGCCATCGGGACCGAGGTCCACCTCGGCCACGCCGCGCCCGTTCCAGGCGATGAACAGCGTGCCGATCGGGGACGTGAAGGGGGCCATCCGGTCCACGAGCCCGACCTCGACGAGCACGTCGTCGGCGAGACCGGCGGGGGCCGGGTCGGCGAGGGCGGCGAGGGATCCGGGCGCGTCGTCGGCGAGCAGGGGGTCGGGGAGGCGGGACGTGAGGGCCGGAGGCGTCAGGCGGGTCATGGGGTCAGCTCCTCGAGCTCGGTGACGGTCATCGCGGCGCGCAGCAGTGCCAGGCCCCGGTGGACCTGGGCCTTGAGGGTGCCCTCGGGGCGACCGAGGACCGCCGCGATCTCGGCGTAGGAGAGGTCGTCCACGTGACGGAGGACGACCGGAGCGCGATACCGCTCCGGGAGCGCGGCCAGCCGGGTGGCGAGCCACTCGCGATCCGGCCGTCCGCATCGCCGTTCCCGCGGGATCTGCAGCGGCGCCGGCCGCCGGCTCGCGTCCCGCCTCCACGAGCGCGTCGAGAGGCATGGTGGGAGCGTGCCGCGACCGCGCCCGGTTGCGGCACAGGTTGAGCACGATGGTCGCGAGCCAGGGTCGGAGTCGCAGATCCCGGATGCGCTGAGAGTCGTAGCCGGCGAGTGCGCGGTAGGCGCGGACGAGCGCGTCCTGGGCGATCTCCTCGGCATCGTGGGGATTGCCGGTCATCCGGAGAGCGATCGCATGGCACCGGTCCACGTGCGCGTGAACCAGGCTCTCGAACGTCCCGTCGAGATCCCGGGAGAGGCGGTGAGCGAGCTCGGTGTCGTCCATCACCTTCCTGAACCCGGTTCGATACGTCCCGGTTGCACGCGGCGCGCCGGAACGGTGGCGGCGGCCGGATGCTAGCACCCGAGGCGCCACCGGACCGTGGTCGCGAGCGCGCCGGTTGCCGCCGATTCCGGCGTGCCACAATGCGGACATGCTGCTCGACGATCGCTTTGACGACCTGGTCGCCAGCCTCGGCGGCTTCCATCGAACCTGGTACATCGTCACCGGCCTTGAGCTGGGTCTGTTCGCGCGTCTTCGCGAGGCGGGGACGGCGGGCATGACCGCCGACGAGCTGGCGCGACGGACCGGCACGGAGCCCGCCCTGATCGGCCGCTGGGCGTGGGGCGCCGGGGCGCACGACCTCATCGAGCTCGAGGAAGACCGGCTCCGGATGCCCCAGGACGTGGCGGGCATCCTGCTCGACGCGAGCCGGCCCGAGTACCTCGGCGGCCAGTTCCTGCACGCCGCCATCGGCAGCCTCGATTTCGGAGATCTCATGGGAGTCCTTCGGACCGGGGTCCCGGTGGCGTCCCGCCCCGATCGCTACCGGCAGGCCATCGAGCGGCTGACGGTCCAGGACATCGCCGTGTTCTTCCAGGAGGTGCTGCCGGCAATCCCGCAGCTCGTGATCGACCTCCAGCCCGGCTCCCGGATCCTCGACATCCACTGCGGCGGGGGCCGCTGGCTGATCGCGATGGCCCGCCGCTTCCCGGGCACGGCCCTGACCGGTATCGAGTTCGAGCCAGATTCCGTGGCCCGCGCCCGCGCCGCCGTGGATGCCGCGGTCCTCGCCGACCGGATCACCATCGAGCATGGGGACGTCACCGCCGTGGGCCACGAGGGCGAGGCGACGATGGCCTACTTCCAGTACGCCCTCCACCAGCTCCCGGACCCCGTCGGGGCGATCCGCTCCGCGTCGGCCGCGGTCAAGCCCGGTGGCTGGCTCGTGGCGCTCGACTGGTACCTGCCGACCGATCCCGATGAGCTCCGCACCCGCCACAGCGAGCTGCTCGCGGGTACCCAGCTCGACGAGCTCCTGGGCGGCACGCGGCTGGTCACGCGCTCCGAGGCGCTGAGCTGGTTCGCAGATGCCGGGGTGGCCACCCCGGAGCTCATCGACCTGCCCTCGGGCGCCAGCGCGATCGTCACCCGAACCTGACCTCCGGCGGGTTCCTTCGGCGTCAGTCTCCCGATCGCTCCGTCGCGCAGGCAGGGCAGAGCCCCCGGAACACGACCTGCGCCTCGTCCACGACGGCGCCCGGCAACGCCGCCTCCAGGCAGGGTCGCTTCCCGCTTGCGCACGGCACGTCGACGATCGGCGCCACAGGCGCGACACACCAGGTGATGGTGCCAGTCGCCCGCCAGCTCGTAGCGCGCCGTCCCGGGCCCGGCGTCGGCGACCAGCAGGACGCCGGCGTCGGCCATCGCGCCCAGCGCGTGGTACAGGCTCGCCCGCGGGAGCGGGCTGCCCGTCTGCCTCGAGCGCCGCGGCGACATCGTCCGCGGTCGGGTGCCCGCCCAGGGCGGCCAGCGCGTCGAGGATCGCGACGCGCTGGGGCGTCACCCGCAGCCCGGCAGCGCGAAGCCGTCCGGGAGCCTCGATCACCGGGCCTGGACGCGGAGCATCCACGCGTGCTTGGCGATGCCGCCTGCGATCTCGAGGAGGAGGCCCTGGGTCACGAGGTCGTCGCCGATGGCGCCGGCGCGCTGCTCGATCCGGGCCGCGACCTCCGTCAGGCGGTCCCGCATGGCCGTGACCGCGTCCACGTCGCGCTGCCAGCCCTCGCCGGCCGTGGGAAGCGGGGACGTCGCGGCGAGCGTCGCGAGGCGGCCGTCGGGAGCGACGTCGAGCGTCGCCATGCGCTCGGCCACATCGTCGTACCAGAGGCGGACCTGGTCAGTGATCTCGTCGAGCTGGAGATGCACGCCACGGAAGTCCTGGCCCGTGACGGTCCAGTGGTAGTGCTTGGCCTGGAGGGACAGGTCGATCAGCTCGACGAGGCTCTCCTGGAGTGCGGCGGCGTGGCTGGTCGTGCTGGATGCGAGGATCATCGGACGGCTCCCATCGGGTGAGGCGGGGTGGATCGGGATGCGCGTGCAGTGTACCTCAGATTGGACGATGTCCAATGTGTGGGATGGGCTCCCAGTGCGTGTGCGGTGGCGCGGTATCGTGGCCCCGTGATCCGTTACACGGCCATCGACGACACCACGATGCGCGCCCTGGAGCGCCACGAGACGCGCGCCCACGCCATCCCCGGCCGGGAGGTCCGCGACCTCGGCCACGCGGTGGTGCTCCACGACCCCCGGGACGCCGATCCGTTCTGGAACCGGATGGCCAGCGTCCGATGGCCCGAGGACGACGGGGGCTTCGACCGCCGGCTGACCGAGGCACTCGCGTTGTTCGCGAGCCTGGGGCGGCGGCCACACGTCTGGCCGTCGCCGGCGCACTGCCGACCCGCGGACCTCGCAGCGCGCCTCGAGGCACACGGGTTCAACGCCTTCGGCGCGGGCCACGTGATGGTGCTCGAGGACCCGGACGGGAGCCCGCCCGTCCGCGCCACCGAGCTGGGGCGGGGCGTCACCGTGCACGCCATCCGGACCGCGGCGGACGCCGGCGCGACGGACTGCGACGAGCTTGGCGTGGTCCTCGCCGAGTCGTTCGGGGCGCTGCCGGGTCGCGCGGAGCAGCTGGCCGCCGACCTGCGGCTCACCCTGGACGACCCGCGGGTCCTGCTGGTGCTGGTGCGGGTGGACGGCGAGCCGGCGGTCTCGGCGAAGGCGACGACATTCGACGGGTTCACCTACCTCTCGTCGATCGGGACGCGCGGTGCCTTCCGCGGGCGCGGTCTCGCGGGGCTGGCGACCCGCCACGCGATGGCCGTCGCTGGCGTCCGCGAGGCGGGCCGCACCTACCTCGGCGTCTTCTCGGACAACACGCCCGCCCTGCGGCTGTACACGCGCCTGGGGTTCGTGTCCCTGGGGGAGTCGCCGGACATGATGCTCGGATGACGCTCTGGGCGCGGCTCACCTGGCAGGCGAAGGACCCGGCCGCCGTGGCGGGCGAGCTGGCTCGCCGTCTCTCCGTCCCGAGCCGGCCCGGCGGCCTGGTGCCGGGCGCGCGCCGGCTGGGCCTGGGTTGCGCTGAGCTGGAGATCAGGCCATGGATCCGCGAGGGACCTGGCGACGACCCGCGCGCCGCCGGCCGCCTCGTGCTGGAGCCTGTGCCCGACGGGGAGGAGCCGTCGTCGTCGGGCACCCCGCCGGAGCCGCTCGACCTCGTCGGTCTCGGGTGGTGCACGGTGGAGCTGGAGCGGGCGTCATCGGAGCTCGATCCGTGGCTTGGGCCACGCCCCTCGGACCCGGTGCCGGGCGTCGACCTCGACGCCGGCGGGCTCTGGACCGACGAGCACCTGGGTGCTCGCGCGCTCCTGCGCGAGGGGGCTGGGTTGCCTGGCCAGTGGATGGTGCTCCTGGAGCCGTCCACCGAGGGGCGCACCGCGGCCTCGCTGGCCCGGGATGGCGAAGGACCCTGCGCGCTGTACCTTCGGCCGGGCGAGGGCCTGGAGGGCTGGCTCGATGCGGCCCGAGATCGCGGCGTCACCGCCGGCAGCCAGCGCGACGGACCGTTCGGGCCCCAGGTGCTCCTCGCCGGGAGCCCAGCCGGGCCGCACGTCATCGTCACGGAGGGCCGGACGCCGGTGTCCGCCGCCGCGGAGGCGGGTACCATCGCCCCATGAACGACGCCGCTTCAGTCACGGTTAGAGCCGCCACGGCCGACGACGCCGAGCGGTTCGCGACGCTCCTCACCGACGAGGGTTATCCGGCGGGCGCCTCGGACCTCGCCGCCCGCATCGCACGCTTCTCCATGGAGGATTCGGGCGTCCTCGCTGCCGAGGCGTCCGGCGACGTCATCGGCTTTGTCGCCTTCCACATCCTGCCCCGCTTCGAGACGGACGAGCGGTTTGCCCGGATCGTCGCGCTGGTCGTGGATCCGGGGGTCCGAGCCCGCGGCATCGGGCGCCAGCTCATGATCGAGGCGGAGCGCAGGGCCGCCGAGGCGGGCGCCGCATTCCTCGAGGTCACGGCGGGTCACCACCGCCCCGACGCCCGCAAGCTGTTCGAGTCCCTGGGCTACGACGCCGGGCTGGCGGCCTACCTTCGCAAGCGCCCCTAGGCACCTCCGCGCCTCCATCCGCGCCGGACGTCCCTCCGATGACCCTCCCCAGGCTGCGGCTTCGCGACGAGGTCGCGTCCCTGCTGGACCTCCCGTGGGAGGTTTCGCTCGCCCGTTGGGAGGACACGGGCCACCAGTTCCGGGAGCTTCCCGTCGGGCCCTCCCGTCACCTCGTGCGGTTCCTCGTGTCGGACGGGCTGGTCTATGCGCTCAAGGAGCTCCCGATCGGGGTCGCGGAGCGCGAGTTCACCGTCCTCCGCCATCTCGAGGAGGCCGGGCTGCCCGGCGTACGCGCGGTGGGCCTCGCGGAGCGGCCGGATCGCGACGACGCGATCCTGGTGACCGAGTACCTGCGCCACTCGATGCAGTACCGGCGGCTGCTCATGCGGTTGCGGGTGATGACCGCCGACTACCGCGACCGGCTCCTGGACGCGATGGCGCTGCTGCTCGTGGACCTGCACCGTGGCGGCGTCTACTGGGGCGACTGCTCGCTGGCCAACACGCTGTTCCGCCGCGACGGGGACCGGATCCAGGCATACCTCGTCGATGCCGAGACCAGCGAACTGCACCCCGGCCTCTCGGACGGACAGCGCGGGTTCGACCTCGACATCCTCGTGGAGAACGTCGCCTTCGGCCTGGCCGATCTCGCGGCCTACCAGGGCCGGCCGGAGGACGTGGACGCCGCCATCGAGTCGGCCGAGTCCGTCCGCACGCGCTACCGCGCCGTCTGGCACGAGCTGCACAACCAGCCGGACCTGATCCCGGGCGACCGCCAGGCGATCCGGGCGCGCCTGCGCCGGCTCAACGACCTCGGGTTCTCCGTGGACCTCGAGGTGGACCCGGTGGGGCCGGCCGGGACCGTCAGGCTTCGCACGTCGGTGACGACGCGCCGCTACCACGCCAACGAGCTGGAGCGGCGGACGCGGCTCCGGACGCTCGAGGGCCAGGCCCGCATCCTGCTCAACGACCTCGCCGAGTACCACGCCTGGCTGGAGTTCTATGAGCGCCGTCCCGTGGCCGCGGAGGAGGCGGCCGATCGCTGGCTGCGCGGGGTCTACCGCCCGACGCAGGCGCGCATCGCCGCGCTCGTCACGCCGGAGCGGGACCTCGTCCAGGCCTACTGCGACGTCCTGGAGCACAAGTGGCTCCTGTCCGAGCGCGACGGCGGCGACATCGGGCTGGGCACAGCGGTCGAGTCCTACCTGGCCGAGGGCGCCCCGGCGCCGGAGCAGCCGGTGGCGGCCGGGGACACGGCGCTCGACGCCCTCGATGTCGAGTCGGACGACCTCGACTACCAGGGCGCCGCCAGCTGACCCTTGACAGGGCGGCTCGCCGGACGACGATGGCCATATCGGGCCGAAGCGAGGGAGCCACATGAAGATCCAGGTCCCCTGGAGCCACGAGGTCGAGTCGCACGCCGAGCCGGGCAGGCCGCACGCCTTCGTCGAGGTCAACGACCCGGGGATCGCGGCCATGGCCTCGGGCGGTGGCGGCCGGAGCACCGGAGGGTTCGGGGGCGTCACCTCGGTGGCCGTGACGGACAACTACCTCCGCAAGTCCCGCTGCGGGCTGCCCGGGTGCGGCAGGGAGCGTCCTGACCCCATCCACGCGGCGCCGGAGGACTGAGAGGCCCGCCTGGGCTGCCGTTCAGTCGTCCTGCCAGCGCTCCCGGAACACGACCTCGTCCAGCGGCCGACGCCCGCCCGGCCGATTGGGTGCGGTGAGCCTGGCCGGGTCCTCCGGGTAACCGAAGGAGAGGATGTACTCGCACCACATCCCGCCGGGGTAGCCCAGCAGGTCCTTCGCCATCGCCTGCTCGTACACCGTGGCCGGACAGCTCCCGATGCCCAGCTCCCAGGCGACGAGCATCATCTGGGCGGCCGCGCCGCCGATGTCCCACACCACGCTGAGCGGCTGGTCGGGGCCCAGGGGATCGGGCGTCACCAGGGCCACGGCCGCCGCGGCGCCAGCGACATGCCCGGCATACGGGCCGACCCTCGAGAGCGCCTGGAGACGCTCACGATCCTCGACGACCACGAACGCCCAGCGCTGCTGGTTCTTGGAGCTGTGCGCCCGGGTCCCGGCCCGGACGATTCGCTCGAGGTCGGCCGGCTCGATGGGTCGTGCGGCGAACTTGCGGATCGCGCGCTTCGTGCGGACGGCGTCCCAGACGTTCATGGCTGGCTCCTTGCGGGGCGGACCCCGCCTGGCGGACTTCAGGGATCCAGGGCTGGCGCGATCGGATCGGGAGCGGGGGTCCTGTGGCGGCGCAGGAGCCGCGTCAGCGACCGGAGGCCGCCGGGCTCCTCGTCGAGCGTGGTCAGGCGCTCGGGCTCCTGCAGGCGCCGGGCATCGACGGACTCCGCGACCGCGGCGGCCCTGTCGGGCGGGAGCGGGCCGCCGAGGCTCGTGGCCAGGAACCGGCCGATCGCGGCGCGGTACTCGGAGAACTCGTACAGCCACGAGTGACGGCCACCCGCGACGACGATCGTCTCGGTCACGGCCAGGGGCAGCGCGGCGCGACGGGCGGCGGCGAGTCGATCGACGTCCGTCACCGGGACCACGCCGTCGTCAGTCCCGTGGGCGAGAAGCACGGGCGCCCCGATCTCGCGCACGGCATGCGTTGCGCTCACCGACGCGATCGTGTGCCCCCGTGGGCGGAGGTAGACCTGCGTGGTGAGCCAGGCGAGGGGCCAAGCGATGGGGCCGGGGATCGGCAGGTTCGCGAGGCGGAACGTCTGGCGGGTGAGACGGGCCGGGTCCGCGGGGGTAGAGACCGCGATGACGGCCCCGACGTCGGGGTTCCCGGCGGTGGCGACGAGGGAGCCTGCGGCGCCCATCGAGTGGCCCAGGAGTGCGACGCGGGAGACCTCCGCCCTGGCCAGCAGCCAGGCGACGCCGGCTCGGGCATCTGCCGCGAACTCGCCGACCGAGAGGGGCATGTCCTCCGGACCGTTGGCGCCGTGTCCACGCACGTCGATCGTCAGCACGTGGTAGCCGATGGCATGGAGCACCTGCGCGTGGGGCAGCGTGCGGTCGCGCGCGGATTCCCAGCCGTGGACCAGCACGACGCCCGGGGCGCGCTCCGATCCGGCCGGAATGAACCAGCCCGGCAGTCGAAGGCCGCCTGACGTGGGAACCCCGACGTCCTCCCAGGCGAGCCCGACCGCCTCCGGCGTCGCGGCCGGCGGGTGCCGTCGCGGGTACCCGGCACGGACGCGGTAGACCAGCGCGAAGCGGTAGGCCAGGGCGAACGGCAGGGCGGCGATGGCGGCGGCGAGGCCTGCGCGGCGCGCGCGGTTGATGGGGGGCATGTGGGAATGGGACCCCGGGCGCACGGGTCTGTCAAGCGATCGCGCCAGGTTGGCTCGCGTTCGCGAGACCCGGGGGTTCGGGCGATACACTCGGGCACGTGCCGCACAAGGACCCGCATGTCGTGCTCGGTGTCGAGCCCGGCGCCACGCCCGACGAGATCAAGGCAGCCTGGCGCGCCCTCGCCCGTCGTCATCACCCGGACCTGACCGGCGACGATCCGGAGGTCGCACGGCGCGCCACCCGGCGTATGGCGGAGATCAACGCCGCCTACGCGACCCTGACCCGCGCCGACGAGACCAGCGAACGCCTGCGGCGGCGCGCGGCAGGGGATGCCGCAGCTCAGGACAGTGAGGCTGCGGATGTGACCCCGGGAACGCGACGCCGCGGCGGCCCGCCGCCACCACCCAGGACGCGCCCGGTCACCGGGCGCGTGGACACCAGCGCGACCGTCCATCCGCGGAACCAGACCACGACGCCGCCTGGGCTCCGCCTGCCGCTCACCGGCCAGCCCCCCCTGCGCCATGGCCGCTCGGAACCCGAGTTGCGGGCCTCGCAGCCATCCGGGCCGATGGAGCGGGGCCGGCTCCAGGGCCATGTCATCCCGGAGCCGCCCGAACTCGACGACGCCCTGGAGACCGAGGTCACGTTCGGCAAGTTCCACGGCCATACCCTCGGCGAGATCGCGGCCTTCGAGCCCAGCTACATCGACTGGCTGGCCGGGACGATGATGCGCGAGCCGGGGATTGCCATGGCGGCACGCGTGATCGTTGCCGAACTGGACAGGCGGGGGATCCAGCGGGCGCACCGCCCACCACGCCCGGGCTGGCAGTCCAACCCCTACCGCTAGATCAGGCCAGCCCTGCCTCCAGGTCCCGTGGCCGAACGTGGTCCCTGGACAGCGGCGCACCCCCGGGTGAACCTGCCGGGGGTGCGGATGACGCCTGATCAGTGCAGCCGCCCGCTCTCGTCCGGGCCTGTCGGCCGAGGTGCCCAGTTATTCGGCTCGTGATCGGGGCTCGGTACCCCCGTGCCGTCAGGCGTCCCCGGCGGTCAGGTCGTCCGGCCTTGCGATCCGTGGCCGACGCCCCAGGTAACTCCCGGATCGTCGCGGGTCGGCGCGTTTCGAACGCAGGACCAACGTACGCGGCGCATCCGGCAGACTCAATGACCCGCGCGTCACGGTTGCGCGCCAGCGAAGGTCAGGCGCGCCCGGGCACCGCCGGGACCAATTGGCACGCCACTGACGGGACTATCGGCCCGCTAGGGAAGATGCCTCATTCGCCGCGCGCCCGAGCGCTGACCGCGGAACGCCGGGCCTCGTGGAGGCGTGATCGCGACGCTCCGGGTACGCTCGGTTCCGATGCCGTCTCGACCGTTGACTTCCCAACTCTGGACGGGCCTGCTCGTGGTCTCCGCGCTGCTCGCCGCATGTGGTCCGTCCGCCGCGTCGGTGACCTTCGACCCCGTTGCACCCTGCCCGGCCGAGGGCCGGCGGCCTGGTGCCTACCCAGACCTCGAGGCGCTCCTGCCCGGAGATCTCGACGGCCAGGCGCCCGACAGCGTGGACTCCGGGCGCAGCTGCACGCCGGAGGCACTCGGGACCCTCGCAGATCGCGGGGTGGACGAGCTACGGTTCGCCGGCGCCACGTGGAAGACCGGCAGCACCAGCGGCCTGACCCTCGCCAGGTTCGAGGCCGATGGCCTGGACGCAGGCAAGATGCTCGAGTTCTACGAGACGGGCGCCAGCGATGCCCGCCGGACGGAAAGGCTCGTGACGTCCGACACGACGGTGGCGGGCGCGGCCGCGAAACGGCTCGACGTGCTGATGAGCGACGGCGCCGGCCAGACCGTGGTGGTGTGGCCTGCGGGCGCACCCGGAGCCGTGTGGGTGCTGCTGGCGGCCAACGTGGGTGACGGGCGCGTGGCGGAGATCCTGGAGACGTTCGGGAGCCGCTGAGCCGCTGCGCGGCCGAGCCCCGGGAGCCGGTGCTAGAGTCCCGGCCATGAGCGACCGTCCCGACGCCTGGGGTCCGCGCCGCGCCGCCTGGCGCATCGAGCGCCTCGCGCCCTCGCTCGATCGGCTGCCGGAGCGCCGGGCGCCGTTCGTCACGCTCGGCGACATCCCGGTCGACGGCCTGTATGGGCCGTGGGACCTGGAGCGAGATCGGGACGGCCCTGTGTCAACTCGCGTCGACCTGTACGACCATCCGGGCCCGGGCGGGCCGACGGCCGTCGACCACCAGGGTGACCCGCTCCGCGAGGGCTCCGGTCCCTATGCCGAGGCGGACCTGCTCCGTGATCTCGGCCTGCCGGGTGAGCCACCGTTCACCCGCGGCGTCCACCCCTCCGGCTATCGCTCGCGACCGTGGACGATGCGGATGTTCGCCGGCTTCGGCAGCGCCGAGGACACGAACGCCCGCTTCCGCCAGCTGCTCGACGCCGGCCAGACCGGGCTCTCCGTCGCCTACGACATGCCCACGCTGTACGGCTACGACACCGACGATGCCGAGGCCGAAGGCGAGTTCGGGACGTGCGGCGTCGCGGTGAGCAGCCTGGCCGACATGGAGGTCCTGCTCTCGGGCCTGCCGCTGGATCGTGTCAGCACCTCGATGACGATCAATGCACCCGCCGCGCCGATCTGGGCCATGTACATCGTCGCGGCCGAGAAGGCCGGGGTGCCACGGGCCAGCCTCGAGGGGACGATCCAGAACGACATCCTCAAGGAGTACGTCGCCCAGAAGGAGTTCCTGTTCCCGCCGGACCCGTCGATGCGGCTGGTGGTGGACACGATCGAGTTCGGGACGCGCGAGATGCCCCGCTGGAACACCGTCTCGATCAGCGGCTATCACATCCGCGAGGCTGGCTCGACGGCGGTGCAGGAGCTGGCGTTCACCATCGCCGACGGGATGGCCTACGTGGAGGCGGCGCTGGAGCGCGGGTTGCGCGTGGACGACTTCGCACCCCGGCTCTCGTTCTTCTTCAACAGCCACTCCGACTTCTTCGAGGAGATCGCCAAGTTCCGGGCCTCGCGGCGGATCTGGTGGAAGCTGATGAGCGAGCGCTACCGGGCGGCGAACGAGCGCTCGACGTGGATGCGCTTCCACACGCAGACGGCGGGCGTCTCGCTGACGCCCCAGCAGCCGCTCAACAACCTGACCCGCGTCGCGACCCAGGCGCTGGCCGCGATCCTGGGCGGGACGCAGTCACTCCACACCGACGCCTACGACGAGGCGCTCGCCGTCCCCACGGCCGAGGCTGCGCTGCTGGCTCTGCGCCAGCAGCAGGTGATCTTCGAGGAGACCGGCGTGGCGTCCACGGTCGACCCGCTGGGCGGGTCGTGGTTCGTGGAGTCGCTCACCAACCGCGTCGAGCGCGAGGTCTGGCGCTACCTGGACGAGATCGACCGGCGGGGCGGCATGGTGAAGGCCATCGCCGAGGGGTACCCGCAGCGCGAGATCGCGGATTCCGCCTACCGGTTCCAGCGCGAGTTCGACGCGGGGGAGCGGGCGATCGTCGGCGTCAACCGCTACGTCAACGCCGAGCCGATCCGCGTGCCGGTGCTGTCCGTCCCGGAGGGCTCCCTGGAGCGTCACCTGGCGCGTCTCGAGCGCACGCGGGCGGAGCGGGACGGGGCGGCGGTTGGGGCGGCGCTCGAAGGCCTGCGCGCGGCGGCCTCACGGCCGGGGACCAGCGAGACGAACCTCATGCCGCACTTCATCCGCTGCGCGGCGGCCTATGCGACCCTCGGCGAGCAGTGCCGGGTGCTGGGCGAGGTCTTCGGGGAGTACCGGGAGCCGGTCTCGGTCTGAGGATCGTCTCGGAGCCGAGGGCCGTCCTGCGCCGCCAGGTCGGGGGCGTCAGCCCGGCCGGTGGGGCCGCGCGAGCTCGACGGCCTCGGTCAGCGAGTGCGCCACGCCATCCGCCTCGACCGTGGTCTTGAGACCCGGGACCGACGCGATCCCGCCTCCGACCACCACCCCGATCGGACGATCCCCGGTGGCGTCGCGCACGGCCTGCACGGCGTCCGCGAGGGCGCCGACGCGGGCGCCGTCCATCGCGGACAGCGCGACCAGCGCCACGTCGTTGCGGGTCACGAAGACGCCGAGGTCCTCGGCCGGCAGGTCGGCGCCCAGGTTGGCGACGGACCAGCCGTCCTCGACCAGCAGCTGCTCGAGACAGACGAGCCCGATCATGTGGTGCTCGCCCGCGACGCCGGCCAGCACCGCCAGCGGGCCGATGCGCCCCTCGGGACCCAGGTCCGGGCGCAGGCGCTCCAAGGTGCGCAGCAGCGTGCGCGAGGCGAGGTGCTCCTCCGCGATGGACCAGCGCCCCGTGACCCAGCGGTCTCCGACGAGGGCCATGGCTTCGCGCAGCAGGCCGTCGTAGACCTCGACGCGCGAGGATTCGTCCATGGCATGGCGGAGCGTCCAGGCCGCGAGCTCGTCGTCACCGTCGGCCAGGAGGCCGGCGAGCAACTCGGGCGAGAGGGACGTGGCCGGGACCTCCGCAATCGCGGACGGATCGACCGGGGGCAGTCGGAACGGGACGTCGTCGCTCACGCGCCGGACTCTAGCACCGCCGGGCCCGTCGCGGCGCCGCGAAGGGCACGTCACGGGTCTACGATGCCGGCATGTATACCGACGCCCTCTCCTTCCTCGAAGACGAACGTGACACGTTCCGTGCGTACGAGGCGCTGGACGCCCTCACCGACGAGCAGCTGGACATCCCGGTCGAGGCCGCCGGCGGCTGGTCCGGCCGCGACCTGATGGGCCACATCCTGCACGGCCAGGAGATTGCCCTTGCCACCGCCAAGGAACTCGCGGTCGGGGAGACCAGCGCCACGATGGTCCGCTTCGAGGCCGAGTGGAACGCGGGACCCGATGCGGGCGATC
Source organism: uncultured Chloroflexia bacterium (assembly GCA_963802165.1). Lineage (GTDB taxonomy): Bacteria > Chloroflexota > Limnocylindria > Limnocylindrales > CSP1-4 > CAIXZV01. The sequence goes on along the minus strand of CAWDHT010000005.1, from coordinate 88,626 downwards.
GGATCAACGCCGAGGCGATCGACCGCTACCGCGCGATGCCGCTCGACGAGCTCCGGGCCCGATTCAAGGAGGTTGCCGGCGAGCTGCGGGGCTACCTGACCGTCGTGCCGGAGTCTCGCTGGATCAAGCACTCGACGCACCAGGAGTACTTCTTCGGCGAGACCACGGAGCACTACGAGGAACACGAGAAGGAGCTCCGGGCGATCCTCGAGGCCGTATCACGCTGTCGTTCCTCAACACACGCGCCGCCCAGTGCCAACCCGAGCCCTGCACCAGAGCCAGCTCAACGCCATCGCTGGCATCTTCGAGGTCGCGGAGAGCATCTACCAGGACCAGGGCTTCGACCTGGCGGTCGCGACCTTCCTGCGACGGACAACAGGTGAGTCATCGTCGATACCCTGCTCGTCGTGGAGACGATGCGGGCCGCCTTCGATCTGGTGCGTGAGCATGTCGCCGACCTTCCGGTGGTGGCCGTGATCCACACGCACAGCCACGTCGACCACTTCGGCGGCGTGCGGGCGATGGTCAGCGACGAGGATCTCGCCGCCGGTCGCGTCAAGATCATCGCCCCCGTGGACTTCCTCGAGGAGTCGGTCAGCGAGAACATCCTGCTGGGCAACGTCATGTCCCGGCGGGCCTCCTACATGTACGGCAACCTCGCCGGGCATGGACCCTTGGGGGGCATCGGCGCCGGGCTCGCGCAGCTGACCGCCGCCGGGGCCATCACCCTGTTGCCGCCCACGGACATCGTGTCCGAGACCGGCCAGGAGATGACGATCGACGGCCTGCGGATCGTCTTCCAGCACACCCCGGGTGCCGAGGCGCCGGCTGAGCTCTGCTTCTATCTCCCGGAGCATCGTGCCCTGTGCATGAGCGAGATCGCCTCGCACACGCTCCACAACGTCTACACCCTACGTGGCGCCAAGATCCGAGACGCCCTGGCCTGGTCTAACCACATCAACGAGGCGATCCACCTGTTCGGGGGCGAGACGGACGTCGTCTTCTCGTCGCACCACTGGCCCACCTGGGGCAACGCCGAGGCCATCCGCTTCCTCAAGGGTCAGCGGGACCTCTACCGCTACATCCACGACGAGACGCTCCGCCTCGCCAACCACGGGTACAACGCCACCGAGATCGCCGAGATGCTGGAGCTCCCGGCCGGGATCGCCGGAAGCTTCGCCAACCGTGGCTACTACGGCTCGGTCAGCCACAACGTCCGGGCGGTCTACACCTACTACCTCGGCTACTTCGACGGCAACCCGGCCACCCTCCACCAGCTACCCCCGGTCGAGGGCGCCCGCAAGGCGGTCGAGTACATGGGTGGCGCGGACGCGATCCTCGCGCGTGCCCGCGCCGACTTCGAGAAGGGCGAGTACCGCTGGGTCGCCCAGGCGGTCAACTACGTCGTGTTCGCGGACCCGGACAACGCGGCAGCGCGCGAGCTCCAGGCCGACACCCTCGAGCAGCTGGGCTACCAGGCCGAGAACGGCACCTGGCGCAACTTCTACCTCTCGGCGGCGCGGGAACTGCGCGACGGGGTCGTCGTGATGCCGACCCCGAGCAGCGCCTCAGTCGATGCTGTCAGGGCGATGTCCGTCGAGATGTTCCTCCAGTACCTCGCCGTGCGCCTGAACGGCCCGAAGGCGGCCGACCGGGCCTACGTGTTCGACCTGCAGTTCACGGACCTCGCGAGCGCTATCTCCTCGAGGTCGGGAACAGCGTCCTCAACTTCACGAAGGACGCCACGGCGGAGGCGCCGACGGCGACCATCAGCCTGACCCGGGCTGCGATGGACGCGATCGTCCTGCAGCAGCGACGTTCGCCGACCTGAGCGCTGACGGCTCGATCATGATCACGGGCGACGCGGCGGCGGTGGAGGACTTCCTGGGGCTGCTCGACACCTTCGAGTTCTGGTTCAACATCGTCACACCGTGAGGCCTTGCGGGGTGCGGTCGGTCCGCGGCACTCGCGGCCGACCGCGGTCCGTCCTCATGGCGTCACGCCCAGCGGAGCGAACCCGACCATGATCCCGGAGATCCTGCAGGTCGTCACGCAGGTCGCAATCGTCGTCTTCATCGTCGGCAGCATGGCCGCCATGGGTCTCGGCCTGACGATTCCCGGGATCGTGGAGCCCCTCCGCGACGTGCGCCTCGTCGTGGGCCTCCTCGTCGCCAACTTCGTCGTCGTCCCGGCGGCCGCGACGCGCGATCGGGACCTGGATCTTCGTCGGCACCGCGCTCGTCCTCGTGACCGGGCTTGGGCCTCGCGACGGCCCAGCGGAACATCGCAGCGGCGCTCGTCGTGGCGAGCTCGATCGGCGGCGACACGCTCCTCTACACCCTCGTCGGCGCGCTCGTGGTCCCGATCGTCCTCATCGTCCTCGCCGGCGAGGTGGGGCGGCGCCTTGCCACGCAACAGGCTTCCCCCTCCGACGCCTGAGCTCACCTAGGGACGGCGCTGTCCGGCTCGACCCCGCCCAGCGGCGCCTGGCGCGGGGTGAGGCTGTGGGGGAAAACCTCCGCCGCCTCGGGCATCCCGGGACGGACTCGCGAGGTCCGCTCGAACCATGCTGCATAGCGGCGGGCTCCCCACGCCGCCGTGATCCCGTGGACGACGAGGCTCAGGGCCACCGTCGCGAGCACCACGTCGGTGATCCCCTGCGCCGCCGGCACCGCCTGCGCGACGACAACGTCGGCGAACACCACCGACACCAGGCCGCGAGGCCCGAACCAGCCGAGATACAGGATCGTTGCCGGTGCGAACCCCGAACCGAGCGTGGCGATGGCGACAGGGAGCATCCGCACAACCGTCAGGCTGAGCACCGCGTAGATCACCGTCTGCGGCGTGATCCGGGCGAGGACTGGGCCGAGGAGCGCCGTGCCCAGGAGGAGGAACGCGATCGCGACGAGACCGTCGGCGAGCGCCACCGAGAGGCCCAAGGCCTTGGCCTCGTCGGCCCGCCGGAAAAGCCTCCCCATCGCGAGCCCGGCGATCCAGACCGCGAGGAAGCCGCTCGCCCCGAACTGGTCGGCGGCGACAAAGGCAGCCACGGCGATCGCCACTGGCCCGATCGACCACCACGCGGGCGCGACCAGGCTCCGGCGCGCCGCGGTGCGGAGCAGCCCGCCACCCGCCGATCCCACGACCAGCCCGAGGGTGGTGGACCCAGCGATCACCACCACGAGCATCTGCGCCGCACGTACCTGCGTGTCGACACCACTGGCCGCCAGGCCGACGGCGATGGAGATAGTCACGAGCGGGAGGGCTCATGACCGAACAGCCGGGCAACGGGCACTTCGATCCCGCCGACGACGACGGCCTCGACGACGACTCCCCGCTCGATGCGGCCGAGGAGGCGGCGGCGACCGCCGAGGCGCTGGCGGCGGCGGACGAGAGCCTCGACGAACGGGTCGAGGGCGTGGTCGAGGTGCTTGACGGCGTCGTGCGCCGGCGCGAGGGCGACTGCGGTGACGTACCTGTTCGACGGGAAGGCGTTCGCGGTGCTCGCCGCGGACGCCCTCGAGGTCGCGCTTGACGCGGCGGTGGCCAGGGCCGCGCTCAAGACGTCCGGGCGCCTCCGTCTCACGGCGTGGGCCCGCTGGATCGTGTTCAGCCCGGGGGCCGTGGACCGGTTCGCGCTCGACCGTGCGGAGGCGTGGTTGCGATCGGCGTATCGGCGGGTCGCCGGGGGCTGAGCGTTCCCGGGCCGCAGGTCCGCGATACGGAGCTCACGACTCGTCACGGGGTCAGATCCGCGAAGGAACAGGGGACCTGGGCCACAATTCGTGCTGAATCGGGCCCCAGCCCTGCACCCAGAGGCACGAAACGACCCTCTGGTGAGTCGCGGGTGCCATCGGACCCGGCCGGGAGTCGCGGGTGCACCCAGGTTGCGCCCAGATGACCCCGGACATGCGACGACCCCGGCCGATGACCGGGGTCGCGTCTGGGATCGTATGGTCGCCCGCCAGTGGCGGGCCGCTGGTCAGGCCTTCGGGGCGGCCAGCGCGCTCAGGCCGAACGCCTGCTCGAGCTGCTCCAGCGGGCGGAAGCCCACCACGCCCTGCGGCTGCTCGCCGGGCTTGAAGTACGCGATGGTGGGGATGCTCATGATCCCGAACGCCTGCGACAGGCGCGGGTTGGCATCGACATCCACCTTGACCACGTCGACAACGCCGTCGTACTTGGCCGCGAGCTTCTCCATCTCGGGGGCGACCATCTTGCAGGGCCCGCACCAGGCGGCCCAGAAGTCGACCACCACCGGCTTGTCGTTGTTGAGCACCAGCGCCTCGAACGTGTCGTCCGTCGCTGCCTTGATCTCCGCCACGGGGCGGCTCCTTTCTCCCGCCAGGCCGGCGGATATGCATCTCGGCCCGGTCAGCGGGCGATGGCTTGAAGAACCCGGTATGCCTCGAGGACCTTGGGATCCGCAAGGCGGTAGTAGACCGTGCTGCCGTCCCGGCGTGCCGTGACGAGCCCGGCCGAGCGCAGGACCGCGAGGTGCTGGCTCATGTTCGGCACCTGGCAGCTGACCCGGGTGGCCAGGTCGCCCACGGAGGCCTCGCCGTCTGCGAGGGACTCCAGGACGCACAGGCGCTTGGGGTCGCCGAGGGCCCGTGCGACCGCAGCGAAGCGGGTGCGGTCCTCGTCGGAGCTGATGACGGTGTCGATCACGCGCCTAGTCTCTCACTGTTTGCGCAAGGACGCAAGTCGAATCGAACGATGCGTCTGCATTGCACGCGGAGGCATACTCCGCTGGTGAGCCACCGACCCATCACCCTCGCTGCGATCCGCGAGACCCGCAGCCTGCTGGGCACGCGGATCCACCACACGCCGATGCTGTCATCCGCGACGGCGGCGCGGGTTGCGGGGCACAACTCGGGCGCCGCCCTCGCCGACGGTCGCCTGTACCTCAAGGCGGAGCACCTCCAGAAGACCGGCTCGTTCAAGCCGCGCGCCGCGCTCGCCCGGATCGCCTCGCTCACGCCCGACGAGCGCCGCCGCGGCGCGATCACGATCTCCGCCGGCAACGCGGGCCAGGCGTATGCGTGGGCAGCGCGCGAGGCCGGCGTGCCGATGACCGTCGTGATGCCCGCTGGCGCCGTCGCCTCGAAAGTGGCCGCCTGTCTCGAGTACGGCGCGGACGTCGTCCTGCACGGTGCGCACGTGGGTGAGGCGCTCCAGCGACTCGAGGAGATCCGCGCGGAGCGCGGCCTCGCGCTGGTCCACCCCTACGACGATCCCGAGGTCCTGCTGGGCAACGGGTCGTGCGGCCTCGAGATCCTCGAGGACCTGCCCGACGTAGACGTGCTCGTGATCGCGGTCGGCGGTGGCGGGCTGCTCGGCGGGGTCACGGTCGCGGTGCGGGAGAGCCGTCCGAGGACGAGGATCTTCGCCGTCGAGCCCCGGGGCTCGGATGCGCTCGGCCAGGCAATGGCTGCCGGCGAGCCGGTCCGCCTGACCCCGACGAGCGTCGCCGACGGGCTCAATGCCCCGTCGGCCGGGCGCCTCGCCCTCGAGGTCGCAAGCCGTTACCTCGAGGGGGCCGTGGTCATCGACGACGCCACGATCCTGTCGGGCCTCCGGTTCTCGATCGAGCGCCTGAAGCAGGTCGTGGAGCCCGCGGGTGCGGCCGCCCTCGCCGCCGTGCTGACGGGCGCCATCCCCATCCGCAACGGGGACCGCGTGGCGGTCATCCTGTCGGGCGGCAACGTGGCCCCGGAGCGCCTCGGGACCCTGCTCGCGGACGCAGCCCCGCTCGCCGCGCCCCTCTGATGGACCAGCCTCCGGGCGATGGCCCGCGGCGGCCGGATCGACGGGAGCCAGCGGAGGCAACCCAGGGGCCGGATGCTCGGGCCGTGGAGCCGCTCCTCCCGCCGCCTCCGCCCCCGAGTGCGCCGCCCCCGCCCCCCGGCACGTCGATCCTGCCCGCGGCGATCCTGCCCGCGCCCGTGAGCGAGGCGATCCTCGCCATCCCCCTGGGCACCCGCGATCTGGTTCGCCAGTCGCTCGACCTGCTGACACGGCGCGATGCCGGGCTGCGCGGCGCGTCGTTCTACATCGGGTTCATGCTCCTGGTCACCGTGACGCCGCTCGTGGTCATCGCCGGGCTTGCCGTCACCCTGCCGGTGCTCACGGACCCTGCCGTCTTCGGTGAGGCCGATCCCGATGGCAGCTCCTTCGCCTGGCTCGGCTGGCTGTTCCTCGCCGCCATTCCGGCCGTCCTCGGGTACGTCGCCGCCGGCGTCGAGGCACGGGCGCTGGCAACCGCGGTCATCGGCGGGCGGGTTGAGGGTCGGCCACTGCGCTGCGAGCGTCGATCGCGATCGCGCGGCGCCGCTTCTGGACCGTGCTCGGTGCGCAGCTGGTCGTCGGGTTCATCGCCGCCATCGCGAGCTCGCTCGGCCAGATCCTCGTCGTGGCAGTCTTCGGGCCCGTCGAGGGCCTCACCTTCGGGGTGTCGCTGGTGATCTCGGTCGCGATCAGCTGGCCGTTCGTGTACGTCCCGGCCGGGATCATCCTGGGCGAGGTGGGGGCGTGGGAGTCGATCCGGCGCTCCGTCGGGCTGGTCCGCCTCCGCAAGCGCCTCGCCGTCGTGGTGACGCTGTTCGGGGTCCTGAGTCAGTTCATCGTCCTCTTCGGGCTGTCGATCGGACTGGACGTCGTCGTCCGGATCCTCGTCGGGACCGGCCTGGCCGAGGACTTCCCGCGAGCCCTCGTCGTGCCGATCGCCGCGATGCTCGTGTTCGCGCTGGGAACGCTCACGTTCCTCGTCGAGGCCATCGCGGCAGCACCGGCCGTGCACGCGTTCGTGGCCCTCACGCACTACACGAACGGGCTGGAGCTGGGCCGGCGCGAGCCCGTCGCGGGCCGCCACCTGTGGAATCCGGAGATGACGCCGGGCCTGGGCCTCCTGACGCTGCTCGGGCTCATTGCCGTCGTGGGTGCGGTGCTGGCCTTCCCCGCGTAGCCGGGCCAAGGCCGGCGAGTCGGCGAGGCTGGTCCTAGTCGATCCCGAGCTCGGCCAGCCGGTCCTCGTCCTCGATGCCCAGGTGATGGGCCAGTTCGTGGAGGATCGTGATCCGCACCTCGTCGGCGAGGTCCTCGGGGTCCGGGAAGTCCTCCTCGAGCGGGAGGCGGAAGAGCAGGATGCGCGTCGGCACCGGGACCCCATCGCCGCCCCACTCGTCGAGCGGGACACCCTCGTACAGGCCGTAGAGCGTCTCGTCGGGACCCATGTCGTTCTCGCGAAGCTGCTCCCGGGTGGGCTCGTCCGCGATCACCAGGGCGATCCCGGCGAGCGCGGACCGGAACGGCTCCGGGATGGAGGCGACGGCTCGGTCCACGAGGCGATCGAAGCGGTCGTGGCGCGCGCGGGGACGCGAGGGGGAGGTGCGTGACCCGCGGCGGCGCTTTGTCATGGCGCCCGTATCCTAGCCCTCATGACACCCGATCCCGTGCCGGGCGCTCTAGTGCCGATCGCCCTCGAGCCCTCCGCGGCCCCGTCTCCGGACCCGAACGTCGAGCCCGAGGGCTTCCTGGTGGCCGCCGACGACGGGACGCGGATCCACTTCCAGGACTGGACGGTGCCGATCGGGGAGGGCGGTGAGCCGGGGGTGGTCCTGGTCCCGGGGCTGCTCGGACCCGCCTGGACATGGGCGCCCGTTGCGCGCCGGCTGGCCGGCGCGCGGAGGACGGTGGTCGCGGACCTGCGGGGCCACGGGCTCTCGGACTCGCCGCCCGGCGGTTTCGACCTCGACACGCTCGCGGCCGACGTGCTCCTGGTCGCCGAGGGCTCCGGGGCGCTCGATCACGGGACGGTGGTCATCGCGGGTCACGGCTTCGGCGGGATCGTGGCCGTCGTGGCCGCCGCACTCCTCGGCGACCGCTGCGCAGGCCTCGTGCTCGTGGACGGCGGCTGGGAGCGGGTCGAGGAGACCGCCGGCGTGGACGTCGACGAGTTCCTGCGCAGCCTCGACGAGCCGCCAGAGGTGCTGCGGTCGATGGATGCCTGGCTGGCGGACCGGAGAGCCTTCGACCCGGCGACCTGGGACGCCGACCAGGAGCGGGCCGCGCGGGACGCGGTCGTTGAGACGGGCGCAGGGCACCTGCTGCGCGCTGTCAGGCCGCGCGTGGTGGAGGCGGTGGTGAGGGCGATGTTCGGGTACGAGCCCGGCGAGGCGCTGGCCCGGGCCAGCGCGCCGGTGACGGTGCTCGTCGCGCTCGCGTCCGGGGACCCGGGTCCGCGCCTGGCGGAGCTGCGGCGGACGGCGGCGGCACGGGCGATCGCCGGCCACGGCCCGATCTGGGTCGCAGGCTTCCCGTCGGACGCTCACAACCTCATCCGGTATCGACCTGCGGAGGTCTGTGCCGCGATCCTGGCGGCCTCCCGCGCTACCATCGCGGGACCATGACCGAGAAGCCCGAGCCCCAGCCCCGCGACCTGCCGCAGAGCGTGCGGCGCATCGTGGACGAGATCGAGAACGACATCGGCGAGGACGACATGGCCGCGTTCGCGCCGACAGTGGAGTACCCCGACGGGGCGAACGGGGGGATCGGGGCCGCGGTGCGTCAGATCCTGCTCGAGATCGGCGAGGATCCGTCCCGGGAGGGCCTGGCGGCCACACCGGACCGGATGCACCGCATGTACCACGAGCTGACGGCGGGCTATCACGTGGATCCGGACCGGCTGATCAACCACGCGATCTTCGAGGTGGACTACTCGGAGATGGTGGTCGTGAAGGACATCCCGTTCTACTCGCTCTGCGAGCACCACCTGCTCCCGTTCTTCGGATCAGCCCACGTCGCCTACGTGCCCGACGGCCGGGTGATCGGGCTGTCCAAGATCCCGCGGATCGTTGAGATGTACGCGCGACGGCTCCAGGTGCAGGAGCGGATGACCCAGCAGGTGGGCGACTTCCTGATGGAGCGCCTGGCGCCCAAGGGCGTGGGCGTCGTGCTCGAGGCGACGCACCTGTGCGCGGCGATGCGAGGTGTCCGCAAGCCGGGCACGGTGATGACGACCGCCGCGGTCCTGGGGCTCTTCCGCCGCAACGACAAGACCAGGGCCGAGTTCTTCGCCCACCTCGCGAGGCCCGTTCCCGGCGCCTGAGCGCATCGCGACGCCGCTGGCGAACCTAGGCAAATCGCGGTAGCGGTTCTCGGCGCAACGTGTCAGCATCGCGCCCTTCTCGCGAGAGGCCCCGACACGCGACCGACGTCCCAGGATCGCCAGCTTCGTCGCGCCGAGCCAATGGCGAACCCGCCTCGCGGGGCCGAGCAAGGAGGGCGCGCCCGAATGAAGGCGCCTCGTCGCACATTGGGAGCTGCCGCGATTCCCGCGGTGCTTCTGGCCAGCCTCGTCGCCGGGTCCGCTGGAGCGGCCGATACGGCCGTCGTCGCGTCCGGCCTGGACAACCCGCGCGGGATCGACATCGGACCCGACGGCCGCATCGCCGTGGCCGAGGCCGGTGCCGGCCGCATCGTCCGGATCCGGGCGGGTGGTGTCACGACCATCGTCGGCAACCTGCCGACGGCCACCTCGCCCGAGGGCGAGACCACCGGCCCCGTCAACGTCGCGCTCGGTGACGAGCGCGTCTTCGCGCTCATCGGCGAGGGGCCGCACGACCTCGACAGCCGATTTGCGACCGTCCTCAAGACGGGGCGACACGAGGGCGTCCGGGCCGATATCGGCGCCTACCAGGTCACGGACCCCGACCCGTACGACCAGGACGGCGTCCCCGACGAGTCCAACCCGTACGGCCTGGCCGCGCTGGACGACGGTCGTCTCCTGGTGACCGACGCCGCCAACAACGACCTGCTTCTGGTTGGCCGGCACGGCCGCATCCAGACGGTCGCGCGCATCCCTCTCCACGTCGTGTCCACCAGCCACGTGGGGGACCCGAACCTGCCGCCTGCACTCCCGGCCGAGGCGGTGCCGACCACCGTCGCGGTGGGGCCCGATGGCTACTGGTACGTCGGCGAGCTCACCGGGTTCCCGTTCACGCCGGGCTCGTCACGGATCTGGCGGATCGCCCCGTGGGCCCGCAACGCCGTTTGCGACGACGACACCCGCGACGGCTGCCGGCTCTTCGCCGACGGGTTCACCTCCATCACGGGCATGGACTTCGGACGCGACGGCAGCCTCTACGTCGTGGAGATCGTCAAGGACGGCGTCCTCAACCTGTTCGCCGGCGGCGACGCCACGGGCGCCCTGATCCGGCTCAAGCACGGCGATCGCACCGAGTTGGCAACCGGGAAGCTCACCGCACCGGCCGACGTCGCCGTGTCCCGTCACGGAACGGTCTACGTCACGAACAAGAGCGTGATGCCGGATGGCGAGGTGATCGCGATCCGGCCCTGACCTCCCCGCGCTTCTTCCTGCCCGGGGCCGTGCCCCCTCACGGCCCCGGGCACCTTCATCCGTCTCGGCGCTGCGCGCGGCACGGCGGCAACTACAATCACCGCCATGACCGACCGACCGCTCAAGGTGCTCATCGCGAAGCCTGGTCTCGACGGCCACGACCGGGGCGCCAAGGTGCTCGCCCGGGGCCTCCGTGACGAGGGCTTCGAGGTCGTGTACACCGGCCTTCGCCAGACGCCCGAGATGATCGTGACGGCGGCTCTCCAGGAGGACGTCGACGTCGTCGGCCTGTCCATCCTGTCGGGCGCCCACATGACGCTCGTGCCGCGCGTCTGCGCGCAGTTGCGGGAGCGCGGTCTGGACGATGTCCTGGTGACGGTTGGCGGGATCATCCCGGACGACGACGTCGAGCCCCTGCGGGCGGCTGGAGTCGCCGGCGTGTTCGGGCCCGGCACCACCATCCGCGAGGTCGCCGACTTCATCCGCGCCAACGCCACGCCGCGCGCAGAGTGACGCAGGAACCCGCCGAGCGCGCCGCGGCCCTCGCCGACGCCGCCCGTGCCGGCGACCGGCGGTCACTGGCCCGGCTGCTGACCGCGGTCGAGAACCACACGGTGGTCGCCGAGCACGCCCTTCGGCGCCTGTACCCGCTGGCGGGTTCCGCGCACTTGGTGGGGATCACCGGCCCGCCCGGCGCCGGCAAGTCAACGCTGGTCGCGGCGCTCATCGCGGAGCTGCGCAAGGCCGGCCGGAGCGTGGCCGTGGTCGCCGTGGATCCGTCCTCGCCGATCACCGGCGGCGCGCTCCTGGGCGACCGGGTCCGGATGCAGTCCTACGCCGCCGACGATGCCGTGTTCATCCGGTCGATGGCCTCGCGTGGGCACGCCGGCGGGCTCGCGGCGACCTCCACCGCCGCGGCGGCCGTCTTCGACGCCGCCGGCTTCGACGTGGTGCTCCTCGAGACGGTGGGCACCGGCCAGAGCGAGGTCGAAGTGGCCGCGGCCGCCGACACGACGGTCGTGCTCGAGGCGCCCGAGATGGGCGATGAGGTCCAGGCGATCAAGGCGGGCCTGCTGGAGGTCGCGGACCTGGTCGTGGTGAACAAGGGCGACCGCCCGGGCGCGCAGCGGACCGCCGCCCAGTTGCGGGCCATGCTCGTGCCGGCAGGCACCCGCGAGTCCACCGATGCGTCGCGGCCCGTCCCCAAGCGCCCGGAGGTCCTGGTCACGACGGCGGCCACCGGCGACGGCGTCCCGGAGCTGTTGGCTGCCCTGGACCGTCACCGGGCCCACGGCGTGGACGGCGCGACCCGGGCAGCCCGTCGGAACCGTGCCGGCGCCCAGGTCCGCGCGGTGCTGATCGAGCGCCTCTGGGATCGCCTGGCGGCACCCCGGATGACGAACGCGACCGACGCGGCGATCGAGGCCGTCGCCGGGCACGAGCTGGACCCCTATGCGGCGGCCGACCGCCTGCTGGCCGCCCTGAGTGCCGCCGACGAGGAGCAGCGGTGAGCATCGGGCGGGTCTTCGTGGCGGGCGCCGGGCTCATGGGGCACGGCATCGCGCAGGTCCACGCGACCATCGGGAAGCCGGTCGTCCTCTACGAGCCGGATCTTGCCCGCGCTCAGGCGGGCGTGGCGCGCATCGCGAGCAGCCTGGACCGGGCGGTCGCGAAGGACAGGATCACCGTCGGCGACCGCGATGCCATCCTCGGGCGCCTGACGCCGACCGACGACCTGGCCGCAGCCGTGGGTGCCGATCTCGTCATCGAGGCGGTGTTCGAGGATGTCGAGGTAAAGACGCACCTCTGGGCGGCACTGGACGCCATCGCGCCGGCGGGCGCCATCTTCGCGTCGAATACCTCTTCGATCGCCATCGACCGGCTGGCCGCCGCGGTGGGGGAGGAGAGGCGCGCCCGCTTCGTCGGCGTGCACTTCTTCAGCCCCGTGCCCGCCATGCCGCTCGTCGAGCTGATCCGTGGGACGGCCACGGCCGATGCCACCGAGGCGTCAATCCGCGAACTCGCGGCCGAGCTCGGCAAGGAGGTGATCGTCTCCGCGGACCGGCCCGGCTTCATCGTCAACCGGATCCTGATGCCGTTCCTGGCCGAGGCGATGCGCGCCTGCGAGGAGGGCCTCGGCTCGGCCGAGGACATCGACACGGGTGCCCGGGTCGGCCTCAATCACCCCATGGGCCCCCTCGAGCTGGCCGACTTCATCGGCCTGGACGTGTGCCTCGGGATCATGCGGGTCCTCCACGAGGGGTTCGGCCAGCCGCAGTTCGCGCCGCCGGCGATCCTGGAGCGGCTGGTCGCAGATGGCCACCTGGGCCAGAAGACGGGCCGCGGGTTCCACGTCTACCCGCGCTGACAGGAGGCTGCCGATGACCACGAACGCCGCGCCGGTCTACATCGTCAGCGCCGCCCGGACGCCGATCGGCAAGTTCGGGGGCGCCCTCGCGGGCGTGCCGGCGGTTGAGCTTGGTGCCACCGCGATCCGCGCCGCCGTGGAGCGCGCCGGCCTCGCGGACGGCGTGGCCGTCGACGAGGTGATCATGGGTCAGGTCCTGGGGGCGGGCTCCGGCCAGGCGCCCGCTCGCCAGGCGCTGCTGCGCGCGGGCCTCGCCGACACGACGCCGGCCACGACCATCAACCGGGTGTGTGGCTCGGGGCTCAAGGCGATCATGTTCGCCGCGGCCTCGATCCGTGCCGGCGACGGGGACCTCTACGTCGCGGGCGGCATGGAGTCCATGAACCAGGCGCCCTACCTGCTGCGCAAGGCGCGGTTCGGGTACCGGCTGGGCCAGGGTTCGCTCGACGATTCGGCGGTTCTCGACGGGCTGTGGTGCGCCATCGAGGACTGCCACATGGGCACCCATGCAGAGCGGGTCGCGATCAAGGCCGGCGTGTCGCGAGCGGACCAGGACGCGTTTGCGCTGGAGTCCCACCGGCGCGCCGTGGCAGCCCAGGACGCCGGTCGCTTCGACGCCGAGCTGGTGCCCGTGACGGTGCGTGACGCAAAGGGCCGCGAGACGATCGTCGCGGTCGACGAGAGCCCGCGACGCGAGACCACCCTCGAGGCGCTCGCGCGGCTGGCGCCCGTGTTCGACCTGCCCGAGGGCGAGGACCGGGGCGAGGCCACCGTCGGGACGGTCACCGCCGGCAACGCACCCGGCATCACGGACGGCGCGGCGGCGCTGGTGATCGCCTCGGAGCGGGCGGTTGAACGCCACGGGCTCACCCCCATGGGCCGGGTGCTGGGTTACGCCCAGGCCGAGGTGACGCCCAAGTGGCTGTTCCTGGCCCCGATCGAGGGCGTCCGGGCCCTGGAGCGGAAGACCGGCATCGCGGCCCCGGACTATGACCTGGTCGAGATCAACGAGGCCTTTGCCGCACAGGTGCTCGCCGACGGGCGCGAGCTGGGCCTCGACTGGTCGAAGGTGAACGTCAACGGCGGGGCGATCGCCCTGGGGCACCCCATCGGGGCGAGCGGCGCCCGGATCGTCGTCACGCTGCTCCACGAGCTGGCGCGTCGCGGCGGGCAGACGGGCCTCGTGACGCTGTGCCTGGGCGGCGGCGGGTCCGTGGCGATGGCCGTGGAGCGCGTCTGATGTCCACCCGCCTGGCCACGCGGCGCACCGGGCCCGCCACTTGCGCTATTCTTCCGCCGGTCCGGGCCGGTAGCTCAACGGTAGAGCAAGTGACTCTTAATCACTAGGTTCAGGGTTCGAGTCCCTGCCGGCTCACCACCTCCACGGCGCATCCATCGATCGCATCTGGACGGAGGCCCCAATGGCCCGAAGGATCTCGTCGGATCTTCTCGTGATGCTGGTGGTCGCGCTCGCGTTCACGGTCTTCGGCGTGGTGACCTTGCCCGGTGGCACCTTCCTCGTGATCCTGTGCGGGTCCTGCCTCGCGCTGATCCTCATCGAGGTTGTCAACACCCTCCGCCACCGCACGGCGCACTAGCCCAGGCGGCGGGGCCGGAGGTCGCGCGTCGAAGACGCCGTCCGCGGCGTCGCCGGGGCTACGATCACCGCGATGAACAGCTCGTGGCGGCACGGCCTCCGACTCGTCATCGCGGTCGGTGGCGCACTCGCAATCGCCACGGGCGCCGTCGCTCTCTTCGAGCATGCCTTCGGAGTCGCCAACGCGTCCGCGACGTACCTCGTCGCCGTCGTATTCGTCGCGTGGCTGGTCGGAACCGGCGGGGCGATCCTGACGGCATTCGGGTCGGCTGCTCTCTACAACTTCCTGTTCACCGATCCGCGCTACACCTTCGCCATCCACGACTCTGGTGTCCTCCTGAGCGTGGTCCTCCTGCTGTTCGTGGGTATCGTCGTCGGGCAGCTGGCGGCCCTCCTGCGCCAGCGAGCCGAGATCGCGACCGCGCACGAGCGCGAGGCCCGGGTCCTGTTCGCGATCAGCCGCGCGCTGGCGACCCGGACGTCGATGGGCGAGACGCTGGGCGGGATCCTCGGGGCCCTGATCGACGAGGCCGGCCTCGCGCGGGCATGGGTGGGGATCGGGGCAGATCCGGCGGCGGAGACGACAGCCGCGGACACGGGCGACGCCCGGCCTCCCGTGCAGCCCAACCGCTACCGGGTGCTGCAGCGGATGCCCGACGATGAGCCCGCCCGATGGGTCCTGGTGCAGCGCCCGGGCATCGCCGGACGCCCGGCCTCGCCCGAGGACACCTACCGGGTGCGGATCGAGGCAAGTGGCGAGCCCCTCGGCTCCATCTGGGCGACGCGGCCCCGCTCCGCCGGTGAGCCCGACGAGGTCCAGACGAGGCTCCTGGCTGCCACGGCGGACCAGGTCGGGCAGGCCATCACCTTCGATCGTGCCGCCGAGCAGTCGCGTGCCGCCGACGTGGCCCGCCAGAGCGACGCGCTCAAGTCGGCCCTGCTGCAGTCCGTGTCGCACGACCTGCGGACGCCCCTGGCGACGATCAGGGCGGTCGCGGGCAGCCTGCGTCCCGGAGGCTCGTTCTCCGACGCCGATCGCCAGGCCGGTGCCGACGCCATCGAGCGCGAGGTGGCGTACCTTGACCGTCTCGTCACGAACCTGCTGGACCTCTCGCGGATCGAGGCTGGCGCGTTGCGGCCCAAGCGAGAGCTGTTCGACCTCGACGACCTCCTGACGCGGGCCCTCGACAGCACGAGGGCGAGGCTCGACGGCCGCCGGCTGGAGGCGGACCTGCGCGCCTCCACCGTGGATGTGGACCCGGTCTTCGTCGACGAGGCGGTGACGAACGTGCTCGACAACGCCGTCAAGTACACGCTCGACGGCGCCCTGATCCGGATCTCGGCGACCGATGCCGGACCGACCCGGGTCCTGCTGACGGTCGAGGATGACGGGCCAGGCGTCGCCGACGAGGCGCTTCCGAAGCTGTTCGAGAAGTTCTACCGCGTCCCGCGCGCCGGTCGTCCGGCCCGCGAGGGAACCGGGATCGGCCTTGCGGTCGCGCGCGGCCTGGTGGAGGCCACCGGCGGCATGGTTACCGCCCGTCGCAGCACGCTCGGCGGCCTGGCCGTCGACATCGAGCTGCCCGCCCGCCGGCTTCCGGGCGCGGTTGCCGAGGCGTCCGTCCAGCGACGTGGGGGCATGATCAGGTATTCGGGCCCCGGTCCCGGCGCCACGATCCTGGTCGTGGAGGACGATGTGGAGACGCGGGCGGCACTGGTGCGGGAGCTGACCGCCGGCGGCTACGCCGTCGTGGAGGCACCCGACGGCCGCACCGCTCTCGAGCGCTGGGCATCGCGCCGGCCCGATCTCGTCCTGCTGGACCTTGGCCTGCCGGACATGGACGGCCTGCGGGTCGTGACCTCGATGCGTCGCGAGGCGGCCACGCCCATCGTGATCCTGTCGGGGCGCTACGAGGAGCAGGAGAAGGTCGACGCCCTCGACCGGGGGGCGGACGACTACGTGACCAAGCCGTTCGGCGTGGACGAGCTACGGGCTCGGATCCGGGTCGCCCTGCGTCGCGCTGCGGGGCCAAGCGGTGACCCTGCCGGCCGGATCACCGTGGGTCCCTTGGTCCTCGACGCCGTCGCCCACGAGGTCCGCATCGACGGACGGCCGGTCGACCTCACACCGCGCGAGTTCGAGCTGCTGAGGGTGCTGCTCATGCACCGTGGCCGCGTCGTGACCAAGGGCCGCCTCCTGCGCGCGGTCTGGGGCGAGGCCTACCAGGGCGAGGACAGCTACGTCTACGTCTACGTCAGTCAGCTGCGCCGCAAGCTGGCTGCCGCCGACCCGGAAGCGACGCCTGGCCGGGCTCGTGGCCACGGAGCCCGGCGTTGGCTACCGGATCCGTGATGTCCCCGACGATCCCGAAGGGATGGACCCGGGCCTTTAGGGAAACCTTAGGCGCGCGTATCCGAACCGCAACCAGGCCCTCTTGGAGGTCGGGCGGATGCTATGGACATGAGCACGCAGCCGGCGCCGCATCTCGGTGTCGCCCCGCCCGTGTCGTTCGACCCGCTGGGGGGCGAGGAACGACTCGTGCGCGAGGCGATCCTGCTCGTGGCGGTCGGGGCCGCCCCACGCGTCCTGGTCGCCGGCCTGGCCCGTGGCGAGGAGGTCCTCGAACGCTGCCGCCGGCCTGCCCTCGAGGCGGGCGTGCGCCTGCTGGCCCGCGCCACCGCGCGCGGGGACCGGTTCGACGTCGTTGTCGAGGTCATCCACTGATGGCGGTCGCGGCCAACACCCCGATACGCGCGACGCCGCGACGGTCCCACACCACTCCCGAGGTTCGCCCTTGATCGGCGGTCGAAAGCCCATCACCGGGCGCAAGCCGGGCGACCGGCGCGTGCGCGTCGAGCGTCCCCACACGCCGTATTTCCGCTACACCGGTCCCAACCAGCTCGTCGCCAAGCGCGAGGCATCGCTGCCGCGCTCGGAGCTCGAGCGCACGCTCCTGCGCTGGAAGTCCTGGCTCATCGGCAGGCCACTGGCGTCCGCCGAGGAGG
The DNA here is from genome assembly GCA_963802165.1 of uncultured Chloroflexia bacterium. Taxonomy (GTDB): domain Bacteria; phylum Chloroflexota; class Limnocylindria; order Limnocylindrales; family CSP1-4; genus CAIXZV01. Next base: position 71,295 of record CAWDHT010000005.1, on the reverse strand, counting down.
TGGGCGAACGGCTGTCCAAGCGGCTGGCACTGCCCATCTTCAGTTCCGACGCGATCTCCTCGTCGGCCTACGCGACCGAGGAGATCCTGCGCGTGCTGGTGCTCGCCGGCGCCGGGGCGCTCCTCGTCTCCCTCCCCGTCGCCATCGCGATCTCGGTCCTGCTGGCCGTCGTCGCCATCTCGTACCGCCAGGTCTGCAACGCCTTCCCGGGTGGCGGAGGCGCGTACGCGGTCGCGCGCAAGGAGCTTCGCCCGATCCTCGGTCTCGTGGCCGCCGCTGCGCTGCTCATCGACTACGTGATGACCGTTGCCGTGTCCACCTCGTCCGCGATGGACCAGCTGATCTCCATCCTGCCGGGCCTCGACCTGGTCCGGCTCGAGGTCGCCGTCGCGGTGATCGCCCTGATCACGATCGCCAACCTGCGCGGCCTGCGCGAGTCCGGGAACATCTTTGCCGTCCCCACCTACCTGTTCGTGAGCATGGCGCTGGTCATCGTTGCCTCGGGGCTCATCCACATCGTCACCGGCACCGTGACGCCTCTCCCGCCCCAGTCGCAGGCGGTGGCCATGGGCACGGAGACCCTCGGCATCGTGCTCATCCTGCGGGCCTTCGCGAGTGGTTCGGTGGCCTTGACCGGCGTCGAGGCGATCGCCAACGGCGTGCCGGCGTTCAAGCCCCCGGAGGCGAAGAACGCCGGCAACACGATGCTGGCGATGGCCGTCCTGCTGGGCGTCATCTTCATCGGCGTCACCGTCATCGCCCGCGCGTACGACATCGTCCCGTCCGTGCCGCTGTCGGGCGGCCCGACGGTCATCGCCCTCGTGGCCCAGACGGCATTCGGATCCGGCACCGCGCTGTTCTACATCTTCCAGGTCGCGACCGCGCTGATCCTGTTCCTCGCGGCCAACACGAGCTTCAACGCCTTCCCGCGCCTGGCGGCGATCCTCGCCGAGGACGGGTACTTCCCGCGCCAGTTCTCCTTCCGCGGCGATCGCCTCGCCTACAGCTGGGGGATCATCCTCCTCGCCGCCATCGCAGCCGGCCTCTACGTGGCCTTCCAGGGCAACACGACCAGCCTGATCCCGCTCTACTCGGTCGGCGTGTTCGTGTGCTTCACCCTGAGCCAGAGCGGCATGGTCGTCCACTGGTTCCGCGGCCGGGATCCGGCTGGCGCTGGCGGCTCATGGTCAATGCGAGCGGCGCCCTGATGACGCTCGTCGTCCTGGGAATCGTCCTTGTCGAGAAGTTCGAGCACGGCGCCTGGATCGTCGCGATCCTCATCCCCGCGATCGTCGGCGGGATGCTGTTCATCAATCGCCAGTACGCGGCGTCGAACACCCACTTGGCGCTCGCCGGCGACTACATCGTTCCGACGCCGAACCGGCAGGAGCGGGCGATCGTGCCCGTTCCCGTCGCTCAACCGGGCCGCCGTGCGCGCACTCAATGTCGCCCGGTCCATCACCGAGGACGTGAGCGCGGTCTTCATCAGCGAGGACCCGGACCAGTCGGCGGACATGCGGACGAGGTGGGATCGTCAGGTGCCGGGCGTGCCGCTGGTGATCGTGGAGAGCCCGTACCGGGCCCTGGCCGGTCCGCTCATGGCCTACCTCGACGTGCTCGACCGCGCCTGGCCGCCCGACAAGCCCGAGCCGATCACCTTCGTCGTGATCCCCGAGTACGTGGCGCGTCACTGGTGGGAGCGGATCCTCTACAACCAGTCCGCGCAGCGCCTGCGCTCGATCCTGCTCGGCCGTCCGCACACGGTCGTCGTGGACGTTCCGTACCGGCGCGACGACGCTCCGGGCGATGAGGTGATCGCCGAGTCGGCGGTCCCGTAGCCACCGCCTCGGCCTGCCTCAACGGGATTCGGCATGCCGTCAGGCAGGCCGCGTCCCCTTCCATCCGGGCCCGTTCGGGGGGCCCTTCGCCATGCAGTGCCGCGACCTCTGGTACCTATCGGACCGACGACCGTCGTCCAAGATCGGTACCAGCGTCCCCCCGCCTTGTGTTTGGCATGGCCTCGAGACGCCTCCGGCGCCGCCCGCCATGCCCGGTAGCAGAGAGAGACACGATGGACGACCAGGGGCTCTATGCCGCGCTGATCCAGCGCGGGATGACCCGCCGGTCGTTCCTCAAGTTCTCCTCCGCCATGGCCGCGGCACTCGCGTTGCCGGCCTCCTACGCCCCGCGGATCGCCCGGGCCGTCGAGGCCGCACCGCGCCTCCCGGTCGTGTGGGTGCGTGCCCAGACGTGCGGCGGCAACACGGAGTCGCTGCTCCGCTCCCCGGACCCGAAGATCGAGACCATGCTGCTCGACACGATCTCGCTCGAGTACCACCAGTCCCTGCTGGCGGCCGTGGGTCCCGGGCTGGACCTCGCTCGCACGACCGCGATGGAGCGCTACCCGGACGGTTACGTGGCGGTCGTGGAGGGCGCGATCCCGGACGCGGCCGGCGGCGCGTACTGTCTCGTGGGTGGACGGCCGGTGCGGGAGATCGTCCAGGAGGTTGCTGCGGGCGCCCGCGCCGTGATCGCGGTGGGCTCCTGTGCCTGTGACGGTGGCGCTCCGGCAGCGAGCGGGGGACTGACCGACGCCAAGGGGATCCGGGACCTGGTGGGCGACACCAAGCTCATCATCCTGCCCGGCTGCCCGATGAACGTGGTCAACCTGACGGCGGTGATCGTCCACTTCCTCACGTTCCGGGAGTGGCCGGCCCTCGACATGATGGGCCGTCCGCTGGCTGCGTACGGCAACCTGATCCACAACCAGTGCGAGCGGCGGCCGCACTTCGAGTTCGGCGAGTTCGTCCTGTCGTGGGGGGACGAGGGCGCCCAGCGAGGGTGGTGCCTGTACAAGGTGGGCTGCAAGGGGCCGGAGGCCATGGGGAACTGCCCCACCGTCCGGTACGGCTCCGGCGTCAGCTGGAACGTGCGTGCAGGCACCGGCTGCATCGGCTGCGTCGCCACGGACTCCTGGGACCAGATGGGGCCGGCGTTCCGCCGCCTCCCGTCGCCGGTCCCGTTCTTCCCGAACCTCACGACGGACATGGTCGGTGCCGCCATCGTCGGGGGCGTGGCCGCGGTGGCCGGCGTGCATGCCGTGGGCATGAGCACCCGCTACAAGCGCCGGGCCCGGAACGAGCGACGCGCGACGGCGGCGATGGCCCAGGCCGTGGCCGTGACGACTGCGGTCGCCGCGGACCCGGTGGAGGCTGTCCCGGACCCGGACGCCGGGCCGCTCGAAACGGCCGCCGACGAGCCAGAGGCCGATGAGCCGTGGCCGTGCGCCGGGGCTGACGCGCCAGGTGCAGGCGCTCAAGAGGCCGGCGCTCAAGAGGCCGACCCTCCAGTGGCCGACGCGCCCGCCGGGACCGGGGAGCGCTGACGTGACCCGGATCACGATCGACCCTGTCAGCCGCATCGGTGGCCAGCTGCGCATCGATGCCGAGGTCACGGGTGGCCGTGTCACCGGGGCGTGGTCCTCGGCCACGATGTTCCGGGGCATGGAAACGGTCCTGCCCGGGCGTGACCCCCGCGATGCCTGGTTGCTGGCCCAGCGCATCTGCGGCACCTGCAACGGCGTCCACGCCGCTGCGTCGGTTCGGGCCGTGGAACAGGCGCTCGGCATCCGGATCCCGACCAACGCCCGACTGATCCGCAACGTGCTGACCGGGACGCTGTTCGTGCGCGACCACGTCATGGCGCTCTACCAGGGGAGTCTCCCGGACTGGGTGGACATGAACGCCATCGCGGGGGCCGATCCCGTCGCGACGTCGCGGATCGCCACCTCCAGCAGCGCTTGGCCGAACTCCGGCTCCACCTACTTCCGCGACGTCCGCGATCGCGTGGCTGCCGTCGTCACGTCCCAGCAGCCGGGACCGTTCGCCTCCGCGTGGCCCGATCATCCGGCCTACCGCCTCACGCCCGAGCAGAGTCTGCTCCTCGTGGCCCACATGCTCGAGGCGTTCGACTGGCAGGCCGACTTCGGGCGGATCCAGACACTGCTCTCGGGCAAGGAGGCCCACCCGCAGACCTACCTGGTGGGTGGGATGTCCCTCGCGCCGCCCTGGGGCGGCCCGACGGCCTCGAAGATGCGACAGCACCCGCAGGTCCCGGACCGGAACGCGCCTGTCGCGCTCAGCGACGAGGGCATCGACCTGATGCGCGGCCTGGTGAACGATGCCCGTGTCTTCGTCGACCAGGTCCTCGTGCCCGACGTCACGATGCTGGTCGCGGCGTACCCGGAGTGGGTGGCCCTCGGGACCGGGCCGGGCAACTACCTCGCCTATGGCGAGTTCCCGCTTGATGATGGTGCCGATGGGCCGAGCCTGCTTCCCGGTGGACGGCTGATGGACGGCAATCTGCAGCGCGCAGAGCCGGTGTCCGAGGCCAGTGTTGGCGAGACCGTCGTGCACGCCTGGTACACCTACGGGAACGGCGACGAGGCGCTCAAGCGGCCGTTCGAGGGCGAGACGGTACCCGAGTGGACCGGCGAGATTCCGCTGGCCCAGTTGAGTGACGGCGCCAAGTACACCTGGATCAAGGCGGCCCGCTACGACGGTCGGGTCATGGAGACGGGCGCGCTCGCGCGCGTGCTCGTCGCCGCGGCCAACGGCCAGTCGGAGGTGCGTTCCGCGCTCGGACGCATCCTGGATTCGGCAGGGACCGCTCCGGCTGCCATGACGGGCTCGCTCGGCCGGATGATGGCGCGGTCCATGGAGGCCGAGGTGATCGCGCGCAAGCTCGATGCATGGCTGTGGGAGCTCAAGTCCAGCCTGGCGACCGGAGACGTCACCGTGGCGAACATCGAGCTCTGGGACCCGGCGTCCTGGCCGGATGAGGCCGAGGGCTGGTCCCTGGGCGAGGGGCCCCGTGGATCGGTGGGCCACTGGCTGCGGATCAAGGACCGGATCGTGGATCGCTACCAGGTGGTGGACGGATCCACCTGGAACGCCTCGCCGCGCGACGCCCTCGGTCTGCCGGGACCGATCGAGGCGGCGCTCGTGGGCCTCGACGTCGCCGACCCGGCCCAGCCCGTCGAGCTGCTCCGCGTCATCCACTCGTTCGCGCCGTGCGCCGCCTGCGCGGCCCACGTCTTCGAGCCGTGCGCCGCAGGCCGGCGTCCGGCCGGAGTCCAACACCCGGAGTGCATCCGATGACGGTCGTGGACGAGCCCCTGGCGGTGAGCGCAGCCGCCTGCCGCCGAGCTGCTCCCCGCGCTGCACGAGAGCAGCGGCGAGCACGGCACCCACGAGCTCAGCGATCCGAATCGGCGCGTCCGCCTCTACATCTGGCAGGTGCCGGTGCGGATCACCCACTGGGTCACGGCCGGCGCGATCGTCGTCCTGAGCCTCACCGGCGGTTACATCGCGGACCCGTTCCTCATCCCGCCCGGCGGGGGCGTGATGTCGACGATCCGGTTCATCCACATCGTCACCGCCCTGGTGTTCCTCGTCTCGGGTCTCGTCCGGACGTACTGGCTGCTCGCCGGCAACCGGTTCGCGCGCTGGAAGGCGTTCATCCCCACCAACCGGTACCAGTTCACCGAGCTGTTCCGGCAGGCGGGCTTCTACGGCTTCGTCCGCAGGGAGATCCCGGAGGTCCTGGGCCACAACCAGCTCGCCGCGAGCGCCTACCTCGTGCTGTTCGCGCTGCTGCTGGTCGAGACGGTCACGGGCTTCGCTCTCGATGGACTGATGGGCGCCGAGCCCGGCGCCACGATGTTCGCGTGGCTGCGCGAGCTCCTGGGAGCGCAGACCCTGAGGCAGATCCATCACATCTCGATGTGGCTGATCCTCGCCATCGCGCTCTTCCACGTCTACAGTTGCATCCTCGTGGACCATATCGAGCACAACGGCCTGATCTCCAGCATCGTGAGCGGCTGGAAGTTCCCCACGCGCCACCAGGTGGTGTCCTCGCGCGATGGCGGCCCCGAGCTGCTGGACCGGGCGGAAGAGCCATGACCGGCCCCGCCCCCGACCTGGCCGTGATCGGCGTGGGCAACGTCCTCCGCGGGGACGACGCGATCGGCGTCCGCGTGGTCGAGAGTCTGCGAGCGGCCATGGCTCGTGATCCGCTTGCGCTCCCGGTCCGCACGCGGCTGGTGGATGGGGGCACGCTGGGGCTCGACCTGCTGACGCCGATCCGGGACGCCAGCGCGGTCGTGCTCGTGGACGCCATTCGCCGTCGGTGGTGTCGCAGGGACCGTGTCCGTGCTCCGGGGCGATGAGATCAGCGGTCCGGCAGGTCCTGGTAGCGTCACGGGCCCGGGAGCCGTGGTCGAGCTGATCGCCGTCGCCCGGCTCGCTGCGGTGGCTGCCCGCGGACGTTGTCCTGGTGGGGATCGAGGTGGCCGACATCGATATCCGGATCGGCATGAGCTCCGCGGCAACCGACGCGCTCCCGGTCGCGGTGGACGCGGTCAGGGCCGAGCTCCACCGGATGGACCTGGTCCCGGCAACCGGCGTGGCTGGTGGCCGCACCACCGCACACATGGCAGGGGCGACGGCATGAGGAAGCGATCCCGGATCGACCGCACCCTGCGTCTGCTCATCCTCGTGAACATCGTGGTCGTGGCGCTCCTCGCCGGCACGATGGTGCTGGACTGGATGAAGGTGATCCCGGCCCGTGGCACGGCGGAGGCGTCCCTGCCACCGTCTGCCCTGGCGACGCCGGATACCATGCAGATGGGCCTGGCCCACATCCCCACCTCCAACAGCTGCCTGCTGTGCCACGAGAGAGGCGGGGCGGCAGACCTGAAGCCCGTGCCGGCGATCGGACACCAGCTCGATGGCTGGACGGCATGCCTCACGTGCCACACCGACGAGACGCTGGGACGCACTGCGCCGGGCCACTCGGGAATCGCCGAGAGCGAATGCCTCAACTGCCACAAGGTGGCGGCTGATGGCCCCGCCATCACGCAGGCCCACGCGGACCTCGAAGAGCCCTGCCTGGACTGCCACGGTACCGTCGCGCACCTGCCGTCCAGCATGGTGGGGCGCGACCAGGACGAGTGCTGGCTGTGCCACAAGCCGAACCCGGCCCCGCCGCCCAGCAAGCCCCACCCGGACCCGCAGAACCTGACCTGCCGCTCGTGCCACCAGTCGTCGCAGGCAGGAGGCCTGCCCATCGACCACGCCCTCCGCGACGAGAGCACCTGCACCCTGTGCCACGACATCGCGGTGAAGCCGGGGGCGAGTGGCGGTCGCCTCGCCGCTGCCGTCCGTCCTCATCGCCTCCCCGGAGCCTGACGGCGACGAGGTGCCGTCCGCGAGTCCTGGCGGCTGACCGCTCGGCGGAGCGAGAGCGCGCACCGACGACGCACCTCCAGCCGCGCGCCCGCGGCAACATCGGCGATGATCTCTCCATGCCAGACATGCTGATCGTCTCCTGGGAGGCCCTCGACGGCCTCGTCGCTCGTCTCGCCGACAAGGTCGGCCGCGACCACGACCTGGTCCTTGCCATCACGCGGGGCGGCCTCGTGCCTGCCGGGATGCTTGCCTATCGCCTGGACCTGCGCGAGATCCTGGTGGCGGGCGCCATCTTCTATCTGCCGCAGGGCGGGACGCATCCGGCCCCGGTGATCGGGCACTTCCCGGACGCGTCGCTGCTGGCCGGCCAGCGGGTGCTGGTGGTGGACGAGGTCTGGGAGACGGGCGAGACGATGACCGAGGTCATGGCACGGGTCCGTGCCGCGGGCGGCACGGCCGTCTCGGCCGTCATCCACTACAAGCCCGGTCGCTCCCGCGTGGACGGTGCACCCGACCACTGGGCCGACACGGTCCACGACTGGGTGACCTACCCGTACAAGGCCGGCGGCTAGCCGCAATCTCAGGACCGTCTCAGCGACGAATGACTCCCTGAGCAGCTCGGCGACCGGGCCGTCCGGATCGCGGAGCGGCGTCCCACTGCAACGGAGAGACCATGACCACGCAACCCGCCTCGTCCCGCCGGGGTCCCGTCATCGCCGTCATCGCGATCGCCGTCATCGTGGCTGCCATCGGCGGCGCCTGGTACCTGTTCCTCCGTCCTGCCGGCCCGGCCCCGGTCTCGCTGGGCAGCGCCGCCCCGACGGCCACGGCCGCGGAGCCGACCGGCGCCGCGGAGACCGCCGGTCCCGCCGCCACCGCGACCACGGCTGCGCCCGGCGCGAGCCAGGGCACCGCCTCCGGCGGCGGGATCTCCGGCACCTGGACCGTGGACCCGTCAGTGGGCTCGCTCGACGACTCCTCGGGCTCCTTCGTGGGCTACCGCGTCAAGGAGACGTTGGCCAGCATCGGCGCCACCGTGGCGGTCGGCCGCACGCCGGCCGTGACGGGTTCGATGACCGTGGACGGCTCCACGATCACGGCCGCCGAGTTCAGCGCCGACCTCACCGGTCTCCGCAGTGACAACGATCGTCGCGACGGCTACCTCCGGCGCCAGTCGCTCGAGACGGAGCAGTTCCCGGACCGCGAACTTCAAGCTCACGGCGCCCGTGGACCTCGGGTCCGAGCCGGCCGACGGCGTCACCGTCGAGGCCACCGCCACCGGACGATCTGACGCTCCACGGGGTGACGAAGGCCGTCGAGATCCCGCTCCAGGCCCGCCTGCAGAACGGCGTGGTGACGGTCGCGGGTTCGCTTCCGATCGCCTTCGCGGACTACGCCATCGCCAAGCCGGAAGCGATGATCGTCCTCTCGGTGGAGGACGCCGGCACGCTCGAGGTCCAGCTCCAGCTGACGAAGGGCTGATGCCTCCCGGGCGTCTGCCGGGCGAGGCCATCGGCTCCGATTCGGTGCCCACGCCGGAGCAGCAGCGCTCACCGTGGCCCATCGCTGGCGTGCGGCTGGGAGGCGTCAATGAGCCACACGTCATGACAGCAAGGCGTGGCCGCCGTCACGGCGAGGGACGGAGTTCGCTCACGGGCGCTGAGGCGTTCCGGGTCGTCGACGGCACCCTTCTCAGCGGTCTCTCTGGGACCGACCGATCCTCTGACCAAGTACCTCCAGGCCTACCTCGTGCTGCCGGCCTTCGCGGTGACCTACCTGGTCGCGGCGCCCGGCGGGCTCAGGCGCCGAGTCGCCGTCCTGCTCGCGTGCGGGCTGGCGGTGCTGAGCGCGTCGGCCTGGTGGGTGGCCATCGTGGACCTCGTGCCCCGCGATGCTCGGCCATACATCGGCGGGTCCACGGACAACACGGTCGCGGATCTCGTGTTGGGGTACGACGGGCTGGGCCGGATCTTCGGGGACGCGGCTGGCGGCGCGGGCGGCGCCGGCTTGGGGGGTGCCGGAGGCCCCGGTGGGCCAGGTGGGCCAGGAAGCCCGGGCGGACTCGGGCGTCCCAGTTACCTCAACGTCGGGCCGAGGGGTGGTGTCTTCGGCGGCAGCCCGGGGCTCCTGCGCATGTTCAACGCCGAGTGGGCCGGCCAGATCAGCTGGCTGTTGCCGCCGGCAGCCGTCGGACTGGCCGTGGGGTTGGCCGCACGCCTGCGGGCTCCACGCACGGACCAGCGACGTGCCGCGTTCCTGCTCTGGGGGCTGTGGGCGCTGGTCCACGTCGTGGTGTTCAGCCTGATGACCGGGATCGTGCATCCGTACTACGCCGTGGCGATTGCGCCGGCGGCGGCAGCGCTGACCGGCGGGGGAATCGTGGAGCTCTGGCGGGCCCGGAGGCGCATTCGGTGGGCGGCGTTCGTGGCGGCTGGCGTGATCGTGGTCACAGCGTGGTGGGGCTGGCAGGTCCTGGAGCAGACCCCGGCGTTCTGGCCGGGCGCCGGCATGGGCGCGCTGCTCGTGGCCGCATCCGCCGGGATCATCGTGATCGGGGCGTCGGTGGCGGACACGCCGCGGTCCACGGCGATCAGGCGGGTGGCACTGGCCGCAGGGGTCGCGGCGATGCTCGTTGGGCCGATGCTGTACACCGTTGACACGATGGGCAAGGCGATCACGGGAGGAGACCCGGCGCCCGGCCCGGAGAACAGCCGGTTCGGAGGGTTCCCAGGCGGGTTCCCCCGTGGCGCGGGCGGGTTCCCCGGGGACGCCGCGGGCACGGATGACGCGCTCGTCGCCTGGCTCGTAGCGCATCACGGCGACGAGACGTGGCTCGCCGCGGTCGGATCGGCGAACCAGGCGGGACCGCTCCAGTTGGCCTCCGGCGTGCCCGTCATGGCGATGGGCGGCTTCATGGGCTCCGACCCGGCGCCCACCCTAGAGCAGCTCCGGGCGTACGTCCGCGACGGAACGCTCCGGTACGTCCTGCTGGGCGAGGGACGAGGCGGCGGACCCGGTGGGTTCTTCGGCGGGGACGGCCGGGGCAGCGTGGCGGGTGAGCGCTGGGACTGGGTCACGTCCTCGTGCGCGCCGGTGGAAGGACTGGGCGTCACGCTCTTCGACTGTCGCGGGGCCGCTGGGTCTGCCTGACCCTCCGGGCCGTCGCCATCGCCCGGTTCTCAGGGCACTCTCATGGACCCGCCCGATGCTTCGGCCATGAGCACCACGCCCATCACCCGGCCGCGACCGGTTGCGCTCCCACGGACCTGGGGGATCAGGCCGGCGGATGTCACCGCGCTGCTCGTCGCCAACGGCGTCGTCATCGTCCTCATGTGGGTTCGTCACGGTGGCCCGGACGAGCTCGCTGCGCCGGGCGGGCTGTTCACGGCGGGCGGCCAGCTGATGGCCCTGCTGGGCACCTACCTCGCGCTGATCGGGATCGTGCTCGTGGGTCGCAGCCCGTGGCTGGACCAGGCGTTCGGACCGGACCGGCTGACCCGCGCCCATCGCTGGCTGGGGTTCGCGACGGTCTGGCTGATCGGCGGCCACCTGGCCTTCACGCTGACCGGCTGGGCCATGGGCGACGGGAAGAGCGTGGTCGACGAGTTCGTGGACCTCGTCACGGGCTACCCGTACGTGCTGTGGGCCGTGGCCGGGTTCCTCCTGTTCCTGCTCGTGGGCATCTCGTCGATGGTCGCCGTCCGGCGCCGGGCCTCCTACGAGACCTGGTACTGGATCCACGTCTACGCGTATCTCGCCGCTGCCCTCGCGTTCCTGCACCAGCTCTTCGTGGGGATCGATTTCACCCACGACCCGCTCGCGGCGGCCTACTGGATCTCGCTCTACGCGCTGACAGTGGCGCTGGTGCTCGTGTTCCGGTTCGGGCAGCCGCTTGTCCTCAACGGCCGGCACCGGCTGCGCGTCGCCGCCATCACGCCTGAGGGCCCCGGCGTGGTCTCGGTGTACGTTGCCGGACGGGACCTGGACCGCCTGGCGGTCCGCTCGGGCCAGTACTTCATCGTCCGCTTCCTCTCCCGCCGCTCGTGGTGGCGCGCCCATCCGTACTCGCTGTCGTCGGCGCCCAACGGCGCCTGGCTCCGCTTCACCGTCAAGGCGCTGGGCGACGACTCGGCTCGGGTCAAGGATGTCGAGGTGGGCACCCGCGTCTTCCTCGAGGGCCCCTACGGCAATCTCACCGGCGCCAGCCGCATCCGTCCCAAGGTGACCCTGATCGCCGGAGGCATCGGTATCTCGCCGCTCCGCGCGCTGCTGGAGTCGCTGGCCGCGAACCCCGGCGAGCTGACCCTGCTGTACCGGGCGAGCGTGGCGAGCGACCTCGTCTTCCGCGACGAGCTGGACCAGTTGGCCGCTCACCGGGGCGCACGAGTTCACTACCTCATCGGCCGCCGCGGGATCGACGTCCCCGCCGACCCCTTCAACGCCGCCACCATCGACCGCCTGGTCCCGGACATCGTGGACCACGACGTGTTCCTCTGCGGGCCGGTCGACCTCATGCGCCGCTCCGAGGCGGCCCTGCGGGAGCTTGGCGTGCCCCGAACACAGGTCCACGCCGAACGCTTCGCGTACTGAGCGACAAGGAGATCAAGATGCCGAAGCGCGGCGCCTTCGCCCTCGTCATGACCGCCCTCGCCGTAGCTCTCCTGCTCGGCTTCCGGACGCCGGAGGACATCGCCGCGATCACGGGCGGCGACCAGCGGGCGGGCGTCACCGGGGCTGCGGGACCGACGGGCGCAACCACCGACGGCGCCACGGGCCAAGCCAGCGGCGGAACGACCGACGGAACGACCGACGGAGCCAGCGACGACGCCGCGCAGACGCCTGCCCTGACGGTGACAGGCCCCGTGGTCTCCACGCGCTGGGGCACCGTCCAGGTCGAGATCACCGTCGACGGCGGACAGCTCACGGACGTGGCGGCCCTCCAGCTGCCCGGCGGCGACCAGCGCTCTGCGAGCATCTCGAGCCGCGTCGAGCCCACGCTGCGGAGCCAGGCACTGAGCGCCCAGAGTGCCGTGATCGACGGGGTCTCCGGGGCGACCTACACGAGCGTCGCCTATGCGCGCTCGCTCCAGGCGGCGCTGGACAGCGCCGGGATCTGACGGCCATGGGTGGAGCCGGCGCCGCGCGACCGCTCGCCCGCAGGGTGCGGGTGGAGCACGTCATGGGCACGACGGTCTCGATCGACGTGCGCGAGCCGCTCGTTGAGCCGGCTGTCGTCGACGATGTCGTTGCGTGGTTCCACGACGTCGACGCGCGTTTCTCGCCGTTCCGTCCCGACAGCGAGGTGTCCCGCGTAGGGTCGGGGGAGCTGGCGCTCGATGACGCGAGCCCGGATGTGCGAGCGATGTTCACCCTGGCGGACGAGCTGCGCGAGCGCACCGGCGGCTACTTCGACCCACGCGGTCACCGCGCCGATCGCCGCCCGGACCCGACCGGCGTGGTGAAGGGATGGGCTGTCGACGAGGCGGGAGCGATCCTCCGCCTGGCGGGCGCGCGCAACTTCCAGGTGGTTGCGGGTGGCGATCTCATCGCCGTGGGGGAGCCGGAGCCCGGCCGCCCGTGGCGCATCGGGGTCCGGCATCCGGATCGTGAGGACCGCGTGGCCGCCATCGTGCGCGTGCGCGACCGGGCCGTCGCCACGTCCGGCCTGTACGAGCGAGGCGAGCACATCCGCGACCCGCATACCGGGCGCATCCCGGGCGGCCTGCGCAGCGTCACGGTCATCGGCCCCACGCTCGCGCTCGCCGATGCCTACGCGACGGCGGTCTTCGCCATGGGCGATCAGGGCATCGGCTGGGTGGACGGCCAGCCCGGGTTCGCCGCGGTCGGCATCACGGCCGCCGACCGGGTCGTGTGGACATCGCAGGCGCACGAGATGCTCGATCTCGACCCGGCCGACTCCGAGGCATGAGGCCCGTCGTTCTCACGCGCATCTCACGCCGTGCTGCGTCACTGGTCGCAATCACCCTCCAAGTCGCCCCGGAGCCTGCCAGATGACCTCGCCGTATCCTCCCGTTCGTCCCGACCCGGTCGTGGCCTGGGCTCCGGCTCCCGACGAGCTGCCGACACCTCCGGCGGTTCCGGTCATCGCGGCGGCCCCGGCCGCCCCGGCAGCCCCGGCCGGCAACCCTGGCCTGGAGCGACGTCGGGGCTGGTTCGGGCCGGTGCTGGCCGCGGCGGTCCTTGCCGCGGCCCTGGCCTCGGGCGGGACGGCGCTGGCCGTGCGCCAGCTGGTGGTTGCCCCGGCGATGGCCGCGCCGTTCCCGGGCGTGCTCAGCGCGACGACGACGGGTTCGACCACCGTCCGGAACGCCGACCTCACCGAGGTCATCGCCCAGGCACGCCGGTCCGTCGTGACGATCACCGCAGACGGCCTGAGCACGTCTGGCTTCTCGCCCTTCGGGCAGCCGACGAGCGGCATCGGCTCGGGCGTGATCCTGACCCAGGACGGCTACATCCTGACCAATCGCCACGTCGTCGAGGGCAGCTCCAGCCTCTCCGTGGAGCTCGAGACGGGCGAGGTCCTCCCAGCGACGCTCGTGGAGCTGGCGGACGACAGGGACCTGGCGCTGGTGAAGGTCGACGCCACGGGGCTCACGGCGGCGCTGATCGGCGACTCCGCATCGATTCGGGTCGGTCAGACCGCGATCGCCATCGGCAGCCCGCTGGGCACCTACACGGAGACGGTTACCAAGGGCATCGTCTCGGGGCTCGGGCGGACGGTGACCGTGCAGGACGAGGCGACCGGCCAACCCACGACCCTGGAGGGCCTGATCCAGACGGATGCCGCGATCAACCCCGGCAACAGCGGCGGTCCGCTGCTCGACGCGGGCGGCACCGTGATCGGGATCAACACCGCCGTCGCCTCCAGTGCCGAGGGCCTCGGGTTCGCCATCCCGATCGCGGAAGCCGCCGACCTCATCGGTCGCGCGATCGGCGGCGCCGGCGGCACGTAGGCCCACCTCTCAGCGGGTTCTCACCTTCGGCGACGACCATCCAGGTGGGAGGCCCGCAATGCCGGGCGCCACCCACAGCAAGCCCCGCAGCGGAGCCGCCCGATGAGCCAGCCTCCCGTCGATCCCGCAAGCCGCGGCGCGTCCGACGACGCCAGCCCCACGGAACCCGTCCCGGCGTTCGAGCCCGCACCGCCCGCCGCGCCGCCCTCGGGGCCGGCAGGCGCGGACTTCGCCTTCGCGCCAGTGGACCCCGAGCCCGGTCCGGGCCAGGCCCCCGTCGTTCCGCCGGCCCCGGCGTCGTCGGGCGGGCGGGCGGGCTCAGGTTCTTCGAGGCCGATCCTGATCGCCATGGGGGCGATCGTCCTGGTCGGTGTCGCGGCCGTCGCGTTCGCCGCGGGCCGCACGCTCGCGCCGGTTTCGGACACGACGGGCGGCATCTCGAACCGCCAGGAGCAGCAGGGTGGGGGGCAGCAGGACGGCCGCCAGGGCCAGGGTCGCGACGACAACGGTCGGGCCAATCCCGGCCAGGACCAGGACCAGGGGCACGCCGGGGGCCGGCTGGACCAGGGCGGCCTGGGCCCGTTGGGGGGCGGCATGCTCCCGGGTGCCGGCCCTGGACGGCAGGGCATGCGCGGCCTCGACCTGACGGGCACCGTCACGGCCGTGACACCGGACAGCATCACGATCCAGACCGAGGCCGGTATGACGGTCACCATCGGCCTTGACGACGGCACGACGTACCATCAGCAGGCGCCGGCCGCGTCATCGGATGTCACCATCGGCACCAAGATCCAGGTCCAGGTCGATGGCGGGGTCCGTCCGAGCCGGGACGCGAACGGCAACATCAACCTGGGCACTGCGGGCGACATCACCGTCGTGCCCTGAAGCGCTGACGAGACACCCGTATGCACCTGCTCCTGGTCGAGGACGACAAGCGCCTCGCCCGCGCCCTCACCCGCCTCCTCGAGGAAGACCGTCACGTCGTGGAGCACGCCCCCGACGGACGAACCGGCATCGAGCTGGCGGGGGCCATCGACGGCCTCGATGCCGTGATCCTGGACATCGGCCTGCCCGACATGTCCGGCCTGGACGTGGCGCGGGCGATCCGCGGCGACGGCATCGAGACGAGCATCCTCATGCTGACCGCCCGCGACACCGTCAACGATCGCGTGGGCGGTCTCGACGCCGGTGCCGACGACTACGTCGTGAAGCCGTTCGCGTATGCGGAGGTGGCCGCGCGCCTGCGGGCCCTCGGCCGACGAGCCGAGCCCGGCCCTCGCCGCCCGGAGCCCAAGCTCCGCGCCGGGGCGATCGTGCTTGACGAGGCGGCCCGCCGCGTGACCGTCAACGGCGCCACCGTGGACCTCAGCCCGCGCGAGTTCTCGCTGCTGGAGGCCCTCCTGCGCCACGCCGGCCAGACGCTCACCCGCGACCAGCTCCTGGACCACGCCTGGCCGTTCAGCGTTGCGGTGACCCCCAACGCCGTCGACGCCTACATCCACTACCTGCGGACCAAGCTGGGCGGGGCCGGATCGCAGGTGGAGACCGTGCGCGGCGTGGGATACCGCCTCGCCGATGGCTGACGGCCCGCAGGTCGACCCCGGGAACGACGACGCGGAGCGGACCGCCCTCGCGGATGAGGCGCGGCTGATCCGCCGTACCCGGCGGCGCCTCGTGGCCTGGAGCGGCATCTCAACGCTGGTCGTGCTGGTCGTCCTCGGCGCCGCCATGTACGCGGTCGTGGCCGGGACCCTGGCCGGCGCAAGCGTGGACCAGCTATCGGGCCGAGTCGATCCCTGGGTTGCCAGGCTGGAAGGCCAGCGTGGCGGCGGTGACGGACCGGGGTTCGGGTTCCAGCCAGGCCAGGGCAACACCTACCTGTTCGCGTTCGACGACGCCGGGCAGGCGGTCCAGCTGGGGCGCGAGCGGGTCGTCGTGCTCGGGGGCCTGCCCGAGCCCGCGAGCCTGACCGCGGCCCGCGCCGCGGAGGATGGCCGCGACATCCGCGAGGTCGACCTGGAGATCGGCTCCGGCATCGTCCCGGTGCGGTTGCTCACGCAACGGGTCGTCTACATCGAAGACGGACAGACGTACTTCCTGCAAGCGCTCCAGGATCGCTCGACCGAGGTCGCGACGCTCAACGCGCTGCTGACGGTCCTGCTCGCAGGCGGGCTGGCTGCCGCCGTCGTCGCAGTGGCATTCGGCACCGTGTACGCCCGGCGGGCACTCGTCCCGATCCGCGACTCGCTCGATCGCCAGCGGACGGCCCTCCGGCGCCAGCGCGAGTTCGCCGCTGATGCCAGCCACGAGCTGCGGACCCCGCTCACGGTCATCCGCTCGTCCGTGGAGCACCTCTCGCGTCACCGCGACGTGCCGCTCGGCGAGTCGTCCGAGGCGCTCGACGACATCGACGCCGAGGTCTCGCACCTGGCGCTGCTCGTGGACGACCTGCTGCTCCTCGCGCGATCGGACTCGGGCGCCGTGCCGCTCGAACGCGAGGTCCTCGATCTGGGTGACGTCGCGTCCGACGCGGCCTCCGCGATGGCGCGGACCGCGGAGGAGCGTGCCGTTCGCGTGGCCGTGGACCCGGAGCCGGCCATGCTCGAGGGTGACCCAGTGCGGCTCCGGCAGCTCGTGACGATTCTCGTCGACAACGCGATCCGGCACAGCCCTCACGGGGGCGACGTGATGGTCCGTGTTCGGGCCGACGGGTCCACGGCATCGCTGGAGGTCGCGGACCAGGGTCCAGGGCTGCGCCCCGACGATATGGCCCACGTCTTCGACCGGTTCTACCGGGCCCCGGGAGCGCCGTCGGGCGGGACCGGCCTGGGCCTCTCGATCGCGCGCTGGATCGTGGAGCGCCACGGCGGCCGGATCGGCGTCCGTAACGGCGAGGCGGGCGGAGCCGTGTTCCGCGCGGAACTCCCGCTGCGGGGCGGGCGAGCAGGGTCTGGCCCGGGACGCTCCGCGGAGATCCGCGAGGGAGCCCTCGGCGAGTTGATCCCCGGCGTCCGGGCGTCCCACGCGGCCTCGAGGGCCCCTTGTCCCGGGGTCGCGTCAGACCCGGCCCTTGACCCGGGGTCGCGTCAGACCCGGCCCTTGACCCGGGGTCGCGTCGGACCCGGCCCTTGACTCGGCCGGTGAGTCACATCCCGGGTCCTGCCTGGAACCTGGGGCACGGACGCGCAGGAATCGCCGCCGACCCCTTCACGCCACCCTCGCCGTGCTCACGGGCGGCAGCGCTTCGAGGCGGCAGAGCTATGACGTCGCGGGCGGCGGTCGACGGGGCGGCCGAGCCAGGATGATGCGGCGGTCACGGGGCGGTGGAGCCAGGATGCGGCGGGGCCTCACCGTGGGGCCGCTTCACGCCGTGGCGGCCGAGGAGCAGTCGCCTGCCGCCGTCGGCGGGCGGCCGCATGCTACCCTTCGCCAATCTTGGCGAGCCGGTCCCGTGAGGCCGGTGCACCGGTCCCGTGAGGCCGGCTAGGAGGTAGCAAGTGCGCACGCGCATGCCCGTCTGCGGCGCCCGCCCGCCGCTGCCTGCCGGGACCTGAGTGATCGTTCCCCCGTCCTTCGGACTTGCCCCGCTTCCACGCGCCGACGCGATCGTCGACCCCCGCGTCGGCGATGCCGGTCCGGCGTTGCTGGCGCTCGAGGATGGCACCGTCTTTCCCGGCATCGCGTTCGGAGCGCCCGTCGCCTCGGGCGGCGACCTCGTGGTGAACACGTCCCAGACCGGCTACCAGGAGATCGCGACGGATCCCTCGTACGCGGGCCAGGTCGTCGTCATGACCTATCCGCTGATCGGGAACTACGGCCGCCTCGAGAACGAGGACCAGTCCGAGCGCCCGTGGCTGCGCGGCCTTGTCGTCGCCAACGCGACCGCTGCGGTCCTCGACGACGCGCGCCAGCTGGCCACGCTGCTGCGGACCAACGGCATCCCGGCGATCGCCGGCGTGGACACGCGCGCCCTCGCGCGGCACCTGCGGACGACGGGCTGCCAGCGCGGGATCATCACCGGGCCCGGCATGACCGACCACGCGACGGCGATCGCGCTTGCCCGTGACGTGCCCCGCTGGGAGGACCAGGACTTCGTCGCGCAGGTGAGCCCGACCGCCACCAGCGAGACGGGTGGCGACCCGGCGGCCCCCCTGGTCGCGATCGTGGACTTCGGGCTCAAGGCCAACATCGTCCGCTCGCTGCGGCGGCGGGGCGTCCGGGTTCGCGTCCTGCCGCACACGACACCCCCGGATGAGGTGCTCGCGGGCGACGTCGCGGGCGTGGTCCTCTCGCCCGGCCCAGGCGACCCGGCCCGGCTCACGGGTCCCGTGGCGCTTGCCCGGGCCATCATCGAGGACGGCCGTCCCCTGCTCGGCATCTGCCTCGGCCACCAGATCGTGGGTCGTGCCGCAGGCGCGGAGACGAGTCGGCTCCGCTTCGGGCACCACGGCGCGAATCACCCGGTCCAGGACCTAGATACGGGCTACGTCCAGGTCACCGCGCAGAACCACGAGGTCCAGGTCAGGGCGGAGACGCTGCCCGCCGCCTCCGGCTTCCGGGTCTCCCAGCTCAACCTCAACGACCGCTCCGTCGAGGGTCTCCGGCACGTCGACAAGCCCATCGAGACCGTCCAGTACCACCCGGAGGGCGCCCCCGGGCCGCTCGACGCGCTCGCCGTCTTCGACCGGTTCGTGGACGCCTGCCGGCGGGGCTCGTGAGCGGGGACATGGTGCCGGCGGCGCTTCCCGTGCCGCCGGTCCATGCCCATCGGCCCAAGCCGGCATCCGTGCTGATCCTGGGCTCGGGTCCCGTGGTCATCGGCCAGGCCGCGGAGTTCGACTACGCGGGCACGCAGGCGTGTCGCGCCCTTCGTGCCGAGGGCGTCCGGACGATCCTCGTCAACTCCAACCCCGCCACGATCATGACCGATCCCTCGATCGCCGACGCGGTCTACCTCGAGCCGCTCACCGTGCCGGCGATCGAGGCGGTCATCGCGCGCGAGAAGCCGGAGGGACTGCTGGCCGGCCTGGGCGGGCAGACCGCCCTGAACCTCGCGATGGAGCTCGCGAAGGCCGGAGTCCTGGAGCGGCACGGCGTTCGTCTCCTGGGCACGCCGCTCGAGGCGATCCGGATGGCCGAGGACCGCGAGGCGTTCCGCGACCTGCTGGACCGCATCGGACAGCCGTACGCGCCCTCGTTCATCGTGGAGGGCGCCGACGACGAGGCCCGGCACGCTTCGGCGCGCGAGGCGCTCGACACCATCGGCCTGCCGGCCATCATCCGGCCCGCGTTCACCCTGGGCGGCACCGGTGGCGGCATCGTGGAGGTCGAGGAAGCCTACTGGGAGCGCGTCCGGGCCGGCCTCCGGTCCAGTCCGATCAAGCAGGTCATGATCGAGCGCTGCCTCGTGGGCTGGCAGGAGATCGAGTACGAGGTCATGCGCGACGCCGAGGACACGTGCATCGCCGTGTGCTCGATGGAGAACGTGGACCCGCTCGGCGTCCATACGGGCGACTCGATCGTGGTGGCGCCGGTCCAGACCCTCACCGACACGGTCCACCAGCGGCTGCGGAGTGCCGCCCTCGCGATCATCCGGGCGCTGGGCGTGGAGGGCGGCTGTAACGTCCAGTTCGCGCTCTCGCCGGACTCGACCGACTACGCGGTCATCGAGGTCAACCCGCGCGTGTCGCGCTCGTCGGCGCTGGCCTCCAAGGCGACGGGCTACCCGATCGCGCGGGTGGCGGCCCAGATCGCCGCGGGGCGGACGCTGGCCGACATCCCCAACGTCGTGACGGGCACGACGGTCGCGGCCTTCGAGCCCGCCCTGGACTACGTCGTGGTCAAGCTGCCGCGCTTCCCGTTCGACAAGTTCCCCGGTGCTGACCGGAGTCTCGGGTCGCAGATGAAGGCGACCGGCGAGGTCATGGCGATCGACCGGACCTTCGGGGCCGCGCTGAACAAGGCGCTCCGGGGCCTGGAGCAGGCGGGCGCCGGGCCGATGGGCGAGGACCCGTCATGGGGCCCGACCTTCGACTACCTGGCCGCCGTGTACGCCGGCATCGACGCCGACGAGGGCGGGCAGGGATTCGACGGCCTGCCGGCCGACGACGCCCCCATTCGCTGGACCGACGAACGTGGCCAGGCCTGCGAGAGCAGCCGCTTCGCGCAGCGTTCCGCCGCCCCCATCGTGCTGCGCCGGTTCCTCGAGCCGTCCGACTCACGACTGTGGCGCGTCCTGGGCCTGCTCCGCCGGGGCGTTCCGCAGGAGGTTGTCCGCCGGGCGACCGGCATCTCCGCCTGGTTCCTGGCCGAGATGGGCCGCAACGTCGCCCTCGAGGCGGACGTCCGCGCCATGGGCCCGCGGCTCGTGGACCCAGAGGATCGCGGAGAGTGCCGCACTGCTGTCCACGGCCAAGCGGGCCGGCGTTCGCGGATCGTGACCTCGCGGCGCTCTCGGGGATGATGGAGGCAGCCGTTCGCGGCGCGCGGATGGCGCTGGGCCTGCTGCCCGGGTACTCCATGGTGGACACCTGCGCGGCCGAGTTCGCGGCCGAGACGCCCTACTTCTACTCGACCTATGCGTCTGCGGGTTCGCCGCCCGAGGCTGCGCCGGTCCCGCGCCCGGCGGCCCTCGTGATCGGCTCCGGCCCCGTGCGGATCGGGCAGGGGATCGAATTCGACTACTGCGCCGTCCATGCCGCCGACGTGCTGCGTCGCGAAGGCTGGAGCGCCGTGATGGTCAACTCCAACCCCGAGACGGTCTCCACGGACTTCGATGCCTCCACGCGACTCTACTTCGAGCCGCTGGACCCGGAGAGCGTGCGCAGCATCATCGAGTTCGAGAGCGGCGCCGCGGGACGGCACGCCGCCCGCGCGGCCGACCTCCTCCCCGCCGTCGTGGCGTTCGGGGGCCAGACGCCGCTCAACCTGGCCGCGTCCCTCGTTGCCGCCGGGGTGCCGCTCCTGGGTTCGGACCTCGAGGCCATCGACCAGGCCGAGGAGCGGACCCGATTCTCGGCGCTGCTGGACCGGCTGGGCATCCCGCAGCCCGAGGGCGGCATGGCGGAGTCCATCGAGGAGGCCCTGACCCTCGCGGAGCGCATCGGCTACCCGGTCATCGTGCGGCCCTCGTTCGTCATCGGCGGGCTCGCCATCGACTTCGCCTACTCGCCGGAGGACCTCGTCAGGCATCTTGCGGCGGCCGCGGTCGTGGACCCGGACCGGCCCGTGCGGATCGACCGCTTCCTCGAGGGCATCGAGGTGGACGTGGACGCCGTCTGCGACGGAACGGACGTCGTCATCCCCGGCCTCCTGGAGCACGTCGAGCGGGCCGGGGTCCACTCCGGCGACTCGATCGGCGTCTTCCCGCCGCAGCACGTGAGCCTGGGCGACCAGGACCTGGTCGTGTCCACCATGGAGCGCATCTGCCTGGCCCTCGGCGCCCGCGGCCTCGTCAATGCCCAGTTCATCGTCCGTGACGACGGCGTGTACCTGATCGAGGTCAACCCGCGCGCTAGCCGGACCGTGCCGTTCATGTCCAAGGTGACCGGCGTGCCGATGGTGGAGCTGGCTGTCCGGATCTCGCTGGGCAGGACCCTGGCCGAGATGGGCTGGCCGGGTGGCCTGCGCCCGGTCCCGGCCTTTGTCTCCGTGAAGGCGCCGGCGTTCTCGACCGCCAAGCTCAAGGGCGTGGACCCGTCCGTCGGACCGTTCATGCAGTCGACCGGCGAGGTCATCGGCATCGCGGTGGATCCGCGGGTGGCGATGGCCAAGGCGCTGACCGGGGCCTCGCTGATCCCGCCGCGAGCGGGCGACGGGGAGCCGCCGCTGGCGCTCCTGTCCATCGCCGACCGCGACAAGGGTGGGCTCGTGGAGCTCGCCAGGGCGCTCGTCCGGGCCGGCTACCGGCTGGCCGCAACCGGTGGCACGCGCACGTCGCTGGAGCGGGCGGGGTTCGGGGATCTCGTCCCTGTCGCCAAGCTGGGGGCGGAACCGGTGGGCGATGAGGTGGGGATCCTGGAGCTGATCGAGTCCGGGAGCGTGCGGCTCGTCGTCAACACGCCCACGCCGCGCTCCGGCGCTGTCCGGGATGCCGCCGACATCCGCCACGCCACGATCGCCGAGGGGATCCTGTGCTTCACGTCGATCGAGACCGGCGTCGCGGCGGCCCAGGCGCTGGACCCCGCGATCGTCGACGGGATCGCGGTCGTCCGTCCCATCACGGACTGGGTGCCGGGCCCCCGGGTCGCGCCCGCCGTCTGAGGATCACCTCGGGCGGGTCATCGCCGCGAGAGGGCTGGCCGCGGCCTCCTCCTCGATCACGATGGACTGGCCAAGCGACCACAGCGTCAGCGTCGTCAGCGCCACCATCATCACGGCCAGCGGGATCTCACGCCGGCGCACGTCACGGCGCGGACCGGGTAGCGGGTCGGGGTCGTGGATCGTGCGGTGGCGCAGGTCGCGGCCCGGCTTCCCGTTCGTCACCGGGGCCGCGTCCAGGTCGCGCTGTGCCCGCACATGGCCTGCCCAGGCGCCCAGCATGTGCCCGCCCACGACGGCCACCAGCTGGGCGGTCCAGACGAGACCGGGCGGGAGCCAGCCGGCGCTCGGGACGAAGAACGCCGTGCCGAACACGTCCCACCCCTGCTGGAACGGGTCCGAGATCGCGATGACGATGCGCTGCCCGTCGAGGAGCAGGTAGGTGAGGTAGTGGGCGACGAGGTAGCCGACGGAGATCGGCAGCAGACCGGCGCCGATCGCCCCGGGGCTCACGGTGCGCGCCACGAACAGTGCCCCCGCGACGATGATCCCCAGGAACCCGAACAGCAGCAGCGTCCGGGCCAGGAGCGCGGGCGCGCCGAAGATCGTCGCGAACACGACCGTCTGCGACAGGCCGTCGTACACGATCGCGCCGGTGCCGACAGCGACCAGGACGATCCGGGCCGTCTTCCAGGTCCCCTCGAGCGCACCCGACGCGAACGGTCGCCGGACGATCGATCGCCCGTCGATGGCGTCGGCTCGGGCATCCGGCCCCGCGGCAGGGGCGACGGTCATCGAGGGTAGTCGATTCAGGGTGCGGAACCAGACGGTGAACGTCTCCCCGTGGGCACGCCACGGATCGCGCCCGTACAGGGCCATCAGCGCGAGCGTCAGGACCGTGTAGCCGGCGAGGACCACGGTCAGCTCCTCGCGGCCCGGGACGGCGACGAGCTCCAGCCAGACGACGAAGGCGAACCCGGCCACCGCGGGCCACAGCCGGGCCCGACGCGGCAGCGGGGTGGGCTCCCACCCGCGCACGCCGACGCGGCGCAGGACCCAGGCCCCGGCGTCGTGCAGCGTGGCGAACGGGTCGAGCAACTCCCAGACCGGGAACACGAGGGCCGACAGGACGGCGACGCCGACCCACCCGTAGACCCACAGGAACAGGCCCGCGATCGCTGCGTCGGACGAGCCGCCGGCGATGCCCTGGGCGATGATCCAGGCCCAGCCGAGGAGACCGACCGTGCGCAGGCCGTAGCGCACGAACCCCGGAACCGGGGTGATGCGGCCGGGCTCCGCGGGACCTGCCCGCACGTCGCGCGCGAGCACGAACGCGAAGGAGAGAGCGACCGTTGCCGCGGCGCCGGCAAGGTAGACACGGCGAGAGGCAGCGGGCTCTGGTATGCGGGGGACAAGCCGTGGGCGAGCGCAACGACCGGTCCGCCGAGCATGACGGTGGCGGCGGCGAGGACGCCGCCCAGTCGCAAGAGCGTCCAGCGCATGTGCCTGACGGCGGCCGTCATCCGGCCTGGCGGCTCCGGCGCATCAGGAAGGCTCCAAGGCCGACGAGGAGCACGAGCCCGAGGGCGATCGGGACAAGGACGTCGCTGCCCGATCCGGAACTCGCGGCGGGATCGACAGTCGACGCGGGATCCGCTGACGCGATGGGCGCGGAGGGCGCGGCGGACGTGGGCTCGGCGGCGGCGGGCGCCCGGGTCGCGACGGCCGACGGAACGGCGGCCGACGGTGCGGCGGTGCTCGCGCTCGGTGTTTCCGTGGGGGCAGGGGAGGCGGTCGCCGGAGGAGGCGTGGGCTCGCTCACCGTGAACGACAGCTTCCCGCGCACCAAGTGGCCGTCAGTCGATGCGGCGGTCCAGCTGATCGCGTACTTGCCGGGCCCGATGACCAACCCGTCGAGCTTCATGATCTTGCCGCCGTCCTTGGTCGGCTTCCCGGTGCCCACGGCACCGTCCGGACCGTTGAGCTTGAACGAGCTCTTGCCCTGGTCCAGGCCCTCGGTGAACTTGAGGGTGACGACGGTCGGCGGGGTCGCGAGGACGGCCTTGTCCGCCGGGTCCGACGAGGCGAGATCGGCGTGCGCGAGCGCGGGCACGGCGATGGCGAGCACCAGCCCCAGGGCCGCGAGGACGGCAACGAGGCGACGTGACAGCAGGTTCATGGGGCCGGAGTCTACCCGCGCCTGCCGCGGAACGCAGGACGTGCCCCGGGGGCGGCGCACCGGCGCGCATCCGGCGCGCCGCCTCGGGCGAAGAAGGGGTGAGCAACACTCATGCCCGGCCCTGGAGGATCGATGTCAGCCCTGTCCAATCCCACGCCCATCCGGACCATCGCCCCGGTACCGGGCGACGACTACGTGGCGGGCGCCTGCAACATCGGGCCCTGGGAGATCCGGCGCCGGCGCAGGTCAGCGATCGCGGCGTTCGCCGGCGCGGCCGTCCTGTTCGCGTTCTTGGTGGCGATCGGCGCTCCGGCCGCGACGCGGCTCCTCCTCATCCTGCCGCTCTGGGGCGGAGCGATCTCGTGGCTGCAGGCACGGCGGCACTTCTGCGTGGCGTACGCCATGGGCGGCCTGGCCAACTTCGGCGACGAGGACGCCACCCGGCGGTCAGTCGTTGACCCGGTGCAGCGTGCGGCGGACCGGCGGGCGACCATCGCCCTGGTGCGCGACGCCTTCCTGATCGCGGTCATCCCCACGCTCGTGGCGGTCCTACTCCCGGCCTGACCGCTGTCGGCTGTCACGCGTGGTGACCAGCCACCGTGCTGCCGAGCGAGATGAGGCGGCGCCCCAGCACCGACCGCGTTCGCATGAGCAGTCCGCCCTGGGCAACGGAGGCCCGACGGGGCGAGCGGGTCTCCACGGCGGTTGCGTGGAGCTCCGCGATCCGGTCGTGGGCGAAGCCGTCCACGCCGGCGAGGTGCAAGGGCTCGTTCATCGATCTGTCTCCATGGCGGCGGTTGGCGGGGTGGTGGGTGGTCAGCGGCGGTCTCACTTCTGTTAGTCCTTCATCTAACTCGAGGGCCGCGCGGGACGCGGGTGGAGGTTCATCGGAAAGGGTCGCTAGGCGAGGTAGCGCTTGAGCTCGGACGAGGCGTCGTCCAGTCGCTCGCGCCGGAGGCTGTAGTAGGACAGGCCGCCCTCCTCGGTCAGCGTCACCAGGCCTGCGGCCCGGAGCTGCGCGAGATGGTGCTTGATCGTCGGCTTGGACAGCGCGAGGCGCTCCGCGATCTCCGTCAGGTACCAGTCACGGTCGCGCAGGAGACGCAGGATCCGGAGCCGGGTGTCGTCGCCGAGGGCGCGATGCAGGCGAAGCACGCCCTGGGGCGGGGCAAGGGGATCGGGCGGCTCGAGGGCGGTGTCGCTGACGGGGTAGACGAAGATCCGCCAGTCACCACCGGTGAACGTGAAGTTGTACGGCCGGACGAGATAGGACGGGGCCAGCACCACCCGCCG
This sequence comes from uncultured Chloroflexia bacterium, assembly GCA_963802165.1. Lineage (GTDB taxonomy): Bacteria > Chloroflexota > Limnocylindria > Limnocylindrales > CSP1-4 > CAIXZV01. The sequence goes on along the minus strand of CAWDHT010000005.1, from coordinate 45,340 downwards.
GACGCCCGGCTCGGACAGCCAACGGATGCCGTTGGTGGTCTGCTCGATCAGGGCCGCGGCGCCCAGCGAGGCACGCGCGTCCGCACGCAGCGCAACGTCGCGCTCGATGACCTGGCGCACGCGCGCCTCGATCTCCTGGTAGCGCGGCAGCCAGGCTGCCATCCGGTCCGCCACGGCGGCGACCAGCGCGTCCGCGTCCCCGAACAGGCCGGCCAGCCAGGGGTGCTTCTGCTCGGGCCAGGACGCGAGGATCCGCTGTGCAGCCTCGGGATCGCCCGCCTGGGCCGCCGCCACGTCACCACGCTGCCCGGGGTCGCGCAGGTTGTCCGCGAGCACGATGCTGGCAAACTCAGCTCCACTGGTCTCACGCAGCAGGTCGACGTAACCCGCGGCGTCCGTCACGTCCGGACGGTCCACCAGCAACCCGGCGCCGAAGATGCACAGCTCGTCGTCGATCGCCCGGGCGTCCACAGCCGGGAGCGAGGTCCGGGCGTCAACCAGCCAGGCGCGGTCCTCGGCCGGGAGCTCGTCCTGCTCGCCAACCTCGAGCGCGAGGCTCAGCGCGAAGTCGAAGGCCGTCCGCACGTCGAACGCCAGGGGCAGCGCGGCACCGGAGCCCACGCTGCGCACGGGGGAGCGGGTCGGGGCGACGGGGGCGGCGGAGCGGGAGGAGGGGGCCATGGTGTTCCTGTGCATCGAACTCGTGTTAGATGATTATCTAACATCAACGCCGATTGTCAACCCCGCATGCCCGTCCTCCGTGACGGACCCCGGCCCGGCAACCGCCGCCCGCCCTACAATCGCCGCCAACCCACCTCCGCCCGAGGACTCTCACCGCATGCCCGTTCCCGTCGTCGAGTTCAGCGACGAGCGTCTGGCCAACGGCCTGCGCCTGATCGTCGCGGAGGACCACCTGGCGCCCGTCGTGGCCGTCAACGTCTGGTACAACGTCGGCTCCAAGCACGAGGTCACCGGCAAGACCGGCTTCGCCCACCTGTTCGAGCACGTGATGTTCCAGGGTTCGGCGAACGTCGGCAAGGCGGAGCACATGGCGCTCGTCCAGGCGGCGGGCGGAACGCTGAACGGCACCACGTGGGTGGACCGCACCAACTACTACGAGACGCTGCCCAGCCACGAGCTGGAGCTTGCGCTCTGGCTCGAGGCGGACCGGATGGGTACCCTCCTCGGCGCCCTGTCGCAGGAGAACCTGGACAACCAGCGCGACGTGGTCAAGAACGAGAAGCGCTGGAGCTACGACAACCGGCCGTACGGCTCCTGGATGGAGAAGATGCTGGCCCACCTCTACCCGGAGGACCATCCGTACCACCACTCGACGATCGGCTCGATGGCCGATCTCGACGCGGCCTCGCTCGACGACGTGAAGGCCTTCTTCGCGACCTACTACGTGCCCAACAACGCCGTGCTCTCGGTCGCGGGCGACTGCGACCGGGCCCAGGTGCGCGAGTGGGCGGAGAAGTACTTCGGGCCGATCGCGCCGAACCCGGCGATCCCGCCCCTCGCCGACATGTCGCTGCCCGACCTGCTCGGCGAGGAGCGCCGCGAGACCGTCGAGGACCAGGTGCCGCTGGCGCGCGTGTACGTGGCGTTCCGCGCCCCGGCCTTCGGGGACACCCGCCTCGATGCGATCGACCTGGCCGGCCAGATCCTGACCGGCGGCAAGGGGAGCCGGCTCCACAGGCGGCTCGTCCGCGAGGAGCGTCTCGCCCAGGACGTCGCGGTCTTCACGCTGCCGTTCGTCGGCGGGGCGGCGGCCTGCATCGGCTGGGCGACCGTGCGACCGGGCGTGGACATCGCCCAGGTCGAGGCGACCTACCTCGAGGAGCTCGAGAAGCTCGCTGCCGAGGCACCGTCCGACGATGAGCTCGCGCGTGCGATGGCGCTGACGGAGGCCGACGAGCTGGGTTCGCTCGCCAGGGTGGAGGAGCGGGCCGACCGGCTGTCGATGTACGCGACGCTGTTCGACGACCCGGGGCTCATCAACACGATGCTGCCGCGGTACCTGTCGGTGACGGGCGAGCAGATCCGGGACGTTGCCCGGGCGATCTTCCGCGCGGACAACCGGGTGGTCCTGACCTATGTGCCGCGGACCTCGGGTCCGACAGACGATGCCGTCGACGGCGCGACGGACGTGGAGGCGGCGGCATGAGCGGGGCGCGCGAGATGATCACCCAGCGGCCGGTCCCGGGCGAACCCCGCCAGTACGACTTCCCGGACACGTTCCGGACCACGCTCGGCAACGGGCTGCGCGTGATCGTCACGCCCATGCCCCAGCGCGAGCTCATCTCCGCGTCGCTGGCACTCCGCGCCGGGGCGGTGGACGAGCCCGCCGACCTCGGCGGAGCGACGGTTCTCGCTGCGCGCGGCCTGACCGAGGGCACCGAGGTCCGCGACGCCATCGCCCTCGTGGAGGCGGCGGAGCGCCTCGGCGCGTCGATCCATGCCGAGTCGGGCTGGGACGCGACCTCGGCCGGGCTCGACGTCCCGGCGAGCCGCCTGGCCCCCGCCCTCGAGCTCCTCGCGGAGGTCGTGCGCCGGCCCAGCTTCCCCGAGGCCGAGATCGACCGGCTGCGAGACGAGCGCCTCACCGACCTGCTCCAGGCCAAGGCGGACCCGCGACGTCGGGCGGACGAGGCCTACGTCTCGTCGATCTACGCCCCGTCCAGCCCGTACCACCGACCGGCCGGTGGGGCAGCGGACACGGTTGAGGGCCTCACGTCGGCCGAGCTGCGGGCGGTCCATGCCCGAGCGTATCGACCGTCACAGGGCGCCCTGGTCCTGGCCGGCGACCTGGACCCGGACGAGGTCGTGCGCCTCGCCGAGTCCCTGTTCGGTGACTGGTCCGGCCCGGAGGCATCGGCCCAGGACGCGATCGACGACACCGGGGCGGTCACCTCACGCTTCGTGCGGGTCGTCCACCGCCCGGCCTCCGTGCAGACCGAGATCCGGATCGGCCATCGTGGTCTCCCGCGCCTCCATCCGGACTACTACCCGGTCGCCGTCATGAGCGCCATCCTGGGCGGGCTGTTCAACTCGCGCCTCAACATGAACCTGCGCGAGGACAAGGGCTACACCTACGGCGCCGGCGCCGGCTTCGACCTCCGTCGCGGTTGCGGGCCGTTCACCGCCCGGGCCGCCGTGAACACGGAGGTCACCGTCCCGGCCCTCCACGAGTTCCTCGTCGAGCTCGACCGGATCCGTGAGGCGCCGGTCACGGACGCGGAGCTCAAGGCTGCGCGCGACTACCTGGTCGGCGTGTTCCCGCTCCGCTTCGAGACGCCGGGCCCCGTGGCCGGGTCGCTCGCAGGACTGTTCGTGCACCACCTTCCCGACGACGAGCTCGAGCACTACCGCGGGTCGATCGAGGCCGTGACCGCGGCGGACATCACCCGAGTCGCGCAAGCGCACATCCACCCGGAGGCGGCGGCCGTGGTCCTGGTCGGCGATCACGATGCCTTCGGCGAGGCCCTCGACGCTGCGGCGATCGGGCCGTTGGAGGTCATCCGAGACGCCGATCCCATGGCGCCCGCGACGGATGCCTGAGGCCCCATGACGCACGCCCGGCATCCGCGCGGCGAGGCCGGGCGCGACGGGCTGAAACCTTTGCGCGGGCAATCGCCTCAGGAGGGGTGAAGCGGCACCAGCGAGGGATGTCGCACCAGCCTGGAGCAAGCCCAGATGCGTTCAACGAACACGATGATCCGTTCCGTCGGGACGGCCGCCGTGGCCCTGTTCCTGGTCGCGGGTGCCGCCTTGGCGACCAGCAGCTTCGTCGCCGGTGGCCGGTCGGACGACAGCACGCCGGTCTCCACGGCGAGCGACGCGACCGCCACCCCGGACGCCACCAGCAGCCCGGACGCGACCGCCACCCCGGACGCCACCGGCAGCCCCGATGCGGACGAGACCGCGGAGCCGGCCGAGACCCCCGAGGCCACCGGCAGCCCCGATTCGGACGAGACTGCGGAGCCGGCCGAGACCCCCGAGGCCACCGGCAGCCCCGATGCGGACGAGACTGCGGAGCCGTCGAGGACGCCTGAGGCCGAGGATGCCACCGATGACCACGGCGGCGACCGCGACGCCAACGACGACGACGACGACAACAGTGGTAGCGGCCACGACGGCGATGACGACGACCACGCCACCCCGCGCCCGACGGCCACGGCCGAGCCGGCCGAGACCGCCGAGCCGGCCGAGACCGCCGAGCCGGCCGAGACCGCTGAGCCGGCCGACGATCACGGCGACGTTGAGACCCCCGAGCCGACCGATGGCGGCCACGGCGGCAGCGACGACTAGTACGACCCGGCCACTGGCACCGTGACCTTGGCCCTGCGATGGGAACCGATCCGATCCTCGATGGTGTCGTCGGGCGTCGGATCGGCGCCCGCCGAGTCGCCCCGTCGGGCAGACTCGGAGCGCCGCAGGACGGAGGGAACCCTGGCCGACCGGATCGTGACCACCAACCAGGACACCGGAGCCGCGAACGATGACCGCACGATCGTCGATGCCGTGCTCGCCGGCGACCGCAACGCCTACCGGATCCTCGTGGATCGCGAAGGCCCCGCGGTCGTGTCGGCATGCGCACGCATCCTCGGTGATCGGTCCGAGGCCGAGGACGTGGCGCAGGAGGCATTCGTGATCGCGTACCGCTCACTCGGGACCTGGCGCGCCGACGGTGCGTTCGGGGCCTGGCTGAGCCGGATCGCGGTGCGACTCGCCATTCGCCGGGCCCAGACTCGGAAGCAGGTCACGTGGCTCGACCCGGTCGCGGCCGAGGCCGACCAGCCCGGCCGGGACCGCTATCGGACCACGAGCGCAACCGATGCCGTGGATCCCTCCCACAGCCTGCTCCGCTCGGAGCGCGACGCCCAGGTGCGTGCGGCCGTTGCCTCGCTCGACGAGCCGTACCGGGAGGTCGTTGCGCTGCGCTTCTTCGCGGAGCGCTCGCTGGCCGAGATTGCGGAGGCGACCGATCGTCCGCTCGGCACCGTGAAGACGCATCTCCATCGTGGCCTGGCGCGCCTGCGCCTGGCGCTGGACGAGGCTGACCGATGACCGCCGACCGCCCGGACGGGCGCCCCCGTCCTTTCGGCCCGGACGAGCTGGACGGTGTGGCCGGGATCCGTCCCGACGAGCTGGCCGCCGAGGCACGCCTCGCGCGCGACATCGAGGGTGTCTCGGCTCGGGGCGGCGTCAAGTCGTCGCCCGACTTCACGGATCGGGTCATGGGCGCGGTGGCCGCGGAGCCTCTGCCGGCGCCGGTCATCGCAGCCGGAAGCGCGCTGCGGCGCGGGGCTGCACTCGGGCTTCTCGCCTCCATCCGCAATTCGTTCCGCGTGGCGTTCGGTGGCGGCTTCCCGGTGGCAGCGAGGGCCCAGGCCCTGGCGCTCGTCCTCCTCGTGACCGGTGTCCTCGCCGGCTCGGGTCTCGCGACCGCCGGCGCCGTCGGACTCCTCGATGACCGTGGGTCTCCGTCGCCGGCGCCAACCGTGGCAGCTCCGTCGCCATCGGAGCAGCCGACCGCGACGCCCATGCCCACGGACACGCCCGACGCGACGCCCGAGGATCGGTCGCCGTCGGCGACGCCGTCGTCGCGATCCCGGGGAGTCGGAGGCCACCGAGACGGAGGGCCCCGATGAGACGGACGACCCGGCCAGGACCACGGAGCCAGAGAATGAGGGTGGGACGCCCACGGCACGCCCGACCGTATCGCCCACGGATCGCCCCACGGCTCGCCCGACAGCATCGCCCACGGCTCGCCCGACGCCGTCGCCCACGGCTCGCCCGACGGCGTCGCCCACGGATCACCCCGACGAGACCGAGACGCCGAAGCCGACCGACACGCCTGACCCCGACGACACTCCGTCGCCCAACCCGACCGCCGACAGCGACTGACGCCCTCGGGCCACACGGCCGACGCGCAGCGCGCTAGGCTTCAGGAGTGATCGTCGTCGTCGGTTCCCCGGGCTGGCGTGACGCGGACCCCGCCGGACCCGCGGGCCGCGCCTGTGACGTCGCGCGGGCCGCGGCGAGAGGCGGAGCTGAGGTCGAGATCGTGGGTCGCGTGGGCGACGATCCGGCGGGGGACGCGTTGCTCATCGCTCTCGCCCACGCCGGCGTCGGTCACGCCGCCGTCCTCCGGGATCCGGTTGCGCCCACCCCGATCGTGGTTCCACCACCGGATCCGGACGCCGCTGGCCCCCTCGCGGAGGCCCCGGATGCCGCCGGCCTGGTCATCCGGGACGGCCCTCGTCTCGAGCGGGCCGACGTCGCGCTGGGACTCTCGTATCTCACGGCGTTCGGTGTGGTGGTCGTGACCGACGATGCTCCGCCCGACGTGCTGCCCGCGTGCGTGGACGGCGCGACGTTCTCCGGTTCCCACCTCGTGGTCCTGGTCGCGTCCGGCGGGCGATCGCCCGATGGACTCCCGGCCGACGCGGTGGTGCTTACGGCCCCGGATGATCGCACCGACGACGCCTTCGGGTTCGTCGTAGGCGTCTATGCCGCAGCCGTGGATGCGGGCGACGCCCCCGCGGTCGCATTCCGCGCCGCGACGCGGTCCGTTGGCTGGGAGCGCGCGGAGAGCGGCTGAACGCTCAGGATGCTGTCGTCGGGCCCGGGCCTTCGTCCACCGACGAGTCCAACGGCGCGATCAGATCCCGCCCGTCGTTGCGGACGTTGTTCACCAGCGTGGACACGCGGTAGGCGGCGAGGGCGACGTCGTCGCGGGGCTCGAGGAGGGCCCGCAGCTCGCCCGGGTCGCGTGGCGTCGGGTCCAGCCAGGTCGCCCACGATTCCGGCGGCACCACGACGGGCATCCGGTCGTGGATGGGAGCCATGAACCCGTTGGGGCGCGTGGTGATGATCGTGAACGTCCGGAGCCAGTCCCCGGTCGCCGCGTCCTGCCGCCCAGTCCAAAGGCCCGCGAGCGCCAGCGGACGGTCGTCGGGGTCATGGATCCGCATCGGCTGGCGCCCAGATCCGTCGCGGAGCCACTCGTAGAAGCCGTCCACGGGGACTAGGCACCGCCGGCGGCGGTAGGCGTCGCGGAACATGCCGCTGGTCGCGAGGGTCTCCGCACGCGCGTTGAACGCCCTGGACGCCCTCCCGGGGTCCGCCCAGGAAGGGACGAGCCCCCAGCGGTAGCGGACGACGGCGCGGCGCTCGTCCCGCTGGACCACGACCGCGGCCTCGTCCGTGGGAGCCACGTTGAAGTGCTCGCCGGGGTCTCCGGCGAGATCGTCTGCCTCGAAGATCTGCGCGATCTCCGACGTCGGGCGCTGCTGCGAGAACCGTCCGCACATGGTCCACAAGTCTACGCGCGCGGGCCGATCGACCGACTTCCTGTACAGTCCCGGCCGTGACCGATCCATCCAGCTCCGACACCCTGGGCCCGCTGAGCCAGTCCGGGCCCCTGACCCGGGACGCCGCGCAGGCCGCCCTGGCCCGGGCCAGGGACCTCATGATCTCGGCGGACTTCCTCGATGCCGCCCGCCTGTACCAGCGTGTCGTCGGGTTCGACGACCCGGCCGTCACCGGTGCGGCGATGGTGGGCCTGGGCGAGGCCCTGCACCGCCTCGACGATGACGCCCAGGCGCAGGCGCAGTGGGAGGCAGCGACGGAGCTTCCCGAGAACCCCTACACCTACGCGGCCTGGCGCAACGTCGCCGCGGCGCGGGTACGGTCGGGAGACCTCAAGGGGGCGCTGGCGGCCTACCGGGAGGCCGATCGCCGGGCGCCCCAGGACGACAAGGCGGAGATCGCCTCGCGCATGGGCTGGCTGTCCAAGGAGATCGGGGACAAGGGCGCGGCCGGCCGGTACTTCGCCAAGGCGAGGGGAGACGTCGGGCCGTCGGTGGCCCTCGTGCTGCTGGCCGCGACGGTGGTCGTCTCGCTGTTCGTGGACTTCGCGGGTCAGGCCGGCCTGGAGCTGGGTGCGCTGCTCCTGCTCGACAAGCCGGCCGTGGCCGCGGGCGAGTTGTGGCGGCTGGCGACGGTCACCCTCGTCCACGCGCCGCTGACCCAGATGCCGCTGCACCTGCTGTTCAACATGTACGCCCTGTATCTCGCGGGGCCATTCGTCGAGCGGCTGTACGGCCGGGGCGCCTTCCTGCTGATCTACCTCGCGACGGCGGTCGGCGGGTCGCTCGCGTCCTTCGCGTTCAGCGACGCGCCGTACGGCGTCGGGGCTTCGGGGGCGATCTTCGGGCTGTTCGGCATGCTGATCGCCGTCCAGTACGTCCACCGGCCCGTCCTCGACCGGCAGTCCCGCGCATTCCTCGGACAGCTGATGGCGCTCGTGATCCTCAACCTGATCCTCGGCTTCGCGATGGGCGGCACGATCGACAACTGGGCGCACATCGGGGGTCTGGTGACCGGGCTGTTGCTGGGCGTCCTGTTCGCGCCGCCGAACGTGCCATCCATGCGCTCGATGTGGCTGCGCCCCGGGCCGACGCCGGGCACCACGGTCCCCGTCTTCGGGAAGTCCGGGGCGGCGGCCGTCCGCGTGGGCGGCCTCGCGTTCCTCGCGGTCCTGTTCGGGATCCTGTGGACCATCGGCTACGCCGTCTGGTCCTGAGCCGGAACGGCCTCTCAGAGCTCCCCGGACACGACCTGCGGGCCGGGCTCGCCCTTGGCGCCGCCGGTCTCCTCCAGGGTGATCATGACGGCTGAGCTGTTCGCGAGGTCGACGCCGACGGGAGCGACGAACGTCCCGTTGCCGTCGAAGCTCACCGTCTGGAGAGGATGCACGCCTGCCGCGTCTGCGTGCCACAGCTGGTAGCCGTGTCCCGCCGGCGTCGCCGGCAGGTTGCGGGCAACGATGTAGGAGGCATCGTCGCCGGGGACGAAGACCACGGCGGCTTCGGCGGCGGGAGCGATGGCGTCGCCGTGGAGCGCCACGGTCACGTGGGACGGGTTCAGCGCGACGGTCATCGCGCCACCCTGCCCGGCCAGGTTCGTCTGCAGCGACGCCACCTGCGCCGATGTCGAGTCGAGGTCCTGCTGCAGCGTGACGGTACGCGCGCCCATGCCGAGGGCGACGACCCCGAGGCCGGCTGCGATGGCGAGGGAGGCGATCAAGGGAGCGCGGGACGGACGGCGGATGGGCACCACGTTGGCACTCGGCGGCTCAGCGGCGGGGACCGAAGGGACGACCGAGATGGTCCGCGGGGCGTCGTCCTCGGCGGCGATGGCGAGCCGGATTCCGGCGAGGAGGTCGGGCGGGGCCATCCGCTCGGGCGCCATCAGCGAGAGATCGGCCATCACCTGGTCGAGCTCCAGTTCCGCGACGCGGCAGTCCGGGCAGGACCTTCGGTGCGTCTCATAGACGGCGCGCTCGTCCGGGTCGAGGTCGTCCAGGACGGCGCCGGCCGCGAGCAGCAGCTGCTCCTCGTGGATCATGCGTCGGCGCCCTGGAGCTTCGCTGCGCCGGGCAGCTCGGAGACGGAGTCGCCCAGGATGTCCCGCATCCGCAGCAGCGCGCTGCGGATGCGCGTCTTGGCCGTGCCCAGCGGGATCCCCAGGCGCTCCGAGACCTCGACGTGGGTCAGGCCCCCGAAGAAGGCAAGCTCCAGCGCCTCCCGCTGGGAAGGGGTCAACTCCTCGATCGCGGCCAGGACCTTCTCTCGCCGGAAGTTGAGCCAGGTCTCCTGGTCGACGTCGTCGTCGGCCTCGTGGAACTCGAGGTCCACGTCGGCCGTGCGCTTGCGGACGTTCGCCTCACGCCGCACGAGGTCGATGGCCTTGTGGCGGGCGAGCGAGAACAGCCACGGCGCGACGGCGCCGCGCGAAGGGTCGAACCGGTTCGCGTCACGCCAGAGGGCAATGAACACCTCCTGGACGACGTCCTGCGCGAAGCGCTCCGCGCCCGTGACCTGGTAGGCGAGCGAGTACAGGGGGCCGGAGTAGCGGGCATAGAGCTCCTCGACCGCGCGCTCGTCCCGGTCCACGATACGCGCCAGCAGGGCAACGTCCTCGGCGCGCTTCCTGGCCTTGTCGTCCTCGGTTACCGGCAAACGTCCCTCCGCCAACGGCTTGATCGGCTGCGCGCGATCATACCCATTGTGCGCCTCGTGCCCCGTCGGCGAGTTGGCGTTCACGCGAATGAACGGCGGCAAGACGGTCCGGGGGGCGAGCAGGAGTTCCATCGCCCCTCATTCGCACGACCCCGGCATCCGGATGGGTGAGGGCTCGCCCGGTGTAGGATCGGGGCCCATGGTTCGACCAGCCCATCACCGCCGCTGCCGCCGCCGCATCCCGATCCGCCGCCCGCGAGGACCGCCCCGAGGCGACCCGCACCATCGAGGGCATCGGGGACGAGTTCCGGAGGCACGGCTACATCGCCGAGCGCTCGCTGGCGACGACCGTGTTCCTGGCGCTGGAGCTCGGGCGCCCGTTGCTTCTCGAGGGCGAGGCCGGTGTCGGCAAGACCGAGCTGGCGAAGGTCCTCGCGGCCAGCCTCGGCACCCGGCTGATCCGTCTGCAGTGCTACGAGGGCCTGGACGTCAACACGGCGGTCTACGAGTGGAACTACCCGCGCCAGATGCTCGAGATCCGCCTCTTGGAGGCGCGCGGCGAGATCGACAAGGCCACCGCGCACGACATCTTCAGCGCGGAGTTCCTGCTCAAGCGCCCGCTGCTCCAGGCCCTGGAGGACGATGCAGGAGCCGCCCCGGTCCTGCTGATCGACGAGATCGACCGCGCCGACGAGGAGTTCGAGGCGTACCTCCTCGAGATCCTGTCCGACTTCCAGGTCACCGTGCCCGAGATCGGCACGATCCGCGCCGCCCGCCCGCCGAGGGTGATCCTGACCTCGAACCGCACGCGCGAGGTCCACGACGCGCTCAAGCGCCGCTGCCTCTACCACTGGATCGACTATCCCACCGCGGCCAAGGAGTACGAGATCGTCGCCACCCGGGTGCCGGACGTCCCCCAGCAGCTGGCCCGCGAGGTCGTGGCGTTCATCCACCGGCTACGCACGGCGGACCTCACGAAGGTGCCCGGCGTGGCCGAGACGCTGGATTGGGCGGCGGCGCTCCTGTCGCTGGGCGCCACGGAGCTCGCCCCGGACGTGGTGGACGAGACACTCGGCGTGGTCCTCAAGTACGAGGAGGACATCCGGCAGGTCCGCGGCGCCACGGCGCGCCAGTTCCTCGCCGAGGCCAGTTCCGGGTCCTGACGCCAAGTCTCGCTGTCCTTGACCGATGTAGCCACATGAGGCTACAGTTCGGGGCATGGAGACCGTCGGCATCCGGGAGCTGAAGAACAAGCTGAGCACCTACGTCCGGAAGGTCGAAGCGGGCGACGTGGTGCTGGTCACGGACCGCGGCCGCGTGGTCGCTGAGCTCGTCCCGCCGGGCCACACCGCCATCGCGGGGATCCACCCTGGCCTCCTCGAGCTGGCCCGTCGTGATGGCCTGCGGCTGCCGACACGCCCGAATTCTCCAGAGCTGTATCGACGGCCGAACGTGAAGATCGACCTCGGCGGCCTGACGGTGCGGGACCTGATCGACTGGGAGCGTGGCGACCGGTGACGGTGTATGCCGAATCGAGCGCGGTCATGGCGTGGCTCCTGGATGAGGCGCGGGCCCCGGAGGTCGAAGCCGTGCTGGCATCGGCAGACCGCGTCGTCACCTCCGACCTGACGCTCATCGAGTGCGACCGGGCGATCGGCCGGCTCGTGCGGGAGCCGGGTCCTGTGGCGGTGCTCGTCGAGCCAACGCGGGTTCGTCTCATGGAGGCAGTTGCGGCGTGGGGTGTCGAGCCGATCTCCGGGCCTGTCGTCGAGCGCGCCCGTCGTCCGTTCCCGGACGACGCAATCCGCTCGCTCGACGCGATCCACCTCGCGACCGCGGTCGTCGTGCGGTCGTCGATCGGCGATCTCGACGTTCTCAGCCTTGACGATCGAGTCCGGTCCAACGCCCTTGCCCTGGGCTTTCGCGTCCTGCCCGACTGACGGCGCACGATGCCCGGGCGCAAGTCGTGGCACAGTCCGTCCATGCCGACTCCTGGTCGTCCGCCGATCCTGGTCGCCGACACCGGCGAGGCCGTCGACGGCCGCCGCTTGCTCGCCGAGGCCGTGGGCTTCGGGAGGGCGCTGCGGGCGGCCGGCCTGACGGTGGACCTGGGGGCCGCGATCGACTTCGCGCGCGCACTCTCGATCATCAACCTTGGTGTCCGTTCGCAGGTGCATGACGCGGGCGCGGCGGTCTTCGTCCGGAGGCGCGACGAGCGCGAGGTCTACGACCGGGTCTTCGACCGCTTCTGGCGCAGCCGGGGTCGCTCGCTACCGGGCGCCCGGCCGGAAGGCGCTACCCCCGATGCGGACCGGGAGGTCGGCGAACCCGGTGTCTCCGACGAGGCCGCCGAGGGGACGGGCGCGACGCTGTCCGAGCTCGCGACGCTGGGCATCCAGCTCAGCGCCGACGCGGACGAGGAGGGCCGTGAGATCGACGGCGAGACCGTCTCGCCCGACGCCTGGTCCCGGGGGGAGCTGCTCCGACACCGCGACTTCGACCGCATGACCGGCGCCGAACTGCGGGATGCTGAGCGCTTCGTGGACCTGCTGCGGCCGAAGCTCGAGCGCCGCCGGACCCGCCGCCACGAGCTCCATCCCCATGGCCGTCGCCTCGCACCGCGCGCGATGTTCCGACGTAATCTCGCGACGGGCGAGCTGACGGAATGGGTCTGGCGCCGCCAGATCCGCGAGCCGCGCCAACTGGTGATCATCTGCGACATCTCGGGGTCCATGGAGCGCCACTCCCGGCTGCTGCTCCGGTTCGCCCAGGCGCTGGCCCGCACCAACGAGGTCCGCACCGAGTCGTTCGTGTTCGGGACGCGGCTCACGCGGGTCACCCGGCTGATGAAGGACCGCGACCGGGATCGGGCGCTGGCGCGCGTGGCCGACACCGTCACGGACTGGGCGGGCGGCACGCGGATCGGGGAGTCGTTCCGGGAGTTCAACCACAAGTGGGCCCGCCGGACGCTGCGCAGCTCCGGGGTGGTGATCGTCGTGTCCGATGGATGGGATCGGGGCGACCCGGCGCTCGTGGCCGCGGAGACCGCGCGGCTGCGACGCAACTGCCACCGCCTGGTCTGGCTCAACCCGCTAGCCTCCGCGCCGGGCTATCAGCCGCTCGCGGCGGGGATGAAGGCGGCCTATCCGTTCATCGACGACTTCCTGCCCGCGGGGACCCTGGCCAGTCTCGAGCGCCTGGGCGAGGTGCTCGCCGGTGACAGGCAGGGAACCGCCCGCAGGGGATCGGCCGTCACGCACGCGACCAGCGTCGCCCCGTCGATGGGCCTTGCCGCGCCGGATTCGACGCCGCCGCGGCCGCTGGGCTCCGAGCGCGTCGGCGCGGACCACGCGCGACCCCTCACCTGAACCGCCTCGGACGCCATACGGTCAACGGAGGACACGATGCAGGAGCTGGTCGAGACGTTCGATGGGTGGCGCTCCGCGAACGTGCGCGTGGGCCGCGCGGTCGTCATCCGGACGTTCGGCAGCACCCCGCGCCCCGGGGGAGCCGTCCTGCTCGTCACCGACGACGGCCAGATCGCCGGCTCGGTGTCCGGTGGATGCGTGGAGGGGGCCGCGGCCGAGGAGGTCCTCGCCGCTCGCAAGGACGGCCGGCAGCGCGTGATCCGCTACGGCATCAGCGACGAGCAGGCGTGGGACGTGGGTCTGGCGTGTGGCGGGACCATCGACGTGCTGGTCTCGCCCGCCGTTCCGGCGGCGGCCGTGGCAGCCGCGCGTGATGCCCGCGACGGGCGGGGTGGGGGACAGGCCGTGGTGACACGGCTCCCCGCGGATGCCCCGTCCGAGGTCCCCGGGCCGCACGCGCCGGGTCCAGGCGACACCCCGTCGGACCCGCTGACCGTCGACGCGGACGGCCGGCTCACCGGCACGCTTGGCGAGCCGCACGCCGACGAGGCTTTGGTGGAGGCGGCCCGCGCCTGCCTGCTCGCCGGCGTCTCCCGGGCCGTTGAGATCGCCGGGCTCCAGTTGTTCGTCGAGGCGTTCCCGGCGCGCCCGCGGCTTGTCGTCGTCGGTGCGGTCGAGATCGCCCGCAGCCTCGTCCGTCTCGCGCGGGAGCTTGGCTACGAGACGGTCGTCATCGACGGCCGAGCTGCCTTTGCCACCAGCGAGAGGTTCCCCGACGCGGACCGGCTCGTGCTGGCCTGGCCGGCGGAGGCGGCGGACGAGATCGGACTCGGGCCTGCCGACGCGGTCGCCATCCTGACCCACGATGTGAAGTTCGACGAGCCGGCGATCATCGCCGCCCTCGGGCGCGGCTGCCGATACGTCGGTGCGGTGGGATCGCGCAGGACGCAGGCCGAGCGTCGGGCGCGCCTGCTGGCCGTTGGTGTCCTCCCGGCCGACCTGGACCGGCTCCGTGGACCCATCGGCCTGGACCTCGGGGGCCGCCTGCCGGCTGAGACCGCCCTTGCGATCATGGCCGAGGTCGTGGCCGAGCGGCGGGGAGGCGGCGGACGTCCGATGCGCGACCTCGCCCGAGCGCAGCCGGCATCGTCATGAAGGTCGTGGCCGTTGTCCTCGCCGCCGGCTCCTCGACGCGCTTCGGCTCGCCCAAGCTGCTCGCGCCGCTCGCCGGCAGGCCGGTCCTCCAGCACGTGCTCGATGCGCTGGCCATGGCTGACGTCGCCGACGTGGCAGTGGTGCTCGGTGAGGGGCACGCGGCCATCGAGACGGCCATGGCGTGGCGCGGCGAGCGCCGCGTGGTCAACGAGCGTCCGGGTGACGGTCTCTCGAGCTCGCTCCGGGTCGGGCTCGACGCCGCGGCCGACGACGCCGACGTGCAGGCCGTCCTCGTGGTGCTGGGTGACCAGCCCGCGCTCCGCCCGGAGGTGATCCGCGCCATCCTGGAGGTCGCCGAGGAGAGCCCGGCTCCCTTCGTCCGTGCCCGGCACGCGGTCGACGGCGTCCCGAACCCGGTTCTCGTCCGCCGGGAGGCGTGGGCGATGGCGGCCGGCCTGTCCGGTGACCGCGGGCTCGGGCCGCTCCTCGCCGCCAGGCCCGAGCTGGTCCGCGAGGTGGCCGTCGAGGGTGCCAGCCCGGACGTGGACACGCCCGCAGATCTCGCCACCATCGAAGCGAACGAGGCCCCACGATGAAGCCCCTGATCCCCGCCACCGAGCTCGAGACCGCGTGGGCCGAGCGGGTGCGCGCGAACCGCGCCCAGGCGGAGCGCCTCCGCGAGTCACGGACGGACGATCACTACGCGCCTGTCACGAACCTGTTTGTGGCGGACCCGCGCAGGACCGGGGAACCGGCCCTCGACTGGCTCCTCGCGATGGCGCGCGCGGACGCGACATGGCTGGACATCGGCGCCGGAGCCGGCCGGTACGCGCTCCCGCTCGCGCTCGTGGTGCGTGAGGTCGTGGCCGTGGAGCCCTCGGCCGGCATGCGGCAGGCGCTCCGGACCGGCATGGCGGAGCACGGCATCGGCAACATCCGGGTCGTCCCCGGGACCTGGCCCGAGGCGCTCGACGAGCTGGGCGACCTGCCCGCCGTGGACATGACCCTGATCGCCCACGTGGGCTACGACATCGAGGCCATCGGCCCGTTTCTCGACGGCCTGGAGGCGGCGACGCGTGACCGCGGCGTCGCCATGATGACGGACCAGAGCCCGGCGTCAGTGGCCGACCCGTTCTGGCCGCTCGTCCACGGCGAGGAGCGGGTGGCGCTGCCCGCGCTGCCCGAGTTCGTGGACCTGCTGCGTGCGCGCGGACGCGACCCCCACGTGGAGGTGGTGGAACGTTCGCTGCGGACGTTCGACTCCGTGCCCGCCCTCACCGCCTTCCTCCGTCGCCAGCTGTTCATCGCCGAGGGTGGCGAGAAAGACCTGCACTTTCGGGCCATCCTCCCGGACCACATCACCCGCCGCGACGGGGGCTGGACGCTGGCGCAGCGGCCGGCCGGGTCGCTCGGGGTGGTGACCTGGGGTGTCGGGCGGGCGTGACCATCGGGACCCAGGAGCGGCGTCACTTTGGTCCGACTGGCGGAGTTGACGCTGCCGACGCGCGCGGTCTAGGGTCCGCCTGCGCCCCTGTCTCCTGTCTCCTCCTCGTCCAGCCGGTCAAGCACGGGAGTGATCACTCCATGCGGTTCGCGTTCATCGCGGGGGTCATGGCCGCCATCCTGGTGACGGGCAGCCCGCTTCCGGTCCGTGCGGTGCCGGGGCTCGACGCCGTTCCCGTGCCGCTGGTCCCGGTG
Source organism: uncultured Chloroflexia bacterium (assembly GCA_963802165.1). Lineage (GTDB taxonomy): Bacteria > Chloroflexota > Limnocylindria > Limnocylindrales > CSP1-4 > CAIXZV01. Next base: position 29,088 of record CAWDHT010000005.1, on the reverse strand, counting down.
ACCGGATTCTGGTCGACCGAGCGGTCCATCACGCGCTCGGCGCTGGCAGCGGCACTTTCCGGTGGGGGCGCCAACCCGCGTCGGGTCCTCGTGAGCACGGACGACCTCGCCCCCTTCGCCGCCGACCTCGGCGTCCGGCCCGGCCCGAATGTCCGGGCACTGCCGGCGTCGGAGGTCCGCGCCCAACTGGCCACGACGCCATCGGCCCTCGGTGTCCTGCGGGCGGAGGATGTCACCCCCAGGGTGAGGGCGCTCGCGGTCGGCGGGGTGAGCCTGTTCGGCGGCAACCGCGTCAAGGATCTCGACGCGTGGCCACTGCTCATCCCGGAGCCGTCCGGCGCGCGCCCATCCACGTTCAGCGTGAGCGACGTCTGGACGCTGATGGCCGGTGGTGACGTGATGCTGGACCGCACCGTCTACAAGCGCGCGATCCGGGAAGGCCGTGGGGTCGACTACCCGTGGAACGGCGGTCTCGCGAGGGTCACGGCGCGGTACTGCTGCGGCTGGCCGGGGCTGCGCATCATCCGGGCGGAGCGGGTTGGACCTGCCGGTGCCGTGCGCACCCTCATCCGTCGAGCGGACATCGCCGTCGTGAACCTCGAGGGCCCGGCACCCGACGATCCCACCTATCGTCTGTTCGGCCTGGTCTTCACCATGGATCCGAGGCTGCTGGCCGGCGTGAAGAACGCCGGCGTCGACGTGGTCTCGCTGGCCAACAACCACATCCGCAATGACGGTGGTTCCGGGGTGCGCCAGACGCTACGCAACCTGGACAGGGTGGGTCTCAAGCACTTCGGGGCGGGTCGCGACCTCGCGGCCGCTCGCCGACCGGCATGGTTCACGATCGCCGGGGTGCGGCTCGCCATCCTGGGCTACAACGGCATCGGGCGTGCTGCCAACGCCTCGTCCGCGCGGCCCGGGGCGGCGCCGCTGTCGCTGAAGGTGATGCGGGCCGACATCCGGGCCGCGCGCAGGGCCGGGGCCGACGTCATCGCCGTGATGCCGCACTGGGGAGCCGAGTACACCGACCGGATCACGACCCAGCAACGGACCGTTCGGGCGAGAGGCGCTCGCGGCTGGGGCGGACCTGGTCCTGGGCAATCACTCACACTGGGCAGGACCCATCGGCCTCCGGTCCGGCAACCGGCTCGTGGTCTACTCGATGGGAGACCTGCTGTTCGATCTCAACCACGACGAGCGCACCCAGGAGGCGTTCCTGGTCGAGACGACCTTCGCCGGCAAGAAGCTCGTCCAGGTCACGCTGCACCCGACGGTCATCGTGAAGCAGGCCCAGCTCAACCTCCTCACGCCGGGGGGCGGCGGCACTCGCCTGTTGCGCGCGGTCAAGGCGGCGTCCCAGCGGCTCGGGGCCCCCTGACGAGGGCGACGAGGGAGAACCGGGCACGCCGCCGGCCGATCACACGTTGGCAGTGGCACACCCGACGTGACACGCCGCCCCGCGGCATCGCGGCGTCGATTGCCGCCCGGCGGCCGACGAATGGCCCACTTGTCGGTGAGGTCCTGCCGTCGGTGGCTTCCGCGGGACATCTTGGCCGCCAGAGGGATGGAGCCGGGCCAAGGGTCCGCTGCAGCGGGCTGATGGTCGGCCGCGGGCGTCGAATGGGCCGCTAGGCGGCCCGGAACAGGCGTCGTGACGGCGGGGCGTAACGGTATGGCGCAACGCTGGGCCGGATCGGGGGCCCCCTGACGAGAGCTGTCCGGCGGAGCGCCGGTTCCGGTCCTAGCCGTCCCGGGTGACCAGCCAGTGCGACGTGTGCTCCAGCTTCTCGTCCACCGACTGGACCACCTCGACCCGCGCATGCGGGTAGCCGGCCTCGCGAAGCAGGTGTTGGACCCGCGCACCGGCCGCAGTGCCGTCCGGGTGGCCCTCGGCCCCATGGACGAGATCCCGTGCGTGCTCAAAGGCCTTCACGAAGTCCGTGTCGTCCCACGGGGTGATCCGTGCCTTGATGTGCACCGGGCTCGTCATCGAGGTCACCTCCCAACGCCATTGTGCCTCGCCCGTGGCGCGGTCTGCCAGAGCCGGACGTCCCGGACCGTCGCCCGGTCCGTCAGCATGAGAAGATCCGGCCCCATGGAGCGCCTGCACGCGGTCATCGGGCCGCTCTCGACCAACGTCTATGTCCTCGCGGATCCCGCCAGCCGCGAGGCGATCGCGATCGACACCGCCACGCCCTGCCTCGCCTGGATCGCGGGTGCCCTGGCGGAGCGCGAGTGGACCCTCAAGCTGATCGTCAACACCCACGGCCACTGGGACCACATGGGCGACAACGCAGCCGTGCAGGCCCACACGGGTGCGGACATCGCGATCCACCCAGATGACGCCCACCGGCTGATCGAGCCGAAGCCGCTGTACGCCCCGTTCGAGGTCGTCCCCTCGGTGCCGGCCGTGGAGCTGGCCGAGGGCGGCGAGATCCGGTTCGGCGAGATCCGGCTGCGCGTCCTGCACACCCCGGGCCATACCGAGGGCTCGGTCTGCCTGCTCGGCGCCGATGACGGCCTCCTGTTCAGCGGCGACACGCTGTTCCCCGGCGGCTGGGGTCGAGTCGACTTCCCGGGCGGCGACCCCGAGGCCATGGTGGCCTCGATCGCGCGCCTGAGCGGACTCGAGGACGCGCTGCGGGTGCTGCCGGGGCACGGGGCCGCGACGACGATCGGGCGCGAGCGCGCGTGGATGGAGCTCGTTCGCGACCGGGGCCGCCTTCCGTTCTAGGCGGAGTCACCCTCGGTTCCCGGCTTCCAGCCCTCCGGCGCCGGCCGGTCGAGCGGCCGCCCGTACGCCATCCAGCGGCGCACCGACGCGAACCCCAGGCCCTCATAGAGCTGGAGCGCGCCGGTCGGGTTCGTGCCGTCAACGCCGAGCCACGCCTCGTCCATGCCCTGTTCGCGCAGGACCCGGAACGACGCGGCGCACAGCGCCTTGGCCACGCCCATGCCGCGCCAGGGCCGGCGGACCGATACGTGCTCGAGCCAGGCCCGTCGGATCCCGAGCGCCTCGTTCTCGTCGTGGAAGATCGCGTTCATCACGACGCCCGCGACCCGGTCGCCGTCCCAGGCGACGCACCAGATCCCCGGGGTCATGTCGGGACCGTGGAACCGCGCCTGGAAGTCGGCCTCCTCCGGGGCGCGGTGCCCCCAGTGGTCCTCGAAGGCCTCGTTGTCCGCGTCGAAGATGGCGCGGTACTGGTCCTCCGTCACGGGCCGCATCTCGAGGCCCGCCGGCAGCGGGTGCTCCGGCAAGGTCCCCGTCAGGTACCGGCGCATCTCGAATCCGTAGCGGATCGGGACGTACCCGTGCTCGGCCAGGAGCGCGCGGTCGGCCGCCTCGGCCTCAAGGGCATAGGAACGGAGCTCGCGTGGTCCGGGCCTCGGGTCGTCCGCGCACTCGGCGGCCAGCCGCGCTCGCGTCGCCAGATACAGCGCGGTGCCGATGCGCCGCCGCCGGGCCTCGGGGGCGACCGCGCCGAAGGTCTCCGCCACCAGTGCCCCGTCTCGGACCACGCGGTAGCCCATCGCGTAGCCGGCCAGCGATCCGTCCAGCTCGGCCAGGAGCAGGTCGCGCCCGAGCTCGAAGGTCTCGGAGTCGGCGTACTCCGCTGCCATGTCCTCACCGCTCCGGATCTCATCGATGCCGTCGGCGCGGCGGGCCCGGTTGACGACGTCGGCGATGGCCGCCCAGTCGGCCGGCGTCGCCTGCCGGAACGAGAGCCCGGGGATCGATGGTGCGTCCGCGGGGTGCGCGGGTGCGCCGTCCGAGGGCGGACTGGGGTAGAGCGTGGTCATGGGCGGTTCTCCGGGCCCGGCATGGGCCTGCGGTAGGTGGTGCTGGTCGAGACGACGCGGAAGCCGCAGGACTCGTACAGGGCCAGCGCCCGGTTGTGGTTGTCCGTGTCCACCCCGAGGTAGGCCGAGGTGACGCCCTCGGCGTGGAGGAGCTGGAGGCTGCGGGCGATGGCCGCGCGGGCGAGGCCTCGCCGGCGATGGCCGGGATGGGTCACGACGGCGTCGAGCAGGCCGCGGCGGGCCCCGTCCGCTGCCGTCTCCACGATGTTGTACACGAGGGATGCCGGTCGCGGTCCGGCCCAGGCGACGACCACGAGGTCCCGGCGAAATCGGGGGTCCTCGAGCCAGTCATCGATCCGGTGGTCCTCCGCCTCGTACTCGCCCCAGTGCTCCGCGAACCCCTCGACCGTCATCTGGTGGACGGCGGGCAGCTCCGCCTCCTCCGGGGCGCGCAGGTGGTACCCGTCTGCCAGCTCGACATCCGGGAGATCGGCCATGTCGGGCCGGAGCATCTCGGCGTCCCAGCGGACCGCGACGTAGCCCAGCGCCTCGAGGGCCGTCGTGAGTTCGACGTCGCCCCGGAACGCGAAGCTCGTGAGATGCGTGGTCCGATCGCTGCGATGCACGAGCGCGAGTTGAGCCGCGCGGAGCTCGCTCCACCGCAGGAAGGCCTCGGCGACCCCGATGCCCCAGGCCGCGGGATCGACGACGGCGATGATGTCGAGCGTGCGGTCGCCGTCGGTGAGGTCGTGCCACTCCACCCGGGCATAGCCCAGCGTGGTGCCGTCGCGCTCCACGAGGATGCAGTCGGTCGCCGGGTCGGAGTTGACGAGGTGCGTGTAGCTGTGGCGCATCAGTTCGACATCGACCGGCTCGAGCACGCCGATCCGGCGCCGCAGGGCGGCGTTGGCGGCGGTCATCCCGGCGATGTCCTCCATGCCCCGCCAGCGCCGGAAGTGGAGCCCGGTGCTCTCCAGGCCGCAGGGGAGCGTGGCGTCGAGCGTCGTCATGCGCGGGCCTCCGTGTCGGGCAGCGGCTTGCGGTACGAGATGCTGGTCGAGGCCACGACGAAGCCGAAGGACTCGTAGAGGCCCAGAGCCCGGTTGTCGTTGTCGGTGTCCACGGCGAGGTAGGCGGTCGTGGCGCCCTCGGCGCGCAGGAGCTCGAGGCTGCGTGCCATCGCCGCCCGTCCCAGGCCTCGCCTCCGGTGCTCCGGGTGCGTGGCGAGGCGTCTCGAGCAGGCCCCGGACCGACCCGTCCGGGAGGGTCTCCACCATGTTCGTGAGGACGGTGACCGGATGGCTCCCGCGGAAGGCCACCACCACCAGGTCGCGCCGGAAGCGGGGATCCTCGATCCACTCCTCGATCTCACGATCCGCGCCTTCCCACTCGCCCCAGTGCTCCATGAACGTGGAGGCGGCGAGCTCGTGGACCGCCGGCAGCTCGGCGGGCTCGGGCTCCCGGAGCACGTAGCCCTCGGGGACGACCACGGCCGGCAGGTCGTCCATGTCCGGCCGCAGCATCTCGGCATCCCAGCGCACGGCCGTGTAGCCGAGGGCCCCGAGGGCCCCGGCCAGCTCGGTGTCGCCGCCGAGGAGGTAGTTGGAGAAGTGCGACCGCCGGTCCGTCGGCCGCTCGAGCGCGATCTCCCGGGAACGGACCTCGCCCCAGCCGATCATCGCCTCCATGATCCCGAGCCCCCAGGCGGACGGCTCGAGGACCGACGTCTGGTCGTAGACCCGGTCGCCATCGGCCAGGTCGTGCCACTCCACGCGCGCGTGCCCGCGTACCGCCCCATCGCGCTCGACGAGGATGCAGTCCCGCACCGGATCCGAGTTCACGAGGTGCGTGTACTGGTGGAGCAGGCCGTCGACGTCGGCCGGTTCGGGCTGACCGAGGTGGCTGCGCAGCCGGGCGTTGGCGGCGGCCATGGCGGGGACGTCCTCGAGGCCCCGCCATCGGCGGAAGGTCGCCCCCGAGCCGGCCGGGGCGTCGGGCGGCGCGGCGCTCTCGAGGGTGGTCATCGCTCGCTCCCGTACTTCTGCTGCATGTGCCGGCTCGCGGCCTGGCTGATGGCCTTCCAGCGCTTGCGCTCCGCTTCCCGGAGGAGCCGGTCGCCCGAGCGCGCGACGTGCGCGGCCTCCTTCTCGAGCTTGCGATGGCTCATGAGACGATCATGCGTCAGCCGGCCGTCGGCGAGGGCGGCCGTGATCGCGCAGCCGGGCTCTCGCTCGTGGCGACAGTCGGTGAACCGGCACTCGGCCGCGATATCCATGATGTCGGAGAACGCCGGGTCCAGCCCCGCTGCCGCGCCCGCGACGCCCAGGCTGCGGATGCCCGGGGTGTCGATCAGCAGCGCGCCGCCCGGCAGCCGGACGAGCTCCCGGTGCGTGGTCGTGTGGCGGCCCCGGGAGTCGTCCGCGCGGACTGCTCGCGTCCGCAGCTGCTCCCGCCCGAGGAGCAGGTTCACCAGCGTGGACTTGCCGACGCCCGACGAGCCCAGCACGACGGCCGTCCTCCCCGGGTGCAGATGGCGCGAGGCGAGGTCGGTCACGCCGTCCCCAGTCAGGGCGGAGATGGCGTGGATGGACGTGCCGGGAGCGACGCTCTCGGCGGCCGTCACGAGGACGTCGAGATCCGCCGCGACGTCGGCCTTGTTGAGCACGACGACAGGTGTCGCCCCGCCCGACCAGGCCACCGCCAGGTAGCGCTCGATCCGGCGCAGGTTGAAGTCGCCGTCCAGGCCGGCAACCACGAACGCGACGTCCACGTTGGCGGCCAGCACCTGGTCGTCGATGGCGTGGCCCTCCTCGGCGCCTCGGCGGAACACCGTGCGACGCGGCAGGATGCCGTGGATCACGGCGGGGCCGTCGCCGTCCGACCCGCCCCCGGCGACCACCCAGTCGCCGACGGCGGGCATGTCGGCAGGGCCCAGCGCCTCGTGGCGGAGGCGACCGGAGATGACGGCGTCCCGGTCGCCGTCGGGTGTGCCCAGGATCCAGGCGTCGCGGTGGGCGGCGACGACCCGCGCCGGCCGCCGGCCTGCCGCCGTCGAACGGCAGGAAGGCGGCGGCCCAGCCCGGGTCCCAGCCGAGGTCGCGGAGGAAGTGGTGGATCAGCGGCCATCACCCGACCCGCTTGAGCTTGCCGGTGCGCTTCGCGTACCGCTCGGCGCGCCCGAAGGCCCACAGCCCGGTCGGGATGAGCACGATGCCCATCACGATCAGCGGGACGATGTCGTAGACGAGATCCGTGAGCGGCACGCCGTCCAGGATCCCGGCCCTGACGCCGTCGAGGACGTACGTCGCCGGAGAGAACTTCGAGATGACCTGCATCCACTCGGGCAGCACCTCGACCGGGTAGTAGACCCCGGACACGAGGAGCAGGCACGACTGCACGACGAAGGTCATCTGGGCCCCGCGCTCCACGTACAGCAGCGGCAGGATCGCGGCCATCATGCCGATGCCCACGAAGCTGAACGAGCCCAGGAGCACGAACACCGCGGCCGTGGCCATGTTGGTCACGCCCAGGTCCAGCTGCCGGTAGAAGATCGCCAGGACCACGAGCATCGCCGCCGTGTGCACGACGCCGTAGCCCATGGCGTACAGGCAGGAGCCCAGGAGCTGGGTCCAGCGCCGCACCGGCGCCATGAACGTGTACTCGAGGGTGCCCTCCCAGCGCTCGACGGCGATGGTCTCGGCGATCCACGAGAAGACGACGGACAGGTAGTTCCAGAAGACGGCGCCGATGATGAGCGTGAGGAGCAGGCGCGGGTCGCCCGCCGCGGCGCCGATCAGGCTGATCGACAGCGCGCCGGCGACGGAGTAGACGAGGAATGCGAGCTCCCACCCCCAGTACCGGCGGGTGAGGAAGAAGTTGCGCTCGACGAAGGCGTACGACGCCTTCAGCTCATGCGCGACGAGAGCCAACGGAGTGTCCCTTTCAGGCGGTGTGCCCCCGGGTCCGGGAGGAGCCCGGACCCGGGGAGCGGGCGCGGCGGGGTCATCCCTGCCACGCGGGAGTGGTCACGGTGTCGCCGCCGACGCGTCGGCCGAGCCGGATGATCGACTCGCCGAGCCGGCGGCGGACGGACCGGGTGGGCACGTGACCCACCCGGTCGCCCTCGCGGTGCGACCGGTAGAGCGCCTGGCGCTCCCCGACGTCCGCGAGCCGGAGCTCGATGTGCTGCATGTGGGTGTCCTTTCGGAAGGTGGAGTGATGGCGGGTGGTCGTGTCGGACCGGGTGGTCATCGCGGCACCTCCTTTCGGTGGTTCAGTCGGGTTCTGGCCCGTCCTCCTCGACGTCCTCGTCGAGGGAGCGGCCGGTGAAGGTCATGAAGACGGCGTGGAGCGTGGGCTCCTGGCCGTGGACGTCGGCGACCATGCGCTTGAGCCCGTCGGGCGTGTCCTCGGCCACCACACGACCCCCGTCGAGGATCGTGATGCGGCTGCAGAGGCGCTCCGCCTCGACCAGGTCGTGCGTCGTGAGGACGATCGTTGCGCCGTGCTCGGCGTTGACCTCCTCGACGAACGCCTGGACGTCGAGCTTGCTGCGCGGGTCGAGGCCCGTGGTCGGCTCGTCCAGGAGCAGCAGCGTCGGGCTCGTCAGCAGGGCTCGCGCGATGGCGACCTTCTGCTGCATGCCCCGGCTCATCTGCTCCACGGGCCGGCCGAGGCGGCTCTCCGCGATGCCGAGCCTGGCCAGGATCGCCGTCGCGTTCCGCTTCGCCTCGCCGGCGTCGAGGCCGTAGAGGCGGGCGGCGAACAGCAGGTTCTCCATGGGGCTCAGCTTCTTGAAGAAGGCCGCGTCCACGCTCACCCGGTTGATGAGCCGCTTCACCGCGAGCTCGTCGCGCTCGATGTCGAGGCCGAACACCTCCACCCGACCCTCGTCCAGGGTCAGCAACCCCGAGATGAGGCGGATGAGGGTCGACTTGCCGGAGCCGTTGGCACCCAGGACCCCGTGGATCGTGCCTCGCTCCAGGCGGAGCGAGACGTCGTCGATCGCGAGGACCGGGGGCTTGCGCCGGTCGACGTTGAAGCGCTTGGTGACGTGCTCGACGAGCAGGGCCGGCGGTCCGGCTCGCTCGGGGATCGGGAGGCCCATGCCCCCGTCGCCCCGGGCGGACGGGATCCGCGCGGCGGGCTCGCGGTCGGCGATGCGGGCCGGCAGCGGGCTCGACGTCGGAGTGGTCGTCTTCGGTTCGGGTGCGAGGGTGGTGGTCACGGGACCCTCCTGCTGGATGGGTGGAGCTGGCTCGAAGATGGGTGAGCCGGTCCGCGGGGTCCCAGGCATGGGACGAGCCGCGGGCCCGGTGTTCGGGGGCCTCGCGGCTCGGGGGTCCATCAGGGCGGAGACATGCCCAGATAAACGAAAGAGCCGGGGGCCCGGTGGCCCACGGCTCGGTGGTCGCTCCTGGGGCTCACGCCCCGCGTCCTACCTTGTGGTGGGCACACCTCTCCCGCAAACGGTGCCGAGGGCAACCGCCAGTCGCGGGTAGAAAGCTGCGTTCTGCACCATCTGGCGTACCGCCTCCGGTTGTAGGACGTGTCGGGCGACCTGCTCGACCGGGGCGGATACTACGCTTGCCCCGGTGGCGTCGTCAACCCCCAAAGCGCGGGACCCTCCGGGATGCCGGAACCGGCCGGGGGATTCGAGCGTCTGCCGGGTGCGCCCCACCACGAGAGGGTTTCGAGATCGCCATGCGCCTGCCGTCAGCCACCGCCATCACCCGGCGCCTTGTCCTCCCCATCGTCGCCGTCGCGCTCGTCGCGGCGTGCGGCGGCACCGCCGCCTCGCCCACGCCGCCCCAGCCCTCGCCCGCGAATCCCACGCCCGTCATCCCCGTGCCGTCTCCCGCCGAAGGGGGCACCTACTGGCTCCGGATGACCACGTTCCAGGCGATCCCGCCGGTCAACCTGTTCGCCGTGCCGCCCACCGCGACCATCACCGGCGACGGGCAATACCTGGTCCAGGGCGCCGTGCCCGCGATCTACCCCGGTCCCCTCGTCATGCCGCTGTTCGGACGCCAGGTGAGCGATGCGGGGCGCGCGCAGATCCTGGCCTGGGCCGACGAGCTCGGCCTGCTCTCGGGCAAGACCGACTTCACCGGTGATGGCAGCCTGGCCGGTGGGATCACCGGCCAGATCGAGCTGACCGTCGACGGCAGCCTGGTCGCCCTGCGGGGCCTGCCCGACGCAGCCTCGGCCGACCCCAAGCCGGGCTCACCCGAGGCGTTCGGCGAGCTGTGGCGGCGGATCGCGAGCCTGCCCCAGACGCTCCCGGGCGAGCTCGGCCCGGAGCAGCCGTACACGCCAACCGCCTACGCGATCCTCGTCGGCCAGCCGCCCGCCCCGCAGGACGGCCTGACGGCCAGCGTCATGGACTGGCCGCTGGATACGCCGCTGGCCACGTTCGGCGGGCCGGTCGCCAACAACTCGGCACGCTGCGGGCTCGTGGAGGGCGAGGATGCCGCGACGCTCACGCCGGCCTTTGCGCAGGCCAACCAGCTGACGATGTGGACCCAGGACCCGGAGTTCAGCACGGCGTACGGGCTCACGGTCCGGCCAATCGTCTCCGGCGAGGACCCGTGCGTGGAGATCTTCGGCCTGGCAGGCTGATCCGCGGGCCCGGCGAGGGCAGCCGTCGGGACAGATCGGGCGCTCACGGCCGATCCCCTGCGTGGATACGATGGGTCTGGCCACCCGCTGCCCAGCGTGTCGCCCGTGGCCTGCCCCGAAACGAGGTTCCGTTGCGCCCGTCCGCCGTGCTCCCGCTGCTCGCCGCCGTCGTAATCCTCGTCGCGGCATGCGGCGGCGGGTCTGGCGCCTCGCCTCGCCAGTCACCGGCGGCATCAAGGGACCCGTCCACCGCCTGGCTTCGCGCCACGCCCTTCAAGGCCCGGCTGCCGGTCGACGGGTTCGCCGCGGCTCCCGTGGCGGTCATCACCGCCGACGGCACCTATGTCACGGCCGGACCGGTCGCCGCGGAGGATCCCGCGCCACTCCTGCCGAACCTCGTGGGGCGCCCACTCTCCGACGCCGGCCGGGCCGCGATCCTGGACGAGGCGAAGCGCCTGGGTCTTCTTGGCAAGAAGCGGGACTTCAAGAGCGTCATCGCCCTGCCCGGAGGCGTCCTCGGGCGGTTGCAGCTCACGGTTGACGACGGTCCGGTCACGCTGACGGGCGAGCCGGACGCCAAGCTCCTGTGCATCCCCCAGTTCTGCGATCCGGTCCCGGGGACCCCAGAGGCGTTCGGAGCCCTGTGGCGCAAGATCGTCGATCCGGTGTCCTGGCTCGGCGGCGAGCTGGGGCCGGAGACCCCGTTCGTCCCGGCCGCCTACGCGCTCCTCGTGGGGCCCGCGCCGGCCCCGGATCCTGCCGTCGGTGCCTTGATCGCCGACTGGCCGCTGGCGGTGCCGCTCGCGACGTTCGGCGCGCCGGTGGCCAAGGGCTCGCAGCGGTGCGGGATCGTGAGCGGCGCGGACGCAGAGACCCTGCGTCCGGCGCTCGATGAGGCCGACCAGCAGACGAAGTGGGTCCAGGACCCGGCGACGAGCGCCACGTTCGGGATCACGGTGCGGCCGATCATCGCCGGCGAGGACCCCTGTGCGGAGGTGGTCGGCGGCTGAGCAACGGTGACGGCTCCCCAGGGCGTGCGGTGCATGCCCAGGCCTTCGGTGGCTGGCGCCGCCGCTCCGTCTGCGTCGCCGCTCCGTCCTGCGTCGCGCGCCGGGGCCTGCGTTACTCGGCTTGGAGTCGTCGGGCGTCCCTGCGCGAGGAGCTGATCGCCAGAATCGACGGGATCGAGACCCAGCTCCGCACCGGGCATCGCCTAGCGACTCCCATGCGAGTCATCGGGTCGCCACGACTCCACCGGGAGTCGGAACGGAGCGGCTGAACGATCGCCTTCCGGGCTTGCGGCGCACGACCACGCGCGGCGTCCCACTCGACACCTTGGACGTGGTCTCCGCGGCGACCTCGAAGCCCGCCCGTTCGAACATGCCGGCGGTGCCAGTGTAGGCGGACGCCGATGAGATCCTTGTGGCCGCCGGTACGGACCGGGTAGCCCTCGACGAGGGCCGCCCCATGCTCACGGGCGTACGTCACGGCCGCTTCCAGCAGCGCGGTGGCCACGCCCGTCCGCCGCGCGCCCGTGGCCACGACGAAGCAGTTCACGACCCAGACGGCGTCGCCGGGCAGCGTTGGGATCGTGCGCGAGCGTCCGAGCCTGGGTAAGTCCTCGCGCGGCCCCAGTCCAACCCAGCCCACGGCTACGCCATCACGCAGCGCGACGAGCCCTGGCGCCGGATCCGCTCCGATGAGCGCCTCGAGGTCGGCGCGGTTCTCCGCGGGCGTCGTGTTGGTCCAGGTCGCACCGGGCTTGCGCCAGAACTGGCACCAGCACCACTTCGGGTCGCCCCCCGCGGCGAACAAGTTCGCGAGCAGCGGTCAGACGTCAGGCGTGGAGGGCAGGATCTCCATGCTCAGCACAGCGTAGACCGCGGGTCGCCGCGGCGGTGTCGGCGTGGGTTCAGCCTTCCTGGTCGTCGACTTCCGTGGGTCTTGGCTCGGGCGCATGATCGCGAGCGGCGAATTCAGCCATCGCCTCGCGGTGCGCGGCCCCTGGGTTCACGACCCTGGTCCAGCCGGGGGAGCGCCGGGCCATGGCGTTGACCACGAACACGAGGCACCCGAGCGCGATCAAGGCCACGAGCGCCAGGGCGCCGCCCAAGCCGGGCGCGACCGCCAGGAGGAGCAGGCCGACGGCCAGCAGCCCCAGGGCGATGCCGAATGCCCCCTTGAACGTGCGCGACACGGCCGACGTCCTTCGGGTCCGACGGGTGCCTGAGCCTCGCGGACCTTCGGCAGAGCCTCGGCACCTGCCGTTCATGAGACGCCTCGATCCCCCGGCTGTTGCACGAGACCCAGCGGCCGGCGCCTCGTCGTCGGGCGTCAGGCCTCCGCGTCGGCCTCCATCACGGCGAGGCGGGTGTAGTAGTCGGGGATCTCGCGCAGGTGCGCCAGGGCGATCTTCCCGGTCATCACCGGGTCGTTGCTGGTCACGTTGGTCTCAGGGTCCTGGAGGCCGTGCTCGAGCTCGACGCCGAGGCCCGCCTGGAACTCCTCGATGGGGAATAGGCTCGTCGCGAAGTCGATGCCCAGGACCCCCGCGATCCTGCGGGCATCCTCGAGGCTAAACGGGTTGGGTGTTGCCATGAAGTCCTCCTTGCTTCCGGCGAGCCTAGACCACGAGCAGCGCGCGAACAAGAGCCGCCTGGCCGCGTGCAGATCGCTCGAGGTCGCATCTGCCGTTGCCCGGGGAGCCTATGCTGGAGCACGACACCGTCACCGCATGGAGGACCGGGAATGATGCGTCGAATGGCCGTCGGCGGCGTGACCGCGGCGATGCTCCTCGTCCTCCTGGGTGCGTGCGGCGGCTCGGAGGCGTCATCCTCCCCGTCCGCCGAGGCAACCGCCACCGAGGTGCCCGTCGAGTCATCCGCTCCCGAGGCCGAGGAGCCCTCGGTCGACGTCGATGAGACCGCTGCTCCGGAGACGGTCGCCTTCGCGGCCCTGTGCGCTGGCATCGGCGTCCGCAAGGGCCCCACGACGGGCGACGACCTCCTCGTCCGCGTGAACAGGGGCACCAAGGTCCGCGTGGTCGAGGCGGTGACCGGCGATCCTTACGAGGCCGGCTCGTGCGGGAAGAGCGGCGACCAGTGGCTCAAGATCGACCGCATCGGGGGCAAGTCCATCAAGGCCTTGTATGGCGTGCCGTACGGCTACGCCGCGGGGGGCTTCTTCGAGTAGCCCTCGGCCGCTACCGGGCGGCGATCGCCGCGATCTCCACCTTGTAGTCGGGCGAGGCCAGGCGAGCCTCGACGGTCGCGCGCGCCGGCATGTTGTCGCGGTCGAGCCACTCGTCCCAGGCCCGGTTCATCTCGCCGAATGTGCCGACGTCAACGAGCCACACGTTGACCATCAGCAGCTTCGACTTGTCCGTGCCGGCGGCGGCAAGGTGGGTGTCGATCTGGGCGAGGATGTCGCGGGTCTGCTCGTAGACGCCGGCGCTCGCGTCCGAGCCGACGTGCCCGGCGAGGTAGACGGTGTCGCCATGGATGACGGCCTCGGCGAAGCGCCGGCCGGGTGCGATGCGGGTGATGCTCATGGGTCCTCCTGGTGGGTGGGCCAATGGTGGCACGCGGCGTTGACTCCGGTAGCCTCTCGGGGGTGAGCAACCTGCGCCTCCTCATCGACCTGCTGCGGGCCGGCGCGCTCGACGCGGAGCTGGCGGCCCTGGTGTGGCTGCTGCTCGACGCGCGGACACCCGTCGTCGCCGTCGGGACGGTGCCCGAGTCGTGCGATGGCGTGATCGGCGGGCTTCGCGGCCTGCTGCCGGAGGCCGCGCGGCTGGTGGAGGTCACCCCGGATGACGACTTCGGGTGGCTCGCCGAGGCGGTCGAGCTGGGCTGGCGGCGCGACCGGCCGGACGCAGGGCATTCGGTGACTGGCGGCGTCACGGCAGACGACGGCGTGCTGGTGGTGCGCAGGTTGGGCGCCCGGGGTGGGGTCGAGGGCACCCGGGCGAGGATCGTCGTGCGGGCGCTGGCCCTGGGCTACGGGCTGCTCGCCACGATGGTCGGCGACGGGCTCGAGGATGTGCTCAACACGCTGCACGCCCCCGAGGTCGGTGCCGACCCCGACGAGCGATCGCGCCTGGGCGTCGTGCTGGCGGTGTCCGACGACGCCGGCACGAGCAGGGTGACGGCTGCGCACTACGTCCGTCCGGTCGCGCTCGACACCCACGGGCATGTCCAGCGCCCGGCGCCGGCCATCCTGGCCACCTGGAACCCGGACGCGCGCCGCTGGGATCACTTCGCGTGGGGCGCGCTGCCCGATGTCGCCGGCAGGCTTGGAATCTCGGCCAACGAGCTCGAGCGCGAGCAGTCCCGCCGTGCCGCGGCCCTGTCGGACGCCGCCGACGGGGGCAGCTGAACCGGGTGTGCGGCGCATGCCGCAGCGACCCGCCGAGGGCACCCCTGCTAGCATCGGGCGCAGGGCGCCGGGAGGGCGCCGCAGCCCCAGGGGAGTCTCCACGTGGACCTGTTCATGATCATGCTCTTCCTTCACGTTCTCGGCGCAATCGTCGCGTTCGGGCCCGGGTTCGCGGCCATGGTGGTGGGGCCGATGGCCGCCAGGGAGCCGCAGTACGCGAACTTCTACGCCCGGAGCCAGGTCATGGCAGGGCGCCGTCTCGTCACCCCGGTCTCCATCTCCCTCGCGATCACGGGCGTGGCGATGATCCTGCTCCGCGGCTGGCCCGCCCTGACTGGTGACAAGCACTGGCTGGAGGCCGGGATCCTGCTCTACGTGGTGGCGGTCGTCGTGGCGATGGCGATCCAGGCGCCGGCCGGCCGGAAGCTCGTCGAGCTGACCTCGCAGCCGCCCGCGCCGGGCGCCGGGCCCTCGCCCGAGCTCGTCAAGACCGCGGGGCGCGTTCGGATGGGCGGGATGCTCCTGTCGGTGCTGACCGTGGTGATCGTGTTCCTGATGGTCGCCAAGCCCTTCTAGGCTCCGCTCGATCCCTGCGCCGGCGGAAGGGATGACCGACTCGCGGACGCTGGTCCTCGCCCACCTCGACGGCCGGCCTGTGGACCGGCTCCCGGCGATGCCGATCACGATGATGTTCGCCGCGCGCCTCGCCGGGATCCCGTATCGGCAGTACTGCACGGACCACCGGGAGCTGGCCCGGGCCCAGGCCATGGTCGCGGAGCGCTTCAGGTTCGACCACGTCTCGGCGATCTCCGACCCCGCCCGGGAGGCGGTGGACCTTGGCGCGGCCGTGACCTGGTTCGATGACCAGCCGCCCGCCCTCGACGACACGCGCGCGCTGCTCGCCGACAAGCGCGTGCTCGCGTCGCTGGTGCCGGCCGACCCGCTGGGCGGCGGACGGATGACCGACCGGGTCCGGGGCGTGGAGCTCCTGCGGGCGACGGCCGGCCGGACCCGGCTCGTGGAGGGCTGGGTGGAGGGCCCCTGCGCCGAGGCGGCGGACCTTCGCGGGATCAGCGCCCTGATGCTGGACTTCGCCGACGACCCGGGCTTCGTGGACGAGCTGTTCGGGTTCGCGGTGGAGCAGGCGGTCGCCTTCGCACGGGCGCAGGTCGACGCCGGGGCCGACATCATCGGCGTCGGCGACGCTGCGGCGAGCCTCGTGGGGCCGGCGCTCTACCGCGATGTCGTGCTGCCGCACGAGCGGTGCCTTGTCGACGCGATCCACGCGATGGGTGCCCGCGTGCGCCTGCACATCTGCGGCAACACCCGCCGGTCCGTCGGCGCGATGGCCGAGCTCGGCGCCGACATCGTGGACCTCGACTACCCGGTCCCGCTGGGCCAGGCGCGCCTCGATGCCGGTCCCGACCAGGTGCTGCTGGGCAACCTCAACCCGGTCGCCGGCATGCTCGCGTCCACGCCGTCCGCGATCCGCGACGCCATGGCCGCCTGCCATCGCGACGCCGGGAGCCGCTACATCGCCGGCGCCGGCTGCGAGTTCCCGGTCGCGACGCCCCACGAGCACGTGGACGGGCTCGTCGGGTACGCGCGATCCGTGCGCCCGGACGGTTCGCCCGCCGGCAACCGCTCGTGAGCTTGCAGCGCCGGCCGTCGTTCGCCCCGTTCAGCCCGTTCGCCGAGCGCGAGATCGCCATCGGCGGCTGGATCGCCGACCAGATGCGGACTGATCACGCGACCGGGTTCGTCGGTCATCTCGACCGGCTCGCCCCCGACCTGCTCGTGGACGACGACCTCTTCGGCGCCGACCGGCTCACGGCGGGCGTGACGGCCAAGGACCTGGGAGCGCTGTCAGATGACACGGCGTGGTCCGCCCAGTTCCTGTGGTGGAACGCCGAGACCCAGGGCAACTGGCGCGACGGGTGGCTGCGGCATTGCATGGCCGTGGGCGATGCCGCCGCGCGTGAGGCGGCACGGGCGTGGGTGGAGCGGATCCTGGCCACCCAGGACGCGGACGGATACCTGGGCATCTATGCCCCCGACTTGCGCTTCCCGGAGCGTGGCGAGAACGGCGAGCTGTGGGCACAGGCGGTGCTGCTCCGGGCCCTGTTGGGCTACCACGGCCACACGGGCGATGCGCGTGTGCTCGATGCCGTCCGGCGGGCGGTGGAGCGGACGATGGCCGGCTACCCGATTGAGGCGTCGCATCCCTTCGGGCTCGACCGATCCTTCGGCGGCGTGACCCACGGGCTGGTGTTCACGGACGTCCTGTGGGAGCTCGCCGGGCTGACGGGTGACGACCGGTACCTCGCCTATGCCGCCTGGCTGTACCGGTCATTCGCGACGTCGCCGTTCGCGGAAGGGGATGCCAGGGCAGACGCGCTGCTGGATGACGCGCGCGGGTTCGAGGGGCATGGGGTCCACACCTACGAGCACTGGCGGGCCCTCACGGCGGCTGTCGTCCGGGCCGCCGCCGCGGCTGCGGGGGAGGGGACGACGGACGGCTTGCCGATGGATCGGCTCGACGCGACGTACACCCGCAAGCTCGAGGACGCGCTCACGCCGAGCGGCGCGCCAAACGGGGACGAGGCGTGCCACCCCCGGGGCACCGCGGACGACACCGGCTACGAGCACTGCTCCGTCCAGGAGCTGCTCCGCGGGTATGCGATGCGGGTCGAGGCGACCGGGGACGTGTCCCTCGGCGACCGGATGGAGTCCCTTGTGTTCAACGTCGCGATGGGGGCGCGTGACCCGCTGGAGGGGGGCGTCGCCTACCTCAAGACGGACAACTCGCGGTCGATGGCGGGGGTGGAGGGCTTCCGGCCGGGTACCGGCGAGGCGCCCCAGACGCGTTACATGTACTCGCCGCTCCATCGCGAGGCCGCCGTCTGCTGCGTGCCGAACGCCGGCCGCGTCCTGCCCACGTACGCGCGCTATGCGTGGATGCGCGGCGAGGAGGACGGCACGCCGCAGGTCATCGCGCTCCTCTACGGGGCATCGGAGCTGCGGACGGAGGTCGGCGGAGTGCCGGTTACGATCACCCAGGAGACCTCGTGGCCCGCCGCCACGGCCGTCCGGTTCACCGTCGAGGCCGCCGCGCGGGTCGACCTCGACCTGGTCCTGCGGGTGCCCCGCTGGGCGAGCGCGTGGCAGGTCACGGGTGTGCATGGCAGGCGCCTCCGGACCGCGCTGTCGATGATCAGGATCGGCGGCACGTGGTCGGGCCGGACGACGATCCAGGCGGCGTTCGACGCGGCACCCGAGATCCGGGAGACGCCCGGCGGCGAGCGCCTGGTGGCTCAAGGGCCCCTGCTGTACGCCCTGCCGCTCGCAGGTCGGCGGGAGGTCGTCCGCACCTTCGACGTGCCTGGTGTCGAGCACGCCTTCCGCGACATCAGGGTTCACCCCGCAGCGGCGCCGGGCGACCTGCGTCTGCCGGCCGACGCGCACCCACGACCGGTGGCGATCCCGGCCGGCACCGAGGCCGCCGGCGCCCCACACGCATGGCAGCGCCTGGCCCTCGCCGTGGACGTGATCGATGGCGATGATCGCCGTCGCGAGGCGATCCTCGTGCCGATGGGCGCCACCGTCCTCCGAGTGGTCGCGTTCCCGCCCGCCTGAGCCCCGTCGTCGCCGCACCCTGCGTGGGCCGTCCATGCGGCCCCCCGATGGGGTCCAGTGGACCCGGGACCCGGCGTGACGGACCCCTGCGGCACGCGCCCTTTCGCACTCAACCCGGCCGCTGGGGTCGGGCATCCTCGGGGTGACCGCCGGAGGGGCGGCCGCGACGCCGTACCCACCGCGTCCTCCCGCCGGTACCATCTCTTTGACCCCTACAGGAGATCCAGACCCCGATGCCCTACGTCGCCACCTCTCCCGCCGACCTGTTGTCGCACCTCTCCGGCATCGCGCACGTGGCCGAGGGCAAGCTCGTCATCGACGACGCCGCCCGCTTCCGTGCCGAGGCAGCAGCTGACCTCGCCTGGACCGCTGCCTTCACCTCCGACGATGCCACCGCCGAAGCGGCCCGCTGGCTCGTCTGGGAAGGCAGCCAGGCCCTTGGCGCGCGTTCGGCGTCCATCCAGGAGCTGTACATGGCGCGCGCTCGCGGCGAGGTGAGCGGGTTCTCGGTCCCGGCCATGAACCTACGCGCCCAGACCTTCGACATGGCGCGCACCATCTACGAGACCGCCGCCCGGCAGGACGTCGGCGCGCTCATCCTTGAGATCGCGCGCAGCGAGCAGACCTACACCTTCCAGCGCCCGATGGACTTCGCGACGTCCGTGTACGCGGGCGCCATCGCCGCCGGCTGGCAGGGCCCGATCTTCGTCCAGGGCGACCACTACCAGTTCAACGCCAAGAAGTACGCCGCTGACCCCGAGGCAATGACCGAGGAGATCCGCCGTGCGTGCCGCCTGGCCATGGACGCCGGCTACCGCAACATCGACATCGACAGCTCCACGCTGGTGGACCTCTCCAAGCCGAACCTCGACGAGGAGCAGAGGGAGAACTACACCCGCGCGGCCGAGCTCACGGCGCTCATCCGCTCGCTCGAGGCCGACGGCGTGACCGTCAGCGTCGGCGGCGAGATCGGCGAGGTCGGCAAGGTCAACTCGACCGTCCAGGAGCTCAAGGCGTACCTCGACGGGTACGAGGCGGTCCTGGGCAGGCTCGCCCCCGGCGCCAAGGGTCTGTCCAAGGTCTCCGTCCAGACCGGCACGAGCCACGGCGGTGTGCCGCTGCCCGGCGGCGGCGTGGCCGAGGTCAAGCTCGACTTCGACGTCCTGGCGAGGCTGGGCGAGCTCGCCCGCTCGCGCGGCCTCGCCGGAGCGGTCCAGCACGGCGCCTCCACGCTGCCGGACGAGCTGTTCCACCGCTTCCCGGAGGCCGAGACGGCCGAGGTCCACCTCGCGACCGGCTTCCAGAACGCGCTCTACGAGCACCCGGCCTTCCCGGCCCAGCTCATGGACGAGATCTACGCCTGGTGCAAGGTCAATGCCGCCGACGAGCGCAAGGACGGCCAGACCGAGGACCAGTTCCTCTACACCACCCGCAAGAAGGCCATCGGCCCGTTCAAGCGCCAGCTCTGGGACCTCGAGACCAAGGACGAGATCCTCGCCAGCCAGGGCGCCAAGATCGGCTACCTGTTCACCCAGCTGCGTGTCGACGGCTCGCTCGAGATGGTGAGCAAGTACGTGCAGCCGGTCGCCGTCTCCCGGCCCATCCCGGAGGCGCTCAAGGCCGCGGCAGCCGGCTGACACGGTGACCGCCGGCCCCGGCACGCCGTTCGCGCTCCCGGGGCCGGAGCCATTCCCGATCCGGATCCGCCTCGAGACCCCCGGTGACGAGCCGGGGGTCCGCCACGTCAACCTCCGGGCGTTCACGGGTCCCGAGGAGGCCGACATCGTGGACCGGATCCGGCGCGAGGCGCCGGAGGGCTGGCACTCGCTGGTGGCCGTGGGTGCGACCGATGGCCCTGCCTCCGGCATCGTGGTGGGCCAGCTGCTGCTGTCCCCGTGCCGCGTGGAGGACGCTCACGACGATCTCGTCGCGACGGTCCTGGCCATCGGCCCGGTCGCGGTGCTGCCCGAGCTGCAGTCGCGCGGGATCGGGTCCGCGCTGATGTCCGCGGCCATGGGCCTGGCCATCGCGCGCGCCGTGCCGGCCCTCGTGCTGCTGGGACACCCTGCCTATTACCCGCGGTTCGGCTTCGGGAGCGCGCGCGCCATGGGCCTGGAGCCGCCGGCCGCGGCATGGCCGGACGCCGCGTGGATGGCCCGGCTGCTGCCTGCCTGGACGGACGCGATGCGCGGGACGGTCCGCTACCCGGAGGCGTTCGAGCCGCTCGCCTGATGGCCGGCGACGGGGCGGTATCCGTCAAGCCGACTGGGGATCCGGGCGCGGGGACAGTACCAATGAGCCAATCCATTGGGACCAGCGGTGCATCAGCGCGCCACCTGCGACACGTAATCCTTTGGGACATCCCCGGCATCGGCCCGTCTATGGACCTGTGCCGCACCCAATCCGACAAGCGACGGGGAGACATGCGTGACCAGTGACAAGACCAGGTCGAAGATTCGTGTCCGTGCCCTGGTACTGGCCCAAGCCCTGATCCTCCTCGCCTCGCTCGGCGTCCCGATGGCCGCCCTGGCGGTCGACGGCGACGGGTCCGTCACCGTCAGCCCCACCACCGTCGTGTCCGGCTCCACTGGCAACACGCTGACCTTCGTGCACACCCTGGCCTCGTCGTGGACGACCGGCCAGAACGTGGTCCGCCTCCAGATCACCGTGCCCGGCGGCGGCTGGTCAGCTCCGACGCTTGCGGCGGGAGCCGGGCGAGTCGCCATCTCCGCCGAGACCTGCCCGGGCACGCCGACGATCGGCGTCAGCGGCAGCAACATCCAGATCTCCGGCACGAACTCGAACTGCCAGGCTGGCAACACCGTCACCATCACCTACGCTGCCACCGCAGGCACCACGGTCGGGGCAAACACCTTCACGTCCTCTACCCGGACGGCCGGGAATGCCGGGGCGCTGACTGCAGTCGCGTCCAGCCCCGTCGTCACGGTGACCGCCCCCAAGGTGAACACCACCACGGCGATCACGTCCCATACACCTGATCCGTCGGTCGCCGGCTCGGCCATCTCGGTCGGCGTCAGTGTCACGCGGGCCAGCGGGACTGCGACGCCCGGGGGCACCGTGACGGTGTCCGACGGAACGGACACCAGCGCACCCTGCACGCTCTCAGGTTCCGGCGCCACCGCGACCGCCACCTGCTCGCTTACCCCGTCCACCTCGGGCGCAAAGACCCTCACCGCCACCTACGGCGGTGACGCGGCGTTCAACGGCAGCTCCGGCACGGCAAGCCACACGGTCAACAAGGCGAACTCCACGACCACGATCACCTCGGATACGCCGGATCCGTCGATCATCGGGTCCGCGGTCTCGGTCGGCGTCAGCGTCACGCGGGCCAGCGGGTCCCTGACGCCGGGCGGCACCGTGACGGTCTCCGACGGCACCGTTACCAGCGCACCCTGCGCCCTTGCCGGTTCGTTCGGCACCGCGACCGCCACCTGCTCGCTCACGCCGTCCACCGCGGGCGTCAAGACGCTCACGGCCACCTACGGCGGCAACACCGCGTTCAACGGCAGCTCCGGTACGGCCGCGCACACGGTCACGGGCGCCGACGGCAGCGGCACCGTGGCGATCCACTGGGACTCCGTCGGCAACTACGCCTATGGGGATCCGACCGTCACTCCGGGCATGTCCCTGGAGCTGATCGACTTCAACTTCACGGCCACGGCGCCCATGGCCGCCGGCTCCCAGGTCACGATCACGATCCCGGCCGGCTGGACGCCTCCGACGATCGCCGACTCCCCCGGCGTCCTCGCCATCAACCCGACGACGCCTGCCCTGACCACCCCGACGTGCACACTGCCGACCGCCGGTACGCCGCAGATGGCGGTGAGCGGCTCGGGCCCGTGGACGATCACGATCGATGTCACCTGCGCAGCCGGAAGCACCTTCCGGGTCAGGTGGGGCAACACGCTCGCCAACGTGATCACAGCGCCGGCTGCCGGTACCTACGTGTTCACGACCCAGTCGAAGGGCCCCGGCGGGACGCTGACCAGCATCCCCGCCCCGCAACCGACCATCACCGTCGTCAAGCTGAACCAGGCCGCGCTGTCGATCACCGCTCCCGCGATCAAGACGTACGGCGACGTCCCGTTCACCCCCACGACCTCGGGTGGTTCCGGCACCGGCGCCGTGACCTTCACCTCGAGCACGCCCGCCGTGTGCACCGCGAGCGGCAGCGCCACGGTGACGATCGTCGGCGCCGGCACCTGCTCGGTCACGGCCACCAAGGCCGCCGACGCCAACTACAACGCGAGGACCTCGGCCTCCTACGACATCACGGTCAACAAGGCCAACCAGGCACCCCTGGTCGTCACCGGCACCAGCAGCCCCGCCGGCTACGGCTCGACCCAGACCCTGGGCACGACCGGCGGCTCGGGCACGGGTGCCGTCACCTACAGTACCGGTGCCTCCACGGCGTGCTCCGTGGTCGGCAACGTCCTCACGATCACCGCGTCCACCGGCACCTGCTCGGTCACGGCCACCAAGGCCACCGACGCCAACTACAACGCGAGGACCTCGGCAGCGGTGAGCGTCACCGTCGCCAAGGGCGTCCTGGTGGTCACCCCTGACGCCCAGAGCCGCACCTTCGGCCAGGCCGTCCCGGTGTACACGTTCAACGTCACAGGCTTCGCCGCCGGCGAGAACGCCGGCAACGCCGCGGGCTACGCGGCCCCGACCTGCACCAGCACCTACACCGCGGCCACCCCGGTCGTGAGTTCGCCGCTCACGATCACTTGCTCGGGCGGCAGCGCCACCAACTACACCTTCAACACCACCGCCACGGCACTGCTGACCATCAACAAGGCCAACCAGGCCGCACTGTCGATCGCCGCTCCCGCGACCAAGACGTACGGCGACGTCCCGTTCACTCCCACGACCTCGGGTGGTTCCGGCACCGGCGCCGTGACCTTCACCTCGAGCACGCCCGCCGTGTGCACCGCGAGCGGCAGCGCCACGGTGACGATCGTCGGCGCCGGCACCTGCTCGGTCACGGCCACCAAGGCCGCCGACGCCAACTACAACGCGAGGACCTCGGCCTCCTACGACATCACGGTCGACCAGGCGGGCTCGACCACGGTCGTCACCTGCCCCGCGAACGTCACCTACACGGGCTCCGCCCAGACGCCGTGCAGCGTCACGGTCACCGGTCCCGGCGGCCTGAGCCTCACGCCCGACCCGACCTACGCCGACAACACCGATGCCGGCACCGCGACGGCCAGCTATGCCTACGCCGGTGACGCCAACCACACCGGCAGCTCGGACAGCGGCACGTTCGTCATCGACCAGGCGGGCTCGACCACGGTCGTCACCTGCCCCGCGAACGTCACCTACACGGGCTCCGCCCAGACGCCGTGCAGCGTCACGGTCACCGGTCCCGGCGGCCTGAGCCTCACGCCCGACCCGACCTACGCCGACAACACCGATGCCGGCACCGCGACGGCCAGCTATGCCTACGCCGGTGACGCCAACCACACCGGCAGCTCGGACAGCGGCACGTTCGTCATCGACCAGGCGGGCTCGACCACGGTCGTCACCTGCCCCGCGAACGTCACCTACACGGGCTCCGCCCAGACGCCGTGCAGCGTCACGGTCACCGGTCCCGGCGGCCTGAGCCTCACGCCCGACCCGACCTACGCCGACAACACCGATGCCGGCACCGCGACGGCCAGCTATGCCTACGCCGGTGACGCCAACCACACCGGCAGCTCGGACAGCGGCACGTTCGTCATCGACCAGGCGGGCTCGACCACGGTCGTCACCTGCCCCGCGAACGTCACCTACACGGGCTCCGCCCAGACGCCGTGCAGCGTCACGGTCACCGGTCCCGGCGGCCTGAGCCTCACGCCCGACCCGACCTACGCCGACAACACCGATGCCGGCACCGCGACGGCCAGCTATGCCTACGCCGGTGACGCCAACCACACCGGCAGCTCGGACAGCGGCACGTTCGTCATCGACCAGGCGGGCTCGACCACGGTCGTCACCTGCCCCGCGAACGTCACCTACACGGGCTCCGCCCAGACGCCGTGCAGCGTCACGGTCACCGGTCCCGGCGGCCTGAGCCTCACGCCCGACCCGACCTACGCCGACAACACCGATGCCGGCACCGCGACGGCCAGCTATGCCTACGCCGGTGACGCCAACCACACCGGCAGCTCGGACAGCGGCACGTTCGTCATCGACCAGGCCGACGCGAACTGCACGATCACCGGCTACACCGGTACCTACGACGGGGCAGCCCACGGCGCCACGGGTTCCTGCACCGGCGTCAACGGCGAGATCCTCGCTGGTCTCGATCTCGGTGCCTCATTCACCAATGTCCCGGGCGGCACCGCCGACTGGACCCTCAACAACGCCAACTACAACGCCCGCTCGGGTTCCGTGGCCATCACCATCGGCAAGGCCCAGGCGGACTGCACCGTCACCGGCTACGCCGGCACCTACGACGGCGCGGCCCATGGCGCCACGGGCTCCTGCACCGGCGTCGGCGGCACGCTGCTTGCCGGACTCGACCTCGGCGCGTCCTTCACGGACGTCCCGGGCGGCGCTGCCGACTGGCTGTTCGCCAACCGCAACTACTTCGCCGACTCGGGCTCGGTGGACATCGACATCTCGGCCGCCACCCAGGCGATCGAGTTCCCCCCCATGCCCAACGTCAAGATGGGTGCCGAGGGCTTCGTCCTGGGCGCCACGACGGACTCGGGCCTGCCGGTCACCTACACCTCGCTCACGCCGGACGTGTGCACCGTGTCGGGCACCACGGTCACGATCGTGGGTGTCGGGACCTGCAGCATCGAGGCCTCGCAGGCCGGGGATGGCAACCACGGCCCGGCGCAGACGGTGACGCAGAGCTTCCGCGTGCTGCCGACCGACTCGTCGACACCCGAGACCAGCACGGCCTCCCCGTTCGCGATCCTCGGCGGCTCGGGTTCGATCCCGCCCGGGCTGCTCCTCGTGGTGCTGGCGGCAGGCATCCTCGCAGCTGTCCTGACGCTGCTGGGCCTTCGTGCCCGGCGCGACGACCCGCAGTGGCGTGACAGCGGGCGGTAGCCCGGCGCGCCAGCCAAGGGCTCGGGCCAGGACCCGTACACGGCGAAGAGACCCCGCTCCGGCAGGGTCTCTTCTCGTTGCGGTCGGGCGATCAGACCTTGTGCGGCGTGAGGGGCGGCATCCGGGTAGGCTCTCCGGCATGCCCACGCACCCTCAGGCCGGCCGTCGCTCCTCGCGCGTCCGCGCGGCCCGAGTGGCGGCTGCCGTGGTGATCGCCGGCGTCATGGCCGCGGGCTGTGCGCAGGGCGGTTCCGTGGCGGAGTCCCCGTCGGCCGCCACCCGATCGCCAGCCGGGATCACGCCAAGGCCGTCCGCCGTCGCCTCCGCCGGGCCCACAGCCGGCCCGACGACATCGCCGTCCGCTTCGGGCGCCGCCGGCGACGTGGTCCTGATCGCCGTGGGGGACGTCGGCCGCTGCGATGCGACCGGCGACGACGAGACCGGCGCGCTCGCTGCGTCGCTGGTCGGGACCGTGGCCATCCTCGGCGACACGGCGTACGAGAGGGGTTCGGCTGCCGAGCTCGAGCAGTGCTTCGGCGGATCGTGGGGTGCGGTGGAGGATCGGATCCGCTACGCGGCCATGGGCAATCACGACATCAAGACCGACGATGGGGCGCCGCTCAAGGCGTATGTCGGCGACGCGGCGAGCCGAGACGGGCGGACGTGGTTCAGCGACGATCTGGGGGCCTGGCACCTGATCGTCCTGGACTCGAATTGCGGGTTCCTGCAGGGGGCCTGCGGCAGTGGTTCCGACCAGGTCCGCTGGCTGCGCGAGGACCTGGCGGCGAGCGACGCCCGGTGCACGCTGGCGATGTGGCACCACCCCCGGTTCAGCAGCGGGTACCACGGGAACGGCAAGAGCGTCGGGGCCTTCTGGGACGCGCTCCACGACGCGGGCGCCGAGCTGGTCCTCAATGGCCACGAGCACGACTACGAGCGGTTCGCGCCCCAGGACCCGGGGGGCAGGGCTGATCCCGCGGGCGGGATCACCGAGATCATCGCTGGTACCGGGGGTGGCGCGCTCAGGCCGTTCAAGCGCAGCGCGCCGAACAGCCTGGTCCGCATCGCCGACACCTACGGCGTGCTCGAGCTGACGCTGCGGTCGAGCGGCTGGTCCTACCGGTTTCTGGCGGCCGACGGACGCGTGCTGGACGAGGGCGACGGCACCTGCCACTGACCCGGCATGATGTGGCCATGATCCAGCCCGATTTCGGACCCGCGTGGTCCGCCACCTTTGCCCGCGTCCCCGACGCCACCCTGCGCGAGTGGCTCGCCTTCGCCCTCGACGCATGCGACGCCGCCGACGAGATCGCCCTCCGCCACTTCCGCCGGGACCTCGACCTGGAGCGCAAGCCGGACCGGACCTTCGTGACCGTGGCGGACCAGGGCATCGAGCAGGTCATCCGCGAGCGGATCCGTGCCCGCTACCCGGATCACGGGCTGGTGGGGGAGGAGTACGGCACCGAGGACGGCACGGCCCGGACCCGGTGGTACATCGACCCGATCGACGGCACCCACAACTTCATTCGCGGCGTGCCGCTGTTCGGCACCCTGCTGGGCATCGAGCACGACGGGGAGCTGCAGGTGGGCGTGATCTCCGCGCCCGCGCTGCGTGAGCGCTGGTACGCCTACCGCGGCGGCGGTGCCTGGAACCGGGGCCTCGACGGCGAACGGCGGATCCACGTCTCGCGGGTGGCGGCCGTGGAGGACGCGCAGATGCTGTACGGGTCCAGCCGGGACACGATCGCCAGCGGGCTCATGCCCGGCTTCGACACCCTCATCTCGGCTGCCTGGCGCGAACGCGGCTTCGGCGACTTCTGGGGCTACGCCCTGGTGGCCGAGGGGGCGGGCGAGGCGATGTTCGAGACCGGCGCCAAGTCCTGGGACATGGCGGGTCCGATCGTGGTCATCGAGGAGGCCGGCGGCAAGGTCACGGACGTGAACGGCGAGCGCCGCATCGACGGCCCGTCGTTCGTGGGCACCAACGGCCTGCTGCACGAGGAGATCCTGCGCCGGCTCCGCGCGTCGCCCTGATCACGCCCCCCGGGTTCCGCGACTGCGGTCGCGACATTCAGCGCTGGTCAGGAGCCGCGGGTGCGCTACGTGCCGGCGGCGTCCAGCGCCTCCGCGATGATCCCCAGCGCCTGGTCGACTTCCTCGGCCGTGGTGACCAGGGGTGGGATGATCCGGATCACGTTCACGTAGGTGCCGGCGGTGAGTAGCATCAGCTTCCGCGCGAAGCACTCCTGCTGCACCCGCTTGGTCAGCTCCGGGTTGGGCACGCGCCCGTCGCCCTCCCCGGGCTTCACGAACTCCAGCGCCACCATCAGGCCCAGGCCGCGCACGTCGCCGACGGACGCGCGGCCGGCGGTCGTCGCACGGAGGCCGTCCAGCAGCTGTCGCCCGCGCTCGCGGGCGTTGTCCGCGAGGCCCTCCTCCTCGATCACGTCGAGGGTGGCCATGGCCGCCGCGCATGCGACCACGTTGCCGCCGTAGGTGCCGCCGTGCGAGCCAGCCGGCATCCGCTCCATGACGTCCTTGCGGGCGATGATCCCGGACAGCGGGAGGCCGGACGCGATCCCCTTGGCCATGACCAGGATGTCCGGCTCCACGTCCCAGTGGCGCACCGCGAAGATCTCGCCCGTCCGGGCGAAGCCCGTCTGGACCTCGTCCGCGATCAGCAGGATCCCGTGCTGCCGGGTGATCTCCCGCAGTCGAGGCAGGAACCCGGGCGGCGGGACGAGGTAGCCGCCCTCGCCGATGACCGGCTCCACGATGATCGCGGCCACCTTGTCCGGGAACACCAGCTGGTGGAACAGCAGGTCCAGCTGTGCCTCCCAGTCGCACGTGCAGTCCGCCGGGTCGTGCGGCCCGCCGGGCGCCCGGTAGCAGTACGGGTACGCGGCGTGATAGATGGAGCCCGGCAGCGGCTCGAACGCACCGCGATAGACGTCCTTCGCCGCCGTCAGGGCCATCGCCTGGGCGGTGCGGCCGTGGAACGAGTAGCGGAACGCGATGATCGCCGGCCGCCCCGTCGCCACGCGCGCCAGCTTGACGGCGGCCTCGACCGCCTCGGCGCCCGAGTTCGACAGGAAGGCGCTCCACGGGCCGCCCGGCAACAGGTGCGCCAGGCGGTCGTAGAGACGCAGCCCGGCCTCGTGGTAGACGATGTTCTGCTGGCCGTGGAGCAGCTTCGCGGCCTGGGCCTGCACGGCGGCCACGACCCGCGGGTGGGCGTGACCCGTGTTTGTGACGCCGATCCCCGAGGTGTAGTCGAGGTATCGGTCACCATCGGGCGTGACCAGCCAGCAGCCCTCGCCGTGGTCCACGATCAGGTTCGTGATCCGGCCCCAGACCGGGGGCACCACCGCGCGGTCGGGGAGGGGAGCGCCGTGGCGCTGGCCCGGCGGGATCGTGATCATGGCGACCTCCTCGGCGGACGGCACACGGCAGACGCCCAGGGCCGGGCCATCGCGGACAGGACCGACGATAGGGACGGCGCTGTTCGGTGTCAACCTGACGAAACCGGGCCGATTCGAAGGATCAGGGTGCGAATCGCGCAGAACGCCGCCGCCGTGCCGG
>CAWDHT010000004.1:0-121337 GCA_963802165.1 uncultured Chloroflexia bacterium | reverse complement strand
GCGGAACCACGGCGACCACCGCGCCCGAGAGCGCGGCACCCCCGGCGAGCGTCGAGCCCGGCGCAACCACGGCACCCGCGAGCGAGCCGCCGGCCGGTGGCATCAAGGAGGGCGGGACCCTCGTCGTCGCCATCCCCGGCGACATCAAGCGGACCGACCCGGCGCTCATCGACGACAGCAACACGTCGTACGTGATGCAGAGCGTCATGGAGGGCCTCGTCCGGCTCAAGCCCGGCACCACCGGCGAGCTCGATCCCGGCCTCGCGACATCCTGGGAGCTCTCTCCCGACGGCCTGACCTACACCTTCAAGCTCCGCGAGGGCGTGAAGTTCCACGACGGGACCCCCGTCGACGCCGAGGCGGTCAAGTACAACTACGACCGCTGGCTGAACTTCCCCAAGGAGCTGCAGGACTACAGCTACTACGCGGGCGCCGTCTTCGGCGGCTACGGCGACACCTCCAACATCGCCTCGACCGCAGCACCGGATCCGGGCACCTTCACGATCACGCTGAAGAGCCCGGTGTCCAGCTTCCTGCTGTCGCAGACGCTCACGCCGTTCGTGATCAGCAGCCCGACGGCCCTCAAGGCCGGTGGCGCCGACAACACGGTCACGGACGTCACCCAGATCTCCTACGCCCAGGGCGGCGCCGGCTCGATGGTCGGCACCGGCCCGTTCAAGTTCGACAGCTGGACCCTTGGCGACAACGTCAAGATCGTCAAGAACCCCGACTACTGGGACGCCGAGAATGCGGCGCACGTGGACGAGGTCGTCTTCAAGCCGGTCGCCGAGGAGTCGCAGCGCCTGAACGGCCTGTCCACGGGCGAGCTCGATCTCGTCCAGACGGTCGCGCCGATCGACATCGAGACGATTCGTGCCAATCCCGAGCTCCAGGTCATCGACCGCGGCGAGTCCTGCAACCTGTTCCACCTTGGCATGAACCAGACCCACAAGCTGGTCTCGAACCCCAAGATTCGTGAGGCGATCGCCTACGCGATCAACAAGCAGGCGCTGATCGACGCGTTCTACGCGGGCCAGGGCGTGGTGGCCGACAACTGGATGCCGCCCGGCACCCAGTTCTACAAGGCCCAGAACCTGCCCACCTACGACCCCGAGAAGGCCAAGGCGCTCATCGCCGAGTCCGGCGAGACGGACCTGACCCTCGAGTTCTGGTACCCGTCCGACGTCACCCGCCCGTACATGCCCGATCCGAAGGGCATCTTCGAGGCCATCAGCCGTGACCTCGAGGCCGTCGGCTTCACCATCAAGCCGAACACCGCCACCTGGAACCCGGACTACCTGGACGCCGAGTTCGCCGGGAACTACCCGGCCTGGCTGATCGGCTGGACCTGCGACTGGGCCGGCCCGGACAACTTCCTCCGGACCGCGTTCTTCAACTACGTCGATGGCAAGCCGTCAACCGAGTTCGCCTACCAGAACGACGAGCTCGACAAGACGATGTCCGCCGCCCTTGCCGCGACGGACGAGGCCACCGCCCAGCAGCTGTGGGAGAAGGCCCAGGAACTCATCCGGGCCGACATCCCCACCGTCCCGCTCGTGAGCTCGACCCCGCCGGGCGCCGCCCGCGCGGACGTCAAGGGCTTCGTGGGCAGCGGCGCCCTCAACGAGTACCTCAACTCGGTCTGGCTGGACCGCTAGCCTTCGCGCGGTGACGCCCGGTTCCCCGGGCGTCACCCGACCCGACCCACCAGGCGTGCCCAGAGGCCACGGCCACTGGGCACGCCGTTCCTCAACCCCGATCCAGGCGGACGAGCGTGCTGAAGTACACGATCCGACGGCTGCTTGCGGCGATCCCGGTCCTGTTCGGCCTGTCCATCATCCTGTTCGCGTTCGTGCACTTCCTGCCCGGCGACCCGTGTCGCTCCATCCTCGGACAGCACGCCACCGTGGAGTCGTGCAACCGCCTGCGCGAGAACCTGGGCCTCGACCAGCCGCTGATCGTCCAGTACCTGGACTACATGTCGCGGCTGCTCCGCGGCGACTTCGGCGCCTCGATCGTCAACAACAAGCCGTTCGTGACGGAATTCGCGATCCGCTTCCCGGCCACGATCGAGCTGACCGTCGCGGCGATGATCTTCGCGGTCGGCGTCGGGATCCCCCTTGGACGGCTGGCCGCCCGCAACGCGCACACCTGGATCGACGGCGGCGTGACCGTGATCTCGCTGCTCGGGATCAGCATCCCGGTCTTCGTCCTCGCGCTGACGCTCGTCTACATCTTCGCCGTCCAGCTCGAATGGCTGCCCTCGCAGGGTCGCCTCAGCCCCAGGGCCAGCCTCCAGGGCGTGACCGGGTTCGTCCTGATCGACGCGCTGCTCGCCGGCGAGTGGGCCCTGTTCCTCGACGGCATCGCGCACCTGATCCTGCCGGCGATCGCGCTGGGCTCCATCCCGATGGCCATCATCGCCCGGATCACCCGCGCCTCCGTGCTGGACGTGAACCACGAGGACTACGTCCGGACGGCACGCGCCAAGGGCCTCAAGGAGAAGCGCGTCGACTCGCGCCACATCATGCGCAACGCCTGGCTCCCGGTGGTCACGGTGATCGGACTCTCGGTCGGCGGGCTGCTCGCGGGCGCCGTGCTGACCGAGACCGTCTTTGCGTGGCCCGGGGTGGGACGGTACGTCGTGGACGCGATCGGCAACCGCGACTACTTCATCATCCAGTCCTCGATCATGATCTTCGCGGTGATCTTCCTGACCGTGAACCTGATCGTGGACCTCAGCTACGCCTACCTCAACCCGAGGATCCGGTACTCATGAGCGGAGGACGCCCCCTGTGACCGCCCCCGCAATCACCCCCGGCACGGTGGTCCCCGTCGCCGAGCGTCGCGTCAGCCGCGGGCTCTGGTCCGACGCCGGCCGGAGGCTGCTCCGCAACGGGCCGGCGATGTTCGGGGTGGTGTGCATCGCGATCTTCGTGGGCGCCGCCCTGTTCGCCCCGCTGATCGCGCCCTACGGCCCGCTTGAGGGCACCCTCGCCAACCGGCTGCAGCCGCCGTCGCCGCAGCACATCATGGGCACGGACCTCCAGGGCCGCGACCAGTTCAGCCGCATCCTCTACGGGGCCCAGATCAGCCTCCAGGTCGGCGTGATCGCCGTCCTCATGGCCCTCGGCATGGGCACGGTCATCGGGGCCCTGGCCGGCGGCTTCGGCGGCAAGGTGGACGCGGTCCTGATGCGGTCGACCGACGTGTTCCTGTCGATCCCCGGGATCCTGCTCGCCATCGGGATCATCGCCTGGCTGGAGCGGGGCATGTGGCAGCTGATGCTCGCCATCGCCGTGACCTATGCCCCCATCTTCGCCAGGCTCCTCCGGGGGTCGCTGCTCGCCCTCCGCGAGTCGGACTACGTCATCGCGGCGCGCTCGGTCGGGGCACCATCCGGTCGGATCCTCGGGCGGCACATGATGCCCAATGCCCTGACGCCGCTCATCGTCCAGGCGACGCTGGTCCTCGCCACGGCGATCATCGACATCGCGGGCCTGGGCTTCCTGGGCCTAGGGCCGGCCGACCCGCGCACGCCCGAGTGGGGCACGATGCTCACCGATGCCCGCCGGTTCCTGGCCACGGCGCCCTGGCTGGTGTTCTTCCCCGGCGCCGCGATCGTGATCAGCGCCATCGGCTTCAACCTGCTGGGCGACGGGCTCCGGGAGTCGCTCGACCCGAGGATGAAGCGATGACCGTCCCCGCCGATCCGCTGCCCGTCGCGAGCCCCGACCCGCGGTCCGACTCGATCCTTGACGTCCGCGACCTGCTCGTCCGCTTCCGGACCCACGACGGGACGATCTACGCGGTGAACGGCGTCAGCTTCGAGCTGGCCCGCGGGGAACGCCTGGGCCTGGTGGGTGAATCCGGCTGCGGCAAGAGCGTGACCAACCTCGCGATCATCCGCCTCCTGCCCAAGCCCGCCGGACGGATCGAGGGCGGGCAGGTCGTGTTCGACGGCCAGGACCTGGTCAAGCTCGACGAATCCGAGATCCGTGAGATCCGGGGCCGCGACATCGCGATGATCTTCCAGGACCCGATGACCAGCCTGAACCCCGTCCTGACCGTCGAGGAGCAGATGGTCGAGACCATCCAGGCCCACAAGAAGATCGACAAGGCGGGAGCCCGGACCCGTGCGATCGAGCTCCTGGGCATGGTGGGCATCCCGCAGGCGGCCGAGCGTCTCAAGAGCTTCCCGCACCAGTTCTCCGGCGGCATGCGGCAGCGCGTGATGGTCGCGATGGCGCTGGCCCTGGAGCCCAAGCTGATGATCGCGGACGAGCCCACGACGGCCCTGGACGTCACGATCCAGGCCCAGGTCCTGGAGCTGATCAGCCGGCTCACCACGGAGACGGGCACGTCCCTGATCCTGATCACGCACGACCTGGGCGTCGTGGCCGGGATGACCGACCGGATCAACGTCATGTACGCGGGCTTCATCGTCGAGACCGCCACGACCGGCGACCTGTTCGAGAGCCCTTCGCACCCATACACGGTGGGCCTGCTGCACTCGATGCCGCGCCTCGATGCGCAGGAGGGTGAGCCGCTGATCCCCATCGAGGGCAGGCCCCCCGACATGCGGCGCGAGCCCCGCGGCTGCCCGTTCGCGCCCCGGTGCGCCTGGCGCCTGGATCGGTGCTGGACCGACAACCCGGCGCTCGAGCCGGTGGCGGCAGGCACGGCGCTGGTCACGACGGGACCCGCGGCCACCCATCGCATTGCCTGCTACAACCCGCCGCTGCCCGACGAGGCGGAGCTCGGTCAGCCCACGCGGGAGGGCCACGTTCCCGCACCCGCGCCCGAGGGCGAGATCGACGAGCTGGCCTCGGTCGCCGTCATCGTCGGTGGCGTCGCGTGACCGCCCAGCCCGTGCCGGGGTCGTCCCCGGCGACCCCGGCAGACGCCGCGGCAGGCCCGCCGCTCCTCGAGGTACGCGACCTCAAGGTGTTCTTCCCGATCACCCAGGGCCTGCTGTTCGAGCGCCACGTGGGCGATGTCCGCGCGGTCGACGGCGTGTCGTTCAAGCTCAGGCGCGGCGAGACCATGGGCCTGGTCGGCGAGTCCGGCTGCGGCAAGAGCACGACCGGGCGCGCCATCGTCCGGCTGTACAAGCCAACGGGCGGCTCGATCCTGTTCGACGGCCAGGACATCAGCACGGTCGACGGCAAGGCCCTGCGGCAGCTGCGCAAGCGGTTCCAGATGATCTTCCAGGACCCGTATGCCTCGCTCAACCCGCGGATGACGGCCGGAGCCACGATCGGCGAGCCACTGGACGTTCACAACGTGGGCACGAAGGACGAGCGGCGCGAGCGGGTCCGCGACCTCCTATCGACGGTGGGCATGAACCCCGACTACGGCGACCGCTACCCCCACGAGTTCTCGGGCGGCCAGCGGCAGCGGATCGGGGTGGCCAGGGCGCTCGCCCTCGACCCAGACCTGATCGTGGCCGACGAGCCCATCTCCGCCCTCGACGTCTCGATCCAGGCGCAGGTCATCAACCTGCTGGAGCGGCTCCAGGATCGCCTCGGCCTGACCTACCTGTTCATCGCCCACGATCTCTCCGTGGTGCGCCACATCAGCGACCGGATCGCGGTGATGTACCTGGGGCGGATCGTGGAGCTCGCGCCATCGCGGGAGCTCAACACGCGGCCGTTGCACCCATATTCCGTGGCGCTCCTGTCCGCGGTGCCCATCCCGGACCCCAAGGTCGAGCGCCGGCGGCGACGGATCATCCTGCGGGGGGACGTCCCGTCGCCCGTGAACCCGCCGTCGGGCTGCCACTTCCACACCCGCTGCTGGCTGCGCGAGCGGCTGGGCAATCCCGAGATCTGCTCGGCGGAGATCCCGGCGCTGCGCGAGCTCTCGACCGGGCACGAGGTGGCCTGCCACTTCGCCGAGGAGGTCGACGGATCCCGCGAACAGCTCCAGTCCACGGGGCGCGGCGGTGCCGCGACGGCGGAGCCCGCGGGGGGCGCGGAAGCCGCGGCTCAGGTACCGGTGTCCGTCCCGGCAGCGACGATGCCGGGCGACGGCCACGAGAGCGAGGCCCTGCCGGCGATGACCGCGGTGGTCGACGATCCGCTCATCCGGGGCGATGCACCCGTGTACGAGATCCCCGTGGTCGCCGACCCTGGGATGACCCTGGACAT
This sequence comes from uncultured Chloroflexia bacterium, assembly GCA_963802165.1. Lineage (GTDB taxonomy): Bacteria > Chloroflexota > Limnocylindria > Limnocylindrales > CSP1-4 > CAIXZV01. The sequence goes on along the minus strand of CAWDHT010000004.1, from coordinate 115,185 downwards.
GCCGGTCAGCGACGACGGGTCCGACACGCCGCACACTCCCGGCCTGGCCTAGGCGCAGGGACGTGCAGCCGCTCAGGATCGCCCTCGCCCAGGTCGCGCCACGCCTCGGGGACCTCGAGGCCAACCTCGACGCGCCACGAGGAGCTCATCGCCGAGGCCCGCGAGGCCGGGGCCGGGCTCGTCGTGTTCCCGGAGCTGGGCCTCACCGGGTACCTGCTCCAGGACCTCGCGGCCGAGGTTGCGATGCGCCTCGACGATCCCCGGCTGGCCTCGCTCGCCGCCGGCACACGCGGACTCTCGGCCGTCGTGTCGTTTGTGGAGGAGTCCGCCGATCACCGGCTGTTCATCGCCGCCGCGCTGCTGGAGGACGGCGAGCTCCGCCACATCCACCGCAAGGTCCACCTGCCCACCTACGGCATGTTCGACGAGCGGCGGTTCTTCGCCCCGGGCGACATGATCCGGGCGGCCCCCTCACGCCTGGGCGTGGGCGTGGGGCTCGCGATCTGCGAGGACTTCTGGCACCTCTCCACGCCCCAGCTGCTCGCGCTCGACGGCGCCCAGATCCTGGTCAACGTCTCGTCGTCGCCGGGGCGGGACCTCGCGCGCACGCACGAGGTGGGTCTCGGGACCGCGGGCTCGTGGCGGGGGCTGATGCGGACCTACGCGCAGCTGACGACGTCGTTCGTGGTGTTCTGCAACCGCGTGGGCGTGGACGAGAGCCTCTCGTTCTGGGGCGGCTCCGAGGTCATCGGGCCCACGGGCGCGCAGGTGTTCGGCGCCCCGATGTTCGACGAGGGCCTGTTCACCGTGGACGTGGACCTCGCCGACGTGCGGCGCGAGCGGATCTCGCTCCCGCTGCTGCGCGACGAGCGCCCGGAGCTCGTCGCACGGGAGTTCCGCCGCCTGATCTCGGAGCGGGCCGGACTGGCCACGGATGGGACCGCGGAGGCTGGCTCGGCGCCCGGGTTCGACGTGGCGGTGGACCGGTGAGCGAGACCGGGGCCGGCCCCGGAGAGCCGATGTTCACCCTGCCCGAGGAGCTCGCGATCGACACCGACGTCGCCCGCCGGGTCATCGCCGCGTTCATCCGCGGGCAGCTCAAGCAGGCCGGGTTCGAGAAGGCGGTGCTGGGGCTGTCGGGCGGGATCGACTCGGCGCTGGTCGCGTACCTGGTCGCCGAGGCGATCGGGGCCGAGCGGCTGCTGTGCGTGATGATGCCCTACCGGACCTCGTCGCCGGCCTCGCGCGGGGACGCGGAGGCTGTCGTGGCGGACCTCGGCTGCGCCGCGGAGCTGGTCGAGATCACCGGAATGGTGGACGGCTACTTCGGGCGGGACGCGGGTGCCCGGCGAGGGCGGGCCTGACGCGCTGGAGGCCGCCCCGCTGCGGCGCGGCAACCTGATGGCCCGGATGCGGATGGCGGTCCTCTACGACCGGTCCGTCACCTGGCGGGCCTCGTAGTCGGGAACCGGCAACAAGACCGAGTCGCTGATCGGGTACACGACGCTCTTCGGGGACTCCGCCTGTGCCTTCAACCCCATCGGCGACCTGTACAAGAGCCAGGTCCGCCAGCTCTCGGCCGCGATCGGCGTCCCCGAGGTCGATCATCCGCAAGGCCCCGTCGGCGGACCTGTGGCCCGGTCAGACCGACGAGACCGAGGCCGGCTTCTCCTATCCAGAACTGGACCGGCTGCTGTTCTGGCGGATCGACAAGCGCCGATCGGTTGACGAGGTTGTGGCGATGGGCTTCGAGCGCGCCCTCGTCGACCGGGTCGACCGGATGGTCGCCGGCTCCGAGTTCAAGCGCCAGGTGCCGCCCATCGCCAAGCTCGGCCCTCGGACCGCCGGGGTGGACTACCTGTATCCGCGGCGCCGGCCGGGCTCTGCGGCCCGGTCCTGACCGTGGGGGGGTCCGGTGGGTCGGGCGACTCCCGCGACGCGGCCGGGGGGATCCTCTACGTCGTTGCCACGCCCATCGGGAACCTGGGCGACGTCACGATGCGGGCGCTCGATGTGCTGCGCTCGGTCCCGCTGATCGCCGCCGAGGACACGCGGATCACCCGCCGGCTGCTGGATCGCTACGAGATCACGACCCGCACCACCAGCTACCACGCGCAGAGCACGCCCGCCAAGGAGCGCGACCTCCTGGCCCATCTCGCGACCGGCGCGGGCCTGGCGCTCGTGACGGACGCCGGCACGCCGGTGGTGTCCGATCCGGGCGAAGGACTGGTCGCCGCCTGGGCCGCGGCCGGAGGACGCGTGGTGCCGGTGCCCGGGGCATCGTCCGTTCTGGCGGCCGTGGCAGCGGCGGGTCTGGCCGGGCCGCGCTGGTCGTTCGAGGGGTTCCTGCCCCGCAGCGGGCGCGAGCGACGCGAGCGACTGGCTGGGGATCGGTGGCGACGAGCGCGGCAGCGTCCTGTTCGAGGCCCCGGGCCGGACCGCGGCCACGCTGCGGGACCTCGCAGCCGCCTGTGGTCCGGACCGCCCCGGAGCCGTGTGCCGGGAGCTGACCAAGCTGCACGAGACCGTGGTGCGGGGGCCACTGGGTGAGCTCGCCGAGCTCGCGCGGGACGGGACGATCCCGGCGCGCGGGGAGATCGTCATCGTCGTGGGCTGGGCAGGTGGTGGGGGATCCCGGTCGGGCGGACCCGGCGCCGGGCGCGTTGGCACCGGGCCCGGGGCCCAGGAGGCGCACGACGCCGCGGTGACCGCGGCCCTGGCGGCGGTCCAGCGGCTGGTCGAGTCAGGCGTGGCGCGCGGTGAGGCCGCCCGGCGCGTGAGCGCCGAGACGGGCATCCCGAGACGGCGGCTGTACGCCCTGGGCGATACCGCGGGCGCGGCCCTGGGCGATACCGCGGGCGCCGGTGGCCGTCGCGAGGGCTCCTCCACGCCGTAGGATGCGGCCATGTCGCACGCCGCCGCTCCCTCCCGGATCCCGGTCCTCGGCGTCCTCTCGCCCCCGGTGCGGGTCGCCGTCGTCGCCACCTTCGCCCTCGCCGTCGTGGCAGCGGTCATGGACCTCGTAGCGCACGTCGAAGGCGCCCTCGTGTTCATCGTGTCCGCCGCGGCGATCCTTGGCCTCGCCTGGATCGTGGGCCTGTCCACGGAGCGGCTCGGTGCGCTGACCGGCCCCCAGGTGGGCGGCATCCTCAACGCGACCTTCGGCAACATCGCCGAGCTGATCATCGCGTTCTTCGCGCTCCAGGCCGGCCTGATCACCGTGGTCCAGGCGTCGATCACCGGCTCGATCATCGGGAACCTGCTGCTGGTCCTCGGTGCGGCCATGCTGGTGGGAGGGCTCAGGAACGGCCTCCAGACGTTCAGCCAGCGGGTCGCCGGGTCGAACGCCGGCCTGCTGGCACTGGCCGCGGTGGGCCTGTTCATCCCGGCGGTCTTCGCCGCGAGCGGGACGGAGACGCAGGGCGCGAGGGTCGAGGAGTCGGTGCTGGTCGCCGTCGTGCTCATCGGCGGCTACGTGCTGTCCCTCGTCTGGCAGTTCACCAACCCCGAGCGGACCCTGGGCGGCCACGAGGACAGCCAGGGACACGGTGGCCCGGCCTGGTCGATGCACACCGCTGTTGGAGTGCTGCTCGTGACCGCGGCGTTCCTGGCGCTCCTCTCGGAGATCCTCGTCGGCTCGATCGAGCCGTTCATCGAGCAGTTCGGGCTGTCCGAGCTGTTCGTGGGCGTGATCCTCATCCCCACCATCGGCAACCTCGCCGAGCACCTGGTCGCGGTCCAGCTGGCGTTCAAGAACAAGATGGAGTTCGCGCTGGCCGTCTCGTTCGGGTCGTCGCTCCAGGTGGCGCTGTTCGTGGCGCCGGTGCTGGTCCTCGTGGGCGTGGTGATCGGGCAGCCGATGGACCTGATCTTCCAGCCGCTCGAGATCGCGGCCGTTGCGGTCGCTGTCGCGATCAGCGCGCTCATCGCCCTCGACGGTGAGTCCAACTGGCTCGAGGGCGCCCTGCTGATGCTGGTCTACCTGATCATCGCCATCTCGTTCTTCGAGCTCCGGATCCCGATCGAGGTCCAGTAGGCCTGGCGAAGGGTGACCGGCGACGGCGGGGAGGGGGGACCGCGCCACGGCCTCGGGCAGCGCCCAGGTTCACCTCCCGCCCTGACGACGAGCGCGAAGGGGTCCCACCGCGTGGCGGGAAACGGCCGGTCTGGTCGGGTTACTGGTACTACCCGACCAAGGCCGCAAGTGCTATACCTCAGCGCAGCTTGGGTCGTCGCGCGGGAATCACGTCCTGCCGGCGAAGCCACCGGGGGGCATCCTGGCTCACGACGGGCGGCCGTCAGGACCGTGCGGCGGCACCTCGGATGAGAAGAGGTGCGCACAAGCGAGACAGATGATGCCGACAACCGACCTTGCGGAGTCCAGCGAGGTCCACCTCTGGTCACGGTTGATCGATGCGAGCGCCGAGCTCGACGATCCCGTCGCGCTGCTCGACGACGAGGAACAGGCGCGCGCCCGGCGCTTCCAGTTCGAGCGGGACCGCACGAGGTTCGTCGCCCGCCGCGCCTTCACCAGGCGGGTCCTCGCCGACTACGTTGGCGTTGCACCGGCGATGATCCGCTTCCGGATCTCGTCGCACGGAAGGCCGGAGCTCGAGCCGCCGTGCGGCGTCGCCTTCAGCACGTCCCACTCCGACGGGCTCGTCGTCGTGGCCGTGGCGCGAGGCCGCCTGGTGGGCGTGGACATCGAACGCGTCAGACCGATCACAGCCACCCTGGATCTCGCCATGCACCTCTATTCGGCCCGGGAGTCCGATCATCTCCGGTCCGTCGCGGAGTCGACCCGCTCGGAAGCCTTCCTGACGCTGTGGACGCGCAAGGAGTCGTACGTCAAGGCAGTCGGTGCCGGGATGTCGATCCCATTCGACGGGTTCGAGGTGTTGACGCACAACGGCTCCCGGACCGGGCGGCCCCGGGATCACCGGGGCGAGCTGCCGTTCGTGTTCACGAGCCTGGACGGCCTTGGCGGATACGTCGGTGCCGTGACCGTGTCCGGCAGCGATGTCGTGACTCGAGATCTGACCGCAAGGGCGACCTCGTCGTGAGCTCAGCGCGCGGCGCCAGACGGGTCGGAAACGCGGCCAAGCGGCTGTTCGACATCATCGTCGCGACCGCCCTGCTGGTGATCCTCGCGCCGGTCCTCATGGTGGTCGCCGTGCTGGTGCGGAGCCGGCTGGGACAGCCGGTCATCTACAGGCAGCGGCGGCCTGGCCTCAAGGGCAGGCCGTTCACGATCTACAAGTTCCGGACCATGCTGGACGCGACCGACACGACTGGGCAGCTCCTGCCGAGCGTCCAGCGCACGCCTCCGTTCGGGCACCGTCTCCGCACCCTCAGCCTGGACGAGCTGCCCGAGCTGCTGAACGTCATCAAGGGCGACATGAGCATGGTCGGGCCACGGCCCTTGATGATGTCCTACCTGCCGAGGTACGACGCCGAGCAGGCACGTCGTCACGACGTGAGGCCCGGGATCACCGGTCTGGCCCAGGTCAGTGGCCGGAACGCCCTCTCCTGGGAGGATCGCTTCGCCCTGGACGTCCAGTACGTGGACGGTCACAGCCTCTGGATGGACATCTCGATCCTTGTCCGGACGGTCCGCGCAGTCCTGCGACGAGAGGGCATCAGGCATGCCGAGGGCGTGGACATGACCGAGTTCCTCGGTACCATCAGTCCAGACCCGGCAACGGGCAACGAGCCATGACCATGCGGTCTCTGCAGCCGCGCCCCCAAGCGGAGCCACTAGACGAATGTCCACGGACGGTGATCGTCCCATGACCAACGCAGCGGCCTCTCACGCTCAGGGCTTGCCGCCCGCGGACTGGAACCACACCGCTCGCCCCTACCCCGAGGTCCTCCTCCACGAGGCGTTCGAGGCGCAGGTCGCGAGGACGCCGGACGCGACGGCCATCCGGTTCCGCGATGAAGCCCTCAGCTATCGCGAGCTGAACGTCCGTGCCAACCAGCTGGCCCGGCACCTCGTCGAGCTTGGAGCCGGGCCGGACGCGCTGATCGCGATCTGCATGGAGCGCTCGCTCGAGATGGTCGTCGCGCTCTACGCGACCCTGAAGTCGGGGTCGGCCTACGTGCCGGTCGACCCCGAGTACCCGGCCGATCGAGTCTCGTTCATGCTCGGCGACACCGCAGCTCCGATTCTGCTCACGCAGGGCGCGCTCGCCGCGCGTTTCGGCGGCGCCAACGCGCGGGTGATCCCGGTGGACCTGGTATCGCGGGAGCTAGCTGACCGGACGTCCACCGATCCCTCGTTGAGGGGAACGCCGGACGATCTCGCCTACGTGATCTACACGTCCGGCTCCACCGGTCAGCCCAAGGGGGCCATGATCACCCACAGGGCCATCTCCAACGGCATCCACTGGATGCAGGAGGCCTGCGCCCTGACTCCGGGCGATCGCGTCCTCCAGAAGACCCCCTTCAGCTTCGATGTCTCGGCCTGGGAGTTCTTCTGGCCGCTGCTCTTCGGTGCGGAGCTGGTGATCGCGGAGCCGGGTGGGCACCGGGACAGTGCGTACCTCACGCAGGTCATCGTCGAGCGGGAGATCACCACGATCCAAATCGTGCCGTCGATGCTCCAACTGCTCCTGGAGGATCCACGGGTCAGCACCTGCACGAGCCTCAAGCGGGTCATCTGCAGCGGAGAGGCACTGCCGAAGGCTCTCCAGGACCGGTTCTTCGCCCGGCTGGACGCCCAGCTGCACAACCTGTACGGCCCTACTGAGACTGCGGTGCACGTCACTGCCTGGGCCTGTGACCCGCACAGCACTCTGTCGTTCGTTCCGATCGGCAAGCCGATTGCGAACACCCGGACGCACATCGTCGACGCGGAGATGCGGCCCGTACCCGTGGGGTCCCAGGGAGAGCTCTGCATCGGCGGCATCCAGGTTGCCCGGGGCTACCTCAACAGACCCGAGCTCACGGCCGAGCGCTTCGTCGACGATCCATTCTCGGACAGCCCGGGGGACAGGCTCTACAGGACCGGCGACCTGGCTCGCTACATGCCGGACGGAAACATCGAGTTCCTGGGCCGCAGCGATTTCCAGGTCAAGATCAGGGGCTTTCGCGTGGAGCTCGGCGAGATCGAGGCCTCCCTGGAATCGATCCCGGGCGTCCGCCAGGCGATCGTCGTCGCCCGCGAACGTTCGGGAGGGGACTTGGAGCTGGTCGCCTATGTCTCGAGCTCCGGAGGCGAGAGGGTGGCGGACGGTGACTGGAGAGCCCACCTGCGGGCGCAGTTGCCCGAGTACATGGTCCCGACGCTCTTCATTGCTGTCGAGCGGTTCCCGCAGACTTCCAGCGGGAAGGTGGATCGCAAGGCACTCCCGGCGCCGACTCGCGTCCGCCCGCAGCTCAGCGAGGCGTTCGTTGCGCCACGAACCAAGGTGGAGAGTCTTGTTGCCGAGAAGTGGCGACAGCTCCTCGACATCGATCGAGTCGGCATCCACGACCGGTTCTTCGAGCTGGGCGGGACGTCCCTGCAGGCCGCCCGGTTCATCAACGAGATGCAGGAGGAGCTGGCCGAATCGATCTTCGTTGTCACGCTCTTCGCCGCGCCGTCGGTCGCGGAGTACGCGGCATTTCTCCAGGCACAGTATCCGGTGGCTGTCGCGCGGCTGGCCGGCGCCGGTCCCCTGGTGATCCAGCCATCGTCGAGCCTCGCGCCGATCACGGAAGCAGACCTCGCCCGCCTCCGATCCGCGGTTCCGACCACCCGTGGGACCGCCACGGACGAGGGTGAATCGAACCCTCCGGCAATCTTCATCCTGAGCCCGCCGCGGTCGGGAACTACGCTCCTGCGGATCATGCTTGCCGGCCACCATGATCTGTTCGCGGCGAGTGAGCTCCAGCTTCTCGGCTTCTCGACACTCCAGGAACGCGCCAGGGCCTATTCGGGCAAGTTCAGTGGCTGGCTCGACGGAACGGTCCGGGCGGTCATGGATGCGGAGGGGCTCGATGCCGACGATGCCAAGGCCTTGATGCTGTCCGCACAGACGGAGGGCCTGACGACCAAGCAGTTCTACCGTCGCCTCCAGGAGTCGGTCCGTCCGCGGATCCTCGTCGACAAGTCGCCATCCTATGCCCTGGATCCGTCGGCCCTGCACAAGGCAGAAGCCGACTTCGAAGGCGCCCGCTATGTCCACCTCGTTCGCCATCCCCGCCCGATGATCGAATCCTTCGAACGACACCACTTGGAACAGGTTCTCTACCTTGACGAGCACCCCTTCGATTCCCGGCACCTTGCCGAGCTGATCTGGACGTTGAGCCACCGGAACATCATCGAGTTCCTCTCGGGCGTCCCGAAGGAGCGCTGGTTCCGCCTCCAGTTCGAGCAGCTGGTGAAGGACCCGGCCGTCCAGATGGAAGCCCTGTGCGCGAGCCTCGGGCTCGCGTTCGACCCGGCAGTCCTGCAGCCCTACGATCGGCTGGACGACAAGATGGTGGACGGTGTCTACCCGGAATCGACGCCGATGGGCGACCCAGGATTCCTGGCGCATGGCCGCATCGACCCGTCGGCCGCCGTCGCCCCGATTGGGCCTCAGGGTTCGCTGCCGCTCGGGGAGCCGACCCGGGACCTCGCCGCTCGCCTCGGCTATCCGATCGCATCCGACCGGGCGCATGACCGGGTCAGCCGGCGGGACTCCCTCGCTCGCCAGCGGGACCTGCGCCGATCGGGACGAGGTCGCGATGGTGGGTGACCTCGAGGATCAGGAGCAGATCGCCATCGTCGGCATGGCCGGGCGGTTCCCCGGAGCAGCCGACATCGACACGTTCTGGTCGAACCTCCGCGAAGGTGTCGAATCGATCCGCGACTTCACGGATGCCGAGCTCGCCGCCACTGGCGCCGACCCCTCCGAGCCGGGTTTCGTGCGCGCAGGCGCCGTCATGGAGGGCATCGAGCAGTTCGATGCCGCGTTCTTCGGGATGAGTCGCCGTGAGGCCGAGCTCACCGATCCCCAGCACCGGGTGTTCCTGGAGTGTGCCTGGACGGCGATGGAGCACGCCGGCTATGCCCCGGGGTCGTATGCCGGGCGCGTCGGCGTGTTCGGGGGGGTCGGTCCCAACAGCTATTTCCGCCGCAACGTCTCGGCGCACGAGGAGCTGCTCGCCCGCACCGGCGACTACCCGTTGCTGCTGGCGACGGAACGCGAATACGCGATCACCCGTGTGGCGTACAGGCTGGCCCTCAGGGGCCCGGCCGTCAGCGTCAACACGGCCTGTTCGACGTCCGCCGTCGCGGTCCACCTCGCCGTCCAGAGCCTGCTCTCGGGCGAGACGGACCTGGCCCTGGCAGGGGGTTGCCGGATCCGCATCCCCGCGACGGCCGGGTACGTGTACCAGGAGGACGGGATCCTCTCCCCCGACGGACGATGCCGCGCGTTCGATGCCGAGGCGCGGGGAACGGTCGCGGCCAGTGGCGCGGCCATCGTCGTGCTCAAGCGCCTGTCGGACGCGATCCGCGGTCTGGACACCGTCTACGCGGTCATCAGGGGTTCGGCCGTGAACAACGACGGCGCGGCCAAGATCGGGTTCACCGCGCCCAGCATCGACGGCCAGGTGGCCGTGATCGAGGAGGCCCTCGCCGTCGCCGAGGTGGATGCCGGCACGATCGGCATGGTGGAGGCGCACGGGACTGGGACCTCGCTCGGGGATCCGATCGAGGTCGCGGCCCTCACACAGGCGTATCGACGCGACACGAGTCGGCGCAACTACTGTGCGATCGGCTCTCTGAAGACCAACATCGGGCACCTCGATGCCGCCGCCGGCGTCGCCGGGATCATCAAGGCGGCGTTGTCGCTGTACCACGAGGAGATCCCTCCGAGCCTGAACTTCACGAGGCCCAACCCGCAGATCGACTTCGCCGCCAGCCCGTTCTTCGTCAACACCGAGCTCCGTGCGTGGAAGCGTTCCGACCAGCCTCGTCGAGCTGCCGTCAGCGCCTTCGGGCTCGGCGGGACGAATGCCCACGTGGTGCTCGAGGAGGCGCCCGGGCCCGCCCAGGTTGCCGATGCGCCTGCGCCGGCGAGCCAGGTCCTGACGCTGAGCGCCAGGACGCCGGCGGCACTGCAGCGCATGAGCGTCGAGCTTGCCGACCACCTGGAGGCGCACCCCGCCATCGACCTGGAGGATGCTGCCTACACGCTGCAGGTCGGCCGGGCCTCGATGCCGCACCGGCGGTCGTTCGCGACGTCCTCGATCCAGGAGGCCATCCGCCTGCTCCGCGATCCCGATCCGCTCGTGGTCACGGACAGGGTGTCGGCAGGCGATGGCTCAAGGGTCGCGTTCATGTTCCCAGGCCAGGGGGCGCAACACCCGAACATGGGGGTCGATCTTTACGCCAGCGAGCCCGTGTTCGCCTCGGCGCTGGACGAGTGTGCCCGCATCCTCCGTCCGATCATCGGCCGCGATCTGCTCGAGGCGGTCTTCCCCGGCACGGGGGACCTGCGGGCGGCCGCCGAGGAGCTTGGACAGGCATCGATCGCGCAGCCGGCGACATTCGCCCTCGAATATGCGCTGGCCCGCCTGTGGATGAGCTGGGGCGTGCAGCCGTCCGTGATGGTCGGGCACAGCATGGGTGAGTTCGTGGCCGCCTGTCTCGGAGGCGTGTTCGCGCTCGAGGATGCGTTGCGTCTGATCGCGATCCGCGGGCGCCTGATGCAGCAGCTGCCGGGGGGCGGCATGTTGGCCATCATGCTGGAGCCCGAGGCCGTCCTGCCGCTCCTCGATGCCGAGACGGCACTCGCCGCCGTGAACGCGCCGGCGCAGTGCGTCGTCGCGGGCCCGGACGCCTCGATGGTCCGGCTCGAACAGCTCCTGGTCGCCGACGAGGTGGAGGTTCACCGGCTCCCCATCGCGCTGGCCGCCCACTCGCCGATGATGTCGCCCATGGTGGAGGAGTTCCGCGAGCTCGTGCGCGAGACGCCGCGCGGCCGGCTCCGGGTGCCGATGGTCAGCACCCTGACGGGTACCTGGGTCACGGATGAGCAGCTGTCGGACCCCGAGTACTGGGCGTCCCACGTCCGGAACACGGTCCAGTTCTCGGATGCCGTCGGCAGGCTGCTCGGCCAGCAGGACATCATCCTGCTCGAGGTCGGTCCGGGACAGACGTTGACGTCCCTGGTGCGTCAGCATCCGGACGCATCGGCGGCCCGCGCTGTGGTCGCCTCGCTTCGGAGCCCTCGGCAGCAGCTAGGCGACGACGTGCACATCCGCAGGGCGCTCGGCCAGGTCTGGGGGTGCGGCGGCAGCGTCGACTGGACCGCGGTGCATGGAGGAGCCAGGCGCCGGACAGCCCTTCCCGCGTACCCGTTCGACCGCGAACGTCACTGGATCGATCCGGTCGGCAGGGCCGGGAGCGAACCCTTCGGCGGACGGCGCACGCCGGAGCCGCTGCCGGCCGAGGTGTCCCTGGGGTCGATCAGGCTCGATCCCGGGACGGCGGACGAGACCTCGATCGACCACGCTGCGGCCGATCCCGGGACGGGTACCCGCAAGGAGCGGATCGGAGCTCGGCTGGCATCGATCCTCAGTGATCTGAGCGGAGTGGAGATCTCGGCGCTGGAGCGGACGGCGAGCTTCGCGGACCTCGGGTTCGACTCGCTCTTCCTCACCCAGGCCAACGCGCAGTTCCGCAAGCAGTTCGGCGTGCGGATCACCTTCCGTCAGCTCTTCGAGGAGGCGCCCTCCATCGACTCGCTTGCCGGGTTCATCGACTCCAAGCTGAGTCCGGGTGCCTTCCCGGAGCCGGAGCGTCGAACGGTCGTGGCCGAGGCGGCGGCGGACCCGGCAGCGGTTCGCGGCCAGGACGGGCGTCCTCCTGAAGCCTGCGCCTCGGCCGGTGCGGATCCCGAGTCCACCAACCGGGTCGAGCGGCTCATCCAGGAGCAGCTGCGCATCATGGAGAAGCAGCTCGAGCTCATGAGGGCAGGGGAGCCACCCGAAGGCGCTCAGGTCACGCGTGCGCCGGCGACGCCGTCCGTCCGCTCCACAACCCACTATCTCGCGACCCACGACCAGGCCGCTCGCCCCGCGGGCGAGAGCCGCCTGGTGACGGGACGCCAGCAAGCCGCGATCGACGATCTCGTTCGCCGCTACAACGCCCGAACACCCGGGTCGAAGCGGCGCGCACAGCTGTGGCGGCCGCGGCTTGCCGACAACCGGGCCATCGTCGGGTTCGACCCGGCCTGGAAGGAACTCGTCTACCAGATCGTCTCGGAGCGCTCCAGCGGCTCACGGATCTGGGACATCGACGGCAACGAGTACATCGACACGGCGCTCGGGTTCGGAACGAACCTCTTCGGCCACACACCCGACTTCATCGCGGCCGCGGTTCGGGACAAGCTCGAGCGCGGGTACGAGGTGGGTGTCCAGCACGACCTGCTCGGCCAGGTCGCCGAGATGGCGTGCGCGATGACCGCGAACGACCGGCTCGCCTTCACGACCTCGGGCGGCGAGGCGGTGGAGACCGCGATCCGGGTGGCCAGGACCGTCACGGGACGTGACAAGGTCGCCTATTTCACGGACGACATCCACGGCCGGAGCGACATCGTTCTCGGGCGCGCCGTCGTCACGAGAGGCGAGCTCCGCACGGTGCCGATGGTGGCCGGCGTGCCCCAGGGCGTGGTCGATGACGCCTTCGTCCTCGACTACGGTACCGATGGCGCCCTGGACGTCGTCAGGGCCCACGCGTCGGAACTCGCCCTCGTGCTCGTCGAGCCAGTCAGGTCGCGCAATCCCGACCTGCAACCGGTCGGCTTCCTTCGCGAACTGCGCCGGCTCGCGGATGACCACGGGTTCCTGCTGGTGTTCGACGAGATCGTCACCGGCTTCCGCGCCCACCCGGGCGGCGTGCAGGCGATGTTCGACGTCCGGGCGGACATCACCACGTACGGGAAGGTCCTGGGGGGTGGCCTCCCCATCGGGGTGGTGGCTGGGGCGAGTCGATACATCGACGTGATCGACGGCGGGAGGTGGGAGTTCGGCGACGACAGCTTCCCCGAGGCGGACATCACGGCGTCGGGTGGCACGATGATCAAGCACCCGCTGACACTCGCCGCCTCACGAGCCGTGCTCACCCACCTCCAGGAGCAGGGGCCCTCGCTGCAGACCGACCTCAACCGGCGCACGTCCGAGGCGGTGGCAGCCATCAACGAGGCCTACGCCAGGGACGGCTTGCCCATCCACGTCGAGCACTTCAGTTCGTTCCTGCGTCCGACGTTCACCGTCCCTACCCGTTTCGCGGGGCTGTTCCAGTTCTACCTGCGGGAGCGAGGGGTCCACACCAACCCGCCGTCGCCGTCCTTCCTGTCAACGGCCCACACCGAGGCCGACGTGGAGGCGATCGTCGACGCCTATGCGGCGGCCGGACGCGAGATGGGCCGCCACGGCTTCCTGGATCAGCCGCCTGCGAGCGGGACCGCTGGCTCGAGTGTGGCACCGCGCCCGCTGGGCGAGGCGCCCATCCCACTGCTGCCGAACGTCGCCCGGTTCCTCGTCGAGCGCAGCACCCCCGATCCGGGCCACTGGAACCTGGGCGTCCTCCTCCAGCGGGAACGGGCTCTCGACCCGCTCCTGGTGCGCCAGGTCGTGGAGCAGATGATCGACCGGCACCACGCCCTGCGGTTGCGGTTCCACGACGGCGGCAGCGGCTGGGCGTGTTCGATCGCCCCCACGACCGATCCGCTCCCGTACTCGAGCCACGATCTATCCGGCCTGCCAGGCCCGGAACGACAAACTGCCATCGAGCGACGCGCCGACGAGATGCAGCGAAGCCTCGACCTGGAAGGCGGGCCGCTGTTCAGGGTCGCGACCTTCGACCTCGGCGACGATGGACACCGCCTGCTGGTGATCGTCCACCACTTCGCGATGGACGGTCTGTCCTGGCGTCCGTTCTGGGAGGATTTCGAGGCGATCCTCGCGGGTCTCGAGCGAGGCAGCGAGGTCACGCTTCCGCCGGAGGCAACCACGTTCGCGGAATGGGCCCACCTCCTCAAGCGGCGAGCCGACTCGGACGAACTCCGCGGTGAGATGCGTGCCTGGCTCGATCTCAGTTGGGACGGCGTGCGGCCGATCCCACTGGATCATCCCCTCGCGGACGGCGGCAACACCAACGAGTCGGCTCGCGAGGTTGTCCTCGAGTTCACCGTGGACGAGACCCGCGCCGTGTTCCACGGGACGCCCGGCGTGCCTCACAAGGTCGACTTCCTCTTGACCGCGCTGGCCCAGGTGGCTGCCGATTGGACCGGGTCCGACACCGTGCTGCTCGACATGATGGGGCACGGTCGCGACGAGGACGCCTTCGACGATGTCGATCTCTTCGGAACGGTCGGCTTCTTCATCTCGTACACGCCCATGGTCCTGACGCTCTCCCGGCGCAGTTCGGGGACGACGCCGGAGCTGCTCACGGACCAGATCCAGCCGATCATGCGGCGAGGGCTGGACTTCGACCTGCTCCGGTACATGACCAGCGACGCCACGGTCCGCCAGGCGTTCGGTGTCCTGCCGCAGGCGCAGATCCTGTTCAACCATCTCGGCAAGCGCGACGACCTCGATACCGTGCCCGGCGGCTCGACGTTCTCGCTCGCGACCGAACCGATGGGCAACACCCATAGCCCGAGTGGCCTGCGGTACTACCCCCTCGCCGTCTCCTCACAGGTCTGGAGGGACCAGCTCCGCATCAACTTCGTGTACAGCGAGAACCTCCACGCCCGGGCGACCGTCGAGGCGTTGGCCGAGCAGTTCAGGAGCAGCCTGATGGCCCTCGTCGCGCGCTCGAGCCGGCCCTGAGGCCCTCGCAGCGGCGCAGTCACCGTCGGGCAGCGCAGCTACGCCGGCATCGAGCGAAGGATGACCGGCGACGGCGGGGAGGGGGACCGCGCCGCCGCCGGTGCGAGGGAGGAGGAGACGTCAGGCCGCGACGGCCTCCTCGAGGAGCTCGTCCTCCTCCTCGTCCTCATCGTCGCCCGCGTGGGCGGAGAAGCCGCTGTCGTCCGCGATCGGCTCGCCGGCGTCCGGCTCGATCCCGGCAGCGACCGCCTGGGCCTCCAGCGCCTGGGCCGCCGTCTCGGCGCGATAGTCCTTGCGCTTGCGGCCCGAGAGCATCTCCACGCTGGCGGCGACGATCTCCGTCTTCCAGTGACGCTTGCCCTGGTCGTCGTCCCAGGTGCGGGTCTGCAGCCGGCCCTCGAGGGCGACCTGCTGGCCCTTGCCCAGGTACCGTCCGCAGGTCTCGGCGAGACGGTCCCAGGCCACGACGCTGTGGAATTCCGGCTTCTCCTTCCCGGCCACGTACTCGTGGGAGGCCACGGAGAACTGGGCCACCGACTTGCCGCCGGCGGTGGTGCGGAGCTCGGGGTCACGGGTGAGGCGACCGGTGAGGAGGACCCTGTTCATCGTGCTGCGTGACTCCTTTCGACCGGTCCGCACGCGCCCTGGGGCGCGTTGATCTGCGGCCGATCCTGCGTGCGGCGGGCAACGACGTCCGGCGGGCGGGGTTGGGTGCCGGCCCCTTCGATCGGGACTATGGCGGGCCGACGGGTCGGCGGGGCCGGCAGGTTCGACGGGAACCGGACCATAGCGGCGCGCACTTCGCGCGGGCTTAAGCGGGGCTCACCGGCGACTTGATCATCGCGGGCGGCAGGCGGCTTGTGCGTCACGGTCGGTTGGTATGTCGTCCTCAGCTGTCGACCAGACCCCCGCCGTCGGCGAGGACGATGGAACCTCCGCCCACGGCCCGGGTCGGGCTCGTCCGACTTCGGGACCTCGATCGCGGCGACTGCAGCGCAGATGCGCTCTGCGAGTTCCACCACATCCCGGGCGGCGGTCCCCGCCAGCAGCACGGCGAACTCGTCCCCGCCGTATCGGAAGACCGAAGCCCCTTTCGGGCTGACGGCGACGATTGCCTGCCCCGTCCTTCGCAGCATCTCGTTCACTCGTTCGTAGAGCGCGAAGCCGTTCACGGCGTTGAGGTTGTCGAGGTCGAGGCTCAGGAGGCTGAAGGGCACGCCGGCCCGAACCAGCCGCGCCAGGTTGGAGTGAGACGCCTGGTGACCGTGGAGTCCCGTCAGGTCATCCGTCGGGTTCGTGACCGGAGTAGGGGCGATGCCGGGCGACCTACCAAGCGGCCTTGACGCACCATGCGGGCGGCCGAGCGTGACACGTGCAGGGTTCATCCAGGCGGTCGGCGTGCAGAGGTGGCGGCCGGAATCGCACGGATCGATCCCCAGTCCCTCGTGGAGACTGGCGATCTGACCCCATGACGAGTCGCGGTCCCCAGCCGACCCCGTCCCGAGTCGCCGCCCCCAGCTGACCCTGTGACGGGTCACGGCGCCAAGGTCGACGTGCCTGAACCCCCCGCCATGGATCGACCTCGACCTGCGCTTCGACCCCGATCCGCAACCCGCGAACCCGTGATCGCTGCCCGTTCCGTCGCGTATACTCGCCCGGTCCTCGAGGCCGGTGCCAGCCGGCCCCGCGATGGAGGGAATGACCATTGCTCGAGGGAGGCGCGGCGTCCGCCCCGTGAGACGGTCACGCACCTTCATCCACCCGGCCCGCCGCAGCGTTGGCGGGCACACGCGGGAGACGTCTATCCCTGACCCCGGCTCGCGCCGGGGTCGATCTGTGTCTGGAGGCGTGCGATGCCCGCGACCGTGATCGTCGGCCTCCAGTGGGGGGACGAGGGCAAGGGGAAGACCACCGACTTCCTCGCCGAGCAGACCGCGATGGTGGTCCGCTACCAGGGCGGCGACAACGCGGGCCACACCGTGGTGGTCGGCGACGAGGTGGTGAAGCTCCAGCTCTGTCCGTCGGGCGTGCTCTATCCGCACATCACGTCGGTGATCGGCAACGGCGTGGTGGTCAACCCGGCCACGCTGATCCGCGAGCTGGACATGCTGATCGCCCGGGGCGTGGACGTAGCCAAGGTCCGCGTGAGTCGCAGCGCGCACGTGATCATGCCGTACCACGTGGCCCTCGACCAGGGCAACGAGAGCCGTCTCGCCGACGCCAAGGTGGGCACGACCGGCCGTGGCATCGGACCCACGTACGGCGACCGCGCCTGGCGCCTGGGTCTCAGGATGGAGGACCTGGTCGACGAAGCCACCCTCCGCGAGCGCATCACCCGGGCCCTGGTGGACAAGAACCTGCTGCTCGCTGCGATGGGCGTCGAGCCGTTCGAGGTGGAGCCGCTCGTCGCCCAAGGCCTTGCGTGGGGCGAGCGTCTGAGCCCGCACCTCGATGACTCCACCTGGCTGGTCCAGGACGCGCTCCGGCGTGGTGACCACGTCCTGCTCGAGGGTGCCCAGGGCACGCTGCTGGACCTCGACCACGGCTCGTACCCCTTCGTCACCTCCTCCAATCCCGTCGCCGGTGGCGCCTGCACCGGCGGTGGCATCGGCCCGCTCCAGGTGGACGAGGTCATCGGCGTGATGAAGGCCTACGCGACCCGCGTGGGATCCGGGCCCTTCCCGACGGAGCTGTTCGACGACACCGGCCGCGGGATCGCGGAGCGCGGTCGCGAGTTCGGGACCGTGACGGGGCGCGCCCGCCGCGTGGGCTGGTTCGACACGGTGCCGCTGCGCTACGCCGTCGCGGTCAACTCCAACAGCGCCATCGTGCTCAACAAGCTGGACATCCTGTCCGGCATCGAGACGATCAAGCTTTGCGTGGCCTACGAGATCGACGGGAGGCGCGTGGAGACGTGGCCCTCGTCCGGGTCGGCGCTCTCGCGAGCCGTGCCGATCTACGAGGACTTCGAGGGCTGGGAGGAGCCGATCCACGACGTCCGCTCGCTCGCCGGCCTGCCGGAGACCGCCCGTCGCTACGTCACGGCCCTCGAGGATCATGCCGGCGTGCCGATCGTGTTCGTCTCCGTGGGCCCGGAGCGGACCCAGACCATCGAACGGGCCTGGCGGCCGATGCGCCACCGCCCCGCGACGCCGGCCTGAGTCGAGGAGCCGGTGTGACGCTCGCCGTGCCCACCCGCATCCTGGTCCTCGGCGGTGGCGGTCGCGAGCACGCGCTCGCTTGGAAGCTCGCCCGGGAGCCCGGTGTCGCGGAGGTTGTCGCGGCGCCCGGGAGCGCGGGAATCGCGCACGAGCCGGGCGTGCGTTGCGTCCCCGTGGACGTGCTGGATGCCGCCGCCGTCGTGACGCTGGCGAGGGTGGAGGCGGCGGACCTCGTCATCGTTGGGCCCGAGGCGCCGCTGGGAGCCGGGGTGGCGGATGCGCTGGACGCCGCCGGCATCGCGGTCTTCGGTCCGCTGCGTGCCGCTGCCCGCATGGAGACGTCCAAGGCGTTCTGCCACGAGGTTGCCGAGGCGGCCGGGGTCCGCGTCGCCCGAGCCCGCGCCTTCGGGGGTGGCGACGAGGACGAGGCCGCGGCGTTCGTCCGTGCGCTGGCCGCCGACGGGAGGCTCGCCGTGCTCAAGGCCGACGGTCTGGCCGCCGGCAAGGGCGTCATCGTCACCGACTCGCTCGAGCAGGCGCTCGCGCTCCTCCCGTCGTTCCTGGCCGGCCGCCGGGCGGGGGAGCCTGCCCTGGTGATCGAGGAGCGACTCTCGGGTCCCGAGGCCAGCGTCATCGCCATCTGCGACGGCACCCGGGCCGTCGCGCTGCCCGCCGCCCGGGATCACAAGCGCCTGCGCGACGACGACCTGGGGCCGAACACCGGTGGCATGGGTGCCTACTCGCCACTGCCCGACCTCGACGCCGCCGCCGTTGACGAGGTGCTCCGGACGGTCCACCTGCCGATCCTCGCGGAGCTCGCCCGCCGCGGCACGCCGTTCCGCGGCTTCCTCTACGCCGGCCTGATGCTCACGGACTCCGGCCCGGCGCTGCTGGAGACCAACGTCCGCCTCGGGGATCCTGAGGCCCAGGCGATCCTGCCGCGCCTCGCCGGCGACCTTGCGCCCATCCTCGCCGCCGCCGCCGCGGGTGCGCTGCCCGGAGACCTCGGGTCTCGCCTCGCGGTGCATGACCGGGCCGCCGTCACGATCGTGCTGGCGGCCGAGGGCTACCCGGGCGACCCGCGCCGGGGCGATGCCATCGAGGGGATCGACGACGCGCTGGCCCGGGGCGCCCTGGTGTTCCACGCCGGGACCGTCGCCCGGCAGCGACCGGAGGGCGGCTTCGGGACCAATGGGGGACGCGTCCTGGCCGTGACGGCCGTGGGTCCCGACATCCCGTCCGCTCGTGCCGTCGCCGAGCGGGCCGCCGACGCCGTCGCCTGGCCCGGGATGCACCGCCGTCGCGACATCGCCGCCACGCTGCCCGACCGCCCCGCCGTCCTCGCACCAGGGTTGACCACGCCCGTCCCGGAGCTGACCCGATGATCCGTCGCTACACCCTCGCCGAGATGGGTGCCCTGTGGTCCGAGACGGCCCGCTTCGAGCGGATGCTCGAGGTCGAGATCGCCGTCTGTCGTGCGCAGGTCGGTCGCGGCCTCGTCCCGGCGAGCGCCCTCGGGACCATCGAGGCGCGGGCACGCGTCGACGTGGAGCGCATCGCCGAGATCGAGCAGACGACCGACCACGACGTGATCGCCTTCGTCAGCCAGGTCGCCGAGACCGTCGGCCCGGACGGGCGGTTCCTCCACCTCGGGCTGACCAGCAGCGACGTCGTGGACACCGCGCTCGCCCTCCAGCTGCGCGCCGCCGGGGACAGGCTCCTCGCGGGCGCCGACCGCCTCACGACCGCCCTGATCGCCCGCGCCCGCGCCGAGGCCGGGACCGTGATGATGGGTCGCACCCACTCGGTGCACGCGGAGCCGACCACCTTCGGCCTCAAGTGCGCGGGCTGGGCATTCGAGGTGGCCCGCGGCCGGGAACGCCTCGCGGCCGCGACCGCGGAGATCGCGACTGGCAAGATCAGCGGCCCGGTCGGCACGTACAGCCACCTCGCTCCGGACCTCGAGGCGGAGGTGCTCGCGGACCTCGGCCTGCGTGTCGACCCCGTGAGCACCCAGATCGTCCAGCGCGACCGGCACGCCGCGTTCCTGGCCGCCATCGCGATCCTGGGCGGCAGCCTGGAGCGTCTCGCCACGGAAGTGCGCAACCTCCAGCACACCGAGATCGCCGAGGTCATGGAGCCCTTCAGGAGCGGCCAGAAGGGCAGCTCGGCGATGCCGCACAAGCGCAACCCGATCCTGTCCGAGCGGATCGCGGGCCTCGCCCGGCTCCTCCGGGGCTACGCGCAGACTGCCTTCGAGAACCAGCCGCTGTGGCACGAGCGCGACATCAGCCACAGCTCCGCCGAGCGCGTGATCCTCCCTGACGCGACGATCCTGCTCGACTACATGCTCGTGAAGACGGCGGGCCTGGTCGAGGGCCTGGTCGTCCGCCCGGAGCGGATGCGGGAGAACATCGAGCGCGGGCTTGGGCTGCACGCCTCCTCCCGGGTGCTCGTGGCCCTGGTCGAGACCGCCGGCCTGAGCCGCGAGGACGCCTACGCCATCGTCCAGCGCAATGCCCTGCGCGCGGCCGACGAGCGGGTTCCGCTCAGGGGCCTCCTGGCGACCGATCCAGCCGTCGCGGCCAGGCTGCCGCTGACGGCTCTCGACGCCTGCTTCGACGATGCCGCGGGCCTGCGCCACGTTCCCGAGGTCATCGCGCGCCTCGACGCGCTCGAGCGGGAGGTGGCCGGCCGTGCCCCTGGCTGACGCGCACCTCCGGTCCGGCAAGGTCCGGGACCTCTACCGGGTGGGAGGGGACCGGCTGCTGCTGGTGGCCTCGGACCGCTTGTCCGCGTTCGACGTCATCCTGCCCACGCCGATCCCCGACAAGGGCCGGATCCTGACCGGCCTCTCGCGGTTCTGGTTCTCCCAGACCACCGACATCGTCGCCAACCACCTGGTCTCGACGGATCCCACGGAGCTGCCGGTCGAGATCACCGGGGGCGACCCTGCCGTGATCGCGGACCTGCGCGGCCGGATGATGCTGGGCCGTCGCGCGGATGTGCTGCCGGTGGAGTGCGTGGTGCGCGGGTACCTCTCCGGATCCGGCTGGAAGGAGTACCAGGCCACGCGGGCCGTCTCCGGGCTCCGCTTTCCCGAGGGCCTGCGCGAGAGCGACCGCCTCCCGTCCCCGATCTTCACGCCGGCCTGGAAGGCACCGGCCGGGCAGCACGACGAGAACATCGCGTTCCACCGGGTGGGGGAGCTGATCGGCGAGGAGCTGGCGGACCGGGTCCGGACGATCTCGCTCGCCCTCTTCGCGCGCGGATCCGCGCTGTGCGCGCGTGTCGGCATCATCCTGGCAGACACCAAGTTCGAGTTCGGGGTGACCCCGGACGGCGAGCTGCTGCTCATCGACGAGGTCATGACGCCGGACTCCTCGCGCTTCTGGGACGCCGCGGCCTACGAGCCGGGACGCGCCCAGGCCAGCTACGACAAGCAGTTCGTCCGCGACTGGCTCCTGGGGCAGCCCTGGGACATGACCGCTCCGGGGCCGGAGCTCCCGGACGACGTGGTGGCCGGCACCCGCGCCCGCTACGTCGAGGCCTTCGAACGCATCACGGGGGCGAGCTTCGCCCGCTACCTCCTGGAGGACGTCATCGCCCGATGAGCGAGCTTGCCCGCGCCTACCGCTACGCCGTCAACGTCACCCCCAAGCCCGGCATCCTGGACCCCCAGGGCAAGGCCGTTGAGCGCAGCCTCCCGCACCTCGGGATCGCCGGCGTCACCGGCGTCCGCGTCGGCCGGCGCGTGGAGCTGAGCGTCGCCGCCGACGACGAAGCCGCGGCACGCGCCATCGTCGACCGGCTCGCGGGCGACCTGCTCTCGAACCCGCTCATGGAGCAGTTCGAGGTGGAGGCGCTGGGCGAGGCCGAGGCCCCGGCCGTGGCCGGGCTGGGCGGATGAGCGTCCGGGTCGGCATCGTCCTGTTCCCGGGCTCCAACCGGGACATCGACGCGGTCAACGCCCTGCGGGTCGCCGGCGCCGAGCCCGAGATCCTGTGGCACGAGTCGGTGGATCTCGCCGGCGTGGCCGGGATCCTGATCCCGGGCGGCTTCGCCTATGGCGACTATCTGCGGGCCGGTGTCATCGCGCGCTTCAGCCCGGTCATGCGCGCGGTCGCCGACTTCGCGCAGCAAGGCGGCCCGGTCCTCGGGATCTGCAACGGCTTCCAGGTCCTCGCCGAGGCGAGGCTCGTGCCGGGCGCACTGCTGCGCAACCGCGGCCTGCGCTTCGTCTGCAGGCAGGTGACGCTGCTGCCCGAGCACCTCGACTCGCCGTTCACCCGCGAGATCGGGGAGCGACGGCCGCTCCGCATGCCCGTGGCCCACGGCGAGGGCTGCTACTACGCGGACGAGGCGACCTTGGACGAGCTGGAGCGCGACGGCGGCGTCCTGTGGCGCTACGCCAACCCGGACGGCTCCGTCGCCGGCCCCGACGACCCCGGCAACCCCAACGGGTCCCTGCGCGGCATCGCGGGCGTGCGCAACGCCGCGGGCAACGTGGCCGGGCTCATGCCCCACCCGGAGACGGCCGTCGAGGCCATCCTGGGCAGTGACGACGGCCTCGGGATCATCCGCTCGCTGGTGGTGAGCGCGGCGGAGTGGCAGCAGACAGGCCGGATCACGGGCACTCGCCCGGCCCCGCCGGTCGCCATCGCGGGAGGTGCCGCGTGACCGCTGATCCCGTCCCGCTCCACCGCGCGCTGGGGCTGACCGACGTCGAGCTCGAGGCGATCCACGAGAAGCTCGGGCGCGAGGCGAACGGCCTCGAGCTCGCCATGTTCAGCGTCATGTGGAGCGAGCACTGCTCGTACAAGAGCTCGCGCCCGCTGCTGAAGACCCTGCCCACCAAGGGCGAGGACGTCGTCGCCGGCATCGGCGAGCAGGCGGGCGTGATCGCGATCGGCGACGGCCTCGCGGTCGCGTTCAAGATCGAGAGCCACAACCATCCGTCCGCGGTGGAGCCGTACCAGGGCGCCGCGACCGGCGTCGGCGGCATTCTCCGCGACATCTTCGCGATGGGCGCCCGCCCGATCGCGGTGCTCGACGCGCTGCGCTTCGGCGACCCGTCGGACGCGCGGACGCGCCACCTGGTCGATGGCGTCGTGCGTGGCGTCGGCGGCTACGGCAACTGCGTCGGCGTGCCCACGGTGGGCGGCGAGCTCGTGTTCGACTCTTCCTACCAGGGCAATCCGCTGGTCAACGTGATGGCCATCGGACTGCTCGAGGACGGGATGCTCACCCACGCCTCGGCGGACGGTCCCGGCAACCTCGTCGTCCTGTACGGGAGCGCCACGGGGCGCGACGGCATCGGCGGCGCATCCGTGCTCGCGTCCGCGACGTTCGGCGACAGCGACCCGTCCAAGCGAACCTCGGACCGAGGGCCCGCGGGAGCTTCACCTCGGTCCTCGGTGAGCTCGAAACGACCCACGGTTCAGATCGGCGACCCATTCGCGGAGAAGCTGCTGATCGAGGCAACCCTCGAGCTGATCGCGAAGGGGCTCGTCGTGAGCATCCAGGACCTCGGGGCCGCCGGCATCACCTGCGCCACCTGCGAGACCGCGGACCGCGGCGGCACCGGGATCCTCGTGGACCTCGACGCGATCCCGCGCCGGGAGCCCGGCCTCGAGCCGTTCGAGGTCATGATCAGTGAGTCCCAGGAGCGGATGGTCGCCATCGTCGAGCCGCATCGCTGGGAGGCCGTCCGGGCGGTCTGCGCGCGCTGGGACTTGCCGGTGGCGATCATCGGCCGGGTCACCGAAGAGTCGGACATCGTCGTCCTGACCGGGCCCGGTGGACGCGGCGCGCTGGACGCGGACGGACGCCCGGTCGATGGCGTGGTGGAGCTGGCCCGCATGCCGGCCCGCGCCCTGGCGTCCGAGGCGATCGTGTTCGACCGCGAGTCGCGAGCGCCCACGAGGCGTCGTGCCGCCCCCGCCCCCGGGGCTCCCGCGGATCCCGTGGACATGCTGCCGCTGCGTGGCCAGGACCCGGGCGCGGTGCTCCTCGCCCTCCTCGGCTCAGCCCAACCTCTCCTCGCGCCACCCCGTCTTCGAGCAGTACGACTCCAACGTCCAGTCCAACACCGTGGCCGCGCCCGGTCGTGGCGCCGCCGTGCTGCGGATCAAGGGCACCACCAAGGCCCTCGTCGCGACCACCGACGGCAACGCGCCGGTCGGCGTGCTGGACCCGTGGCTGGGTGCGGCGCTGTCCGTCGCCGAGGCCGCCCGCAACGTGTCCATCACCGGGGCGCGGCCCCTGGGCGTCACCAACTGCCTCAACTACGGCGATCCCACGCGCCCGGAGGCGTTCTGGCAGCTCGCCGAGGGCGTCCGGGGTCTCGCGGACGCGTGCACCGCCCTGGGCCTGCCCGTGACCGGGGGCAACGTCTCGCTCTACAACGAGGCGCCCGGCTCGGCGATCGCGCCGACACCCGAGATCGGCATCGTGGGGCTGCTCGCGGACGTCTCGACGCTCGTGGGGCCGGCGTTCGTGGGCGACGACAACGCGGTCCTGCTCGTCGGCGAGCCGACGCCTGGGCTCGCCGGCTCCGAGTACGCGCGCCTGGCCGGGGCCGCCGTGGAGGACGGGCCGCCGCCGCTGGACCTCGAGCGCGAGCGGAGTCTCCAGGCGTTCATCCGCGAGGCGATCAACCGCGGCCTCGTCGCGAGCTGCCAGGACGTGTCGGGGGGCGGGTTCGCCGTTGCCGCCGCCGAGATGTGCATCTGGGGCGAACGCGGTGCGTTGCTGCGGCTGCCGGTCGGGGACTCGCCGGCCGTCGCGCTGTTCGGCGAGAGCCCGTCGCGCCTGGTCTGCGAGGTGCCGCCGGCCCGGGTGCCGGCCTTCGAGCTGCTCGCCCGCGAGCACGGCCTCCCCGTCCACACCCTTGGCACGACTGGCGGTGACCGCCTCCGCGTGGATCTCGCCGGCGAGGGCGCCACGGGAGCCGCGGAGGAGCGCGGGAGCCGGATCGCGGATGCCGTCGACGTCGCCCTGGCGGATCTGCGCCACGCGTGGACGCAGGGTCTCCCGCGGGCACTGGGCTGGGAGGGCGCCGGTGCGGACGATCACGTCGCCGACGTGGCGCTCCCGGGCACCGAGGTGGCCGGCTGATGTGCGGCGTCGTCGGGGTCGTCCTGCCCAACCGCGGCCACGAGGCGGCGGCGGTGGCCGCGACGGCGCTGTTCGCGCTGCAGCATCGGGGGCAGGAGTCGGCGGGCGTCGGCGTCTCGGATGGGACCCACCTGATGATCTACAAGGACCTGGGCATGGTGGGCCAGGTTCTCGACGAGCGGCGGATCCCGTCGCTCGCGGGCGACCTCGCGGTGGCGCACTGCCGGTACTCGACCACCGGCTCCACTGTCTGGGAGAACGCCCAGCCCACGCTGCGCCTCGGGCCCCGGCGGGCGCTCGCCATCGGGCACAACGGGAACCTGGTCAACACCCGGGAACTGCTGGAGCAGCTGCCCGGGGGGCGCGGCCGCCTCCCCGCCAGCACGGACACGGAGCTCCTGACCGCGCTCCTCGCCGACGAGCCGGCCGCCGACACCGTCGACGCTCTCCGCCGCGTCCTGCCCCGCGTGCGCGGCGCCTTCAGCCTGGTCGTGCTCGATGCCCAGCGGGTCATCGGCGTTCGCGACCCGCACGGGTTCCGGCCACTCGTCCTCGGGCGGCTCCCGCGTCCAGGCGGCGACGCTCCGGGGCTGTGGGGTGACGACACGGGTGGCTGGATCCTCGCCTCGGAGACCGCGGCGCTGGACATCGTGAGCGCGGACTACGTGCGCGACGTGGAGCCTGGCGAGATCGTGGTCCTCGAGCCCGGCCGGGACCCGGTGTCCGTCCGCTACGCCGAGGCGACGCCGGCCCTGTGCGTCTTCGAGCTGATCTACTTCGCCCGGCCGGACTCCTACATGGAGGGCCGCAACCTGTACGAGGCCCGGCGCCGGATGGGCATCCAGCTCGCGGCGGAGCACCCGGCCGAGGCCGACCTGGTGATGCCCGTCCCGGACACGGGTGCCCCGTCCGCGGCGGGGTATGCGGAGGCCTCGGGCATTCCGTACCGCGAGGGCATGGTCCGCAACCGCTACAGCGGCCGGACGTTCATCCAGCCGTCGCAGGCGATGCGCCAGCGGGGCGTCAACGTCAAGCTCTCGCCGCTCCGCGAGACCGTCCGCGACCAACGGCTCATCGTCGTCGACGACTCGATCGTCCGGGGCACGACCACCAAGCAGATCGTCGGGCTGCTGCGCAAGGCGGGGGCGAAGGAGGTCCACCTCCGGATCAGCGCCCCGCCCATCTACCACCCGTGCTTCTACGGCATCGACACCGCGATCGAGACCGAGCTGATCGCAGGCAGCCACACGGTGGACGAGATCCGGGACTTCGTCGAGGCGGACTCGCTGGGCTACCTGTCGATCCGCGGGGTCCTGGCCGCGCTCGACCTGCCCTACGACCGGTTCTGCTTCGCATGCTTCGACGGCAACTATCCGGAGCCTGTCCCGTACGACGCGACCGAGCGCAAGCTCATGCTCGAGACGCCGT
The DNA here is from genome assembly GCA_963802165.1 of uncultured Chloroflexia bacterium. Taxonomy (GTDB): domain Bacteria; phylum Chloroflexota; class Limnocylindria; order Limnocylindrales; family CSP1-4; genus CAIXZV01. Next base: position 88,663 of record CAWDHT010000004.1, on the reverse strand, counting down.
CCGCCGGGATCGCCCGGTGACGGCCCCCGGAGGCGCCCGGTGACGACGCCCGGAGGCGCACCGATGACGGAGCCGAGGGCCGCCTATGCGCTGGCCGGAGTGGACGTGGCGGCGGGCGAACGCGCCGTGGAGCTGATGCGTGCATCGGTGGCGTCCACCAGGCGTCCCGAGGTCCTGGGCGGCCTCGGCGGGTTCGGCTCCGCGGTGGCGATCCCGGCAGGCTACCGGGAGCCGGTGATCGTCTCGTCCACGGACGGAGTCGGGACGAAGACGGCGATCGCTGCCGCGATGGGCCGGCTGGACACGATCGGCATCGATCTCGTCGCCATGTGTGCCGACGACGTGGTCTGCACCGGCGCCGAGCCCCTCGCGTTCCTGGACTACATCGCGGTCGGGCAGCTGGTCCCCGAGCGGGTCGCGGCGCTGGTCTCGGGGATCGCCGAGGGCTGCCGCCAGGCGGGCGCGGCGCTCACCGGCGGCGAGACGGCCGAGCACCCGGGGCTCATGGAGCCTGACGAATTCGACCTCGCGGGGTTCTGCATCGGGGTGGGGGAGCGCGGCCGCCTCCTTGATGGGACCGCGGCACAGGCCGGGGATGCGATCGTGGGCCTCGCGTCGTCCGGGCTCCACGCCAACGGCTACTCGCTGGTGCGGGCGCTGGTCGCGGAGCACGGGCTGGCGCTGGACGAGCCGTACGCCGACCTCGTGCGCCGGATCCTGCGCGATTCCGGCCGCGGCGGCGGCTGCGGGCAGGGAGCCGGAGCTCGCCGGGCTCACCCTGGGCGACGTGCTGCTGATGCCCACGCGGGTCTACGCCAGGGACCTCCTCGGGATCCGGGCGGACCTCGCGGCGGCCGGCCACGAGGTCCGCGGCATGGCGCACATCACCGGCGGCGGCCTGCCCGGCAACGTGCCACGGGCGCTGCCCGAGCACCTTGGGGCACGCCTCCACCCCGTCGACCTGGCCGATGCCGTCGATCATGCGCGTGCTGGGCACCCTGGGCGGCATCGCGGACACGGAGCTGCGCGCGACGTTCAACGGCGGGCTGGGCATGGTGGTCGTCGTGCCGGCCGAGGCCGCCACCGCGACGGCAGCCCTGGCCCGTGCGCGGGGGATCCCGGCGTGGGTTGTCGGCGAGGTGGTGGACGCGGAATCGATCGGTGGCCGGTACCTGGAGGAGGGCAGCGCACGGTGAGCGGACGGATCGCGGTCGGGGTTTCCGGGACGGGGTCGAACCTGCGGGCGCTGGTCGCCGCAGCGACGCGCGGCGTGCTTGGCGGCGAGGTGGTCCTCGTGTTCGCGGACCGGGCGTGCGCCGGACTGGACTGGGCGGCTGAGCAGGGCATCGACACCGTCCTGGTTCCCGGTGGCGACGACGCGACCCTGGCGGAGACCCTCACCGCGGTCGAGCCGACGTCGTCGTGCTTGCCGGGTACCTGCGGCTGGTCGGGCCGGTGGTGCTGGCGGCGTTCGACGGGCGCATCCTCAACGTGCACCCATCGCTCCTGCCGTCCTTCCCGGGCCTGCACGGGGCGCGCGACGCGCTCGCCGCGGGCGTGGCGGTGACCGGCGTGACGGTCCACCTCGTGGACGCGACCCTGGACGGCGGGCCGATCGTCGCCCAGGAGGCGGTGCCGGTCCTCCCGGGCGACACGGAGGACAGCCTTCTGAAGCGAATTCACCCGGTCGAGCACCGGCTGCTGCCGGCGGCGGTTGCGGCCCTGCTGGCCGGCGCGCTGCGCATTGGCGATGTCGGGCGCCGTGCCACGTTGGACACCGCCGTGGCGGACGCCCGGATGCCGGTCCCACGACGAGCCCTCCTGTCAGTCTCGGACAAGTCCGGGCTGGCGGCGTTGGGGCGAGGCCTCGTCGCCCGCGGCTGGGAGCTGGTGAGCACCGGCGGCACGGCGCGGGTCCTGCGCGAGGCCGGGCTCCCCGTCACCGACGTCGCCGCGGTCACGGGCTTCCCCGAGATGCTCGACGGCCGCGTCAAGACGCTCCACCCGCGGGTCCACGGCGGCCTCCTGGCCGACCGTCGCCGAGCCGACCACCGCGAGGCGCTCCTGGCCGCGGGCATCGCCCCGTTCGACCTCGTCGTCGTCAACCTCTACCCGTTCGCGGAGGCCGCCCGCAAGCCCGGGCTGTCGTTCGACGACCTGGTCGAGGAGATCGACATCGGCGGGCCGTCGATGGTGCGGGCCGCCGCGAAGAACCACGCCAGCGTCGCGATCGTCACCTCGCCGGCGCGCTACGAGGCGATCCTGGGGGCCCTCGACGAGCACGGCTCGATCCCGCTGGGTCTGCGTTCTGCCCTGGCCGTGGAGGCGTTCCGCCACACCGCGGCCTACGACGCGCGGATCGCGGCCGAGCTGCCGGGCCGCATGGCCGCCGCGGGCGTGGAGCTCCCGGCAGAGCCCGGCCTGCCCGGCGCGGAGGATCCGTACCCTCCGGCCCTCACGATCTCGCTGGAGAAGGTGGACACGCTCCGCTACGGCGAGAACCCCCACCAGCCCGCCGCCCGCTACCGGCGGACGGACCGCGAGCCGCGAGCCGCAGACGGGCCGTTCGCGGGCGGGGAGCCGCCGCTCCAGGGCAAGGCCCTGTCCTACAACAACGTCCTCGACGCGTCGGCGGCAGCCGCCCTCGCCCGGCTGATGCGCGGTCCCGCGATCGTGATCTGCAAGCACACCAACCCGTGTGGGGCCGCGGAGCGCCCGACCCTCCTCGAGGCATGGGAGGCGGCGCTCGCCGGCGACCCCGTCTCGGCGTTCGGGGGCGTGGTCGCGATCACCGGGACGGTTGACCGGGCGTTGGCCGAGCGGCTCGTCTCGATCTTCCTCGAGGTCGTGGTCGCGCCGGCGTTCGATGCGGGGGCGCTGGAGGTGCTGGCGACCAAGCCCAACCTGCGCCTGGTCGTCGACACCTCGCTCGACTCCGAGGTGGCACTCGCGACCGCCGATCCGCTCGGCTCCTTCCGCACAGCGGGTGGCGGCGTCCTGGTGACCGCACCCGACAACCTTCCGGACGATCCGGCCGCCTGGACATGCACGACGTCACGCCGCCCCACCGATGCCGAGCTCCGCGACATGGACCTCGCCTGGCGCCTCTGCCGCGGTGTCGTCTCGAACGCCATCCTCCTGGTCCGCGACGGGATGCTCGTGGGCCTGGGCTCCGGCCAGGTGAGCCGGGTGGACGCCTGCCGTGGCGCCGTGGACAAGGCGCGCCAGTTCCAGGGCGAGGCGGGCGCCGTGGGTGCCGTCGCTGCGTCCGATGCCTTCTTCCCGTTCGCGGACGGCCCGGAGGTGCTCCTCGATGCCGGCGTGACCGCCATCGTCCAGCCCGGCGGCTCGATGCGCGATGCCGAGGTCCTGGACCTCGTCGAGCGCGTCGGCGCGGCCATGATGGTCACGGGGAAGCGGCACTTCCGCCATTGAGCACCGGACCGTTTGCCGTCGACGCGATCCTGCTCGAGTCGGCCGCCGACCGGCTGCGCGCGCACCGCCGACTCCGGTTCGTGCTGGGCGGGGCCGGGACCGGCAAGAGCACCGTGTCCGCCGCGCTGGCCGACCGCCACGGCCTCGAGATCCTCGACATGGATGCCCGCCTCTACGGCAGCTGGCACGGCCGCTTCGATCCGGCGCGCCACCCCGCGAACCACGGCTGGTCAAGCGCCGCCGACCCGCTCGCCTGGCAGGTGGCCCTGGAGCCGGAGGCCTTCCTCGCCTTCCACGAGGCGGCCACGGCGGAGGCGCTCGACCTCCTCGCCGATGAGCTGCGTGAGGCCGGCCCGACCCGACCGCTGCTCGTCGATGGCGGCTTCGGCAGCGTCGCGGTCGTGGCGCGGGCCGTGCCGGCGTCGGCGGCCGTCTGCCTGGCGCTCCCACCGGACCTCGCGGCAACGGTGTGGACCGGCGACGAGGATCGGCGGGGCTTCCTGGACGTCGTGGCGGGCGTCACGAGCGTGGACGACCCGGTCGCGCGCTTCCTTGCGCTCGACGCGGCGATGACGGCCCGGATGGTGGCCGATGCGGGAGTGGCCGGTGTGCCCGTGATCGAGCGGCTGCGGGGCGAGCCGGTCGGCATGACGGCCGCTCGCGCGGCGCAGGTGCTGGGCCTGGCCTGACGGGCATCGAGCCGCCGCGGATCCTCAGCCCTGGGCGCGCTCGTTCCGTGCGGCCTTGACGGCGATCTGCTCGATGCGTGACGCGCGGGTCTCGGGGCGGACCGCGGTGGCCACCCAGGAGAGCATCAGCTTGCGCGCGAAGGGCGGGAACGCCGCGAAGCGATCGGCGGCCGGCGGGTTCGCGTCCAGCGCGGCGGCCAGGTCGGGCGGCACCTCGAGTCGCTCCGGGCCGTCCAGCACCGACCACGACCCGTCGGCCTTGGCGCGCTCGATCACCGCGAGTCCGGCCGGCTGCATCCGTCCGGACGCGATGAGCCGCTCGACCCGCGCCTTGTTGGTGGCGGCCCAGACGCTCCGCGGGCGCCGCTGCGAGAAGTAGAGCTTGCCCCGTTCCGCATCGACGGTCCCGGCGGTGCCGTCGACCCAGCCGAAGCAGAGCGCCTCCTCGATGGCGGCCTCGTAGTCCAGCCGCTGGCGGCCGGAGCTGGAACGCCACGTCACCAGCCAGGCGCCCCGCACGGTCGCGTGGTTGGCCTCCAGCCAGGCGCGCCACGCGGCACGGTCGTCGGGCTGGACGAGCGGGGCTTCATCGAGGGCGGACATGCCGGTGAGTCTACGGCGGCGGCCTGCGCGCGGGTCCGTGGCGGAGGCGATCGTGCCCGGCCGGTGTCCGGCGCGCCCGCGGCGCTGACCCGCGCTGCTACCATCGCCGGGCCATGTCCGACCGCCAGCGCTTCTACATCACGACCGCCATCGCCTACGCGAACAACGCGCCCGGCCTCCACACCGTGTACGAGGTCATCGGGGCGGATGTCGTCGCACGCTGGCACCGGATGCAGGGCCACGAGACGCGGTTCCTGACCGGCACGGACGAGCACAGCGTCAACATCGCGCAGTCCGCCGAGGCAGCCGGCATGACGCCGCGCGAGTTCGTCGACGAGAAGGTCGGGCTGTTCACCGCGGCCGAGGACGCGCTGCTGATCCGCCCGGACCGGTTCATCCGGACCACGGACCCCGATCACTACCGCTCCGCGCAGGAGATGGTCCGCCGCGCCTACGACAACGGTGACATCTATCTCGGCAGCTACGACGGCTGGTACTGCCCGTCCGAGGGCTTCAAGGCTCCGTCGGACCTGCACGAGACCGCGACCGGGATGCAGTGCCCCAACCACCCGGGCGTGCCGCTCCAGTGGCTCAGCGAGCGCAACTGGTTCTTCCGCCTGTCGGCCTACCAGGAGCGCCTGCTCGCCCACTACGAGGCGAACCCGGACTTCGTCCAGCCGGACTACCGGCGCAACGAGATGCTGGGCTTCATCCGCCAGGGTCTCGAGGACTTCTCCATCAGCCGCGCGGGCGCCACCTGGGGCATCCCGTTCCCCATCCGCGAGGACGGCACCAGCTCGCAGCTCCCCGACGGCACCTGGGATCCCGCCGCCGGCACGATCTACGTCTGGTACGACGCGCTGATCAACTACATCACCGGGGCCGGCTTTCCGGACGACCTGGAGCTGTTCCAGCGATGGTGGCCGGCCGACCTGCACGTCATCGGCAAGGACATCGCCCGCTTCCACACGATCTACTGGCCGGCGATGCTGTGGTCGGCCGGGATCGACGCCCCCGACCACGTCTGGGTGCACGGCTGGCTGCTCGTCCAGGGCGGCGAGCGGATGAGCAAGAGCCGCGGCAACTTCCTGGACCCCCACGCCGTGGTGGCGGCGTTCGGTGCCGACGGCGCCCGCTACGTCACGCTGCGCGAGGTTGCGTTCGACCGCGACACCGAGGTCTCCTGGGACTCGTTCGTCCGGCGCTACAACGCGGACCTCGCCAACGACTTTGGCAACCTCGTGAACCGCACGATCTCGATGGTCAATCGCTACCTGGGTGGTGAGCGCCCGGCGCCCCGCTCGCAGGGCGAATCCCCGCTGGCCGAGGGCTGGGTGGACACGCTCCGGCTGTATCGCGAGAAGATGGACGGCTACCTCCTCCATGACGCGCTCGCCGAGCTGTGGGAGTTCGTGGGCGGGGCGAACAAGACCGTCGACGCCGAGCAGCCTTGGACGCTGGCGAAGCAGGCGAAAGCCGGCGACGCGGAGGCGGCCGCGCGGCTGCGTTCGGTCCTCGGTGATCTCGTGGAGACCTGCCGGCTCGTGGGGACGGCGGTCGCGCCGTTCATGCCCTCGATGGCGCCCCGCATCCTCGACCAGCTCGGCTACGGCTGGGGGTACGGATCGGACGGGAACGGCGGTCCGGCCATCCTCGACCTGCTCGAATGGGGCGGCGTCAAGGACGCCGGCCGGGTGACCGAGACGCCGTCACCGCTGTTCCCGCGCCTGGACGTCGAGGCCGCCGCGGACGGCGAGGGCTGACGCCTCGGTGCGCCTCGTCGACTCCCACGGGCACCTGAACGCCGACCGATTCGACGACGACCTGGATCAGCTCCTGGGCGCCGCCCGTTACGCGGGTGTGGAGCGGATCCTGGTCCCGGGCTGGAACGTGCGCTCCAGCGGGCGCGCCCTGGAGGTGGTCGCCGCCCGCCCGTGGCTCGACGCCGCCGTGGGCATCCACCCGCATGACGCCGCGAAGGTGGACGAGGCCGGCTGGGCGATGATCGAGGCATGGTCGCGCGACGACCGCGTCGTGGCGATCGGCGAGACCGGCCTCGACTCGGACCGCATGTTCTCGCCCTGGGATGCACAACTGGAGAACCTGCGCCGGAACCTCGCGCTCGCGCGCGCGACCGGCAAGCCCGCCATCCTCCACTGCCGGTCGAAAGCGGGGGAGCGGGACGCCCAGGACGCGCTCGTGGCGGAGCTGCGGGCCGCGGGCTTTGACGGGGCACCGGCCCGGGCAGCATTCGCCGGCCGTCCGCCGGCAGTCGTCCACAGCTTCTCGGGGCCGGTGGACTACGCGCAGGAGATGCTGGCGATGGGCCTGGCGATCGCGTTCGGCGGGCTCGTGTTCCGGCGTGGCGAGGAGGCGTCCGCCGACGTTGTCCCGCTGGTTCCGGCTGGGCGGCTGCTGGTCGAGACCGATGCGCCGTTCCTCTCGCCCCCGGGTGCACCTCGAGGCCGCAATGCGCCGGAGTTCGTCGCGATCACGGCTCGCTGGGTCGCCCAGCTCCATGGGGTGGGGGAGCAGGAGCTGGGCGACAGCCTCGTGGCGGCCTACGACGCGACGTTTCCCCGCTCGCTGCCGCGCTGACGACCTACGGGCGAACCTCGAGGGTGAGCCACGTCTCGAAGCAGTGGCGGCGAGCCAGGCTGGTGACGCCGACCGTGGCCCGGCCCCCGACACCGGCGTCGTCCCCGAAGACGTCTCGCAGGAGGTCAGTCGTGCCGTCCGCGACGAGGTGGATATCGTGGAACTCCGGCGTGCAGACCACGAAGTTCAGGGATCGGACGACGGCCACCACGCGATCGAGCGTGCCGAGGGCGTACCGGATCCCGCCCAGGGCGTTGATCCCCGCCACGCGCGCGGCCTCGTAGCCCTGCTCGATGGTGAGGTCCCTGCCGAGGGTGCCGGGGTGGACCACGCTTCCGTCCGGCCGCTCGGGCATGTGGCCGCTCAGGAACAGCAGTGTTCCGGCCAGGTGGTGCGGCTTCAGCGCCCCGTACTTGAGGCCCGTGTAGGGCACCACCGTGAAGTCTTGCACGGCGAGCCCAAGCTCCTCGATACGCTGGTCGAAACCCATCCGGCCGCTCCCTCGATGGCGTCCACGCTCAGGCCGGGCGGCCGGCCTGAGCCCATTGGCTACCGTCAGACCATTGTCTACCGTCCCGGGCCACGCCACCGTGTCTGACCGCGGGCCTGCGGCCCTGCGCTGCGCCGCAGGCCTCGTCGGCCGGAAGCATCCCATTCTCTGTGCTGACGCCCAGCGGCTCCGACTTGGCCGCCCTGCGGCCCATCGGTCGCCCGTGGCCGATGGTTCGTCCGCTGCAGGGGACCGTTTGCCCTGCTCCAAGTCCCCAGCTGCCGGTTTGCCCGGCGGGCGCCACCGGCCGTCGATCCTGGGCGACGAATGGGCCGTTCACCGGCCATCGGCCGCCCAGGCGGCTGAGCTGACCTCACCGTGGGCCAGACGGGCCAGCACAGTCGTTGGGATGCTTACTCGTCGGCCGGCCCCGGTTGACAACCCATGCCCGCCTCCGGTACGTTGTTGGCACTCTCAACCGGAGAGTGCCAAACGTAGCGGGTACGCGATCTCGCAGGGCCCGGCCGGGACGTTCACCAAGCGCCCCCCGGCGCGGCACCAGCCCCGGATCGTGACCGAAGGCCGCGGCACTCGCAGCCACACCATCAGGCCACCGGCGACCGTGCCCGGTCGCCACAGGAGGAACGAACCTTGGCCAGCGCCTCTTCGACGAAGCTCCGCCCGCTGGGCGATCGCGTCGTCATCAAGCCCACGCCCCGTGAGGAGATGACGAAGTCGGGCATCGTCCTGCCGGATACCGCGAAGGAGAAGCCCCAGGAGGGCGAGATCCTGTCCGTCGGCCCCGGCAAGGTTCTCGACGACGGCTCCCGCAGCGCGATGGACGTCGCCGTCGGCCAGAAGGTCCTGTACGCCAAGTACGCCGGGACCGAGTTCAAGGTCGACAGCGAGGACCTCCTCATCGTCAGCGAGAAGGACATCCTCGCGATCGTCGAGGACTGACTCCCGGGCGCCCGCACCGGCGCCTTGAGTCGATCCAACACGCAACCACCACATCCCGGAGGGATCACGACTTGGCCAAGCAGCTCATCTTCGACGAGACCGCTCGTCGCTCGCTCAAGCGGGGCATCGACCGCCTCGCCGATGCGGTCCGCGTGACGATCGGCCCCAAGGGCCGCAACGTCGTCCTGGACAAGAAGTTCGGCGCCCCCACGATCACCAACGACGGCGTCACGATCGCTCGCGACATCGAGCTCGAGGACCCGTTCGAGAACATGGGCGCGCAGCTCCTCAAGGAGGTCGCGACCAAGACCGACGACGTCGCCGGCGACGGCACCACCACCGCGGTGGTCCTGGGCCAGGCGATGGTCGCTGAGGGCCTGCGGGTCGTCACCGCCGGCGCCAACCCGATGGTCGTCAAGCGCGGCATCGAGACCGCGGTCACGGCCATCGTGGACGAGATCAAGCGCACCGCCCGCCCCGTCGAGACCCGCGAGCAGATCGCTGCCGTCGCGGCCATCTCCGCGGCGGATCCCGAGGTCGGCGAGATCATCGCCGAGGTGATGGACAAGGTCGGCAAGGACGGCGTCATCACCGTGGAGGAGGGACAGTCCCTCGGCCTCGAGAAGGAATACACCGAGGGCATGCAGTTCGACCGGGGCTACATCTCGGCGTACTTCGTGACCAACCCCGACCGGATGGAGACCGTCCTCGAGAACCCGGTCATCCTCATCACCGACAAGAAGATCAGCGCCGTCCCGGACCTCCTGCCGGGCCTCGAGAAGGCCGTCCAGCAGGGCCGCCCGATGCTGATCATCGCGGAGGACATCGACGGCGAGGCCCTGGCCACGCTGGTCGTGAACAAGCTCCGCGGCACCGTCTCGGTCCTGGCCGTCAAGGCCCCGGGCTTCGGCGATCGCCGCAAGGAGATGCTCCGCGACATCGCGATCCTGACCGGCGGCACCGTGATCTCCGAGGAGATCGGCCGCAAGCTCGACTCCGTCGCGTTCGAGGACCTGGGCAAGGCCCGCCGCGTCGTCGCAACCAAGGACGACACGACGATCATCGACGGCGAGGGCTCCGCCGAGCAGATCAAGGCGCGCATGACGCAGATCAAGGCGCAGATCGAGGACACCACCTCGGACTACGACCGCGAGAAGCTCCAGGAGCGCCTCGCCAAGCTGGCCGGCGGCGTTGCCGTCATCAAGGTCGGGGCGGCCACCGAGGTCGAGCTCAAGGAGAAGAAGCACCGCATCGAGGATGCGCTCTCGACGACCCGCGCGGCCGTCGAGGAGGGCCTCGTCGCCGGCGGCGGCACCACCCTCCTGCAGGCCATCCCGGCGCTCGACGCCATCCACCTCGAGGGTGACGAGCAGGTCGGCGTGGACATCGTCCGCAAGGCCCTCGAGGCCCCGGCCCGCCAGATCGCCGACAACGCCGGCATGTCCGGCGAGGTCGTCGTGAACGCGATCCGCGACCTGCCGATCGGCCATGGCTACGACGCGCTCAAGGGCGAGTACGGCGACATGTTCGAGAGGGGCATCGTCGACGCGGCCAAGGTCACGCGCTCCGCGCTCCAGAACGCAGCGTCCATCGCCGCGATGGTCCTGACGACGGAGACGCTGATCACGGACCTGCCCGAGAAGGCAGCGGCCGGCAACGGCGGCGGCCACGAGCACGGCGGGGGGATCGACTTCTAGTCCGACTCTCGCGCAAGCCGCGACACCAACGGCCCCTGCAGGCATCGCCTCCGGGGGCCGTTTCGCGTCCTGGGCGCAGGGCCGACGCCGGCTACGCACACCGTGGCCGGAGCAGCGCGTGGCTTGGTCGCGATGTCGGCTGGTCGAGGCCACTCGTCGTCGGTTGCGCGGCCGCGAACCGGTGGGGCATACTCCCGCCCGGCGGCCGCAGCCCAAGCCGTTTTCAGCGGCCGCAGATCCTGTGGGAGGGACCTGTTTGAACCGACCGATCGGCATCACGATCATCTCGATCGTGGCGGCGCTCAATGGCATCGTCCTCACCATCGCGGGTGTCTCAAACCTGCTCAACCTGAAGTTCCCGCTGCTGGGCGAGCTCCAGGTGCAGTCAACCGGGATCGCCGCCCTCATCGCGGGGCTCATCTGGCTGCTGTTGGGGTGGGGCTTCTGGTCCGGCGGCAGCTGGGCCCGCATGCTGGGCGTGATCTGGTCCGGACTGAGCATCGCGCTGGGCCTGTGGATCATCGTCACGCACCTGAGCACGATCAGCGCGGTCCTGGTGCCGGTGCTGAGCGCAATCCTGGTGCCGCTCATCGTGTTCTGGTACCTGCGCACGCCAAGCGTCAAGTCGTTCTTCGCCCGCTGACCCGGTCGCGCAGACCATCGCCCGGCCCCCGGAGGCATCGCCTCCGGGGGCCGTTTCGTGTCCCGTGCGCCGGGCCAGGTCCCCATCGCGACTCCCTGCCGGGTCAGGCCTCCTCGGCGACTCCCTACTGGGTCGCGGACGGGTCCTGACGCGTCCCGGAGTCATCCAAGGCATGTTGTCGAGGAGCTGACCGCCGATCCTGCAGGAATTCGCGGCTGAGCTGCGCTCCGGCTCCCGCCGATCGACCCAGGGCCGAGTCGCGGGCTCTCACTGGTTCGAGGCCGTAGACTCCGTCTGCGAACCCAGGTGGACAGGAGGAACGGGGGATGAACAGGGTCACGATCCGGCACTTCGACGTCATCCGCACGGCAAACGTGGTCGCCGTCCTCTACGCGGTGGCCGTGATCATCGTGGTGCTCGTGTTCTTCGTCCCGTTCATGCTGATCGCCGGCCTCGCGGGCATGAACACGCCGGGCTCGGAGATGGGCAGCGTGGTCGGGGCCGGTCTCGTCGGCGGCCTCCTTTTCGTCCTGATCGGCGTCGTCTTCTACGGAGCGATGGGTTGGGTCATGACCGCGATCGTGTGCGCGCTCTACAACTTCGTCGCGGGGAGGATCGGTGGCATCCGCGTGATCGTCGACGTGGAGGGTCCGTATCCCGGCGCCCCCGCCTACGGCGGCCCGGGCTACCCGGCGGGCTACGGCGTGCCGGCGGCCGGGACACCCGCCTGGCCGGCGGCCGGGACACCCGCCTGGCCGGCGCCCGGCAGCCCGGGTGGACCCAGCGGGCCCGATGGCCCGATGCCCCCGCCGCCGGCGTGGGGCCAGCCGGGCGGCTGACCCGCGACACCGTTTGACCGGGGACCCTTCGAGGGGCGAGCCTGTAGCCCGACCGGCCGACCGCCCGCGGGGCGGTTCCGGAGCAGGTGCCGGAGGGGATCGTGGCGAACAGGGGTCCGCTGCTCGGCGTCGCCGCGCTTGTCGCGGTGCTGGGCGTCCTGATCGTCGTCGGCGGGGTCGTGGGCGTGGGACCGCTGGCCTCGACCACGCCCGCGGACCAGGTCACGGATCCCAAGGAGATGATCGCCCGCAGCCTGCAGTCCGTCCTGGACGCGAATGCGGTCCACCTCGACGCGACGGTCGGCGGCAGCATCCCCGGAGCCCTGGTGGGCCGCCCGGAGCAGCGCGTGGTGCTCGACGGGACGACCGCCCAGGCCGATCTCCGGCCCAGGGACGCCAGGACCGGGGCATCCGTGGACAGCCCGCCGCTGGGCGTGGCTCTCGAGGCCGTGACCGTGTGGGACGGCGCCTGGTACAGGACGCCACCGGACGGCCCGTGGTCCAGGGCGTCGCTGGGCGGCGCGGCCGCCGACGCCGGCATCGACGCCAACCCGCTCACGCTGGTGGACCGGCTGCGGGCCTGGCTCGCCCGGCCGGACCTGGACCCCGTCGTCACCGACGTCCCGTGCGCGGGGGAGTCGGGCACCTGCCGTCACATCGTCCTGGACGCAGGGTCGGACCCGGCCGAGCTCCTCGGCGCGCTGCTCCCAGACGACAACGAGGCGGCCCTGCCCGACGTCACCACCACCGTCACCCTCGACGCGGACACCGGGACCCTGCGCCCGGTCCACCTCGAGCTCGACATGCGCAGCGAGGACGGCACGGTTGACCTGCAGCTCGCCCTGGACGCGAGCCGATGGGACGACCCGGGCATCGTCATCGAGGAACCGCCGTCGGGGTCCTGACCCCCGCCGCACCCTAGAATGCACGGGTGAGTCCCACCCCTGCTGGCGAGCCCGTGAAGCGTCGCCGTACACGACGCGAGGAGCCCGACGGCCAGGGCACGCTGCTGGAGTTCGGCGAGGACCCTGCCGTGGTCGACGACCCTTCGGCAGAGCCGGCCGCACCGCCGGAAGAGCCGGAGTGGCTCAGGGACGTCCCCCAGGCGCCGGACGTCGCGCACGGACCCGCGCTCTCGCCCGAGGACGTCGCAGCCGCCATCGCGGCCCGCCGCGCCGCCCGTGCCGAGGAGATCACGGGCCGCCTCAACCCGGAGCAGGCGCGCGCCGTCACGACCACCGACGGCCCGCTCCTGATCCTCGCCGGTGCCGGGTCGGGCAAGACGCGCGTGGTCGCGCACCGCATCGCCTACCTCATCGGTGTCAAGGCCGTCCAGCCCCGGCGGATCCTCGCGGTCACGTTCACGAACCGTGCCGCCGGCGAGCTCCGGGAGCGGATCCACGCGCTGGTGGGGGAGACCGGCAAGGACGTCGAGGCCGGGACCTTCCACGCGCTGTGTGCCCGCGTGCTGCGGCGCGACGGCGAGGCCATCGGCCTGGACCGGCGGTTCGTCATCTACGACACGGACGACCAGCAGCAGCTGATGAAGCGGATCCTCGCGGAGCAGGACCTGCCCGCCACGGGCGAGTTCCGGCCCGCGGCGATCCTGGGCGCGATCAGCCGGGCCAAGAACGACATGCTCGACGCGACGTTCCTCGCCCAGAACGCCGTCAACCACCGCGAACGGGTCATCGCGCGGCTGGCCGCCCGCTACGCGGAGCGCCTCCGCGAGGTGGGCGCGCTCGACTTCGACGACCTCCTGCTGCGGGCCGTGGACCTGTTCGAGCAGGCGCCCGAGGTGCTGGAGAAGTACCAGCAGCGCTGGCGCTACCTCCATGTCGACGAGTACCAGGACACGAACCGGCCGCAGTACCTGTGGGTCAGGGCGCTCGCCGCGGCCCACCGGAACCTGTGCGTCGTCGGCGACGACGACCAGAGCATCTACGGCTGGCGCGGCGCGAACGTCCAGAACATCCTCGACTTCGAGCGCGACTACCCCGACGCGACGGTCGTGAAGCTCGAGCAGAACTACCGCTCCACGCAGCTCATCCTCGACGCGGCCCACGCGGTGGTCTCGCGCAACGAGCGCCGGACGGACAAGAAGCTGTGGACCGAGAACCAGGGCGGGGTCCCGATCCAGCGCTTCGAGGCCTTCAACGAGGAGGAGGAGGCCGAGTGGATCGCCCGCCAGGTCGAGGGGCTGGTGGGCTCGACCGGGAAGGGCGGCTGGCTGACCCGGCGCGCGGACGACGACGAGTCCACGCGCTTCCGGCCCAAGGACCTCGCCGTCATGTACCGCATGAACTCCCAGTCCCGGGCCATCGAGGAGGCGTTCCTGCGCTACGGGATCCGCTACCAGCTGGTGGGCGGGACGCGGTTCTACCAGCGGCGCGAGGTCAAGGACGCGCTGGCGTACCTGCGGGTGCTCCGGTCCGACACGGACGCGGTCTCCTACGAGCGGGTCATCAACGTCCCGGCGCGCGCCATCGGCGACAAGAGCGTCGAGGCGCTCCGGCGGTACGCGGACAAGCACGACAACTCGATGTTCGCGGCCGTCGAGGCGGCCGGCACGGGCGAGGTCGAGGGGCTCACCCCGCGGGCGAAGACGGCCATCGGCGAGTTCTCCGCGCTGATCGCCCGGCTGCGCCGCCGGATCGGGGTCCTGCCGCTGCCGGAGCTGCTCGACGAGGTGCTGGAGGCGTCCGGCTACCGGGCGATGCTGGCCGACGGCTCCGAGGAGGGCGAGGACCGCTGGGCGAACCTGCTCGAGCTGCGGGCCGTGACCACGCGCTACGACGACCTCGCGCCGGAGGACGCGCTGGACCGGCTCCTGGAGGAGACCGCGCTCGTCGCGGACCAGGACAGCTACGAGGGCGAGAAGGACGCCGTGACGCTGATCACCCTCCACGCGGCGAAGGGCCTGGAGTTCCCGGTCGTGTTCATCGGGGGCATCGAGGAGGGCGTCTTCCCGCACAACCGGGCCCTCGACGACGAGCGCGAGCTGGAGGAGGAGCGGCGGCTCGCGTACGTGGGCATCACGCGGGCGAAGCGGCGACTGTTCCTCAGCCACGCCTGGCGGCGCGCGACCTGGGGTGGCGGCGGCATGAGCATCCCGAGCCGGTTCCTGATGGAGATCCCGGCGGAGCTGATGGTCGGTCCGCAGCTGCGCGGCGGCGGCGATATCGGCGCGGACCTGGACCCGGACGTCGTGTTCCGGGAGCGCGGGTCGCGGCTCGGGGCGGGAATCAGGGCGGGCGGCGGTGCCTACCGCCAGGGGAGCGGCCGGCCTGGGGCGCCGGCGCCGGGAGAGACCTTCCGGCCGTCGCGGGACCTCGGTGCCAAGCGTGATGCCTACGCCGCCGGGGCGCCGTCGGGGTCGCTGGGGCGGCTCGGGGGCGGCCTCGGGTCCGAGCCTGGCGCGGACGGAATCCCGGCCTGGGACGAGGCGTCCGACCCGTTCGACCCGTCCGAGGCAGGCGGTGGGCTTCGGCAGGGTCTCGGGCCCCGCGAGCGAGGCGTCATCCCGCCGCGCCCCATCGTTCCGGGCGAACGCCGCTACCGGGACGGCGACCGGGTGCGCCACGCACGCTGGGGCGACGGCATCGTGATCACGTCCAAGCTGACCCGCGACGACGAGGAGGTCCAGGTCGCCTTCAGGGACGCCCAGGTGGGCCGCAAGACGATGCTGGCCTCGCTCGCGAACCTGGAGCTGATCGGGTAGCTCCGCGTCGCGCCGCGGCGGCCTCGAGGAGGGCGGCGATCTCCGCCTGGCCCCTGGCCCGCGCGTGCGCGAGCGGCGTGACCCCGTCGCGGTCCGCGAGGTCCGGGTCCGCGCCGTGCTCGAGGAGCAGCCGGACGATCTCCTGGTGGGCCGTGTCGCCGTCGGCGAGGATGATCGCCTCGAGCAGCCCGGTCCAGCCGAGGTCGTTGACGTGGTCCACGTCCACGTCGCTCTCCTCGAGGAGATAGCGCACGACGTCGACGTGTCCGCGCTCGCAGGCCGGGATCAGCGCGATCCCGCCGTACCGGTTGGTGATCGCCGGGTCCGCGCCGGCCTCGTTGACGAGGCGCAGGATGTCGAGGAGGCCCTCCGCGCCGGCGTACAGGAACGGGTTGTCGAGGCGGTCGTCCCGGATGTCGACGTCGGCCCCCGCATCGACGAGCGCCCGAACCGCCGCCACCTGCCCGGCGACTGTCGCGGCCATGACGGGCGTGCGACCGTCCGCGTCGCGGGCGTCGATGGGAAGGCCCTCCGAGAGCAGGGGCGCGATGACGGCAAGGTCGCCTGCGGTGGCGGCCTGGTGGAGTCGAAGGTCGGTCACGGTGTTCCTTGAGGTGGACTGGGTCGGCGTGGGCGCGGCGCAGGCGGCCGCGACGAGCACGACGACGTGGGCGAGCGCCCGCACCCTCAGATCAGTTGCGGGACGTGGTCCGGGAAGTGCTTCGACGAGTCCTCGATCACGGTCTCGGCCAGCGTGCCGTCCAGCCATGGATGCGGGTCCTCGGCGAACAACTCCTCGTCTGTGGCCCCCTCGACGGCGGCGACCAGCGCGGCGAAGGATGCCGCTTCGCCCCGGCGCACGTCCTCGGGCGAGCGGTCCCGGTTGTCGGCGAGGATCCGCTCGTTCCAGGCATCGGGGTCCCACGGCTCGTCGCCGCCCGGATACGGGTCCACCCCGGAGCGGACGCCCGCGACCACCGCCGCCGAGTGGTTGCTCCACCACTCGATGTGGGCGAGCACGTCCTTGCGGGTCCAGCCGTCCATCCCTGGTGCCGGTCCCAGCAGCGCGTCGTCGTCCATCTCGGCGGCGGCCGCCTCGATGAAGGCATGGGTCTCGCGGATCTGGTGGAGCAGCGTGTCCTTGTCCATGACGCGCATCGTCGCCGACCGTGGGCCTATCCTGCAACCGATGCCTGACACCTCCCGCCCAAGCCTTGCCTATCCGCCCTCCGACGCGCCCGCGATCGACCTCCGCGGGGTGGTCAGCGTCCACGACTACGAAGCGCCGGCTCGCGAGCGTCTCCACCCGGCCGCCTGGGCCTACTACGAGGGCGGCGCGTGGGACGGGCACACGCTCCGGGCCAATGCCACCGCGTGGGACCGGTTCCAGCTGCGTCCCCGCGTCCTCGTCGACGTGTCGCAGGTCACCCTCGAGACGATGATCCTGGGGCGGCCCGCGGCGATCCCCATCGGCGTCGCGCCGGCCGCCCTCCACGGCCTGGCCCATCCCGACGGCGAGCTCGCCACGGCGCGCGCCGCAGCCGCCGCCGGCGCGATCAACGTCGTGTCCACGGTCGCGTCAAGGTCCATCGAGGAGATCGCCGCCGTCGCGCCCGACGCGCGCCGCTGGTTCCAGCTCTACGTCCAGCGCGACTGGGGCGTGACGCGCGGCCTGGTGGAGCGGGCGGCCGCCGCGGGCTACGAGGCGCTCGTCCTCACCGTCGACGCGCCCGTCCTCGGCTACCGCGACGACATCCTGCGGCGCACCTTCGATCCGGGAGAGGACGCCTACGCGAACCTGCCCAAGCGCGACGCATGGCGCCACGGGGGCGAGCTGGACGAGATCCTGGACATGCGCGGCGTGCCGCTGACCTGGGCCACGCTCGACGAGATCCGCTCCTGGGCGCCCCTGCCGCTCGTCCTCAAGGGGATCCTGACGGCCGAGGACGCACGGCCTGGCGGTCGATCACGGCGCGGACGCCGTCTGGGTGTCGAACCACGGTGGCCGCCAGCTTGACCGCTCCCCGGCGAGCATCGACGTGCTGGAGGAGGTCGTCGATGCCGTCGAGGGACGGTTGGAGGTCTATCTCGACGGCGGGATCCGCCGCGGGCCCGACGTGCTCGTCGCGCTTGCCCTGGGCGCGACCGCCGTCTTCGCGGCGCGGCCGCTCCTGTACGCGCTCGCCGGTGCCGGCGAGGCCGGTGTCGCGCATGCCCTGCGGATCTACCGGGACGAGATCGACCGGGCGCTGGCCATCGCCGGCGTCACCCGCCCGTCCGCCCTGCGCCGGGACCACGTGCGGGTCGTATCCTCGGAACCATGACCGAGTCGCTCCCCGTCGATCCCAAACTGGTCGAGGAGGCCGCCTCGCTCGACGAGGCCGCCGCCCGCGCCCGGCACGCGAAGCTCGTCGAGCAGATCCGCCGCGCCAACCGCCTGCTACTACGAGGACGACGCGCCGGAGATCAGCGACGCCGAGTACGACGCCCTGTTCCGCGAGCTGGTCGCCCTCGAGACGGCGTTTCCGGCCCTGATCACCCCGGACTCGCCGACCCAGCGCGTGGGTGGCGCACCGACGGGCGGCCGCTTCCCCGAGGTCCGCCACGGGCACCCGATGCTCAGCCTCTCGAACGCGTTCAGCCACGACGAACTGCGCGCGTTCGACGCCCGCGTCCGCAAGGGCCTGGGCCTGGCGGCGGCACCGGAGCCTGCAGAGAGCCTGACCTACGTCGCCGAGCTCAAGATCGACGGCCTGGCCGTCTCGTTGCGCTACGAGAAGGGCCGGTTCGTGCTGGGGGCCACGCGCGGCGACGGGACCACGGGCGAGGATGTGACCCCCAACCTGCGCACGATCCGGTCCATCCCCGAGCGCCTCTCGGAGCCCGCGACCCTCGAGGCCCGCGGCGAGGTCTTCATGCCCAAGGCGGAGTTCGCGCGGATCAACGCCGAGCGCGAGGAGCAGGGCCTGGCCCTGTACGCCAACCCGCGCAACAGCGGCGCCGGCAGCCTCCGCCAGAAGGACGCCGGGGTCACGGCGGGCCGCCAGCTCTCCACGTGGCTCTACCAGCTCCTCGAGGACGTGCCGCCGGCCCAGGAGGGTCTCTTCGACGAGCCCGCACCGCCCGCACCCGTCCCGGACGCTGCCCTCGTCGACAGCCAATCGGCCGCCCTCGCCCGCCTCGAGGCCCTGGGCTTCCCCGTCAACCCCGACCGCGAGGCCGGCCTCGACATCGAGGGGGTGATCGCCTTCACCGAGCGCTGGCGCGAGGCCCGCCATGACCTGCCCTACGAGACCGACGGCGTCGTGGTCAAGGTGGACCGTTTCGACCAGCAGGCACGCCTCGGCATGGTGAGCCGGGCACCGCGCTGGGCGATCGCGTTCAAGTTCCCACCGGAGCAGGTCGAGACCCTGGTCGAGGACATCGTCGCCTACGTCGGCCGGACCGGGACGCTCACGCCCGTCGCGCATCTGCGGCCCGCGAAGGTGGCTGGTTCCACCGTGGCGCGCGCCACCCTCCACAACCTCGACGAGGTGCAGGCGCAAGGACATCCGGATCGGCGACACCGTCGATCCTCCAGAAGGCCGGCGACGTGATCCCGGAGGTCGTCCGGCCGATCCTCGAGAAGCGGCCCGACGGACGCGCGTGAGTACGAAGTTCCGGCAGCAGTGCCCCGTCTGCGGCACGGCAGTCGTCCAGGACGACGGCGCGGTCCGCCACTACTGCCCGAACCCAGTCTGCCCGGCGAGGCTGTCCCAGGCGTACGCGCACTTCGTGGGTCGCGGCGGCATGGACATCGAGGGCGCCGGTTGGGCGGTCCTGACCCAACTCCTCGAGCGCGGGCATGATCCACCGTCGGGCCGACTTCTTCGCCCTCACCGTGGACCAGCTCGAGGGCCTGGAGCGCTTCGGGCGGAAGAGCGCGGAGAACCTGAACGCAGCGATCGAGCGGGCGCGCGTGGGGCGCCCGTTCGCCAAGGTGCTCAACAGCCTCGGCATCCCGCAGGTGGGCGAGTCGACCGCCGTGGACCTGGCGCGGTTCCTTGCGGCCCGCACGCGCCCGGACGACTATCCGCCGCCGGCCCCGGACGCCGTGCCGGACCCCTGGTTCGCGGTCGTGGAGACGGATCTCCGCCGGATCGCGACGGAGGAGCCCGGAGGCGCTGCAGGAGGTGAGCGGCATCGGGCCGTCCGTGTCCGCCGCGATGCAGGCCTGGTTCGAGGATGCCGCCACGCGGGACGTCCTGCGCGAGCTCGTCGAGGCCGGCGTGATCCCGGAGCGGCCGGTCGTGCGGGACGTGGCAGGAGGGCGCCGCGGACGGACCGCTGGCCGGGAGGACCGTCGTGGTCAGCGGCACCATCGAGGGGTTCAGCCGCGAGGAGGCCGAGGATGCCGTGCGCGCCGCCGGCGGCAAGCCCGCGGGATCCGTGTCGAAGAAGACGGACTACCTGGTTGCAGGCCCGGGCGCCGGGTCGAAGCTGCAGAAGGCGACCGATCTCGGCGTTCCGGTGCTGGACGCGGACGCGTTCAGGCGCCTCCTCGCCGGGGAGCAACCGACAGCG
This sequence comes from uncultured Chloroflexia bacterium, assembly GCA_963802165.1. Lineage (GTDB taxonomy): Bacteria > Chloroflexota > Limnocylindria > Limnocylindrales > CSP1-4 > CAIXZV01. Next base: position 68,425 of record CAWDHT010000004.1, on the reverse strand, counting down.
GGCACGGACGAGGAGCGCACGTGAACGACGCCGAAACCCAGCTGGCCGAGCGTCTCGCGACCGACCTTGAGCGCGTGCTGGGCACGGGGGTCCTGATCGAGGACCTTGAGATCCAGGGCGAGGGACCCGTCACGATCACCGTCGCATGCCTCGTGGACGGCCAGTCGCGCGAGATCCACGCGGAAGGCGAGTCCGCCATCGACGCGATGTCGAACGTCATCCGCCTCGCTGCGGAGCTGCGACTCTCAGCGGCGTTCTGGCAGATCGTCGGGTAAGGGCTCTAGGAGCCGCTCACAGGGCGGCGTCGAGCGCAAGACGGGGGTGCCCGAAATCGGGGGGCCGTCCGGCTCTTGCTGCAGACCCCTTGCAGCAGGGGGATAATGCGGCCGTTCGGTAGTCGGACGAACTGCACGGCGTGACCGAACAAAAGGAGGAGCGAATGTCCCTGCGCGGACGACTTTCCCTGCTTGGCGCCACGGCGGTCCTCGTCGCAGCCTGCTCGAGCGGCGGGGCCACATCGGCGCCGTCGGCGGACACCGGGTCCGGTGACACGCCCATCGCCGGCGGTCTGCTCGACAAGGTCACGAAGGCCGGCAAGATCGTGATGTCGACCGATCCACAGTACCCGCCCCAGTCCTCGCTCAAGGAGGACGGGACATACGAGGGATTCGACATCGAGGTCGGCACCGAGATCGCGAAGCGCCTGGGCCTGCCCATCGAGTTCCAGACCCCGGACTGGAACCTCATCACGGCCGGCTCCTGGCAGGGCCGGTGGGACTTCAGCGTGGGCTCGATGACGATCACCACCCCGCGCGAGAAGGTCCTCGCCTTCAGCAAGCCGTACTACTACACGCCGGCCCAGATGGCCGCGTCGACGGCGTCGGGGATCACCTCGCTCGACGGGCTCAAGGGCAAGGTCATCTGCGCGGGCGAGGCCACGACCTACTACGACTGGCTGACCGGCGCCCTCGACCTCGGCAGCTACACGCCCAAGGACGGTCCGCCCGAGGGCTCGACGGCCACGACCCTGTCCACGGACCGCCTGTGCGCCGAGACCTGGAAGGCCGGCCGCAAGGACTTCGACGGCTGGCTGAGCTCGTCCACGACGGTCGAACAGGCCGTCAAGGACGGACTGCCGCTCGTCAAGGTCGGCGACCCGGTGTACTACGAGCCGCTCGGTGTCGCGTTCGACAAGCAGGGCCCGGACCCGACGGACATGGTCGCCAAGGTCGACACCATCCTGGCCGAGATGCGTGCCGACGGGACGCTGAAGAAGATGTCCGAGAAGTGGTTCGGTCTCGACCTCACCGTGGAGCCGAAGAACTGACCCAGCGCTGACACGCAGCGGGGGTGCTCCGACCGGGCACCCCCGCTGTCCATATCCGGGACGGGAGGAGTCAAGTGACGGTAATGACCGGCGCGACAGGGGGCCTGGAGGTCGCGGACCCGCACCCGATCGTCGAGGCGATCGCCGCCCAGCGGCGGCGACAGCAACTGAACTTCCGGATCATCTTCGTCGTCACCTGGCTGCTCGTGATCGGCGGGACCATCAGCGCGCTGCTCGCTGGTGGGAAGATCGACGTCGCCTTCATGGGCAAGTGGATGCCGTACATCGTCGGTGGCATCACCACCACGATCTACGTCGCCGTGGTCTCGATCACGTTCGCGATCATGTTCGCCATCATCGGGGCCCTGGGGCGGCTGAGCTCCAACCCGGTGCTCTACGCCCTGTCCACGCTCTACGTGTCGCTCGTCCGCGGCACGCCGCTGCTCGTGCAGATCCTGTTCATCTACCTCGCTCTGCCGCAGATCTTCCCGTTCATCTCCGACATCTCGAAGGAGGTCCTGGCGATCTTCGCGCTGTCCTTCAACTACGGCGCGTACATGACGGAGACGTTCCGGGCGGGCATCCAGGCGGTGCCTCGTGGCCAGACCGAGGCGGCCCAGGCGCTGGGCATGCCGGGCCGGACGCGGATGCGGCGGATCATCCTCCCGCAGGCCGTCCGGATCATCACCCCGGCCATCGGCAACGAGTTCATCTCGATGATCAAGGACTCCTCGCTGGTGTCGGTCATCGGCGCACAGGAGATCCTGTGGCGCGCCCAGCGGGTGGGCCAGTCCAACTTCAAGGGCCTCGAGACGCTCATCGTGGCCGCGGGCATCTACTGGGGCCTGACCATCGTGCTGTCCATCGTCCAGGATCGCCTGGAGAAGCGGATGGCCGAGAGCGACCGGAGGATCTGAGGTGACCAGCATGAGCAGCACCCCGACCCCGGATCCGCTCGGTGAGGTCTACGACCAGTACGCGAAGCCCGGCGCGCTCACGCCCGCCGGCGCAGACCCCATCGTGCGCGCCCTGGGCGTGCACAAGTACTTCGGCGGCAACCACGTCCTGCGGGGCGCCACCGTGGAGGTCTTCCCCCGCGAGACGATCTGCCTCATCGGCCGGTCCGGCTCCGGCAAGAGCACGCTCCTGCGCTGCATCAACTTCCTCGAGGAGCCCACGATGGGCGTCATCGAGGTGGACGGGCTGCGACTGGAGGCGCAGCCGCTCAACTCGCGGGACCGCGGCCACCGCGAGCAGATCCGGCAGATGCGCCTGCGCGCCCAGATGGTGTTCCAGGAGTTCAACCTCTTCCCCCACCTGCGGGTCATCGACAACCTGATCGAGGCCCCGGTTCGCGTGAAGGGCGTGTCCAAGGACGAGGCGATCGCGACCGCGGAGAAGTACCTCGCCAAGGTGGGCCTGTCCGAGAAGCGCGACGAGTACCCGGCACGCCTCTCGGGCGGCCAGAAGCAGCGCGTGGCGATCGCGCGGGCGCTGACGATGGAGCCCAAGGTGCTGCTGTTCGACGAGCCGACCTCCGCCCTGGACCCGACGCTCGTGGGCGAGGTGCTCAACGTCATGGAGGAGCTGGCCCACGAGGGCGCGACGATGATCGTGGTCACCCACGAGATGGCGTTCGCCCGCGAGGCCGCGGATCGCGTCTACTTCATCGAGGAGGGCGTGTTCCTGGAGGTCGGTCCGCCGGACCAGGTCCTCGACAACCCCCAGGACCCGCGGACGCGGGACTTCCTCGCCCGGACGCTCGGGGCGGCCCACGTCCACCAGGGTGGCGCCGTGCACGTCCCCGACGATGGCGTGCACATCCACGCGGACGAGGGCCAGGCCCACGGGCACGACGACGATGACCATCGCCCGTTCTCGGGGCACTCCGACATGGGCCACATCGAGGGGCGCGACCACCTGTAGGGGCGCCTCCACCTCTAGCGAACGGAGCCCGGTCTGCGCGCCCGGCTATCATCCCGCCATGCCCGAGCTCACCCGTGCCGACGTCGAGCACGTCGCCCGCCTCGCCCGCCTCGGCCTGACCGGGGCGGAGTTCGACGTGCTCGAGAGCGAGCTCAACCACATCCTCGACCAGTACGCGAGGCTCTCGGAGCTGGACACGGACGCGATCCCGCCGACGGCCCAGGTCATCGAGCTCGAGAACATCCTTCGGCAGGATGTGGCGCGGCCGTCGATGGCGGTCGGGGACGTCCTGGCGAACGCGCCCGAGCGCCGGGGCGACGCCTTCGTCGTGCCGGCCATCCTGGGCGGGGACTGAGCACGCCGTGACCGATCTCACCACCCTGTCCGCCCGGGAGCTGGGGGGCCTGCTCCAGTCCGGCGAGGCCACCTCGCGAGAGATCACCGCCGCACACCTCGCCCGCGCCCGTGTGACGGACCGCGGCCTCCACGCCTGGCTGACGATCGACGACGACCGGGCGATGGGCGAGGCCGAGGCCGCCGACGCCCGCCTTGCTGCCGCGCGCGCCGAAGGCCAGGGGGCGCTGGACGCGCTCCACCCGCTGCTGGGGATCCCGGTCGCGCTCAAGGACCTCGTGTCGGTCCGTGGCGGCCAGTGCACCGCCGGTTCGCGCATCCTGGAGGGCTACCGGTCCCCGTACGACGCGCATGTCACCGAGCGCCTGCGTGAAGTCGGCGCCGTGATCCTCGGCAAGACCAACATGGACGAGTTCGCGATGGGCTCCTCGACGGAGCATTCCGCCTTCGGGCCCACCGCCAACCCCTGGGACCTGGGCCGGGTGCCGGGTGGGTCCTCCGGTGGCTCCGCGGCGGCCGTGGCGGCGTACCAGGCACCGCTCGCCATCGGGACCGACACGGGAGGCTCCATCCGCCAGCCGGCCGCGATGACCGGGACCGTGGGGCTGAAGCCGACGTATGGCCGGGTGAGCCGGTACGGGATCGTTGCCTTCGCGAGTTCGCTGGACCAGGTCGGACCGATCGCCCGCGACGCCCGGGATGCGGCGACGCTGCTCCACGCGATCTCCGGCCGCGACGAGCGCGACGCCACCAGCGCGCCGGTCCCGGTTCCGGACGACCTGCTCCGGCTGCCCGGCTCGAACGACGAGGCCGCCTCGTGGCTGCGGGGCAGGCGGCTCGGGCTGCCCCGGGAGTACTTCACCGCGGGCATGGAACCCGGCGTGGAGGCGCGGATCCGCGAGGCCGTGGCCGCGCTCGAGGGCGCCGGCGCCGCGGTGGAGGAGGTGAGCCTCCCGCACACGGACTACGGCCTGGCCGCGTACTACATCGTCGCCCCGGCCGAGGCGTCGTCCAACCTCGCCCGCTATGACGGCGTCCGCTTCGGGTACAGCGTCCGCGGCGGTGGCGACTACATCGAGAACTACCTCGCCACCCGCGGGGAGGGCTTCGGGGCCGAGGTCAAGCGCCGGATCATGCTCGGCACCTACGCCCTGTCGGCCGGCTACTACGACGCGTTCTACCTCAAGGCGCAGAAGGTCCGGACGCTGATCAGGCGTGACTTCGACGGGCTCTGGGAGGCGGGCTTCGACGCCCTCGTGGCCCCGACGTCCCCGTACGTCGCCTGGCCGTTCGGGGCGCGGATGGCGGACCCGGTCCAGATGTACCTCGCGGACGTCTGCACCCTGCCGGTGAACATGGCCGGCCTGCCCGGCATCTCCATCCCGTGCGGCCTGTCCGAGGGCCTCCCGGTGGGTCTCCAGCTGATCGGCCCGGCCTGGTCCGAGGCCGAGCTCCTCCGGGCCGCACGCGCCTACGAGGGCGTCACCGCGGGTGCGTCGTGGCGAGGCCTTCAGCCGCGTGACCTCGATGCGCTCCGGAACCCGTCCGATTCCGACGCCGGCCGAGCGGGTGGGCGCCGGGGCCTGACCCCCCAGAGCGGCCCGGCGTCGCGACCTACCAGAACGGCTCGAGGCTACCGTCTGGCCAGAGCACCACGACACCCCAGCCATGCGACCGATCGCCGGTCACCGTCACGCTCCAGCACGTGGTCGCCGTCGCCCACTCGCTACGGAAGTTCGCAATTGCGCCCTGGACGCAGTCGAAGGATTCCAGCGCGACAGCCTCGATCGGCCCTGTCGCCGTCAGGTTCATCTGCGCGATCGCCAGGCGCGCCACGGACTGGCAGAGCGGAGCCTCCGCTTCTCCGCACGCCAGCGATCCCGGCAGGACGGTCGTGATCTGCTCGCAGCCGGACAGGACGACGGCCGCCCCGATCACCGCAACTGCCCGGCCCCATCGCATGCGTGGATTGTCCCACGCCAGCCGGTGGGGTACGCGGGCCGAGGCCCGAACCGGGCCTGTGCGCCCTGTTCTCGCGACCCTCGGCCCTCGTCGCGCGGCGTGCCGTGGGGCATCGTGACGGCAGGAGGTGTCATCGCGTGTTCAAGAAGCTGCTCGCCGGGTTCATCGCCGCCATCGCCGTCATCGCCGCGGTCGTCGCATGGAGGTCCACCCACTGGTGGCGGACGTGGGGCGTGCGCCCGATCGACTCGACGACCCCGCTGCCCGGCGACGACCTGATCGAGGGGGCGCAGGTCTCCGACACCCGGGGCATCACGATCGCCGCGCCGCCGGCGGCCGTGTGGCCGTGGCTCGTCCAGATGGGCTACGGGCGGGCCGGCTGGTACAGCTACGACAAGCTGGACATGCGCGGTTCCTCCGCGGACGCGATCATGCCCGAGCTGCAGGGCCTGGCCGTGGGCGACATCGTCCCGACCGATCCGTCGGGCGGGTTCGAGGTCCGCGTGCTGGAGCCGGACCGGGCGCTCGTCCTCTACGTGGATGCCGCGATGGTCGCCGCACGGGCACGCCAGACGGACGGGGGCAACAACGGGGCGACGCCCGCGGGCCTCATGGCCTCCGGCAAGTTCCTCGAGACCGCCACGCCCCCGGACTTCGCGGCGTCATGGGCGTTCATCCTCCGCCCGGAGCGCGACGGGGGCACCCGGCTCATCGAGCGGATGCGGTTCCGCGTCGGCGACACGACGGGGACGACCCGCGCGATGGGTCCGCTCCTGGGCTTCGGCGTGTTCGTCATGGCCCAGCGCCAGATGGCCGGGATCCGGGAGCGCGTGGAGCGGCAGGCCGGCGGCTGAGCGCTCGCGACCCGACGACGACCCACGACCAGCACCCCGCCCCGCGGTGATGCCGTAAGGTTTGGAGACCATGAGTACCGATGCCACCAGCGCCCGCCCGCCGCTGTCAGAGCGGGCCCTGTCCCAGCGTGTCCGTGCGGTGCCGCCGTCCGGCATCCGCCGCTTCTTCGACATCATCGCGACGATGGACGACGTCATCAGCCTCGGGGTGGGGGAGCCGGACTTCGACACCCCCCGCGAGATCGTCGAGGCCGGCGTCGAGAGCCTGCGCGAGGGCCGGACGCACTACACGTCCAACTTCGGCACGATCGAGCTGCGGCGGGCGCTGGCGGAGCACCTGCGGCGCCGCTATGGCGTCACCTATGACCCGGCGACGGAGATCCTGATCACCGTCGGTGCCTCGGAGGCCGTGGACCTCGCGCTGCGGGCGACCTGCGACCCGGGCGACGAGGTGATCCTCCACGAGCCGTCGTACGTGGCCTACGTCCCCGCGATCGTCTTCGCCGGCGGCACGGTCGTGCCGGTCGCGACCCACTTCGACGACGACTTCGCCCTGGACCCGGGGGCCGTCGAGGCGGCGATCACCCCGCGCACCAAGGGGCTGTTCCTGGGCTACCCGGCGAACCCCACGGGCGCCGTCCTCGACGACGACGTTCAGGACGAGCTGGCCCGCATCGCCCGCGACCACGACCTGCTCGTCTACAGCGACGAGATCTACGACCGCCTCGCCTACGGCACGTACCGTCACCGCGCCTTCAGCTCGCTGCCCGGCATGTGGGAGCGGACGATCCTGATGGGCGGCTTCTCCAAGGCCTACGCGATGACCGGCTGGCGTGTGGGCTGGGTGTGCGCCCCGGCGCACGATCCTCGAGGGCATCGTCAAGGTTCACCAGTACGGGATCATGTCCGCGCCGACGGTCGCCCAGGACGCGGCCCTGGTCGCGCTCCGGGATGGCGATGCGGCCGTGGAGACGATGGTCGCGGAGTACGACCGGCGCCGGCGCCTGCTGGTCGACGGCCTCAACAAGCCTCGGCCTGCCGACCTTCGAGCCCCGCGGTGCGTTCTACGCCTTCCCGGACATCACGTCCACGGGCCTGACGTCGGACGAGTTCACGGAGCAGCTGCTGCGCGAGGAGCGCGTCGCGGCCGTGCCGGGCAACGCGTTCGGTCCCTCGGGCGAGGGTCACGTGCGCATGTGCTACGCGACCTCGTACGAGAAGCTCGAGGAAGCGCTGGAGCGCCTCGCCCGCTTCGTGGAGCGCCACCGCTACTAGGAGCTGGCCGCCGCCAACCGGCCTGCGGCCGCCTCCGCCCGACGTGACCTTCGACCCTTCCCCGGCGGGTCGTGCGACGTGCAACGTGCGCGTTGCAGCGATGGGTGCGATCCCGTCGGGCCGCCCCGTCGCCAATGGAGGTGCGCAGTGACCAAAGTGCTCGTCGTGCACCACGACATCGACCTGGCCGACCAGGAGGTCGAGTCGCTCCGGCGGTACGGCTACGTCGTGGAGCAGTGCAGCGGTCCCACGGCGAACACGTGCCCGGTTCTCAACGGGGGCACCTGTGCGATGGCGGCACGCTCGGACGTCATGGTGTACGACGCCTGGGCCAGCGGCGACGCCGACGGTTCCACGGAGCTCATCGCGGACCTGCGCAGGGTCCACCCGGACGTGCCGATCGTGCTCACCTTCCCCGGGGTCGGTCTGTCGGGCTTCGACGACGAGCCGACCCACGGCGTGGTAACGCTGGAGGGCCAGCCCACGGGCGCACGGCTGCACGATGCCATCCAGCAGGCGATCCGGGCACTGCACCCGGCCGCCGAGTAACTGTCGTTCCCGGGGTTGGCGGTACACGGCCCGATCGTCAAGGTCCCGCGTCGCCATCTCCCGCGTCGGGCCGCGGTGCAGGTCCCGCGTCGCCAGGTCCCGCGTCGGGCCGCGGGGCGGACCATTCGTCGCCGGTCATCGACGCCTCGTCCTCCCGAGCGGCCCGGAGACCACCGATCCGCCCTGCTGGGACCTTCCCGGCCGGCTAGGCGGACAGTTCGTCGGACGTCGGCGACGAATGGTCCGCCTGCCGGCCGCGGCCTGGGCGTCGTGGCCCGGCGGGGCCTCCTCCGAACCCCGGGTCCCTCCCGGCCCCCCCCGGCGCACCTGGCGGAGCAGGCGGCAACACGACCCCGGCACGGCTCTCGATCGGGAGCCCGCCTATCGCTGCCCACCGGAACGAACGCCCTCCGATGCTTCACAGACCCCGGGAACGACACCCGGCGCGCCACCTCCGGCTGGGTCCGGTCCGCACCGCGGAGCGGTGCCCCGTTGCGCTCGCCGCCGGTGGTCAGGTCGTCCGGCGACCCGCGTGTGCGACACTCTCACGCCATGACGGGTGTCGTGCTGGTCTGGGCGGGCGTGTTCCTGGCGTTCTGGGGCGCCTGGCGCGGCTACGGGGCCGCCCGTGCGGCGCTGGTCCCCCTGCTGCGGGACGGTGACCCGACACGCTCGCTCGTTGATGCGACCCGCCCGGTCCATGCGCGCGTCCGGGTCCGGATGGCGGCGCGCGGCGTCATCACCGCGGTGGCATGGCTGGGGATCGCGATGTACGGCATGTACCTGGCGACGGTGGGGATGGAGGCCTGGGCGTGACCGCGGCGGCCGATCGCGTGGCCAGGGTCCTCGAGCGCTACGAGCCGGTCATCGGCATCGAGGTCCACTGCCAGCTGCGGACCGAGTCCAAGATGTTCTGCGGTTGCTCGAACGCCTATGCGGACGCCTCTCCCAACACCCACGTCTGCCCGGTCTGCCTGGCGCTGCCGGGGTCGCTGCCGGTGGTCAACCGTCGTGCCGTTGAGCTCGTGATCGCCACGGGCCTGGCAATCGACGCCGTGATCCCCGAGCGGACCCAATGGGAGCGCAAGAACTACTTCTACCCGGACCTCCCGAAGGGTTATCAGATCAGCCAGTACGCGATCCCGCTCGCCGCCCGGGGTCGGCTGGCGATCGAGACCTCGGGTGGGCCGTTCAGCGTGCCGATCACCCGGGCGCATCTCGAGGAGGACACGGCGAAGCTGATCCACGAGGATGCCGCGGAGGTGGCCGATGGCCGGGCGTCGCTGGTGGACTTCAACCGGTCCGGCGCACCCCTCATGGAGATCGTGACGGAGCCCGACATCCGGACCGCCGAGCAGGCCCGCAGGTATGCGGAGGAGCTCCAGATGCTGCTGCGCGCCATAGGGGCCAGCGACGCGGACATGGAACGCGGCCAGATGCGGGTCGAGGCCAACGTCTCGCTCCGGCCGCGCGGGACCGAGGCCTTCGGGACGCGGGTCGAGGTCAAGAACATGAACTCGTTCCGGGCCGTGGAGCGCGCGATCGGGTACGAGATCGAACGCCAGGGCGCGGCCCTCGACGCGGGCGAGGCGCTGCAGATGGAGACCCGGGGCTGGGACGACGCCCGCCAGGCTACCTACCGGATGCGCGCCAAGGAGACCTCCGAGGACTACCGGTACTTCCCGGATCCGGACCTGCCGCCGCTCCACGTGGAACCCGCCTGGATCGACAGGGTGCTGGCGGCCCTCCCTGAGCTCCCGGCTGCCCGCCGGGCACGCTACGAGGCGCTGGGCATCACCGGCTACGACGCCGCGGTGCTGGTGGCTGACCCGGGCATGACGGGCGCCTTCGAGGCCATCTCCGCGGCCGGGCCGTCCGTGCCCGCCAGGGAGGTCTCCAACTTCGTCTCGGGCATCCATGCGCGGGTCGCGAAGGCCGACGGGCTCAACGCCAGCGGCACCGCCGGCGCCTCCACGCCTGCGGGGATCGCCGCGCTGCTGGGGGCCATCACCGGCGGCACCGTCTCGCGCCAGGTCGGGCGGGATCTCCTGGAGCGGCATCTCGCGGACGGCATCCCGGCCGCCGAGCTGCTCGCGGACGCCGGGCCCGGGCCCATCGCTGACGACGCATCGCTGCTGGACCATATCGATGTCGTGATCGCGGCCAACCCGAAGGCGGTCGCCGACTACCGCGCCGGGAGGCCGGTCGCCGGGTTCTTCGTCGGCCAGGTCATGAAGGCCACGGGCGGCGCGGCGGACGCCGCCCGGGTCACCACACTCGTCCGCGAGCGCCTCGACGCAGGAGACTAAGGGTGGGGATCTTGGGCATCGCGCTGATCGTGGCCGGGGTCGTGCTCATCGTTGTCGGCGTGCTCCGTGCGCGGGAGCCATACCGGCGCTACATGGCCCTCAAGGAGCAGGACGCCAACATCGCCCGCTACGAGAAGTGGCGCGGCGGCGCGCGCCCGGACAGCAAGACCGACGCGTCGGTGGCGATGCAGGTGCTCCGTCGCAAGGCGCAGATTGGCGGAGCCATCGTGCTCGCCGGGTTCGCTCTCGTGATCGCGGGGTTCCTGATCCAGTAGGACCGACAGGGGCCGTGCGCCTCTCGCCAAGCGCGTCGTCGCTGCCTACGTTCAGGTTTCGACGGGAGGACTCGTCGATCAGTAGCGCCATGGAGAACACACGATGGATGCCCGCGAAGTCCTGAGCCACGCGCGAGACGCCATGTCGGTCAAGCGTGTCTTCGGCGACCCCTACGAGCAGGATGGGCTCACGGTGATCCCGGTAGCCACCGTCATGGGCGGCGCGGGCGCGGGTGGAGGCACCGGGGTTGGAGCCCAGCCGGCGAGCAGCGAGGAAGAGGGCGTCGAGGGCGGAGCCGCAGACTCCGGGTACGGGATGGGGTACGGCCTGAAGGCGACCCCCGCGGGGGTCTACGTCATCAAGGACGGCGACGTCGAGTGGAAGCCCGCCGTGGACGTCAACCGCCTCGCCCTGCAGCGGGCCGGCGTCATCGTCGTGGCGCTGCTTGTCGTCCGCTCGATCATCAGGACGCTGGCCAGGCGCTGACAGGCGCTGACTCAGGGCCGTTCGGGATCCGCGGCCGCAGCGTCCGCCGCCCGGAGGGCCTCGACGGCCTGGGGTCCGTACGCCTCGTCCGGAAGGGGTCGACGCCAGGCCGTGGCCGCCGCGCCCGTCGCCTTGCCCGCCTCGACCGCCGCGAGCACATCCGGGGAGCGCCGCCACGCACGCGAGGAACGCGGCCACGAACGCGTCGCCGCAGCCCACCGTGGTCCCGTGGACCTCCACCGGCACGACCGGCACGAATCGGTCCTCGCCGCCCGGCCGTCCGTCGAACGACCTGCACGCCGCGCGAGCCCAACGTCACGATCACGAGCCGTCCCAGGTCGTGGGCCACGCGCCGGAGCCCCGCGACGACCGGGTCGTCCAGCGCGCCGGGCCAGCCCACGAAACCGACGTCCACCGCGCGCATGGTTTGGGCGAAGCGCTCCACCGTGTAGTGCCGGAACCCGAGGAAGTCCGCGGTAACCTCGGGGCCCTCGACGAGCCCGACAGCGTGCAGCCGCTCCAGCTCCCGGATCGCGCCCTCCACGAGCACCAGGTGGAGCTCGCCGTGCGCCCGCGATCAGGGCCTCCTCCTCGGGCGTGGAGCGGTACGTGGCCCAGACCCCCTCGACGAAGTTGTCCATGTGGGGCTGCAGGTCCGGCCGGATGAGCGATGTCGATGGACGCCGATGGGCCACGCCCGACGATCGACCCCGGCGAGTGCGCGATCCCGTGGCGGGCCAGGAAGTCGAGGAAGACGGCCGGACGGTCGTCGCCGACGCGCGTCAGCAGGTGCCATGGATCCGGCTCGTCGCGCAGGTGCCAGGCCATGTTGAGGACCCCGCCGCCGGGCAGGACGAGGTCCCGCCCGAGGTAGATGTCGAGGCTCGCGGCGCCGAGCAGCAGGCACGTGGGTCCCGTCGCCGCGCTGGGTGCATTCACGGGTGCATTCCTGGCGCATTCACGGGCGCGCTCACAGGCCCGCGAGCGGCTCCGGCCTCGCGTCGCCGAGCGCCAGGAACCGGTCGTATCTGACCTCGACGACCTTGCTGGTCTGCCAGAACGCCTCCACCGAGAGGTGCCCGCAGCCCTCGGCGTGGTACCACTCCGTGCGGCCGGGGATCGCCGTGATCAGCGCCGGGTCGTGGATCGGGACCACGGCCGGGTTGAGCACGTAGCCGGGTGAGGTCGGCTCCCGGATCTGGAGCAGCGAGCCGCCGCGAAACCCGCGCGCCCGGGGCACCCGGTGCACGGCGCCCGTGCCCAGGTCCACCAGGTCCCCGGTCGCTTCGCCGGCGGCCGTGTCGGTCACGTCGGGCCACGCAGGGTCGTCCACGAGCTCGGCGATCACGCGCCGGACGGAGATGTCCTGGTAGTGGTTCTGCACCGTGTGCGGCTGGCGATAGTCCGTGTCGTACACGTTCTCGACCCGGTCGTCGTAGACGTTGCCGCAGGTCTCCACGAGGAACCGCACGAGGGCCGGCCGATCACGCAGGAAGCGCCGGTAGGCCTCCTCGTACTCGCGGATGGCGACGTCGAACGGGACGACGCGGCCCCGGACGACGTGGGCGAGCCGCCAGCCGTCCGTCCCGAACCGCTCGTCCATGAGCGCCGCGCGACGGTGCTTGGCATCGCCGGCGAACCCGGGCAGCCCGACCGGGATCCAGGTCTCGGCGAGCGCGGCGGCGGGAGAAGGGTCCAGCGTGGTCCACCAGTCGGATCGGTCCATGCGGAAAGGGTACGGCGCCGGCGGGTCGTCGCGTAGCCGCCCGTCACCCTAGACTTGGGCCTCGGACCAGCAGGCACAGACACGGACGAGGACGGCTGATGCGCGAACGGACGGACGGCGAGGGCTTCGCCACGCGGGCGATCCACGCGGGCGAGCGGCCGGATCCTACGACGCACGCGCACAACACGCCGATCTTCGCCACCGCCACGTTCGCCTTCGACACCGCCGCCGAGAAGGAGGCGGCCGTCGACCGGGCGCTCGAGTGGGACCCGACCTCCTACTTCTACTCGCGGACGGGCAACCCGACGAACCGGGCGCTCGAGGAGAAGGTCGCGTCCCTCGAAGGCGCCGAGGACTGCGTCGTGTCGGCATCGGGCATGGCGGCCGTGGCGTCCACCCTGTTCGCCCACCTCGACGCCGGTGACCACATCGTGGTGGGCGACGAGCTGTTCGCCATCACCCGTGTCCTGTGGGAGGACGACCTGCCGCGGCGCGGCATCGCGGTGTCGACCGCCGACATGTGCGACCTCGCTGCGGTGGAGGCCGCGATCACGCCGAAGACCCGTCTCCTGCTCATGGAGACCTCGACGAACCCGCGCCTCCGGATGCCGGACCTGCCCGCCCTCGCGGAGCTGGCCCATCGCCATGGGGTCCTGGTCGTCGCCGACAACACGTTCCTCGGCCCGGCGCTGTTCCGGCCCCTCGAGCACGGCGCCGACCTCGTCCTGCACGCGGCCACGAAGTACCTGTCCGGCCACGGGGACGCGGTGAGCGGCGTGGTCTCGGGCCCCAAGTCCCTGCTGGACCCGATTCGCAAGCAGGTGGACACGTTCGGCCAGGCGGCCAGCCCGTTCTCGTCGTTCCTCGTCCTGCGCGGCGTGCGCACCCTGCCGCTCCGTTCCGAGAAGGGCTCCGCGAACGCTGCGGCGCTGGCCGCGTTCCTCGAGGCGCACCCGAAGGTCGAGTGGGTCCGCTATCCGGGGCTCTCCTCGCACCCGGACCACGAGGTCGCGAATCGGCTCCTCGGCGACCGCTTCGGGGCGATGGTCACGTTCAAGCCCCGCGGCGGCGTGGAGGCCATGGCCGCCTTCACGGACCACCTCGCCCTGTGCGACATCGCGGTCAGCCTGGGCGACGTGTTCACGCTCGTGTACCCGCGGCCGAAGGACGGCGGGATCGTGCGGGTCTCGGTCGGCTGCGAGGACATCGCCGACCTGGTGGAGGACTTCAGCCTCGGGTTGTCGTATGTCGCATAGGCGCGACGGTCGCTACTGGTCGGTCACGAGGTCGTACGGGACGTACTCGTCCTGGCCCTTGCGCACGTAGATCACCGTTGCACAGCCCTCATCCGCCCCCGCGGAACCGCAGGTCCCGGGGGGGCAGACGCCGGGGAACGACGCCGTGATGACGATGGGCTCGCGGTCGTCGCGTGCGGTCACCTCCGCCAGCGTCCAGACCCGGACGTCCTGGCCGCGATCCCAGGTGCGGTCACAGACCGTGAGTTGGCGGGGCAGGCTCGCCGGGTCCTGACCCATCCGGCCGAGCTCGCGCGAGGGCCGGCAGGAAGACGCCCACCGTGACGACGAACGCGATCACCGCCGCCCCGCCCAGCAGCGCGATCCCGAGCCAGCTGAACCGGGTCGGGGCGCGAAGCGGCGGGACCGATGGCGGCGTCGGGATCCCGCGCCGCCATCCGGGGATCGGGTCGCTCGCTGGGCGGGTCAACGGGCGCGCAGCTTGCGGATCCACCCGCGGGGCGGAGGAAACGTCCCGCGGAGGGGCATCGTCACGTATCACTTGGCCCTCCGGGCGGGCAGATGGGTCGCTCATGCGCCCGTTGCCTCGCCGGGCGGGTGCGCCGCCGCCAGGAGGTGCTCCCGGAGCCCGGACATCAGCCCCGGCCGAGCACGGCGGCCGCCGCCATCGCAGCCCCGATCGTGAGGTCCACGCGCCGGGTGACCTCGTCCTCGGGCGGTCGGAACCAGGTCTCGTTGCCGCCGGTGCGCACCTCCTGCGGCGACCGAGGGATCCACGATGATGTCGGACACCGTCAGGATCGAGCCCGCGCGCACCGGGCGCCCCTTCGCGCGCTCGCGCATGGCGATCAGGTAGACGGCCGCGGTCTCCATCTCGACGCACAGGTACCCGCGCCGGCCCCAGCGCGCCACGCCGTCCGGGTGCGGGTCGTAGAAGACGTCGCTGGTCACGACCGGGCCGACATGGGTGACCAGGCCGTTGGCGCGCGAGGCGGCCACCAGCGCCTCGACCACGTCGAAGTCAGCGGTCGGCGCCGTGGGCTCACCGCCGCCGAGGACGGCTCGCCATCCCCGCGGACCCGACGGCGGACAGGGCCACGATGGCGTCGCCGATCCCGAGGCCGCCGTACCCGCCTGTCGTCCCGACGCGGATGAACGTCGTGACGCCCAGGTTGAGCAACTCCTCCATCACGATCGAGGTCGTGGGCGCGCCCATCATGGTCGTCTGGACGGACACCGGGACGCCGTCCACCGTGCCGGTGTACCCGAGCAGGCCACGGTGCTGCGAAACCAGCCTCGAGCCCTCGAGACCGCCGTCGAAGCGGGCGGCGATCCGGGTGGCGCGGTTGGGGTCGCCGGGCAGCAGGACGACCGGCGCGTAGTCGCCGGGCTCGGCGTGGAGATGGATCTGGGGCATCGGGTCCTCCGGATGCGGCCGCGTGACGAGGGGAGGGGGGCCGCGATCAGGACCAGTATGTGACGTGGAGCGGCGATCTGGGGGCGGCTGCGGTGAGTGCGTCCCGGGCAGTGGTTTCGTGGCCGACCCGGGCCTCGCGTGGGATCGCCAGCCACGCCTCGCGGATGTCATCGAGCTGGTGGCCCGCGGCCAGCAGCCCGACGAGCGCGTCCTGCACGGGGCCGATGGTCGGGTTGAACGCGACGCTCTCGAGCACCGCGCCCGTGATCACGCTCCCGTCGATGAGGCGCAGCGCAACCGCCGCGGGCGTGCCGCTGTACGGTGCATGGGACCGCTGTCCGGCCGCGACGAGCGCGTCGGCGACGTCAGGCGGCAGCGCCACATCGGCGAGCACCAGGTCGGGCCAGACGATGGCCCCGGGGTTGGCGCCGGCCATGCCCAGGTCCCCGGGCTCGAACGGCCAGGGGTAGACGTCGGCGAGGCGGAGCACGTGGCCGGTCGGATCGATGAGTCGGAGTCCGTGCCCGGCGGCGGACCCGGCGGCGCCGTCCATCTCGGCCAGGACCTGGCGGCAGTGGGCGCACGGGCGTGCCTGCGCGAGCGCGAGCGTGGCCACGAGCTCGCCACGAGCCCGGGCGAGCAGCGTGACCGAGCCCTCGCCGTGCACGGTCTGCCAGATCGAGGCTCCCGGCAGCTCCAGGTTCCCACCGAGGATCAGGTCCCCGCTCGGGGAAGCGAGGCCGACGGCCCCGACGCGATAGCCGGACACCGGCGGGCGCGCGAGGGCCCGCGCCGTCTCGAGGGCCAGCAGCATGGCCTCCTCCACGTCCTCGAGCGCGAGGCCTTGCACCAGCTTGGTGGCCACGGCCGCGGGGATGACCGCCCGCGGGTGCCGCGGGTCCACGCCCCCCGCAGCCCGCGCCGCGGCAAGTCGCGCCTCGAACGCGGCCCCCAGGCTCGCCACGAGCCCACGCCGTCGCGCGGCGACGGCGGGATCGGGCGAGCAGGGTGACCCGCTCACGCGTGCTCCACCAGCCGCCGGTGCTCGATCGCCGTGCAGCGGTCCATCACGACCATCAGCCCACCCTCGTGGGCGATCCTGCCCGCCTCGGCGCTGGCGATCCCCAGCTGCAGCCACAGGCAGCGGGCCCCGGCCTCGACTGCCTCGCGCGCGTGCGCCGCACAGGCCTCCGGCCGCCGGAACACGTCCACGATGTCCACCGGCCCCGTCTCGCGCACGGCGTCCGCCAGGGTGGGGTAGCAGCGGAGCCCGTCGATCTCGTCGGCGGTTGGGCTCACGGGCACGACGTCGTAGCCGGCCCGCCGCAGCGTCCGCATCACGCCGAACGAGGGTCTCCAGGGATCGCGGGACGCTCCGATGATCGCGATCCGTGGCCGCGAGCGGAGCAGGTCCCGGATCGCGGCGTCGTCGAGCAGCGGCACCGGAGGTCGGCCCTCCTGCACGGCGATGAGCGTCGCGATCCAGTCGCGATCGGGGTTCGACGGCACCGCCCAGCACCCTCCATGGTCGGCCTGCGGGCACGCATCTCATCGATCATGCCGGGCCGTCCGACGGATGATTGCATTCCCGCGTTACAGTAGCGCTGGCCCGGTCCCATGCCGAGGGAACCCGGGATCGCAGGAGGAGTACAACGTTGCAGGTTTCTCGCAGGCTGATCGCGCTCGGCGCGGCGTCGGCCATCCTCATCGCGGCGTGCGGCGGTTCCGCAGCCACCCCCGCTCCGGCAGCCACCGAGGCTCCGGCAGCCACTGAAGCCCCCGCGGCCACCGAGGCCCCGGCGGAGTCGATGGCCCCCGAGTCCGAGGCCCCCGCGGCCACCGACTACAAGGCCTGCGTCGCGTTCGACAGCGGCGGCCTTGGCGACAAGGGCTTCAACGACCTCGGCAAGATCGGTCTCGAGAACGCGGCTGCGGCCGGCTATCAGACCGCCTTCAGCGAGGCGCAGGGCTCCACGGACTACGCGGCGAACATCCAGCGCCTCATCGACGAGGGCTGCCAGTCGATCATCACGATCGGCTTCAACCAGGGCGAGGCCACCGTCGCCGCGACGCTCGCCAACCCGGACATCGCCTTCGCGCAGGTCGACGCGACCTGGGACGAGGCGGCGAACGGCCCCACGCCCGCCAACTTCACCGGCCTGGACTTCCAGATCGATGAGGCGGCGACCCTCGCCGGCTACGTCGCGTCCGGCGTCAGCAAGACCGGCATCCTCGGCACCTACGGCGGCATGCAGTTCCCGGGCGTGACCCGGTTCATGGACGGCCTCGTCGCGGGCGCCAACATCTACAACGAGCAGAACGGCACCAAGGTCAAGGTCCTCGGCTGGGACGCCGCGAAGCAGACCGGCACGTTCGTCGGCGGCGACAACCCCTGGGGTGACGCGGCCAAGGGCGAGCAGCTCGCCAAGACGCTCATGGACCAGGGTGCGGACATCGTCCACCCGGTCGCCGGCTGCACCGGCAACGGCTCCATCAAGGCCATGCTTGCCGCGGGCAAGTGGGCGATCGGCGTCGACACCGACCAGGCCCTGTCCCTCCCCGAGTACAGCAAGGCGATCCTGACCTCCGCCCAGAAGGCCATCGACGTCGCGGTGCTCGAGACCATCAAGAAGAACGCCGGCGGCGACATGGGCGGCGAGAACTTCCTCGGCACCCTCGCCAACGGTGGCGTCCTCATGTCCCCGTACCACGACCTCGAGGCCGCGGTCTCCCCGGAGCTCCAGGCCAAGGTCGACCAGCTCAAGGCGGACATCGCGTCCGGCAAGATCAAGGTCTCCGACTACCTCAAGTAGGCGGACCACCCACCCGTAGCCACCACTGCCCGCCCGTCCTCGGTTCCCGAGGGCGGGCGGGCTGCATTACGAGGGATGGAAGCCGTCGATGCGCCTCGAGCTGAAGGACATCACCAAGCGCTTCCCGGGCGTGCTCGCCAACGACCGGATCTCCATCTCCGCTGATCGCGGGGAGGTCCTCGGCCTGCTGGGCGAGAACGGTGCCGGCAAGAGCACCCTGATGAACATCCTGTCGGGCCTGTACAAGCCCGACTCGGGCGAGATCCTGATCGACGGGACGCCTCGCACCTTCACGGATCCGCGGCAGGCGATCGACGTCGGCATCGGCATGGTCCACCAGCACTTCCAGCTGGTCCCCGTCTTCGACGTCGTCGAGGCGGTCGCGCTGGGCGCCGAGAGCGTGAGCGGGCCGGTCGGCACGTTCGACCGCAAGACCGCCCGGGCCCGGGTGGTCGAGCTGAGCCAGCAGTACAACCTCAACGTCAACCCGGATGCCAAGATCGAGGACCTCCCCGTCGGCGTGCGCCAGCGGGTGGAGATCCTCAAGGCGCTCTACCGCAAGAGCGACATCCTCGTCCTGGACGAGCCGTCCGCCGTCCTGACGCCCTTCGAGACGGAGGAGCTGTTCGGGATCATCCGCGGCCTGGCCGAGGCCGGCACCACCGTCATCTTCATCACCCACAAGCTCAACGAGGTGCTGGAGGTCGCGGACCGGATCACGGTGCTCCGCCGCGGACGCGTCGCCGGCACGGTCGAGCCCAAGGACGCCACCCGCGAGATCCTCGCGAACCTCATGGTCGGTCGCGACGTGGAGCTCAAGGTCGTCAAGGGCCCGGCGACGCCGGGCGACGTGGTGCTCACGATCAAGGACCTCCACGTGCGGGACGACCGGGACCACATGGCCGTCAAGGGCGTCAGCCTCGAGATCCGGGCGGGCGAGATCGTCGCGCTCGCCGGCGTCCAGGGCAACGGGCAGACGGAGCTCGTCGAGGCGATCGTCGGCCTCCGGTCCGCGGACTCCGGCGAGATCGTCATCGACGGGCACACGACCACCTCGTCGTCGCCGCGCCACGTCTCGGACCTCGGCGTGGCCCACGTGCCCGAGGACCGGATGCGCGACGGCCTGATCGGCGCGATGACGGTCTCCGAGAACTTCATCCTCGACACCTACCACCGCGAGCCGTACAGCAAGCGCGGGAGCCTCAACGCCAAGGCCATCGCGGAGCGTGCGGAGATCGCGGTCAAGGACTACGACGTCCGGACGCCGTCCATCGACACCTACGCCGGCTCGCTCTCGGGCGGCAACCAGCAGAAGGTCGTGGTCGCGCGCGAGTTCTCCCGGCCGGTCAAGCTGGTCATCGCCTCGCAGCCGACCCGCGGCCTCGACGTGGGATCGATCGAGTACATCCACAAGCGCATGGTCGAGCAGCGCGATGCCGGGGCCGCCGTCCTCATCGTCAGCACCGAGCTCGACGAGGTCCTGGCCGTCGGAGACCGGGTGGCCGTGATGCTGGGAGGCAACATCGTGGGGATCCTGGAGGGCCCGGAGGCGACCTACGAGAAGTTGGGCATGCTGATGGGCGGTGCAGAATGAGGCGCATCGGCCGGGCCCTCAAGCCCGCGGTCATCCCGATCCTCGCGGTCATCACCGCGTTCATCGTCGGCTCGTTCTTCATCCTGATCACCGACTTCCAGAGCCTGTCCAAGCTGGGCACGGACCCGGTCGGTGCCATCACGGGTGCGCTCGGGACCATCGGCACCGCCTACTACGCGATGCTGATCGGCGCCCTCGGCGACCCGGCCAAGATCGGGGCCGCGCTCTCCGATCCCACGCCCGGCCATCGGCCGCCGCGATCCGGCCGATCACCGAGACGCTCGTCGCCTCCACGCCCGCTGATCTTCTGCGGGCCTCGCCGTCGCGATCTCGTTCCGGAGCGGCGTGTTCAACATCGGCGTCGAGGGCCAGTTCGTCCTCGGCGCGTTCGGGGCCGCCACCGCCGCGATCGCCCTCAAGGACCAGCCGGCGCCGCTGATCCTCGTGATGTCGGTCATCGCGGGCATCGTGACCGGTGCCGCGTGGGGCTTCATCCCGGGATTCCTGAAGGCACGCACGGGTGCCCATGAGGTCATCACGACCATCATGCTCAACTACGTGGCGTTCCAGATCGTGCTGTTCGGCCTGCGCTCGGACTTCCTCAGGAAGGAGGGCAGCTCGGAACCGATCTCGAAGGTCCTGTCGGACTTCGTGCGCATCCCGCTGGTCTTCGACCTCCCCGCGATCCGATTGCACTGGGGGTTCGCGGTCGCGTTGCTCATGGCCGTGGTCGTCTCCTGGTTCCTGTTCAAGACCACCAAGGGCTACGAGCTCCGTGCCGCGGGCTTCAACCTCCACGCGGCCCGCTACGCGGGCATGAGCGCGGGCGGCTCGATCATCCTCGCGATGTCGCTGTCCGGCGCCCTCGCCGGCCTCGGCGGCTCCATGGAGGTCCTGGGCACCGTCCCCCAGATGTCGAACGACATCAGCTCGGGCTACGGCTTCAACGCGATCGCCCTCGCGCTCCTCGCGGGTAACCGGCCGGCCGGCATCGTGGCGGCCTCGCTGCTGTTCGGCGCGCTGCGCACGGGCGGCGGTTTGATGCAGGTCAAGACCGGCATCCCGCTCGACCTGCTGTTCTTCATCCAGGCGCTCGTGATCATGTTCGTGGCGGCGCCCGGACTCATCCGGGTCCTGTACCGGTTCGATCGCACCCGCATGCCGGGTGCTGACAAGGTCGCCGCGAAGGAGGTGCGGCATGACCGCGGCAACCCCCACCGTGGAGCAGGTCACCGTCGAGGTCAGCGCCTCCGAGCGCAAGGCCCTCCGCGCGGCCCGCATCCGGGGCGTGATCCTCGCCGCCCTCGGCGTCATCGCCCTCCAGTTCGCGATCACCTCGCTCGACACACCCGCCGTCTTCTCCTTCTGGGTGGACAAGCAGGGCGGCTCGAGCATGACGGTCGAGACGACCGTCGGGCTGCTGTGGATCCTCACCGGCGTCGTGACCGGCGTCACCGGGATCCTCCAGCTCGTCCGCGGGGCGTCGTTCCGCTGGCGGCGCTCGCTCGCGATCATCCTGCCGTTCTGGGTCGTCACGGCCCTCGCGGCGATGCTCGTCGGCAAGCCCGCGAACCTGACGGGCGTCCTCGGCGGGACGCTGTCGCTGGCGGCCCCCATCTCGCTGGGTGCGTTCGCCGGCATCATCTCCGAGCGCAGCGGCATGGCCAACATCGCCATCGAGGGCAAGTTCCTCATCGGTGCCTGCGTGGCATCCGTCGCTGCGAGCACGGCGATGCTCGTGGGGGGCGAGGGCGCCAACCCGACCGTCGCCGTGCTCATCGGGATCGTCTCGGCGGCGATCGCCGGGGCACTGGTCAGCCTGCTGCTCGCCTGGCTCGGCATCCGCTGGAAGGTCGACCAGATCATCGCCGGCATCGTCATCAACATCGGGGCGCTCGGGATCACCAACTTCCTGTTCCTGCGCGTCCTGTCCAAGAACACCCAGCTCAACACGCCGCCGACCGTCGAGTCCCTCAAGATCCCGGTGCTCTCGGAGTTCCCGGTCCTCGGCCCGATCCTGTTCTCGGGCACGCCGTACCTGTACTTCACGCTGCTCGTGATGGTCACGTTCGCCTACATGCTGTTCCGCACGCGATGGGGCCTGCGGCTGCGGGCCAGCGGCGAGAAGCCGTCGGCCGCGGGGACCGTCGGCATCGACGTCATCAAGATCCGCTACCGCGCGATGCTCATCGCCGGTCTGATGGCGGGCATCGCCGGCTCGTCGCTGAGCCTCGCGTCGGCCGGCAGCTTCCAGATGAACATGAGCGCCGGGCGCGGCTTCATCGCCCTCGCGGCGGTCATCTTCGGCGCCTGGAACCCGATCTACGCCTTCGGTGCCGCGCTGGTGTTCGGCTTCGCGGACTCCGCCCAGGCGCTGCTGTCGATCCTCGGCGTGGACGTCCCGCCGCAGCTGCTCAACAGCCTCCCGTACATCACGACGATCGTCGTCGTGGCGGGCGTCGTGGGTCGCGTCCGCGGTCCGGCAGCGGCTGGCCAGCCATACGACCAGGGCTAGCTGCAGGGTGAGCGCCGGCTTCAACGTGGAGGACTGGGGACCGGTCCACGCCATCCCCACCTACCACCGGGCCGGGGCAGGGGAGCGGTCGGCACCCTTCGGGACCGCCGATCGCCCGATCCCGCTGATCATCGACAGCGACCCGGGCCTGGACGACGCGCTGGCTGATCGGCCTCGCGGCGGCCAGCCCGGAGATCCGGCTCCTGGCCGTGACCACGGTCGGCGGCAACGCCGACGTTGCGCGATGCACGGAGAACGCGCTGCGGCTCCTCCATGCCTACGGTCGTGACGACGTGCCCGTGGCCGAGGGGGCGGCCGGCGCCCTGCTGGGCTCTGTCGTGCGCGCCACCGAGGTCCACGGCGAGAGCGGCATCGGGACGACGGTGCTGCCCCCGGCCCCGACGGCCGCCCGGCCCGAGGGCGCGGTAGCGCTGATGGCCCGCCTCATCGCGGACAGCCCGGAGCCCGTGGCGATCGCGCCGATCGGGCCCCTCACCAACATCGCGCTGCTGCTGCGCCTCCATCCGGACCTCCTGCCCAGGATCTCGCACCTGTGCCTGATGGGCGGCTCGATCGGGGAGGGGAACACGACCGCCTCGGCGGAGTTCAACATCATCGCGGACCCGGAGGCGGCGGACGTCGTGTTCCGCTCCGGCGTGCCGATCACGATGATCGGCCTGGACGTGACCCACCAGGCGCTGCTGGACCGCCCGGCGGCCGCGGCGCTGCGGGCGCTGGGCACGCAGTCCGGCCGGATCGCCGCGGACCTCACGGACTACGCCCTGGACCGCAACCTCGAGTGGTCCGGCTCCGCCACGACCGCGATCCACGACGCCGTGGCGATCGCGCACCTGCTGGTCCCGGACCTCGTTGCGGTCGCGCGCTACCACGTGGCCGTGGACACGACCGATGGACCCGCGCGCGGCCGGACGGTCTGCGATGGCCTCCCGTACCGCCTCCGTCGCGATGGCCGCACGCCGAACGCGGACGTCGGCATCGTCATCGACCGCGAGCGGTTCACCCGCCTGCTCATCGACGCGTTCGCGAGGCTCCCATGACCGACACGCCCACCCGGATCCCCGTCATCATCGACTGCGACCCGGGGCACGACGACGCCCTGGCGATCACCCTGGCCCTGGCCCGTCCGGAGCTGGACGTGCTGGGGATCACGACGATCGGCGGCAACTCCACGTTGGCCAACACCACGCGCAACGCGCTCCGGGTGCTGGCGCTGCTCGACCGCACGGACGTGCCGGTCGCCGCGGGACCCGATCAGCCGCTCGTGCGGCCCCTCGAGACGGCGCCCCAGGTCCACGGCGTGAGCGGCCTCGACGGCGCGGACCTCCCGGAGCCCGCCTCCGAGCCGCGCCCCGAGGGCGCCCTCGAGTTCCTGCGCGCGACCCTGGCCGCCTCGCCGTCGCCCGTGACGCTGATCCCCGTCGGGCCGCTCACGAACATCGGGCTGCTCCTGCGGACGTACCCCGGGATCGCCGAGAAGATCGCGGGGATCAGCCTGATGGGCGGGGCGATGGGCGCCGGCAACTGGACGCCCGCCGCGGAGTTCAACATCTGGGTGGACCCGGAGGCGGCGCGGATCGTGTTCCGCAGCGGCCTCCCGATCACGATGCACGGCCTGGACGTGACCCACAAGGCGCTGATGGGCCTGCCCGAGGCGGACCGGCTCGACGCGGTCGGCACGCGCGTGGGCCACGTGTTCGCGGACCTCCTGCGGTTCTTCACGAGATTCCACGTCGAGAAGTACGGGACCGCGGACACGCCGATCCACGACGCCGTGGCCGTGGCGCACGTCGCGCTGCCCGGCCTCGTGACCACGCGCCGCTACCACGTGGACGTGGAGACCATCGGCGACATCACGCGGGGCCGGACGGTCGTGGACGACCGCGGTCAGGCTGGCGCGTCGCCGAACGTTGACGTCGCGCTGGACATCGACCGGGCCGCGTTCGCGGACCTGGTGATCGAGGCGGTCGCGAGCTACCGCTGAGGTCCGGCGGCGGGCCCGCCGAGCGCTTGGCGCACCAACGAGCGCGTCCCGAGACGCTGGGTGCGGCGAGCGCACAGCTTGTTGCGCGGGTCGGACGCTCCACGTGCCGACCGTCACGCCGGGCGCCCATCTCGTTCCACCATGCGCCCGTTGGTGCGCCGGGCGCCCGAGCGGCCCCGCAGCGGCCCGTGCGGGCGCCCAGCACGCCCGGCGAAGCTCCGCGCGAGCAGGCCTCGGCGAGCAGGCCCCGGCGAGCACGATGAGCCGGCAGGGGTGAGCGGGCACGTGATGAGCGGGCACGGCTCAGGCTATTGACAGTAGCCATGATGGCGACGTATCGTAGCCATCAACGATCCGCGTCCCACAGGAGCCTGTCATGACCACGATGTCCACCGTCTCAACGCAGTCCGCAATCGGCGCCGTCACTGGCACGCCGCGCAGGTGGTTGCGCATCGAAGGGCTGGCGGCCCTCCTCGCCGGGGCGGGGATCTACCTCGCCGCGGGTGGACCATGGCTGCTCCTGGTGCCGTTCGTCCTGGCGGTCGACGTCTCGATGGTCGGGTACCTTGCCGGGCCCCCGGATCGGCGCCCTCGTCTACAACCTGGCCCACAACCAGGCGACGGGCCTGCTGGTCCTGGGCGCGGGCGTGGTGTCGGGCATCTCGCCGCTCGTGCTCGCCGGGGCGGTGCTGGTGGGGCACACCGGCATGGATCGCCTGGCCGGCTACGGCCTCAAGTACGCGACGGCGTTCGGCGACACCCACCTCGGGCGGATCGGTCGGTGAGCCCCACGCCGGCCCGGACGTCCCGTGCGCAGATCGTCGCTGCCGCGCGGACGCTGCTCGAGGAAGAGGGGCTGGAGGCCGTGACGATGGCGACGGTCGCCGCGCGCGTCGGCGTGCGTCCTCCGTCGCTGTACAAGCACGTGCGGGATCGGGGTGCGCTCCTCGAGGCCGTGGCGGCCGACGCGGCCGGGGAGCTGGGCCGGGTGCTCGCCGGGGCCGCGGACGGGGAGGTCGACCCGGAGGCTCGGGTGGCCGCCCTGGCCCACGCGTACCGGGCGTTCGCCCACCGGGCACCCCGTGCCGCATCGATCCTGTTCACCGATCTCGGCCCCGGCACGGGTGCGCCGCTGGAGGTCGCGGCGGAGGCCGCGAGGCCCGTCGTCGAGGCCGCCGCGGCGCTCGTGGGACCTGCGGATTCCCTCGCGGCCGCGCGCGTGCTCACGTCGTTCGCCTACGGCTTCACGAGCATGGAGGGCGCGGGGGCATTCCGACTCGGTGGCAACGTGGATGACGCGTTCCGCCTCGGCGTGGAGACGCTTGTCGCGGGGCTTGCGGGCTGTCGGCCGGCAGTGCCTCAAAGCCGCGCCCCAGGTAGGTTCGCCGCTACGGCGTCAGCCAGACCCGGTACTCGGTCACGTTGGTCGGGGAGCCGTCCCTGGCCGATGGCTCGAAGACCCGCAAGGTGCCGTACTGGGCCTTCGCGACGTCGTACGAAACCCTGGTCGCGGAACGTGCCCCAGCAGCCGGTCCCGCAGGAGGCCGTCACCGGCTCGTCGGCGAGGATGTTGCCATCGCCGTCGAGGATCTGGACCCGGAACTGGGCCTCGAAGACGTTGGCGATGCCGCTCAGCTGTACCGGGTTGCCGGCGGCGGCGCCCCAGGCCGGGCGGTCGACGAAGATCGCGGGCAGGACATCCCGGTAATCTGCGCAGTCGCGAGCCGTCGGACCAAGCCCTCGCGCCGACTGGTCACGAGCATGCCATCGATCTCGATACGGACCAGCTTCACGGTCGGGAACTGGGTGAGGGTGTAGACGACCTGCGCCGTGGCGGTGCCGCTACCGGAAGTTCGCTTGCCGCGGCCTTCCACCCCTTCGACAGGTTGACGGTGGCGACCTTGTCCGCGATCGAGTCATCCCCAGGAGCGGGTGCCGTTCCGGAATGTCGGTGTACATGGCGGGAGACGCCTCGAGCTCGGCGCCCTTCGGGCCCGCGAGCAGAGCCGTCATCGCCGCCCGGCGACCGCCTTCGTCTCCGGGACGGTCGCGCAGCACCGGGACGAGGCCCGGGTTGTCCGTGAAGCTGCCGAGGACGAAGTAGGCGCGGACGACGGTCGTCGTCCCGGCGGGAGACGCGGTCGGGGTCGGCGTCGGCCGGGCGGTGCGGGACGCCACCGCCGCTGATGGCGCGGCGACGTCGGTGCGATCGATGGCCCGGCGGACCTCGCTGGGCGCATCGCTCGACGGGATGGCGTCGGGACGGGTGAGGGCGACGGGGCAGGGCGGCGTAGATGGCGATCTCCGGGGCGACGTCGGACGGCAGCGGCTCGTCGGAGGACGCGGGCGAGGTGGCGGGCGACGCGGGTGTCCCGAGAGGCCCGGACGTAGGCGAGCAGGCCGCGCCGGCGAGCGCGACGGCCAGCAGCAGCGTGACAAGGGCGGCGGTTCGGCTGACGGTGCTCACGGCCCTGTCCTCGATGCGCGTTCAGGAAGCGACGCCAGCATCGCCCGGGCTCGTGTCCAGCGCATCTCCCGGAGGTAACGATCCGGTCACGGGCAGGGTCAGCGCGAAGACCATGCCGCCCCCGGGCCGCGCCCGCGCTCGCAGCGAGCCACCGAGCAGCGCCGCGTGCTCGGCGGCGATCGCGAGGCCCAGGCCGGAGCTGCCGGACGCCCGCGACGGGTCTGCCTTGTAGAAGCGCTCGAAGAGGTGGGGGACGGCGTCGCCGGGGATGCCCGGGCCGCGGTCGGCCACGACGATCACGGCTCCGTCGCGGGTCGCCTGGAGCGCGACCTCCACCGCGCGCACCCGGCGCATGGTCTCGCGCGTTGTCCAGGAGGTTGCCCAGGATCCGGTCCAGGCGGCGCGGATCCGAGTCCACGACCAGCGGAGTCGGCGGGAGCGAGACGGCGGCCTCCGGCAGGCGTGCCGCCACGGCGCCCGTGACCACGCGGCCGAGATCCACCGGCTCCGTGGCGAGCAGCTCGGCGCCGGCGTCGAACCGGGAGATCTCCATCAGGTCGTCCACGAGCGTCCGCAGGCGGCGCACGTCGGTGACGAGCAGCTCCGCCGGACGGCGCGCATCCGCCAGCGCCATCTCGCCCAGGTCCTGCTCGAGCAGCGAGGCCTCGGCGACGAGCGCGGTCAGGGGGGTCCGCAGCTCGTGGGCCACGTCGGCCACGAACCGCCGGTTCTGCTGCTGCGAGGCCTCGAGGCGCGCGACGGTCGCCTCGAGTGAGTCGGCCATCCGGTTGAACTCCGCGGCCCACCGGCCTACCTCGTCGCGGCCCCGCTCGGGGACCCGGGCGGACAGGTCACCGCCGGCGATGCGCCGCGCCGCGCGCCCGGCCTCGGCAACGGGCCGGAGGAGCCAGCGCGCGATGACCCACGCCACGAGCAGCGCGATGGCGACCGCCACCGCGCCACCCGCCAGAAGCCCCGCACGGAGCTGGGCGAGCGCCCTCTCCACGGGTTCCGCAGGGAACACGAAGAACAGGTCCGGCAGTCCGCCCTGGCGACCGCCGACCACGAGGACCGGTTCGCCGGCCAGGTCCTGCCAGGCGAAGCCCAGCTCGCCGCCGCCCACGATGGCCCGCAGCTCCGGCGAGACCGCCGCCAGCGTCCCGCCCAGATTCGCCGGCTCGTACGGCGAGCCATCGCCGAAGTCGGCCAGCACGCGACCGGAGCCGCGAAGGGCGAAGGCCGTGGGGAGTCCGCTCGCCTCGAACGCGCGGGCGTCCGTCGGGCGAGGGTCCGCGCCCGGCAGCAGCACGGACAGGTTGTAGTCCACCTGCTGCCGGGCGTCCGCGATGAGCCGGGTGCGCAGCGAGGCATCGACGAAGGCGTACACCCCGAGGCCGATCGCGGCCACCGTGACCGCGACAAGGGCTACCAGCGTGAGGGCGATCCGGGTGCGGATGCCGATGGACACCGGGCTTCGCCTACGCGCCCGGCCGGGGGGCCTTGTAGCCCGCGCCGCGCACCGTCAGGACCAGGTGCGGACTCGCCGGATCCGTCTCCACCTTGGTGCGGAGCCGTCCCACCGCGACGTCCACGAGGCGCGAGTCGCCGAGGTAGTCGTAGCCCCACACCCGGTCCAGCAGGACGTCGCGGGTGAGGACCTGTCCGGGGTGCTGCGCCAGCTCCACGAGCAGGTCGAACTCCGTGCGGGTCAGCGGGATGTCGGCGCCGTCCCGCTCCACGGTGCGGCCCGTCGGGTCGATGCTGAGCGGGCCGAGGCGGATGACGGCAGACGCTCCCGGCCCGGGCTCTTCCCGGTGACGGCGGAGCGCGGCCCGAACACGCGCGATCAGCTCCGGCATCTCGAACGGCTTGCGCACGTAGTCGTCCGCGCCGGCCTCCAGCCCGACCACGACGTCGATCGTGTCGGCCCGGGCGGTCAGCATCACGATGGGCGTGGTGGCCTCACGCCGGATCGCCCGGCAGACCTCGAGGCCGTCGAGACGGGGGAGCATGACGTCGAGCAGCACCAGGTCCGGATCGTCGGTCCGCCAGCGGGCAAGGGCCTCCTCGCCGTCTGCCGCGGCCGTCACCGTGAAGCCCGCACCCCGCAGGCCGAGCGCCACGACCTCCCGGATCGACGGGTCGTCTTCGACGAGCAGGATCCTGGCGTCCACGTCGCTCGCGGCTCAGTGGCCGCGCTGCTCCCGCGCCAGCTCGTGCAGGCGCTCGTCGCTGATGCCGAAGTGGTGGGCGATCTCGTGATGCACCGTCTCGTGCACCTTCGCTCGGACGCCCTCACGGGTGCGCGACGAGCGCAGGCACGTCCCCCTGTAGATGGTGATCCGCGATGGTGTCGTCGCGTGGTCCGCCCCGAGCGCGGAGCGCGGCACGCCCTGGTAGAGGCCGTACATGCCCAGGATGCCGAGGCGGTCGAGCTCGGCCTGGCTGGGCCAGTCCTCGATCAGGATCGCGACGGAGCCGAGCCGGTCCCGGAACGCCGTCGGCAGCGCCTCGATGGCCTCGAAGACCCAGTCCTCGAACGTCTCGTCGTCGATCGGCTCGTCGCCCATCGCCCGAAGCGTAGCCCGGACAACGTCCGTCCTGCTCAGGGCGCCCGGGCAAGGCGACCGGGGATCGATGACGGACGGCCCCCTACGCTAGAAGCGCGGTTCTGGGACCAGCCCTCCGCCATCGAACAGCACGCGGCCCCCGAGCGGCTGGGAGAGGAAGACAGGGACGATAGGTGCCTGTCAGGTACGAGCCGACGGTCGGCAGGCGGCCATCATCGCCGACGAGGGAGCATCCCGAGGTGTCGAAGGTGTCGGCCATGCGGATCGTGATGAAGACGGCCAGCGGCGTGTAGGTCACGACCGGCGTTGCCAGCCAGGACGTGCCGTCCGGGGCGCACGCCGGCCGGTCCACCTCGATGGGAACCACATTCCCCGCCTCTGGCCCGGCCGCGGGAAAGCCGAAGAGCGGACCTCCAGCCGCGTGACCGCTCGGACGGGAGCGGTGCGACCAGCAGCCGGGCGACGACGAGGACGACAACGACCGTGACGACCACGATCGCGACTCGGGCGATACGACGGGGCCCCGTCCGCTGGGCAATCTGCGATGGACCCACTACCGGTCAGCTCCAGTCGAGTCCGCCACTGGCGGGGTGAGCCCGCAGTCGGGCGTGGTGCACAGTTTCAGCCCCAGCTGGTCCAGTCCCTCGGCGAGAGGCGTGAACCCGAGCGAGCCGCCGAAGCTGCGACTCGTGACCCCGGCCGGAATCCCTCGCACGAGGACCGCGCCGCCCGAGTCTCCGGTGCCCGCCCGGATGTTCGCGGCGATCATGCACGGGAAGTAGTCGCCGTCTTCCGGGAAGAGGTTCTCGCCCTTCTCGGCCACCGTTCCGCTGCGGTAGGTGTTGCGGCCGTCGATCTCGACCAGGTCGCCGATCCCGATGTCGGCGCAAGCGAGCGGCCGCGTGCCCGGCGGAATGATCCGGTAGCCCGCCGTGCCCAGGTCCACGACGTTGAGGTGCCCCCATGGGATGCGGTCCTCGGCGACCACCAGGTAGTTCAGGTCGGACGAGGCGCACCGGTGCCCGGGGTACGGGCACGAGGCATCTCGTGCAGCCGGGCCGAAGACGCCGCGCACCGTGGTGCCGTCCGGGTCGTAAGCCACCGTGCCCTCACTGGTGCAGTGGCCCGTTGAGGTGAGCACGATCGTGTCCCCGCGCCGGGCGTAGAAGCCGCCGGCACACGCCCCCCAGAGCTGCTGGCCGGCGAGGACCGGCGGGTCGTACACCTCCGTGGTCCGCCGTGGCTGCGTGACGATGCTCACGACCCAGACGACGCCGATGCCGAGCAGCAGACCCGCCAGTGTGACGATGAGGAGACGGCGAAGGCGGCTCGCTGACCGAGCATCTCTCCTCGCCAAGCGACTCACTGACAACCTCGTCCAATCGGCCGGCCGCACACGCTGGCCGTGCGGTCGGATCATCGGTGGCCGCAGACAAGGCCGTAACCCCCCAAATGGTCCGGTGCGTCGCGGGCTGCCGCCGCCGCGCATGGATGGCGACCGTCCCGACGGACTTCCCGCGGCTGGCAGCCACCAGTTCGTGCTGGCGGTCCGTGCGTGCCTCGCTGGATGGCCGCATCCGGGTCCTTTCAGGTATGCGGAACGACTCGTGGACAACAGGCGGGCTGCGGTCGAGAGGAAGCGGCGCCAGCAGGTCGGCGGCGCGGCCCGAGACGACTGCGCGGCCCGAGACCGACTGCGCGGCCCGAGACCGACTGCGCGGCGCAAGACCGACTGCGCGGCGCGAGACCGGCGGCGCGGCACGAGCGCGGACGGCCGATAAGCGACTGGAGAGCGGCCACACCTACGCTGTCGACATGCCGAAACGGAACGGGCCAGGGATCGAGCTCCTCGCAGACTCCACGCGCCGACAGATCGTGACGCTGCTGGCCGGGCAGCCGATGCGGCCGTCGGCCATCGCCCGTGAGCTCGGCCTGAGTCGTCCGGCAACCAGCCGCCAGCTCCGCCTGCTCGAGGACGCTGGCCTCGTGCGCGGCTGGACCTCCATGATGGACGGCCGCGGTGTGGTCTACGCCATCGATGCGAGGGCGCTCCGTCCGATCGTCGCCTGGCTGGCCGGGACGTGGACGGGTGTCGGATGGCAGAGTGGGGATGAGGTGTCCACGGATCGTTCCGTGTAGTTGGAACGACCGGGAATCGGCGTCGGACCGATACCCGCCTGCCCCGGCCGGAAGCGCCTGACCCGGCTACCATGGACGTCCCGTGACCATCGCCCCGAACGACTTCGTCCACCTCCACACCCACTCGGAGTTCAGCCTGCTCGACGGGCTGGGACGCATCACCGACCTCGTCGACACGAGCGTCAAGCACGGGTTCGACAGCCTCGCCATCACGGACCATGGCGCGCTCTACGGATCGGTCGCGTTCTACCAGGCGGCCACCAAGGCGGGGATCAGGCCGATCATCGGCGTGGAGACGTACGTCGCCCGGCGGTCGATGACCGACAAGGAGGGCAAGGCCGACAGCCAGCCCTTCCACCTCCTGTTGCTGGCGACGGACATGACCGGCTACCAGAACCTGTGCCGGCTGGTCACCGACGCCCACATCGACGGCTACTACTACAAGCCCCGCATCGACCGCGAGCACCTCGCGAAGCACAGCCAGGGCCTCGTCGGCATGTCGGCCTGCCTGGGCGGCGAGATCCCCAAGGCCCTCGAGGTGGACGACTGGGAGCTGGCCCGCAAGCTCGCCGCCGAGTACGGGGACATCTTCGGCAAGGACCGGTTCTTCCTGGAGCTGCAGGACCACGGGATCCCGGAGCAGCACCGCCTCAACGAGCAGCTGCTCCGTCTCGCCCCCGAGACGGACCTGCCGCTGATCGTCACCAACGACCTGCACTACGTGCACCAGGAGCAGCACGAGGCGCACGACGTCCTGCTGTGCGTCGGCACCGGCAGCAACCTCGACACGCAGAACCGGATGCGCTTCGAGGGCAAGGAGTTCTATCTCAAGACCGCGGCCGAGATGTTCCGCCTCTTCCCGGACCAGCGCGATGCGCTGCTCAACACCCGTCGCGTCGCCGAGATGGTGGACCTCAAGCTGCCCCTCGGCGACCTGCGGATCCCGCACTTCCCGGTGCCCGACGGCGAGACCGTGGAGAGCTGGCTGCGCCGGGAGTGCGAGGCCGGCCTCGTCCGCCGCTACGGCGCGATCACCCCTGAGCTCCAGGCGCGGCTGGACTACGAGCTGGGCGTGATCCTCTCGATGGGCTACGCGGGCTACTTCCTGATCGTGGCCGACTTCGTCCGTTTCGCCCGAGAGCAGGGGATCGCGACCACCTGCCGGGGGTCCGCGCCGGGCTCCATCGTCACCTACACCCTGGGCATCACGCCGGTGGACCCGCTGCACTACGGGCTCCCGTTCGAGCGCTTCCTGAACCCGGATCGCGTGACGATGCCCGACATCGACGTGGACTTCGAGGACGAGCGCCGGGACGAGGTCATCAACTACGTCAGCCGCAAGTACGGCACGGACCACGTCGCCCAGATCATCACCTTCGGCACGATGCTCGCCCGCGCGGCGATCCGCGACGTGGGCCGGGTGATGGGCATGGGCTACGGGGACGTGGACCGGATCGCCAAGGCCGTCCCCAACCAGCTGGGCATCAAGCTCTCGGAGGCCCTGGAGCTCAGCCCGCAGCTCAAGGAGATGCACGACGGCGATCCCCAGATCGGCAAGCTGATCGGGTTCGCCCAGCAGCTCGAGGGCGTCGCGCGCAACGCCTCCACGCACGCCGCCGGCGTGGTGATCAGCCGTGAACCGCTGACCGAGCTGATGCCGCTCCAGAAGGCGACCAACTCGGACGCCCTCATGACCCAGTACGAGATGCACGGCATCGAGGCGCTGGGCCTGCTCAAGTTCGACTTCCTGGGCCTGTCCAACCTCACGATCCTGCGCAAGGCCGTGGACCTGATCCGCGACCACCGCGGCGTCGAGGTGGACCTGGACGACATCCCGCTCGACGACGCGAAGACCTTCGAGCTCCTGGCCTCGGGCGAGACGACGGGCGTGTTCCAGCTCGAGTCCGCGGGCATGCGCCGCTACGTCCGCGAGCTGCAGCCGACGTCGGTGTTCGACCTGGCGGCCATGGTGGCGCTCTACCGCCCGGGCCCCATGGACAACATCCCGGCCTACATCCGGCGCAAGCACGGCCAGGAGCCGGTCGTGTACCTCCACCCGCTGCTCGAGCCGTTCCTGAACCGGACGTACGGGATCTTCGTGTACCAGGAGGACATCATGGCCGCCGCCATGGCCCTGGGCGGCTTCAGCGGTCCCGAGGCGGACATGCTGGGCTACGCGATCCGCAAGAAGAAGTCGTCCGTGCTGCGGTCGATGAAGGAGACGTTCGTCGAGCGGGCGGCCGAGCGGGGCGTCCCCGCTCGAACCATCGACGCCGTGTTCAAGGCCTTCGAGCCGTTCGAGCGCTACGGGTTCAACAAGGCCCACGCCACCTGCTACGGGCTGATCGCCTACCAGACGGCGTACCTCAAGGCCAACTACACGGTCGACTACATGACGTCCGTGCTGTCCGCGTTCCGCGACAACGCCGAGAAGGTGGCGGCGGCCGTCGCGGAGTGCCGGCGCCTGGGCATCGACGTGCGCACCCCGGACGTCCACCGGTCGCACCTCGGTTTCACGGTCGAGGACGACGCCATCCGCTTCGGCCTGCTCGCGGTCAAGAACGTGGGCGAGGGCGCCATCGAGTCGATCATCAAGGCCCGCGAGGAGGGCGGCGAGTTCCGCTCGCTGACCGACTTCTGCACCCGCGTGGACCTGCGCCTGGCCAACCGCAAGGTGCTGGAGTCGCTGGCCAAGGTCGGCGCGCTCAACTGCTTCGGGCACCCGGCGCAGATCCTGCTGGGTCTCGACGACGCGCTCGCCGCCGGCCAGGCCGCCCAGCGTGACCGGATCAGCGGCCAGACCTCGCTATTCGACATCGGCGGCGACGAGGCGTCCACCCTGGAGCGCCCGCTGCCGTCCACGCCCGAGACGCCGGTCCGCGAGCGGCTCCGCTGGGAGAAGGAGCTCCTGGGGCTCTACCTATCCGACCATCCGATGGGCGAGGTCGCGGAGCGCGTGGGCCAGTACGTGACCGCCTACAGCGGCGACCTGCGGGACGAGTCGCTCGACGGCCAGCGCGTGGTCCTGGGTGGCATCGTCACCGGGGTCCGCTCCGTGATGACGAAGGCTCGAGCCACCATGGCAGTGGTCACCCTCGAGGACCTGCAGGGGACGCTGGAGGTCGTCGTCTTCCCCAAGACCTACGAGACCACGATGGCGACGTGGCGCGACGGCGCAATCCTGCTGGTGGCCGGGCGCGTGGACCACCGCGGCGACGAGGCGTCGCTGCTGGCGGACTCCGTGTGGGACTGGGACGCGGCCGAGGAGCGCGGGCCGGAGGCGTTTGCGCGCGAGGTGGGGTCGCTGGACAAGCGGGCGCGGCGGGGTGCCGGTGGTGGGCCGGGCGGAGGACAGAACGGAGGGGGGCAGAACGGAGGGGGCAGAACAGCGGTGCCAACGGTCGCGGTCCCTCGAACGCCGGCTTCCCTCGAACGCCGGCCCGCCGGCCACGCCCGTGCCGACCTATTCCGAGCCACCTGACCTGGCCTCCGCCGCCGGTGTCGACGGCGCGGAGATCTCGGAGGAGCCGCCCCTCCCCGAGGAGGCCGGGGCGCGTGCCGTTGCTGCCGCTCAAGCACCGTCACGGCCCGTCGAGGCCGCCCCGGGGGCCGTGCTGAACGTCCGCTTCGCACGGGCCGCCGGGACGGACCGCGTCGTGTCCGCGATGCACGCCCTCAAGGCGGTGCTCCGGGAGCGACCTGGCGCGACGCGCGTCGTCGTGCACGTGCCGGCGCCGGGTGGTGACGCGCTCCCCATGGAGCTGCGGGGCGTCGCCTACGACGCGGAGTTGATCGCCGAGGTGCGCCGCCGCGCGGGCGACGGGGTCATCGAGCTCCAGCTGGGCTGAGCCACCCGGCCCCGGATCAGGCCTGGCGTCGTGTCGCTCGGTCTGGGCGACCTCGCGCGCCGCGCGGACCCCGGAGATCTGGTCGTAGAACTCGACGCGGATCGCGTTGAGGTCCGGGCGCTCCACGTCCAGTTCCTCGGCCATCCGGTTGACGAGCCAGGATTCGGTCGCGTCGATCTCGTCGTCGGCGGACATGACCATGAAACAGCAGCGGATGAGGCGCTGGCGCTCTTCCATGGTGGAGATCGCCTTGAACTCGCGCGTGACCAGGAAGTCCTCGGTGGCCCCGAAGTCGCCCGCGAGCGTCGCGGCGAGATCCACGACCATCGGCGCGGTCGCGGGCTCCAGGCCGCCGGCCTCCGCGATCCTGAGGATCGCCGCTCGCTCGTTGTCGCTCATCCCACCCGTGGCGTTCGCGGCACGGCCGAGCAGGTAGGCGAAGGCCGCCACGTAGCGCGCGCGCGCCGGGGGCATGGCGGACAGCGCGGCCGCCAGGATCCGCACGCTGTCGGTCTCGCCGGCTCCCAGCGCGGGCAGAGGAGCATTCGGGCTGGCGGGCACGTCCTGCGGCGCCGGAGTGTCCATGTTGAAGATGTTGCGGAAGAGGCTCATCGGGGCTCCGGAGGGTGGGCGAGGGGATCGGGCTGCTCGGCGTGTCGGGGGAGTCTACCGAAGGTTGCGTCGCACGGCCTCAATACGGCCCCCGCCGGATGCGGCTGGACCGGCCTCGATCCCTGCCGGACCGCAACCGAAGTCAGGGTAGGACCTCCAGGACGGCCATCGGCCCCGGGGTCTCGGGCTGACGGGTGAGGAGCGCATACTTCCCCGGGCTCAGGGTCACCTTGTGGACGTTCCCGTACGGCTCGCCGGTCCCGAAGCAGCAGGTGAACGTCATGCCCTGGCTGTCGCCGCGTGCAAGCCGGGCCAGGTCGGCGTCGCTCATGGGGCCGGGCGTCTCCCCTTCCGTCGACCTCCGCTGGACCCAGGACACCGCTGCCCCGGGCGTATCGACCACGAAGTAGATGTCGCCGGCGCGCGCCGTGGCCGGTTCCAGGCGCACCTCGGAACCTGCTGACGACAACGTGGACCTGCTGGGCCCCGGGTGGGACGGACGT
Organism: uncultured Chloroflexia bacterium; assembly: GCA_963802165.1. Classification (GTDB taxonomy): domain Bacteria; phylum Chloroflexota; class Limnocylindria; order Limnocylindrales; family CSP1-4; genus CAIXZV01. The sequence goes on along the minus strand of CAWDHT010000004.1, from coordinate 31,645 downwards.
CGGGCCGGCGCAACCCGCGAGCACGCCCGCCAGCAGGCCAAGGGAGATGACCATCGTCTTGGACGGTCGCATCATGCCGCCTCCGAGCTGACGTCGGTCCTGTTCGGCGTCTCAGGGGGTCGTGCGTCGAACCATTCCCTCTGATCATCTGGAGCATGAGCAGGTCCGTCACCGCCACCTAGCGCCACAGGTCACCAGGCGACGCCCCCGGACGCCCGATACGCGTCCCGCTGCCACGTGCACGGGTCAAGAGCCAGGATCACTCAGGGGCGCCGGGCAGTCAGCCCCCGAGGCTTGCACGGAAGAACTCGACGATCCGTCGCTCGTACTCGGCCGGTGCGGCGAATGCGGCCTGGATGTGGGGCGCGCGGGGGACAAGCCAAGGCTCGAAGCCCGGGACGGACGTCGCGTGTGCGGCGGCGAGATCCTTCGCGTGGTGAACGTCAAGATCGACATCGGCGAGCCCGTGGACGATGGCAAGCGGCCGTGCCCCGTTCTTCCCGACCTCGTCCACCGGACGGCGTGCGAGCAGGTCGTCGTTGGCGATGATCTTCGCCCAGGCAATGACGCCCGGGCGGAGCCAGGTCGGGAAGCCCTTCGCCTGCGCGAGCTCGTCGAACAGGACCCCGACGTCGGCGAAGGCGCTGTCCGCCCAGGTGGCGGCGATCGCGGGCTCCTCGCCCATCGCGATGATGGCCGAGGCTGCCCCGAGCGATTCGCCCATCAGCCCGATCCGGGTCGCCTGCAGCCCCTGCGCCGACCGGAGCCAGTCCCACGCCCCGAGGATGTCGAGGTACTCCTCCGAGGCCCAGCCCGAACGGCCGTCCTCGATGTCGGAGTCACCCTCGTCGCGCAGGTCCATCATCAGGACGGAGAAGCCGTTGCGGGCGAGCATCCCCGCCGGCAGCAGGACGACCGGGTCGTGGCGGCAGCTGTGGATGCCATGGACAACGATGACCGCCGGCGCGCCGGCGTCCACGGCCGGGACCCACCAGGCCCGGAGCGTCAGCCTCGGCTGGCGGGCGTCGCGGCTCGGGAAGCTGACCTCCCGGTAGCCGGGCATGGCGTACGGCCTCGTGTCGAAGCCGCCGCTCGTGAGCTCGAGGGCGATGCCCTCGGTGCCGAACCTCGCCGGCGTGGAGTCCGGGAACCTGCCGTTGCAGTGGGGGGAGGCGGGCGTCAGCTGGTCGTAGCCAAGGTAGCTTGCGCCCGCATACCCGACGACGCCGAGTGCCAGGGCGACCCCCAGGCCACCCGCGACCCAGCGACGTCGTGCGCGCATCGCACCCTCCCTATGGTGCCCCTGGGCGCCTGTCCGTCACGCCGTGCCCTCGGCCTCTCGCGACTTGCCGACCCATCCCGCCACCAGGAGGACGGCGACGGCGATCGCCGCCACGGCGATGGCACGCGCGAGCCAGGTATTGCCACCGCCACCCAGGTCCTGGGCCGCGAACAGCCCGGCGCCCACGATCCACACGAGTGCGAGCGCCCACGCACCGCGCCACCCGCGCCATAGCATCCAGGCGCAGCCCAGCGTGGCCAGGACCACGGCGGTGAGCATGGGGCCGGCGATCAACAGCGTCATGGTGGCATCGCCGGCGAGGTGGACGTTGCCGGAGCCCAGGTTGGACACGGCAGGGGCGAGACCAACAACCGTAAAGACGAGCAGAGACACACCCGTGACGGCCAGCACGGCTCCGGCGGCCCGCTCCCATCGCCTGTGGGTCTTCATCTCGTCACCTCCAGCCAGTCGTGAGGATTGGCCGGAGGCCCGCGGGGCGCCAGAGGCGAACGGCCCCCACTCCCGCGCCCCGCCACGGTTGCCACCCGCTCACCAGCTCGCCGTGCCGGTTTCGTCAGCGAGGTGTCCAGGAGCGGCGTGCCCTCAGTAGCCGATGGTCCCGCTCCAGGTCCACCTGGCCGGCCACGCGGGGTCCTCGAACCCCTGGAACACGATCTCGATGATCATCGTTCCGCCGCCAACGGCATCCGCAAAGCGTCCGGTGCCACCGACCACCTTGAACGTGATGCTGCCCTGGTACACGGTGACGCCCTCCCCGGGGAATGGCGCCGAGCCGTCGTACGTGATCCACACCTCATCACCGCTCGCGGAGGTCAACGTCATCGTGCCTGGGCCGAAGTCGTCGCCGAGCGGCGTACAGTGCTGGGCCATCATCGCCGTCCTGCCGAGGTGGGTGGACGTTCCGATCGCCGACGACTCGGTCCTCAGTCCGCCGTAGTTCGGGCAGACCGTCACAGGGACCGGGTTGAAGGCGACTTCGCCAGCCACTGACCCCTTGAGTGGTCGGGACCCCGGATCGGCGCTGACCGGAGCGGCGATCGCCATGATCAGCAGCGCGGACCCCGCGAGGGCCAGCACTGCATGGGTGCGGTGGCGCGCCATCGCATGCCTCCTCCGGGACGCTCGGGCACGGGTCGGTCTCGCCAGTGGCTCGGCGCGGTCCCGGCGGCCGGGTGTTGGGCCGCGCGTCGGAGCCTCCCGCAACGCCGCGAAGACTGGCGCCGGCGAACGCCGCACGCCAGAGGCAGGCGGCTTGCCGATCCCGTGCGGGTCCCGCAGCTCCTGATGACCCCCGGTCGCTTCGCCCACCGACAGGACGCAGGGTGGGTGGTAGCGAAGGTGGGATTCGAACCCACACGAGGTTGCCCTCAGCGGTGTTTGAGACCGCCGCGTCTGCCATTCCGCCACTTCGCCTGGCCGGGCCATCGTAGCGGAGCGGGAACCGCGGGCGCGGGCCGCGCGTCCTTCCGGCGATGCCCAGCCGAACCGCACCCCGATGCTAGACTCGCCGCGCCTCACCATCGTCGCCAGGAGGGTCGCGCCCGTCGTGCAGGACGCCCGGCCGTCGGAGGCCGTCGAGGATCCGATCCAGCGCCGTGACCTGATCCTGCTGGAGCGGGCTCGAGACGGTAGCCTCGACGCCTTCAACGACCTCGTCGAGTGCTACCAGGACCACCTGTTCGCGCTCGTCGCGCGCATGGTCCCGGACCGGGACCAGGCCGGCGACGCCGTGCAGGAGGCGTTCTTCTCCGCCTATCGCAACATGCGCTCCTTCCGCGGCGGCAGCGTGCGCTCGTGGCTGAGCCGCATCGCCATCAACGCGGCGATGGACCAGCAGCGGCTCAAGAAGCGCCGCCCGTCCCAGCCGTACCCCGAGTTCGAGGACGAGAGCTGGCAGCCGCCGGCTGGAGACGACGCCGACCCGGTGCGCACGGCGATGCAGGGCGAGCGCGCCCGCGTGCTCAACGCGGCGCTGGGGTCGATCACGCCGGACCAGCGCCAGGCCATCGTCCTGTTCGACGTCGAGGGCTACGACTACGCCGAGATCGCGGAGCTGACCGGTGTGTCGCTCGGGACGGTGAAGTCCCGGATCCACCGTGGGCGCCTGGCCCTGCGTGATCGTCTCGAGGGCAGCATCGGGCTGTTTCGGGGGGAGGGTGACTGATGCCGCACCTTCCCGCCAGCCACGCCGACCACGATCCGCTCGCGATCGCCGCCTATGCCGCGGGCGATGCGACCGGCCCCGAGCTGGACGACGCGCTGGCCCTGGTCGCCGCCTGCGGGGACTGCGCCGCCCTCCACCACGACCTGCGGGCCATCGCCGCGGCCCTGCCCGCGCTCCCGGCCCCAGTCCGTACCCGCGACTTCCGCCTGACCCCCGAGCAGGCCGCCTCGCTCCGCCCCGCCGGCTGGCGCCGTCTGCTCGCCCCGTTCGCGGGCCCCAAGTTCTCGTTCGCCGGACCCCTCGGCGCCGGCCTCGCCACCCTCGGCCTGGCCGGGTTCCTGGTCGCGGGCTCGTTGGGTGTCCCGCTTGCGGCCAGCGCACCCGCCGACAGCGCAGCCCGCGCGGCCGCGAGCGACGCGGCGGCCGTGGAGCGCACGAACGGCGGCGGCGCGGAGTTGTTCTCTGCGGAATCGCCGGCTGCCGTCGCGATGCCCGCTGCCGGGGCCCCGGGAGACCCGGCCGTCCCGGGCGTCGAGACGCCTGCGGGTGTTGCACAGGCCACCGAGGCGCCCGCGGGCGACGTCCAGGGCGAGGTGCCGGTCCTCGAGGCCGGGCCGTCCGAGACAGCCCCCGTTGACTCGAAGGCGGTCGGCGCGGTACCGGCAACCGAACCGGTACCACTGCTGCCGATGCTGTCCGCCGTGGCACTGCTGCTCGGCGTCACGCTGGCCGCACTGCGGTTCGCCGGCCGACGCGCGGTCACCCGGGCCTGACGCAGCCGCTGAGGCCTGACGGAACCGCATCGGGCCTGACGGAACTGCATCGGACCCACCGTCGTCTGGAGGGGGAGATGCCGCACCTTCCCGCCAGCCACGCCGACCACGATCCGCTCGCGATCGCCGCCTATGCCGCGGGCGATGCGACCGGCCCCGAGCTGGACGACGCGCTGGCCCTGGTCGCCGCCTGCGGGGACTGCGCCGCCCTCCACCACGACCTGCGGGCCATCGCCGCGGCCCTGCCCGACGTCCCGGCCCCGGTCCGTACCCGCGACTTCCGCCTGACCCCCGAGCAGGCCGCCTCGCTCCGGCCCGCCGGCTGGCGCCGTCTGCTCGCCCCGTTCGCGAGCCCCAAGTTCTCGTTCGCCGGACCCCTTGGCGCCGGCCTCGCCACCCTGGGCCTGGCCGGGTTCCTGGTCGCGGGCTCGTTGGGTGTCCCGCTTGCGGCCAGCGCACCCGCCGACGGCGCAGCCCGCGCGGCCGCGAGCGACGCGGCGGCCGTGGAGATGGCGCCCGAGATGGCACCCGCAAGCGCTGCCGCGGCGTCGCCGGCCCCGGTCGAGCTGCGGGCTCCGTACGCCGCGGCTCCCAGTCCCATCGCCGTCCCGGTCGCTTCCCCGGGCGGCGACCTGGCGGGCGAGGCCCCGTCCGGCGACCCCAAGATGACCGTCACAGGCAGCGAAGCGAACGCCGGCGCCGCGTCCCCGGACGAGGCCACCCGCGTGTCGGCGGCCGATCAGCCGCTGTCGACCGGGGCGGCCAACGGCAACGCCCGGACTCCATTCGCGCCGCTGGCGGCGCTTTCGCTCGTCGTGGGCGTCGTGCTCGGTGGTCTGCGTCTCGTCGCCCGCCGCGTTGCCTGACCCGACCCTCAGTCCCGCAGTGGCAGCCGCACCCTGAACGTGGCGTCCACTCCCCGGCACGCCGTCGCTCTCGGCCGTGACCGATCCGCCGTGTGCCTCCGCGAGGTCGCGGACGATCGCCAGCCCCAGGCCGGTCCCGCCGGTGTCGGCGTGCCGCTGGTAGCGGTCGAACACGCGCACGAGGTCGTCCGGTGCGATCCCCTCGCCGGTGTCTCTGACGGTCAGGACGGCATCGTCGTCGACGACCCGAACGTCCACCTCCACGCGCCCGCCGGTGGGCGTGTGACGAACCGCGTTGGCGACGAGGTTCGTGACGATCTCGCGGTAGCGCACCGGGTCCAGGCTCGTCACCAGGCGTTCGTCACCGGTCACCGTGAGGGCGACGCCCTTCGCGGCGGCGACCGACTGCTGAACCGCCGTGGCCTCGCGGGTCAGGCCGGCCAGGTCCGCCGGTTCGCGGTGGAGCGTGAGGGCCCCGACGTCGGCGAGCGACAGCGTGCGGAGGTCGTCGAGCAGTCGTCCCATGACGGCCGTCTCGGCGAGCAGCGGGGCGACGTGATCCTCGTCGTACGGGTGCACGCCGTCGAGCATTGCCTCGAGGCCGCCCTGGACGACGGTGATCGGCGTCCGCAGCTCGTGGGTCACGTCGGCCAGCATCGCGCGCCGCTCGTCACGGGACCGGTCCATCCGCTCCGCCATCGTGTTGAACGAGGCGGCAAGCCCACGGACGGGGCGGGGCCCGCGAACGCGAACCCGCACCCCGGGCTCACCGTCGGCGAGGCGGTCCGTGGCGCTGGCGATCTCGCCCAGCGGCCGGACGGCCGACGCGAAGACGCGGATCCCCAGCAGGATCGCCAGCACGATGACCACCAGGACGGCGACCGCCGTGACGGCCGACGGTGTCGCCGACGGGGCGAGGAAGCCCAGGAGGGAGGCCGCGACCCACGTGGCGAGCGTCGAGACCAGGCCGACGAGGAGGACGAGCCCGAGGACCATGCAGCCGACCATCCCGGCGCCGCCGGCCCGCCCAGGACCCCTGCCGTGGCGGCGGCCACCCGATCGGGACCAGCCACCCTGGGGCCGCGCCGTGGTCGCTCACGCGTCCGGCTCCACCAGGGCATAGCCCACGCCGTGCACCGTGCGGACGTAGCGAGGTGTCGTCTCGTCCGGCTCGAGCTTCCGGCGCAGGTTGCGGATGTGGCCGTCGATGGCTCGCTCGTACGTCTCGAGGCTGAACCCGTGGACCGCGTCGAGCAGCTGCGACGCGAGTCCAGACGCGGCCGGGCTCGCGGGCGAGCGTGGCGAGCAGCTCGAACTCGGTTGGCGTCAGGGTGACGGCGCGGCCAGCCACGGTGACCCGGCGTCGGACGAGGTCCAGCACGAGATCGTCCGTCTCGATGCGCTCGTCGGCGAGTGGGACCGCATCGACCCGGCGCAGGACCGCGCGGACACGGGCGACGAGCTCGCGGGGGCTGAACGGCTTGACCACGTAGTCGTCGGCGCCGAGTTCGAGGCCGGCCACCCGGTCCGTCTCGTCTCCGCGTGCGGACAGGATGAGGATCGGCACGCGTGAGTCGCGGCGGATGGCGCGGATGACGTCGAGGCCGTCGACCCTCGGCAGCCCGAGATCGAGAACGAGAGCGTCCGGCCGGCGCGCCCTCACGAGGGCCATGGCCGCCGCTCCGTCGCCCGCCGTGATGACGGCGAACCCGGCGTGCTCGAGGTAGTCGCGGACGATGCCGGCGATCTGCGGCTCGTCCTCCACGACGAGGATGGTGCGCATGAGGCTCCGGAGACGGGTTGAACGCCGGGCGAGGATACCCGCCCGGCGTGGGGAAGCGTGGTCAGCCGGCCGCTGGACGGTCGGTGGGGGTCGGCGTCGTGGTGGCAGCGCCCGTTGCCCCGGCCGTTCCGGTCGTGCCGGCGGCTTCCTCCTCGTGGAGGCGGCGGTGGGCATCGGCCACCCACTGGCGGCGTGGATCGCCTTCGTCGAAGGATCCGTGCCCGCCCCAGCGACCGGGGCCGCCCATCGGGCCGTGAGCCCAGGCGCGCCGCCGGCCGCCGATGGCGAACAGCACGAAGCCGACGAAGAACAGGAAGAACAGGAAGCCGAGGCCGGGGATCCCGCCCCCGAGGTAGACGGCCCCGCCGGCGGCGCCGATGTTGGACGCGATGCCCGCCTGGAAGCCGATGGCTCCCGCAACGAGGGCGACGACGCCGGTGAACAGGACTCCGATCAGTCCGCGCATGTCAGGATCTCCGATGTGGTGCTGGCCCGGTGGTTCCGGGCCGTGAATTGCTTGACAGGGACCACCATCGCAATCGGATGTGCAGAAGATGTGCGCATGCCATCGCGGTTTCGTGGGCGAGCGGGAGGCTCGATGACGAGGGTGGAGTCGTGGGGCGGAACCGCGGTCCTGGTCGTCGAGCCCGACGGTGTCCGATCGGCGGGCGCGCGGCCCGTGATCTCGTGGCCGAGGCGTTCGGGGAGCGCGTGGAAATGGTCGCGATCCCGGTCGCGCGGCTCGAGCCTGCCTTCTTCGACCTCCGCAGCGGGGTCGCGGGCGACATCCTCCAGGTCTCGGCGACCTACCGGACCCGCCTCGCGATCGTGGGCGACCTACCGGAGCCGGCCGCGTCGTCGAATGCCTTCGCGGCCCTCGTCCGAGAGTCCAACGCGGGGACACAGCACTGGTTCGTGGCGTCACTCGACGGCGCTCCGAGAGCGGCTGGAGAGAGGCTGACCCCGATGTCCGCCCGGCTACACTGGACCGGTCCCAATCCGCACGGTCGGAGCCGATGGAACGCCTCCTGCTGCTCGACGGCAACGGGCTCATCTACCGCGGCTACTACGCCCTGATCGACCAGCCCCTGACCACCTCGAAGGGCGAGCTGGTCACGGCCGTGTTCGGCTTCACGAACATCGTGCTGCGGGCGATCGCGGACGTGCACCCCGACCACATCGCGGTTGCCTTCGACCTTGGCAAGCCCACGTTCCGCCACGAGCGCTACGCCGAGTACAAGGCCACCCGGACGCGGATGCCCGACGACATGCGGGACCAGATCCCGAAGGTCCGCGACGTGGTCAAGGCCCTGGGCATCCCCGTCTACGAGCGGGAGGGATTCGAGGCCGACGACGTGATCGCGACGCTCACGGGCCAGGCGGAGGCAGCTGGCCTCGAGGTGACCATCCTCACCGGCGACCTGGACATGCTCCAGCTGGTCACCGAGCGCACGCGGCTGATGGTCAGCCTCCGCGGCGGGGTCGCCAACACCGTGGCCTACGACCTCGCGAAGATCGACGAGCGCTGGGGCCTCCGGCCCGACCAGATGCTGGACTACAAGTCGCTCAAGGGTGATCCCACGGACAACATCCCGGGCATCCCCGGGGTAGGGGAGAAGACGGCGTCCAAGCTGATCGCGACGTGGGGCTCGCTGGACGTGCTGTACGAGCACCTCGACGAGGTGACCCCCGAGAAGCTTCGGCCCCTCCTCGCGGACCACCGCGAGACGGTCCTCGAGAGTCGCGAGCTGATGCGCCTGGTCCGCGACGTGGACGTGGCCCTGGACCCGGACCGCGGTGTGGTGGGGGAGTACGACCGCGAGGCCGTCGTGCGCATCTTCCGCGAGTTCGAGTTCCGCACGCTCATCGACCGGCTCCCGCCACTCGCCGGCGAGCGTCCCGAGGAAGCGATCGCCGCCATGCGCGACCTGCGCGACGCGGGCTTCCCGGCGGCCCAGGGGCGGGGCGGCGGGCGAGGAGCCGCGCCGGGCGCCGGCACCAGGACGGCGCCGGCAGACCGCCCGGACGACGGCTCGCTGCAGCTCTCGATGGACTTCGACTTGGTGTCGAGCGGCGGTGGCTCCGGTGCCTCGGGCCCTGCCCCGACCCAGCACCCGATCGCCGTCACGTCGGCTGCCGTGGAGGCCCGTGCCGAGGCGCTGGCCGTCGCATCCGGGGACCTGCCCGGCGCCCTCGCGGCCGCCATCGTGGACCCGGGGCGCGTCGAGCTCGCGGACGAGGCCCGCGTCGCGACCCTGGAGGCGTGGCTCAGGGAACAGGACGCCGTGGGGGTCGCCGTGGTGCTGGATGGCCCGCGACCCCTCGCCGGGACCCCGCTGGCCCTGGCCGTCGCGGGCGGCGACGGACGCGCCGTCGCCGCCGAGGGACCCGCCGCGGCCACCGCCCTGCGTCACCTCCTGGAGCGGATCGGCGCCCGGCTCGTGGGCCACGAGACCAAGCCGCTGCTCACGGCGCGGTTCGCCGAGGAGCCGGACGCGGTCCCGACGCCCGTCGCCTTCGACACCGAGATCGCGGCCTACCTCGTCAACGCGGCGCTCCGGGCGCAGAAGATCGCGGACGTCGTCGCGGAGCGCCTGGACCTCGTCCTGCCGCCGGTCGCCGCGGGACTGCCGCCCAGCGCCGTCGCGGGACTCGAGGCACTCTCCGCGCTGGCCGTTCGCCCGAGCCTCCAGCAGTCGCTCCGCGACGAAGGCGCCGAGCGCCTGTTCAACGAGATCGAGCTGCCGCTCATCCCCATCCTCGCCCGGATGGAGGCGGCCGGCGTCGCGCTCGACGAGGACGCCCTGTCCGCCCTGGAGCGCGAGTTCGCGACCGAGATCGCCCGCCTCGAGGCGGAGATCTTCGCCGTCGTTGGCCACCAGTTCACCATCGGCAGCCCCAAGCAGCTGGGCGAGCTGCTGTTCGTCGAGCTGGGCCTCCCGAAGGGCCGCAAGACCAAGACCGGCTATTCCACGGACGCGACGGTCCTCGAGGAGCTGCGCGGCGCGCACCCGGTGGTCGAGCTGGTCCTGGACTGGCGCACCTACACCAAGCTGCGCTCGACGTACGTGGAGGCGCTGCCCAACCTGCTGGGGCCCGACGGCGGCTCCACACGCTGTTCCACCAGGCCGTGGCGGCCACCGGGCGCCTCTCCTCGTCCGACCCGAACCTCCAGAACATCCCGATCCGTACGCCGCTGGGCCGCCGGATCCGGCACGCGTTCGTGGCCGGGTCACCGGCGACCACGCTGGTCGCCGCCGACTACAGCCAGATCGAGCTGCGGATCCTGGCCCACGTGTCGGGCGACGAGCACCTGCGCGAGGCGTTCGCCCGCGAGGCCGACATCCACCGTGAGACCGCCGCCCGGGTGCTTCACAAGGAGCCGGAGGACGTCACCGGCGACGAGCGGTCGATGGCCAAGATGGTCAACTTCGGGCTGGCCTACGGCATGAGCGACTTCGGGCTGTCGAGCCGGGCGGGCATCTCCCAGCAGGATGCCCGGGAGTTCATCACCGGGTACTTCGCCGCGTACAGCGGGATCAGCCGCTACATGCTCCACATCCGCGAGACGGCGGCCGAGCAGGGGTACGTGGCCACGCTGCTCGGCCGCAAGCGGCAGATCCCAGAGCTCACGTCGTCCAACCGGGCGCTCAAGGCCGCCGGCGAGCGGATGGCGATCAACATGCCGATCCAGGGCACGGCCGCCGACATCGTCAAGATCGCGATGATCCGGACGGACCGGGCGCTGCGCGAGGGTGGCTTCCGGGCCCGGGTGCTGCTGTCGGTGCACGACGAACTGCTGCTCGAGGCGCCGCGGGATGAGGTGGACCGCCTGGTGCCGGTGCTGCGGGAGGCGATGGAGGGTGCGCTGCCGCTGTCGGTTCCGCTGACGGTCGAGGCCAAGGTGGGCGATTCCTGGGAGGGCATGACGCCGGTCTCGCGCCGTGACGCGGCCCTCGCCGAGGCGGACGAGGTGCCGGCGGGCCCCGAGGCGTAACGGGTCCGCGAGGCGTTGCTGGCGGGCCAGCGGGCGCCCCGTCCCAAGCCGTGGTGCGGCCCAAGCTCGCCGAGATCACCACGAGTGCTATTCCAGGCCCGGGATTGCGGGTGGTCCGCAAAGGCGAGCCCTTGTAGCGGTGCCTGATCACGACCAGTGATCGAACCAGCCGTATCGGGGCTCCGAAACGTCTCCAGCGACGTGTCTGGCGCGCAATAGCACCGCTGGTGATGAGGCGGCGTCCGAGGCGACTCAGCCCGGAATCAGGCCACGGATCGCACGTGCTCCCGCGGCGCTCCCGTCATCACCGGTGCGACCACGGCGATCGCGACGCCCGCGACCAGCGGGATGACCAGCGCCGCGGCGAGCCCCCAGACATCCGCGGCGGCGCCCACCATGGCGGGCGCGAGGATCAGCCCGATGCGGACCAGCCAGGCGACCAGCGCGACGCCGTGACCGGCCGGGATCCCTGGCCGCGACCCTGCCGCGCCGATCATCACCGGGAACATCGGCGAGGAGCCCAGGCCCACCGCGCCGAACCCGGCGAAGGCGAGCACCGGCGCGGCCAGGGGTGCCGCGACGATCGCCATGACCAGCCCGGCGGAGGCGATCACCGCGCCCGCCCGGACGACGGTCGTGCTGCCCCAGCGGTCGACCCAGCGGTCGTTGGTGAGGCGCCCCAGGACCATCGCGCCCATGTAGACCACGAACGCCGAAGCTGCGATGCCGGCCGGCTGCCCGAGGACCTCGGCGAGGTACACGGCGCTCCAGGTCGCGGCGGAACCCTGGATGGTCACGCACAGGATGCCCAGCATCGCGATGGGGAGCAGGACCCGCAGCAGGCGCGGGGCGCTCCGGAGGTGGATGATCTCGTCGCCGGCGGTGTCGTGGGGCGCGTCCGCGACGCTCGCGGGGAGCAGCCAGCGGCCCGCCACGAGCACCATGATGGCCGTGACGCCCGCCGCCGCGGCGAGGCTGATCGAGACCGGCACGCCGGCCCCCGCCGCGAGCGCGCCCACGGCGGCGGCCGCCAGGCTCCCGACGCTCCACATGCCGTGGAAGCCCTGCAGGATCGACCGCCCGTACTGGCGCTGCAGCCCGATGCCATGGGCGTTCATCGACGCGTCCATCGTCGCGTCGAACATGCCCAGGACCAGCATCGCGAGCGCCAGGGTGAGCCACGAGGTCGCCAGGCCCACGGTCACCAGCGTCGCCGCCGCGAGCACGCCCGCGACGGTGGCAACACGGCCGCTCCCGAACCGCGCGATCAGCAGGCCCACCAGGCCTCCGGCGATGAGGCCTCCCACCGGCATCGCGGCCACGGCCGCGCCCAGCTCGCCGTTCGACAGGCCGAGGTTGTCCTTGATGGACGGGAGGCGGGGCAGGATCGACGCGGACATCACGCCGTTCGCCACGAACAGAGCGCTCACGGCGACTCGGGCGGCGCGGGCGCGGGCGGGCGTGATCGCGGCACGAAGGCCGGACGCGACGGCGGGGGTGACGGCGGGTGTCATGGGCTCCGCTATGGTGCCTGAGGCCGACTTCGCGCGCGGGAGGGGGCGGTGCCGTGCGCGGGCACGAGCGGTGCGGCGCACGGGTGAGGGCGCACCCGCGGCGAACGTGCCCTATCGTCTCCGGCGATGCCTGAGCTACCCGAGGTCGAGACCGTTGCCCGTGACCTCCGGCGCCACCTGCTGCCCGACGGCGCGGGATCCGGACCGGGAATCTCCGGCGCGCGCGTCGCGTGGCGCCCGGACCCTCCGCGACGAGGATCCGGCCAGGCTTCGTCGCCGGCGTGACCGGCCGGCGCATCGAGGGCGTGGGCCGGCGCGGCAAGAACGTGCTCATCGACCTGGACGGCGGCGCCTTCCTGACGGTCCACCTCAAGATGACCGGGCAGCTGTTCGTCGTGCCGGCCGGACTCCCCGTGGATCCCCACGAGCGCGCCGCCCTGGTGCTCGACGACGGCCGCGAGGTCCGCTTCCGGGACGTGCGCAAGTTCGGGCGGATCGGCCTGTACGCCGCGGATGACGATCCCTTCGACGACCTGGGTCCCGAACCGCTCGACCCGCGGTTCACGCTGCGCCGCCTGGCGGGCGCGCCTGCGGGGGCGGCGCGCTCGTCTCAAGCCGCTTCTCGTGGACCAGTCGTTCGTCGTGGGCATCGGCAACATCTATGCCGACGAGGCGCTGTGGCGTTCGCGGCTGCACCCGCTCCGGTCCGCCGCCTCGTTGCGCCCGCGGGACGAGCGCGCGCTCTACCGCAACGTGCTGGAGATCCTGGGCGAGGCGGTCGAGCGGCGCGGCAGCTCCATCGATGACTACACCGCGCCCGATGGCGACGGCGAGATGCAGGAGCGGCTCGACGTCTACCAGCGGACCGGGCAGCCGTGCCCGCGTTGCGGCCGGCCGATCCGGCGGATCGTGATCGGCATCCGGGCGACGCACTTCTGCTCGTTCTGCCAGCGGCTCCCTGCGGCGGAGCGCCCGGCTGCGGCCAGGCTGCTGGCGACGATGACCCCGCGGCCCGGGCGGGCGGCGTCCGGGCGCCGGGGCCGCCGATGGGTGGAGCTGGCTGGCGAGGGATCGCTCGGGAGGACGGCGGACGAGGCCGCCGTGGCTCGTGAGCGGGCGTTGCGGACGAAGTCGGCGGCAGCAGCCCGGCGGGCGGCCGCCAGGGCCGGGGCGGAGGTCAAGGGGTGAGCCTGGTCCGCCTGGAGGGTGTCGTCCGGGAGATCGGGACCTTCGTCATCCTCGACCAGGTCGATGCCGCCATCGCCGTCGGCGAGCGGGTGGGGCTCGTGGGTCCCAATGGTGCCGGCAAGACGACACTGCTCCGGATCGTGTCCGGGCGCGACGAGGCCGACCGTGGGACGGTCACGCGCCGCCGACACCTGTCCCTCGGCCTGCTGAGCCAGGAGGCGCACTTCGACGAGGCGTTCATGGCCGCCCCGGACCTGCGGGCCGCGGTCCGGCACGGCGCCGCGCACCTCGAGAAGATGGCCGTGGAGCTCGAGCACCTCGAACACGGGGGCCATGCCGGGGGCAACCGGTACGCGGACCTCCAGCATCGCTTCGACGTCCTTGGCGGCTACACGCTCGACCAACGTGTGGACGAGGCGCTCTCCGGCCTCGGCTTCGCCCGCGACGAGTGGCTGCGTCCGCCGACGGCGCTCTCGGGCGGCCAGCAGACCCGCGCCGCCCTCGCTCGCCTGGTGGTAGCGGACCCGGACCTGCTGCTGCTGGACGAGCCCACGAACCACCTCGACATCAACGCCATCGAGTGGCTGGAGGAGCACCTTCGGCGGCGCTCCGGGGCGCTGCTCGTCGCCTCGCACGACCGTGCCTTCCTGGACGCGACGGTGACCCGCGTCTGGGAGCTCCGGGATCGCCGCCTCACGGTGTTCCGCGGCGACTACTCGTCCTACCACCGCCAGCGCGTGGAACGCGACCTGCGGGCCGAGAAGGACGCCGAATCCCAGTCGGACGCGATGGAGCGCGAGGCGGAGCTGGTCCAGCGCTACCGGAGCCAGCGCAAGCACACCAAGATGCACGAGCACGAGGCCCGCCTCGAGAAGCTCAAGGCCGACCGGGTCGAGGCGCCGCGCAAGTCCTCCCGGCACGCTGCGCCTCCACGGGCACTCGATCGCGGGTGGGCCGGTGCGATCCGGCGAGCTCGTCGTGCGCATGGACGACATGGCCGTGGGCTACCTGCCGGGCCGCGGGGCGCTCAACCCGGACGGCACCGAGGCGCCGGAGCCCGTGATCGTGGCCAAGGCCCCCTTCCTGGCCGCCCAGCGCGGCGAGCGGATCGGGATCGTGGGTCCCAACGGCGCCGGCAAGACGACCCTGCTGCGGACCATCGCGGGCGACCTGCCGCCGCTCGACGGGATGATCGTCTTCGGCCACCAGGTCCAGCCGGGCTACCTCGCCCAGCTCCGGGACGCGGCGATCCCCGGCGCCACCGTCCTTGACGCGATCCTGGAGGCCATCCCGGTCACCCCCGGCGAGGCACGGGGATACCTGGCCCGCTTCCTGTTCCGCGGCGACGACGTGTTCAAGGAGGTCCGGGCGCTCTCGGGCGGCGAGCGGTCGCGCCTCGAGCTCGCGTTGCTGGGCATCCTGCCGGCGAACCTGCTGCTCCTCGACGAGCCGACGAACCACCTGGACATCGCCGCCCGCGAGGCGATCGAGGCCTTCTTTGTCGAGACTCCCGGGACGCTGCTGGTGGTCTCGCACGATCGCCGGCTCCTGGAGACGATCTGCGAGCGGCTGTGGGTCGTCGACGAGGGCATGGCGGTGCCGTTCGACGGTGGCTACCGGGCCTGGCGCCAAGCGGTGGCGGACGGCTGGACGGTGGCGGCCGAGGCAAGCCGGCGCCAGAACCGGCTGCGGCCGGGCACACCGGGCCATCCCGGCGCGCGCCCGGGGCGGTCCCGGGGCGGTCCCGGGGGCGGCCTCGGCCCGGACCTCCGCGGGCCACAAGGGTGCCGCGACGGCGACGGGGCCGGCCGCGGGCTCGGTGACGGCACCGGCGACGCCTCCGGCCGATCGGCCGAAGCGGCGCCCGAAGCTGTCCAAGGAGGCCTACCGCCGCCGCCGCGAAGCCCTCGATGGGGAGCTGGCGCGCCTCGGCCTGCGCAAGAGCCAGCTGGAGCTGGCGATCGGCACACCGTCGATCGCGGCCAACTTCGTCGAGATGCGCCGCGTGACCAGCGAGCTGGCCGACGTGGACCGCGCACTCGCCGAGGCGGAGGACGCCTGGCTGGAGCTGGAGGAACAGGCGCCGTGACCACCGTCTCGCGCACGGTCCGGATCGGGATCACCGGGCCCATCGGCTGTGGCAAGTCGCAGGTCGCGCCGCTGGCTGGCGGAGCGTGGCGCGAAGGTCGTCGACGCTGACCGCGTCGCACGCGAGGTCACGGCGCCGGGAACGGCCGTCCACGCAGCGATCCTGCGCCGGTTCGGCGCTGCGGTGACCGCACCCGACGGCACCGTGGACCGGGCGGCCCTGGGTCGGGTCGTGTTCGCGGACCCGGCCGCGTTGCGTGATCTCGAGGCACTCGTCCACCCCGCGGTCAGGCCGCGGATCCTCGAGCTGATCGCGGCCGCAGAGGCCGACGCAGCCCCGGCCGTGGTCATCGAGGCGATCAAGCTCGTCGAGGGCGGGCTCGCCGCCCTGTGCGATGAGGTCTGGCTCGTGACGTGCGAGCCCGCCATCCAGCGGGCGCGGCTGCTGGACCGGGGCACCCCCGGGCCCGACGCGGACCAGCGGATTGCCGCGCAGTCGGGACTGGTCGAACGCCTGCGATCATCGGCGACACGGGTCCTGGACACATCCGGCGGGGTGGGGGAGACGCGGCAGTACGTGCTCGCGGCCTACGAGGCCGCGCTGGCCGCAGTCGGCTGAGTCACGCCAGGCCGAGGAGATGCGAGCTCGGCCAAGCAGCGGCGGACCGCGCAAGGTCCCACGCCTGGCCGCGCCACCCAGCGGCTCGGGTGCTCGGTGCTCGCACAGTCCGGACTGCCCATAGGGTCAGGTGCGCGCCGGGACCTCCGACTGCGCACCGGGCGGCTGACCCTGTGGTCCGCGATCGGCCGCGACGAGGCCGTCGAGCGGCCCATTTGTCACTGACGATCTGCAGCCGGTGGCTTCCACCGGACATACCGGCTGCAGGAGACATGGAGCCGTGCCAACGGTCCCCTTCAGCGGACGAAACATCGGCCACGGGCGACCAATGGGCCGCCAGGCGGCCCGCGGGGCAACGGCCGGATTGCGACCTCCTCCCGCGGGTGGGCCCGAGCCGCTGAGCGGCTGAGCCAGCCGCCCAGCCGCCCAGCCCGAACGGGAACTTGCTGCGACCCGGACGCGCGCCTCAGGCCAAGGCCGCGCATGAGGCCGCCCGGCCGGGCTGGCTCGGCCGGGCGGCTGGGAGGCGCGCCGGGTCAGCGACGCGCGTTGGCGTTGGGTCAAGAGTCCGACGCCTGGACCCGCCGGATGTCCCGCCGGGACCTGGTTACCCGGGCGAGAAGAGCCCAGGAGCTCAGCCGCCCGGCAACGCTGAGGGCGACGGGGCGACCGGCGGGGTCGTGGGTGACGGCGGCGGCGTAAGGGCCGGGATCGGCGGGTTCGACGGGATCGGCCGGTTCAGGGACGGGTACGCCTCGGGGATCGGCAGGCCGTAGCGCTCGATGATCCGGTTCGTGGTGGCACCGAGCTGCGACACGTCGAGGACGCGCGTGTCCTGGTCGGGCCGCAGGGCGAGACTGAACTGCGCGGCACCGTCCGCCTGCATGTGGCTGATCTCCTCGGCCACGACGAGCGGGACCTTGAGGACGTAGTAGGTGCCGGTCTTGGCCAGCACCACGAGGTCCTGGTAGGTGACCTTGGTGGACCGGTCCGTGTAGTAGTCACCCAGCAGGTTCACGGGCGGAGCGTCGCTGGCGCCCGGCACCGCGGGGTCGGCCGCAACGCCGACGGTGGCGGTCACGAAGACGTCCACGGTCATGCCGGCGCCGATGGCGCCACCCACCGCCCGGTCGTCCGAGACGGTGATCGACACCGCGCGCCACGCCTCGGAGTCGGGCTGGACGGTCTCGTCCGGGCGGAGGATCGCAAACCCCAGGCCCACCGTGCCCGACGCGAGGAGGTTGGCGGTCAGGAGCTGCCCCTTGGGGACGTCCACGGCGAGGAGGCGGCCCACGAGCTGCAGCGGGTCCGTGATGACCTGGCCCGCGTTGGTTGCGTCGAGCGGGATGTCCTTGCGCAGCTCGATGTCCGTCGTGACGATCGCCTTCCGCGCCAGGATCGGCTGGGCCGCGACATAGCCCTCGATGGTCTTGAGACCGCTCTGGCCGGCTCGCTGCTGCGCGTTGTTGATGAGGAAGAACGCGGACGCCCCTGCGACGACTGCCAGCACCACGCCCAGGAGCACGATCCATCGCCCCTTCTTCGACGGATCCTTGTACTCCATCTCCATCGCGTGTTCTCCCGGTGACATCGGCCGTCCGCCGATCGAGGGTTGTGCCGCGCCCGCTCCGGCTGGTTCCCGGGCGCCGTCCATGTCGCCTGACCGCGACAGGTCGTGAGGTACGCGCAGCCGCGTGCCGCTATGCACGGTGCCCGGCCGCGCCACGCGCGACGACTCCCCGTTGGTACCAGTCGCAGCACACGACCGGCTGCCCGTAGGTAGAACAGGCGTTCGAAATCGCGTCAGCCGTGGTAGGATCGACCTGTGCCCGACTTCCGCCTGGTAGCGCCATTCGAGCCCACCGGAGACCAGCCGCAGGCGATCGATCGCCTCGTGGACGGGCTGTCGCGTGGCCTCCGGCACCAGACACTGCTGGGCGTGACGGGCTCAGGCAAGACCTTCACGATGGCCGAGACCATCGTCCGGCACAACAAGCCCACGCTGGTCCTTGCCCACAACAAGACGCTGGCCGCCCAGCTCTACAGCGAGTTCCGGGAGTTCTTCCCGGACAACGCCGTCGAGTACTTCGTCAGCTACTTCGACTACTACCAGCCGGAGGCGTACCTGCCCCGGTCGGACACCTACATCGAGAAGGACAGCAGCCGGAACGAGGAGATCGACCGGCTCCGCCACGCGGCGACCCACGCCCTGTTCGAGCGGCGGGACGTGATCATCGTGGCGTCGGTGTCGTGCATCTACGGCCTGGGCGCCCCGGTGGACTACGGCGCCACGATCCTGCGGCTCAAGGTCGGCGGCCAGTACCGGCGGGACGCCGTGCTGCGCCACCTCGTGGACCTCCAGTACCAGCGCAATGACGCCGCCCTGTCGCGCGCCCGGTTCCGGGTCCGCGGCGACACCCTGGAGATCGGCCCGGCCAGCTCCGAGATCGTCGTCCGCGTCGAGTTCTTCGGGGACGAGGTGGAGCGGATCACGGAGCTGGATCCGCTCACCGGCGAGCTCCTGGCGGAGCGCAAGGAGCTCAACGTCTTCCCCGCCACGCACTTCGTGACGCCCAAGGACAAGCTCGGCCAGGCCGTCGCCGACATCGAGGCCGAGATGGAGCTGCGGGTCGGCCAGATGGAGGCCGAGGGCCGGGCGCTCGAGGCGGCACGCCTGCGCCAGCGGACCACCTTCGACCTCGAGATGCTGCGGGAGCTGGGCTACTGCTCCGGCGTCGAGAACTACTGCCGACACCTCTCGCAGCGCGAGCCGGGCAGCCGGCCCTGGACGCTGCTGGACTACTTCCCGCCGGACTGGCTGCTCATCGTGGACGAGTCGCACATGACGATCCCGCAGGTGGTCGGCATGTACAAGAACGACCGCACCCGCAAGGAGATCCTGGTCGACTTCGGCTTCCGGCTCCCGTCCGCCCTGGACAACCGGCCGCTGACGTTCGAGGAGTTCGAGGTCCACGTCAACCAGGCGCTCTACGTGTCGGCCACGCCCGGCCCGTACGAGCACGAGAAGAGCCAGCAGACGGTCGAGCAGCTGATCCGGCCCGACCGGCATCGTGGACCCGCCGATCACCGTCCGGCCCACGGAGGGCCAGATCGACGACCTCCTCGAGGAGATCCGCTCGCGCGTCGAGAAGGGCGAGCGCGCCCTGGTCACGACGCTGACCAAGAAGATGGCCGAGGACCTCGCGGACTATCTCAAGGAGCTGGGCATCAAGGTCCAGTACCTCCACAGCGAGGTGGACACCCTCGAGCGCGTCGCGATCCTGCGCGACCTGCGCCTGGGCGTCTACGACGTCCTGGTGGGCATCAACCTCCTGCGCGAGGGTCTGGACCTGCCCGAGGTGACCCTGATGGCGATCCTCGACGCGGACAAGGAGGGGTTCCTGCGCAGCGCCTGGTCGCTGATCCAGATGATCGGGCGGGCCGCCCGCAACACTGGCGGCGAGGTCGTGATGTACGCGGACCGCGTGACGGAGTCCATGCGCGTCGCCATCGACGAGACGGACCGCCGGCGCGCCGTCCAGGCGGCGTACAACCTCCAGCACGGCATCGAGCCCACCACGATCATCAAGGGCATCCACGACATCAACGACCGGCTGCGCGCGGTGGCCGAGAACACGGTGATGTACACCTCGGAACGCCGGGACCAGCAGCTGGCCGCGGCGGACAAGGCCGAGGTGGAGCGCCTGGTCGCCCGCATGGAGGCCGAGATGAAGGCCGCGGCCAAGCAGCTGGAGTTCGAGCGGGCCGCCGCCATCCGGGACGAGATCCAGCAGATCCGGCTGCGGGTCCTGGAACAGGACGCGTCCGTGGTCGTGGCCCGTGCGGCGGAGCGCGCCGCGAAGGACGCCCAGCTGCCCGCGAAGGAACGGGCGGCAGCCCATCGGCCGGGCGGCAAGGGCCGCCATGACGATCCCACGGCCTTCGAGGTCACCGAGGTCACCGTGCTTGAGGCGGGCGAGGAGCCCGCGCTGGGCGACGGCGAGACCACAGGTACAGCCAACGAGCTCTTCCCCGGGATCCGCGACGAGCACGAGGACGACGACGGCGGCTGGCAGGCGCGCTGGCTGGACCGGCCGACATGGGACCGCACGGTCACCCCGAACATCCGCAAGCGCACGGGTCAGCGACCGAGCCGGCGGACACGGGGCTACTAAGGCGGCCGGCGCCGTGTGCTCGAGGGCGGGCCGGGCACCGGTCTCACTCCCCGGAGTAGCCTGTGCGCATGAGATCACCCTCTGCGCCGCCCCTGCGCCGCCGGCTTGCCGGCCGGTTCGCAGCCGGCACTGCCGCCGCTGCCCTCGCCCTCGCCGTCGTCGCCTGTGCCCCGGGCGCACCGGCTGACGGTCCCGCCGCTGTCGTGAACGACGCGCTCGCCAAGGTCGCGGCCAAGGATCTCGAGGGCCTTCGCCCGCTGGCCCCCTCCCTTGCCTGCGCCGGCCAGGAGGATCGCATCCGGGATCAGCTGGGCCTTCCCGGTGGCGTCGGCGGCGAGCTGTTGCCGGGCCTCGACACGCAGGCGCTCCTCGACGCGGTCCAGCTGGGCGTGGGGGACGTGAAGGCGGGCGATCCCGTTATCGACGGCGACGTCGCGGAGGTCCCGGTGACGGGCACGCTCAAGGTCACGTTCGACGCAGCCGCGATGCGCCCGATCCTGCGCGAAATGCTGGGACAGCAGGGCACGACGATGACCGACGAGCAGCTGGACGCCCTGCTCAAGACGCTCGAGGCCTACGGGCAGGACGTGCCCGTCGACCAGACGGTGCGGCTGGTCAGGGAGAGCGGGGCCTGGAAGATCTGCCAAGACACGCTTGAGGTGCCGGCCGCGTCCTGACGCCTGACAGGGGGCGATCGGGGCCGTGTGAACGGCTGTTCGATTTGACCGGAACCCGGTACACTTCGCCCGTGCCCCAGGATCGAATTGTCGTGCGCGGCGCGCGCGAGCACAACCTCAAGGACGTCAGCGTCACCTTCCCGCGCGACCGCCTGGTCGTGATCACCGGGCTGTCCGGGAGCGGCAAGTCCAGCCTCGCCTTCGACACCATCTACGCCGAGGGCCAGCGGCGGTACGTGGAGAGCCTGTCCGCGTACGCCCGCCAGTTCCTGGGCCAGATGGAGAAGCCGGACGTCGACCAGATCGACGGGCTCTCGCCGGCCATCTCCATCGACCAGAAGGGAGCGAGCAAGAACCCGCGGTCCACCGTCGGCACCGTGACCGAGATCTACGACTACCTGCGCCTGCTGTTCGCGCGCATCGGCCACCCGCACTGCCCCAACTGCGGACGCGAGATCGAGCGCCAGACGGTCAGCCAGATCGTGGACCAGGTGCTCGCCCAGCCGGAGGGGACCCGCCTCCTGGTCCTCGGGCCGCTGATCAAGGACCGCAAGACCGAGGGCGATCGCGTCTTCGAGGGTGCCCGAAAGCAGGGGTTCGTCCGCGTCCGCGTGGACGGCGTCCAGTACGACCTGGCAGAGGCCCCGACGCTCGACAAGTACAAGCGGCACACGATCGAGGTCGTCGTGGACCGGTTCATCGTGCGCCGCGCGGAGGCACCGGAGGACTGGGCGCGGGATGCGTCCGGCCGACCCGTGGACCCGGAGACCGGGAGGGCCGTCCCGGACCCGGACACCTCGCGCCTCGCCGACTCCGTGGAGACCGCCCTCCGACTAGGCGAGGGCGTCGTCGTGATCGCGCCCGTGCCGCGTGACGACGAACCCGCCCAGTTCGAGGAGCGGCGCTACAGCGAGCGCTACTCCTGCCCCTACGACGGCACCACGATCGACGAGCTGGAGCCGCGCTCGTTCTCGTTCAACTCGCCCCACGGCGCCTGCCCCACCTGCACGGGTCTCGGCACGCAGCTGGTGATCGACCCGGACCTCGTGCTCCCGGACAAGAGCCGCAGCATCAAGGCCGGGGCCCTGGTCCCGTGGAACAAGATGCCCACCGAGATCTCGTGGCGGATGAAGATCACCGAGGCGGTGTTCGCGTCGCGGGGCTGGCGGATCGACGTGCCGGTGGCGGACCTGCCGCCCGAGGCGATCGAGTTCCTGCTGTATGCGCCCAAGGACGAGAAGGTCGTGGTCCGGTACCGCCACGAGCGGGGCGAGAACAGCTACGTGGCCACGTTCGAGGGCGTGGTGACCAACCTCGAGCGCCGGTTCAGGGAGACGGAGTCCGAGTACATCCGGACCGAGCTCGAGAAGTTCATGGTCCAGAAGCCGTGCCCGACGTGCCGCGGCCGGCGTCTCCGCCCGGAGGTCCTGGCGGTGACCGTGGACGGGCGCTCACATCTCCGAGGTGGCCGCCCTGTCCGTCACCGAGGCGCTCGACTGGGCGGCCGAGCTGTCGGAGCGGGTGACCGAGCGCGAGCGGACGATCGCCCGCCAGGTGCTCAAGGAGATCGTGGCGAGACTCGGGTTCCTCGTGGACGTCGGCCTCGACTACCTGACGCTGGACCGGGCGAGCGTCAGCCTCTCGGGGGGCGAGGCCCAGCGGATCCGGCTGGCGACCCAGATCGGCACGACGCTGATGGGCGTCCTGTACATCCTGGACGAGCCGTCGATCGGGCTCCACCAGCGCGACAACGCCAAGCTCATCGCGACCCTCACCCGCCTGCGGGACCTGGGCAACACCGTCCTCGTCGTGGAGCACGACGAGGAGACGATCCGGACGGCGGACTGGGTCATCGACATCGGGCCCGGGGCGGGGGAGCACGGGGGCGAGATCATCGCGAACGGCCCGCTGGAGGTGGTGCTCGCGGAGCCGCGCTCCATCACCGGGGCCTTCCTGCGCGGCGAACGGGTCGTGCCGGTCCCGGAGCGACGACGCCGCGGCAACGGGAAGCACCTGGCGGTCCGCGGCGCCCGCGAGCACAACCTCCGGGACGTGGACGTGCAGTTCCCGCTCGGGACGTTCATCGCCGTGACCGGGGTCTCCGGGTCCGGCAAGAGCACGCTGGTCGACGAGGTGCTGTACCGGGCGCTGGCCCGGGACCTCACCGGTTCCCGCCTGCCGGTTGGCGCGCACGACGCGGTCGACGGCGTCGAGCACATCGACAAGATCATCGAGATCGACCAGAGCCCCATCGGGCGGACACCGCGCTCCAACCCGGCCACCTACGTCGGGCTGTTCGGGCCCATCCGGGAGCTGTTCGCCGGCACGCCGGAGGCCCGCCTGCGCGGCTACATGCCGGGCCGTTTCAGCTTCAACGTCAAGGGCGGCCGCTGCGAGAACTGCAAGGGCGACGGGATCATCAAGATCGAGATGCAGTTCCTGCCGGACGTCTACGTCCCGTGCGAGGTCTGCAAGAGCAAGCGTTACGGGCGCGAGGCGCTGGAGATCCACTACAAGGGCCGGAACATCGCGGACGTCCTGGAGATGACCGTCGAGGAGGCGCTGGAGTTCTTCGGCGCGGTGCCCAACGTGCGCAACAAGCTCCAGACGCTGTTCGACGTGGGCCTGGGCTACGTGCACCTCGGCCAGCCCGCGACGACGCTCTCGGGCGGCGAGGCCCAGCGCGTCAAGCTGGCCACGGAGCTGTCCCGGCGGGCGACCGGCAAGACGCTCTACCTGCTGGACGAGCCGACGACGGGCCTCCACTTCGCGGACGTGGACAAGCTGCTCCACGTCCTCCACCGGCTGGTCGACAACGGGAACACGGTCCTGGTCATCGAGCACAACCTGGACGTGATCAAGACCGCGGACTGGGTCGTGGACCTGGGCCCCGAGGGTGGGCGGCGCGGTGGCCTCGTGATCGGGGAGGGCACGCCCGAGACGATCGCCGCGACCGCGGGATCCGCCACCGGCGAGTACCTGGCGCGCGTCCTCCGTGGCGAACCGCTGGTACCGCTCAGCGACGTCACCTTCGCGGACGAGGCCGGGCGGCCGGGTCCGGGCTTCACCGCCGCGCCGCTGCCGCCTGCGCAGACCCCGCCGGCGCGCAAGCGGGTCGCGGCGACCAGGTCCGCGGGCGAGCGCCGCGCGGACGCCTGACGGCACGGCTACCATCGCATCCATGCCCGAGATCGACTTCGCCTTCCTCGCGGACGCGGCCGAGACCCAGCCCGGCCAGAAGTTCAACGTGCTCGGTGGGCGGCATCACGCGGATCGGCGGGCGGACGTTCCCGCTGCGCCATCCCCACCTGGCGCTCGTCGTCGGGCTGGTGATCACCTCCCCGGAGACGGAGCGTGAGCACGAACTGCGGATCGTGCTCCTGGACCCGGATGGCGCCGAGGTCGCCGGCGCGACCGGCAGCCTCAAGGCGCACGGCCAGCCGGATGCCCGGGACGCGATCCTCACCTTCAGCATCGACCTGTGGAACCTGACGTTTCCGACCCCGGGCGACTACTCGTTCCGGATCCTGGTCAACGGGTCCGAGCGCAAGCGCCTGGGCCTGGTGCTGGTGCGCCCACCGGCCTCGGAGTCGATGCCCGACGGTGTCTCCGGGCTGTGACGGCCGGCCGAGGCGACCCGCGCACTCGTCGCGGACCCGCCCGCCACGAGCGCCCGGTCATCGATGACGCTGCGCTGGTCGCGGCCCGCGCCGGCGACCGCCTGCTGGCGGCCGTCCGGGCAAGCGGCAACGCTGCGCTGGACCGCCTACCTCGAGCCGATCCCGGACCACCTTCGCGATGACGACATCGCCGACCTGCGCCGCAGCGCGCTGCGCGCCCGTTCCGCGTACGGGCCGAAGGATTCGGTGCGCGACGTCGTGCCTCGCGAGGTCACCGAGCCGTTCCTGGACGCCATCGACCGGCTGCTCAAGGAGCTCGCCCGGCGCGACCTGGCCGGCTGAGGGTCAGTAGACCCAGGGGATCATCCGCTTGGTGCGGGCGGCGTACGCCTCGTAGGCCGGGTAGCGCTCCCGGAGCCAGGCCTCCTCGCGCCCCGACTTGAGCCGGAAGAAGCCGACGAGCAGCGCGGCGCCGGCGAGTGCGAGCGGCGATCCCACCACGAGCGCGTAGCCGGCGGCGGCGAGCACGATGCCGCCGTAGATCGGGTGGCGCACCAGCGCGTACGAGCCGGTGTCCACCAGCTCCGCTCCGTCACGCGGATGCGGGAGCGGCGTCAGGGCGTCGCGCAGGTCCAGGAGGCCGCGGGCGGCGAGGACGAGCCCGGCGATCGACGAGCGCGAGCCCGGCCGCCCGGGCCACCGTGGAGAGCGGCCCCGCGTAGGTGGGCCCGGCGACGCCGGCCAGGACGACGAGCCCGAGCAGCAGGAACTGGATGACGACCCAGCCCTCGCCGCGGGGACCCAGCGCAGGAAGTCGGCTCATCGCCCGAGTCTATCGGTCAGGCGGCGCGGTCACGGCTCGGCGGCGCCAGCTCCTCGGGGTCGAACGCCTCGCGCAGGAACGGCGAGGGCGCCTCGGGGTCGTACAACAGGGTCAGCGAGCGGCGGGCCCTCGTCCACGCGACGTAGGCGAGGCGCCGCTCCTCCTCCAGCGCCCGCTCCGGCTCCGTCGCGTCACTGACGGCGCGGCGGCCCGGAAAGCCGTCGGTGAGGACCAGCACGTGGTCCCACTCCAGGCCCTTCGTGCCGTGGGCGGTCGCGAGGGTCAGCGCCGCGTCGTCACGACGCAGCTCCGCGAGTCGGGCGCGCCGCTCCGCCACGGCCGCACGGAGGGCGGCGATCGACGGGTGGGCGGCCGCCCAGCCGAGGAGGGCGGTCACGAGGTCTCCCTCCGTCGCTTCGTCCGCGTCGTCGGGTGGCGACACCGCCTCCTCGAGCCGCAGCGCTGCCCGGAGGCGGCCGAGGGCGGGGAGGGGAATGCGGTCGGGCGACCGGGCGGGGTCCGTCTCGGTCTCCGCGCGGTCCAGCAGGCCGTCGAGGCGCGGGTCCTCGATGGCGAGGGGGAGGTCTGGCGCCCGGAACGGGATCCCGAGGTCGAGCGCGGCGACCACCGCGACCAGCAGCTCGCGGTTGGTCCGGGCGAGGACCGCGCGGGTCGTCTCGTCGGCCGGCCAGGTCGCCATCGCCCGCCGGATGCGGACGACGTCGTCGGCGGCATCGGGGGCGAGGATGATGCGCCCGCCCGCTCTCGACCCGGCCACGATCCGCTTGGCGAACCGCTCGTGGTTGTGCTCGACGAGCCGCACGGCGCGGGCGACGACCGGCGGTGGGCAACGGTAGTTGGTCTCGAGGTCCACCCGCCGCAGGCCCGGGAGCGAGGCGGCCAGCCCGAGGACCCTGCGCACGTCGGCGAGACGCCACGAGTACACCGTCTGGTCGTCGTCGCCGACCAGGAAGACGTCGTTCGCGGGCGCGGCGAGCAGCAGCGCCAGCTCCAGCTGGGTTCGGTCCAGGTCCTGGGCTTCGTCCACCAGCAGCCGCGCCGTGCGCGACCGCCAGCGTGCGAGCAGGCGCGCGTCCGCGCCCAGGCCGTCGAGAGCGCGCACCAGCAGGTCGTCGAAATCGAGTCCGCCCGACTCCCGGACGGCGCCCTCGTAGGCGATGAAGGCGCGGGCGATCGGCCCGGGCGACGGGTCCCGCGCCACCTCGTCTGCCGTGACGCGCAGGTCCAGCTTGAGCCGCGAGAACGCGAGGTCCAGCCGGCCGCGGTCCGCCCGGGTGATGCCCGGGAACAGGTCGCGCAGCACGGCGTCCCGGTCCGCCAGTGGCTCCACGGCCACGCCTGCGTCGCCGGAGGATCTCCCGCCCCAGCGCGTGGAACGTCCGCACCCGCACGGAGCCCGCGGCCACGTCCAGCGGCGCCAGTGCCGCGTCCAGGCGGGTCGAGAGCTCCTCGGCCGCCCGCTTGTTGAACGCGACGACGCACACGGACCCGGGCTCGGCGCCGCCGTCGACGAGCCACGCGACCCGGGCGACCAGCGTCGTGGTCTTGCCCGAGCCCGCGGGAGCGACGCACAACACGGGTCCCGGCGGCGCGGTGGCGGCCGCGCGCTGGTCGGGAGCGAGCCGGGCGAGGCGCTCGGCGACGGAGGGATGGGGGCTGAAGACCATGGCGGGGAGAGAGTGCCAGCGCCCGATCATCCGCCACTTGGGCCGACCCGACCGCGTGGGTCATCGCGCTCTTCTGCGGATCGCTGATTCGGGCATCCTGGATTTCGGGCTTCCCGCCGCCGCCCGGGGCGACTACCATGCATCCCTCGCCCCGGCCATTCCTTAGGAGGAGGAGGAAGCGTCCCGCACGGTCCCCCTGGGTGAGCCAGGTCCGTGCGACCGAGATCAGTGTCCCCGATCGCCCCGCCAGCCGGCCCTCCATGGCGCCCCCGTGCGCCGGCGTCCCCGCTGGTGGCCCCACCGCCGACCCTCGCGTGCCCCGCTAGTCGAGAGGTGATTCGTGACGTCTGCCCCGCGCCGTCGCCGGCTGCTGCTGTTGCCGGCCATCCTCGCCCTGGCGGGCTCCGCCCTGGCGGCGCCCGCCGCCGCGTCCGGCCCACATGGATCCGGCGGCCGCCCCAACGACGACGACAAGGCCGTCTTCTTCGCGGCCGATGGGCTGCGCCAGGACATCGTGGCTCGCTACGCCTCGCAGGGCCGCCTGCCCACCATGGCGTCGTTCCTCAAGAACGGCACGAAGGCCGCCGGGGACGGCCTGCTGACCGAGGCCCCGCCCAACACCGGAGCCGGCTGGTACAGCCTGGCCACGGGTGCCTGGCCGAGCGTGACCGGCTCCACCAACAACACGTTCCACATCAACGGCCAGCCGTTCGCCAACCGTACGGCAGCCTTCGACGCCAATGTCCTGCAGGCCGAGTCCATTGCCCAGAGCGCCGAGCGCGGCGGCCTCAAGGTCGCCCAGGTCGAGTGGGCGGGCGGCCGCAACGCAACCATCAACGGCCCGACGATCGACTTCCAGAGCCTCCACTCCGGGCGCGGCATCGCGACCAACTACACGTCGGCCGCCGACAGTGCTGCGTTCGTGACCAGCCTCGGGCTCCAGTACGACCACCCGGCGGGCTTCGCCGGTCAGGCGCCGTTCGCCGGGGCCGCTCCCAGCGACGCGGCGGGCTGGACCAACGTCCCGGCGTCATTCAGCCCGGCCAAGGAGATGCGCCTGCGCGTCCTGGACGCCGGCGTGGACAAGTACGGCCTCAACGCGTACCTGTTCGACAGCCGGGATGACGGCCAGGTCGGGTACGACCGCGTGTTGCTCTCGCCCACGAAGGACGGGATTGACGGCGTCGGCACCCTGCGCGAGGGCAAGTGGGCCGACGTGAAGGTCAAGATCTCGGGCGGCGCGCTGGACGGCAAGACCGCCGGGATGCTGGTCAAGGTCGAACGCCTTGCACCCGATCTGTCCGAGGTTCGCCTGTTCCACACGTCTGTCAGCCGCGCGATCGCATCGTGGGCCACCTGGCCCGGTGAGCCCGGCTTCACCGGTGACTTCGCCGAGTACCTCGCCCAGGAGTTCCCGACCTCGACCGCCGCGGACTTCGCGATCCTCGAGGCGGGCATCGTCAGCGAGGAGACGTACGTCGAACAGGGCCAGTACTGGTCGACCGGCCACCTCCCGATGCTCAAGTACGTCGTCAGGACCTACAAGCCGGACCTCCTGCTCGCGGGCTTCCCGACGACTGACGAGTTCCAGCACCAGTTCCTGGGCCTGGTCACCAAGACCCTGCCCGGCGGTGCCGCGAACCCGGCCTACGACGACGTCAACCTCGACGGCGTCAAGGATGGGCGAGTGGCCAAGCGCGAGGCCTTCATCCGCGGTGCCTACGAGGGCGCCGACCGGGCCCTCGACCTGGCCCGCGACCTGATGGGCAAGGATCCCACGACCTTCGTCGCATCCGACCATGGCTTCGCCCCGCAGTTCCTGGCCATCGACGCCAGCAAGGTGCTGGTCGACCTGGGTCTCCTGTCCAAGCCCCAGACGTCCAACTGCCGCCCGGCCACGGGCGAGACCATCGGCAAGGCGAAGGCCTGCTGGGCCGGCGGCACGGTGCAGATCTACCTCAACCTCGCCGGCCGCGACCCGGCCGGCGGCGGCTTCACGCAGGTACTGGCGAACCAGGAGGCGGCCACCGTCGCCCAGATCAAGGCCGCCTTCCTCGGCCTGTCGGATCCCAACGACTGGACCCGCGATGGAGTCGCCGAGGGCTGGAAGGTCATCGACCGGGCGTTCACCAAGGCCGAGGCGCGCTACATCCCGAACGGGCCAGGCTCGACGGCCGACATGGCGCACCCGACCCGGACTGGCGACCTCGTCGCCTTCTCCTATCCGCCCTACCAGTTCGATGCTGCCACGCCGGGCACGCTCGTCGCGCCGTCCGCGTTCTTCGGTCAGCACGGCTACGTGCCCGACGTCAAGGACCTCTCGGCGAACGTGAACATGCGGGCAACGTTCCTGGCCGGCGGCAAGGGCATCGCCAGGGGCTCCGTGACCGCACGGACCATCGACCTGGCCCCGACCCTCAGCTTCATCCTCGGCATCCCTGAACCGCAGATGAGCCAGGGCCGCGTCCTCCTCGACGTGGTCAAGGGCTCGTCCAGTTACAAGCCCGTGTCCATCGTCGGCCTGACCGACTTCCATGGGCAGCTCGATCCGAGCACGCTGCCGTTCGACGGCATCAACACCTCGGTCGGCGGCGCCGCCAACCTCGGCACGCTGTTCGACGAGGAGTTCGCGAACCTGCCCGGCCCGGGCCTCCTGCTCGCCTCGGGTGACAACGTCGGAGCGTCGCCGGCCAACTCGGGGCTGCTCGAGGACATGCCGGCGATCGACGTGGAGAACGCGTGGGGCCTCGACGCCACCTCGCTCGGCAACCACGAGTTCGACTACGGCATCGAGCGCCTCAAGGCGCACATTGCCCGGGCCGACTTCCCGTTCCTCGCCACCAACGTCGTCGAGACCGCGACGGGGCTGATCCCGGGCTGGCTCGATGGCGCCTCCAAGGTGTTCACGATCGACGGCATCAAGGTCGGGGTCATCGGCGCCGAGCTCGAGGGAACTCCCGAGCTCGTGTCCGCCGGTGCGACGGCCGGGCTGACGTTCCTCGCCGAGGGGCCGCGGATCAAGGCGGAGTCCGAGCGCCTCCGGCGCAAGGGAGTGAAGGTCCAGGTGGTCGTCATCCACCAGGGCACGGCCAACGGCAGGAACCCCATCGGAAACGCCGCCGGCCAGACCTGGGACGGCCCGATCCTCCAGATCGCGGACCAGCTCCAGGACACGACGGTGGACGCGATGCTCGTGGGTCACACGCATCGCATCTCCAACCTCCAGTACGGGAAGTTCCCGATCCTGGAGGGGTACAACGCCGGCGCCAGCTACTCGGTGCTCCAGCTCATGGTCCGCGGCGGTGACGTCGAGTGGGCCGGCGGCGCGACCCGAGTGGCCAAGAACCTCGGCGTGACCGGGCGAGCCGACGTCAAGGCGATCGTCGACGACGCCAACGCCCAGACCGCTGTGCTCCGGAACAAGGTCATCGGGACCCAGCAGTTCGACATCAAGCGGGCACCCACGCGCCTGTTCGAGTCCGCGATGGGCAACATGGTGGCCGACGCCATGCGCGAGAAGTACCCGGGCGTGGACGCTGCGTTCACGAACTCCGGTGGACTTCGAGCGGACCTCAACTGCACCCCGGCCAGCGCCGGCGAGCAGTCGTGCGAGATCACCTGGGGCGAGATGTTCTCGGTGCTCCCATTCGGCAACCGGACGGTGATCGAGACGCTCACGGGCGCCCAGCTGACCACGGCGTTCGAGAACGGGTTCTCGCCCAAGTGCAACGTCGCGATCGCCACCGGGCGGTTCCCGCAGATCTCCGGGCTCAAGGTCGAGTACCACTGCAACGGCCTGCTGCCCGTGATCGACGGGATCTGGAAGGCGCCCGACGGCGTATCCGGAACCCTGACGCCGATCGGGGCGGCGGATACCGTGCGATTCGTTACCAACGACTTCATGTACGGCGGCGGTGACGGGTACACGGTGTTCGCGCAGGGCACGAACGTCCTCCAGCCCGGTGACGACCTGCTCCAGGTCGCCATCGACCACGTGGCTGCCCAATCTCCGGTCGGACCGGTGGTGGACGGCCGGATCGTCGGTCCCTAACCCTTCACCGCGCCAAGTCGCGAGACCGGTGCCCCACGGGCACCGGTCTTCGATTCCCGCCGATAATCGCCACGTGACCCCGGAGCTCAAGGCGACCCTCGCCACCCTGCCCGACCGACCCGGCGTGTACCTGATGAAGGACGCGCGCGGCGAGGTGCTGTACGTCGGCAAGGCCCAGAGCCTGCGCAGTCGCGTCAGGAGCTACTGGCAGAAGCAGGCGCCGAGCGCCCGCGGTGGGTACCACCAGATCCGCGAGGCGATCGGCCGCGTGGTCGACCTCGAGGTGACGGAGGTGGACTCCGTCAGCGAGGCCCTG
>CAWDHT010000003.1:0-13000 GCA_963802165.1 uncultured Chloroflexia bacterium | reverse complement strand
TGGAGCAGCTCGAGCAGGCGTTCGGCCTGAGCGCGCTGGCCGCCCCGAAGGCCTGACCAGCGGCCCGCCACTGGCGGGCGACCATACGATCCCAGACGCGACCCCGGTCATCGGCCGGGGTCGTCGCATGTCCGGGGTCATCTGGGCGCAACCTGGGTGCACCCGCGACTCCCGGCCGGGTCCGATGGCACCCGCGACTCACCAGAGGGTCGTTTCGTGCCTCTGGGTGCAGGGCTGGGGCCCGATTCAGCACGAATCGTGGCCCAGGTCCCCTGTTCCTTCGCGGATCTGACCCCGTGACGAGTCGTGAGCTCCGTATCGCGGACCTGCGGCCCGGGAACGCTCAGCCCCCGGCGACCCGCCGATACGCCGATCGCAACCACGCCTCCGCGCGGTCGAGCGCGAACCGGTCCACGGCCCCCGGGCTGAACGCGATCCATGCGGGGCCACGGCGTGAGACCGAGGCCCCGGACGTCTTGAGCGCGGCCCTGGCCACCGCCGCGTCAAGCGCGACCTCGAGGGTGTCCGCGGCGAGCACCGCGAACGCCTTCCCGTCGAACAGGTACGTCACCGCGTCGCCCTCGCGCCTGCGCACGACGCCGTCAAGCACCTCGACCACGCCCTCGACCCGTTCGTCGAGGCTCTCGTCCGCCGCCGCCAGCGCCTCGGCGGTCGCCGCCGCCTCCTCGGCCGCATCGAGCGGGGAGTCGTCGTCGAGGCCGTCGTCGTCGGCGGGATCGAAGTGCCCGTTGCCCGGCTGTTCGGTCATGAGACGGCCTCGAGGATCGCCCGGAGCTCCTTCTCGTGTTCCTCGTAGTGCTCCGTGGTCTCGCCGAAGAAGTACTCCTGGTGCGTCGAGTGCTTGATCCAGCGAGACTCCGGCACGACGGTCAGGTAGCCCCGCAGCTCGCCGGCAACCTCCTTGAATCGGGCCCGGAGCTCGTCGAGCGGCATCGCGCGGTAGCGGTCGATCGCCTCGGCGTTGATCCGATCGCCCGCATCGGGTCCCGCGTTCCACTCGGCCTCGAAGCGGACCATCGTGGCGCTGGTCTCCCCGACCGCGAGTTCCTTGGCGGTGGCAAGGGCAATCTCCTGGCCGTGCAGGATGTGGCCCATCAGGTCGCGGCCGGACCAGCCGCCGGCGGCCTCGACCGGGATGTCCAGCTGCTCGTCGGTGAGGGCGTCCAGCGCCTCGTACGCACGGAACGTGTCACGTTCGTCTTCGAGGAAGGAGAGGGCGTCGGTATACATGCCGGCATCGTAGACCCGTGACGTGCCCTTCGCGGCGCCGCGACGGGCCCGGCGGTGCTAGAGTCCGGCGCGTGAGCGACGACGTCCCGTTCCGACTGCCCCCGGTCGATCCGTCCGCGATTGCGGAGGTCCCGGCCACGTCCCTCTCG
The DNA here is from genome assembly GCA_963802165.1 of uncultured Chloroflexia bacterium. Lineage (GTDB taxonomy): Bacteria > Chloroflexota > Limnocylindria > Limnocylindrales > CSP1-4 > CAIXZV01. The sequence continues at coordinate 11,600 of CAWDHT010000003.1, read as the reverse complement.
CCCGAGTTGCTCGCCGGCCTCCTGGCCGACGGTGACGACGAGCTCGCGGCCTGGACGCTCCGCCATGCCATGGACGAATCCTCGCGCGTCGAGGTCTACGACGGCCTGCTGCGCGAAGCCATGGCCCTCGTCGGAGACCGCTGGGTCACGGGGCGCTGGTCCATCGCGGAGGAGCACCTCGCCTCGCGCACGCTGCTGCGCACCTTGGAGCGCCTGCGCCCGGACCTGGGTCCCGAGGGGCGCATCGGCCCGCTGGCGGTGCTGGCCGGCGTCGCGGGCGAGCACCACATGATCGGGCTCGTCTGTCTCGAGCAGCTGCTGGTCGAGGACGGCTGGTCCGTCGCCAACCTGGGCGCCGACCTGCCGGCCGAGGACCTCGGCGTCTTCGTGACCCGCAACGACGTGGCGCTGGTCGCGCTGTCCGCGATGGACGGCGCCCGCGTCGGCGCCCTCGCGGACGCCGTGCAGGCCGTGCGCGACGCCACCGGGGATCGTCCGATCGGGGTGGTGGTCGGAGGCGGGATCGCGTCGGTCCCGGGTCTCAAGACCACGGTCGAGGCGGATGGCGTGGCGCACTCGCTGACCGAGGCCGTCGAGCTCGCGCGGCCCCACCGGCCGGGCTGACGCCCCCGACCTGGCGGCGCAGGACGGCCCTCGGCTCCGAGACGATCCTCAGACCGAGACCGGCTCCCGGTACTCCCCGAAGACCTCGCCCAGCACCCGGCACTGCTCGCCGAGGGTCGCATAGGCCGCCGCGCAGCGGATGAAGTGCGGCATGAGGTTCGTCTCGCTGGTCCCCGGCCGTGAGGCCGCCGCGCGCAGGCCTTCGAGCGCCGCCCCAACCGCCGCCCCGTCCCGCTCCGCCCGCGTGCGCTCGAGACGCGCCAGGTGACGCTCCAGGGAGCCCTCCGGGACGGACAGCACCGGCACGCGGATCGGCTCGGCGTTGACGTAGCGGTTGACGCCGACGATCGCCCGCTCCCCCGCGTCGAACTCGCGCTGGAACCGGTAGGCGGAATCCGCGATCTCGCGCTGCGGGTACCCCTCGGCGATGGCCTTCACCATGCCGCCCCGCCGGTCGATCTCGTCCAGGTAGCGCCAGACCTCGCGCTCGACGCGGTTGGTGAGCGACTCCACGAACCACGACCCGCCCAGCGGGTCGACCGTGGACGCCACGCCGGTCTCCTCGAAGATCACCTGCTGCTGGCGCAGAGCCAGCAGCGCAGCCTCGGCCGTGGGGACGGCGAGCGCCTCGTCGTAGGCGTCGGTGTGGAGTGACTGCGTCCCGCCCAGGATCGCGGCCAGCGCCTGGGTCGCGACGCGGGTCAGGTTGTTGAGCGGCTGCTGGGGCGTCAGCGAGACGCCCGCCGTCTGCGTGTGGAAGCGCATCCACGTCGAGCGCTCGTTCGCCGCCCGGTAGCGCTCGCTCATCAGCTTCCACCAGATCCGCCGCGAGGCCCGGAACTTGGCGATCTCCTCGAAGAAGTCGGAGTGGCTGTTGAAGAAGAACGAGAGCCGGGGTGCGAAGTCGTCCACGCGCAACCCGCGCTCCAGCGCCGCCTCCACGTAGGCCATCCCGTCGGCGATGGTGAACGCCAGCTCCTGCACCGCCGTCGAGCCAGCCTCGCGGATGTGATAGCCGCTGATCGAGACGGTGTTCCAGCGGGGCATCTCGCGCGTCCCGAACTCGATCGTGTCCACCACCAGCCGCATCGACGGGTCCGGCGGGAACAGGAACTCCTTCTGGGCGACGTACTCCTTGAGGATGTCGTTCTGGATCGTCCCCTCGAGGCTGGCCCGTGGCACCCCGGCCTTCTCGGCCGCGACGATGTACATGGCCCAGATCGGCGCGGCGGGTGCATTGATCGTCATCGAGGTGCTCACACGATCCAGCGGCAGGCCCGAGAGCAGGACCTCCATGTCGGCCAGGCTGCTCACCGCGACGCCGCACGTCCCGAACTCGCCTTCGGCCTCGGCATCGTCGGTGTCGTAGCCGTACAGCGTGGGCATGTCGTAGGCGACGGAGAGCCCGGTCTGGCCGGCGTCGAGCAGCTGGCGGAAGCGGGCGTTCGTGTCCTCGGCGCTGCCGAAGCCGGCGAACATCCGCATCGTCCACGGTCGTGAGCGATAGCCGGAGGGGTGGACGCCGCGGGTGAACGGTGGCTCACCCGGCAGGCCGAGATCACGGAGAAGGTCCGCCTCGGCATAGGGACCGGAGCCCTCGCGGAGCGGGTCACCCTGGTGGTCGACGGCCGTCGGCCCGCCCGGGCCCGGATGGTCGTACAGGTCGACGCGAGTTGACACAGGGCCGTCCCGATCTCGCTCCAGGTCCCACGGCCCATACAGGCCGTCGACCGGGATGTCGCCGAGCGTGACGAACGGCGCCCGGCGCTCCGGCAGCCGGTCGAGCGAGGGCGCGAGGCGCTCGATGCGCCAGGCGGCGCGGCGCGGACCCCAGGCGTCGGGACGGTCGCTCATGGCCGGGACTCTAGCACCGGCTCCCGGGGGTCGGGCGCGCAGCGGCTCAGCGGCTCCCGAACGTCTCCAGGATCTCCGCCACGCGCCCGTCACCCACGTTGGCCGCCAGCAGCACCCACACGGCTCCGGGTGCGCCCGCAGGCCACACCACCACGGTCTGGCCGGCGCCGTCGCTCATCAGCACGTCGAGCCGTTTCGCGGCCGCGCCCGCCACCGTCGTGTCGGACGTCACGAGCCTTTCCGTGCGGCGGGCATCGCTGGCGCCCGTCTCGTAGAACTCGAGCATCTTGCCTGCGTCCAGGCCATCGGCCTCGAACCTGGCGAGGGTCAGGCCGCTGGTGCTGCCGGTCTTCCACGTGGCGCCGGCGAACCGTAGCTCGTCCACCCCGCGATCTGCGAGGGTCCCGAGTGCCTCCGGCGTGCAGCTGCGCCCGGAGTCCACGCTGTCGGGCGCCTGGCCGTCGAGATCTCCGGGCAGGAGCGCCTCGAGGTCTGGGTAGGCACCAGGCCGCCGGCCCTCGGCCGGGCAGGGTGCAACGGGGTCGAAGGTCACCGACGCGGCGGACGGACCACATGCGGCGAGCAGCGCGGAGACCACGAACAGGCCCGTCCAGAGTTGGGAAGTCAACGGTCGAGACGGCATCGGTACCGAGCGTACCCGGAGCGTCGCCATCCCGCCGCCACGAGGCCCGGCGTTCCGCGGTGTGAGCGAGCGGGCGCGCGGCGAATGAGGCATCTTCCCTAGCGGGCCGATAGTCCCGTGAGTGGCGTGCCAATTGGTCCCGGCGGTGCCCGGGCGCGCCTGACCTTCGCTGCCGCGCAACCGTGACGCGCGGGCCATTGAGTCTGCCGGATGCGCCGCGTACGTTGGCCCTGCGTTCGAAACGCGCCGACCCGCGACGATCCGGGAGTTACCTGGGGCGTCGGCCACGGATCGCAAGGCCGGACGACCTGACCGCCGGGGACGCCTGACGGCACGGGGGTACCGAGCCCCGATCACGAGCCGAATAACTGGGCACCTCGGCCGACAGGCCCGGACGAGAGCGGGCGGCTGCACTGATCAGGCGTCATCCGCACCCCCGGTACTCATCCGGGGGTGCGCCGCTGTCCGGGAACGTTCGGCCACGGGACCTTGAGGCAGGGCTGGACCTAGCGGTAGGGGTTGGACTGCCAGCCCGGGCGTGGTGGCCGATGCGCCCGCCGGATCCCCCGCCTGTCCAGCTCGGCAACGATCACGCGTGCCGCCATGGCAATCCCCGGCTCGCGCATCATCGTCCCGGCCAGCCAGTCGATGTAGCTGGGCTCGAAAGCCGCGATCTCGCCCAGCGTATGGCCGTGGAACTTGCCGAACGTGACCTCGGTTTCCAGGGCCTCGTCGAGCTCGGGTGGCTCCGGGATGACATGGCCCTGGAGCCGGTCCCGCTCCATCGGCCCGGATGGCTGCGAGGCCCGCAACTCGGGTTCCGAGCGGCCATGGCGCAGGGGAGGCTGGCCGGCGAGCGGCAGGCGGAGTCCGGGCGGCGTCGTGGTCTGGTTCCGCGGATGGACGGTCGCGCTGGTGTCCACGCGCCCAGTGACCGGACGCGTCCTGGGGGGTGGCGGTGGGCCGCCGCGGCGTCGCGTTCCCATGGTCACATCCGCGGCCTCACCGTCCTGAGCCGCGGCCTCCCTTGCTGCGCGCCGCCGCAGGCGTTCGCTGGTCTCGTCGGCGCGGGTCAGGGCTGCGTAGGCGGCGTTGATCTCCGCCATACGCCGGGTGGCGCGCCGCGCGACCTCCGGATCGTCCTCGGTCAGGTCCGGGTGGTGACGACGGGCGAGGGCGCGCCAGGCTGCCTTGATCTCGTCGGGCGTGGCGCCGGGCTCGACGCCGAGCACGACATGCGGGTCCTTGTGCGGCACGTGCCCGAGTGTATCGCCCGAGCCCCCGGGTCTCGCGAACGCGAGCCACCCTGGCGCGATCGCTTGACAGACCCGTGCGCCCGGGTTCCCATTCCCACATGCCCCCCATCAACCGCGCGCGCCGCGCGGGTCTCGCCGCCGCCATCGCCGCCCTGCCGCTCGCCATGGCCTACCGCTTCGCGCTGGTCTACCGGGTACGAGCCGGGTACCCGCGACGGCACCCTCCGGCCGCGACGCCGGAGGCGGTCGGGCTCGCCTGGGAGGACGTCGGGGTTCCCACGTCAGGCGGCCTTCGACTGCCGGGTTGGTTCATCCCGGCCGGATCGGAGCGCGCCCCGGGCGTCGTGCTGGTCCACGGTTGGGAATCCGCGCGCGACCGCACGCTGCCCCACGCGCAGGTGGTCCATGCCATCGGCTACCACGTGCTGACGATCGACGTGCGTGGACACGGCGCCAACGGTCCGGAGGACATGCCCCTCTCGGTCGGCGAGTTCGCGGCAGATGCCCGAGCCGGCGTCGCCTGGCTGCTGGCCAGGCCGGAGGTCTCCCGCGTCGCACTCCTGGGCCACTCGATGGGCGCCGCAGGCTCCCTCGTCGCCACCGCCGGGAACCCCGACGTCGCGGCCGTCATCGCGGTCTCGACCCCTGCGGACCCGGCCCGTCTCACCCGCCAGACGTTCCGCCTCGCGAACCTGCCGATCCCCGGCCCCATCGCCTGGCCCCTCGCCTGGCTCACCACGCAGGTCTACCTCCGCCCACGGGGGCACACGATCGCGTCGGTGAGCGCAACGCATGCAGTGCGCGAGATCGGCGTGCCCGTGCTTCTCGCCCATGGGACCGACGACGGCGTGGTCCCGGTGACGGACGTCGATCGACTCGCCGCCGCCCGTCGCGCCGCGCTGCCCCTGGCCGTGACCGAGACGATCGTCGTCGCGGGTGGCCGTCACTCGTGGCTGTACGAGTTCTCCGAGTACCGCTCCGCGATCGGCCGGTTCCTGGCCACGAGCCTCGGCGGCCCGCTCCCGCCCGACAGGGCCGCCGCGGTCGCGGAGTCCGTCGATGCCCGGCGCCTGCCGGAGCCCGAGCGCCTGACCACGCTCGACGAGGAGCCGGGCGGCCTCCGGTCGCTGACGCGGCTCCTGCGCCGCCACGGGACCCCCGCTCCCGATCCGATCGCACCAGCCCTGGATCCCTGAAGTCCGCCAGGCGGGGTCCGCCCCGCGAGGAGCCAGCTATGAACGTCTGGGACGCCGTCCGCACGAAGCGAGCGATCCGCGAGTTCGCCGCACGACCCATCGAGCCGGCCGACCTCGAGCGAATCGTCCGCTCCGGGACCCGGGCGCACAGCTCCAAGAACCAGCAGCGCTGGGCGTTCGTGGTCGTCGAGGATCGTGAGCGTCTCCAGGCGCTGTCGAAGGTGGGCCCGTATGCCGGGCATGTCGCGGGCGCCGCGACGGCCGTGGCCCTGGTGACGCCCGATCCCCTGGGACCCGACCAGCCGCTCAGCGTGGTGTGGGACGTCGGCGGCGCGGCCGCCCAGATGATGCTCGTCGCCTGGGAGCTGGGCATCGGGAGCTGTCCGGCCACGGTGTACGAGCAGGCGATGGCGAAGGACCTGCTGGCCTACCCCGACGGGATGTGGTGCGAGTACATCCTCTCGTTCGGTTACCCGGAGGACCCGGCCAAACTCACCGCACCCAATCGGCCGGGCGGGCGCCGGCCGTTGGACGAGGTCGTGTTCCGGGAGCGCTGGCAGGGCGACTGAACGGCAGCCCAGGCGGCCTCTCAGTCCTCCGGCGCTGCGTGAATGGGGTCAGGACGCTCCCTGCCGCACCCGGGCAGCCCGCAGCGGGACTTGCGGAGGTAGTTGTCCGTCACGGCCACCGAGGTGACGCCCCCGAACCCTCCGGTGCTCCGGCCGCCACCGCCCGAGGCCATGGCCGCGATCCCCGGGTCGTTGACCTCGATGAAGGCGTGCGGCCTGCCCGGCTCGGCGTGCGACTCGACCTCGTGGCTCCATGGGACATGGATCTTCACCTGGTTCCCTCGCTTCGGCCCGATAAGGCCATCATGGTCCGGCGAGCCGCCCTGTCAAGGGTCAGCTGGCCGCGCCCTGGTAGTCGAGGTCGTCCGACTCGACATCGAGGGCGTCGAGCGCCGTGTCCCCGGCCGCCACCGGCCGCTCCGGCGCCGGGGCGCCCTCAGCCAGGTAGGACTCGACCGCCGTGCCCAGCCCGATGTCGCCGCCGCCGCGCTCGGACAGGAGCCACTTGTGCTCCAGGACGTCGCAGTAGGCCTGGACGAGGTCCCGCTCCGGCGTGACAAGCGCGGCGATACGCGCCTGCGTCGGGCGATAGACCTCGCGCAGCCAGCGATCGGCCGCCTCTTCCGGGGCCACGGGGCGGCGCTCGTAGAACTCCAGCCAGGCGTGGTACTCAGCGAGGTCGTTGAGCAGGATGCGGGCCTGGCCCTCGAGCGTCCGGAGCCGCGTCCGCCGCTCCAGCTCGTTGGCGTGGTAGCGGCGCGTCGTCACCGACGTGCGAAGCCTGACGGTCCCGGCCGGCCCCACCGGGTCCACCTCGAGGTCCACGGAGAACCCGAGGTCGTTGAGGCGGCGCAGGCGAGCTCGGATCGCCTGGCGGTCGCCCGGGATCAGGTCCGGCTGGTTGTGCAGCTCGTGCCAGACGGCGCTGTAGCGCGTGCGGACGGACTCGGCCGACTCGATGGCGGCGTCCACGTCCTCCGGCCGGCCCTGGTAGGCCGCGAGATCGGCCAGGCCGAAGGCGACGTTCTCCACGAGGATGTCGAGGTCGAACCCGCGCTGCCCGTCCGAGAGGCCGGGGTGCAGTTCGCTGGTCTCGGCATCGACGAGGTATGCCTGGATCCGGTCGCCGTCGCGGCGGAACAGCGTGTTGGCCAGCGAGCAGTCGCCCCAGTAGACGCCGCCACGGTGCAGGTCCACGAGCAGCAGCGCCATCGCGTCCAGGAGCCGGTCGCGGTAGTCGGCGCTCATCACCCGCAACCGCATGAGCAGCCGCCGATACTGCATCGAGTGGCGCAGGTACTCGGTCACCAGGACCGCGTCGTCGCGATCCGGCCGCTCCGCGAGGCCCACCGCGCGCACGGCGGGCAGCCCGGCCTCCTCGAGATGGCGGAGGACGGTGAACTCGCGCTCCGCGACCCCGATCGGGAGCTCCTTGAGCGCATAGACCAGCCCGTCCGACACGAGAAACCGCACGAGGTGACGGGAGGGCCCGACGGGAAGCTCCCGGAACTGGTGGCCCGTGTCCTCCCAGCGGGCGAGCGGAACCTCCCACGGGAGGTCCAGCAGGGACGCGACCTCGTCGCGAAGCCGCAGCCTGGGGAGGGTCATCGGAGCGACGTCCGGCGCGGATGGAGGGGCGGACGTGCCTAGGGGCGCTTGCGCAGGTACGCGGCCAGCCCGGCGTCGTAGCCCAGGGACTCGAACAGCTTGCGGGCGTCGGGGCGGTGGTGACCCGCCGTGACCTCGAGGAAGGCGGCGCCCGCCTCGGCGGCCCTGCGCTCCGCCTCGATCATGAGCTGGCGCCCGATGCCGCGGGCTCGGACCCCCGGATCCACGACCAGCGCGACGATCCGGGCAAACCGCTCGTCCGTCTCGAAGCGGGGCAGGATGTGGAAGGCGACGAAGCCGATGACGTCGCCGGACGCCTCGGCAGCGAGGACGCCCGAATCCTCCGCGGAGAAGCGTGCGATGCGGGCGGCGAGGTCCGAGGCGCCCGCCGGATAACCCTCGTCGGTGAGGAGCGTCGCGAACCGCTCGGCGTCGTCGGCCGTGGCGGCTCTAACCGTGACTGAAGCGGCGTCGTTCATGGGGCGATGGTACCCGCCTCCGCGGCGGCGGACACCGGCGTCCGGCCCTCCGTGACGATGACGTGCGGCCCGGCTGGGCTCCCGGCGAGGAGCACCTGGGGCCCGAACGGTCCGTCGCGCTGGCTGCCGGCGGTGACGCCACGATCTCGGGCCGCATGGAGCCAGCCCTCCAGGCCCTCGCCCGGCCGAAGGTACAGCGCGCAGGGTCCTTCGCCATCCCGGGCCAGCGAGGCCGCGGTGCGCCCCTCGGTGGACGGCTCCAGGAGCACCATCCACTGGCCGGGCAACCCAGCCCCCTCGCGCAGGAGCGCGCGAGCCCCCAGGTGCTCGTCGGTCCAGAGCCCGCCGGCGTCGAGGTCGACGCCCGGCACCAGGTCCGAGGGGCGTGGCCCAAGCCACGGATCGAGCTCCGATGACGCCCGCTCCAGCTCCACCGTGCACCACCCGAGACCGACGAGCTCGAGCGGCTCCGGCGGGGTGCCCGACGGCGGCGGCTCCTCCCCGTTGGGCACGGGCTCCAGCACGAGGCGGCCTGCGGCGCGCGGGTCGTCGCCAGGTCCCTCGCGGATCCATGGCCTGATCTCCAGCTCGGCGCAGCCCAGGCCCAGCCGGCGCGCGCCCGCCACCAGGCCGCCGGGCCGGCTCGCGACGGAAAGGCGGCGAGCCAGTTCGCCCGCCACGGCCGCGGGGTCCTTCGCCTGCCACGTGAGCCGAGCCCAGAGCGTCATCCGAGCAGCATGTCCGGCGACTCCCCCAGGGACACGAACCCCAGGCGCGTGTACAACCGCAGGGCGGGCGTGTTGTCCGAGAAGACGCCGAGGTAGGTGCGGCCCGCCTCGCGGACGCCGGCGACGGCCATCGCGTGGCGGGTCGCCAGCCCCGCGAGGCCGCGCCCGCGGAAGGCACCGCGCGTCCCGATCGACGAGAGGTAGGTGAACCCGTCGAACGTCGTCGCCTTCGCCGAGACCGCCGGCTCGCCGTCCACCCGAACCAGCACCAGCAGGACGCGCGGGTCGTCCAGGGTGAGCCGCAGGTCCGCCGCCAACTGCTCCGCGCGACCCGGGAGCGCCCCGAACGACTCCTCGAGGACGACGCCCAGCTCATCGCAGTCCGTGGCGCCGGCATCCGCCGCCGTCCGGATCGCATGGAGGGTCACGCCCGATCCAAGCTCGCTGGCCCGGACAGGCGGGCTTCCTGCCAGATCGTCGAGTAGCATCACATGACCCGCGCCGTGGGCATGGAACCCATTCGTCTCGAGGCGTTCCGCGAGGTCGGCCGGCCGGGAGTGCGCCGGCGACGGCCAGACGTGCGGGCGCCGGCCCAGGGCGGCGAACAGCGCGAGTGCCTCGGTCAGCCGGCGGTCGAAACCCTCGTCGTCGTCCGGCCAGCGGACGCTCGCCATCCGGTTCCAGAACGGATCGGCGTCTCGGGGATCGTGGAGGACCACCGCATGTCCGAGGTCCCGCACCTCCCGTCCGGGGATGGCATGGGCGCTTGTCTCGTGGCGCTCCATGGCGCGCATCGTGGTGTCGTCGATGTCCACGTAGCGGATCACCGGGCCACGATACCCCGCGACCGTGCTCCGAACCGGGGTGTTGTCACTCACATTGGACAGCCTCCAATCTGAGGTACACTGCCTGGGCATCCCCGAACTACCCCACTGCACCCGATGGGAGCCGTCCGATGACCCTCGCGACCACCGCAACCAGCCACGCCGCCGCGCTGCAGGAGAGCCTCGTCGAGCTGATCGACCTGTCCCTCCAGGCCAAGCACTATCACTGGAACGTCACGGGCCAGGACTTCCGTGGCGTGCATCTCCAGCTCGACGAGATCACGGACCAGGTCCGCCTCTGGTACGACGACGTGGCCGAGCGCATGGCGACGCTCGACGTCGCGCCGGACGGCCGCCTCGCGACGCTCGCCGCGACGTCCCCGCTCCCCACGGCCGGCGAAGGCTGGCAGCGCGACGTGGACGCGGTCACGGCCATGCGGGACCGCCTGACGGAGGTCGCGGCCCGGATCGAGCAGCGCGCCGGCGCCATCGGCGACGACCTCGTGACCCAGGGTCTTCTCCTCGAGATCGCGGGCGGCATCGCCAAGCACGCGTGGATGCTCCGCGTCCAGGCCCGGTGATCGAGGCTCCCGGACGGCTTCGCGCCGCCGGGCTGCGGGTGACGCCCCAGCGCATCGCGATCCTCGACGCGCTGGCCGCCCTGGGCGGGCACCCGACCGCGGACGATGTCGCCGCGGCGCTCGGGCGGACGGGCAGCCCGCTCCCGCGGGCGAGCCTGTACCACGCGCTGGGCGCGATGGCCGACGCCGGCGTCCTGCTGGTCGCCGACGCCGGGCCCGGGACGGCGCGCTACGAGCTGGCGGGCGACTGGCACCATCACCTGGTGTGTCGCGCCTGCGGCTCCATCGTCGACGTTCCGTGTGCCAGCGGGGAGCGACCCTGCCTGGATGCGGCCTTGCCGGGCGCCATCGTGGACGAGGCGCAGGTCGTGTTCCGGGGGCTCTGCCCTGCCTGCGCGACGCAGCGATCGGGAGGCTGACGCCGAAGGACCCGCCGGCGGTCAGGTTCGGGCGACGATCGCGCTGGCGCCCGAGGGCAGGTCGATGAGCTCCGGGGTGGCCACCCCGGCATCCGCGAACCAGCTCAGCGCCTCGGAGCGCGTGACCAGCCGCGTGCCGCCCAGGAGCTCGTCGAGCTGGGTGCCCGCGAGCAGCTCGCTGTGGCGGGTGCGGAGCTCATCGGGATCGGTCGGCAGGTACCAGTCGAGCGCCACGAGCCAACCACCGGGCTTGACCGCGGCCGACGCGGAGCGGATCGCCCCGACGGGGTCCGGGAGCTGGTGGAGGGCGTACTGGAAGTAGGCCATCGTCGCCTCGCCCTCGTGGCCCACGGCGGTGACGTCCCCAGGCTCGATGGTGATCCGGTCGGCGAGGACCGCGGCATCCACGGCGGCGCGGGCGCGGGCCACGGAATCTGGCTCGAACTCGACACCGGTCAGGACCGTGCCCGGGAAGCGGCGGGCCATCGCGATCAGCCAGCGGCCCCCGCCGCAGTGGATGTCGAGGATCCGGGAGCCGGGCTGGAGGTCGATCACGAGCTGCGGGATCGCCGGCAGCACCTCCTGGAAGAACACGGCGATGTCCTGGACCGTCAGCCGCTCGATGGCCTGCCGGTAGCGATCGGGGCGGGACGTCACCGGGACCCCGGTCCGGAGGACCCCCATGAGATCTCCGAAATCGAGGCTGCCGATGGCGGCGTGCAGGAACTGGCCGCCGAGGTACTCGGGCCGGCTCGCGTCGAGCAGGATGCCCGCCACGTCCTGGGGCATCCGGAGCCGGTCTTCCTCGAGCTCGATGAG
>CAWDHT010000002.1:0-36011 GCA_963802165.1 uncultured Chloroflexia bacterium | reverse complement strand
TGCCGGCCGCCAGGGTGGCGGCCGCCGAGGGCTGCCATTGCCGGCGCCGGCGAACGGGACCGGGGCCGTACCATTCGCACCGATGGACGACGACCCCCTGGCACCGTTCCGGTGGCATCCGGAGCCCGAGCTCATCGGCATCCGCGACGCGGGCACCTCCCGGGCGGCCCTCGAGCGCGTCGGCGAGGCGACCTGGCGAGCGAGCCTGGACTGGCTGTACGACGAGGCGATGGCCCGCGCCATGGGCCGGCCCACCGGTTACGCCGAGCTGCGGCGCCTGTACTTCGGCGAGACGGGCGGCGCCGGTCCTGCCCCCGTGGATCCCACTACCCTCCAGGCGGTCATTGACGAGTTCACCGCCCGCATCGCCCCCCATACGCTCAACTCGTACCACCCGCGGGCGCTGTCGTACTTCACGCCGCCGCCGCTCGTCGCGTCCATCGCCGGCGAGGTGCTCGCCCAGTGGACAAACCAGGGCATCGACGTCTGGCACGCGGGCCCGGGCGGCGCCTTCGTGGAGGAGGAGGTCGTGCGCTGGCTGTGCGACCTCGTGGGCTACGGCGCGGGCAGCTTCGGGCTGTGCACGTCGGGCGGCGTGATGGCCAACTTCATCGCGATGACGCTGGTCCGGGACGTCCACCTGCGCGCGATCCGGGGCGACGCGCGGCCGCCACGGGGCGCCGGGCTGGAGGGCGTCCGCGTCTACACGGGCGACCAGACCCACTTCTCGATCGCGCGCGCGCTCGATGAGCTGGGCTTTCCGCCCGAGACCCTGGTGACCCTCCCCGCCGATGCTCGGTACCGCCTCCATGCGGAACCCGTGGCGGCGGCCATCGCGGCGGATCGCGCCCGGGGCCTCACCCCCGTCGCCATCTGCGCCGTCGCCGGCTCCACCAACACCGGATCGGTGGACCTGGTCCCGGAGCTCGGCGCGCTGGCCGCGCGCGAAGGCCTCTGGTTCCACGTGGATGCCGCGTACGGCGGCGCGGCGCGCCTCTCGGCCCGCGACGCGGCGCGCGTCCCCGGCCTCGAGCTTGCCGACAGCGTCACCGTGGACCCCCACAAGTGGTTCTTCCAGGCGTACGACCTGGGGGCGCTCGTGGTGAAGGACGGCGACCACCTCCGCCAGACCTTCGACCGATCGCCCGAGTACTACCGCGGCGCCGAGGCCCCGACTGGCACCCCGACCGGGAGCCCCGCCGGCGAGGGCGACGCGGGCCACCAGGACGCCCACGCCGGCCAGCTCAATTTCTACAAGCTGGGCATGGAGGGCACGCGCCGCCTCCGCGCGCTCAAGCTCTGGGCCAGCTGGAAGCACCTCGGCACGAGCGGCCTGGGACGGCTCGTCGAGATGAACGACGACATCGCCGCGTACCTTGCGGCGCGCTGCGCGGAGGCGGACGACCTGGAGGCCGTCCCCGCCACGCCCGAGCTGTCCGTCGTGTGCTTTCGCCATCTCCCGGGCGGCACGGTGGCCGCCGGTGACATGGATCCGGCGGCGCTCGATGCGCACCAGGACCGCCTCGCGGCGGCGCTGGAGGAGTCCGGCGACGGCTGGCTCTCGACCACGACCCTGGGCGGTGCCACGTACCTGCGCGCCGGCATTGTGAACTACCTGACCACCGAGGCGGACATCGACCGGATCCTCGCCACGCTCCGGGAGCTGGCCGCCGGGCGGGGCTGAGCGAACCGGGTCGCAGCGCCGCTGCTGCTCGCCGGGCCCGGGCGGGCACGGACGTGACCGCCGCAGCCGGGGCGGGCAGCGCGCTTTGCGGACGGGTCCGATGTCGGTTTCGGCCATGTCCACACGCCGCGGGTAGACTGAGCCGGTGATCGTCCAGCCCGTCCCGGTTGGTCCCCCGTCGCGGACGCGGCGCCCCCTGCGCGCCGCGGCGGCGCTGGTCCCGCTCGCGCTGCTGGCGGGAGTCGTCGCCCTCGGCATGATGGGTCCGCGACCGGAACCCCCCGGTCCACCCACCACGCTGTCCCCGGCCCCTGCTGCGGCGCAGCCGGACGCGACGCCCGCGCCCGCATCCACTCCGGACGTCGACCTGGTCCAGCGCCTCCCGGGCTACCCGTCCCAGGTCCTGGGGCTGCCGGTCCGGTCCGTCTCCGAGGTCCTGGCCGCCCGCGCTGCGGGAGAGGCTGACGGCCTGATCGCGATCAGCGGCCACCTGGGCCTGCGGGACCTGCCCGAGACCTGTGACGACAGGCGGCTGGGGCCCTACGGAGCCTTCTGTGCCCGGGTCGGCATCCTCGCGCAGGCGCCGTGGGAGGCCGACACTGGGTTCGCCCAACTGGGCTCCCACCTCCACCCGCAGTTCCCGGTTGGCGTCCGCGTCCCCTTCCGTGTCGCCGAGGTGGCTCGTTCCGGCTGGGCCGCATCCCCGGCCGTGGTCATCGCCCGCTTTGACGACCCGCGCGCCAGGCGTTGCGTCCCCGCCGGCCGGCACTGCGGCGAGGAGCTGCTCGTGGAGCGGGTCGCCTGGGTGGAGGGTGAGGATTACCCACGGACGGTCACCGTGGATCCGGCCGTGACGCCTGATCCCGGTACGGCCGGGAGCCTGGCGCCCGCCGCGCGGAGGGCCGCCTCCCACCTTCCCGGGGGATCGATGCCCCTGCTGACCGCGCTGGTCCGGCCGGGCACCATCACCTGGATGGACCCCTCCATGGCGTCCGTCGTCGCGAGCCTCGACATGGGGGCCGTCTGGTACGTCCGGGCCCTCGACAACGCACGCACGCCGTCGGCCATCGACTGGGTCCTGGCAGACCCGTCCGGAGCGGTGCTCCTCCGTGGCTCGACGCCGCTCGCCGGAGGGTGACCGGCCGGCGAGGCAGCGACCGGGCGTGCGGCGCGCGGGACCCCGGCTGATGCATCCGCCGGGCGGCGTCGGACGTAGGTAAGGGCACACGATGATCATCGAGCCGACGCCCACCAGCCCGCGTTCGCCGCTTCGGAGCGCCCTGCGCCTGGCCGGCCTCGTGCTGCCGGTGGTGCTGCTGGGCGGGGTCATCGGCGCCGGGTTGCTCGGCCCGCGACCCGAGCCACCGCCACCGCCCCCGGCCCCGTCGCAGGTCGCCGGGATGCCCGACGCGACGCCGCTGCCGTCCGCGGTCGTCACCGCAACCCCGGTGACCGTGGACAGCCCGGACGACCCCCTGCCACCGGTCGAGTTCGAGGATCTGCCCGTCGCCGATGTCGCCGCGGTCATGGGTGAACGGAGCGGGGCGCTGCTGAGCGCCACGATCGCCGTCAGCGGCTTCCTCCACGTTGACAGCTCGGCCGGTCTGGGATGCGCAGAGGAGCCCAGCGGCTCACTGGGCCCTTGGTGCGAGCGCCTTGGTGTCCTCGCCGCACGGCCATGGCCGTCGACGAGCTCCCCGACCGCCCGCTCCCGCGCGCCCCTGCGCCTCCCGCCGCACCTGCGCCTCTCGATCCCGATTGGCGTGCGACTCCCGCAGGCGGTCGAGGACGCCCACGGGAAGGCCCAGGGTGACGTGACCCGGGTGCTGGTCGTCGGCCGGTTCGCGCCGACGGATCAGGCCTGCAGCGGCCTGGCGCGGGGCTGCGGCAAGGCGTTCGTCGTGGAACGCTTCGCGTGGGCGGACGGCGTTCGAGTCGCCCTGACGCCGCTGATCGCGGATCCGCTCCAGACCGGGACCAAGCGTGCGAACCCGTTCGGCGCGGTCCTCCGCGAGCGGGAGCTGCCGCTTGCCGCCGTCCTCACGTGGCCCGACGGCATCGCCCGCCTCGACCCGGACGCCGCAGGACTCGCCGCGGCTGGGCCTCCCAGCGAGCCGGTCTGGTACGTGCGGGTGCTCGAGGACGCGGGCGAGCCCGGTGGCGAGCGCCTGGTCCGCTGGATGCTCCTCGCCGACCGCGACTTCCGCGTGATCGGGTCCGGCAGGGTGGCGACCACCACTGCGGCCGCCGCCCGCCCGGGTCCGGGATGATCGTCCAGCCGGCCTCGACGAACCCCCGTGGACCGGTCCGGCGCGCGCTGCGGATCGTCGGCCTGACCGTGCCGCCGCTGCTCCTGGCCATCGTCGTGGCGGCGGGCCTGGCCGGTCCCAAGCCGGAACCGCTGACACCCGAGCCCTCGCAGCTCGCCGTCGTGCCGAGCCTCCGCGCGCCGACGGCACCCTCACCGCAGCCCGTCGATGCACCTCTCCCCGCCTTCCCGGCCGTGGCCGCCAACCTTGAGGTCATGTCCGTGCTGGCGGCGAAGCCGCGGCTCACCGGGGCCACGGGCCGGCCGATCGCCGTGGCGGGGTATCTTTCGGGCGTCCGCGGGCCCGCCGAGTGCGTGGCGTCGGAGGGCGACACGCGTCGCCTCCTCAGCCCCCTGTGCGAGCGCGACGCGCGGCTGGGCGTCGCAGACCGCGATCCCGCAGACCCGGGAGCCCACCTCCACGTGCGCATTCCCCCAGGCGTGCGCCTGCCGCCCGCCTTCGAGGACGCCGACCCGGACGACCCGATGCCCGTCGTCATCGTGGGACGCGCCGAGGACCCGGGTGCCCCATGCACCGCCACCACGCGGGGCTGCGGCGAGCGGTTCGTCGCCGATCTTGTCAGCTGGGCGGACGGCGCGCCGTTCGATCCCGGGCCCGTGTTCGACGCGGGTCTGGAGGTCCCGCTCGCCTCCGTTGCCTACCGCCGTCTCGACGAGGCGAAGACGCTGGCCACGGGCTGGTCCGGGACGATCCTCGTCGCGGCCATCGTCAGGCCACGGACCGTGGCGGAGATCGACCCGGCCGCGGCCGCCGCCATGGCCGCGGGCCCGACGCCGCGCGAGCTGGTCTGGTACGTACGGGCCCTCGAGACCGGCTACGACCCCACCAGGTTCGCCCTCGGCTACGCCCCGCCGCGTCTCTCGTGGGCCGTCATCGACGAGACCAGCGGCGTGACGCTTGCGCGTGGTCCTGCGGCGGACCCCGGCGTCTTCCCATCCACGGCGGCCGGGCTGCCCGTCCTCGGCGTGGCCGACGCGCTGGAGGCGCGTCGCGCGGGCCTCGCCCCCGGCGTGATCGCCGTCGCGGGCTGGCTCCGTGCCTGGGCAGACCCGCGCGCCTGCACGCAACCCATCGCGGGACTCCCCGGCGGGGGCTGTCCGCGAGCCGCGCTGCTCGTGGACGGGCCGTGGACGGACCCGCCGTCTCGCTCCGGCCCGGAGGTCGCGGGCACGGTCCCGCCGGGCGTCCTGATCCCCGACCGCGCCGTGGGCCTGGCCGTCGCGGACCTGGGACCGCCGCCACCCGTCGTGGCGCTCGGCCGGTTCGGACCGAGCGACGCCGGCTGCAAGCGCGACCTGCGCGAGTGCGACGAGCCGTTCACGATCGAGGCCGTGGTCTGGTCAAGTGGCCGGAACCTGGCGCCCGGACGACAGGTGGCCGCGGGTCTCGTCGCGCCCATCGACCTGGTGGCCGCGTCGGTGACGGACCCCGGCGCAGGTCCCCCCGCCGGCGTGGCGAGGCTGCTGCGGGTCGTGCTCGCGCGTGCGACGGACCTGGCGGCGCTCGATCCGGCGGCGGCGGAGGCCCTGCGCCCGGCCGGCCTCGTACCCTCGACGCCGGTCTGGTACGTCCGGTGCCTGACGACCGATGGAGCGGCCATCTCGTGGGCGGTCGTCGAACCCGGCACGGGCCAGGTGCTGGCGCGCGACGACGCGGGCTGAGCGCCGGCGGGCGATACCGCTGGCTGGGAGCCGCGCGGCTCAGTCGGCCGAGTACGCCACCCGGCCGCCGGCGATGGTCAGCCGCACGACCCCGCGCAGCTCGCGACCCAGCAGCGGCGAGTTCTTGCCCCTCGAGAGCAGTGTCTCGGGCGTCACCGTCCACGTCCCGGCCCGGTCCACGACCACGAGGTCGGCCGTCTCGCCCTCGCGGAGCCCGGGTGTGACGCCCTGCCGCTCCCCGAGGATCCGCGCCGGCCCGGTGGTGAGCGCCTCGACCGCGCGCGCGAGCGACACGCGCCCTGCGTCCACGGCGGCCAGCACGACCGGCAGCGCCGTCTCGATCCCGCTGATCCCGTTGGCGGCCCAGCCGAACTCGACGTGCTTGTCCACCTCGGTGTGCGGCGCGTGATCCGTCGCGATCGCGTCCGCCGTGCCGTCCCCGAGCGCCGCGAGACACGCGACGGCGTCCACGGCCGAGCGCAACGGCGGGTTCACGCGGAGCGACGTGTCGAAGGGCGCCGCGACCAGCACGCCGTCCATCCACGGGTCGCGCGCCGATCCGTCCTCCGCCACCGCCTCCCAGGCCCAGCGCCTCGATCCGGCGATCCACTCGTCGGCGAGGGCGACGTGGTGCGGGGTGACGTCACAGGTCACGGGAAGCCCGGCCGCCTTCGCGGCCCGCACGTGCGCCAGCGACGCGGCCGTGGACACGTGGGTCAGGTGCAGGCGCGCTCCCGGGACGTCCACGACCGTGTCGGCCAGGATCGCGATGGCCCGGGCGACTGCGCCGGCCTCACCCGCGACCGGCCAGCCCTTGAGGCCCATGACGGTTGCCACGTAGCCCTCGGACGCCTCGGCTCCTGCGGTCAGGGTCGGGTCCTCCGGGTGGTCGATGATCGGCAGGCCGAGTGACCCGGCGTAGGCGAGGGCGTTGCGCAGGAGCGCGGCGGAGTGGACGGGCGCCCCGTCGTCCGAGAAGCCGGCCACGCCGGCGTCGGCCAGCTCGCCCAGCGGGGCGAGCGTCTCGCCCTTGCGCCCGACCGTGACGGCGCCGTGGACCAGGACCCGCACGGGCGATCCTGAGGCCCCGGCCGCAGCTCGGACCCGCGCCACCATGCCCGGCTCGTCGATCGCGGGCATCGTGTTGGGCATCACCGCGACCGTGGTGAAGCCGCCGTGAGCCGCCGCGGCCTGACCGGTCGCCACCGTCTCCGCGTCCTCGTTGCCGGGCTCCCGGAAGTGCACGTGCAGGTCCACGAGGCCGGGCAGGATGAGCGTCCCGTCGGGGCCCAGGCCGTCCGCGTCCGCCCCGGTGAGCCACGTCACGCGCTCCAGCACGCCATCCCTGACCGAGATCTCGGCCGCGCCCTCGCGTCCGCTCGCCGGATCCACCGCCCAGCCGCGCAGGACCAGGCCGTCCGCCGCCTCGCTCACGGGTGTCCTCCCCCATGCTGCGCACCCGCGAGCAGGTACAGCAGCGCCATCCGCACCGCCACGCCGTTGGTCACCTGCGCCGTGATGACCGAGCGCGGGTCCACGGCCACGTCGGCCGCGATCTCCACGCCCTCGTTCATCGGACCTGGGTGCATCACCACCACGTCGGGCGAGGCGGCTCGCAGCCGCTCCTGGGTGAGCCCGTAGCGCGCGGCGTACTCGCGCAGGGACGGCAGCAGGCCCGAGGCCATCCGCTCCTTCTGGATCCGCAGCGCCATCACGACGTCCGCGTCCCGGAGGGCGGCGTCGATGTCGGACGTCACCGTGAACCTGCGCCCGGCGGCCCCCCTGGCCGCCCAGGCCTCGAACCCGCGCAGCAGCGTGGACGGGCCGCACAGCCAGAGGTCCGCGCCCATCGCCGTCAGGGACCAGATGTTGGAGCGGGCGACTCGCGAGTGCAGCGCATCGCCCAGGATCACGACCTTGCGGCCCTCGAGGGACCCACCCGGCAGGCGCGAGCGCAGCGTGTACAGGTCCAGCAGCGCCTGGCTGGGGTGTCCGTGCCAGCCGTCGCCGCCGTTGAGCACGGACCCCCCGAAGACCTCCGCGGCCAGGTACGGCGCGCCGGACACGCCATGACGCATCACGAGCATGTCGGCGCCCAGCGCCTCGATCGTGCGGACCGTGTCCACCAGCGACTCGCCCTTGGACACGGAGGACGACGCGGCGGCGATGTTGACCACGTCGCACGACAGGTTCTTCGCGGCCACCTCGAACGAGACCCGCGTCCGCGTGGAGGCCTCGTAGAACAGGATCGTGACGTTCGTGCCGCGCAGGGCCGGAACCTTGGGGATCGGGCGGGCGAGGACCTCGCTCATCGCATCGGTCGTGCGCATGACCAGCTCCAGGTCATCGCGGGTCAGGCCATCGACGTCCAGGAGATGGCGATGACGCCAGGCAACCGGCTGCGAGGCGGGGTGCGCGTCGACCGCCGGGGCCTCCGCGGGTGCGGGCGCCGACGGAGCCACGGGGCCTGGGAGCGCCGCGCCGGCGCGGTCGGCCTCGGCCGTCACGGCCGGGGGCTCCCGATGGTCTCGGGGACGGGCAGCCGCTCGATCTCGACGGCATCCTCGCCGTCGGTCTCCTCGAACTTCACGTGGACCACCTCCTCGCGAGAGGTCGGGACGTTCTTGCCAACGTGATCGGCGCGGATGGGCAGCTCGCGGTGGCCCCGGTCCACCAGGACCGCGAGGCGGATGGCCCTGGGGCGCCCGAAGTCGATCAGCGCGTCCATCGCCGCCCGGATCGTGCGACCCGTGTACAGGACGTCGTCCACCAGCACGACGGTGCGACCGTTGAGGTCGAACGGGATCGCCGTGCCCTTGACGACGGGCTGCTGCGCGACGAGCGAGAGGTCGTCGCGGTAGAACGTGATGTCCAGGGCGCCCACCGGGACCGTGGCACCCTCGTTGTCGAGGATCGAGTCGGCGATGCGCTGGGCCAGCGGCACGCCGCGGCGCTGGATGCCGACGAGGACAAGGCCCTCGGTGCCGGCCTGCTTCTCGACAATCTCGTGGGAGATGCGGATCGTCGCGCGGCGGATGTCCTCACCGGCCATGATCCTGCGGCCGGTCATCGGCTGCACCAGCGGCGTCGCAAGGGGCTCGCTCCTTCTTCCCGGCCTCACGGGACCACCCGGCCTCACGGGACCGGCACGGAAATCGAGCCAAGTCTAGCGCGGTCCAGCGCGCTTGGTTCACCCAACCGCGGTCCAGCCCACTTCGGTCACCCGCTCCGGGTCAGTAGATGGAGACGGTCACCCTCGTCGTGCCGGACCAGGCGCCGCAGCCGCAGATCTTGAAGAAGTCCGGACGGTACATGTCGATCAGCCGGCCACCGCGCTTGGTGGGGCCGTAGTCCGTGATGGTGCGCTGGATGCAGCCGCCGTCGCCGCAGATGCGGACGACCGTTCCACGGGGCAGTCGCATCGCCGTCGTGCCGTTGTCGTAGAAGCTGGCAAACCCGGAGACCTTCCGCTTCGGCGTCTTCCAGGACTCGCCCGCCTTGGCCGTGGGCTGATCTGCCTTCGGGCGGGCGACAGGCGCCGCGGGGACGTCGCCGAGTTCCGCGTAGGGCTGATCCGCGGTCACGGTGCTGGTCGGTTCGGGAGCGTCGCCGAAGTCGCCCCTGGCGCTGAGCGCGGAGGCATCTGCGGGGATGATCACCGAGGTGAACGCGGCGGGCTGCAGGTCCCGGGTGGCGGAGATTGCTCGCGACCCTGTGGGGACGGGCAGTCCGACCAGCGCGAGCGTGGCGATGAGCGCCACAGTCGCGACGACCGATCTGCGTCGCATGTACCAGACAACCATAGCCCGGATGGGCTATCCGTGCGGGTTGCGACCAGGGTCCGACCCGCTGTCAATCGGGTAGCAGGCCAGTTTTCCGGTGCGGCGGCGCACCACCGGGGGGTCTCCCCGCCAGCGATCCACCACGGAGTCGTCAGCGGACGACGGTCCCTCCGGCTTCGCCCGGGAGCTCCACCTTGCCGGTGATGTCGCCGTCCCAGCCGAACACCCACATCGCCGGCTCGCCGTCATCGCCGGGCGCCGTGTAGGCGAGCCGGCCCGTCTCGAGGGAGAACCCCGCAAACGCACGCTCGTTCTCGAGCAGCGGCTCGTCCAGGTTCGCACGCCCGGTCTCCGGGTCGAGCGCGTACAGGCTCAGGCGACCCGCAGCACGGGCGTCCTTCCCGGCCATCCATACCGCCACGACCTTGCCGCCGGGAGCCCAGCGGACGTCCCACTCACTGCCGGCGCCGCGCTCCAGGACCTGCGCATCGTCCCCGCCGTCCGGCCAGGAGCCAATGACCAGCCGCCCCTTGCCGGGATCCCAGGTCACCCCATCCGCGGCGAGACGGACGCTGCCGTCCCACCACACGGCGTGCTTGCCGTCGGGCGCGACGCTGGGCAGCCACGCGTCGTTGCCGTGCTCGCCCTTCTCCCTGCCGTTCCGCGGGTTCACCGCGAGGGTGTGGGCCCGGTCGCCCACGACCCGGCTGACCAGCAGGTCCGACCCGTCCCAGCCGGCGAGGATGGACCGGCCGTCCGTGGTCACGGCGCGCGCCTCGGTATCCGAGGTGTCCCAGACGTAGACGTCAGGTCCTGCTGAGCCGTCCGCCGGGCGCGCCGTGAAGGCGAACCGCGACCCGTCGGCGTTGTAGGCCGCGACCCCGCCGACGAGGATCACGTCGCTCGCGATCTGGATCGAGCCGTCCGGAGCGGGCGTCACGGCCACGACCATGGTCGGCGTGGGCGTCGGCTCGGGCTTCGGCGTGGGCTCGGGCGTGGGCTCGGGCGGTACTGACGGGGAGTCGTCCGGTGCGCTGGACGCTGGAGCCGATGCAGGCGCCTCGGTGGGAAGCTCGGAAGGAGTGGCGTTTGGCGTGGACTCAGGCTGGGCAGATTCGGAGGGGGCCGGGGTGATGCCGGGGGCCGTGGGCGCGGCCGTGGGCGCGAGCGTGGGCGCAGCCGTGGGTGCGGCCGTGGGTTTCGGCGCCGGCGTGGGCGTTCTGGTCACGGCCACGGCGGCCTTGACCGGGACCACGTAGAGGCCGTTGGTGCCGGATGCGTCACGACCCACGACCACGATGTTGTCACGAGCCGGCGAGATGAAGGCCCCATCAACGTTGTCGTTCGTGTTGATGCGGGCGATCTGAGACGCCTCGAAGGACGGCTCTGCTGCCTCGCACGGGTCCGCGGCGAGCGGGCAGACCTCGCCCACTCCGGCGGTCCGGACCTCGAGACTCCCGTCCGCGTTGCGGGCGAGGACCGCGATCTCGTCCGTGAACAGGGCGATGGCGGTTGGCGCCGGCGAGCCGTCTGGGGGTGGCACGGCCGGGGATCCGTCGAGCAGCGTGGAGCCCACGAGGATCGCCACCACGGCGAGGCCGGCGATCGGGGCGAGCGAGGCAGCCGGCATGCCCAGGACGCGCCGTCCACCACGGGCCACCGAATGCCGCTGGCCGGGCTCGGCGTCGATTGCGGCGGCGGTGCGGGCCCACAGGTCCCGCGGCGGCTCCGGAGCAGCGACCCGCAGGGCCGAGAACAGGAGGCGGTCGGCGTCGTAGTCCGCGGCAGCGGCAGCGCACGCATCGCACGCGGCAAGGTGGGCGTCCAGCCATGCGGCGGCGGCGGGCTCGAGCAGCTCATCCAGGCGCCGGGCAGACAGCTCTCGGGCACGGTCGTGGCCGGCGGAGCCGCGGCGGAAGAGCGGGCTCACGACCGTGTCTCCCCGCGCCGGGCGGCATCGGCGGCGGCCTCGCTCTCCGCGATGGCCGCCCGCTCGATCGCGAGTGCCTGGCGGAGGCTCTCGCGCGCCCGTGTGAGCAGCGCGCGGGCGGCGACGTGGGACACGCCGAGCGCCGCGGCGAGCTCGAGGCCGGTCAGGTCGTGAAGCTCGGCGAGGAGCAGGGCGGCGCGCTGGCGCTCCGGGATCTTCTCCAGGGCTCGCTGGAGGTCGCCCGACAGGCGCAGGTCCATCGCGAGATGCTCGGCCGACGGACTCGTGTTGCGGGCCTCACCGACGAGCGGCACGAAGCGGACGATCCGCCGCCGGCGGAGGTTGTCGAGGGCGACGCGGTGCGCGATCTGGTACAGCCACGCACGCGCGTTCTCGGGCTTCTGGAGCGAGTCGTAGGCGCGATACGCCTTCACGAACGCGTCCTGGGTGAGGTCTGCGGCGAGCTCGGGGTCCCGGAGCATGCGGGCGAGGTACGCGTAGATCTCGTTCTGGTGCCTGGCGAACAGGTCCTCGACGAAGCGGTATGCCTCGTCACGGTCCCATGCGGCGCTCACGGCGAAGCCGGCCGCATGGGCCTGCCGCCGTGCGATGTGGACCGAGTCAGCGACCACGCGTGCTCCGTTGCAAGGGATCGGTTGTTCCCCCCGATCCGGAGCCGAGCGCTCCAGGCCCTATTGACGACGCAATCCGCCACGGTGTGACGGCCTCCTCCCCCCGAACCTGTTCACCGGCGTGGATGCTCCGGCGGGGCGCCTGCATCCGATCCGCTGCGGAGCTCGTCCACGGCGTCCTCCGGGGAGACCGGGTTGACAGGGAGTCCGGTGCCCAGCTCCAAGCCTGCAATCTCGCGCAACCTGGGGTGGATCTCCCAGTGCCAATGGTAGGTTGCATCGACCTGTTCCTTGAGCGGGGCAGAGTGCAAGACCAGGTTGTACGGGGGCCCGTCCAGGCTGGAGGCCAGGTCTCCCAGGACGTGCCGCAGCGCCTCCGCCGCGGCCACGATGTCCGCGTCCGTGGCCCGGGCGAAGTCCGCGTCGTGCCGTCGGGGCACCACCCAGATCTCGAACGGCGAGCGGCCGGCCCAGGGCGCGAACGCCACCGCGTTGGCGTCTGCGTACAGCAGGCGGTCCGGCCGGCGGACCTCGTCGCGGACCAGCCGGCAGAACGGGCACTCGCCCTCGCGGATCAGGAACCGGGCAGCACCGCCCAGCTCCTCGCCGATGCGGTGCGGGATCTGGGGCAGGTCGTAGAGGTCGAAGCAGAGGTGGTTGGTGCGGGCGCCGGCCTGGCCACCCCAGTTCTGGACCACCTGGAGGTGCTGCGTGCGGGCCGCAGCGCGGCTGGCCCGGATCTCGTCGCGACAGCGGGCCAGGAGCCCTTCGATGATCTCGTTGCCCACGGCGTGCAGCGGGCGGTGCTCCCCGGGCGGGGCCACCACCGTGCGCCACGAGCCGGCGGCGCGCGCGTCCGCGATCGTGACCTGGGCCACGGCGCCCTCGCGGGCCCGGGCCTCCTCGGCGGTCCCCGCCACGGTGAACGCGAAGTCCTTCAGGATCCGCGTGCGGATGCCGTCCCCGGGCGGGAGGCGACAATTGAAGCAGTCTCCGTAGTCGTTGACCGGGGCCGCCGGCATCGCGAACCGCTGGCGGTCGAAGGCCCGGTCCACCATCGTCGCCACCCACCAGCCGGTGATGGCGTCCTTGCGCAGCTCGAACAGGCCCTGGCTCATCGGGGATGCCCTCGAGACGGCGTTGCGGGGGGCGTCGCGGGCGTCGCGGCGGGCGGCGGTGTCATGCGGGCACCGGGCCGGCGGCGGCCGCGAGGCGATCGAGCGTGGCCCGCTCCGCGACGGGGTCAGCATCGGGGGGCAGGTGGCCCTCGAGCGGGGCGTCGATCCGGGCGGCAAACGACCGGGCGAACACCGTGGCCGCGGCGGCCACGCGATCCGTGGACGGGCGCTCGCCGGGACGGCCGGCCTCGCGGGCGATGGACGTCGAGTCCAGGCCGGGCATCCCGCACGGGTCGATCAGGCCGAAGTCCGCGAGATCAACGTCCACGTTCAGCGCGA
Organism: uncultured Chloroflexia bacterium; assembly: GCA_963802165.1. Lineage (GTDB taxonomy): Bacteria > Chloroflexota > Limnocylindria > Limnocylindrales > CSP1-4 > CAIXZV01. Next base: position 22,535 of record CAWDHT010000002.1, on the reverse strand, counting down.
TGCCGTGGTAGCTCGTCCCGCGCTCGATGCGGATGCCCAGCGCGCCGATCTTGCGGGGCCAGGCGCGCTCTGGGTCGACCCAGCAGCCGGGATGACCCTCGCGGCGGTCCGCGGTCACGCCGAAGGCCGCGCAGGTGTCCGCGAGGGCGGCCTCGAGCGCGCGCACGAGAGGCCGGAGCAGCAGCCCGCGGTCGGCCAGCTTGATGATCGGGTAGGCGACGAGCTGCCCTGGGCCGTGATAGGTCACCTCGCCGCCGCGCTCGACGCGCAGGAGCTCGATGCCGCGCGCTTCCAGCAGCGCCGGGGGCGCGAGGACGTGGGATTCGTCGGCGCCACGACCGAGGGTCAGGACGGCGGGGTGCTCGAGGAGGAGCAGCTGGTCGCCGATGCGATCGGCGGCGCGCGCCATCGCCAGGCCCTTCTGCAGGTCCCACGCGTCGCGGTACCCGATGCGTCCCAGCCAGTGGGCGGAGAGCGCGCTGGCGTCCATGCCGGGACGATAGCAGGGGCGGCCCGCGCGACGGTACTGCGCGCCGGCACGCGCACGCGCCATCCTGCGCAGATGCAGACGCCTTGGGCTTCCGGGAGCACGTCGTTCCCCCACCTGTTCGAGCCGACCACGATCGGCGGGGCGAGGATCCGCAACCGGATCGTGTCGTCCGGGCATGACACCGTGATGGCCCGGGACGGGCTGGTCACAGACCGGCTGGTGGCATACCAGGAGGCACGCGCGCGAGGCGGAGCCGGGCTCATCGTCATCCAGGTTGCGGGCGTCCACCCGACGGCGCGCTACACGTCATCCGAGCTGACCGCGGACACGGACGAGTCGATCCCTGGCTTCACGACGCTGGCCGAGGCGATCCATCGCCACGGGGCCACGGTCTTCGGCCAGCTGTTCCACGGCGGGCGGGAGATCATGGACACGGCCGACGGGACGCTGGCCGTGGCCTGGGCGCCGAGTGCGGTGCCCACGGAGCGCTTCCATGTGATGCCGCGGGCGATGGGCGGCGCGCTGATCGCGGAGATCATCGACGGGTTCGGGGCGGCGGCGGCGCGCCTGGAGGCCGCCGGCCTGGACGGCGTGGAGGTCGTGGCCTCGCACGGGTACCTGCCCTCGCAGTTCCTCAACCCGCGGACCAACCTGCGCACCGACGCCTGGGGCGGCGATGCGACCGGCCGGGTGCGGTTCCTGCGCGAGGCGCTGGCCGCGTGCCGGACGGCGACCCGGCCCGGGTTCGTGGTGGGGCTGCGGATCTCCATCGGCGAGGTCACGCCGGAGGGACTGACCGAGGAGGAGGCGCTGGCGGCGCTCGCTTCCCTGGACGCGGACGGGGCGATGGACTACGTGAGCGTGGTGGCCGGGACGTCGGCCACGCTGGCGGGCTCGGACCACATCGTGCCGCCCTCGCCGATCGCGAATGGCTACACGGCCCCGCTGGCCGCCCGCGTCAAGCAAATCGTCCAGGTCCCCGTCATGGTCGCCGGACGGATCAGCCAGCCCCAGGAGGCCGAGGCGATCCTCGCGGCCGGCCACGCCGACCTGTGCGTCATGACCCGGGCGCTCATCTGCGATCCCGAACTGCCCGCCAAGGCGGCGCAGGGGCGCCTGGACGACATCCGGGCCTGCATCGGCTGCAACCAGGCCTGCATCGGCCACTTCCACGCGGGCTACCCCATCTCGTGCATCCAGTTCCCGGAGAGCGGCCGCGAGCGCGAGTTTCCACGCGCGGGCGCGCCGGGCCTCGCGCGGCACGCGCCGGCGGCCGTCGTGCGGGATGTGCTGGTCATCGGCGGCGGGCCGGCGGGCCTCAAGGCGGCGGCGGTCGCGGCCGAGCGCGGGCACCGGGTCACGCTGGTGGAGGCCGAGCGGTGGGTAGGCGGCCAGGTGCGGCTCGCCCAGCTCCTCCCGGGGCGGGCGGAAGTCGGCGGCGCGATCACGAACCTGGAGCGCGAGGCGCGGCGCGCGGGCGTGCGCATCCTGACGGGCGTGCGGGCGGACATGCCCTACGTTCGCGCCTCGGGGGCGAGGGTGGTCGTCGTGGCGACCGGTGCGGTCCCCTACCGGCCGCCGCTGGAGCTGATGGGGGCGCCCGTGGTCCTGGGCGCGTGGGAGGTGCTGCGCGGCGCCGAGGTCCCGGGCGGCCACGTCGTCGTGGCGGACTGGCGATGCGACTGGGTGGGGCTGGGTCTCGCGACGATGCTCTCGACCGGCGGGCGACGGGTCACCCTGGCGTCGTCGGGGTACACGTCCGGCCAGCGGCTCCAGCAGTACGTCCGGGACACGATGATCGCCGCGGCGCGACGCGCGCGGGTGGACATCCGCCCGACGCTCCGGCCGTTCGGGGCAGACTCGAGCGCCGTGTTCCTCCAGGACGTGCTGACCTCCGACGCGGTGATCGTGGAGGAGGCATCGGCGCTGGTCCTGGCCCAGGGGACCGTGCCAGACGACGCGCTCCTCGTCGAGCTGGAGGCCGCGGCTGCCGACGGCTCGTTTCGGGTGTTCGGGGCGGGCGACGTGCTCACGCCGCGGACGATCGAGGAGGCGGTGCTGGAGGGCCTGCGGGCCGGGGTGGGGATCTAGGCGATGCTACGCTGGCCGCAACCCGCCGTTCGTAGCCACGGATGACGGGCGAGGACCCGGGAGCGACGGAACCGCGCCCGGGTCCGTCTCGTTCCCGGGAGACGGAGGAGGCGGCGATGACCGACGGCGCACTCGAGATGCGGCTCGTGGTGACGGTGGCCGACTACGACGAGGCACTGCGGTTCTACCGTGACGCGCTGGGTCTGCGGGAGCTGGGAGCGTTCGCGGACGGTGGGGGCCGGGTCGCGATCCTGGACGCGGGGCGGGCAACGCTGGAGCTGTCGGACGAGCCGCACGCGGAGCACATCGACCGGCTCGAGGTGGGACGGCGAGTCGCGGGACACGTCCGGGTGGCGTTCCGGGTGCCGGACGCGGCCGAGGCCACCGAGCGGCTTGTCGGCGGCGGGGCCACGCTGATCGCGGCGCCGGTGGAGACGCCGTGGGGGTCGCTCAACTCGCGGCTGGAGGCGCCGGCCGGGCTGCAGCTGACGCTGTTCCAGGAGCTGGTGCCGGAGGTCTGAGGCTCGCGGGCCCTGGTGATGGGTCGAGCGGTGGGCGCGGGGGCGCCCTCGAGCGGCGCAAGATCTCGAGTTTGCCCTGGCGGCAGGGGATCGGGCGGCGCGCGGGGCCGAGCTCCCTTGGGCGTCGCCTGGATGTCGCCCGATTCCGGAGCAGCGCCCGAGTCGGGGCCAGCCTCACGTCCTCCGGCGACTCCATGTCGACAACGGACGGCATCGTCCGACTGAAGCATCGCAGCGGGGACTTCGTGTCGCCGGCAAGGCGACGCTGGCGCCGGCTGCCACGCCCTCGAGGGCGCCCCGCGGACCGAATGACCGGCTCGCGTCGCCTACGGGTCGACGGTGGGCCGTCTCGACACTCGTCAACGCGGAGAGGACCGCCATCCGGCGACACACAGGCGACGGCGGGAGCCGGGGAAGCCGGGCAGCGCGGCGGGGCCGGAGAAGCCTGGCGGCGCCGCCGGCTCGAGACGTCAGCCCCGGAGGGCGTACCAGAGGATCGGCAGCAGGCGGCCGGGGTGGTGGTCAGCCTCGAACCGGGTGAGCTCCGGCATCAGCTTGTGCGCCCCGCCGTGGCTCGAGAACCAGGGAGGCTTGGGCCACGCGCGGAACGGTCCGCGGATGACGGTCTTCTCGGCAGCGTCGAACATCAGGGGGTTGTGCACGAAGCCCGTCCCGGACCCGATGTCGTGGCGCGGGTTGCCCGGGAAGGCGCCCCAGGGCGTGATCCCGATGCCGTAGCCCGCTGCGGACCAGTGATTGAGCGACACCGTGCCGTAGCGCAGGTCCCCGATCGCCCGCTCCAGGGCGGGCCGGATCGCCGGATCCTTCGCCGTGCGCGGATCGACGATGAGCGTCGCGTTGAGCGTCCCCCACAGGCGCTCGTTGGCGAACGCCGTCGCGCGGTCCAGGAACGTCACGGCATCGGTCGCGTCCACCGGCGTCTCGGCGGTCACGCTGCAGAACGCCTCCACGCGGTAGCACGGGTCCCCGGCGGCATCCGGCGAGAGCCCCGGGATGAGCATCCACGGCAGGTGGCCGGCGGACGGGTCGCCGAACAGCTCGGCCTCGGGATGGACCTCACCGAAGGCCGCGAACCGGGCCGCCGCGCCCGGGTAGTAGGCAAGGCGCGTGGGGAGCTGCCCGAGGCGCCGCCGCACCCGGTCCAGGAGCGCCTCGCGCTGGGGCCATCCGGCGGCCGTGACGATGACCCGCGACGTCGTGCAGTTGAAGCCCGCGTTGTTGGTGAGCATCGTCGCGATGTTCTCGGCGTGGTAGTCCAGCGCGGCGGCTGACCAGCGCCCGGGCACCACGATGATCGGGGTGAGGTTGCCAAGCTCCGCGCTGAACGGCTTGTGCAGCACCGGGTCGTCCCGGCGCCTGCGCTCGGCGCCCTCGGGACCGGTGCCGTAGACGATGGCGTCATACGTCCGGTCCGCGCCGGTGATGTGGAGGGTGTCCACGCCGGGATGGGCGGCTAGGTGCGAGCCCTGCACGTGGTCGCCGATGATGATCCGGACCACGCCCTCGCGGATCAGCGGGGCGAGGGCCGCCGCCTGGACCTCGGCGAGGTGCGCCATCACGGGATGGAGCTTCAGAACGACCACCTGCTGCTCCACGAACAGCTTGTGGATCGCGTCCAGCGGGCCGATGGACGACGCGTTGCCGGCGCCCAGCACGAGGCAGACACGCCCGCTGGGCGGCGTCCGGTACGCCGTCGCCATCGTGGCCGGCAGGGTCTCCGCGGCGACCGATCGATCCATCCAGACGTCGGCGTGCACCCGCAGGTAGGCCAGGCGGTCCAGGAGGTCCGTGGGCATCACGCGGGCGACCACGCGCCCGTCGGGCATCGTCCGCACTCCGCCGGGGATGCGCGGCACGCCCGTCCTGACGATGCCGTCGAGCGCGTCGCGGTGGAGGCGGACGCCGCGCAGGAAGATGTACGGCCCGACGATCGTCTCCTCGGCCGCATCGGGGCCGGTGGGGTCCAGCCCCTCGTGGAGCGAGCCCAGGCGCGTCCACTGGTCGATCAGCGGCAGGGTCGCTCGCAGCACCTCGTCGAGCAGCTCCCGCTTGCGCTCCGGACTCGTTCGGACCCACGCGTCCGCCCTCGCCCGAAGCTCCGCGACCGCCTCGTCGCAGACCGCGAGGGGCGTGGCATCGGGCACCGGCAGCCGCGGCAGGTACTGGTAGGGGCCTGCCGGGATCACGAGCTCGGGATGGGGCTGGGGCTGGACGGCGGTCATGGCGGCCGGGTAATCATGCCCCCTCGTGACCGGGGCGCGCCGCGACGCGGCGCCCTATGCTCCGCGTTCCGGCGCGTGGCCGGCGGTAGGGAGGGGTGACCGGCTTGCGCGACGTCCTGCGGCATCGCGACCTGCGCCTGCTCCTGGCCGGGCAGGCCGTCTCCCAGGCGGGAGACTGGCTCTACAACGTCGCGCTGATCGTCTACATCCTCGACGCGACAGGGTCAGCCGCCTGGGTCGCAGCCGTCGAGCTGGCCCACCTGGTGCCGTGGATCGTGATGTCGCCGGTCGGCGGGCTGATGGCGGATCGCTTCGACCGCCGTCGCCTGTTGATCGCCGGCGACCTCGTCCAGGTGGCCATCATGCTCGCGCTCGCCGCGCTCGCGGCCGCCGGAGGCAGCCCAGCCGTGGCCATCGCGATCGCCCTGTTCGCGTCGCTGACCCAGGTCGCGCAGAGCCCCAGCCTTCAGGCCTCGATCCCCGCCCTGGTGGACGAGCGCGGCCTGGCGTCGGTCAACGCGCTGATGTCCGCGATCATGAACGTCGCGATCATCGTGGGCCCCGCGGTCGGCGCGGTGCTGCTGATCCTCGGGTCGCCGGCCGCGGCGTTCGCGGCAAACGCGGTCTCGTTCATCGTCTCGGCCGCCTGCTTCGCGTTGATCCGCACGCCGATGGGCCCGATCGCCGCAACCGAAGCCGGGGCGGACACACCGGTGCCCGCGGAAGCGGAGGGCGAGGCCAAGCGGGCCGGCAGCGCCATGATGGCGGCCATGCGTGCGGCCGGGGCAGAGCTGACCGCCGGAGCTGCCGCCCTCCGCGCCTCCCCGACGGCACTCACGATGGTGCTCGTGGCGGCAGGCGGCCTGTTCGCGTACGGCATGCAGACGGTGCTCTGGGCGGTCCTGGCCGACGATCGGCTGGGCGCGGGAACGGACGCGATCACGCTGCTCTACGTCGCGAGCGGGATCGGCGGCCTGCTCGCGACCGTCCCGGCATCGCGCGCCGGCAGCGGGCGCTCGGCCGTCCGGATCCTCGCCGCGGGGACTGCCATCGGCGGGTTGTCCGTCGCGGCGCTCGGGCTCGCAGGCGGGCTGCCACCGGCGATGGCGTTGATCGGGCTCCAGGGTTTCGTGATCAGCATCGTGGACATCCTGGCCATCACCATCCTCCAGCGAGCGCTGGGACCGGCGGTCCTGGGCCGAGCCCTCGGGGCCATGGACTCGCTGACCTCGGTGGCGATGGTCGCCGGGACGATCCTCGCGCCGATCCTGGTGAGCCTGGCCGGACTCGGGGTCGCCTTCGTGGTGGGTGGCGTCGTGCTCACGACGACCGGGGTCATCGCCTTCGTCTTCGGCCGGCGGCAGGCCGCGCCGGCAGCGGTATCCGAGGCGCGCGTCCAGCTCCTCGCGGGCCTGTCGCTGTTCTCAGGCGCACCACGGTTCGCCCTCGAAGGCCTGGCGGCGGACTGCCGTGAGCTCCGGGTGCCGGTCGGAGAGGCCGTGATCCACGAGGGCGATGCCCCGGACGCGCTCTACGTGCTCGTCGATGGCGCGGCCGTCGTCACGTCGGGCGCCGGCGGCAGGCTGAACGCGATGGCGGCCGGTGACTTCTTCGGCGAGATCGGCCTGCTGAAGGGCGTGCCGCGGACGGCTACCGTCACGACGACCGAGCCGTGCACCCTCCTGCGGATCGAGGGCGACGTCTTCCTCTCGCTGGTGCGGACGGGTGTCGCGCAGCGCGGCGTGCTCGGCCGCAGCGTCGGGATCCGGCTCTCGGAGCGGCGCGGCCCGGTGGCTGCGGGCCCGTCGCCGTCGGCGGGTTCGTCGCCGTCGGCGTGATCGTCGGCGATCAGCCGTCGCGGAGGCCGAACCAGCGGGCCCGGCGCGAGATCGCGAACTCGGCCTTCTCGTCGGCGGTCCGGCCGGACGGTGGCGTGAACGTGCCCTGCGGCTTGCCGGGGACGGCGAAGAAGTCCACGTCCACGCGAGCCACCTCGTGCGCCCCGAACTCCATCCAGCAGGCGCCGGTGCCGTCGTAGCCGGGCGGCTCCTGCTCGCCCCGGATCCGGGCGATCAGCTGGTCCGCGACCACGCGAGCGGCACGCTCCGCGAAGACGCCCGCCTTGGCCGTGCCGACGCTGGTCACGTCGCCCACCGCGTACACGCCGGGAAAGCGCGTGGCGGCGCTCCCATTCTCCACCGGGATCCAGCCGTCCTCCGCCAGGGCCGAGGCGAGCACGACGGCCGGGGCGCGGTGGACGGGGATGCCCAGGAACAGGTCGTAGGGCAGTCGCGAGCCGTCCGAGAGGACCGCTTCGTGCGTCGTGGGATCCAGCGCGTCCACCTTGCGCCCGGCCACGAACTCGATGCCGCGCTCGGCGAACCGGGCGAGGATCGCGGACGACATCTCGGGCGACGGCGGGACGGGAATGCCGAACGGGCTCACGACCGTGATGTCGACGGCATCGCGGACGCCCAGGGCGCGCAGGTGATCGTCGAGGAGGAGGGCGGCCTCGCTGGGCGCCGGCGGGCACTTGTATGGGGTGCCGCAGATGCCGATCACGGCCCGGCCCGAGCGGAAGGCGGGCAGGATCTCGCGGACCGCGGTCGCACCGGCGATCGAGTAGAACTCGTGGCCGGCCTCGGCGAGCCCGGGAGTGGCCGCCAGGTCGTAGTCCGCCCCGAGGGCCACCACGAGGATGTCCGCCTCGTGGATGCCGGCGTCGGTGGTGACGCGGCGCGCCACCGGGTCGATCTCCGTGATCGTCTCCCGCCGGAACCGGACGCCGTTGTCGATGGCCGCGTAGGGCGCGCGGATCGATTCCGGCGTGCGGCGGCCGAACGTCATGTCCAGCTTCTCGAAGCCGAACACGAAGGCGTCGGATCGGTCGATGAGGGTGACGTCTACGGCGTCACCCAGCTCCGCGACGAGGCGGGACGAGAGCTCCAGGCCGCCGAATCCGGCGCCGAGCACGAGGACGGAGGTGCGCATCCTCAAAGGATACCGGCGTGGGTGTAGCCTCGATGCGTGACCCACGAGTACACGCTCCTCCTCGGCGGCACCGTCATGACCGGACGCTCCGGGCCGGATGCCGCGGCCATCGCCTGGGCGGCGGACACGGTGCTCGCGCTGGGGACCGAGATGGAGGTGCGGTCGATCTCGCGCGGCGATTCGCACGTCGTCCGGATCCCGGGCCGGTTCGTCGTCCCGCTCGCCCCGGGGGCCGAGGTCGCATGGCCAACGGACGCAGTCCTGGAGCTGGGCGGCCCGGCCGACCTCGCGGTGCTCGACGGCGACCCGCGCCTGGCGGCAGGCCTGGACGGCGAGGGTGCTATCGGGGTCCACGTGCTCGCCCTGATCCGGGCGGGACGCGTGGAGACCGGCTGGCCGGATCCCCACTCGGCGGACGCGATCACGCACCGGCAGGTCACGGCCGCGGACGGTGTCGACCTCGCGGTGGACGAGTGGCGGGCTGCCGGGACCGGTTCGCCGCCGTTCGTCCTGGTCCACGGCCTGGCGTCGAACGCGCGCCTCTGGGACGGCGTCGCGACCGCGCTCGCCGCCGCCGGGCACCCGGTGTTCGCCGTGGACCTTCGCGGACACGGCCGCTCATCCAAGCCCTCCGGGCCGTACGACATCCCCACGGTCGCGAACGACCTGGCGACCCTGATCGAACGCCTGGGGATCGAGCGACCCGTCGTCGCCGGGCAGTCGTGGGGCGGCAACGTCGTCCTGGAGCTCGCCGCCCGCCACCCGGACCTCGTGCGTGGGATCGTGTGCGTGGACGGCGGCTGGCTGGAACCCGGCCGCGACTTCGCCGACTGGAACGCCTGTCGTGCCGCCCTGTCGCCGCCGCGGCTGGCCGGTCGCCGGATGGCCGAGATCGAGGGCTACATGCGCTCGGCCCACCCCGACTGGCCGGAGACCGGCATCCGCGGCGTGCTCGCCAACTTCGAGCTCCGGCCGGACGGAACCGTGGCCCCGTGGCTGTCCTTCGACCACCACGTCAAGGTCCTCCACGGACTCTGGGAGCATCGCCCCTCGGAGCTGTACGCCGGCCTCATGGTCCCGGTCCTGCTCGCGCCGGCCGACGGCGGGGAGAGCGACCGGACGCGGAAGAAGCGCGGGGACGTGGAGACGGCCGCGACGATCATCCCGGAGGTCCGGGTGCGCTGGTTCACCGGGGACCACGACATCCACGCCCAGCACCCGGCCGAGCTCGCAGGTGTGATGCACGCCATGACCGCCGACGGGTTCTTCGCATGAGCGGGCCGCGGATCCTCACGATCATGGGATCCGGCGAGACGGCACCCACCATGGCCAAGGTCCACCGGACACTGTTCGAGCGCCTCGGTCCAGCGCCCGTCCCGGCCGTGATCCTGGACACGCCCTACGGGTTCCAGGAGAACGCGGACGAGCTCAGCGCGCGGACCGTGAAGTTCTTCGCCGAGAGCGTCGGGCGCGACGTAGCCATCGCCTCCTACCGGTCCCGCGACGTGGACGCGCTGACCGCCGCGACCGCCGTCGCCCGGATCCGCCCCGCGCGGTACCTGATGGCCGGGCCCGGCAGCCCCAGCTACGCGCTGCGCCAGTGGGCCGGCGGGCCGATCCCGCCCGCCCTCACGGGCCTGCTCAGGGACGGCGGGATCCTCACGATGGCCAGCGCCGCGGCCCTCACGCTGGGCGCCGTCACCATCCCCGTCTACGAGGTCTACAAGGTTGGCGAGGAGCCCCGCTGGCTTCCGGGCCTTGACCTCCTCGGCGAGGCGACCGGCCTGCGGGCCGCGGTGGTCCCCCACTACGACAACGCCGAGGGCGGCAACCACGACACCCGCTTCTGCTACATGGGCGAGCGGCGGCTCCGGATCCTCGAGGGGCTGCTGCCCTCGCACACGTTCGTGCTGGGCGTGGACAGCCACACGGCGCTGGTGCTCGACCTTGACCGTGGGGAGGCGTCGGTCTCGGGCCTGGGCGGGGTCACGATCCGGGTCGACGGCCGGTCCGCGCTCTTCCCGAGCGGGAGCGAGATGCCGATCGAGGCGCTGGCCGAGGCTGCGCGCACGCTGGCGTCAGGCGGGGCGCCCGATGTGAGCGCCATCGACCACGTCGACGATGCCTCGGCGACCGGCTCCGTCGCGGCCGGCGCGGGCCAGCGGTCCGGCGCCGAACCGATCGGGCACGAGGTGGCGGACCTCGAGGGGGCGTTCTTCCATGCCCTCGACGGAGGCGACACGGGGGCGGCCGTGGCGGCACTGCTCGACCTCGACGCCGTGCTCGAGGGCAGGATCCGTGGCGGCGAGGACAGCCCGGACCTCGACAACGCCCGGTCCACCTTCCGGTCCCTGATCGTCCGCCTGGGCGAGGCGGCCGCGGCCGGCGGGTCGGATCCACGGGCGACGGTCGAGCCGTTCGTGAACGCCCTGCTCGCGGTGCGGGCCCGGGCGCGCGAGACCCGCGACTGGACGACCGCCGACCTCGTGCGGGACCGCCTGGCCGAGGCCGGCGTGGAGGTCCGCGACGGCGCCGATGGCTCCACCTGGGTCCTGGGGGCGTCACCCGGGTCCTGAGTCGCGGCCTCCACGCAGGGCATCGAACGCCGCAGCCAGCGCGAGCAGCATCCCGGCCGCGAAGATCGGCCATGGATACGGCCCCGGGAGGCCCTGGTCCGCGAGCCTTCCCGCGTCGATCGTCCAGGACAGGATGACCAGGAACCCGCCCGCGAGTCCGGCCGCCCAGTGCCATCGCTTCAGGACCACCGGCCGCCCGGCGCGCAGCCGCCGTGCGACGAGGAGGCCCACCCCGACCAGCGCGACGCTGACCGCCATGGGCGACCAGACCGGCCCGACCCAGGGCACCGGGATCAGGAACAGGAGGTCCGTCGTCCCGAGCGACGACGGCCAGCCGGCGAACACGTACAGCCAGGCGTAGTAGCCGATGTCCCAGGCGCCGAAGACGATCGCGCTCCAGGCGAGCCGCTCGACCCAGGTTCGCCCGACGAGCACGCCCACCGTCGCGATCATCACCAGCGTTGCTGCCTCGCGGCCGACCTCGATCGCGACGAGCTCGCCCGCCTCGATGGCCGGCCGGAGCGGGAAGATCTCCCCAACCTGCCCACCCAGGGCCAGCGTCAGGTACACGACGACCGCCGATTCGAGGTAGGCCATTGCGATGGCGAACGCGAGCACGACGACGGTCGTGACCCGGAACGACAGCTGGTTGCCCATGCGGATCACGCTAGCACCCGGGTCGGGAGGGACGCCCACGCGGGTGCCGAACACCGGCAGCGTGCGGCTCCGCGGGCTCCAGACTAGGATGGGCCCATGAGCGATGACGCCGCGCGCCTGCCTGCCGGGACCGAGCTCCTGCGAACCGTCCGGATGACCCTGCGCCTGAACGCCCCGCCGGAACGCGTGTCGCGCGCCTGGGCCGATCCCGAGGAGCTGGCCCGCTGGTTCCCGGACCGCGTCGAGGGCGGGCTCGCCGTCGGCGCCCGGACCGTCCTGGTGTGGGAGAACCAGCGCGCCTGGTGGGATGTGATCGAGTCGCGGACCGGTGAGCTGTTCGCGTTCCGCTGGCCGTGGCTCCCCGACGAGCGCCTGGTCACCACCGTCCGGGTCACCTTCGCGCCCGCCGGCTACGGGACCCTGCTCGAGCTGGAGGACGGCCCGTTCGCGCTGGACCAGCCAGGGGGGCTGGACGCGTGGGCCGAGGCGATCGGGGGCTGGAGCGAGGAGCTGGCGAGGCTGCGGGCGTACGTGGACTTCAGCGTGGACCTCCGCGAGCGGGCGTAGGCGTTTCGCCGGCCACCTTGTCTCCCGGCCTCGGGCGTCCCTCATCCGATATCGGATGACCCTGGGGCCTTGCGCACTGGGATCGGCAATCCAAACCCGGGTTTCACGCAGCGGGTCCCTCGTGGACGGGTCAGATCTGATCCGATCGCGGATGAGTCCGGGGGCTCGGGCGCCATTCGCCGGCCGCGGGGCCGCGCCTGGGCGGGCCACCCAGGCCCTCTCCGGTCCACCATTGCGGTTCCGGGCCGGAGCGCGCAGACTCGGGACCTTGATGTCCACCCCCGCTGCGCCCCTGCGACTCCTGATCGTCGACGACCACGAGGTGGTTCGGCGCGGGCTGGTGGACTACCTCGACCGGCGGGACCAGTTCCAGGTCGTCGCCGAGGCGGGGACGTGTGCCGAGGCCATCACCCAGGCCCGCCGCTACCTGCCGGACATCGTGCTGCTGGACATCCAGCTCCCGGACGCTTCCGGGCTCGAGGCGTGCCAGCTGCTGCGCGACGAGTTCCCGACGCTCCGCGTCGTGTTCCTGACGAGCTCGCCCGAGGAGCTCGACGTGTTCTCGGCCATCCTCTCCGGCGCGCGCGGCTACGTCCTCAAGCAGACGCGGTCCGTGGAGCTGGTGCGCACGCTGGACGCGGTCGGGCGGGGCGAGTCGATGTTCGACGCCGCGGTGACCGGCATGGTCCTCGATCGCATCCGGCGCATCTCGAGCGGGGCCTACGCGGACGAGAGCGTCGTCCTGACGGCACGTGAGCGCGAGATCCTGCCGCTCATCGCCGCGGGCCAGACGAACCGCGAGATCGCCGAGACGGTCTTCCTCTCGGACAAGACCGTGAAGAACTACGTCAGCTCGATCCTGTCCAAGCTGGGCCTGGAGCGGCGCACCCAGGTGCCCACCTACGTGGCCACCCACGACCCGCTGCCGCCTGTCCCGCGGCGCCCGACGCCGGGGCGCTGACCGGGATCGTCAGGCCGTGGCCGGAACCCCTGCGTCGAGGCCCCGCCCCTTCTCCATGACGATCTGCTGGACCTGCACCAGGCCGGTCGCGAAACCGCCCTCGCACAGCGCCAGGTAGTACTCCCACATGCGGATGAACCGCTCGTCGAAGCCCTGTGCGCGCACCTCGGCGAGGTTCTCGAGGAACCTCGTCCGCCACGCCCGCAGCGTCCGCGCGTAGTCGGTTGAGTAGTCGCGCATCTCGCGGACCAGCAGCCGGGTGCCGTGCGTGGACTGCTCCATGACGGCCAGCGACGGGCACAGGCCGCCCGGGAAGATGTAGGTCTGGATCCAGTTCGCCCCGCGACGCTGGGTCTCGTACGCGGCGTCGGGGAAGGTGATCACCTGGAGGCCCAGCTTTCCGCCCGGCCGCAGCGCCCGGTCGACGGCGTCGAAGTACGCCGTGTAGTACTCGGCGCCCACGGCCTCCAGCATCTCGATCGACACGATCGCGTCGTACTGGCCGCTGATGTCGCGGTAGTCGCGGAGCTGGATGTCCACCAGGTGCTCCAGCCCGGCCTCCCGGACCCGCTCCCGGGCGAGGGCGTGCTGCTCCGCGGAGATGGTGATCGAGGTCACCCGGCAGCCCAGCTCCCCGGCCGCGTACAGGGCGAAGCCGCCCCAGCCCGACCCGATCTCCAGGACGTGCATCCCTTCGGTCAGCCCCGCGCCCTCGGCGAGCCGGCGGTACTTGTTCCGCTGCGCGTCCGCCAGCGACTGCTCCGGCGACGCGAACACGGCGCTGGAGTAGGTCATCGTCTCGTCCAGGAACAGCCGGTAGAAGTCGTTGCCCAGGTCGTAGTGGGCCGCGATGTTCTGGCGGGCCTGGTCCTTCGTGTTGCGCCGTGCCCGATGCAGGAGCAGGCGCGGTAGCTCGAGCGGCAGCCGCCACCACTTCTTCGTGAACGTGAGCGCCGAGCGGTTGAGGGCCGCGAGCTCGATCAGGGCCAGGAGATCCGGGGACGACCACATCCCGTCCATGTACGCCTCGCCCATGCCCACCTCGCCGTGGAGGATCATCCGCAGGGCCACCGACTCGTCGTGGACGCGGAACTCCGCGCGGCGCTCGGATGTCGGGTCGCCGAACACGCGCCGGCGCCCGTTGGGCAGGACGACGGTCAGGCAACCCACCGAGATCCGCGACGCGGCGGCGAGCCCGGCGCGGATCGCGAACGAGGTCAACGTGCGATCCGTGAAGCGCGCGACGGGTCGGGGCAGCGTGCCGGCGCTCACCGGGTCACCGCCTGCCCGCTCGCCGCCTGCCTGGCCGCCGCGGCCGCCGCGACCGCCTCGCCGTGGCGCTGGAACCGGACGCCGCGGCGCCACAGCCGCCAGGCATGGACGTGGATCAGCGCGATGGTCCGCTGGGTCATCAGCGGGTGGCGGAGCAGCAGACGCACCACCATCCGGTCGCTCAGGCGCCGGCGGGTGAGCACCAGGCTCGTGGCGATGACTGGCGCGCCGTCCTTGCGCTCGTTGATCGCGATCCGCACGCTCGCGGGGTCGTCCTGCACGTGGAAGGTGTAGCGGCCCTCCATGTCGATGAACGGCGACACGTAGAAGTCCTTGTCCATCGACGCCGTGAACTTCCGGCCGGGCGCCTCGGGGCGCAGGGTATACAGGTGCCGCTCGAGGTGCGTGTTGTGCACCTCGATGACGACCACGCGCAGCACGCCCTCGGCGTCCCGGCACAGGTAGAAGCTGGCCGGGTTGAAGACGTAGCCCAGGACCCGCAGGTTGGTGATCAGCATGATCCGCCAGCCGGTGGGGTCCTCGCCCTGCTCGCGCAGGTGCGCGAGGACCGTCTCCCGGATGTCGGTCGCGGGCGTGGTCCAGTGATCCGAATCCCGGAACTCGAGCACGCTGCGCCGGTTGCGCCCGATGAGGCGTGTCGAACGGTCCACCTCGTCCAGCTCCGCCAGGTCGAGGGCGGCGTAGTACACCGAGTGTTCCAGCGCGTAGTCGATCGGGTTCGACCGGCGATGCCGGAGCTTGCCCTCGAGGAGGTGGGATCTCATCCGGCGAGCACCGGTTCGCGGGTGTCGGCGTCGGGCCCTGCCGGACCGGGCGCCAGCTCGGCCGAAGCGGACGTCGCGGAGACGAGCTTCGCGGCCTCGAACCCGGACCGGCAGCCGTCTTCGTGGAACCCGTAGCCGAGGTGGGCGCCCGCGTACCACGTGGACCGGTGGCCCTGGAGCTCGCGGATGGCCGCCTGGGACCGCAGCGACTGGAACGTGTACAGCGGGTGGCTGAACTCGCGGGCCAGGATCACCCGGTCGTCGCGGACGGCATCGCCCGGGTTGACCGTGGTGAAGTACTGGGTGTCGCCCGGCAGGGACTGGAGGCGGTTCATGTGGTAGGTCATGGTGACGGACCCGCCGGGCGGGTTGCAGGCCGCCTGGTCCACGTTCCACGACGACCAGGCATCGTGCCGGCGGGGCATGACGCGCTCGTCCGTGTGGAGCACCACCATGTTCTGGTTGTACTCGAAGCCGCCCAGGGCCGCACGCTCCGCGTCGTCCGCGTCACCCAGCGCCGCCAGGGCGTCGTCCGCGTGGGCCGCCATGACCAGGGCGTCGAAACGCTCAGCGGCGCCGTCCGTGGTGCGGATGGTCACGCCGTCGTCGTCGCGGGTCACGCCCACGACGGGCGCGCCCGCCCGCATCGACGCAGCCGGCATCAGCGAGAGCAGCCGGTCGACGTAGGTGCGCGAGCCACCGGTCACCGTGCGCCACGGGTGCGCCTTGCCCCGGCCGATGAGGCCGTGGTTGTCCAGGAACCGGAGCAGGTAGTCCACCGGGTACTCGAGCGTCCGCCCGGGCGCCGTGGACCACACGGCCGCCGTGATCGGCACCAGGAAGTGGTCCCGGAACGACGCGCCGAAGCCGCGGTCCGTGAGGTACTCGCCCAGCGTCATGCCGGTAGGCGCGGGGGTGTCCAGGATCTTCCGGGCATCGCCGTAGAACCGCAGGATGTCCGCGAACATGCGCAGGTACGACGGGCGCAGGGCGAGGCCGCGCTGGGCGAAGAACCCACGAGCACCACGGGACCCGTACTCCACGTCGCAGCCGCGGCAGGTGCAGGCGAACGACATGTCGGACGGCTGCGTCTCCACGCCCAGCTCCGCGAACAGGCTCACGAGGTTGGGGTAGGTGGGCTCGTTGTAGACGATGAACCCGGTGTCCACGTTGACCGGACCCGCCGGCGTGTCCACGGTGACCGTGGCGACGTGTCCGCCGGGGTTCGCGTCCCGCTCATACAGGGCGACCTGGTGGCCGTCCCGGTTGAGGGCCCAGGCCGCGGAGAGCCCGCTGACACCGGACCCGACGACCGCTACCTTCATCGCCCGGCGGCCTTCGCGCGCTCGTCGAGCGTCTTCTTCATCCCTCCGACTGCGTCCTTCGCAAGCTTGTCGAACGCGCCGCCCGCGAACGGCTGCACGAGGCGCATCCAGCCGCCCAGGTTGATATCGGCGGTGTAGTCGATCCGGGTGCCGGTGGGGATCGGCTCGAAGCGGATCTCGTCCACCGCGGAGACGTTGGAGCCCTCGCCCGTGAGGATCACGCGCGTGGACGGCTCATAGGTGGTGATCCGGTACTCCATGGGGGAGGGCTTGCCGCGCAACAGGACGTTGACCTTGTAGCGGGCGCCGACGCCCACCGGTCCCGGGTCGATCCGCTCGGCGGTGTCCACCCCGGGGTCCCAGACCTGGGAGGTGGCGAAGTCCGCGATGTACGCGAAGGCGTCCTCGGCGGGCAGGCTGGTTTCGATCGTCTCGTGCAGGCGGGGCATCTCGGGTTGTCTCCATCGGGTCCGGCTCGGGGACCCTCTGCCTATTCTTCGCACGACCACGCGATCCGGACGGGTCGCGTGCGCGAAGATAGAAGCGTGATGAATACACGTTACCTACTCGACGACCTCGCGGAAGTGCTGGTTGCACCAAGCTTCACCCGCATGGGCTTCCGCCTGCGACAGCGACTCTTCGACTGGCCCGACGGCGAGTCGTATTCGATGGCCGGGCGCACCGTGGTCCTGACCGGTCCGACGTCCGGCCTCGGACGCGCCGCCGCTGGCTCGTTCGCCCGCATGGGCGCGCGGCTGGTCCTGGTCGGACGCGACGCCGGGCGCCTCGAGCGCACCCGGGAAGAGCTGCTCGCGGAGGTACCGGGGCTGGAGGCCGTCTCCGTCGTCGCCGACATGGCCTCGCTTGCCTCCGTCCGGGCTGCCGCCGATGAGATCCTGGAGCGCGAGCCGCGGATCGACGTCATCGTGGACAACGCGGGCGCCATGATCCCGGTCCGCGAGGTCACCGACGAGGGGTTCGAGCGGACCTTCGCGATCATGGTCCTGGGGCCGTTCGTGCTCGTCTCGCGTCTCATGCCGCGCCTCCTGGAGAGCCCCGACCCCCGGCTGGTGGCCGTCACCTCCGGCGGCCAGTACACGCAGGGGCTCCCGCTCGACGACCTTGGCTACGAGCGTGGCGAGTACAGCGGGGCCAAGTCGTACGCGCGGGCGAAGCGTGCCCAGGTCGCGCTGATCCGCGAGTGGGCGCGGCGGCTGCGCGGCACCGGCCTCGTCGCCAACGCCATGCACCCCGGCTGGGCCAACACCCCCGGCCTCGAGGCGTCCCTGCCCGGGTTCGCCGGGCTGGTCGGCGGCCAGCTGCGGACGGCCGCCGAGGGCGTGGACACCGTGCTCTGGCTTGCGGCCGCCCCCGAGGCGCGGACATCGTCCGGGCGCCTGTTCCTGGACCGGCGCGAGCGTCCGTTCGACCGGATCCCGTCCACCCGGCTGTCCGCCGCGGACCGGAAGAGGCTGTGGGACGCGGTGCTGGAGATGACGGGCGAGGCGGACCGGGCGGCCCTGGGGTGACCGCCGACGCTGCAGCGATCCCCGCCGTCCGGTTCCCGGCCGTCACCGGCCGCTCGCTGCTGGGCGCGGAGCTGGCGCTCCCGCGCGACTTCCCCGCCGAACGGACCCTGGCCGTCGTGGCGTTCCGGCAGTGGCACCAGGCCCGGGTGGATCGCTGGATCGCCCGGGCGGTCGCGGATGGCGTGCCGCCGACGCCCCGGGGTCTCGCCGGCGACCTGCCGACGGCCGTGGTGGAGCTGCCCGTCCTCGCCACCCAGTGGCGACCCGTGCGGCGCTTCATCGACGGCGGCATGACGGCCGGCATCGGCGACCCGGACGTCCTGGCCCGCACGATCACGATCTACACCGACGTGGGCGGCTTCCAGCGGGCGCTCGCGATCCCGGACGGCGACGAGGTCCATGCGCTGGTCGTGACCCGCGACGGAACCATCCTCGCCAGAGGCTCCGGCGATCCGGGGGACCGGGAGTGGGACGGGATCCTGGCGGCGCTTCGGGGCGGCTGAGGCGCCGGGGCAGCCGAGGCGCCGGGCGGGCGAACCCGGCGGGTGCCCTTCGTCAGGTCGCGATGCGGACCTCGGCCTCCAGCTCGACCGGAAGGTTGAACGGCAGCTCCGCCATGCCGACCGCCGAGCGCGCGTGGGCGCCAGCATCGCCGAACAGCTCCAGGACCAGGTCCGAGAAGCCGTTGATCACCGCCGGCTGGCTCACGAAGCCCGGGGCCGAGTTGACCATCCCGAACACGCGCACCCACGCCGTGATCCGGTCGAGGTCGCCCAGCTCGCGCGCCAGGCTGCCCAGCATCGAGAGCGCCGTGAGCCGGGCCGCCTCGTATCCCTCCTCGATCGTGACCTCGGCGCCGACCTTCCCGAACGGGCCCGCGATCGAGCCGTCCGGATGCTGCGGCCCGTGGCCGGAGACCAGGGCCCGATCGCCGATCACGCGCACCGGCGCGAAGGGCAGCCGGACCCCCGGCGGCGGCTTGACCGGCTCGGGGAGCACGAGGCCCAGCTCCCGCAGTCTTGCCTCGATGCGCACGGCGATCCTCCCTGTGCATTCGGTCAGGTGTCGGCCAGCTCCGCGATCTCGACGAGGCGGAGGCGCGGATCCCGGGCCGCCGCCTCGTGCAGTGTCGGCGCGAACCCAGACCGGCTCACGAGAACGATCTGCGGGTGCGCAGCCACGTTCGCCGCCTTGCGCAGCGCCGGCAGCTTGAAGCGGTCGATCTCACCCAGGATGCCCACGTCCATCGGGTGATTGCGCCACCGGACCTCGCCTACGACCGTCACGCGGCCGCGTGCGATCCCGACGATGTCGATCTCCTCGCTGGTGCGCTCCTTGGCCGCCCTGAACTCGTCAAGCGCAGGGCCCCACCACGACCCGACCCTCGTCGCGCCGCCCACGCCGGTGCGCCGGACCCAGTCCCGCGCCACGTCCTCGATCCCGGGCGCGACGTGGTCGGCAAGGGCGGGCAGGATCTCGGCCTCGAGCAGGGTGGCGGGGGCCAGGCCCGCCTCGAGGTCACCTTGGAACGGGAAGACGAAGCGGAACCAGAAACGCAGGAAGCCGTCGCTGATCTCGTAGCGGCGGTTGCGTCCCGCACGCTCGGGATCGGTGATCGGCACCTTGGCGGCCACGATGCCCAGGTTCTCGAGGGACCGCAGATAGCGGCCGAGGCGATCAGCGTCGACCTTGGAGCGCGCGGCCAGGTCTCCCCACGACTTGGGCCCCGACGCGAGCACCGACAGGAGGGAGAAGTAGGTGTGCGGGACGTCGAGCTCCTGGGCGAGGATCGAGCGTGGCTCGTCGAACAACGCGCCGTGCGGGTCGAGGCACAACACCGCCAGCCGCGCTACGGGATCCGGGAAGCCTGCGACCTCGGCCAGGTAGCGCGGCATCCCACCGGCGATCGCGTAGGCGGTCAGGAGCTCCTCGGCGTCACCATCTCCCAGGATCTCCCGGGCGTGCCAGAAGTCGAGAGCGCGGATGCGGAGCGGCCGAAGCCTGTCGTGCAGGGCCTCCCGCTCGGCGAGCAGGCGCTCCATCATGCCGACGTGGCTGCCCGCGACGAGGAGCTTGAGGCGCGACGACGAGGCTTCCTCTTCCATGACCTTGAGCAGGATGGAGGGCAACTCACGTTCGGCGGTCCACAGGTAGGGCAGCTCGTCGATCACGACGAGGCGGCGCGAGTCGCGGGCCCGCCGGTAGAGCAGCCGGAAGAAGGCTTCGAGATCGGGCAGCGCCGGGCGCTCGCCGTCACGCTCGAGTGATTCGGCAAACCCGGCGAGCTGGTCTGCGAGCGCCCGCGTGCTGGCGACGAAGATGTCCGCGTCACGACCGTGGGCGAAGGCGCGGAACAGCCACGACTTCCCGACGCGACGTCTGCCGTAGAGGGTCATCGCGCGCCATTCGGCGTCGTTGTCGAACCACTCACCGATCGCCACGAGCTCTTCGCGACAATTCCTGAAGGCGTCGATCCCCGGGAACAGGTAGGGCTCGCTCACGTCAGGAGTCTAACAGGAAGCAGCGTAAGTTACTGCGGTTCCTGTAGTGTTGTCGACCCATATCCTCCAACTCCCAGCGGTAGACGATGGTCGACGGTCATCAAGGGGGGCCGTCCTGACGCATCGTCTCAGCCGCCGCTCACCGCCGGCTTGCCGCTCGGGGAGCGTGGTATGCGGAACGTCGGTCAGCGCCCTCGCGGCGATCCAGTTGATCGAGCTGGTGGACGAGGATGAGCGGGTTGAGCAGGCCCGCGGGCGCGCGCAGGCGATCCTGGAGAAGGCGGTCCCTCGCGGGGGTCGGAGCTGGACGCGCGACGAACTGCACGATCGGCAAGCGCTCCGGAGCCGATGACGGCCGCCGGGCGGACGTTCGTCGACACCAACGTCCTGCTCTACGCACACGACGCCAGCGAGATCGAGAAGCAGCCGATCGCCCGGGCGTTGCTCGAGGACTTGTGGGCGGACCGCTCGGGCGTGCTGAGCACCCAGGTCCTCCAGGAGTTCTACGTCGTGGCGACCCGCAAGTTCACGCCACCGATGCGGCGGTCGGAGGCACGTGAGCTCGTCGCGATGTACGCCACCTGGTCCGTCGTCCAGGTCGACGTAGGACTGATCATCGACGCGACTGCCCGCGAGGAGCGCGCCCAGGTGTCGTTCTGGGATGCCCTGATCGTCGAGGCCGCACGACGTGCCGGGGCAACTCGCCTGGTCAGCGAGGACCTCCAGGATGGTCGCCGGATCGCCGGGCTCGTGATCGAGAAGCCATTCCGCGTTGCTCGTTAGCGCCAGGAGTTCATCGCCCGCTAGGAGTGCCTGAGCGGGCAGGCTGAACTCCGGCGGCCGTTACACCGCGGACGTTCGGACGGCCGATGCCCCGCCGTGCGGCACCGACGACCCCTGGGACGCTGGCCATGCTCGAACTCGCTGACCATGGCGAGGTGATCTCGTCGGGGGAGCGGACCGGAGGGTCCGCCTGGCCGACGGCTCTCCGCGAGCCGGACCAGGGCGCTGGTGATCACACCGGAGGAGTTGGCTACTCGCGCGGAACCTGCAACGGGCGGAAGGCAGCGCAGTCCGGTGGTCGGCGCGCGAAGTAGCAGGCCATGAACTCGCCGTTCGCCTCAGTGAGGGAAACGGCGACGGCCCGCAGGTGCTCGTGCGTCTCGCCGTCATCGCTCTCGTCGAGCGCACCAAGCGAGAGGGCACCACAGTGAGCGTGCGCGACCAATGGCCCACCGCGCTCCAGCGGGTGGAGGTGGTAGGCGAGACGCCTGTTGTGGATCGTGTCAAGGTACTCGTAGGTGTACTTGGCGAAGAGCCACTCATGGCCAGATCGGGAGAACGTCTCCCGGTAGAGCCCCACAACTTCGTCGTGAACCCCCGGAACACCAGGCGCGGCCAGGAAGTACTCGATCCGTCGCCTTCCGGTTCGCTCGCCCTTGTCCGTGACCGTGACATCGCCGAAGTGGTTGAGATAGTCGGCCAACTTGTGCATCCGCTCCGCCAGTTCGCCCGGCGTGAGCGGCACGATCTCAAGCGACCTCACGACAGCGCGTCGCGCTGTTCGGCTAGTCGACGACCGCGTCGGGCTCAGAGCTGAACACTGGCGGCGTCGTGTCCGCGCCCATCAGCCGCATCACCGACTTCCTCGGGATGCGATAGGTCCGCTCTGACAACCGGACGGCGACGAGGCGGCCGGCTCGGATCCAGTTGTGGATCGTCGCGCTTGTCACTCCCGCGATCGCTGCCACCTCGGCCGGGGAATAGAACGGCTTGTCGAGCACAAGGGTCGGCTCTGCGACCCGCTCCGGTGCAAGCGTCATTCCAGTCCCCTAGCAGCGCTTCCTGTATATGCCGATTGTCCTGTTTCGCTTGTTTCGCATTCCGAATTATGACCAACTGGCGAAGCACGTCAATAGTGTGGCACAGCGCTCCAGATGCCTCGTTCGTGCAGTCGATGGCAGAGCCAGACGTCTCAACGGCTCCTCATTCCCTGCACATCGCCGTGCACCTCTACGACAGCCGA
>CAWDHT010000001.1:0-16275 GCA_963802165.1 uncultured Chloroflexia bacterium | reverse complement strand
CCGCGTGATGGACGGGACGTTCACCGGGATCGGGCCGCGCTAGGCGGGTCTGTCGCGCGGTGCCTGTGGTGCGCAGGCGCACCGCTTGATCCCGATCCGACAGGCGGCCCAGCCGTCCAGCGACTACGATCGCCGCCTTCCCTGATGCCCCCGCCCTCTGGAGGCCGTCATGCGCCCGAGTCGTGCCCGCCGCACGCGTACCGCCGTCCTCGGCATCATGTCGATCACCCTCATCGCCGGAGCCGCGGCCCCGGTCGCGGCCGCGATCACCAGGATCTCGCTGATCGGCCTGGCGAAGCCCAACCAGAGCGACCCCACCAGCGTGTTCGCCGCAGGGCGACCTCGCGCGACGCGAGCACGGCGGCCGTTCCGTCACCTTCGTCATCCCGATCACGTGCTGCCGCCAACGCCACCGAGACCAAGAACGGGGAGCGCAGCAAGAACATCACGCTTGCCGAGAACCGAACCCAGCAGGTGGAGGACGCCTGCAACGCGGTCAAGGCATCGACGAGACCTGTGACGCGCGCCTCGTCCCGGTCCTGATCCGACCCGACGCGTACCTGGATTCGAACGTGGCCTACTCACGCCGACGTGGACGGCATGTACGTCCTCGGCGGCGACCAGACCGTCGCCATGCAGGTCGTCGCCGGCACGCCGGTCGAGACGGCGATGGCAGACGCCTACGCGCGGGGCGCGGTCTTCGGTGGCAACAGCGCCGGCGATGCCGTGCAGTCGCGGAACATGATCAATGGCTACACCGAAGGCAACGGCTACACCGAGTCCCTCCGCAAGGGGGCGCTGGACGTCTGGACGGACGATGGAGCCGGCGACCTACCCGAGGCCTCATCTTCGGGATGCCGGACGTCATCGCGGACCAGCACGTGTTCGAGTACGGCGGCACCGGCCGCTCGCTCAACGTCTCGCTTGCGTACGGCATGCCGGTGCTGGGCATGGACGCGGCTACCGGCGGCGTGCTGACCGACGACACCACCCTGGCGGACGTCACCGGGGACACCTCGGCCTACGTGATCACCCGATTCCTGGAGCGCCGCCGCCACGTGGGATGGGCCCGATGCGACGCTCTCCGCGCGGCGGGTCGCCATGCACCTCGTCCCGCCCGGCTCCTACGGGTTCGACTTCGGGGCGATGCGCCCGGTCGCCGGCGGGGCCATGGTCGGAGCGCCCAGCATCTCCGGCCGCAGGTACCCGGCGCTCACGCTCCCAGCGGTGCGGGCCGTGTGCTCCTGTCCGGGGGCATCGCGGACGACCCGGCGGGCGACGTGGGGCAGCGCTTCGTGGCTCTTGCCGGGGGCGCCAAGGCCAGGATCGTCGTCCTGGCCGCGGGCACGCCAGGAGCACGGACGCCCAGGCGGACGCGAAGGCGATCGCGGCGGCGCTCCAGCCCGGTGTGACGGCCAAGGTGCAGTGGTTCGTGCTGGACGGCAAGACCGACGCCGCCGCGGTGGCCGCGGCCGTCGGGTCCTGACCGGCACCTTCCTCACCGCCCCTGACCGATCGATCGTCGCGGGCGCCCTCGCGGCGCAGCCGGTCGCGACGCAGGCGGTCAAGGCACGCTGGCAGGCGGGCAAGGTGCTCCCGCCGACGATGCGGCCGCGGCCGCCCTGGGGTCCCGCTACATCGCAGACCCGATCTCGCCGGATGTCGAGGTCACTGCCCCGGGGGACATGCTCACCGGCGGGGTGACGGTCGCGATCGGCTTGGGCTGGGTTGCCAACGCGAACGTCGAGCCGAGACTGCTGCCCGACCAGAACTGGGGCCAGGCGATCCGACTGGCCGCCGCGTCGCCGACGGCACCCGCCGTCGGGATCGACGTCGGGACGGCAATGGAGGTCTGGAACGGCGTCGCGACGGTGCGGGGCGCCAGTGCCGCCGTGGTGATCGACGGGCGCAAGGCGACGTTCGGGACCGGCGCGAACGGATCGCTGGCCGCGGCCTGGATGGTGATCGACACGCCGTCGCTGGCGAGGCGCTCGCCCCGTAGCAGGTCCGCGCGACCCGCGCCGGGGATCAGGTCCGGCGCGTCGCCACGACGGAGAACGATAAGGGCACCGACCCGCGCTCCTCGGGCGGCACGTCGCGGTGTCCTGGCGACCAGTCGACCGGGTGCTCGGCGACGTGCTCGAGTTGCAGGCCCGCCCGCAGCAGCGCCGTGACGATCTCGCCGAGCGTCCAGGGCCCGGGCGAACTTCAGGTGCTGCCCGCCGTCGGGGATCGATAGCCGGTCGATGTACTCCGGGGCCCAACCCTGCGACGCCTCTGGCCCCCCGAAGTAGTCGTAGTCGGTGAGGATCCAGCCGCCGCGCCCGTCTCCGTCGAACAGCCACTCGGCCGGATGGCCGTCGAAGATCACCAGTCGACCGCTCGGCGCGAGGAGGCGGCGAAGCACGGCCGCCCAGGCGTCCAGGTCCTGCAGCCAGATGATGGCGCCGCGGCCCGTGTAGAGGAGGTCCGCCGTCCTGTCAAGGTCGTGGGGGACATGGAGCACATCGGCTTCGACCCAGGTCGCCGGCGCGCCCGTGGCGAGCGTGAGCCGCCGCGCCAGGTCGAGCATGCGCGGGCTGAAGTCGATGCCCACCACCTCGGTTGCCCCGAGGTTCCAGAGCGACAGCGTGTCCCGCCCCCGGCGCACTGCAGGTGGATGGCCCGGCGACAGGTCCCGTGCAGATCGCCGATGAGGTCCTGCTCCACCGGGTACAGGTTGCAGCCACCGGAGCGGATGAGCTCGACCGCCTCGTCGAACCAGCCCTCGTAGCGCTCGGCGGCCTCGTCCCAGGCGAGCCGGTTCGCAGCATGCATCGCACGCACGTCGCCGGCCTCCCCGGGGGTGGCGGACCGGACGCCAGGGGTGGTCTGCGGATCAGGGAGCGGGGGATCGGACATCGCCTCGTGAGTCTAGCGGTCCCGGGGAATCGCGAGGGCCGCCGCTCCCTAGAACGACGGCCCATCGGGTATCTGGTTCCGGAGCCGGACGCACTGCCGGCTCCGTCGGATTCGGCGGCGGGGTCTACCGCCCCAACCGCCGCAGCGTGCCAGCCCTGGAGTCGCTCGACAGGTTTCCAGCCCTGGGGCGGGTCACCGGGTTGCCGGCGCCGCACGATGCGTCAAGGCCTGCGGTCGGCCGGCGCAGGATCTCCATGGCGCCGTTGCAGGCTGTGCCCTCGGGCCGTTCGCATCGCCACCGTCGGTTGCCTCCGGGACGCCCCAGCTGGGGAAGGAGGGAATTGACACCTCCATTATTGACACACGATGCAAGCCCCCATCTGCACGAGGCTGATCGCGGGAGCGAGGCCCCGCGGGCGAGCGCTACTCGAGGGCCAGACGGATCGTGCTCGCGTTGGAGCCGCCCTTCGTGTCGGTCGCCTTGACGGCCAGGGTCAGCGTCCTGCCGAGCCGCGCTTCTTCGGCGTCACGAGGCGGTCCAGGTGGTGGAGCTCCGCTTGGTCATCTTGACCGACCAGGGATCCAGGCCCGGCTGGCGGACGACGACGCGGGGCGTCGTCGAGAGCCGCTCGGCAGACACGGCCGTGATCTTGATGGCCGTGCCGCGGACGACGGCTGTCGCGGAGGTCGAGATGCGGAATGCATCCGCGTGGACCGTGACGCGCTGCGTGGCTCCCTGCGTGCCGTTAGTGGCCGCGACGACGATCCGGTAGGCGCCACGGGGAGCGAACGCGCCGGCATCGGTCCTGCCGTTCCATGCCCAGGTTGCCGGTCCGGCCGGGAACGCCTTGTCCTTGATCGCGGTTCGCACCACGGTTCCGGAGCTGTCCATGACACGGATCGTCACGCTGGCCGGCGCGAGAAGGGTGAAGCTGGCGGTCGACCGCCGGGCCAGGGCATCCACGTCCTGGGGGAAGAAGACCTTCGGCGATCGCGTCAGCGCCTTCAGGGCGGCGTAGACGTCGACCGCCGTAACGACGGGCTCCCCGACGTTGCCCGCCGGGTCACGCGGGGTCAGCGTGACGGTGTAACGGCCGTCGGGGACCGGGTTGCCCGCCTTCGTACGGCCGTCCCACGTGAGCCTGTGCTCACCGCCGGCCGCCGGCGCCTCGATGGTGCGCACGACCTTGGCGTCGGCGCCGGAGACCACGGCCGTGACGACCGCGGCCTCCGAGACGGAGAAGGGGATCGTGACCTGCTCACCGCTGCGGTCGCCGTTGGGGGTCACCGTCGGGATGGCGTCACCGGCGGGCGGGACCTCGATCACGGGAGCGGTCGTGTCGACGATGAGGTCGACGCTGGTGGACGCCTTGTTGCCGGCCTCGTCCCTGGCGGTCACCGTGACGGTGTGCGGACCCTCACCCTTCACCTTGATTGGGTCCGTGCCCAGGGCAGCAGACTCGCCGCCATCGACGCTGAAGCGCCTTGATGCCACACCCGATGTGGCGTCCTTGAAGGACGCGCTGATGCTGACGGGTCCGCGCCACGTGCCCTCCGCATCGCCCGCGGTTCCGGACGCTGCCAGGGTGATGACGGGCGCCTTCGTGTCGATCCTGAACTCGATGGCCTTCCATGCCTCCTTGATGCCCGCCTTGTCCGTGGCGCGGTACTCGAAGGTCTGGGTGCCGTTGGCGGTGACCCGGGCAGGCTCGCCGTAGGTGGTGGCGGCCCCACCGCCGATTCGCCACGCGATGGACCGGACACCGGAGAGGGAGTCCTTGGCGCTCAGCGTCACGGACACCGGCGAGACCAGCCAGCCGTTCCGACCCTCGGTGGCATCTGGCGCGGCCGTCGAGACGGGGGCGGTGCCATCCACGGTGAACGTGCCGGCGCGGGTGAGGGGGGCATTCCCCCATGCATCAGCCGCGCGAAGCGACCACGTGTAGGCGCCGTCCGCGACGGGCAGGCCGTCCGACCGCTTGAGGTTCCAGGCGAGGCGGGCGATCTCCCCTCGCGACGAGAGGGTCTTCACGGTCTTGCCGCTGGCGTTCTTGATCGTGATGGCGGCCGTCGCGGACTCGGAGAAGCGGGCAGCAACGACGAACTCGTCGCTCACGTTGTCGCCGTTGGGAGACAGCCACGATCCACTCTGGTCGAGGGTCCAGGCATCGACCGGGGCGCTGTCGCGCGGGACGACGGCGGGGGCGCGCACGAAGCCCTTGGCCGAGCCACCCAGGACGCGGACGGCCAGGATCCGCTCGGCCCCCGGGGTCGGCGCGGCCTCTCCGGTCACCCGCAGGCGGGTGCCAGGCGGGAGGACGACGGGAGGCTTCCCCGCGGGGTCGGCCGCCGCCTCGGCGGTGGCGAACAGCCCGGCAGCGCCGGCGGCAGCAACCTCGGCGGCGCCCGGGACCACGAGCTCGGCGGGATCCGCATCGGTCCGCACGAGCTTCGAAGCGACCACCTCCGATGCGGTCAGCGTGCGGTCCCCGATGAGCGAGCGGTAGAAGCCCGATGGGGCGGAGCTGTCCGGATCCATGAGGAACCGGAGGCCCGGCGTTCGCTGGGAGGAATAGGGGCCGAGCACGTTGTCGTGAGCGGTGGGGCCCCTGCGGAAGATCCAATCCACGGTCCGGTTGGTGGTGAACAGCTGGCGGACGTGGTAGGTCGCCGGATGGGCCGGATGCCCTTCGGCGAACACGGCCCGCGCCCCGGCGCCGATGAACCCGGCCCCGTAGTTGTCGACGCGCTGCCGGGACACCGTGAAGCTGCCCACCTCAAGACCGGGCTCGCTGTTCCCGGAGGCGTAGCACAGGTGGTACAGGAGGACGACCGCGTTCGGCGCGAGCCTGATCTCCTTGCGGATGAAGTCCTCGCCGTAGTAGACGGTCCTCGTGGAATCGGCGCCGGTGCCGGGATCGAGGCCGAGGCCGTTCTTGGTGACCGTCTGGAAGGGGCCGTGGGTGCTGGGCCACCCGTTGCCGTGACCCAGGTACACGAGGATGTTGGCGCCCTGGGCGGCCGCCTTGACCCTCGCCCAGGTAGCGTTCGGCGTGTAGATCCTGACCACGTTGGACGTGTAGCGCCGGGCCTCGGTCACGATGGCGTTCGCGTCGGCCTTGTAGTGCGCGGTGAGGCTGCCGGCCGGGCCCACGACCACCACGACCTTCGCCGGTGAGGCCGCCAGGGCGGGGGCAGCGGGCACGACCAGCCACACGAACACCACGGACAGGGCGGCGATGAAGGCGCGTCGCAAGGGGATCCGACTCCGTTGAGGATGGGCGGCGGCAATCGGGTACTCCAGCATCATTACCTAACCGCACCGGAATGAACACCGGCGGAAGGTCCCAGCCGGCACGGAACCATGGTCCCGAGGCGGTGCGCGCGGGGTTCTGCCGCCCTCGCCGTGCGCGCCGGCGTTGGAGGCGCCACCATGGAGGCATGAGCCATCTACGGGCACGCACCGGCGCCGACGTTCACCTTGCCGACGCGTTTGGCGAGTCGGGCTGCCCGCTGTGTCGGGAGCGGGGGCGGACGGAGGCTGCCTACCTCGAATTGATCCTGGCCGAGAGCGTCAACGACGTCCCGTATCGACAGGCGCTTGATGCCGGACGGGGGTTCTGCGCGATGCACTGCCGGGCTGTCCTGGACGCGGACAAGCTCCGGTCGGGAACGCTGGGCGCCGCGATCCTGTTGCGGGCGACGCTGGTGGCGCGCCTGCGGGACCTGGAGGCGACACAGGCAGCCGGTGGCTGGACGCGTTCACGGAGATCAGCCGAGGCGGCCCGTCCGCCGGCATGCCCGGCCTGCGCCCGGATCGCGGAGTCGGACACGTGGGTGGTGGAGGGCCTGGTCAGGCTTGCGGAGGACCCGGCCTGGGCCGAGGCCGCCGCCACGGCCCCCATCTGCCTCGATCATCTCGTCGCCCTCATGAACCGGCGGTCCGTGCCGGCATGGTGGACCGTGGTGGAGTCGCGGCAGCTGGAGCGCCTGCGCGACCTGCGCGACCGCCTGGAGCGGTTTGCGCACGCATCTGCCCACGACCGCAAGCACCTTCAGACCGATGACCAGCGCGCCGCCGTCGACGAGGTCGCGGACCTCCTGGCCGGTCCGCGAGGCATCGGCACCACGGTCGACTAGCCCGCAGATCCCCGCGCCACACCCGCCAGGAGCGGCCTACTGCGCACCATCCGCTCGCGAGACCAGCGCAACGCCTCGAGCTGAGGCGTCAGCCCCCGGAGATCGCCGGGATCACGTGCACCTCGGCGCCAGGCGGAACCGCGGTCGCGACGGTCGCCCGCTCACCGTCGACGAAGACGTTGAGATGGGTCCTGATGACCGGCCCGGCGTCGAGGACGCGGTTCGCGAGCCCCGGCACGCGTCGGTCCAGGTCCGTGATGACCGCCAGGACGGTGGCGCCGCGAGCCTCGATCCGCCGCTCCGCACGTGGGAACAGCGCGACCAGCGAGCGCGGCAGGTGCACGATGGCCGGCGGCCCGGCCTCACTCGACGACATGCGCCTCGACGGACCAGATCGGCGGCAGGTTGTCCGCGAGCTTCATCCACGTGACGCCCTCGTCTGCCGACCCGTAGACCTGGCCCGTGCTCGTGCCGAAGTACACGCCGACCGGGTCGAGGCGGTCAACGGCCATCGCCTCCCGCAGCACGCCGATGTGGGCATCCCGCTGCGGCAGGCCCTCGCCGGAGCGGACCCAGGTCCCGCCGCCGTCAGTGGTGCGCCACACCGCGGCGGCGCCGCCGGGCATCATCCGGCCCTCCATCGGATCGGTCAGCGGGATGGTCCAGACCGTCATGGGGTCACGCGGATGAGCCGTCATCACGAACCCGAAGTCCGACGGCAGTCCCGCGGTGATCTCATCCCAGGCCACGCCCCCGTCCGCGGAGACGTAGACGCCGCAGTGGTTCTGCTGGTAGAGCCGCTCGCCGCCGTCCTGCGCGATCACAAGCTTGTGGACGCACTGCCCGTACTCGGGATAGCGATTATCCGGGTTGAACTCCGCGCGGGTGCCCTTATTCCGGGTCTGCCAGGTCGTTCCGCCGTCGCGGGTCTCGAACACGCCGGCGGCGGAGATGGCAACCCACATTCGGGCCGGGTCAGTGGGGTGGGGGATGATCGTGTGGAGGATCAGGCCGCCCGCGCCCGGCTGCCACTCCGGGCGGCTGGGGTGATTCGTGAGCCCCTCGACGTGGGTCCACGTCGAACCGCCGTCCGTCGAGCGGAACAGGCCCGCGGGCTCGACGCCGGCGTAGATGGCATCCAGCCCGGCCGTCACGTTCCAGACCGTCACCACCTTGGGACCGTCGTCCCCGTACGTGAGGCCCTCGCTGGAGTGGGTCCAGGTCTCGCCCTGGTCGTCGCTGCGCAGGACCGCCGGTCCGTACCAGGGGCTGCCGGCGCCGGCGAGCAGCGCGCCAGTCGTTCGATCCACGGAGATGTCGTGGACGGGCCAGCCCTCGCAGACCGGTCCGCGGAGCCGCCAGTCGAGCCGGTCCGTAGTTCCGTCGAGCAGGAAGGCGCCCTTCGGGGTGCCGAGGAGGAGCATCGTCCGGGTCATGGCCTCTCCAAGGGGACGGGTCGGGGGCAGGTGGGAAAGCCTACAACAGTGCGCCCAGCCGAGGCGACGCGGGGCGCCGAGCGAAGCTCGGCCTACGTTTCGCGCAGGGCTGCCGGGAGGTCGTAGGACGGCTCACGCCGCTTGACGAAGGCGATGACGCGGTAGGTGACCGGCAGGAGAACGACTTCCAGCAGCGTCTTGTAGCCGTAGCCAACGATGACGTAGTTCAGAAACTCCGCGCCCGTGATGACGCCATAGAACGCGATCGTGCAGAACACGAGGGTGTCTCCGAGTTCGCCCACGGCCGTCGAGCCGATCAGCCGAACCCAGAGATACGGCTCCTTCGTCCGCTCCTTGATGCGCACGAGCACGTATGCATTGAGCAGCTGCCCGACGAGGAAGCCGAGCACGCTCGCGAGCACGATCCGCGGGACGAAGCCGAGGATCGCCTCGAATGCCTCCTGGTTCTCCCAGGCGTCGGCGGGCGGAGCGACCTGCACGACGAGGAACGTGACCGCCGCGAGGACGGCCATCCCGAAGCCGATGAGGATCGCCTTGCGCGCCGCTCGCCAGCCGTAGACCTCGCTCAGCACATCGCCGACGATGTAGACGAGAGGGAACAGGAACGCACCGCCGTCGGTGATGAACGGCCCGACGACGATGAGCTTCACGGCGGCCACGTTGCTGATGAGCAGCAGGCCGACAAACACGCCGACGAGCACCGGGTACAGGCTCGCATCCTGGGCAGCAGCGAAGTGGGTTCGTGCGCTCTCCGGGCCGGTGCCGCTGGTGCTGTCGCGCGTCATGTCGTGACCCTCACCTCGTCGCCGTTCGAACCGGGTCGGCCAGCCTGGCTCGTTGCCACGGCGGCCGTGGACTCGGTCCGCAGCGCGTCGGGGCGCGTCGGCGGTCACATCATGCCTCGCCTCAGCCGGCTGCGGGCAGTGGGGATGTCTCGGGGGTCACCGGGGCGACCGCGCGCCGTGGCGGCACGCACGCGAGGGTCTGAACTCAGGCCCGTGGCATGATCGGCGGCATGGAGTCCAGCGCTGGAACGCCACCGATGCCGGGCGAGGTCGCCCGCCGGGTCAGGATCGTCAGTGGCGTGCCGTGGCGGCGCCTGTTCGGCTACCTCCGTCCGCACCTCGCCCCGTTCAGCCTGGCGTTGGTCGGGCTCGTCCTGGGGTCGGGCCTCGCGCTGCTCGTGCCCCTCGTCGTGGCAGGCCTCGTCACGGAGGTCGTTGCCGGCGGCAACTCCGCGGCCCTCGACGCGCTGGTCGTCGGGCTCGTGGTGCTGTTCCTCGCCCAGTCGCTGGGCGGCTTCGTGCAGTCCTACTTCCTGGGCGTGGTGGGGGAGCGGATCGTCGCCCAGATGCGGGGCGAGCTGTTCGAGCGCCTCGTGACGCTGTCGCTGGACTTCCACTCCCGCAGCCGGGTCGGCGAGCTCGTCTCGCGCCTGTCGAGCGACGTGACCCTCGTCCGCACCATGCTCACCCAGACGACGACCTCGCTCCTGTCGTCGGTCATCGGGCTCATCGGCTCGGTCGTCATCCTGTTCCTCCTCAGCCCTACGCTGCTCCTTGTCGCGCTGCTCCTCGCCCCGGCGCTCATCGCCGTCGCCATCGTGTTCGGCCGGCCGCTCCAGCGCGTCAGCACCGAGGTCCAGGACGCGATCGCCAGGAGCACCGGGACCGCGGAGGAGGCGCTGGGCGGGATCCGCGTGGTCAAGAGCTACGTCCGCGAGGACTTCGAGGCACAACGCTACGGCGCGGACCTGTCCGGCGTCGTGGCCAAGGGCACGCGCCTCGCGCTGTGGCGCGCCAGCTTCGGCGCGCTGATGGGGTTCCTGGGCTTCGGCGCCGTGATCGTGCTGCTGTGGTACACGGGTCACCAGGTGATCGACGGCAACCTGGGGATCGGGACGCTCACCGGGTTCCTGCTCTACGGGATCACGATCGGTGGCAGCCTGGCCAGCATCGCCGGCCTCTACGGCCAGTTCCGCGAGGGAACGGGAGCCGTGACCCGGGTGTTCGAGATCCTGGACACGGAGCCAACGATCCGCGATGCGCCCGACGCCGTCGCGCTCGAGGGCGTGACCGGCGCGATCGAGATCGACGGCGTGTCGTTCGCCTACGACGGCGTCAACGAGGTCCTGCGCAACGTCCACTTGGACGTCCGGCCCGGGGAGATCCTGGCGCTGGTAGGGCCGTCGGGCTCGGGCAAGACGACCCTCGTCAGCCTGCTGCCACGACTCTGGGACGTGACATCCGGGGCGATCCGGCTCGACGGTCACGACGTGCGTGGACTGACACCGCCAGCCTGCGGGAGCGGATCGGCCTGGTGGCCCAGGAGGCGGTCCTGTTCGGCGGCACGGTGCGCGACAACATCCGCTACGGGCGCCTCGACGCCACGGACGGGGAGATCGAGGCGGCGGCCCGCGCCGCCAACGCGCACGACTTCATCACGGCGCTGCCCGGTGGCTACCAGACGCTGGTCGGCGACCGCGGATCCCGGCTCTCGGGTGGCCAGCGCCAGCGCATCGCGATCGCCAGGGCGATCCTCAAGGACCCGCCCATCCTGCTGCTTGACGAGGCGACCAGCTCCCTTGACAACGAGTCTGAGCGACTCGTCCAGGAGGCGCTGGAGCGGCTCGAGGAAGGGCGGACCACGATCATCGTGGCGCACCGCCTGTCCACGATCCGTGGAGCGACAAGGGTCGCGGTGCTGGACGACGGCTGGCTGGTGGAGCTTGGCAGCCACGAGGAGCTGCTGGCCCAGGGCGGGCTCTACGCGCGGCTCTACCGGCTGCAGTTCGAGGCGGGCGACAACGGGGGGAACGGTGCCCAGGCCGTCTCGGGCGACGAGCCTTCCTCGTCATCCGGCAGCTGACCGGATCGAGGAGCGCTCAGCCGAACCAGGTCGCGACGTCGTCGTCGGACACCGAGGGCATGAGCAGGACCTGCTTGATCGCGTCCGGGGAGAGCGACGTTCGGCGGGAGATCAGGGCGGCGATCCGGGCCGGATCCTGGTGACAGCGCCGAAGGGCCGCCCGGTCGAGCCTGGGCCAGAGGGCCAGTGCGCGCCGCTCGAGCGCGGCCGCCGACGGGCCGGGATGTGTCTGCTGGAGCGCCATGGGTGCCCCTCCTGCAGTACGTTCGCCGTCAATGGTTGCGCTTCGGTTGCGATGCGTCAAGTGGACCCGAGGGGCCGATGACGGACACGAGGACGCGACGGCCCATGGTGCCCGAGCCCCCGGGCTCAGCCTCGATCGGATCAGATCCGACCCGGGCACGAGAGGCGCGCCCCGTGAAGCCCGGGTCTGGGGATCGACCCCGGCGTGGAAGGTCCCAACGCCATCCGACAGCGGACGACGGAGGCGGGGCGGGTGGAGGGCGGCGGCGCGGGGGCCATTTGACCGGCAGCCCGATCCACCGCAGGCTCACCGGGTGCGCACGACACCGCCGATCAAGCTCCTCGTGTCGGCCCTGCTCGTCATCGCCCTTGCGGCGTGCGGGTCGGCTCCCGAGCCCACGCCCAGCACCGAGGCTCCCAGCGCCGGCACGACGCCGGCCGCGGGTGCCTCCGTGGTGCCCGGTCCAGTGCCCGTTCCCGGCCACGAGCTCTACGGATACCTGCCGTACTGGGAGATGGACGACGAGGGGATCGCCGCCCACGTCGCGGACACCCCGCTGACCACGCTCGCGCTGTTCAGCGTCACCCACACGGCCAAGGGGGCGGTCAACACGAAGCAGCGCGGGTACAACCTGATCGCTGGCGATGTTGGCCGGCGCCTGATCCGCGAGGCCAGGGAGCGCGGGACGCGCGTGGAGCTCGTGTACACCAGCTTCGGCGGACCGCGGAACCGCAAGCTTCTTGAAAGTGACGAGCTCCAGGCCCAGGTCATCGCGTCGCTCGTCGCCCTGGCCGCCGACCTGGGCGTGGACGGGATCAACGTGGACATCGAGGCGCTGGACCCGACACTCGTCCCCGCGTACGGCGGCTTCCTTGCGGATCTCAAGGCGGCCGTGCTCGCCGAGGACCCTGGCGACACGGTATCCGTGGCCACGGGAGCCCACGCGCTCGGGGCGGCGATGGCAGTGGCTGCCGCAGCGGCCGACGTGGACCGGGTCTTCCTGATGGGCTACGACTACCGCACGGCTCGCTCCGATCCGGGAGCCACGTCGCCCCTGGACCGGAGCGACGGTGGGGTCCAGTCGCTGCGCAGGTCGCTGGACCTGTACGCGGCGCTCGGCATGCCTGCCGAACGGCTGCTGCTCGGCCTCCCGCTGTACGGCGTGGAGTGGCCGGTGGCGGGCCCGGTCATCGGGGCACCGTCCACCGGCAAGGGAGAGGCCTGGTTCCCGCGCAGCCACGTGGACCTGCTGGCCGATCCGTCGATCACGCCCGTGCGTGACGAGATCGAGCAGGTCGAGGTCTACCTGCTGGGCTCGGACGGGACCGTCGGCCCGCCGTCGCCTGGCGCTTCCGCCGCCACCGGGAGCCCCGGTTCCGAGCCGACCTGGCGGAGCGTCTACATCGACTCGCCTGCGACCCTGGCCCCGAAGCTGATGCTGGCGAACGAGCGAGGCCTGGCCGGGGCCGGGTTCTGGGCCATCGGCTACGAGCGCGGTCTACCTGGCTACACCCGCCTGATGGAGCGGTTCACGGCTGGCGACCCGCTGCCGTAGGGGCCTTCAATGGCGGCGGCGTCATCGGTCGATGGCGGCTGCTTCGCAACGATATGGTTGCCTGATGGACGGCGACCAGCTCCTCCACATCTTCGGCGCCCTCGCGCATGAGCCACCGGCAGGCCGAACTCTCCGGGAGGCCGCGACCTGGCCGGCAGGCGATCGCGAGTCCGGGAGGAGAGGTTCGAACGGCTCGACGAGCTGCTCGCATCACTGCAGGCAGATGGGCCGCCGGACGAGCTGCTCGCCTGCCTGGGCAGCTGCGCCCTGACCCCAACCAGCCCAAGGAGCCGGACATGCAGTTCAAGCTCGAGGTCGTCGTGGTACCCGTGTCGGACGTGGACCGGGCCAAGGCCTTCTACGCGGACCGGCTGGGGTTCCCGGTCGACGTCGACCATGCCCCCAACGAGCAGTTCCGGGTCATCCAGATGACGCCGGAGGGCTCAGGTTGCTCGGTCACGATCGGAACGGGACTCACGGAGATGACGCCGGGGTCCCTCCAGGGCCTCCAGCTGTGCGTGGCGGACATCGAGGCCGCCCACGCGCTGCTCGGCGGCCGCGGCGTCCCGGTCACACCCATCCGGCACCACACGGGGACCGGGTTCGCGGACGGCAAGGGCGACGACTGGAACTCGTTCTTCTTCTTCAGCGACCCGGATGGCAATGGGTGGGCCGTCCAGGAGAGCCCGACGATGCGGCGAGCCGACACGGGGTCCTGAGGACGCTCGGCCCTGTTCGCGCACGCCGCAGGCGGCATCCTCCGGGTCATGGCTGGCCCGACATTCGAGACGCCCGGAGACCGTGCCGCTCAGCTCGCTGCCAAGGCCGGCGCGGTCCGGTTCCTGGACCTGCCGCGAGCCAGGGCGGTGATGGTGGACGGTGAGGGCTCCGTGGGCCCGGAGGCGTTCGCCCGCTCATGCCCGGCCTGTACGGGACCGCCTATGCCCTCCGGTTCGCGCTCAAGCGACGGGGCGTGGAGGAGAAGGTGGGCCCACTCGAGGGGCTGTACCGGATCGACGGCGGATCCACGGATCTGGACGTGATCCTGGATGCAGACCGGCAGCGGCTGGCGTGGACCCTGCTGATCGTCCTGCCCACAGCCGCGACGGCCGACGAGCTCGAGGCGGCGTTCGAGGCCGGCCGGGCGAAGATGGACCGGCGGCCGCGCCGCGCACGACGCGGAACGCTGTCCGAAGGGCGGGTGGCCCAGGTGCTCGCACGTGGGCCCGTACTCGGCGGAGCATCCGACGATCGAGCTCCTCGATGCCGCCATCGAGGAGGCCGGCCTGCGGCCCCGCGGAGACCACCACGAGATCTACCTGGAGACCCGAACCGGTCCGCACCGGAGCGGCTCAGGACGCTCCTGCGCCACCCCGTGGACCGGCCCCGGGTCACGCCGCTGCCCGGCGGTCCCAGGCGTAGATCTCGCCGCAGGCGCAGGCGTACGTCCAGCGTTCCACGCGGCGCCCGTCATGATCGAGGGTCATGGACGGTGTTCGGTCCCGCTCGGCCCGGAGGCGCCGTTCACGTGCCGGTGGTGGACCACCGGCTACCGCCGGGGGTCCGTTCGAGATGTCCACGAGCCAGTCCGCCATCGTCGGTCTCCGTACGTCGAACGCCTGTTCGATACCGTACTCGACCCGCGGAGGGGCGAAAGCCTCAGGTCGGTAGGACCGGGGTAGGCTCACCCGGAGGATGGTCGGCCTCCGACGGGGCTCATGAGGTCGAGATGCCCGTCCAGGGCCCGACGCGATCTCGAAGCCCCGCCAGGCCGCCACCGGGGACCAGGGTTGCGCGACCGACGCCATTGTCGCGGACCTCGACCGGAGCCATCCCGGCTGGCGCAGGACGCGGACGTCGCAGCGCGTGGCCCGGGCGTGCTTGGCGATGTTGGCAAGGGCCTCGGAGACAACGTAGTAGGCCGCGCGCTCGACGCCGTGGGGGAGTCGCTCGTTGGGGGCGAGCTGGCTGTCGACGAACGTCGGGACCGGACTCCGGCCGGCCACCGCGCTCAGGGCCGCCGCCAGCCCGCGGTCCAGGAGAATGGCCGGCGCCATGCCGCGGACGACATCCCGGAGCTCGCCCAGCGCCTGCCGGGCCTGGTCGCGGGCGCCTGCGATGAGGGTCTTGGCAGCCGCCGGGTCCGTATCCACCTTGTCCTCTGCCAGGGACAGGTCGATGGCGAGCATGACCAGTCGCTGCTGGGCGCCGTCGTGGAGGTCGCGCTCGATGCGGCGCAGCTCGGATGCCTCGAGCTCGACGGCCGCGGAACGGCTGCCCCGGAGGCGCTCGTTGTCGCGCCGGAGCGCGTCCGCCGGGCTGATGCAAAAAGACCCTCGACGACGTAGCGATGCAGGATCGCCATCCCGCGGGTGGCGGAGGCGGCGACGGGCAGGAGCACCAGGCCGATGACGAACGCGACGCCGACGGCTGCCTCCGGCGCGACGCCGACCCGGGCGAAGAACTCGTCGACGCGGGCGACTGGCGGAAGCACCAGCACCAGCGGCGTCAGGAGGAGCGCGGCCGACAGCGTCCACAGCGTCACGGCCACGAAGAACTCGATCATCGCGAGGGGGAAGGACACCAGGACGTAGGCGACGTCAAGCCAGCGGCTCGTGTCGAGGAACGCGGCTTCGGACAGGCGGCGGAGCCACGGTCCGTACGGCTCGCTGGGTGCGACCTCGGCGATCCGGTACGGGTGGGCGTAGAGCGGGCGCCTGTCGATGAGCGTCATCCGCCAACGCTCCACCTTCGCCACGATCCGCGCGGCCTCGATGCCCGCCGCGACGAACACGAAGCCGACCAGCACGATGAGCAACGATCCGCCCATCGAGAACAGCGTCGTCACGACCGAGACCGCGGCGATGGCAACGAAGAACCCGAGGCCGATCGCGAGGACGGCACGCCAGGTGGCGGGATCGACGGGGGAGAGAGGAAGGCGGTGACGGGATGGCGGGAGCGACCCGCGGGGGTCGGCGGGCGGGAGCGGTTCTGCGGTCATTGGCTCGAATCTGACCATTCCGCGCGACGTGTCGGTGTCCGGCCGCGCGCCGCGCATGATCCGTCGCCGGGCGTGTCCAGGCGAGCGGGCATGCGCCAACGATAGGCGT